>NZ_CP016809.1:4402500-5602500 GCF_002741055.1 Paenibacillus ihbetae | reverse complement strand
GAGCCCGCCCGATAGGATGACGATGTCCGCTCTGCTGCTCGACAGGCGGAGCGCTTCCTTCAAGCGCTCCATGTTATCCCCGACTACGGTCTGGTAATATACGTCGATGCCCATGGCTGCAAGCTCTCTGGACAAGTACTGGGCATTGGTATTCACGATCTGCCCCAGCAGCAATTCCGTTCCGACTGCAATGATCTCTGCTTTCATACGATAATAGCCCCTCCTGTACTCTTCTATGTTTAGTCTCGAAATGATAACTCGAGCGGTGCCGGCCATGGAGCGTGGAAGAAAAAAGCAATAGGATTGCTCCTATTGCTGTTATGCTCCTGCGCCGTCAAGCAGATGTCTGTTCTTGACAAAGTATTCGATTCCCGAATAAATCGTAATGGCCGCAGCAGCCCAGATCGCAATGATATCGAATGGGATGCCGAGGAACACAAACGGAAAGTTGTTGATCAGGAGCGCAACGATCGCCACAATCTGAATGACGGTCTTGATCTTGCCGGATTGTCCGGCAGCGACGACCGCGCCGTCAAGAAGAGCAATCTGGCGCAAACCGGTAACCGCAAACTCTCTGCTGATAATGACAACCGCAATCCAGGAATCGCATTTGCCCATCTCCACTAAGGAAATGAGGATCGCCGCCACGAGCAGCTTGTCGGCCAGCGGATCCAGCAGCTTTCCGAGATTCGTAACCATGTTGTTCTTCCGGGCCAAATACCCGTCAATGCCGTCCGTGCTTGCAGCAAGGATGAAGATCA
This sequence comes from Paenibacillus ihbetae, assembly GCF_002741055.1. Taxonomy (NCBI): domain Bacteria; kingdom Bacillati; phylum Bacillota; class Bacilli; order Caryophanales; family Paenibacillaceae; genus Paenibacillus; species Paenibacillus ihbetae. The sequence goes on along the minus strand of NZ_CP016809.1, from coordinate 5,601,739 downwards.
GCGCCGCGATCAGCTGATTGTACGGCAGCTCGAAGCCGTGCCAAGCAATCGGATCCGGATAAAAACCAAAATCCACCAGCAAAAATACCATCATGATAGGGATCAAGCATATACGGGCAAGCGTGATTCGGTTGGGTAAATTCATAGGGCAACCTCCCTTGCATCGGGTTGTCTTGAAATTTCAGCAGCCCCACAAAGGGCTGAGCGGATCTCTTGCGGCAAGGCCGCCCCTCCCAAGGGCCAAAAAGGTCTGAAGCGCTGAACGCTTTCCGTCATATTCATCCCCCAGTAATCTATGTATACGTTAATTCTTATATATCGTTTTTTAGTATAATCTTTCCGATTACGGCCTGTCAAAAGAACAAACTGCAAGCCGGCAGGAATGCAGATGAAACGTCCATAGATTATTTGAAGTTGGTGAATTGCAGGTCGAGCGGCAGATCCGCTTTGCGCAGCAGCTGCATGATCGTCTGAAGATCATCCTTGCTCTTTCCGGTTACCCGGATTTGGTCCCCCTGAATCTGGCTTTTGACCTTGAGCTTGGAATCCCGGATAAGAATATTGATCTTCTTGGCGTTCTCCTGATCGATCCCCTGCTTCAGGGCCAGCCGCTGTCTGACCGTACCCATGGAAGCCGGCTCGATTTTGCCGTATTCGACGTTCTTGATCGACAAGCCGCGCTTGATCATCTTCGTCTGCAGAATATCGATGACCGCATTCAGCTTGTACTCATCGTCGGACGTGATGATCAGGGCGTCCTTCTCGAGCTTCAGGCTGCTCTTGCTCCCCTTGAAATCAAAACGGTTCTCGATTTCCCGTTCAGCCTGATTAACCGCATTGTTCAGTTCCTGCATATCCATCTTGGATACGATATCAAATGAATTTTCCGAAGCCATGGTGAATCCTTCCTCCTTGCATTATGCTGCTTCTATTATAGGTAAAACGAGGCCGCAAGTCTAATCCCGAATGACATATACGGAGGGCAGCAGCTCCACTTTTCGGGAACGAAAAAGACCCCGTTGTCCGCCGGGCCGGCGAACACGAAGCCCATCCTACGTCAATGTCTTGATTTCGGCTCACGCATCGGGCGGCGGAACATGCTCAGAATTCCGAGCAGGATCAACGCCAGTCCAAAGCCTAAAATACCGTATCCCCAGTCGCCTGGAATCAAATAATATCCCAAGAGACTGATAATTACGCCTAATCCGAACACGATCCAGTTGACCGTCATACCACATCACCTCATTGGACAGGAAGTGAATAACAGCATGTTTATTCAAACATGCCGTTAGTATCATTTCCTTGAAGCAATGCAATTATTCAGTAGCGGCTTCAGCCGGCTCCAGAATGATGCGGGACGTCGTCTTGCCGTCGGTCACCGTCTGCCCGCCTACCTTGATCGTCGTTGCGGTCGAGTTGCCGGACTTCACGTACATGCCTTGACTGTCGAGATCATAGCTGATCGCAGCGCCGTTCTCCAGCATCCCGAAAAACAGCTTCTCCCCGGACGAATTTTTTCCGCGGTATACTTCCACCCAGCTCTGGGCGTTGCTGCCTGCAACAAGCTCGACCTTCACATTCGATCCGGTTACCTTGAAGATGGTGCTCTTGCCTTCGGTCCGATCCTGCGTTACCGTCGTTTGACCTGGAACCGCATCATCCGGATTATCCGTAGTCGTGCCATCCGTACCATCGGTGCTGTCCGTGTTATCGGTGCCTTCGGTGCCGTCAGCAGGATCCGTACCGTCTGTACCGTCCGTGCCGTCCGTCCCTTCGCCGTTCGTGTCACCGCCGGTTTCGCCTGTCGTCGTTCCGTTGCCCTTGGCGCCTCCGCCATCACCCTGCGTTTGAGTCGGCTGTTGCTGGCCCTGATCCGTCTGCGTCTGGTCATTCTGGCTGACCGGAGGCGCGTCCGTTTTATTGGAATGGGTCGCAACCAGATAGATCACCACGACGATCAGGATGGGAAACGTCCACATCAGCAGGGTCGGCAGCCATTTCATATTCCGTTCGCCTGCAGGCCGGCTGGCGCGTTTCTGGATCACCGGCTCCATCGTCGGCTCCGCTTCCGTTTTAGGAACATCCTGTTTATGACCTTCCAGCAGCTCCTCCGGGTTGATGCCCACGGCTTCCGCATAGGTTTTGATGAATGCCCGCACGTAAAAACTGCCGGGAAGTACTTTGTAATCCCCTGCCTCGATGGCTTCCAAGTATCGTTTGCGTATTTTTGTCATTTCCTGCACGTCATCAAGGCTCATCCCTTTTTGCAGACGCGCCTCCCTCAATTGCTGTCCCAGTTCGGACATGCCATCACCTCCTACTTAGAATACTATGTAGTCCGAAGAACATATTATAAATCGTCACTATATGAACCTGTGAACGTATCGTAAACGATTTCCTCGTCCGGATTGTTTCGCAATTCAATAATAATGTCAAAATCATCATAAGAATATTCCGATTCGCGAACGAAAATATCCGGATGCTCGATCACCTTGGTGCTTTCCATGCCCATAATGTCCTGGAGCAGCTGATAATGACGTTCATTCGAGCGGATCGTGCTGACGATGCCGTCGATGATAAACACGTTATTCGGATTCATTTCATCCTCGGAAAGCTGACTTCGGATCGTCTGCCGCAGCAGGGTTGACGAAACAAAGGTCCAACGCTTCATCGCGCAGACGCTGCCCGCAATAATAGACTCCGTTTTGCCGACGCGCGGCATCCCCCGAAGTCCCACCACCTGATTTCCTTCCCTTTTGAACATTTCACCCAAAAAGTCAACAAGTAAACCGAGCTCATCGCGCGTAAAACGGAATGTTTTACGATCGTCCGAGTCCCGGTCAATGTATCGTCCATGCCGGACAGCCAAAATATCCACCAGCTTGGGAGGTCTTAAGGCTGTTACCGTAATATTCGCAACCTTATTTAACATTTTACCCATGAGGATGATTTTTTCTTCATCATCGGTCTCAAGGAGCATACCGCGAGTACGGCCTTCCACGCCGTTGATCGTCAGAATGTTCACTTCCAGCATGCCGAGCACGGAGGCGATATCGCCAAGGAGGCCCGGCCGGTTTTTATGTATTTTATACTCCATGTACCACTGATTCGATTCCACAAAGACACCTCTTTGCACTTCTTTTCCATCTATATTCGACAATTCTCCTGTATTTTCCACAAAAAACAAGTCAAATGATTAATGGGTCACGTTAATGATATATAAAATAAAAATGAAAGGCAAGTATTAACGGTGACATGAAAATTACATTCTTTTATCTTGACAAAAAGCCCCTTGTCAAGGGGGCTTTTTGCAAGCGTATTAGGCGTTGTGTTTGGCCAATTTCACCATCAGGCGGGCGATCACGCGGCGCTCTTCTTCGCTGCCGACGTCCCACAATTCCTTGATCGCACGGTTCGAAGCATTCTGTGGGTCGATCTTCTCATCGAGAAAGTCGCCGATTTCATACGCCAGCTGTGAAATGGTGTCTTCGGTCATGCCGGCTTTTTCCGCTTGCACGACACGCTCGCCCAGGAATTTCTTCCAGGAATCAAAGTTCTTGATTACGGATGACATGATGAAATCCTCCTTTTGGTTGTGGCAATTGAGATTGAAGTAACCAATAGTAATATGTCCCCGTAATCAAACCCTTATAAGTGGTGAATTACACCACGATTGCCGCCTACGTCACCCATCCGCCGTTCGGGCTGATCACTTGACCGGTTATATAACCCGATTCGGGCAGCGCCAGAAAATATACGAGCGATGAGATTTCATCCGGATGCGCCAACCGGCCGGCCGGAATTTCCTCTTCGAGCATCCGAATCTCGTCGGAGGCCAAATGCCCCAGCATCGACGTATCCACCGCTCCGGGCGCAACGGCATTAACCGTGACTCCCGAAGGGGCAAGCTCCTTCGCCAGCGCCTTCGTAAACGCATTGACGCCGCCTTTGCTCGTGGAATACAGCACCTCGCACGAGGCCCCGGACAGTCCCCAGACGGAGGACACATTGATGATTCTCCCGAACCGTTGGGAGATCATCCGGCCCATGAATGCCTGGGTGCACAGAAACATGCCTTTTAAATTTATGGACATGAGGGTATCCCAATCGGCTTCGGTAACGTCGGACAACAGCCCGTAGTGGGATACCCCGGCATTGTTAACCAGAATATCGGGCTCCATGCCGTGGCTCTGGAGCTTTTCCTTCATTCGCATAATCTGCTCTTTGTCGCGCAGGTCCGCCGATACCGTAAGCACCCGCGCGCCATGCTCAAGGCATCGCCTCGCCACTTCATTCGCCGCTTCATGCGAATTCATATAGTGGATGATCACATTCATCCGAACCGACGCGAAGCGCTCGGCAATCGCCGCTCCGATTCCCCTGCTGGCGCCTGTCACAAGCACCGTCATCTCCCCGATCGGCTTCATTTCCTTTCCCATGCCTGTCATCACCTACGGACTCACCACAATCGAGACAGCCAGCTGATTCCAGTCGACGTGCTCCTGAAGGCGGCGGTTTACTTCTTCAAGCGTGATCGATTCATAGACCGGCAGCACTTTAAACAGGTCGGCACCGCGGAACTGATAGCGCGTAAATTCATGCGCAATGTTCTCAGGGGAATTGAGCATGCGGAGGTAACCGCCCATTTTTTTCTTGCGCGCCCGTTCGAAATCATCCTCCCGGAATCCGCTGGCCTTCAGCTTGTCGACTTCTTCGCGGATGCGGGCCAGCAGGGCGTCCGGATCCTTCGTATCCCCGCCGACCGCGGAGAACGCATACTCCGGCGAGCTGTTGTATTCATGTCCGAAGCTGTCCGAGATCAGATCGTCTTCATACAGCTTCTGATAAAGCTCGGTGCTCGCCCCGAACAGAAGGTCCAGCATCAGCTTGGTGGTCAAATCCCGGCGCAGCTGGTCTTCTCCAGACAAGCCCGTCTCCTTCTCCTTGAAGCCGAACAGGCACTTCGGCAGCGATACCGCAAGCCGGCTCTCGCGGCGCTTCTCGGCAACCTCCGTCGGCTCGGGATCGAAAATGCGCTCAATCGCTCCCTGCTGTTCATAAGTCTTCCGCGCTTGGTTGCTGCGGATCAAATTCATCGTTTCTTCGGGGTCCACCCCGCCGACCACGAACAGCAGCATATTGCTTGGATGATAGAACGCGTTGTAACAGGTGTACAAATCCTCCTTCGTGATCGTTCCGATGGACTCCACCGTTCCGGCGATATCGATATGAACGGGATGCACCTTATACATTGCCTCGATCAGCCCGAAATACACGCGCCAATCCGGGTTATCCTGGTACATATTGATTTCCTGCCCGATAATCCCCTTCTCCTTCTCGACGTTCTGGTCCGTAAAATAGGGGTTCTGAACGAAATCGATCAAGGTTTCCAGGTTTTCGTGGATGTGATCCGTAGCCGAGAATAGATACACGGTCTGGTCGAAACTGGTAAAGGCGTTGGCGGAGGCTCCGTTGGAAGCGAATTTCGCAAAAATATCGCCTTCGGGCTCCTCAAACATTTTGTGCTCGAGAAAATGCGCGATCCCATCCGGCACCCGAACCTCGGCCTCGCCCTCCACCTTGAAGTGATTGTCCACCGAACCGTATTTGGTTGCGAAGGTCGCATAGGTTTTCTGGAATCCGGGCTTCGGCAGCACATAGACGCGCAGCCCGTTATCCATCACCTCGTAATACAGCGTCTCCTGCAGGTTGTCATAATGAATGCGTTCCACGGGCTATTCCTCCTTTTGGCCTTTCAGGAAGTAAATCGTGTCCAATGAAAATGCGGAGGCCGCCTGCTTCACATCATCCGCGGACATGCGATCCACCTGATCGAGAAGCTCATCCGGCGTGCGCTCCTTGCCGGACAGCTGGCGGTTGAAATCGTAGGCGATCATCTCGAAGGCCGAATCCTGCATTTCCTTGATGACATTCCGGATCATGGCCTTCGTCTGGGACATCTCGATATCCGTAATGGCACCCTGTGCCATATCATCCAGTTGTTTCCGAATGATATCCACCGCTTTATCGAAATTCTGAACTTCAATGCCGGACTGTATCGTGGCGATGCCCTTATGTCCGTCATAGCGGGAAGAGGCGTAATATGCTAGGCTGGCCTTCTCGCGCACGTTGACGAACAGCTTCGAATGCGGATATCCGCCCAGAATGCCGTTATATAAAAGCGCAGCGGCATACTCGTCATCCCCGTACGTTATGGTGCTGCGGAGCCCCATGTTCAGCTTGCCCTGGTTAATGTCCAGCTGCTCGATGACGGTTTGGGTATCTCTAGCCGCTGCGCGCGTAACCGAAGGCTTGTAATCCTTGGTCTTCGTGCGGTCCAGCTTGAAGTGCTCCTCCACGAGCTTCTTCACTTCATCCAGGCTGGTATCGCCAACGACGTACAGGTCCAGCACCGATTCATCCAGCCATTTCCGGTAGGCCTGATAAAGCCCCTCCGGCGTAATTCCTTCGAGATCCTTGCGTTCTCCCAGCGGATGGAGGCGATACGGCTCATCCTTGCACATCACCTCGATGCAGCGCTCGGCAGCATAGCGGATTTTATCATTCACGATGGATTCAAGCTTCTTCCTTACGGTATCGCGCTCGGTCTGCACGTACGCTTTGCGGAAGGCGCCGTTCTCGAGCACCGGATCCGTAAAGGCCTCGCCTAAAAATGCAAACGAAGAAGAAAGCAGGCTCTCCGGACTGTTTACGAACGAATCATTAATCGTGTCCATCCGGAAGTGAACGATCTGATAATCGCCCCGTTTATATATATCGAAGCCAAAGCCGGCTCCGTACAGCTGCTCAAGGCGCTCCCGGAACGCTCTCGTCTCGGGATAGGATACGGTCCCCCGGCGCAGCACGAACGGTGTCAGCGCGGTCGTTGTGACGGTATCTTCGGCTAAAGGGCTTCCGGCGTAAAGCGATATCGCAAATGTCTTGAATCGGCGTGTAGGCAGCACGTGGATCCGCATTCCTCCGGCTGTGCCGTGTTCAAATTCGGTTTTCGTCAAGGTCCTTATCCCCTTACTTCGTGGATTGTCATTACCATAATTTACTCATCATTTATCGTTCATTCTAACCCATTGCAAAGTGAAGAAGCAACCGAAGACAAGTCCCCGGTTGCTTGTAAAACGGCTTACATACAGAAGATATGCTGTCCGATGGTCTTGACCTGAGGCCGTGTCCAGATCCAAGGCGATGTCGCCGTTTTCGGGTTAAAGTAATAGAGACAGCCGCCGGTCGGATCCCACCCGTTGATGGCCTGGATGACCGCTTTTCTGGCATTTTCGTTCGGCTCGAGCCAAATTTGCCCGTCTGCGACGGCCGTAAATGCCCGCGGCTGAAAAATAACCCCGTGCGGCGTATTCGGGAAGCTTGGCGACTTTACCCGGTTTAAAATAACCGCTGCCACGGCGACCTGGCCCTCGAATGGCTCGCCCCGGGCTTCTCCATAAACCGCGTTGGCCATGATCTTAATGTCATTCTCAGATAATCCCATCGTATTCGATGAGGCCAGGTTGTTGTCTCCCCCGCCGCCAGCATTGCCTGCATTGCCTGCATTTCCTCCGCCGCCGGCTCCGGCGCCGCCGCCCCCTTCATGAAGCTTCGGCTCGGTCGGCTTGAAATCCTTCGTCGCATTGTACAGCTTCAGCTTCACCTTCGGTCCGACGATGCCGTCAACCTTCATCCCGAATTCGGATTGGAACCATTTCACAGCTCCCAATGTTTTGGAGCCGAATACGCTGTCGATTTTCCCGTAATAGAAGCCCAAATGCTTTAGACGGCCCTGCAGCTCATATACATCCTCGCCATAGGAACCGAATTTGATCGTTTGCTGGCTGAAAGTGGGTATCGCATCCTGTACTGCCGGATTGTCGTCTGCATGAAGGGTGCCTTGCGCGAATACCGTTCCTGATAACAGAAGCGCCGTGCTTATCATAATCAAGATTCTCGAGTTTTTCATGCTGCTCTACCTTTCTCTTATGGTTTAACAAGCCTCGCTAACGTATATTATGACAAGCCTGCCATGTTCCTATGCACCTGATGAGCCTAGAGCACGTTGCAGAATCCGTGTGAGGAACGGTTCGCGCAGCCGGCGGCATTAAGCGAAAAAAAGGGGCCCGTAAGATCAGATGATCTTCACGGACACCCCTTTTGTACCGCAAATATTTGGCATATCGCAAATCTTGGAACTATTGCAATTAAACATGCAGCGATTCGCTTTGATCCAGCTCAACGCAAGCCATCACAAGCGCGCCTACCCCGTGAAGGTCATTCTCGCAGCGGTCCCTCTGCACGTAATGCCGGTAATCGCCTACACCGGTCCCGATACATATATCAGGCATGATTAGCTGGCCTCGTTCATTGTAGTATACCGCATCGACCAATCCCTGGTAACCCCGCCGTGCATGCTCCAGGAACGAAGGCTCCAGATGGCCGAGCCGCACGCCCTTCGCCAGCGTGTATACAAAGAGGCTTGAGCAGGACGTCTCCAGCCAATTATCCGGCTCCTCTCCTTTATCCAGCACCTGATACCACATTCCGGTCGCCCGATCCTGGCAGGCCACGAGAGCGCTGCATAAGTCGCGCAGCACCGGGACAAGCGCAGCGCTTCCCGCATGGTCTTCAGGAAGCATATCAAGAAATTCGACAAGCGATAGCGCATACCATCCCACGGAACGCCCCCAATATTCGGGGGATTGGCCTGTGGCCGGATCGGCCCACGGCATATGCCTGCTCTCGTCCCATGCATGATAATACAGGCCGCTTGCCTCATTCCGCGTATTTTTACGCATCAGCTGCTCCTGGTTCAGCACTTCATCGTACAAATACGGCTGTCCGTATTGCTGCCCGTATTTCATCGTAAACACGCCGCCCATGTACAGCCCGTCAAGCCACATCTGGTAAGGATACCGGTCCTTATGCCAATATCCCCCCTCGGTCGTCCGGTTTAAGGCGGACTGCAGGCGCAGCAGCTTATCCGCCGCTGCCCTGTATTTTCGCTCGGGCTTGATCGCATCCAGCTCCAGCAGCAGCAAGCCGGCCTGAACGGAATCCAGCTCGCCGCGCTCCAGCAGCACATTCCCGTTCGTATCGACCAGATGATCGACATAGCCTTTAATATATTCTAAATATCGCGGTTCTCCGCATCTTTTCCAGAGCTGGAACATTCCCGTCAGAAACACGCCTTGGTGATAGTGCCATCTCCCGGCAGGCGGGAGCTCCTCAGGGGAGAAGGTCTCCATGATGGAACGGCAGGCCTCGATGCCAAGCCGGAGTGGTGTTATGTCTGCAGGCGCTTTTTGCTGCGTATGATTAGACATCTTAACTTCCTCCTTTAAGAGGTTGTTCAAAAAAGTCATCTTGGATCATGAAGTGAATCCAAGTGACCCGGCATCGACTCTTGAAAATCAGCCGGGCTGATGCATAAGCTTCATTGCTGATAAACCGACTTTTTGAACTCGCTCTTTAAATGATCTGCTTGAGCTGAACATCAGAACATCGGTTTACAGGATAACGCCATCCTTGAAGATGGAGATTTCCCGGAAGCCGCCAATTTCATTATGTGTCTGCCGCACGCCCGAAGCCAGCTGGAGAATCTGGTCGGCCAATGCCTCCTCCAGCTCCTCCATACGGGCCCCTTCCACCAATGTTCCCGCATTGAAATCGATCCAGTGGGGCTTACGGGCGGCGAGCTCCGAATTCGTCGATATTTTGACCGTTGGCACAGGCCCGCCGAACGGCGTTCCTCTGCCCGTCGTGAAGAGCACGAGATGCGCTCCTGCCGCTGCAAGCGCCGTAACGGACACCAAGTCATTGCCTGGAGCCTGAATCAGGTTCAATCCCGGGCGGCTTGACCTTTCGCCATATGGCAGGACTGCCGAAACGATGGCCGTTCCCCCCTTCTGCGTGCATCCCAGCGATTTTTCCTCCAACGTGGTTATGCCGCCGTCTTTGTTACCGGGCGAAGGATTTTCATAGATTTGCTGGCCATGGGAAATGAAGTACTGCTTGAAATCATTAATGAGCGACGTTATCTCTTGGAATACCTGCTCATTTTCCGCCCGTTCCATCAGGATCGTCTCCGCGCCGAACATTTCGGGCACTTCCGTCAGCAGCGCAGTCCCTCCAGCAGCCGTTACCCAATCCGCGATCCGGCCGGCAAGGGGATTCGCGGTAATGCCGGAAAGCCCGTCGGAACCGCCGCATTTAAGACCGATCTTCAGCAGCGACAGCGGAAGCTCGGAACGTTGATAGCCCTCTGCATAACGGACAAGCTCCTCGATCATCGCCAGCCCGGATGCAAGCTCGTCTTCTACATCCTGCGCACGCAGATACCGGACTCTGTCCGGCTCGTCTTCACCGATCAACGCCTTCATCTGGTCAATTTGATTGTTCTCGCAGCCAAGTCCGACGATCAGCACCCCTGCGGCATTGCCGTGCCGCGCCAAGGAAGCAAGAAGGCGCTGGGTATGGGCCAGATCGTCCCCGAGCTGGGAACAACCGTACGGATGCGGGAAATGGTAAACCCCGTCAATTCCCCTTCCGCGAAACTGCTGGTCTGCCAGCCGGGCGAGCTGCTCGCAGGTTTTATTGATGCAGCCGACGGTATTAATGATCCATATTTCGTTGCGGATGCCGGCCTCGCCATTCCTGCGCAAATAGCCCTGGAATGTCCGCTCTCCATCAGCCGGATTGCCCGCCGCAGCGAAGGACGGAGCGGTCGCACTGCCCGGCGTGTATTGGTACTCGACCTCGCCGGCAAGTCCCGTCTTTAAATTATGCGTATGGACCCACGCACCCGGTAAAATCAGCTGCGATGCCTTGCCGATGGAATAGCCGAATTTCATGACCGAGCGGTCTTTCTCAATGACCCGCAGCGCCACTTTATGGCCCTTCGGCACATCCTCGGCTAACTCGATGGCATGCTCTTTTCCATTGATCGTGACTGCGGCGTGTGCTCCTGCCTTTAAAGGGCGGAGCGCAACGCCTACATCATCTTTGGGGTGAAGGATGATTATATCGGTCATGATTGCTTACGCTCCATTTCCTGAAGATTTCGATGCACACTCTCTACCAGTCCCGGAAAATCGTTCAGCTTCTCGCCCCACAGCAGCTCCGAGCCCAAGATGGCGTTCACCCGCTCGAGCCGGCTCCATTCCCCGCGGAGCTCCTTCTGCCACACGTCATGGAGAAACGCTAGTGCGTCCGGATCGTCCCGAAGCGGCACAGGCTTCCCATCCAAACGGGTCCCATGCCACTGATCTTCCATCCTATACGGCTGATAGAGCCTGATTAGCGAAGACAGCGTCAGGGTGATTACGTCAGGGAGCTTGCCGTACTGATCCGCATAGCTCTTCAGGCCGGGGAGCAGTCGCACTTTGAATTTTGATACGCTGTTCATGGCAATGTCGCCCAGCTTGTGCCGGATAAAAGGGTTAAGAAACCGCTCCCAAACCGCATCGGCATACCGTCTCGCAGATTCTGAAGGCAGCGGAACCAGCGGGACGATTTCGTTCAGCATGGCTTCCCGAATCCGCGTTCCCCATACCGGGTGCTCTGCCGCCTCCCTGACCTCGGCCAAGCCGTGAAGCAGGCCGATCAGCGCCATTAATGTATGGGTTCCGTTCAGAATCCGCACCTTGCGGATCTGATACGGGGTCAAGTCCGGTACCCATTCCACCTGCAGTCCCGCCGCTTTCAGCGGGAGCCTCTCGTCCAGGGAAGGATCCCCTTCAATCGCCCAGAAGTAATAGGGCTCTGCCGTATTAAGCAGCCGGTCTTCAAAGCCCCACTCGCGAAAATATTCCGGCGCATTGTCGGGATATCCCGTCACGATTCGGTCGACCAGCGAATTCAGAAACCGATTGCATTCCTCTACCCATTTCCTAAATGCGTCAGATAGTCCCCAATCGTCCGCATGCCGGAGCACAATCGCCTTCAAGGCGTCCCCGTTCCGCTCCAGCAGCTCGCACGGGACGATCATCAGGCCCTTATCGGCATCCCCTTGGAAATGCTCAAACCGGCGATTCAGAAGCAAGGTCAGCTTCCCCGGATAAGTGGCCGGCGGCTCGGCAGGATTCCAGGGGATCTCCTCGTAGCGGATTCCAGCCTCGGTCGTATTGGACACGATGAGATCTAGCTCCGGGTTTTCGGCCATCGACAGGAACGTCTCCCATTCCGAATAAGGGTCGATGAACCGTGAAAATATGGAAATCAGCTGCCGCTCTTCGATTTCATGTCCGTTCTGAATCCCTTTGGTCAGCAGCCCATAAATGCCGTCCTGCTCGCGAAGCTGGTCCAGCTTGCGCTTTCCCCCCGGTCTCGGCTGGCTGACGGCCACACTGCCCCGGAACAATCCCTGCCGGTTGCACTCAAACAGCATCCAATCGATAAACCCTCTCAAAAAATTGCCTTCTCCGATCTGCAATGCTCTCACGGGATAGCTGCTGGCATCCGCTCCTGGCATCAGCTTCCCTGCCTCCTGCCGCTCCAGCGTATGGCGGTTAAGCAGCGGAAGCGTATCCTCACGCATCGTATCCATCGTCATGCTCCTTCTTTCGTCTGTCCGAATCGGAAGTAGGCCTCTGCATTGTAATAGCAAATATCCTCGACGATCCCGCCCAACCATGGCAGATCTGCCGGGGCTTCGCCTTTCGTGACCCAGTCTCCGATGAGATCGCACAGCACCCGCCGGAAGTATTCATGGCGCGTATAGGACAGGAAGCTTCTGGAATCCGTCAGCATGCCGACGAAGCGGCTGAGCAGCCCCATATTGCCGAGTTTGCTCATCTGTTCGATCATGCCGTCCTTCGTATCGTTGAACCACCAGGCTGATCCAAACTGAATTTTCCCGGCAATTCCATCTCCCTGAAAGCTCCCGATGAGCGCAGCAAGGATATCATTGTCTCTAGGATTCAACGAATACAGAATCGTTCTTGGGAGCGCTTGTTCCTGATCCAATCGGTCCAATAACCGGACCAGCGGCTCGGCAATCAGTCCGTCGTGTATCGAATCATATCCGGTATCCGGACCGAGCTGCCGGAACATCCGGGTGTTGTTGTTCCGATGTGCGTTAATATGAAATTGCATCACCCAGCCCAGCTTGGCGTACATCCGGCCCAGCTCAAGCAGCGTTGCGGTCTTGAACTGCTCTTCTTCTTCACGGGAAACCGCACGCCCTTCAAGCGCTTTCATAAAGATGTCGGCAACTTGACGCTCCGTTGCTTCACGGTATGGCACGAAGTCCAGCGCATGATCCGATACCCGTCCGCCAACCGAATGGAAAAACTGAACCCGGTCCTGCAGCGCCTCCAAAAATTCAGTGTAGCTGCTGATGTCTTTCCCGCACCGCTCCGAAAGCTGCTTCAACCAATCCGTGAAGGTCGAACGATTGATTTCAAGCGCCTTGTCCGGTCGGAAGGACGGCAGCATCTGAAACCGGCTTTCTCCCTCATCCGCAAGCTTGATATGGTATTCCAGGGAATCCGCCGGATCATCCGTCGTGCAGACCACCTTTACCCCGCATGATGCAATGAGCCCCCGTGTGGTGAAATCATCCTCCTCTAAACGCGCATTGGCCGCTTCCCAAATACGCGGCGCGTTATGCTCATTAATGATCTCCTGGATCCCGAACAGCCGCCGCAGCTCCAGATGGGACCAATGGAATAACGGATTGCCGAGAGTTTTGGGAACCGTCTTCGTCCAGGCCAGGAAACGGTCATAGTCCTGTACGCCTTCTCCTCCGGTTATAAAGGCTTCATCTATGCCGTTGGCCCGCATGGCCCGCCATTTGTAGTGATCTCCGTTGATCCATGCCTCGGTCAGATTGCCGAACCGGTGATTGTCATAAATCATTTGCGGATTTAAATGACAGTGGTAGTCGATGATCGGCATGTTCTTCGCAAAATTATGGTATAAATTCTGGGCCGTCTCACTGTTCAACAAAAAATGATCATCCATAAATGCCTTCATTGGGTTCACCTGCCATCTCTTTAGATTACTTCTAATCATACGGCATCATCGGTTGTATATCTTCACGTTTATTGCTTATTTCGCTTAAAAATCAACCGATCTTGCTTTTTTATTCCCCGACTGCCTGATAGAATAAAATTAACTTGAGGTTGACCCCGAATAACGAAAGGAGGCACCGCTAAATGCAAGCTGATCATCACAGCGTCTCATTCGGCAACGAAGAAGAGGAATTTTACTATCATCGCATTCATCGAAAGCGGCCCTTCGAGCGGAATAACCACTACCACGGAACCTACGAAATTTATTATCTGATATCCGGTGAACGCAGCTATTTCATTAAAGAAAAGCTGTATTCGATTCAAGCCGGGGATCTGACCCTGATCAACAAATTCGACGTCCATAAAACATCCGGCCAAGGCGATCCCGAGCATGAGCGCATCGTCATCAATTTCAGCGACTCCTTTCTCGGCAGCGGTCACCCGTTCCTGCCCGCCGGGTTGCTGTCGATGTTCGATCAGGATCAGCCCGTACTGCGTCTGCGTCCTTCCGAGCAAGACAGCGTTATGCATATTCTGGACAGCATGGCTGCCGAAATCTTGAACCGGTCTCCGGCCTTCGAGCATATGCTCCGCCTGCAGCTGACAGAACTGTTGATCAAGGCGAACCGCTTGTCCGCTTCCGCCATAGAGCCTGCCTCACCGTCCTTGAACCCGCTGCACCAGAAAATTACGGATGTCGTCCAATATATCAACAGCCATTATCCGCTCAAAATCACGCTCAAACAGCTGTCCGACACCTTTTACATCAGTCCGTTCTATCTCAGCCGGATATTCAAGGAAATCACCGGCTTCACAATCGTCAATTATATTCAGCTGACGCGGATCCGGGAGGCCCAGCGGCTGCTGCTCAGCACGGATTTGCGGATCGTCGATATTGCGGAGACTGTCGGATTTGAAAGCCTGACCCATTTTGACCGCACATTCAAAAAAATGACCAGCATGACCGCAAGCCGATACCGCAAATTGAACAGCCAGCAGTAAAACTATTTGTTGGGCTGCTGGGCTCCTTATGCATCCGCGATGTTTCTTTTAGTTCATCCCTTAAAGACAAAAATCCGGAAAGCGCATTTCTTCATACGTAAGAAACGCTCTTTCCGGACCGAAATGGGCTTTAAACGGAAACGGCATCAGCTTATTCGATTTTGCTGCTGCTGATACTGCTCCAACGACATCAGCACTTCGCGCGGTTTGCTTCCCTCATAGGGACCGATCACCCCGCGGGCTTCCATGGAATCGATGAGCCGCGCTGCTCGGGTATACCCGACGCGCATTCTCCGCTGCAGCAAGGAAACGGAGGCCTGCTTCGCTTCAAGGACGATGGTGACCGCCTGGTCATACAGCTCATCGAGCTCCTCATCCCCGGATTGCGCGGACTCCTCAATCTCCGGAACAAGCGATTCGTCATATTCCGCCTGCCCCTGATCGCGTACGAAGGAGACGATATTCTCGACCTCCTGGTCGCTCATAAACGCTCCCTGCACGCGAATCGGCTTGGAGGATCCCATCGGCATAAACAGCATGTCGCCGCGTCCGAGGAGCTTCTCCGCACCGGCCATATCGAGTATGGTCCGCGAATCGACCTGGGAGGATACGCCGAAGGCGATCCGTGAAGGGATGTTCGCCTTGATAACACCCGTAATAACATCGACCGACGGCCGCTGTGTTGCAATGATCAGATGGATGCCCGCGGCACGGGCCATCTGTGCGAGACGGGTAATGGCATCCTCCACGTCGTTAGCTGCTACCATCATCAAGTCGGCGAGCTCGTCCACGATAACGACGATATAAGGCAGAACCGCCGCTGGATTATCCTTCATCAGATTGTTATAACCCTCGATATTGCGGGTGCCTGATTTGGAGAAGAGATCGTAGCGCTTCTCCATTTCGACCACGATTTTTTTCAGGGCGAGCGACGCCCGCTTCGGATCGGTTACAACCGGTGCCATCAGATGCGGGATGCCGTTGTATACATTCAGCTCGACCATCTTCGGATCGACCATCAGGAACTTGACCTCATCCGGCTTGGCCTTGTACAGAATGCTCGTGATGATCCCGTTAATACAGACCGACTTCCCCGACCCGGTTGCACCCGCAACGAGCAGGTGGGGCATCCGGGCCAGGTTGCCGACGATCGTCTGGCCGGAAATATCCCGGCCAAAGGCGATCGACAGCTTGGATTCTGCCTCCTGGAAGATCGGAGTTTCCATGACTTCACGCATTGTTACAATTGAAACTTCATTGTTCGGCACCTCGATGCCGATGGCGGATTTGCCCGGAATCGGGGCCTCCATCCGAATATCCTTGGCAGCCAGCGCAAGGGCGATGTCATCCGTCAAGTTGACGATCCGGCTGACCTTCACGCCGATATCCGGCTGAATTTCATAGCGGGTCACCGAAGGTCCTCTCACGACCTCCAGCACCTTGGCACGGACGCCGAAGCTTTCGAGCGTAGCTTCCAGCTTGCGGGCCGTCTGCATGTAATCGCTCTGATCCCCGCCTTTTCCGCCATTCTTCGGCTTGGATAGCAGACGGAACGGAGGCAGCTTATAGGGCTTAGGCGGCGGTGCGGGAGGTGCCGCAGGTATGGATTGTCCAATCCCGTTGCCCGTGCCATCCTGGCCGTTTGCCTCTGCTGCTGCACCGTCACCTGAATGTTCGGCTTCGACAGCGTTAACCGCAGCTTCCGAATGGTCCGGCGATATGTCCATCCCCGGTTCGCCGATTGGCCCGTCCGGCTCATCGGCCTCCTCATGCAGGCTGCCTTCCTGCTTCACCTGCTCGAAGAAATCACGGATAATCGGCGAGGAAGGGGCTCCTGAATGTTCGGCTTCTTCCGGTGACAAATGCGCAGCGTCGTCATTCCGGTACAGAACCTTCTCGACCTGATCATGAACACCGTTCCCGGCCGTAAATACGGGGGCTTGATCTTCGTCATGATCATCGCTGAAATCGGGCGTTGGCTGTGCCGTCTTTTGCCCCTTGCCGCCAAACAGCTGAAAAAACTGCGGGGCTTTACGGCGCGGCAGCCGCAGATCCTCCATATCGTCCAAATCATCATCTAAATCGTCCGGCAGCGGCGTCCGCTCCTCCTTCGCCGCTGTTTTGGCAGCAGCTTTGGATTTCGTCTGCCTACTGTTCATCTTCTTCTGAAGCCGTTCTCCCGCCTTAACCACTCTTACGCGGAACATTCGCATCAAATCCACGTAAGACAAGTTCGTTATCAGCATAAAGCTGATAAACAGCATGACGATGACAATCAATCTTGCGCCAAGGCTGCCAAATAACATGATCAAGAGCGCAAACTGTAAAGCTCCGACATATCCTCCGCTGATATCTCTGCCCATAACGGGATGTTGATCGCTGCGAACCTCACCATGGAGGAGCTCACCTTGCAAATCACTATGTATCTGGCTCATCACATTCGAAGCAGTCAACTGCCCGATGGGAGCCAGCTTGGATCCCAAACCCGCGATGCTGCTCATTAATGTAAGGGCCAAGACCAGAAGAAGAACGCCGGTTCGTCTGCTGTTCCAACGGCGCGGCCATTTACGGTGAATCATCACCATTAATCCGTAATAGATACCGATCAGGGGGATGATAAAATAATATTTGCCAAGCAAATATCCCGACATCTTGGCCAGGGAACGCCCGACCGGCGCCTCTCCGGATAACGCAATCACCGAGAGGGTCATGAGCACGATCCCGTAGATTTCGTATTTCAGTACGGCTGCAAAGGCAGCCTTCTTCTTTTTTCTGCGCTTCGCCAAAAAGTCTCACCCCCGAAACCATATTATAGCATAATATTCGGTGGCGTACCTATGTTCTGTTTTCAGCCTTTAGCCTCATTTTCACCCGCTGCGATCGTCGGAATATAGCGAATGATACTGCCTGGAGCATAACTGGAATTCAAGTAATGCTCGAGCCCGCAATCCAGGAGACGGACGATCCTGGCCTGCTCCTCTCCCATCGGTTCGACTTCCATCAGGACGCCCCCGATCCGGATCTCTCTAAAGCGACGGCCCGGCTCTAAATCGTCCGAACCTGGGGCGAGGCTCCGCTCAAGTGGAATAATGCTGTACCAGCTCATTGCGTGATTCCCCCCGGGGTGACCGCTTTTCGCTCGGCAATCATTTGATTCAGCCGTAGCAGCGCTTGGCCGATCCCCCCGACTTCATCCATCAGCCCGTACTCAACCGCATCGGAGCCCGATACCGCCGTACCGATGTCCCGGTTCAGCTCGCCGGTCTTGAACATGAGATCCTTAAACTGCTCCTCTGAGATCCGGGAGTGGCTCGTGACGAAACGGACGACCCGCTCCTGCATCTTCTCCATATACTCGAACGTTTGCGGCACTCCGATGACAAGTCCGCTCATCCGGATCGGATGGATCGTCATTGTCGCGCTCTCCGCGATGAACGAATGATCGGCAGCTACGGCGATCGGCACCCCGATGCTGTGCCCGCCTCCGATAACCACCGTAACGGTCGGTTTGGACAGCGATGCGATCATCTCTGCGATGGCCAGGCCGGCCTCTACGTCTCCGCCCACCGTATTAAGAATGATGAGGAGTCCTTCAATCTTCGGATTCTGCTCGGCTGCCACGAGCTGCGGGATCATGTGCTCGTATTTCGTCGTTTTATTTTGCGGAGGCAGCACGAAATGCCCCTCGATTTGGCCGATTATGGTCATGCAGAATACATTAGATTCATTGCCGACCGGCACCCCGGTTTGGCCCAGCTGGGTGATCGCTTCCGTTACGGCACTCTTCTTCCCCTCTTCGGCCGGAGCCGCCGGCGCTTCGGTTTCCCCGGTAATGCCGGCACCCTTTCTGCCGGTAAACTCTAGCTCGTTTTGCATAACGCCATCCCTGCCTTTTCGCTTATTCTTGGGCTGCAGCTACATCCATAGCTGACCCTTAGTATGGCAAGCGGCGGCATAGTTTTATGCTTCCGGCCAGGATCGGCGTGCAAAACCTACGAATCTTGATCAAGGTATCCTTGCATATGGCGCAGGTTTGCATGTCCTTCACAGAGACATCCCCCATTCCTTCGATTGTAACTTCTACCTGTCATGAATTACATGTTCGCTTGTAGCGATTGAATCCTGCGGTTTGTAAAACAGCATAAAAAGCCCCTCTTTCGCGGAAACCGTCCAATTATTACCTGCGAAAGAGAGGCGACTGTGTGCCTGATTATTTTTGAGGTCGTTATGCTAAAACGACAATTTATACTTCCATGATGATCGGAAGGATCATCGGTCTACGGCGTGTCTGCTCGTACAAGAAGCGTCCGAGCGCGTCCTTGACGCTAGTTTTCAGTGACGCCCACTCGTTTACGTTCTCACTCATCAGCTTCTGAAGCGTGCTGGAAACGATCCGGTTAGCCTCATCCAGAAGACCTTCAGATTCACGGACATAAACGAATCCGCGCGAGATGATATCCGGACCGGAGACGATGGAACCGTTCTGCTTGCTGAGCGTAACGACAACAACCAGGATGCCGTCTTGGGACAACAGCTTTCGGTCGCGCAGCACGATGTTGCCTACGTCACCTACACCAAGTCCGTCAATCAGAACGTTGCCTGCGGTTACCTTGCCGGCCTTGCGGGCGGCTCCGCCTTGAATCTCTACGATCTCACCGATATCGGTAATAAAGATGTTGTCCGGGTCGACACCGACGGACTCTGCAAGCAGAGCGTGACGGCGCTGCATCCGGTACTCCCCGTGAACAGGGATGAAAAATTGCGGCTTCATCAGGTTCAGCATCAGCTTCAGCTCTTCCTGGCTTCCGTGGCCCGATACGTGCACACCGGAGTTGGAACCGCTGTAAATCACGTCGGCACCGAGGCGGAACAGCTCGTCGATCGTGCGTCCGACATACTTCTCGTTGCCCGGAACCGGGGTTGCGGCAATGATGACCGTATCGCCTGGCAAAATATCCACCTTGCGGTGGGTCGAGCGAGCCATGCGCGTAAGCGCCGACATCGGCTCTCCCTGACTGCCTGTACACAATACGACCACGCGGTCGGCTGCCATCTTGTTAACCTCTTCCGGCTCGATCAGCATGCCGTCAGGGATATGAAGATATCCAAGCTCGGCTGCAATCGAGACGACGTTCACCATGCTTCTCCCGATCACCGTAACCTTGCGTCCGGTGGATTCGGCAGCATTCACTACTTGCTGGATCCGGTGTACATTCGATGCGAATGTAGCCACCACCACACGCTGCTCGGCCTTGCGGAAAATATCTTCAAGAACGATGCCCACGTTTTTCTCCGAAGGCGTAAAGCCGGGTCTTTCCGCATTGGTGCTGTCGGACAGAAGGGCGAGAACGCCCTTGCTTCCGATCTCAGCCATCCGCTGCAAATCCGCATACTGGTCATTGACCGGCGTATGGTCGAATTTAAAGTCCCCTGTATGCACCACATTGCCTTCCGGCGTCTCGATGCAAATGCCGACCGAATCCGGGATACTGTGGTTGGTCTTGAAGAAGGTCGCCTTCATGGTGTTTCCGAGCTTGACCTCGGAATCCGCATGAATCAGAATCCGCTTCGTTTCGCCCAGCAGATTCGCTTCCCTGAGCTTGTTCTCCACCAATCCGAGTGTCAATTTCGTTCCGTAAACCGGAACATTCAAGTGCTTCAACACGTACGGGAGTCCGCCGATATGGTCCTCGTGACCGTGAGTCAGCAAAATCCCTCTCACCTTGTCGCGATTTTCCGTTAAATAGCTAATATCAGGAATAACGATATCAATTCCAAGCATATCTTCTTCTGGGAACTTCAGCCCAGCATCCACGACTACGATGTCATTGGCATATTGGATGACATACATGTTTTTCCCGATCTCACCGACGCCGCCCAAGGCAAAAATCGATAGTTTATCGCTGCTTATTTTCTTAGACAAATGTATCTAACCCTCCTATAGTTTTGGACGTCGTACCATTGTTATATTTAAATTTCAAAAAAATACCGCACCCAGTCACTTGAATTCATTATACATGATGAAAAAGTGAAAACACAAGTCAGCCGCCTACGTGTCCCATAGGATGCCCGAAACGGTGCGGTTTATAACGAAAGAAGCCGCTGCCTTCTTCAGGCAGCGGCTGTACGTTTATTCGGCTTTTCGAAGCAGGTATATTACAATGACGCCAGCATCGAACGGATGAACGATGCTTCGCTTTCACTCGGCGAGACGAGCGGCAGGCGGACATCGCCGACCTGATAGCCTCTTTCATTCAATGCGAACTTAACCGCGGATGGGTTCGGAAGCGGGTCCGGACACTCGAACAATCCCTTGAACAGCGGGAATAACGATTGGTGAAGCTTTGCAGCTTCCTGCACATTCCCGGCTACATACGCTTCGATCATCTCTTTCATCCGCGCGCCGGCAATATGACTGGCAACACTCACGATGCCGTAGGCTCCTACCGACAAGGCCGGCAACGCTGCCGAATCGTCGCCGGAATAGACGATGAATCCTTCCGGTGCGCCGGCCGCGATTGCGGTTACCTGATCGATCGAGGCGCATTCCTTCGTGGCAACGATATTCGGCAATTGCGCAAGTCGCAACGTCGTTGCGGTGCTCAAGCTGACCCCCGTGCGTCCAGGCACGTTGTACAGCATGACAGGCAGCGAGGTTGCTGCTGCGATTGCTTCAAAATGCTTATACAGACCTTCTTGGTTCGGTTTATTGTAATAAGGAGCGACCAGCAGAATGCCGTCGACCCCGCAAGCTTCAGCTTTCTTCGTCAATTCGACCGAATGCGCGGTGTTGTTGCTGCCTGTGCCTGCGATTATTTTACATCTCCCGGCCGCCTGCTTCACGGCGAATGCGAACAGCTCGAGCTTCTCCGATTCGGTCAGCGTGGGAGACTCGCCGGTTGTCCCGGCGATTACAAGGGAGTCTGATTTTTGATCCGCAATCAAATGCTCAATTAATCTTGCCGTCTCGTCCCAATTGATCTCGCCGCTGCGATCGAACGGGGTGACCATGGCCGTAATCAATCTTCCGAAATCCACAATGATTCCTCCTTAGCTTTTTCCCGTACACGGGAAAACCTGCTTCATTCTAGTACATAGCATATCTTATATGAGGGCAATCTGCATTAAAAACGCCTTGATCCATGCCGATAAACGATAGGACAATTGATGCTGATTTATCGATGAAGCTCAAATTTGCTGTGCAGGGCGCGCAGCGCCTGAGCCATATCTTCTTTTTTGACAAGCACCCAAATCGTTGTGTTGGAGTCGGCCGATTGCAAAATGGAAATATCGTGCTCGCTGAGCGATTCGACAATTTTCGCCATAATGCCGGGCACACCGTTGATACCGCCTCCGATTACCGAAACCTTCGCGCATCCGGATAAGCTTCTCGGCTTCAATCCGAGGTTTTGCAGAACTTCAATCGCCTTTTCCGAATCGCTGTCGAAAACGGTATAAACAACCCCGGTCGGGGTAACATTAATAAAGTCCACGCTGATCGAATGCTCAGCCATGGATTTGAACACCTTCAGCTGCAAGCCTTCGGTCCGGTCGCACTCGACCGAGATTTGGGTAATGTTGCTGACATAGGCAACGCCGGTCACATAGCGGTCTACAATGCCGGATTGGATGTCCCTGAATCCTTCAGGCTGGGTCACTAGCGTTCCTTCGCTGTCCGAAAAGGTCGAACGGACGCGAACGGGAATTTGGGACTGCATCGCAATCTCCACCGCTCTCGGATGAATGACCTTGGCCCCCTGATGGGCCATATTGCAAATCTCCGTGTAGCTTACATAGCTTAACGGCTTGGCATCCTCTACGATCCGTGGGTCTGCCGTCAAAATACCGTTCACATCGGTATAGATATCCACCATTTCAGCACGAAGCGCCGCACCTAGTGCTGTTGCGGAGGTGTCGCTGCCTCCTCTGCCGAGCGTCGTTAAATCCCCCGACTCGGTCTGCCCCTGAAAGCCCGTCACGATCACGACCTGGAATTGCTCCAGCTCCTTCAAAACCCGATCAGGCTTCACGTCCTTGATGCGTGCATTACCGAAGTGATTGTCTGTTAGAAATCCGGCTTGGGCGCCTGTCAGCACCGTAGCGGTAATGCCCTCATGCTGAAGCAGGCTGCACAGCGTTGTCGCCGATATCACTTCACCGCAGCCCAGCAGCATGTCCTTCTCCCTGCTTGGAAGAGCATTTCCGTTATGCTCGATCCAATCCAGCAGCGTGTCGGTTGCGTAGGGTTCCCCCCGTCGTCCCATCGCGGACACCACGACAACCAATCGGTACTGATTGTCCAACTCGCGCCGGATGTGTCCGATCACATGGTTTCTCGCTTGCGGTGTGGACAACGAAGTGCCTCCGAATTTTTGAACTAAGATGCGCATGCATATTCCTCCGTTTATCTATGCCCGGGAGCGTGTAAACTCGGGCCGACCGACTGAAACGGCCGGCTATGTAGCCTGGCCGCTTCGGTTAGTGCAGGATGATTTCAGCAAAACTCCATGGATCTGCTGTTTATTTGAATGTTAAGGTTCCAAATGATGCCTTTCGTATCAATGAGCGTATTGCACAAGCATCGGCTGCAGCTGTTTTCCTTCCAGCGCCGCAGAGCAGGCTTCCGGAATCAAGTCCATTCTCGCCACGAGCGAGTTCGGCTTCTGCTGCGGGTTATCCTGGCCGAACGGAACGAAATAGATATTCTTCGTAACCAGCAGTTTGGCGATATTGGCTGCATTCAGTCCCAGTCCGTCGTTCGTTGAAATGGCAAGCACCAGCGGTCTGCCATTTCTCATCTGCGCCTTGGCAGCCATCAGAACAGGACTATCCGTCATCGCATTCGCCAGCTTGCTGGTCGTATTCCCCGTGCAAGGAGCGATGACCAGCACGTCAAGAAGCTTGGAAGGTCCAAGCGGCTCCGCCTCAACAATCGTAGAAATAATATCATTCCCGGTTATATCTTTCAACTGTTTCTGCCAATTTTCCGATGTCCCAAATCGGGTATCCGTCGTCATGATGGTGCTTGATACAATCGGAACCACATTCGCTCCGCCCGATTTGAACCGCTCGATCTGCGGCATCACTTCTTCCAGCGTGCAGTGTGACCCCGTCAGGGCATAGCCCACCGTTTTTCCATTCCAATTCATTACGCATCCCCCCGAATCTTGATTTCTTCTGAAATCAGCTCCACCAGCGCGTTGGCGATTATGATGCCGGCTGTCTTAGGAGCCACGATTCCGGGTAGTCCGGGTGCGAGCATGGCTTTGATGCCCCGTTTTTCGGCATAGCGAAAATCGCATCCGCCGGGTGCGGAGGCGAGATCGATGATGACAGCCTCCCGAGGCATTTTCGAGATGATTTGTGCTGTGACTATCATAGTTGGAATCGTGTTAAAAAGCAAGTCAACACCGGCTACATGAGTCCCCAAATCCTTGATGAGAAAAGGCTTCCAGCCCATTTCCTCCGCTCTGGCATAATGCTCCGATTTCCGTACGCCCATCATGACATTCGCACCGAGCCCCTGGAGGCTCCGCGCCATCGTAAATCCCGTCCGGCCCATGCCGAGCACCATGCTCGTCGATCCATGAACCGTAAAATCGGTATTCTGGATCGCCATCATGAGCGCTCCTTCCGCCGTCGGGATGGAGTTGTAGATCGCTACATCGTCCCGTTCAAATATTTCAACCAGCTTGATTGTATATTTCTCACACAGCGATCGTAAGTAAGGTTTGGCCATGCCGGTATAAACGACCCCGTGCTTCGGCATAGCGGCAATATGATCCTCCAGCAGCCGTAATGGACCTTCCGAAAACAATGCGCTGACACGTCCCTCATCATCGCAGCCGACTACCGGCAAAATCAGGGCGTCGGCATCCGCCATCAGCTCGGTGGTCAGCGTCTCGCGCGTAACCCCTTGGAATGAATCCTGCAGCTTCTCAAAGCCCGCGATCATGACAGAAGCATCCATCTCGGCGCATTTGCGGATCACTTCAATTTGCCTTGCGTCTCCTCCAACGAAGACGGTCCGGACTCCAGTCAGCATGGAAGGCGTCGCTCCTTTCTTTCAAACCAATGTATAGACCATCTTATGCTGCGGCCCATAAGGTGGTGAGGGAATAATCCATGTCACGCGTTGGAAAGCACGCACGCGCCGCGTAGAAGCGTTGGCTCGCTGCTGCGCGATTTGTCATCATCGCGCGGAAGAGGCGACATATTCAGCGGTGTCCGGCAACAACAAAAAAGCCGCTTCAGCTATACAGCCAAAGCAGCTTTCCAATGCGGTGCATGAAGCTCGCAAACGTGAGCTATTTCCCCGTATGTCCAAATCCGCCCGCACCGCGAACCGTTTCGGACAGCTCTTCCACCTCGGTAAAGGCGACGGCAGGCACGGTCTGAAACACCATTTGCGCAATCCGCTCGTTCCGCTCGATCGTAAATGGCTCTTGTCCCAAATTAATGAGCAGCACCTTCACTTCACCGCGATAGTCGGCATCGATGGTGCCCGGCGAATTCAAGCAGGTAATTCCGTGCTTGAACGCCAGTCCGCTGCGAGGGCGGATTTGGGCCTCCAGCTCTGCCGGCATGGCCATGGCAAAGCCTGCCGGGATCAGCTTGCGCTCGCCCGGCTGCAGAACCACCGGTTCCTGTACAGCGGCATGCAGGTCGAAGCCTGCAGCGAGCTCGGACATTTTCACAGGCAGCTTCACATCTTCATTACCGGGTAATCTATGGATTTGAACGTAATGCAACAAATTCATTCCTCCTATGTCCATTCAATGCTTTGTCTGAGGTTCCAACCATTGCGAGCGCATATGGCGTATTAAACATTCGGTTGAGGACGGCATTCACATCCTCCATGCTAACTTTCTCAATCCGCTTGATCAGCTCGTCAAGGGTGTAATGACGGCCCAGCATCAGCTCGTTCTTGCCCAGCCGGTTCATGCGGCTGCTGGTGCTCTCCAGGCTCAGGATGAGGCTTCCCTTCAGCTGCTCCTTCCCCTTCTTAAGCTCCTGCTCCGTCATGCCGTTCGTCGCCAGATCATGCAGCATCTCGATCGTCAGGTCCAGCACGTCCTTCGTCTGCTTGGGCGCCGTGCCCGCATAGATGGTGAACATGCCGCTGTCCGCATGCGAGCTGTGATAGGAATATACCGAGTAAGCAAGCCCCCGCTTCTCCCGGATTTCCTGGAACAGCCGCGAGCTCATTCCGCCGCCGATGGCATTGTTCAGAAGCACCATCGCATATTGAAGATCCTCGCCGATTGAGCAGCCCGGGAACGACATGCAAATATGATTCTGCTCGGTCTTCTTCTTCCGGAACTGGACGCCGTCCAGAAAAGAAGGCACCTCCAGGGCCTCAGGCGCGCGGCGGTTGGAAAATCCGCCGAAGTGCCGCTCCAACAGCTCGATCGTTCCTTCATTGATATTGCCGGCAAGGGCAATAACCGTATTCTCGATTGTGTAATGTTGTTCCATGTATGCGCGCAGCGCGTCGGAATCCATCGCTTCCAGCCGTTCCTTCGTGCCGAGGATCGGAAATGCCAGCGGGTGATCGCCATAGACAGCCGTCGACATCAGGTCATGAACCAGATCATCCGGCGTATCCTCATACATGGCGATTTCTTCCAGAATCACATTCTTCTCCTTCGCCAATTCTTCCGCATCCAGCTTGGAGTTGAAGAACATATCGGAAAGAACGTCGACTGCAATCGGAAAATGCTCATCCAATACCTTCGCATAATAACAGGTATACTCTTTGGCCGTGAACGCGTTGACATTTCCGCCGATCGCGTCGAACTGCTCGGCAATCGCACGGGCGTCAAACCGCTCCGTCCCTTTGAACATCATATGCTCTATAAAATGCGTAATCCCATTGATCTCCGGCGTCTCATTGCGGGATCCGGTCTTTACCCAGATGCCGAAGGATACCGAACGACTTGTGGGAATGCTCTCCATCACCACGCGCAGGCCGTTTGACAATTGTATTTTTTTCACGAAAGGGCCCCCTAACTGTCCATCCAGGTTCATTTCAGCTGACTAACAGCCTCATGCCATCCATTCATTCTATCAAACTTTACCATGTGCCACAACACCTTGGATGTCTAAGTTCCGCCCGGCATAACCCGGTCAGGCGAAAGCGTCTGGCTGACCGTGCCGATCGTCAGGCCCTTGGCCCGTATGCCGTCAATCATTCCCTTCAACGCTTTCGAGGAGGAGTCCGTGGGATGCATGAGAATGAGGAAGCCTGGTTCGACCTTGCTGCTTATTTTCTGAACGACCGCTTCCGGTGCCGGATGCTGCCAATCCACGGTATCCAGCGTCCACAGCACCGTTTTCAGCCCCCGGGCATGGGCAATCGCTACCGTCTGCTTGTTGAAATCGCCGGAAGGGGGCGCAAACCATTGATTTTCCACCCCTAAACTGGTCTTTAGCAGCTCCTGCGTTTTCGCAATTTCCATATCGGCGCGTTCCCTGCTTAAACGGCTCATATTGGGATGGGTATAGGCATGGTTCTCGACTTCATGGCCCCGCTTGACAATCTCGCCTGCGAGCTCCGGATTTTTCTTGAGCCAGCTGCCGTCGAGGAAGAAGGTGGTCTTGATATTCTCCTCATCGAGCGTATTCAGCATGGGCTCCAGAAATTCGTTGCCCCACGCAACATTGATCATGAGCGACACCATCGGTTTATTCGGATTCCCCCGATAGATCGGGTGAGATGCAAGATCCAGGTCGTTCAGCGTTATTTTGGCCGGAATTTCACGATATACGAGCGGGAGGCTCTCGCCCTCCCCCCGGTTCTTGACAGCCAGATTATAGGTTGCCTCCACATCGACCTCGAGCCCGTTATAGCCGGGGATTGCCTCCCATACTCGATCCACTCTCGCGTCCACAGGCTCCACTCTTTTCTTGGCCGCCACAGCCTCGATCTGATTGAGCAGCTCCACATCCACTACCGCTCCCGTAAGACTGCTGCTGTTCACGAGCCTTGCATTGGCCGCAGGCTCAAGTCCGGACACATACCCCCACGCGCCGCTGAACACGGCGGCAGCCGATACCAACGCGGTACCGGTCAGGAGCACGGCGATTTTCTTATCTTTCATGGGCTCTCCCACTCTCCCTCAGGCAGCTTTGTCCCATTTTATGTGCCGGGCTCCGGAATTATGAGCCGAAAGTAGAGCTGCAGCCCCGGGCTGGGGGTGCCCATCCCTGCTCGCCACTTGGGTGGCTATGCTGAACATCGTCCAGGAGTCCTCCTTAATCCGCTGCAAGACGCAAAAAAAGAGCCAGAATCAGGTTCTGTCTCTTTCTTCATTTGCTGTTACGGACGCTCAGTCCATGCCCGCGATTACTTCGCTTCTGCCGTCAAAACCGCTTTGCGCGACAGGTTAATGCGTCCTTGCTGATCGATTTCCGTGACCTTAACGGTGATGACGTCGCCAATGGCAACCACATCCTCCACCTTCGCCACCCGTTCGGTCGACAGTTGGGAAATGTGAACCAGTCCGTCTTTGTTAGGCAGAATTTCCACGAACGCGCCGAACTTTTCGATCCGCTTGACGGTACCGGTGTAGATTTCGCCGACCGCGACTTCCTTTACAATGCCTTCGATAATCGTGAGGGCTTTGCGGTTCATCTCTTCATTCGAGGAAGCGATAAATACGCGTCCGTCCTGCTCGATGTCGATCTTCACGCCGGTTTCCTCAATGATTTTGTTGATAATCTTGCCGCCGGCTCCGATAACATCGCGGATTTTGTCCGGATTGATCTGCATCGTAATGATCTTAGGCGCATATTGGGACAAGCTTGCTCTCGGTTCTTTGATGACTTCCATCATCTTGCCGAGGATATGCATACGTCCTTCCTTTGCTTGCTGGAGTGCTTCCTGCAAAATCGCGCGGTCGATGCCGTCGATTTTGATATCCATCTGAATGGCGGTAACCCCGTCCGGCGTTCCGGCAACCTTGAAGTCCATATCCCCGAGATGGTCTTCCATCCCCTGGATGTCCGTCAGAATGGATACATGCTCTCCGTCCTTGATCAAGCCCATGGCTACGCCTGCTACAGGCGCTTTGATCGGTACACCGGCGTCCATCATTGCCAGCGTGCTTGCGCAAATGCTCGCCTGGGAAGTCGAACCGTTCGATTCAAGCACTTCCGATACCAGGCGAATCGTATACGGGAACTCGGCTTCATTGGGAATGACCTTGCTCAGTGCACGCTCACCCAAGGCACCATGTCCGATTTCCCGGCGACCTGGCGCGCGGAGCGGACGAGCCTCACCTACGCTGAACGGCGGGAAGTTATAATGGTGCATGAAACGCTTGGTTTCCTCCAAGTCGATGCCGTCAAGAATCTGGACATCGCCGAGCGCACCCAAAGTACATACGCTGAGCGCCTGCGTTTGACCGCGCGTGAACAAGCCGGAGCCGTGGGTTCTAGGAAGCAGGCCCGTATCGCATTCGATCGGACGAATCTCGGACAGACCGCGTCCATCCGGACGAACCTTGTCATGCGTGATGAGACGACGGACTTCCTCCTTCACGATATCGTGAAGAACCTCTTTAACATCCTTCAGAAGTTCCGGCGTTTCAATATATTTTTCCTCGAATACGGCGTAAGTCTCTTCATTAATCGCATCGATGGCATCCTGACGGGCATGCTTCTCTTCAATGCGAACGGCTTCGACAAGGCGGGCCTCCGCAAACTCGCGAACCTCGCGATCAACGTTTTCGTCTACGGCATGGAGCTTGACTTCCATCTTCTCCTTGCCGGCAACAGCCACCAATTCCTCGATCTTGGCCACGATCTTCTTGATTTCCTCATGACCGAACATGATCGCTTCCAGCATTACTTCTTCCGGAACCTCATTGGCTTCGGCCTCCACCATCATGATCGCGTCTTTCGTACCTGCTACGACAAGATAAATGTCGCTGGCTTCCTGCTCTGCAATCGTAGGGTTCACGACAAAATTGCCGTTAACGCGTCCTACCGCCACGCCGCCGATCGGTCCGTTGAACGGAACATCGGAAATGCTGAGCGCTGCAGAGGTACCGATCATCGCGGCAATTTCCGGCTCGCAGTCCTGATCCACGCTCATGACGAGATTAAGGACCTGAACATCGTTACGGAAGCCTTCCGGGAACAGCGGACGAATCGGACGGTCAGTCAAGCGGCTTGCAAGGATTGCCTTCTCGCTCGGTCTGCCCTCCCGCTTGATGAATCCGCCGGGGATTTTGCCGACCGCGTACAATCTTTCCTCATAGTTCACCGTTAACGGGAAGAAATCCAAATCCTTCGGCTCGCTTGAAGCCGTTACCGTACAGAGAACTGCCGTATCGCCGTAACGGACCATAACAGCCGCATTCGCCTGCTTAGCCAGCCGACCGGTTTCGAGTACGAGAGGTCTTCCGCCAAGCTGCATTTCAACACTAGTTTCCATGTATTCCCTCCTCATAGGGATAAAATTTTTTGTCGTCTTCTAGCTTTCAGTATTGCCAAAAACAGCGTCATCTTTAATAATGCCGCCCGGTTGAACGATCGGAGGCTCCTTGGATTCTATTGCTCGAACCTATGTACGAATAACAACGGTCTCACCTTGGAGCTCCCGATTGCACAAGCGGGAAACGCCGGCAGAAGCATAAAAGCATATGGAAGGCGAAGTCAGGTACTTCAATATCTATGTGAATATCTTTCGCAGCAAGGCCTCAGCTTATGAATAACGGCATCGCCCTGCAGGAAAGCGGGCAAACGAAAGCAAATTCCATATTACTTAGAAAAGAGCCCGGTTGTGCCGCTGTCGTTCCAAGAAGGACAGTGGACAACCAGGCTGTTTTCGGTAAATCCTATGGATGATTAGCGACGCAATCCAAGCTTCTCGATCAAAGCACTGTAACGTTTTACATCCTTGTTTTTCAAGTATGCAAGCAACTTACGGCGTTGGCCGACCATTTTCAGCAATCCACGGCGGGAATGATGATCCTTCTTGTGCGTACGCAAGTGGTCAGTCAAGTTCGTAATGTTTTCCGTTAGGATAGCGATCTGCACCTCTGGAGATCCTGTATCGGACTCGTGAGTTTTGTGCTCGTCAATCAGTTGTTGTTTACGTTCTTGAGTCAATGCCATCCTGTTCACCTCCTTCGTCATAATCGCCGTTGGCCCAGATACCGACGGTGAGATCAAACATCCAAGCCAAGGTTAAATTGCCCGTATCCCGGGCAACCTCTAAGAGTATAGCATACTTTTCCGAAAAAAGAAAATCCGATCCGCTAATTTACCGAAAAGCCAGCTGCCCTATTCGATGTCCTTCATAATTTTGCGGGCTTCGACCGCATCGCGGTGAATCCACTCCACAAGCTCCTGAACCGATTCGAACTTATGCTCTTTCCGAATATATTGAACCATCTCCACCGTCATGACCTGACCGTATAGATCGGCGCTGTAATCAAAAAGATGCACCTCGAAAATCGGCTTCGTAATGCCTTCATGGAACGTTGGCTTGACGCCGACGTTCATGACGCCGGCAATCCAGCTCCCCTCCTGATCCGAGCGTGCACGCACGGCGTACACGCCGAGGGCCGGGATGACGTACGGATCCGTCAGCTCGAGATTCGCCGTCGGAAAGCCGATCTGTCTTCCGCGCTTCTCCCCGTGGATGACGGTACCGCGGATGCTGTAATTTCGTCCGAGCCACCGGTTGGCATCCGCAAGCTGTCCGGTCTGCAGCGCAATCCGGATGGAGGAGCTGCCTACCTTCTCTCCATCCACTAAGAACGGCGGAACGGTAACGACAGACATCGCCCCTTCGCTCAAAGCCTGAAGCTTGACGGCATCTCCCGCTCCCTTATGTCCAAAGCGGAAATCAAATCCGACCACGGCCGTCTGCAGCGAGAGCGGGAGCAGCATGTCCGATACGAACGCTTCCGGGCTGACTTCCGAGAATGCTTTGTTGAACTCCACCACATACACGATATCGATGCCCATCTCCTGCAACAGCTTTTCTTTATCCGCTTGGGGAGTAAGATAGCCCTCATAATTTCCTTTGCCGATCACATCTTTGGGATGGGGATAGAAGGTGATCAGGGCGGCAGGAAGCCCTTGCTCCCGCGCAATTCCGACAGCTGTCGAAATCACGCTCTCATGACCCAGATGCAGACCGTCAAATTGTCCAATCGCCGCAACTTTTGGCACGCCGGCCTCCGTTACGGTCTCCGGATTTACAGGGTAGGATAATGATACAATTCTCATGTTTTCTCTCACCTCCATCCAACTAGAACAAACATTTATCTTGAGAAGACCTTCACCGGCACGATCGCCCCTGATTCGGCCTGCCGTTTGTAGATTCCAAGAAATCTTTCTTGGCTGTCATAGAGCCTGATCGGCTCGTCGCTTTCGACCCGGGGTTCCACGGCTCTGGCGGACAAGCGCTGTCCTTGCAGAGCAGCTTCAGCCTTCTCATCCGATACGGTATGAGCAGGAAGATGGGAGACCGCCCGGTCGACCGGAATCAGCTTATTCTGAAGCTGTCCTTCCTTCATAAGCTGTTCGATGGTGTCAAGAGTCAGGCAATCGGCTGCCGGAATGCCGGCCGAGATCGTGCGTACAAGCCGAACCATGACGGAAGGAACGCCGAGCTTGCGGCCGATATCCACGCACAATGTGCGGATATATGTACCTTTGGAGCACAGCACCCGAAACGATATTTCGGGATAGGCGCCGCTGGCGTCAAAGCCGGTCATCTCAATCTCATGAATGGTAACGGTCCGGCTTTTGCGTTCCACGGTCTTCCCTTCACGCGCAAGCTCATACAGCCGCTTGCCGTTTATCTTGACAGCGGAATACATTGGGGGAACCTGGGAAATCTCACCGACAAAGGAATTCAGCGCTTGCTCCGCTTCCTCCCTCGTCACCTGCACGCTGTCTGCCTCTTCAATAACCGTACCTGTGACATCCTCCGTATCCGTAGCATATCCAAGTCGCAGAACAGCCTCGTATTCCTTCGGCAGCTCCTGCATATACTCCACGACTCGCGTCGCTCTGCCCAAACACAGCGGCAGCACTCCCGTAACCTCGGGATCCAGCGTACCCGTATGGCCAATCCGTTTCATGCGGACAATCCCCCTTACTTTGGCTACCACATCATGCGATGTCCAGCCGGCGGGCTTATGCACAGCCAAGATACCTTCCAGTTCTGTCATAACCGTAATCTCACCTGCTCCACAACGCGAGGGATAACATCCTCCAAAGGCCCCTCCAGACTGCAGCCGGCAGCCCGGACATGACCGCCGCCTCCGAAACCTTGGGCAAGAGCGGCTACATCGACCTTTCCGGCGGAACGAAGGCTAACCTTCACGATACCGGATTTCAGAAGCTTAAACAAGATTCCGACCTCGACGCCTTGAATGTTGCGGGGATAATTGACAATCCCCTCCAGATCCTCGCTGGCTGCGCCGCAGCGTTCCATATGATCCGGGGTGATGTGTACCCATGCGATTTTACCGTCCTCCGACACCCGAAGCGTATTCAGCGCTTCAACAAGCACCTTCATCTGGGGAAGGGTCATCTCTTCCAGCAGAATCTCCGCGAGCTCCGGCCCGTTCACGCCATGGCCGAGCAGCTCCGAGGCAATGCTCATCACTTTAGGCGACGTGTTCGTATAACGGAAACCTCCGGTATCAGTCAGAAGCCCCGTATAGACGGCAGCAGCAATCTCGGCATCCCAGGTTATCCCGCATGCATTCAACAAATCATAGAGAATTTCAGCCGTCGCCGCAGCTTGAGGCAGTACAAGGTTAACGGATCCGTACCGGTCATTGGTGGGATGGTGGTCGATGTTCACGATGGTTGCGTCCTCTGCAAACAGCGTCCGGACGTTTCCTACCCGGGCAAAGTCCGCGCAATCCACGCAGATCACATGCGTAAACATGCGGTCCGGCGGCTCTTCCGACCCGTTGATAATATCCCCGGCATGCCACAGCATGTTCATCCGTTTGGGGATCGGTCCTTCATTGATCATCGTGAATTTCTTGCCCAGACATGAGAGAAGCCAGCCCACCGCAAGGGTGGAACTGACTGCATCTCCATCGGGCTGAACATGCGACACAACCAAATAGTCATCGTGCTCCAGCAGAAACGACTTTACCTGCTGCAGCTCTTGCTCATAGGTCTGCATTCGCCCTCTCCTTTATTTACGAACTTGCATGATTACTCTTCGCGCTCACCGATCTCATTCAGCAGCTTCTCGATCCGGCTTCCATAGGCAATGGATTCGTCAAACTTGAAGATCAGCTCCGGAACATGCCGGAGACGGATCCGTTTGCCAAGCTCGGAACGGAGGAACCCGGTTGCTTTTTCCAGGCCCTTTAAGGATGCTGCCTTCTGTTCTTCGTCTCCGAGCACGCTCAAGTACACCTTGGCTTGCGACAAGTCGTTCGTCACATCAACGCCGGTTACGGTGATGAAGCCGATTCTCGGATCTTTGATTTCAGTCTGAATCAGTTGGCTGAGCTCTTTCTTAATTTGCTCGCCTACGCGCCCTGTTCTGATTTTTGCCATCGTTGATCACCTCGTTTATTAGCGCTCTACCGTCTCCATGACAAAGGCTTCGATGACGTCTCCTTCTTTGACATCGCTGTAGCTGGCCAACGTAATACCGCATTCGTAGCCCTGCGCCACTTCCTTCGCGTCGTCCTTGAAACGCTTGAGGGAATCGATCTTGCCCTCATGAATGACGATGCCGTCGCGGATCAAGCGGGCTTCGGCATTGCGCGTGATTTTTCCGGAAGTAACCATACAGCCTGCAATCGTACCAATCTTGCTCACTTTAAAGGTGTTGCGGACTTCCGCATGTCCGATCACGGATTCTTTGTATTCCGGATCGAGCATCCCCTTCATAGCTTGCTCAATTTCCTCGATTACATTATAGATGACACGGTGCAGACGCACGTCGACCTTCTCCTGCTCCGACGTTTGTTTCGCTTGAACATCCGGACGGACGTTGAAGCCGATAACAATCGCATTGGAGGCAGCCGCCAGAATAATATCGGATTCCGTAATCGCTCCGACGCCGCTGTGGATGATTTTTACGCGCACGCCTTCCACTTCGATCTTGTTAAGCGAGCTCTTCAACGCTTCAACCGAGCCCTGTACGTCACCTTTAATGATCACGTTCAGATCCTTGATCTCGCCGTCCTTGATGTGCTTGAACAAGTCGTCGAGGGTTACGCGGGTATTCGTGTTAAGCTCCGACTGACGCTGTGTGATCGCACGTTTCTCGGCGATCGAGCGCGCCTTGCGCTCGTCCTCGAACACCATGAACGGATCCCCTGCGCCTGGCACCTCCGTAAGACCGGTGATTTCAACCGGCGTGGACGGACCGGCTTCTTTCAGGCGGCGTCCTTTGTCATTCACCATCGCACGGATGCGGCCGAAGCAGTTGCCCGCTACAAACGCATCGCCGACTTTCAGCGTTCCGTGCTGAACGAGGATGCGGGCGACCGGACCTCTGCCTTTATCCAGCTCCGCTTCAATAACCGTACCGCGGGCACGCTTATCCGGATTCGCTTTGTATTCATTCACTTCCGCTACAAGCAGAATCATTTCAAGCAGATCCTCGAGTCCCATGCGCTGTTTTGCCGAAACGTTAACGAAGATCGTATCTCCGCCCCATTCCTCCGGCACAAGCTCGTATTCGGTCAGCTCCTGCTTCACCTTATCCGGATTGGCAGTCGGTTTATCGATTTTGTTCACGGCCACGATGATCGGCAATCCTGCCGCCTTCGCATGGTTGATCGCTTCTACCGTCTGCGGCATCACGCCGTCATCGGCTGCAACAACGATAATCGTCATATCCGTGACCTGCGCGCCGCGTGCACGCATCGCGGTAAACGCTTCGTGACCCGGTGTATCCAGGAAGGTGATCTTCTTGCCGTTGATTTCAACTTGATAAGCACCGATGTGCTGAGTGATGCCGCCGGCTTCGCCGCCGGTCACGTTCGTGGAACGGATCGCATCAAGAAGCGTCGTTTTACCATGGTCAACGTGACCCATGATGGTAACGACCGGAGGGCGCTCCTTCAAATCTTCAGGCGCGTCATTCTCTTCGACCGTCTCGAACCGGTCTTCTTCCACCGGAATCTTCACTTCAACCTCGACGCCGAATTCGCCCGCAAGCAGCTGGATCGTATCGATGTCCAGCTCCTGGTTGATCGTGGCCATCACGCCGAGGAAAATCAGCTTCTTGATGACTTCGGAAGCGTCCTTATGAAGCAGCTTCGCCGTTTCACCGACGGTCATGTTGCCACGGACGATAATTTTCTTCGGCGTGTTGTCGATTTTCTCACGAGGCGGCTGCTGATTGTTCTGGTTCCGTCCGCGGTTATTCTTGCCGCCGCGATTGTTGCCGCGGAATCCGCCTTGGCGGTTGTTATCGTCAAACCGCTTGGAATTGTTGTTGTTATTGTTTCTTCCGCCCCGGTTGTTTTGACTGTTGCTGTTGTTGTTGTTCTGGTTGCCGGAGTCCGTGCGTCCCGTTCTGCCTTGCGGACGCGAAGCGCCTTGAGCGCCGTTATTCTGCGGACGAGCACCGCCTTGGCCTCCGCCTTGCGGACGGGAGCCGGATGCTGTTCCGCCTTGTCTTGGTGCCTGGTTGCCGCGATTTTGATTCTGGCTTCCTTGAGCCGGGCCTGATTGGCTTCTGCGAGAGTCCTGTCCCTGTCCTTGCGGACGCTGGGATCCGGATGTGTTCTGGTTCTGGTTATTTTGATGATTTCTACTATTCATACCTACCTGCTTTTCCTGTTGTTTTTTTGGTTGACCTTGACCGC
Source organism: Paenibacillus ihbetae (assembly GCF_002741055.1). Classification (NCBI taxonomy): domain Bacteria; kingdom Bacillati; phylum Bacillota; class Bacilli; order Caryophanales; family Paenibacillaceae; genus Paenibacillus; species Paenibacillus ihbetae. The sequence continues at coordinate 5,564,895 of NZ_CP016809.1, read as the reverse complement.
GCTGACCTGCATTTCTAGAGCCGTCCTGTCCGCTGCTTACTTTCGAATCAGCCGCGGAAGAGCTGGAAGCAACCGATACGGGCGGCTTGCGGCTCTCCCCGCGGGAAGCGTCCGCACCGTCACGCTTGGCTGCAGCATTCGACTTGATATCCTTAAAGAACTGCTCAACCTTGGATACCGTATCGTTCTCCATGACGCTCATGTGGTTGTTAACCGGAATGTTCAAACGCTTAAGGATCGTTATAATTTCTTTACTGCTCATATTCAGCGATTTCGCGTATTCATATACGCGAAGTTTATTGTCTTTGTTTTCTTGTTTACTCAATATACTCCACCTCCGACATTGTCTCCATCGTTCTGGAGATCATTTCTGCGAATCCTTGATCCGTAACGGCCAGCACAACCCGCTCGGGTTTACCTACACTTGTGCCCAGACTTTCCCGGTCAAATCCGATTACCAGAGGGATGTTATAAGAACCGCATTTGTCGCGGAACTTTTTTTTAGTATTATCTGAGGCGTCACCCGCAAGAATAACCAACTTTGCTTCTGAAGACCGGATGGCTTTGAGCACGATCTCATCACCCGTAACCACCTTGCCGGCCCGCATGGCCAGGCCGAGCTGAGAAAGCGCCCTATTCATCATCGGCTGCACGCTCTTTAGCGGCCAGGAATTCATCCTCAACCTTGATGAAATCCTGGGCCAATTGTTCATAGATCTCAGGCTTCACTTGCTGCTTCAACGCGCGATCCAAAGCTTTATTTTTGTGTGCAAGCTTAAAGCAGGAAACTTTGCCGCACAGATAAGCGCCGCGGCCCGACTTTTTGCCGGTCAGATCAATCATGACCGCCTCGTCGGGCGTTCTGACAATCCGGATCAGCTCTTTCTTCGGCATCATTTCCTGACATGCCACACATTTACGCAGCGGTATTTTTCTCTGTTTCAAGACGCTTACCCCCCCGCTTGTTTCGGAATTAATCCACGGAGACGGAATCCTGGTGCATCTCACCGGATTGGGATTTTGGTCTGCCAAATTCCTGCTCCGCCTGGCTTTCGCTCTTAATATCGATCTTCCAGCCTGTCAATTTAGCTGCAAGGCGCGCGTTCTGGCCCTTGATGCCGATGGCCAGCGAGAGCTGGTAGTCGGGAACGATGACGCGGGCCATCTTCTCATCCTCGAACACTTGAACCTCAAGCACCTTCGAAGGACTGAGGGCGTTGGCCACATACTCCTCGACCGAATCCGAATAGCGGACGATGTCGATCTTCTCTCCGCGAAGCTCGTTCACGATCGTCTGGACGCGCATCCCTTTCGGACCTACGCAGGAGCCCACCGGATCGACCTCCTCATTGCGAGAGTACACCGCAATCTTGGAGCGGTAACCCGCTTCGCGCGCAACCGAGCGGATCTCGACGACACCGTCGAAAATTTCGGGAACCTCCAGCTCGAACAGGCGCTTGAGCAGACCCGGATGCGTACGGGACAGCATGATTTGCGGACCTTTCGTGGTGTTCTCAACCTTCGTGATATACGCCTTGATCCGGTCGCCGTGCTTGAACTTCTCATTGGGCATCAGCTCCGTAAGCGGTAGCGCGGCCTCGATCTTCCCGAGGTCGATGTAAATGTTTCTAAGATCCTGGCGCTGCAGCGTGCCGGTGACGATATCGTCTTCCTTGTCGATAAACGCGCTGTAGATCAAACCGCGCTCGGCTTCCCGGATGCGCTGCGTAACGACCTGCTTCGCCGTCTGAGCCGCGATCCGGCCGAAATCGCGAGGCGTTACCTCGATCTCGGCGATATCCTCGAGCTGGAAATGCGGATTGATTTCGCGTGCCGCATGCAGCGAAATTTCCGTCCGCGGATCCAGAACCTCTTCAACGATCAGCTTCCGTGCAAACACTTTGATGACGCCGGTATTGCGGTTCATATCCACACGGACATTTTGCGCCGTGTTGAAGTTACGCTTGTAACTCGAGATCAGCGCAGCCTCGATGGCTTCAAACAACACATCTTTGCTGATGCCTTTCTCTCTCTCCAGCTCGTTCATCGCTTCAATAAAATCCATACTCATTGAAAATCGGTTCCCCCTTTCAAAACTTCCGTCTAAAAAATGATGGCCAATCTGGCACTGGCTACTTTGGCATATGGAATAACGTGCTGCTTCTTGCCCGTTTGAATAACAAGCTCTTCCTGCTCGAAGGATTCCAGCTTGCCCTCGAACTCCTTCAGCCCGTCGATCGGCTCGTATACCGTAACGAATACGTTCTTGCCGACAGCTTTGGCGACGTCCTCCTTCTTCTTAAGCGGACGCTCGGCGCCCGGAGAGGAAACCTCGAGAAAATAAGCGGTCGGAATCGGATCGTTCTCATCCAGCTTCTGGCTCAGATATTCACTGATTACTCCGCAATCGTCAATATCAATGCCGCCCTCTTTATCTACAAACACACGCAGGAACCAGCTGCTTCCTTCCTTCACGTATTCCACATCGACCAGTTCGAAGCCGTGTTCGTCCAGATACGGCTGCACCATTTCTTCCACAGTCGTTTTAATCTTTGATGTGCTCAAAGAACATAACCTCCAAGTTGAATTCCTATATACCAAAGAGTAAAGAGTGGGTTGCCCCACTCTTTACTCAACGGTTTTATCTCCATGATTACCAAAAAAATTATAACATAGTCTGGTAATAGTGACAAGTATGACTCCTTGACTGTCAAGAAGCCTCCAATGCAAGGCGTTCGTGTTCGAAACAGGATAGAGAAATCAGAATAATGACAGCTGATTGCTCTCCGGCAAGCCGCGGAAGCAGCCCATCTGGGTCAGCAGCTCTACCGCCGTCTTACTCGCCTTGGACTTCTGCTGGAAATCCTCGATCGATAAGAACTCGCCGAATTCGCGGGCGGCCGCAATGTTGCGGGCGGCGTTCTCGCCGATACCGGCAAGGGCCGAGAACGGCGGGATGAGCGAATCCCCATCCACCGTAAATTTGGTTGCATCCGAACGATAAAGATCGATGCTCTTGAAGGTAAAGCCTCTGGCCGTCATCTCCAGCGCCATCTCCAGGATCGGCAGACTCCCTTTCTCCTTCGCGCTGGCTCCGAAGCCGAGCTGCTCGATTTCCTCGATCCGGCGGTATATCGCGTCATATCCTTGACAGCACAGCTCAATATCGATATCCTCGGCGCGAACCGAGAAATACGTCGCATAGTACTCGATCGGATAATACAGCTTGAAATACGCAGTACGTACCGCCGAGATAACATATGCGGCCGCGTGGGCTTTCGGGAACATGTACTGGATTTTGAGACAGGAGTCAATGTACCACTGAGGCACCTTGCACCGCTTCATCTCGTCGATCCATTCCTGGGTCAGCCCCTTGCCCTTCCGCACGCTCTCCGTGATCTTAAATGCGAGGCTTGCATCCATCCCGGCCTTGTAGATCAGGAACAGCATGATATCGTCACGACAGCCGATAACCGTCTTGATGTTGCATGTGCCGTTCTTGATGAGCTCCTGCGCATTGCCGAGCCATACGCCGGTACCGTGCGAGAGGCCGGATATTTGCAGCAGGTCGGCGAAGCTGGACGGCTGGGATTCCACGAGCATCTGCCGGACGAACTTGGTTCCCATCTCCGGAACGCCGTAGGTCGCCACCGGCGAACGGATTTGCTCCGGGGTTACCCCGAGCGCTTCCGTCGAGTTGAACATGCTCATTACCTTCGGATCGTTCATCGGAATCGTCGTCGGATCGACGCCCGTCAGATCCTGCAGCATTCTCATCATCGTCGGATCATCGTGTCCCAGTATATCGAGCTTCAGCAGGTTCGCATCAAAGGCGTGGTAATCGAAATGCGTCGTCTTCCACTCGGCGTTCACGTCGTCGGCCGGATACTGAACCGGGGTGATATCCTCGACCTCGATATAATCCGGTACGACGACGATACCGCCGGGATGCTGACCGGTGCTTCGCTTCACGCCGGTACAGCCGGCGGCTAGCCGGTTCAGCTCCGCGCCCCGCCAGCGCTTGTTATGATGCTCCTCATACTTCTTGGCGAAGCCGAACGCCGTCTTCTCGGCGACGGTACCGATCGTCCCCGCCCGAAACACGCTCTTCTCGCCGAACATTTCCTTCGTAAAGTTATGGGCATGCGGCTGATATTCCCCGGAGAAGTTCAAGTCGATATCGGGAACCTTGTCCCCCTTGAAACCGAGGAACGTCTCAAACGGAATATCCTGCCCTTCGCCTTTCATCATGTTGCCGCAGTTCGGGCAAGCCTTGTCCGGCAAGTCGAAACCGCTCGGCACGCTGCCGTCGAGGAACCACTCGCTGTGCTTGCACTCTTTGTTCAGGCAAATATAATGGGCCGGCAGCGGGTTAACCTCGGAAATGCCGAGGAAGGTTGCAACGACCGATGAGCCGACGGATCCCCGGGAGCCGACCAAATATCCGTCGCGGTTCGATTTTTTAACCAGCCGCTCGGAAATCAGGTAGTTCGCGGAGAAGCCGTATTTGATAATCGGCTCCAGCTCCTTCTCGAGCCGGGCTACGACAACCTCAGGCAGATCGTCGCCGTATATCGACCGGGCTGTCTCGTAGCAGGTGTTGCGGATCTCCTCGTCCGCTCCTTCCAGGACCGGCGTGAACAGCTTATCCGGGAACAGCTCCAGCTCTTCGAACCGGTCCGCAAGCTCGGACGTATTGGTTACGACGACTTCATAAGCCTTGTCCTCGCCCAAGAACTCGAATTCCTCCAGCATCTCCTCCGTAGTCCGGAAATGCGCATCAGGCTTGCGCATATCCTTAAGCGGGCTGAATCCGGTAATGCCATGGATCGTAATGTCCCTGAACAGCTTGTCCCGCGGTTCCAGATAGTGCACATTCCCGGTTGCGATCACCGGCTTGTTCAGCTTCTCGCCGATCCGCACCACTTTGGATATGGCCGTCTTGATTTCTTCGGGACTGCCGACCAGGCCTTTATCCACCAAATGCATATACATCGTCAGCGGCTGGATCTCCAGCACATCATAGAAGGCCGCAATTTCTTCCGCTTCTTCCTCGGTCTTGTTGAGCACCGTCTCGAAGAACTCGCCTTTTTCGCAGCCTGACAGCACAAGCAGGCCTTCGCGCATCTCCTGAAGCTTGGATTTCGGTATGCACGGCACGCGCTTGAAATACTCCGTATGCGACATCGACACCAGCTTGTACAGATTCTTCTTGCCCGTCATATTCAGGGCATAGATACCGCAGTGAAACGGACGCGCATTGGACAGGTCCATGCCGACGTAGTCGTTCAGCCGGTCCAGCATCTTGATCCCCTTCATTTTATCCGAGTCTGCAAGCAGTCCGTTCAGAATGCCGGCAAGCGCAACGGTATCATCGATCGCGCGGTGATGGCTTTCCAGGGCAACCTTGTATTTATCGGCAAGCGTGTTGAGCCGGTGGTTTTTCATCCCCGGATGCAGCAGCCGCGCAAGCTCCAGCGTATCCAGATACGGGTTGTCCAGCGTATTCATGCCGGCATTTTGCAGCGATGCCTGAATGAAGCCGACGTCGAATCTTGCATTGTGCGCGACAAGCACCGCGTCCCCAACGAATTCTACGAACTCCTTCAGCACCGGCTCAAGCTCAGGCGCATCCCTTACCATCTCATCGTTAATGTTTGTCAATTGCTGAATATGGTACGGTATCCGCTCATGCGGATTGACGAACGTCGCATACCGGTCGATCTCCTTGCCCTCGTGCATTTTGACGGCAGCCAGCTCGATAATTTTGTTCGCGGTAATCGACAGGCCCGTTGTCTCGATATCGAAGACGACGTAGGTTGCGCTGCTCAGCTCGATCGGCTTCGCCTGCTCCACGATATTAACCGCATCGTTAACGACGTTCGCTTCGAGTCCGTATATCATCTTGATTCCGTTCTTCTTCGCATGCTTCGCCGCGTCGGGATAGCACTGTACACCGCCATGATCGCTGACGGCGATCGCTTTATGTCCCCAGCTCGCCGCCGTTTTGATATAGCGGTCGACCGGCGTAACGGCATCCATCGTGCTCATCGTTGTATGGAGATGGAATTCGACCCGCTTCTCGGGCGCATTATCCTTCCGGGCCGGTGGAGCTTGCACCTCGGACAGATCGGTAGGAATCATGACCAGCTCCGGCACTTGCATGAACCGGTCATATTCCACCCGGCCTCTGGCCTTAACCCATTTGCCGTCGGCAAGCAGGCTTAACACTTTCAGGTCATCCTTCGTCTTGGCAAACATCTTCATCTGCAGGGAATCGCTGAAATCGGTCAAATTGAAGGTGAACAGCGTGCTGCCGTTTCGCAGCTCCTTGCGGTCCAAGCCGAAGATCGTGCCCTGGATCGTAATCTTCTTCTCCTCGTCCTGGATGTCCTGGATAGGTACCGGCTGGTCCTTAATATCATAGCCGACCTGCAGCCGGACCGGAGCCTCATCCTCGTCACCGGCATCCATCTCGGCTTCCAGGCTGCTCATGATCTGCTCGATCACCTCCCGCTCTTCCTGCCGCTTACGCTGCTCAAATTCCTCATAAGCAGCCTGTCCGTTATCGCCGACCTGCATCTTAACGCGGAGCTGCAAATCAAAGTAATGGCTGAAAAAGCGGGTGATGGCCGTATCGATCTGCTTCTTCCTGGCAAGCTCGAGCGACATGCCGTCCGACATGGTCAGCAGCAGCTGCCCCTCCTCGACCTCGTGCCGGGCCCGGGTCATCCAGCCGTTAACGGATGGAATCTCACGGTGTACCCATTCCAGGAACAGATTCCAGTATTCCTGCACTATGTCGGCAGCCTGCACATTGCCCTGATACCTGAATACGAATACGATCCGGGCAATGTGGTTCATCTTCTCCTGTATTCTCAGGCAGAAGGTCCGGTACACCTCGGCGGGGACGAGCGTCTCCTTCAGGATCGTAATCTTCCACTCCTTGCTCGCCCGGCTCGTCTCCACCTGCTCGATGATACCGTCCAAGAAATAGGGTTCCACCAGATTGGCCGGAACTTCGCCCTGCTTCATCAGCAGTTCTAGCCGTTTCCTTTTATCTTCTGCTGTGCCCATGGTTCCCTCCCCCTATACTTTCGCGCGTAATGCTTATAAAACAACAGAAGCCTCCGCCGGCAGCATATCCATACCGTCCTGCCTCGAAACAGAGCGATGGGTCTGCTGCCATCCGGAAGCTTGCTCCAGACGAACCTATTCCGGGTTCAGGAGAACGAGGAAAGCTCTCTTGGCCCTCTTCGCTCGTCCCGGAATAACTAATTATCGGTATATTAATACGCTCTGGCAAACAGTACGGTATGCTTCGCATCGTCGCCGCAAACGAGACACTTCGTCTTCGTCTCGCCCGGCTCAAACGGTATGTTCCGGCTGGTCGCCCCGGTCTCCTGCTTCACGGTATCCTCGCAAGCCTCGGAGCCGCACCATCCCGCCAGCGTAAATCCGCGCTTCTCTTCCATGCTCGCTTTCATCTCGTCCAGTGTATCCACGGAATAGAAATGATCCTCGCGGAATTGCTTCGCACGGTTATACATTTCTTGATGCACCTGCTCCAGCATGGCCTGAACCTCTTGGACCAGATTAGCCTGCTCGACGACCTTCTTCTCGCCGGTGATTCGGGATACAAGCACGCATACCCCGTTCTCCATATCACGAGGTCCGATCTCGAGACGCACCGGAACGCCGCGCATTTCATACTCGTTAAACTTCCAGCCCGGGCGCACATCCGGATTGTCGTCCACGCGAACCCGGATACCGGCAGCCTTCAATTCACGGTAAAGCTCGTCCGTACGGCCAACCACCGCATCGCGGGTCTTCGGAGGACCGATCGGGATCATAATGACCTGAGTCGGCGCAACCTTAGGCGGAAGCACCAATCCGCGGTCATCCCCGTGAACCATGATCAAGGAGCCGATCAGGCGCGTGCTGACGCCCCAAGACGTGGTGTGGGCATACTCGAGCGTGTTTTCGCGGTTCAAATACTGGATCTCGAAGGCCTCTGCAAAATTGGTGCCCATATAATGGGATGTTCCTGCCTGAACTGCTCGTCCGTCCTTCATCATGGCTTCGATGGAGAACGTGTCGACAGCCCCGGCGAACTTCTCCGATGGCGTCTTCTGTCCTTTAATCACCGGAATAGCCAAGTAGTTCTCAACGAAATCCTGGTAGATATCGAGCATTTGCATCGTTTCTTCGCGAGCCTCGGCTTCGGTTTCATGAGCCGTATGGCCCTCCTGCCACAGGAATTCGCTGGTGCGGAGGAACGGCAGCGTACGCTTCTCCCAACGGACGACGTTCGCCCACTGGTTGATCTTCACCGGAAGATCGCGATAGGATTGAATCCACTTGGAATACATATGCCCGAACATCGTTTCGGACGTCGGCCGAATCGCCAGACGCTCCTCCAGCTTTTCTCCCGCCGCCTCGGTTACCCATGGCAGCTCCGGATTAAAGCCTTCCACATGCTCTTTCTCTTTCTGGAAGAAGCTTTCCGGAATGAACAGCGGGAAGTACGCGTTGCGGTGCCCCGTTTCCTTGAAACGGCGGTCCAGCTCCTCCTGGATATGCTCCCAAATTTCATAGCCGTCCGGCTTGAACACGATGCAGCCCCGGACCGGCGAATAATCCATCAGGTCCGCTTTTTTGATGACATCGATATACCAGCGGGAGAAGTCCTCTCCTTGCGGCGTGATCTCCGTCACGAATTGTTTGTCCTTCGATTCCTTCGACATAAAAATCCTGTTCCTCCCATTATTAAAACGCTTCTTCGGGCGATTGCGCTGTGCTTAAGCCTGCTTCCGAATGCGGCGTTATTGGCGATATGTGTAAGCAGGCCCGGCGAGTGACGGTTGATATCCATACGTGCACCCGCAAAAGAGGCCTGCCGATAACGGAAACTCCCAGGGGGCCCAGATCCGACAGCGTCTGCGTAATACCGTCTCTAAGCAAAGAGACCTTACGGCTGTTCGCTACCCGGGACACCCCGCTGGACGATTTATCCGTTGATTAAGCGAAGTATGTCATTGTACGTCACGGCAATCATCAGCAGAAACAGCATCGCAAAGCCGATAAAATGCACCATGCCTTCCCGGTTCGGGTCGATCGGCTTCCCGCGCAATGCCTCGATGCCGAGGAACACGAGCCGGCTGCCGTCAAGCGCCGGAATCGGCAGCAGATTGAAGATGCCGAGATACAAGCTCAATATAGCCGCCCAATAGGTCAGCTGTTCAATTCCTTGCTTCGCGATCTGACCGGTCACTTCGAAGGTCCGGACCGGGCCTCCAAGATCATCCATCGAGAACTGCTGGATCAATTGCCTGAACCCTTGGAAAATGATGCTTGTCGTGTCTACCATCGCGGTACCCGCGCCCGTAATCGTCTCTCCGATGCCAGCCGATCTGGTCGGAAGCTCCGGAACGATTCCGACCTTTCCGCCTTCCTGGCCTTCCATCGTGCGCGGCGTCAGCGTCAGCTCGAAGGATTCGTCGCCGCGGCGGACGGTCCAATCCATCGGCTTGTCCTTGGATGCCGCGATCAATTCGATCATCTTCTGATAATCCGAGCCGATGGCGACACCGTTAATGCTTTCGATGATGTCACCCTTCTTCAGGTTCGCCTCATCGGCCGGCATGCCCTTTGTAATCTCTCCGATCTGCACATAAGTCGGATTCTCGACCGGAATGCCCGCCATCTGAATATGCAGCGCGAACAGAACAAAAGCCAGAATAAAGTTCATCACCGGCCCGGCAAAGATGGCCAAGGCTCTCTGTCCGACCGTCTTGCTGCCGAACTGGCGGTCTCTTGGCGCGATCTGGGTCTCAATGCCTTTGGCCACGGTCATGGCCTGCGGGTGAATCTGGTACTGCTGGTGCTCGCCGTCCACATCCAGCCGCACCGACAGCCGATCCACCATATCCATGAATTCGACCTCGCCGCGGATTACATTCTTGCGGTTGTCGAGCTGGTCTAAAAAAATCTTCTTAACCTGATTGTCCGCATTCAACCGGACCGCAATCGTCTGACCCGGATGGATCTCAACCAGTTCAGGGTCTTCACCCGCCATGCGCGCATATCCGCCGAAAGGCAGCAGGCGAAGCGTAAACTGCGTTTCGTTGCGTTTATAAGAGAACAGCTTCGGACCGAATCCGATCGCAAATTCCCGCACCAATATCCCCGCACGCCGGGCAAAATAATAGTGCCCCCATTCATGCACTGTGACAATAACAAAAAACATGAGCACCGTTAAAAAAACGATCCGCAGCATTTCCAAATCCGTACATCCCCCTTTTCCTCTGAGAACGCAGTATGTCCCTATAGATTATCATTATTCTCCTGTCGTCCACAAGAGAATCACAAGCTGTCAGCTTTTTTCAAGGGAGATTATGATATGACATCTGATCCTATAGCGTGGAAGCAAGCTCGCGCGCGGATTGATCGCTCGCTTCGATCGTTTCGAGCGGCGGCTCCGGATGGTTCTGGTGCCGCTCAACCACTTGCTCGATGATCTCTTCGATCCGAAGGAAGGAGATCTCCTTGCGCAGGAACCGGGCAACGGCCACCTCGTTGGCAGCATTGAATACGGTTGGCGCCGTCCCTCCCATTTTACCACATTCATAGGCAAGCCTTAAACACGGAAAGCGTTCAAAATCCATTTCCCGAAAATTCAGCCTGCCCGCTTCCGCCAGCGAAAGCCTTGTTGCCGGAGAATTCCAGCGTTCCGGATACGTCAGGGCATACTGGATCGGCACCCTCATGTCCGGATTGCCTAACTGCGCAATGATGCTGGAATCCCGAAACTCCACGAAGGAATGGATAATGCTCTCGGGATGAAGCAACACGGAAATCTGCTCGTAAGGGAGACCATACAGCCAGTGGGCTTCGATCACCTCAAGCCCTTTGTTGACCATCGTTGCCGAGTCGATCGTGATCTTGGCCCCCATGGACCAATTCGGGTGCTTCAATGCATCCTCGACCGTTACGTCCACCAGCTGCTCGCGCGTGTAATCGCGAAAGGATCCGCCCGACGCCGTTAGGGTGATCCGTTCGATATCCTCGTACCGTTCGCCGTTCAAGCACTGGAATATGGCCGAATGCTCACTGTCGATGGGCAGCAGCTTGACCCCTTTCGCCGCTGCGGCCGCTGTCACCAGATGCCCTGCGGTTACCAGCGTCTCCTTATTGGCAAGCCCGATGTTCTTCCCTGCTTCGATGGCCGCCAGCGTGGAGGGAAGCCCCATGCTCCCGACAACCGCCGTGACCACCAGCTCGGCATCCGTTCCGGCGGCGATCTCGATCAAGCCCTCCCGCCCGTAGAACACTTCCGTTCCGGCAGGCAGGGAATGCTTCACCCGGTCCGCGAGCTCCTTGGTTGCGACCGAAACTTTTCGCGGCCCAAATTCCTTCACCTGCTGAAGCAGCAGCTCCACGTTGCTCCCAGCAGCCAAACCTTCGATCTGAAACTGGTCCCGATGCATCCTGGCGACATCCAAAGTCTGTGTACCGATGGAGCCGGTAGACCCGAGAACGCTGATTTTCTTCATAAATACATCTTTCCTTTCCATCAGTAAGGCAGAAGGCCAAGCATATGTACGAACGGGAATACGACGATCCAGCTGTCGCAGCGATCCAGTATTCCGCCGTGCCCGGGCAGCAGGCTGCCTGAATCCTTGATGCCGTACACCCTCTTGTAGGCGGACTGCACCAGATCTCCCAGCTGACCGATGACAGCACAGGACAGACCGATCAGAACGGCTTGTCCGGCCGATAATAATCCATTCGAGAAAAAGGAAAAGACCAGGGATGTAAACACAGCGATGACCACACCGCCCAATGCACCCTCGATCGTTTTGTTCGGACTGATGGAAGGCCACAGCTTATGCCGCCCTGCGGCCTTCCCGACGAAATAGGCCCCCGCATCGCTCGCCCAGATGGAGCCCAGCAGGAGGAACGTCCAAAAGATGCCGTGGCCGTCCCCCGCATGCCGCGACTCGGCGATGAAGGAAAAGCCGATCCCGACATATACTGCCCCCAGGAACAGCAACGCGACACGCTGAATATCAATGGCATTCTTCGTCGTGACCGTTGCCAGTAGGAACAACAGAAGCAGGAGCCATATCGCGTGCTCCCAAGGGAGCTGAACCTCGATATTCAGCATTTTCCACGGGAACACCAGCAGCAGCACTCCTGCATAGCCGATCCACGCCGTTCCTCCGAACGGCGCTGTTTTCGTCATTTTCACAAACTCATAGTATCCGATGAGTGCCATGGCCAGAATAAGAAGATGGTACGACAGTCCACCGATGAAACATAATCCCAAAAAGACCGTGCCCGCTATAATTCCGGTAATCAATCGCTGCTTCAATACGCCCCATCCTCCATCGGCTACGACAGTCCACCGTAGCGCCGTGTTCTATGTTGATAATCGGCTACTGCCGCGACCAAATGTTCTTTGGTAAACTCCGGCCAATAAATGTCGGTAAACCATAATTCGCTGTAAGCAAGCTGCCATAGCATGAAATTGCTCAAACGCAATTCCCCGCTCGTCCGGATAAGCAGATCCGGATCCGGCAAGTCGCCTGTGAGGAGCCGCTGACCGATCAGTTCCTCGGTTATATCTTCAGGACGAAGAATTCCGTCACGCACTTCCTGCCCGAGCGCTTTAAAACTCTCGGTGATCTCTTTCCGGCTGCCGTAATTAAGCGCAAAATTCAGCACAAGCCCCGTGTTGTCCGCCGTTCTGGCAACTGCCTCTTCCATCGCGGACACCGTATGGGACGGCAGGTCCTCCGGGTGCCCCATCATTCTGACCTGGACATTCTTCTCAATGAGCTCTTCCAGCTCAATGGCCAGAAACTCCTGGGGAAGCTTCATAAGGAAATCCACTTCCTCCTTCGGCCGCGTCCAGTTTTCCGTTGAAAAAGCATACATCGTCAATATTTTGATCCCTAAATCATTGGCGGCGATGGCCGCTCTTTTGACAGCCTTCATGCCGTTCTGGTGGCCGACGATTCGCGGCATGCCGCGCCGTTTAGCCCAGCGTCCGTTACCGTCCATAATAATCGCCACATGATGAGGGATGTTGTCCGGAGAGAGCTGATGCGTCTGCTGACTGTCCTCCTGATTCAACCACGATCGAACCCGTTTGATCATTCCATTTCCTCCAGGCTTCTTTCTGCAAAAAAGAGACAAACCCCACCATAACCGGAGGGGCCGCAAGTCTCTTACACTTCCATAATCTCTTTTTCTTTGGCAACGAGGACTTTGTCGACTTCCGCGATAAATTTATCCGTCGTTTTCTGGATATCTTCTTGATGCCTCCGGGACTCGTCCTCGGAAATATCCGTTTTCTCCATCTTTTTGATGTCATCGTTGGCATCACGGCGAATGTTGCGGATGGCCACTTTCGCTTCCTCGCCGAATTTCTTGGTCATTTTGACCAATTCGCTTCTTCGCTCTTCCGTGAGCGCAGGAATCACCAACCGGATTTGCATGCCGTCGTTAGCCGGCGTCAATCCGAGATCCGATTTCATAATCGCCTTTTCGATATCTGCCAAAGACGACTTATCCCAAGGCTGAATCATCAGCGTCCGGGAATCCGGCGTGCTGATATTTGCCAGCTGGTTGATCGGTGTAGGCGCTCCGTAATACTCAACCGTAATCCGGTCGAGAAGCGCCGGCGCTGCCCGTCCTGCACGCAGCGTAGCCAGATCGCGCTTCAAAGCCAAAATCGCTTTTTCCATGCGTTCCTCTGCATTCTTTTTCACTGATTGCGGCATTTAATCTACACTCCCTTTGACAATCGTTCCGATTTTCTCACCCAGAACGACACGCTTGATATTGCCTTGCTCCGTAATGGCGAATACGATGAGCGGAATGTTGTTGTCCATACATAACGATGAAGCTGTAGAGTCCATTACCCCAAGGTTTTTGTTCAATACATCAAGATACGTAAGCTGCTCGTATTTCTCAGCAGTTTCATCCTTAAATGGATCAGCGGAATACACTCCGTCCACTTTGTTCTTAGCCATCAAAATCACTTCTGCTTCGATTTCCGCTGCGCGAAGCGCTGCAGTCGTATCGGTGGAGAAGTATGGGTTACCCGTTCCCGCCGCGAAAATAACGACACGGCCTTTTTCCAGATGTCTTATCGCTCTGCGGCGAATATACGGTTCTGCAATTTGCTGCATGGAGATGGATGTTTGCACACGGGTCGGCACTCCGATTTGCTCCAGGGCATCCTGAAGCGCCAGGGAATTCATCACGGTGGCGAGCATTCCCATATAGTCCGCAGTCGCGCGGTCGATGCCGTTCGCGCTGCCGGCAATGCCGCGCCAGATGTTTCCGCCGCCGCAGACGATGGCCACTTCCACGCCAAGTTCTACGACGTCGCGAACCTGCTCGGCGATTGATCCGATCGTTTCAGCATCAATACCATATCCGTTCTGACCAGCAAGGGATTCCCCGCTAACTTTCAATATGACTCGTTTATATACAGGCTGTTCCAAATGATAACCCTCCACTTTAAGACGGCGCCTCGTTGTACAGACGCCCGTTTGAAAAACGACAGACAGACACACCGGCACTGCTTGACGGTTAAAAAAATCGGGTAAACACATCCGTCTCAAGTAGAAACATCCTGGTCGTCTAATCAGACTATAGTCGGTTCTCTCTAACGAGATAAGGGTAGTCTCTACTCCGGGCTGCATCGCATTCTTATCTCTCTTTAAAAAAGAAGGAACACGGGTGTGTTCCACTCTTTCCTCTTACTTATATTAGCTCATCCGACTTATTTATTCACCTGAGCCATAACTTCTTCTGCGAAGTTCTCTTGTTTCTTCTCAAGGCCTTCGCCCAGCTCGAAGCGAGCAAAACGACGGATCGAGATGTTCTCGCCGATCGTGCTGATTTTTTCGTTCAGCAGCGTGTTGATCGTTTTGTCCGGATCCTTGATGAATGCCTGCTCCATCAAGCAGTTCTCCTCATAGTACTTGTTGATGCGGCCTTCAACCATTTTTTCAACGATTTTCTCAGGTTTGCCTTCGTTCAGCGCTTGGTTCTTCAGAATTTCCTTCTCTTTCTCAAGCTCCTCAGCAGGAACTTCCTCGCGGCGAACATATTTAGGGCTTGCTGCAGCGATGTGCATCGCGATGTCGCGGGCAAACTCTTTGAATTGATCGGTCTTGCCGACGAAGTCGGTTTCGCAGTTGATTTCAACGAGAACGCCGATGCGTCCGCCGCCGTGGATGTAGGATTCTACAACGCCTTCCGTTGCGATACGGCCTGCTTTGTTCGCAGCTGCCGCCAAACCTTTTTCGCGAAGAACCGCGATCGCTTTATCGATGTCACCGTTTGTTTCATCCAGCGCTTTTTTGCAATCCAGCATGCCTGCGCCTGTTCTTTCGCGAAGTTCTTTTACCGCACTAGCTGTTACTGCCATTTCATTTCCCTCCAAAATTGGTATTGATGAAGCGGTAGTCCCGGTCATGGCTTCACTCGCCCGAAAAGGCGGGCTCCAACCAATAGGCCGCTTCGCCTTCTAAGTATTCATCTTTTGCAAAATCGTCTTTAGATATCAGGCCCTTATGTACTGACATCTTAAAAAAAGGGCGGTGAGAGGTTATCCACCTACCAACCACCCTTTTCATTTAATTCATGGTTTATACGTTTAATCCCGATTAAGCGGTTGTTTCTTCGCCTTGGTGAGCTTCAACAACAGCGTCGGCCATTTTGCCAGTCAGCAATTTAACCGCACGGATCGCGTCATCGTTACCTGGGATTACGTAATCGATTTCATCCGGATCACAGTTCGTATCCACGATGCCTACGATTGGGATACCCAATTTGCGAGCTTCCGCAACCGCGATGCGCTCTTTGCGAGGGTCGATAACGAACAATGCGCTTGGAAGACCCTTCATGTTCTTGATGCCGCCCAGGAATTTCTCAAGACGATCTTTCTCTTTGCGGAGAAGGATAACTTCTTTCTTAGGCAGCACTTGGAACGTGCCGTCTTCTTCCCAAGACTCGAGCTGCTTCAAGCGGTTGATCCGCTTCTGGATCGTTTCGAAGTTTGTCAGCGTTCCGCCGAGCCAGCGTTGGTTGATGTAGTACATACCGCAACGCTCTGCTTCTTCCTTCACGGAATCTTGCGCTTGCTTCTTGGTGCCGACGAACAGGATTGTTCCGTTCTCAGCCGCAATGCTTTTTACAAAGTTGAATGCTTCTTCAACTTTCTTGACCGTTTTTTGCAGGTCGATAATGTAAATACCGTTTCTTTCAGTGAAGATATATTTATCCATTTTCGGGTTCCAGCGACGAGTCTGGTGACCGAAGTGAACGCCAGCTTCCAAAAGCTGCTTCATGGAGATTACTGCCATCTTCACGCACCTCCTAAATTTGGTTTTTGTGTGTCCCTCCGCCAAGATCATTTCCCGTCAAGACTCCAGCTCTTCGCAGAAGCACCCTTCACGGAATCACTCTGGCGTGTGTTTTAACACCGTCAATTACTATAACATAACCGAAGGCAGGTTGCAATGTCTTTTGTGCATGTCCTAAACGGCCCGTTTTCCCCTCATCAGGGCGATGTCCGGTTTCAAAAAAAACCGTTCGCAACCAGAAATCTAGTTGGACGGTTTTGCCGTTATTTTCGCAATGATCGAGCCGAAATCCTCGCCCGCGGTGAACGTGTACGTTCCGCTTTGGATAAAGCGGTTAATCTTCTTGTCGGTTGCTTTATCGATGAATGCCTGTCTGTCCTTGATCACCCCGGCAGCGAGCAGACTGTCCGCCACATCGCTGAGATTGTTGCCGGCTGGCACGCTGACGGATATCGGCGCTTGGGCTTTAGCCGGAGTCTTCGGCTTCGGCGGTGCTGCGGTTTGCTGTGTTTCCTTGGTCTTCGCGGCTTCCGGCTCATCCGGCTGTTCCGGCTGCTTTGGCGTCACCGGCTTATCCGTCCCGGTATCGACCGGTTCCGATGGCTTGTCTTGTTCACCGGCCTCGGGCTGCTCCCCGCCCCCGGACGGTTCCACGTTAAGCTGCTTTTGCTCCCACTGCTCGGCGGTCATAAGCTCTTCGGATTTATCCAGCACCTGCATATCCATCGCTTCGGCCGCAGCCTGCAGCTCCTCCTTGGTCAGCTCCCCGGTCAATGAGGCTTTGGTCATCTGTGCCCCTTGGCCGATCAGCATAAGCTGGAGCAGCACGGCTCCGGCGACGATGCCGACGCCCAGTCCCATCATGAAGGTTCGGTTCCTGATCATACGGATTCCTCCTGTCTGGCCAGTTGAATAATCAGCTGAACCTCGCCGCGCTGCATCCCCGAAGCTTTGGCAATCATATCGATCGACTTGCCCTGATCATACCATTCGAACAGTTCGGCGTATCTCTCCTTGATCGAAGGCATATGCACCTCCGCATCGCTGTTCGAAGCAGCGCCCGTCTTGCCATCATCCGCCGCCGATGACAGCACCTTCGCAAGCTGGGTCTCCGCTGCACGGAGCCTGTCTTCGGATGCGGCAGCCTTCTTCTCCAATTCCACGATCCTTGCGCTCCATTGCTCCGCCTGCTCCTGCTGCTCGACCAGCTTGGCGCTCTGTTCCTCCTTCATCTTTCGGATCAGCTCCACCAGCTGCTCGTTCTCCTGCTGGATTTCGGCCATGTATCCTTCAAGCGTAGCTTCGACTTCCTTCACGAGCTGTTCCCCGGATGCGCTCTCCCCCCGGCGATTAGGCAGCATGAACGCATACAGTACGGCCGCAGCGCCCAGCAAAACGATGTATATCCATGGATACAAAACGATTAACTCCTTTATGTGCTTAAAATTATCTATCTCGCAAAGCTGTTCTCCAGTGCCGAAAACCGGCTATTGGACTCTCTCTATAATGAAATATCCAAGTTTCGTCCCTTATAGGGGTGCTCAGCCGGATGCTCGGCAGGCTCCTTCGATTCTTCGCCGCCCAGGCTCTGCCCCTGCTGTCCTTGCGACCGGCGGCTGCCATCATCGCGCACCGCGGTTTCGGAGGACTCGCTGACCTCGGCGCTCCGCTTGGCTTCGGCCCGGCTGTTCTTGATCTGCTCGCCAGCGAGCAGATTCTGGTCATTCTGCGGCCGCTGCTGCAGTTCATTATGCATTTTTCCTGCCTCATTCGTTCTCGGTACGGCAATTTGCATTTCGACAGACTTCAAACTCAAGTGAAGATCACCTCATTATAATAGGATCATTCCCACATGCATCTGCTCGATCAACTACACCCGGCCCCAGGCCCAGCTCCGCTGCAAAAGGCTGCTACAACAACGGCACCATCGTGACATCTCCCTCATGATAGTAAAAAGAAACCCGCTGCGTGGGATCCTTGATGAAGCGGGTATACCGGCCAATCACAATTTTAGCCCCTCCGTATATGGTTTTGACGACGTTAACCCTGGCTTTCCCGGTATCCTCCAGCGTCTTTTCGATTTCCAGCATTCGCTCCTTAATTGCGGTCTGCTCGGCCATATTGGATTTTCTCGTTGCATTCAGCTTGATCCGCATCGCCATCTTATCGGGTGACAGCTGGCCGGTCGAAGCCAATTGATTCAGCAAATAAAGCGCTTTATCTGTCTTGTCCACACTTTCGATCAGCTGCTTCAGCTGTACGCGCAGCTCGGCCAATTCGTTGCGCAGGTCCGGAAGCACTCCCACCTCGACGACGGTAGCCGTTGACATGCTGTTGCCGATGGTTCGGGCGACGACCATCTCTCCGGCTTGCAATACGCCGCCGACGACCAAGCCTTTCGTTCCGTTGCATTCGATATTCCGACCCGCGCGGATGTTGGAGTGCATAATGCTCTGGGAGACGAGCACGTTCGCCCCGGCAACGACGTTTCCGTCCTGGATAAAGGAGCTCTTAACATCCTGACCGGCCTTGACGCATCCTTTGTTATAGCCGATAATTCCGCCGGAAATATCGATCGAGCCCTCCGCATCGAGCTCGGCGCCTTCCACAAAGCCGGTCACCCGGATATCACCGGCCGCCTTGATTCGAAACCCGGTCAGCACATTTCCGCGGACAACGACCGTTCCGACAAAATCGATGTTGCCGATGCTGTAATCGACGTCCCCATTAATCTCGTATACCGGAAACACGTTGATTTTCCCTTTATCGGTCCTTGTAAGCAGACCATCGATCGCCGCGTACATCGCCGTTTTTTCCGCGTTGACCACGACGTTTTTACCGATCTTGAAATGAGCTTCCTTGCCCGGCTTGCTAGGGATTTCTTCACCGGTGACCGTTGTCCCGGGCTCTCCCTTTGTCGGGGGGACTCGGGTCGCCAGCAGCTGTCCCTTCTTTACATTATTTAACCGAGTGATTTCTTTGTAATCGACTTTGCCGTCCTCAGTCTCGAGCGGCTTCAAGTGGGTCTGGCCACCGAAATCGACGGTGAATTCAATTCTTCCGTTCTGTCCGTGCACAGGCTCCGTTCCGATGGCTATCGGCGTCCTGCTGTACTGGTATTCCTCCGCATGACCGGCGATGCGCTGCAGGATATCCTGCTGGATCCCGTACCGGATGCCGTGACTTCGCAAGAACTGCTCCAGCGCTTCCAGCGTGCAGGAGAACCCGTCCTCCCATTTCGTGAACTGAATGTAGGCGATAACCTTGTCATCCGAAAACGTGACGCTCATGTACTGATCCAATGCATAATCTAGAGACAATCCAGCCAACCCCCTTCCTAAATGGCAAGCGTCAATCGTTTTGCATCAGCAAATCCCGATCTTTATCAAGCGCGCCCCGCAGTCTCATTATCGCTTTGGAATGAAGCTGTGAAATACGCGATGGCGATAGCGACATGACCTCGGCGATTTCACTAAGTGATAAGTCCTCATAATATAATAATGAAACGACGGTTCTTTCCTTTGGGGTTAATTTACTGATCCCTTTCTTCAGCGCTTCCCGAAGGTAAAATTCATGCACCTTGTGATCCGGATTTTTTGCTTTCTCGTCAACCAGCACCGACATGCGGGTCTCCGACTCCTCCTCGCGAATCGGATCCTCCAGCGACGTCAGCGTCATCACAGCCACCTCCTGCAGCATGTGCCGGAATTCCTTCTCGGACACCTCCAGGTAGCTGCTCATCTCCGAATCGCTGACGCTGCGCAAATACTTCTGTTCTAGTTGCTGGTACGCAGTTTCGATCTTCTTCGCCTTCTCTCGGACGGAACGAGGCACCCAATCCCCCTGGCGCAGCGAATCAAGGATTGCGCCCCGAACCCGCCAGGAGGCATAGGTCTCGAACTGCAGACCGCGCTTGTAGTCGAACTTCTCGATGGCATCGATCAGACCCATAACGCCGTTGCTGGCGAGATCTCCCTTCGAGACATTCTTGGGAAGGCCGATGGCCAAGCGGCTTGAAACATAGTCAACGATGTGCAAATGATTTTCGATTAATTTCTTTTTCGCTTCCGGGTCCCCATCTTCCTTCCATGCACTCCATAAATCCGCATGATTCAGCATTGTAGCCTTACGTTCGTCCAATTGCCTTCACCCTCCTTATTTTTCCGTAAGGTGACGAACGGCCTTGGCCAGTTCCTCGGGATCTTTTGTTGAAACCAGCTTGGGCGGGTTGAGCGGAACGAAGCCGTCCTTGCCTTTGCTGCCGTTTTCGGAGTGGATCATATCCATCAGCTCCCGGTCTTCGTCCGGTGTAGCCAGATCAAGGACGGCTCCCCGTTCATCCTCTTGCCCCGTTCCGGCACCGGCGCTCTTCCCTGCCTTCGGCCCCTGTTCGTTTCGGCCCACGATGATGTCCAGCACCCGTTTCAATAAGAAAGCCAGCACAAACCAGATTACGAAGGCGAGGAACGCCCGGGTCATGCTGGTTGTCCATAGATTGTTGCGTATGGATAAAATAAAAGTGAAAATAAATCCGGCAATTCCCGATAGGATATAAAAACGCAGTTTTTCCATCATCTCTACAGTTCCTTTATGCCCTTTTGTACACTCCGCACGGTAAATTTCCCCGTAAAACAGTCCAGCTCCACTGTTCTTCCGTAATTTTCTCCGGTATCCTCCGCTATCAGGGCGATGCCCATCTGCTGCAGCCCCTCTTTGCACGATTCGACATTCCGTGGGCCGATCCGCATGGTATCGCCGGCTCCGGCAAAGGAGAACATTTGCGCGCCGCCGGCCATTTTTGCAACCATTCTGGCTTGAACGGCGCCCATATCCTTCATTTTGTTCAGAAGGACCGGCAGGGCCGTGTCCGCATACTTTGCCAGGTTCAGCTGCCCCTCCCTGGCAATCGAGGAGGAAGGAAGCATGACATGGGCCAGCCCCCCGATCTTCGCAACCGGATCATATAAGGTCAGTCCGACGCAGGAGCCAAGCCCGGTCGTGCGCAATATGCCGTTTGGACCTGCGACGTTCAGATCCGCCATGGCCACCTTCACGATGCTTTGCTCATCAATCATGCTCTAAAGGCACTCCCAGGGCTTCGAATATTTGTGCGAATGAAGGCGGATCGGGTATGAGGAAAAACTGACCTTCAACTTCATTCTGTCCTTCCAGAAACGTCGTGTTGATCAAGAGCGCATCGTCTCCCATTTCCCCGAATTGAAGGAGTCCGTAGCTCAATATGGCGCCCGCCATATCCATGGCCAGTCCCGGAACGGTCGGCGTCATGGATAAATTGGTGAAATCCGCAAGCGAGGACAGATAGGAGCCGGCCAGGATGTTGCCGATTTCGCACAATGCCGACAGCTCCATTTCGGAGAATTGTTCATCCTCCGACACTTCGATGCCCGCAAGGTTCTGGAGCAGATTTTTTCCCGCTTCGGGGCTCATGATAAAGAACAGATTGCCCGGCGCGCTGCCTTCCACCCGCAGGAAGACGGCCAGCACCACTTGCTCGCTGCCGCCCACGCTTTCCGCGATTTCTTTGAAAGGAAGCAGCTGCACTTTCGGCACGGCCATATCGATGGGCTTGTCCAGCAAGCGGGACAACGCCGTTGCAGCATTGCCCGCACCGATGTTCCCCACTTCCTTCAGCACGTCCATCTTGACTTCCCTGCCATACTTAAACAGCTCCACGATTAATCCTCGAGGCCTTCCAGCTGAATGATCTCGCTCTTGTTCAATACTTCGGACAGATTCAGCATGACCAGAAGGCGCTCCTCTCCTACCCGCGCGACACCGCGGAGATATTTCGCTTTGATGCCGCCGACCACTTCAGGCGGTGAATCGATGTTGTCGGTGTTCAAGTCGATGACGTCGCTTGCGGAATCGACGATAAAGCCGACCTGCATATCGCTCACCGCAACGATGATGATCCGGGTTTGATCGGTCGGCTCCACCTCGGGCAGACCGAAGCGGCCCCTTAGGTCAATAACCGGGATGACCACGCCGCGAAGGTTGATCACACCTTTTACAAAAGCATAGGTTTTCGGTACGCGCGTAATCGGCATCATCCGTTCAATCGTTTGAACCTTATCTACCTCAATACCGTATTCCTCAGTGCCGAGCTTAAAGACGATAACCTTGATTTCTTCTCCCATGACTGAATCCTCCTTCAAATTATGCGGCCTGCCGCTTTACCGGGTGAAGCTTGCTTTATTTAATGAACGCATTCGCATCGATAATAAGAGCAACTTGTCCGTCGCCGAGGATCGTTGCCCCGGAAATCCCTTGAATCGCCGGCAAGTATTTGCCCAGATTTTTAATCACGATCTCGCTTTGGCCGATAAAATCATCGATCGCCAGCGCGGCTAGACGATCGCCTTTTCGAATCACGACAACCTCGGTTTCTTCTTCCTGCTCTTCATCGAAATCCGGTACTTCGAACACCTTGCTGAGCGAAATAATCGGAATCATCGACTCGCGGAAGTGAACCATGCGGCTGCCGTGCACATTTTTGACGTGACCGCGCTTGATGACTGCCGTTTCCACGATGGACGAGAGCGGGATCGCATATTTCTCGGAGCCCATCCGGATCAGCATGGCGGCGATGATCGACAAGGTCAGCGGAAGCTGTACGGAGAAGTTGGTTCCTTTCCCCGGCGTCGAATAGATCGTTACATTGCCGCCAAGCGAAACGATTTTGGATTTGACGACGTCAAGTCCTACTCCGCGGCCCGATACGTCGGATATTTTCTCCGCCGTACTGAATCCCGGGGCAAAGAGCAGCTGATGCACCTCTTCATCCGTCATCGCTTCCGCCTCGGCCTCGGTAACTACCCCCTTCTGGAGCGCATTCTTCAAGATCTTCTCACGATAGATCCCCCGGCCGTCATCCTCAATCTCGATGAAAACGTTGTTGCCGCTGTGGAAGGCGCGCAGATGGACCGTGCCGGTCTCCGGCTTGCCCGCGGCAATGCGGTCGGCGACAGGTTCGATGCCGTGGTCAGCCGAATTGCGCAGCAGGTGGACCAGCGGGTCGCCGATTTCGTCGATGACGGTCCGGTCCAGCTCCGTATCGGCGCCGGTGATAATGAGATCGATTTTTTTATCGAGCGTTTTCGCAAGGTCCCGGACCATCCGCGGGAAGCGGTTGAATACCGTGTCCACGGGAACCATCCGGAGCTTCAGCACGATATTCTGAAGATCGCTGCTGACCCGGCTCATATGCTCGACGGTATCGGTCAGCTCCTGGTTCTGGGCCTCGCTCGCCAATTGCTCAAGCCGTACCCGGTCAATGAGCAGCTCGCTGAACAGGTTCATCAGGACGTCCAGCCGTTCAATGTCCACACGGATCGTGCGGGACGGGTTCGCCCCGCCGCTTCGAGCCGTAGCCTTCGCTTCCTTGGCGGGTGTAGGGGTGCTCTTCGACTCTGGCACCGAGGCTGCCGCTGAAGGCTGCTGCGCTTCGGGCTTGGCGGTTTCGAGCGCTGCCGCAGCCTGTTGTACCATTTGCTGGAGCGTTTCATGATCCAGCGAGACAACCTGGGCCGTCTCGATTTCGGAAACGCCGAGGATCTGGCTCTCCATGTCGGCGGCTTCCCGCTGGGTTATGTAGTACAACGAAAATACGCGATCGAATTCACCTTGTTCAATGTCTTGAACGTCCGGATGCGTCTTCACGATTTCTCCGGATCTTTCCAGCGCTTCGAATACCATGTAGGCCCGAACCGCTTTAAGCTGGCAATCCTCTCGCAGGGTCACTTGTATATAGAGAACCTTATGTCCTTCCGAAATTGATTGTTCGAGCACCGAGTACTGAAACTCGTCCAGCGTGATTCCGGGATGGGAAGCCGATCCTTGATCCGCGCCTTTAACGTCTCCGGTTGGCGCATGCGCCGGGCTCTCTCCGCGGACAATAGACTGGAGAGCGGCCACAATCGAAGACACATCCGACTTGCCGTCACCTCCGGACGTAATATCCTGCACCATCGATTCAAGCGCGTCCAAGCTTTTGAAGAGCGTGTCGAAGATATAATCCTGCATGGTCAGCTTTTCATTCCGGACGAGGTCGAGCACATTTTCCATTTGGTGCGTTAACGAGGCGAGATCCTCGAAGCCCATCGTCGCGGCCATCCCTTTTAACGTATGCGCCGACCGGAAAATCACTTGCACGATCCCCAAATCGTCCGGATTGTTTTCTAATTGCAGCATGTTTTCATTTAATGATTGCAGATGATCATTTGACTCATCAATAAACATTGTCAAATATTGATTCATGTCCATTGAGAGACACCTCCTCCTGAGTTCACTTTCTGTTATTTACAGCTTGAACCACTTTGGGTGCAAGTTCCTGCAGAGGCAACACATCATTGACGCATCCGAGTTCGACAGCCGAGCGAGGCATTCCGTATACAACGCAGGTTTCCTCGCTCTCCGCAAAGGTGGATCTAACGCCCGAATCATAGAGCTTCTTCATCATTCTCGCTCCGTCGCTCCCCATGCCGGTCATCAGCACCGCGTGACGCGTAAGCTCCGTCAGCGGGAGCAGTGACTCGAACAGCGTATCGACGGATGGGCGATGGCCGTTGCGCGGCTCATCCATGCTCGTTGCAATCACGTATCCGTTCTTCTCGGTGCGCTTTACCCGGATATGGCTTCCCCCCGGTGCGATATAAGCCTTTCCCGGCTCCAGAGCCATTCCGTCAGCTGCTTCGAGCACCTCCAGCCGGCTAAAGGAATTCAGGCGCTGCGCAAGTGATTTCGTAAACTTGGGCGGCATATGCTGCACGATAACGATCGGAGCAGGAAAGCCGCTCGGGATTCCTTCCAGAAATGCCTTCAGCGCCCGCGGTCCCCCTGTGGAGCAGCCGACGGCTACGAGATCCGATAGCGCCGCCGAAGAGGACGGACTGACGTCTGCAGCTGGCCGGGTCTCCGCCCCCGCGGCGGAAGGCTTTGCGGACTCCGGCTTTCTGCGTTTGTCCGGAGTGTCGGGCTTCCGCTGCAATGGGTCAGTGCCCGGAAGCACCTCCCGTAATCTCTGTTTCGCCTTGCTGACCGGAGGCAGCTCCTGACGAGCATGGACCTCGGCAGCCTTTGTCCGAGTATGGTCAACCGGAGGCTGTTCCTTCACATTCGGCTTCTTATCCGGCAGCTTGCCGAGAGGCCTGGAAGCTCGTGAAGAGGAGGATGGATGCCTTGCGGCTTGCCGCGCCCTCTCTTCCTCCTCCCATAAGGCTCGGCGCTGCTTGGCCTGCATCGCCGCATGCAGCTGCTTCATCAGCTCTTCCCCGACCTGCTCGATCCCGAGCGCATTCGTAATGGAAGGCTTTCGTATGAAGTCAAACGCACCGGCCTCGAGGGCCAGAATCGTTTCCCTCATCCCTTCTTCATTCAAGCCGGACAGCATGATCACCGGAGGCCCTAATTCCATAATGAATTTCAGAGCGTCCAATCCGTTCATCTCCGGCATTTCCACGTCCAGGGTAACTGCATCCGGGTTTAATTCCTTCACTTTCCGGATGGCCTCTTGCCCGTTCTCAGCCGTTCCGACCACCTGAAAGAGAGCGTCTCGCTCGATGAAGTCGGAGAAAATTTTTCTCATAAATGCGGAATCGTCCACAACAAGCACACGAAAGGGCACCACGATCAGTCCACCTCAGTTCCAATTATCCAAGTGAGGATGATGCAAAAATCCAAAGAGCGCTGGAATCCAATTTTGCAAAATCCTGATGTAAGAATCACTTTGTTCGTTTGAGCAAGCGATGCATGAATGCTTTGATTCCCTTTGGCGCATCCGGCTCTGCAGCGGCGGGAGATGCCATGCTGCGAAGGGCGATCCGTCTGATGTCGCTTGCGGCATCGCACTTCGGGAACGCTATCGTGAATGGAGTCTGCCGCTTGACCGCCTGCACCACATGCGGATCATCCGCAATCGAACCCAGCAGCTGCATATCCAAATCCAGAAAGCGGCGGGCCGTTAACATGATTTTATCCGCGGCCTCCCGCGCCTCCTGCTCATCGCCGGCCCGGTTGACGATCAGGCTGAACGGGACTTTGGACCCGGTTCCATGCACGACTTTGATGAGAGCATACGCATCCGTGATGGAAGTCGGCTCAGGCGTCGTAACGACGTAACAATGATCGGCCGATGTAATGAATCGCATGTTTTCTTTTGACAAGCCTGCGCCTGTATCAAAGATGATGTAATCCATGCCGGACGATATGCGCTCTAGCTGATCAAGAAAGTAAGTCATGTCCGAGTCGGAGAGAGAGAACAGATCGGCAAGTCCGGATCCCCCTGGAATGAAGGGGAGCCGCTCCGGTCCGTACTGGATCACGTCCTCCATGCTCTTCTCCCGTCGCAGCAAATGATAGAGGCTGTAGCGGGACGAGACTCCCATGAGCACATCGATATTGGCCATGCCGATATCAGCGTCAAACACCAGCACTTTTTTGCCCATCGACTGCAAGGCAAGCGCAAAGTTCAGCGTGAAATTGGATTTTCCGACACCGCCCTTGCCGCTCGTGACCGTAATGATCTTGGCGCTCTCGGCTGAGGTCCTCGGAGGCGTTCCCATGTTCTCGTTCCGCTGCGCAGATACAAGCTGTCTGAGCGAATGGGCTTGATCCGTCATGACCACGATTCTCCCAGCAGCAGATCGCACAGCTGATCGCTGCTTGCCAGAAGCAGGTCGTCCGGCACATTTTGACCATTGGTCATATAAGACAGGCGCAGGTTATGCGCATGCAGCAGATTGAAGATCGCGCCGAAGCTTCCGGTCTCATCCATCTTGGTGAATATGACTTTATCGAGTGCATATTTGCTGAAATGATCGGCGATTTCGATCATATCTCCGCTCTTGGATGTCAGGCTGAGGACAAGGTAGGTTTCGCTGTGCTCCGAATGGGAAAAGAGGCTCTGCAATTCGGAGACGAGCAGCTCGTTCCGATAATTCCGGCCGGCCGTATCCATCAAGATCAGGTCGCAGTCCTGAAGCGTTTGAAGCGCCCGCTGCATATCCCCCGGCGACTGCACCACCTCCATCGGGACATTCAAAATCGAGGCATAGGTCCTAAGCTGCTCTACCGCTGATATCCGGTACGTATCCGAGGTTATAAAGCCCACCTTGCGGTGATATCTGAACAGCTGCTCTGCAGCGATTTTGGCGATCGTTGTCGTCTTGCCGACACCCGTCGGCCCGGCGATGTATACGATCCGGGTATCGGATTGAATGCCTCCTCCGATCCGCTCATCAATAAAAGCCTTCGCCCGCTCGCGTATTATCGCCTGCAGCTGCTCGCTTCCAAGCTGCATCCCGCTCTCCCGCAGAGCTTCTTCGGCAGCCCCAAGCCACTGCTCGCTGAGCCTCGCGGAAACGTCCTGTCCAAGCAGGCGATCCCTTAACGGCTCCAGCGGCTCCGGCAGCTGTCTCGCTTCAAAATTATGCCGGGACAGCTTGGCGATCCATTCCTTCATTTCCTTCAGTTCCTCAAGCACTCGCTGCTCCGATTCACTGATGCCCAGGCGGGAGCTCAACGGCTCAGCCGGAGGCGTCTGCAAATTGCCTTGCGCTGCAGCAGCTGCTTTCGCGCCCTGGAAGGCGGCTTCGGCCGAAGCCGTTGCCGTCTGTATCGGGGGCTGGGTATCCTCCCGGACCTCCTGCGCCTCCCCGGCTGCAGCGGCCTGGCTCATAATCTCGGCAAAGCGGACATAATCCGCGTCCTGTGCGGAATCCTTCGCCGCCGGTATCGCTTCCGGGGCAGGAGCCTTCGGCAGGTCGGCTGCCGAAGGAGTCGCGATTTCCGCTGTGCGCTGGTATGCCTTCGGTACAGCAGCCTTCGGCACGGCTGCAGGCGGCTTCGGCTTGGCTTTGACGGCGGATTTCAATTTCTCCTCCTGTTCAACCGCGGCGATGACCTCGATCTTCTTGCGGGAGAACATTCCTAGAAAACCGCCTACCTTAATGTCCTTCGTGCTCAGTATGACCGCATCCGCACCCAAATCCGACCGGATCTGCGCCATCGCTTCCGGCATCGTGTCGACGATATACCTTTTTACTCTCATAAGTTCACCACTCCGACACTTTGAATTTCGACGTTCGGCTCAAGCTCGCTGTAGGATAGAACCGGTATATCCTGCATGCCGCGTTCAATCACCTGCCGCAAGTACATGCGGATGGCCGGAGAGGTAAGCAGCACCGGCTGTTGTCCCATCTGGATTATCCGATTCACTTGCTCGCTCAGCTTCTGGAATACGCTCTGCGTAGATACAGGGTCCATCGCCAGGTAAGTCCCCTGTTCGCTCTGCTGGACGCTCTCCGCGATTTTCTTCTCAAGCTGCGGTCCGACGGTGATCACCTTCATGGCCTCTCCGTCCTGAGCATACTGCTGGGTGATTTGCCTCGAGAGCGCTTGTCTTACATACTCTGTTAAGACATCCGGGTCCTTCGAATAATGCCCGTAATCCGCGAGCGTCTCCAGGATCGTAACCATGTCGCGGATGGAGATTTTCTCCCTTAGCAGCTTCGCGAGCACCTTCTGAACCTCCCCGATCGTCAGCACGGAAGGGATCAGCTCGTCGACAAGCACAGGGTAGCTTTCCTTGATATTGTCGACCAGCGCTTTGGTCTCCTGGCGCCCCAGCAGCTCATGCGCGTGCCGCTTGATCAGTTCTGTCAGATGGGTAGCTACGACGGACGGCGGATCCACCACGGTATACCCCGCCAGGTCGGCCCGTTCTTTCGTCGCCTCGTCGATCCAGAGCGCCGGCAGCCCGAACGCGGGCTCCGTCGTTTCGATTCCCGTGACGGAATCATCCTCGTAGCCGGGACTCATGGCGAGGTAATGATTGAGAAGTAATTCCCCGCCGCCGACAGCATTCCCTTTAATTTTTATGACATATTCATTCGGTTTAAGCTGAATATTGTCGCGGATTCGGATCACCGGTACGACCAGGCCGAGTTCAAGCGCGCATTGTCTCCGGATCATAATGATCCGATCCAGCAAGTCTCCGCCCTGCTGGGTATCCGCAAGCGGGATCAAGCCGTAGCCGAACTCGAATTCGATCGGATCCACCTGCAGCAGGTTGATGACGCTTTCCGGGCTGCGAACCTCTTCGATCTGCTGCTCCTCTTCCATCTGCTCCACCTCGACCTGCTTGCGGTCCAGATTGTTCTGCATTCTCCTTGCTGCAATAAACAGAACAAGCGCGATGGGTGCTGTCGTAATAAAATGAATCGGAGTGAACAATCCCAGCAGCAATACGGTACCTGAAACGATGTACAGCAAGCGCGGATAAGAGAACAGCTGGCCTGTCAAATCCTCGGCCAGATTTCCTTCAGAGGAAGCTCTGGTGACGATAAGACCTGCCGATGTCGATATGAGGAGCGCCGGAATCTGGCTGACCAGTCCATCCCCGATCGTCAGGATCGAGTACGTGCTCAACGCTTCGGCAAACGACATGCCGTGAATCGAAATCCCGATAATAAATCCGCCGATCAGGTTGATCAGCAGGATGATGATCGAGGCGATGGCATCCCCTTTTACGAATTTGCTGGCACCGTCCATCGCGCCGTAAAAGTCGGCCTCCCGCTCGATTTTCCGTCTGCGCTCCCGGGCTTGCTGCTCATTGATTAGCCCTGCATTCAAATCGGCGTCGATGCTCATCTGCTTACCCGGCATGGCATCCAGCGTAAATCGTGCAGCAACCTCGGCCACGCGCTCGGAGCCTTTCGTGATGACGATGAATTGGACCACGATCAAAATTAAAAAGACGATGAAGCCGACCGCGATCTCGCCGTTGGCAATCCAGCTGCCGAAGGTAGCGACAACTTCACCCGCATTGGCTTCGGACAAAATCAGCTTGGTCGTCGATATGTTCAGCGCAACCCGAAACAGGGTCGTAATGAGAAGCAGGGAAGGAAATATCGAAAAGTCCAGTGCTTCCCTCGTATTCATGGCCACCAGCAGGATAATCAATGCCACCGATATATTGATGATAAGCAGTACATCCAGCAGCCAGATCGGGATCGGAAGAATCATCATGAGTACGATGCCAATGACACCCGCAAGGACAGATAAATCTTTTATTTTCACTGCACTTAGGCCTCCGGTCCCTAGTTATTTCGCTTTACCTTTAAGTTTATATACATAGGCCAGCACTTCAGCTACGGCCTGGAACAGGTCTCCGGGAATGGAATCCCCGATCTCCGACCGTTGGTACAACGCTCGCGCCAGCGGCTTGTTTTCCATGGTTATAATGCCGTGTTCCTTGGCAATTTCCTTAATGCGCAGGGCCATGTAGTCCTGGCCTTTCGCGATAATCTGCGGAGCTTCCATCGTAGAACCGTCATATTTGAGCGCAACCGCAAAATGGGTCGGGTTCGTAATGATGACGTCTGCGTTCGGTACCTCCTGCATCATTCTTTGAAGCGCCATTCGGCGCTGCCGTTCCCTGATTTTTCCTTTGATCAGCGGATCGCCTTCCATTTTCTTGAACTCATCCTTGATGTCCTGTTTTGACATGCGGATGTTTTTTTCGTATTCGTACTTCTGGTACAAATAGTCCAGGACGGACAGGATTAACAGGCCAGCCCCGATCTTAAAGCCAAGCGACATCGTTACATTCGTTACAAAATGAAAAATAGAATCCGGATTCTTCGTCGACAAAGAGGAGAATTCCGCTCTGGCCCCCCAAAGGGTGGTGTATACGAGGTAGCCGATGATCGTCAGCTTAAATATGGATTTGAAAAATTCGATCAAGGATCTCATGGAGAAAATGTTTTTGAATCCTTTGATCGGATCGATCTTGCTGAGCTTCATTTTCAAGGGCTCGCCTGTCAGGAGAAAACCGACCTGAATATAATTGACGACCAGTGAGACCACAAAAACAGCGACAAACAGCGGTGCGAGCAGCAGCAATATTTGAATGGCGTACTCGCCCAAAAGCTGCATGACATTGTCTTTCGTTACATCCATGGAGAGCCGGTTTATGTATACGTCCGTAAACAGCCGGACCGTATGGTCTCTCATGTATCCGCCGAACATCAGCATGCACAGGAAAGCGGATAGTAACACCGATGCGCCCGATACTTCCATACTTTTGGCCACTTGACCTTTTTTGCGCGTATCCTGACGTTTCTTCGGCGTCGCTTTTTCCGTCTTCTCCCCCGCAAACAGCTGCAAATCCACCGGATAACGGTATGGGTATCGGTTCGTCATCATCTTCTTCCTCCTTACGCCGCTCCGTCGTGCATGACGCCGAGCAGCTGCCGGAGCGCCTCGAACATTTGGGTAAACAAATGATCAAATAATGATACAAGTCCCGGCATTAGCACCATCAGCAGCACTAAACCGACCAGGATTTTAAGAATAATGCCGATGATAAATACGTTGAACTGCGGTGCCGTTCTCGCCAGGAAGCCGAGCCCGACATCGGTCAGAAACAAGGCCGCCACAAGCGGAGCCGCCATTTGAAGGGCAAGCACGAACGAGTGGGCAAAGGTTCTGACAAGAATGTCCGTAACGCTGCCGTCTTGAATCTTGGAAAATACGTTGCCCGTAATGGGCACCCAATCGTAGCTGTGCATAATGGCATCGAGCAGATAATGATGGCCGTTCATGCCAAGGAATACGAGCAGTGCGAGATAGTACTTAAAGTTGCCGATCAGCGGCATGGATGCCCCGGTAAACGGATCGATGACGTTGGCCATGCTGAAGCCGATCTGGATATCAATCAGCGCGCCGGCCGTTTGGACGACGGCCATGATCAGATAGGCGGTGAAGCCGAGCAGCAGTCCTACCAGCACTTCCTGGACAATCAGCAGAACGTAGGATAGATCCTGCGGCACCGTTTCTCCTATGCCGAACGTAAGATACACGATCACCGTAAGCAGAAAGGAAAACCCGATTTTGAATGAAGTCGGGATACCCCGCGATGCAAATACGGGAGCTATTACAAAAAAAGATGTTATTCGACAAAAAACAAGCATGAAGACAGGTATACTTTGCTGCAACCATTCCATGGACACTCAGCCTATCCGATATATTTGTAGAGATTGTCCAAAATTCCGTGGGTGAAATCCACCAACGTTGTCAATATCCAAGGACCGAACAGCAGGAGTGCGACAAGAACAATAATGATTTTTGGAACGAACGCCAGCGTCTGCTCCTGAATCTGCGTCGTCGCTTGGAAAATACTTATGATGAGTCCTACGACCAGCGCGAGGACGAGCATCGGCGCGCTCACTTGAAGCACAATGTAGACGGCCTGCCCTGCGAGGCCGATAATAAATTCAGAGCTCACGGCGAGTCCCCCTGTTTTCGAATTCCTAGCCGTTTTATAAACGTTACGGATTAAAGCTCATCAGCATGGATTTGACCACCAGATACCAGCCGTCCACAAGGACAAAGAGCAAGATTTTGAACGGCAGCGAGATCATGACCGGCGGAAGCATCATCATCCCCATCGCCATCAGAACGCTGGCAACGACAATATCGATGACCAGAAACGGAATGAAGATCATAAAGCCCATTTGAAAGCCTGTCTTCAGCTCACTGATGGCAAAGGCCGGCACCATGACGGTTAACGGAATGTCCTCGTACGATTCGGGCTTCTCTGCTCCCGTGTAATTCATGAACAGCAGCAGATCCTTCTCCCGCGTATGGGAGAACATGAACTTCTTGATCGGATCCTGGGCCTTCTGCAGCGCTTCGGTTTGGCTGATTTCGCCCTTGAGATACGGCTGCAGCGCAACCTCGTTCATGGCTGAAAACGTAGGCGCCATAACGAACAAGGTAAGAAAAAGAGCCAGCCCGATCAATACTTGGTTCGGTGGTGTTTGCTGTGTTCCAAGCGATGTGCGGACAAACCCCAGCACAATGACGATCCGCGTAAAGCTTGTCATCAGCACGAGCAAGGCCGGTGCAATGCTAAGAACGGTAATCAGGAGGATCAAGGACAACGAGCTGGTCCCCGGGGTCTCCCCTTCTCCGCCGATTTGAATATCGATGTTCGGAATTGGATCTGCAAATGCGGTGTGGGATAGCAGCATCCCGGCCAGCATAAGCATCGTGATAGCAATCGAGATCTTTTTATTCATGAATCCTTATGATCCTCCCGCAGCAATTCTTCGACCTTTTGCTTCCGGTTCGGTACGCTGCGCAGTTTAGATTCGAACACCTCGTGAAAAGAGGAGCCGTCATCCAATTCGATTTCTTCCGGTTGCTTGTCCTTACGGAGCTTTGCCGCCAATTTGGTTACAAAAGGCGGCAGCGCCCCGCTGTACATTCCTGAATCCTGTTCAAATGCCGCCTGAATCAGCGCGACCTCCGCGGGATCGGAAATTTTGTCCAAGAGCCGGACGTCTTCGCCAACCCCGATCACATAGATGCTGCCCCCGATTTCAACGAGCTGAAGGGATTTGTTAGGGCCCATCCCAACCGCACCGAGCGTACGAATGGAGCGGCCCTGCATCCAGCTCTGATTCTTTTTGCCTAGAAATCGAATCAGGAGAACAATCAATGCGACGATGATGGCTAGAACGACAAAGACATATAATAATTGCAAATAATATCCGCCAGTACCACCTGTGCCGATTTGATCGGAAGCCGCCATCATCATTAGAAACAATCCTTATACGCCAAGCGTTTTGTTGATGGCTTCAATGACGCGGTCCGCTTGGAACGGCTTAACGATAAAGTCCTTCGCTCCGGCTTGGATGGCATCGATGACCATCGCTTGCTGACCCATCGCGGAACACATGATGACTTTTGCGTTCGGATCAATCTTTTTAATTTCCTTGAGCGCGGCGATCCCGTCCATTTCCGGCATCGTAATATCCATCGTGATCAGATCCGGACGAAGCTCTTTAAACTTCTCGATCGCCTGCGATCCGTCCTGAGCCTCGCCTACAACCTCGAATCCGTTCTTGACCAGAATGTCACGGATCATCATTCTCATAAATGCAGCGTCGTCCACAATCAGAATTCGGTTAGCCATTGATAAAAATCCTCCCTAAATGTTTGTGCTATTGTAATTTTTGAATTCGGTCCCATTGGCTCACGATATCCGTTACACGTACGCCAAAGTTCTCATCGATGACGACAACCTCGCCTTTGGCAATCAGCTTGTGATTGACCAGGATGTCCACAGGCTCGCCCGCCAGCTTGTCCAGCTCGATAATCGAACCCTGGGACATTTCCAGGATATCCTTAATTTGCTTCTGAGTCCTTCCTAATTCTACGGTGACCTTAAGAGGAATGTCCATCAGCAAGTTCAGATTGTTTTCATCCACCTGCGGATAGGGCGCCGATTGGAAATTGGCGAATTGCACCGGCTGCACGTTCACATTCCGGCCGTGCATGCCTCCGTAATGCTGCGGACCCGTCTGCGGCGGCATTTGCGGCTGTCCATACGGCATCGCGTTCGGAGCAGGTCCTCCTTGGGGATGCATGGCCGCATTGTAGCCATAATGAGCCTCTTCCTGTGCATTTCCGGCATCCTGCGCATAAGCGGGCGGCTGCGTAGGCTGAGCTGCCGGTTCTTGCGCCGGAGCCGGTGCCTCTACTGCCGCCGCGGTCTCTTGCTGCACCGGCTGTGGCTCATCCGTGCCGTTAATCAGCATGCGAACCATATCTTTGGAGAAGTGTACCGGGAGCAGCTGCATGATGGTCGAATCAATCAGGTCGCCGATGATCAGGCGGAACGAAATTTTGATCAAGGTTTCGTCCTGCGGCAGATTGTTGACGCCTTCTCCGCTCACCATGTTCAAGATATCGATGCCCGGCGGCGAGATGTTGACAAACCGGTTGAATATTGTGGACATGCTCGTCGCGGAAGAGCCCATCATCTGGTTCATCGCTTCCTGAACGGCGCTGATATGGATTTCGTTCAATTCCCCTTCTTCGGGGTTGCCTTCTCCGCCCAGCATCAAGTCTGCAATCACCTGGGCATCGCGAGTTTTGATCACGAGAGAGTTAATGCCCTCGAAGCCGTCGACATACGTGACGTGTACGGCAACATGCGGCTTTGGAAACTCCTCCTCAAACTGGCTTCGCTTGATGATGGACACTCTCGGCGTCGTAATATCCACTTTCTTGCCGAGGAGCGTGGACAACGCCGTTGCGGCGCTGCCAAAGGTAATGTTACCGATCTCCCCTAGCGCATCCTGCTCCAGTGGCGTCAATACATCATCTACGGTAGCCGCCGAAGAAGAAGGATCCGATGCCATTTCCGACTGCTTCAGCAAGGCGTCGATTTCTTCCTGGGATAAATAATCTTTACTCGTCAAATTCTTCAGCTCCTTCGATGACAATTTCATCGATTTGTACAGCAACCCGGTCCTTTACCGTTCCGGGACTGCCAATAAACTTCAGTCTGTCGCCGACCTTGATGGATAACCCGTCATGCACCGGCTTGTTCAGCGAAATAACGTCCCCGACCGAGAGTCCTAAAAACTCGGAGACGGTCAGCTGGGAAACGCCAAGCTCGGCAACGATCGGAAGCTGGGCTTTGCTGACCCGCTGCTTAAGCGCGTCCACTTCCTCGGGAATTCTGGCTTTTTTCTCAGAGATGAACCACTGATGCGCGGACAGCTTGGACATGATCGGTTCCAGCACGACATGGGGAATACAGAGATTGATCATTCCCGTGGTATCGCCGATTTTGGTGCTCAGCGAGATCAGCGCAATGGTTTCGTTCGGGGAAACGATCTGCATAAACTGCGGATTCGTTTCCAGCGCCTCAAGCCGCGGAGAAATATCCAGCACCGTCTTCCAAGCCTCCTTGAGGCTGTCGAAAGCCCGGCTGAAAATCCGTTCCATGATAATGGTCTCGATTTCGGTCATCGAGTTGATCGTGGACGGGGCGACTCCGGTTCCTCCCAGCAGGCGGTCCAGCATCGCGTAGGCGATGTTTGGGTGAACCTCAAGCACCATGCGCCCTTCGAGCGGCTCAGCTTCAAAAATGTTGAGCACCGTCATTTTCGGTATGGAGCGTATGAACTCATCGTATGGGAGCTGTTCAACCTGCACCACATTGATTTGCACAAAAGTACGCAGCTGTGCCGAGAAATATGTTGTAAGATAACGTGCAAAATTTTCATGGATACGTGTCAAGCTGCGAATATGGTCCTTCGAGAAGCGAAGCGCTCTTTTGAAATCATAAGAACGAATCTTCTTCTGCGTCTCCTCTTTCTTCAGCTCCTCCGCATCCATCTCACCGGAAGAGAGCGCGGCCAACAGGGCGTCGATCTCATTCTGCGATAATACATCAACCATCTACTCACCCCCTTACAGGTCATCCGACGAACGGTCTAGATTCCGGCGATCAGCACATCGGTCATATCGATTTGAATCAATCTGCCGGACGTTAACGACTTGTTGATCAGATTCTGCAGCTTGGCCGTAAACTGTTCGCGGCCCTTCGAATCGTTTAACAGCTCGGGCTTTGTGTCGGCTAACGTCTTGATAATGATCGGTTTGATTTTGATTTCCTTGATTTTGTCGAATTCCGCCTTAGCCTTCTTGTCGCTTAACTGAAATGCAAAAGCCATCTGGGCAATGTACTGCGGATCCGCCAAATTCGTCTTAATGCCGGTTATCTCCGATGTCATCTCCACGATCTCGTCCGCCGACAGATTCACAGCGGCAGGCTCATCGCTGGCCGAAGCGGTTTTCGGTTCCTCCGTCAGCTTGTCGGACAACAAGAATATCGCAAGCACGATCAATGTGATGGACAACAGAATCGTAATTAACCAGGGAAGCATCTTTTTCATGAAGGTTCCTCCATTTGCTGCACTTTAATGGTTGCTTGATGAATGCCAACCTCGTGATGATACGCTTTAATGGAAGCTACGATGTCATTTGCACTTTCCAACACAATCAATCGTTTTCCATTAATCAATGTGATATAGGTGTCCGGAGTCTCTTCAACCATTTCGATCAGCAGTGCGTTAAGCCACATCTGCGACCCGTTTAACCTCGTTACCGATATCATGGACTGCCTCCTTGTTTACGAAAAGGGAGGGAGAATCCCCCCCTAATCCAACCTTATCGTTTCAAATTAACAACTTCCTGGAGCACTTCGTCGGAGGTTGTAATGATCCGTGAATTGGCCTGGAAGCCGCGCTGCGCCACAATCATTTCGGAAAACTCGCCCGTCAGGTCCACATTGGACATTTCTAGCTGACCCGAAATGATCGCGCCGGTGCCTTCCTCTGCGTTATTGCCTTCGAACATGTAAGGTTCAAGATCGCCTTCCGGCACTGCGTTCAGCGTCACGCGATACAGATTGCCGCCGATTTTCTCCAAGCCTTCAGGGTTCGGTACCTTTGCTACCCCGATAATCGCGCCTTCCGCCGTTGTTCCGTCACTCATCTTCTGGATGATGGCCCCGTTCTGAGCGATCGTGAACGCTGTTACATCATCCTCCAGCGTGATCGGCTCGCCGCCGGAGTCGAGCACGAGAAAACCGTCAGACGTGACAAGGTTCCGCGCAACGTCGATATGGAAATCGCCAGCCCGCGTCAGGAACGGAACTTCCTGGTCATCGGTCAGCTTGACCATAAAAAATCCGTCCCCGTCGATACGCAAGTCCGTCGGGGTGTTGGTCACCATGGCGCTGCCCGGCGTATGCAGGGTATCGATCGAGCCGATCGTTACGCCCAGGCCGATCTGCTTGGCATTGACGCCGCCTGTCGGATCGTCCGTTCCCGGCGTCACGCCGGATACCGTCTGGCTAAGAATATCTTTAAACATAACCCGTCCAGCCTTAAATCCAACGGTATTGACATTGGCAATATTGTTGCCGATTACGTCCAGCTTGGTCTGAAAGCCTCTCATCCCGGAAATACCGGAGTACATGGATCTTAACACAGGGATTCATCCTCCTTCTTATATGGGCCGCTTCTGTCGGTCAGCGGCCGCCTGGCTTCCTGACGGGCCAGCCAGTAGATCATGAAATAATGACTGCGCTGTCGATCTGGGTGAACACATTGTCCTTCATGGCGTTGCCATCCATTGCCGTGACCACCGTCCGGTTCGGAATATTGACAATGAGCGCCATATCCTTCATCAGGATCAGCGATTCCTTGCTGCCTTTCGCCGCGGCTTTTTCGATCGCGCTCTGGATCTGGACGAGCTGGTCACCCTTGATTTCGATCCCTCGCTGCTCCAGCCGCTTTGCTGCATGGTTGCTGATGCGGAGCAGATTTTCATTTAACAGCTCCTTGAAGTTGCCCTTTGGTGCATCGGATGAAGCCGATGCCGTTCGCCGCTCGGGCGACAGCGCGGCCGGATGCAATTTTCCGGGGTACAAATGGCCGATCATCATTCGATCACTCATGGCGCATTCCCTCCGGCCGAAGGGGCATCCGTATCCGATTGCACGGATTCCGGCTCAGCTGCATGGGCAGGTTCCGGCTCAGAAGCAAGCGCGTCAGCCGCACCGGCCTCAGCTCCTCCCTGATCAGGCCCCTTGGACTCGGCAGCCGGATTCTCAACCCTCAATATATCGCTGAGCAGCACTTCGCTGCTGCCAACCTTGGCGTAATGAACGCCGTCCCGCACGATGATCGACTCCACGATTCCGGTCTTCATGACAAGCGAGTCCGTACCGTCCTTCGGCGTTTCCGTCCACGTGAGATCATCGGTATTGACCGATTTTTCCATCCAGCTGATCTCTTTGCCAATCAGGCTTGAAGCGGATCCCAGGGATTGACTCATCGCCGTTAGCTGCGTATTGATGTTCATCAGCTGCTCAAGGGAGGTGAATTGGGCCATCTGGGCGATAAATTCACGGTCCTGCATCGGCTGGAGCGGATCTTGGTGCCGCAGCTGTGTAATCAGAATGCTTAGAAACTGATCCTTTCCCAGCTCTTGCTCCTTACCGCCTTTGTTACTGACATTGCCTTTTGAATAGTTCGGCCACATGTTGCTTGTGGATACTGGATTCGTTGCCATTCGAGTTCACCCCCTCGCCATTAAACTTTCGCCGTAAATGTTCCGCCTTGAACAGTTCCTTCCTCGGCCTGCATTTCGGAAATCCAATCATGCCATTCTTCCGTCAAGCTCGCAGCCAGTAGGGCGTCATCCGAAGGGGTATCTTTTCCTTTCGAGCGCTGCTGGGACTGCTGCTGACCGGAGCCTGACTGGCGTCCGTCCTGATAGAAATTGGTAGTGGAAGGCTGACTGCTCTGCGTAACCTCGATTTTATCGACTTGAAGCCCTTGAGCCACGAGCGCGGTGCGAAGCTGCGCCATTTGCTGGTCGATCAGCTCTCTTGCATCCGCCTTGGCGGTCATAAATTGGGCGATGAGTTGGCCGTTTTGCATCGTTAATTTGATATCCACTTGACCTAAATGCTCCGGATTAAGCGATATTCTCGCTTCCGTGAAGCCTTGCTGCTTTACGATTTCGAGCTTGTTTATAATGAAGGAAGTCATTTCATTGGCAAACCGCTCAACTGGCACGGGTGGTGCTGCCGGTTTGACCGCTACCTGGTTGCCTGCGCGAAGCGCGAGCTGTCCGGCGGTTACGGTACCGTGTTCAGGGATCAATGCTTCGCCGCTTCCAGTCGATTCAGCCTTAGCGGATATTTCCCCGCCTTGACTTGTATTCTGCTGGAGACCGGCTATCGGACCAGGTGCCGGCGCTGCATTTGCGGACTGTGTTCTTCCAGCCGTCGCGGCTGCCGCTGCAGTCGCCTCAGTGGCGGGTCCGAAGCCGTTTGCCGCTTGATGAGAAGATCTCGCATGTTCGGCCGCCGGCTTGACATTACCTGTGCTGCTGCCCATCAAGCTGTGGAACGACTGGACCAGCTGGTGTACCGTGGTCTCGGTTCCAGCGCTCAGCTTTCCAGCGCTGCTAACCAAAGCCTTAATCTGCGTGAGCGTATCCTGAACGACAAAACGCATCGTGTCCGCATGCTTGGCCAGCGGGGACATTGCCGCGCTGCCGTCTGATCCTTCAGACAGAACGCCGGCGCCGTTTAACACCATGCTTGCTTGAGCAAGCCAGCTCTGGAGCTCCTCCAAAAGGGCAGGGTCTTCCGCCAATGCCTGGTCCAGCTTATCCAGCTCCCCAAGCAGGCTTTGCAGCATTTCGAGCAATCCCTCCATCGCCTCGTTCATTTCGGCCGGCAAGCCTTGCAGTAAACCATCCAGCTTGACCGTTGCCTCCGAAGCAGCCGAGGAGGTGCCGCCTCCTGCGCTCGACATCTGATATGTCAGCGTCGCATCAAATGAAGCGCCTGCTGCCGTACTGCCTGGAGCGCCCGTCTTGCCGCTTACCGAAGAACTGCCGATTGTAGAGGACATGCCTTGCACTGTCATCGTCATCGTCTTATTCACCTCCTCTCCCGTGACCGGAAAAGTTCAGACCCTAAAGCGGATCTGGCGTTTTATTTGGAGCCCATAAGCCGATTCAGTATTCTTGCTGCAAGCTCCGGATCTTTCGAGGACATCGCGTTCATGATTCTGGACCTTGTCGCGTCATCGACCGTATTCAGGATGGTCATGGTCTTGGCCGGGCTGATTTTGTAGGTTTGCATCAGCAGCTCCGCCGCATTGGCTGGCGTCATGCCGGCAAACGTCTGATTGAGCTGATTTTTATCCAGGTTGCTGCTGCTCGTCTTGCTGCTTGCTGCTTCCGTTTGATTTTTCTTGATCCGGGATTGCAGCGCCGCGATCGCCAAGTCTTCGGACGGTTTGGCATCCTTCAGCATCATCGTGGCTTCCGCTGCCGTTTTCGGGTCCATCTTCTCCAAGATTGCCACCCGGTTGCTGCTCTTCATCTGGCTCAGCATCAGCACCATTTCCTCAAGGGTTAAATTTTGCATGATCGGCGCGGCCTTGCTCGGACTCATGTCGGCATACAGCTTGGCGAGTTCACGGATCTGCTTCGTATACGGATCTTCCTCCTGCTCCGGGCTGCCCGTGTTCTGGTTCTGCATCGAATCGATCTGGCTTTCCAGCTCTTTCACTTTATTCTCCTGGGCAGCCTTCTGCTCAGTGATCTCGTTTAGCGTCTCCTCGCGCTCCGCCAGCTGCTTCTTCAGCTCTACGATCGTAGCCTCGGCGCTTTCTTCCTGCTCCTTCGCTTCTTTCAGCTTCTGCTCTTCCGGCGTCAGCACCGGATCGGGAACCCAATCCTTCACAATCGGAATTTTGTTCGCCACATCGATCATGCCGTCCCGAACATCGGCTCTAAAGAAGATCGCAAGCGCCCCTAACAGAACGATCGTAAAGATGGCCGGAACCAGAATCAGCAAAATCCGTTCAAATCCACCGCTTGATTCTTCTTTATCGAGCGGCATGTCTTTTCTTGCCACGTTCATTCCTCCTTCGCGGTCTTGACCCGGTTGCTTAGCGGATTCATTATCGGGCTTTGATCGCAAAACGCACCGTCGCCAGCTCGTCCAGCTCGTTTTGTTCCCGAAGGAGACTTTCATGCCGAAATTTCTCGTGCGATTTGTCCCGTGCCTTCAACCACACTTTTTCATCCAGCATTTTTTCCGATAAAATCTCCTGCTTCTTCGTGACATTTACATGGGCGAGCCGAATATCATTCCGTTTCCGCTCAATGCACTCTTCCAAGTACTGAGCATAGCTCTGAATATTGCGGATTTCGGCGATTGCCGCGCACCGCGTAACGGCTTCCTGCTCGGCCGCATACATCTGCTCCCGCAACCGGTACAGCTCGTTCAGGCTCTTCTCCTCCGCCTGCAGCTTCCCGATGGCGCTCGACAGCATCCATTCGGCCTGGGTCTTCTCGTTACTCTTCAGGTCTACGATTTTCTGGAATGCGTATTGAAATTTCATTCTTCAAAGTCATCTCCTTGAAAATTCGGAAATCAGACGTTCCTGAACCTCGGCGAGCGTCGTTTTTTCATTCACTTTCTGCTTCGTAAAGTCCCATATCCGATGAATGTATTCAATGGATTCGTCGATGTCGGCGTTGGATCCCTGCTGGTAAGCTCCGATATTAATTAAGTCCTCGGAATCTTTATAAATTGCCATCAAGCGTTTCACATTTTCCGAAGCCTCGATCTGCTCTTCCGGAGCGATGTCCTTCATCACGCGGCTAATACTGGCCAGCACGTCGATCGCCGGAAAATGTCCCTTATTGGCGATGCTCCGGTTCAGCACGATATGGCCGTCCAGGATCCCCCTTACCGCATCGGCAATCGGCTCATTCATGTCATCGCCGTCCACCAGCACGGTATAGAAGGCCGTGATGGAGCCATTGGGACCGGTACCTGCGCGTTCGAGCAGCTTCGGGAGGCTCGCGAAGACGGAAGGCGTGTACCCTCTCATCGCCGGCGGCTCACCGATGGCTAGTCCGACCTCGCGCTGTGCCATTGCATAGCGGGTGACGGAGTCCATCATCAGCATTACATTCAGACCGCGGTCCCGAAAATATTCGGCAATCGTCGTCGCAATCAACGCTCCCTTGATACGGATCAGAGCCGGCTGGTCTGAAGTAGCGACGATGACGACGGAACGCTTGAGGCCTTCAGGTCCGAGGTCCCGTTCGATGAAGTCCAGCACCTCGCGCCCGCGTTCTCCGATTAAAGCGATCACGTTCACGTCGGCCGACGTATTTCGGGCGATCATGCCCATCAGCGTACTCTTCCCTACGCCCGAACCGGCGAAAATGCCGACCCGTTGTCCTTTCCCGATCGAGAGGAGGCCGTCGATGGCTCTCACTCCGATGCTGATCGGCTCCTTCACTCTGGGGCGATTCAGCGGATTTTGCGGAACGTTATGCGTTGAATAGTGCGGCATACGGGCT
This sequence comes from Paenibacillus ihbetae, assembly GCF_002741055.1. Taxonomy (NCBI): domain Bacteria; kingdom Bacillati; phylum Bacillota; class Bacilli; order Caryophanales; family Paenibacillaceae; genus Paenibacillus; species Paenibacillus ihbetae. The sequence goes on along the minus strand of NZ_CP016809.1, from coordinate 5,521,714 downwards.
GGGATCAGCGACCCGTCTAGAGGCTGTCCCAAGCCGTCGAGCACTTTGCCCAGCAGTTCCGAACCGACCTGAACGCTCAGCGGTTTCCCGGTTCCGACCACGTCGCATCCCGGTCCTACGGAATGAAGCTCACCGAGCGGCATCAGCAGCACCTTATTGTCTCTGAAGCCGACAACCTCGGCTTTCAGCGGCTTGGACTGCTTCGACGGATAGATGTAGCACACATCCCCGATGCTCGCATCCGGGCCTTCGGACTCAACCATCAAGCCGATGACCTGGGTCACTTTTCCGTTTATGCGGACCGGGTCCAAATGTTTTAAATGCTCGATATACCGGGCGCTATTCAGCTTCTTCATCCTGATTTCTCCGTTCTTCGTCATCGAGGGCGACGCGCACCAGTTCCTTCTTGATTTCCGCAAGCTGGGTATCGATTCGGGCATCCACGCTTCCGAAAGACGAACGGATCACGCAGCCCCGGTCCTTCACCGTCGCATCCGGGAGGATTTGGAGCTCCGCTTGGGAGTCGATCGCTAATGAAAGCTCTTCTCTGGCCGCGTACACGAACTCAAAATGCTCAGGTGCAACGCACAGCGAAATCAAGCCTTTCTCCCGTTTGCGCGCTAGATTTTTCCGAATCAGCTCCAGGGTGAAATCCGGTTCAATCGTCAGCTGATGATCGAGGATTTTCTCGGCAATGCTGCAGCTCAGCTCGACCAGAAACGGCTCGGCTTCTTGGATCAAGTCTTCCTTTGCCCGGTGGGCAAGCTGCAGAAGCTCGCTAGCTTCGACCGTGGCTTTCTCCAGCAGTTCCTTCATTTCCAGCTCGGCTTTGGCAGCTCCCTCGGAATAGCCTTGGTTAAATCCCTCGATTTTCAGGGTCTCGGACAGATCCTCATCCTGCAGCCTTCGTTCCTTCCACCACGCATCGATCTGCTGCTCCGCCTCAGCCAGCAGCCGCTGGGCTTCCTCGGAGGCCTCGCGAATTTGCCGTTCGGCAAATTCCTGGGCGTCGCGCAGCATTTCACTCTTGATCCGCTCGGCCTCTGCCAGCGTGTGCATGACCGCCGGCGCAGCGGCGGGCGGTGCCGGCTCTGCTTGCGCTTCTTCGGCAGGAGCGGCGTAACGACGCGCTACATCCAACTCTTTCAAGACATCCATCGTTGTATAGTGGGACGGTTTGATCAAGTTAGACAATAATGTCATCTCCTCCGCCGCGGGCAATGATAACCTCGCCCGCTTCTTCGAGTCTTCGGATCGTGCTTACGATCCGTGTCTGAGCTTCCTCCACGTCACGCAGCCGCACAGGGCCCATGTACTCCATCTCTTCACGGAAGGTTTCCGCCATGCGCTTGGACATATTACGGAAAATAACATCCCGGACTTCCTCGCTCGCCACTTTAAGCGCAAGCTGCAAATCCGCATTCTCGACATCGCGGATGATGCGCTGGATCGATCGATTGTCGACATTGACGATATCCTCGAATACAAACATCCGCTTCTTGATTTCTTCGGCAAGCTCGGGATCCTGGATTTCCAGAGAATCCAGGATCGTCCGCTCCGTGCCCCGGTCGACGCCGTTCAATATTTGAACGATCGACTCGATGCCGCCTGCATTGGTGTAATCCTGGGTTACCGTTGCCGACAGCTTCTGCTCCAGCACACGCTCAACCTGAGCGATAACTTCCGGAGACGTGCTGTCCATGACCGCAACCCGCCGGGCAACCTCGGCCTGCTTCTCTTGAGGAAGCGAGGATAAGATGGCCGATGCCTGATCGTACTGCAGGTAGGAGAGCACGAGCGCGATCGTTTGGGCATTTTCATTCTGAATGAAATTCAGGATCTGGCTCGGATCGGCCTTGCGGGCGAAATCAAACGGCCTTACCTGAAGCGTTGCGGTCAGGCGATTGATAACCTCCATCGCTTTCTGCTGCCCGAGCGCTTTTTCCAGTATTTCTTTCGCGTAATTAATGCCGCCTTGCGATATATATTCCTGTGCAAGACAAATTTGGTGAAACTCCTGGATAATGCTATCTTTCTCTCCGCTATCGACCTTGCGCACATTCGCAATTTCCAGCGTCAGCTGCTCGATTTCGTCTTCGCGCAGATGCTTGAATATTTGTGCAGACACTTCCGGACCCAGCGTAATCAGCAATATTGCAGCTTTCTGGCGCCCGGATAATTGTTGGTTGTTTCCCTTAACCAATGCTTCCACCTCTATTCCTCAGCCAGCCATGTACGCAGCAGATTCACGAATTCATCCGGCTTTTTCTTCGCCAACGTTTCGAGCTGCTTCCGGACCTGGCTCTCGTTCGTTACACTCTCAAGATTGATCGATGGGAATTCGGTCACCGGCGGAAGCGGAATATCTTCCTCGTATTCTTCCTGCTGTCTTCTGCGTTTGCGGATGAAGAAATACGTGCCTCCCGCGATCAAAGCCAATGCAGCGATGCCGATTCCCCACAATACCGGCTGGGACAGAACGGTTTTCGAATTTTCATCCGGATTTACATTAAATACCTGTGAATTAACCGAAACTTTTTGCGACAATTGTGCGTCTGTATAGGTAGTACCTGAATCAGCAAGCGAAGCTCTCACAATGTTGATGAGAATGTTCTGGATCGCCGTCCGGGTGTCTTCGTCCAGCGTTTGCTGGCCTGCAGGTGGTTCAACTGCGACATTAATGGTTAAGTCTTTAACGGTATATGGACTTGCAATAATGTCCTTTGTAATGCGATTCACTTCATAATTGATGGTGGACGACGACTCTTCCGACGTCGACTGTCCGCTCTCGGAATCGCTCGGATACCCGGGAACCGCTTCTTCGCCCACTCCGGCAACTCCGCCGGCAGGACTGCTGGACCCGGTATAATTTTTCTGAATTTCCTGTACGCTGAGCTCGATCCCCTTCATCTCTTCTTCATCGACGGGGGTTACGAGATTTTCCTTGCTCTGTACCTGATCGAAATTCAGCTTGGAAGCAACGAGTACGTTCACTTTGCTCGATCCCATGTACTGGGACAGGAACTGTTGCACATTCTGTCGTACTTCGCTTTCAAATTTTTTCTGCAGTGCAAAGTTCTCTTCAACCCTGCCGATCAGTCCGCCTTGGCCGCCCTTGGCCGTGGCAAGAAGTTCAACTTCGTCATTGGTTATGGTTATATTGTCGATCGGGAGGTTGGGAATGGCCGTCTTGACCAGGTTGTAGTAACCGTCGATCACTTCCTGATTCGGCCGGTATCCCGGTTTGAAATGCAGGACCACGGAAGCGCTGGCCTGATCTTCATTGCCGTTCTTGGCAAACACGCTTTCTTTCGGGAGATTGAGCAGCACCGTGGCATCTTGGACGCCCTGCATCTTCTCAAGCAGTCGCTCAACCTCGCCGTTTAATGCATTTACATACTTCACTTCGAATTCGTTATCGGTCATGCCGATTGCGGATGCATTTTGCTCGAACGTTTCGAAGCCGATCGTTCCGTTCTGCACCAGGCCCTGGGAGCCGACATCAATCTGTACTCTGGCCGCCTCGGTGCTCGGTACGGAGATGCTTCGTCCGTCCGGGCTCAGCTTGTAGGAAATACCTTGCGATTCCAGGTGGCTGATAATGCCGGCGGCATCACTGGAATTCAAATCCCTGAAAGCCACCTCGTACTTCGTCTTGGAGAACTGCATCGTCAGTACGACCAGTGCGATCAGCACGAAGGCTACCGTAGCACTCAACATCAGTTTTTGCTTCTTGCTAAATTGATTCCAATATTGGGTTACTCGATCCCGATATTGGGCGATTCTCTCGTTCACATCGTCACCCCATCCGAAACTTTGCTAGAAACATTTAGATTTGCGTACGCATGATCTCTTGATAGGCTTCTACCACTTTGTTTCGGACCTGTGTTGTGAGCTGAATGCTCAACAGTGCCTGCTGGGCGGATATCATCGCCTGATCCACGTTGACTTGTCCAATCATCATTTTGTCGCTCATGACATGAGCCTGTTGTTCCTGTGCGGAAACAGAGTTCAAGGCATCACTCAAATACGAACCGAAGCTGCGGATGGATTCGGCTGGAGTCTTCTCTGCCGCCGGGGCTTGCTCTCGCATTTGAAGGGGCGAAACGCCCGAAGCTTGGAACATTGTGTTTTGAATCATCGATTTCCCCTCCTAATTTTTCTGTATATAAACACCTACCCTACACTATCTGCCGATCTCCAGCGCCTTCATAATCATGGCCTTCGATGCATTAATGGCAGTCACGTTGGCTTCATAGGACCGGGTAGCCGCGATCATATCCACCATTTCCCTTGTGACGTCCACATTAGGCATATAGACATATCCCTCCGCATTCGCGTCCGGATGAGTCGGGTTGTATACCTGCTTAAGCGGAGATGGATCCTCCTTCACGGCAGCGACCCGTACCCCTTGGCCTGTGGCTTCTCCGTTCATCTGGGCTCTAAGCATCCCTTCGAACGACTCGCTCTGCGGCGAAAGAACTACTGTCTTGCGGCGGTACGGAACCGCTTGTCCATTCTCGATCCGGGCCCTTGTCGTTTCCGCATTGGCTAGGTTCGAAGAAATGACGTCCATGCGAAGACGCTGGGCCGTAAGAGCCGATGCATTGATCGAAAAGCCGTTGCTAATATTCATGAACCTTATCTCCCCTCAATCGCTGTACGCATCATGCGAATTTGCTCATTCACTGCTTGTATGTACGAATTGTAACGAAGCTGGTTCTCCGCGAGCAGCACCATTTCCCGGTCCGCATCGACATTATTCTCGTTGTTGTTCATAGAGCTGCTGCTGTCACTCGTAATCGAAGCGCTCGGGATGCTGCCGGTTGGACCGATCGGAATATGTCTAGGATCCGTCCTTCTCCCCTGCAGCGTAAGATGAGCTCCTTCCATCTCCTGCTTCAAAAGACTCTCGAAGGATACTTCGGATCTCTTAAAATGAGGCGTATCCACGTTGGCAATATTGTTGGCAATGACGCTGTTTCTCAAATTCGCTGCGTCCAAACCGCCTTGAAGCCGCTGAAAGGAACTATTGTTCAACAGATTCACTAGCTCATTCCTCCTGACTGGACCTTGCAGAAAAGTATTCCACTCTTCCTAGCTAAATCCTCTTTTTTCGACAAAAAACATAATCCGTACGCCCTAATCTAGGTCTTAAGTAGAAAAAGACAGCATGATGTCACATAAACTAAGTTTCTTAAAGATTGGGACTTTTTACAATAAGAAAAAAGCCCTATCTTTTTCCAAGAAGAAGGGCTTTTTATTCATTTTCGTTTCGTTTTTTTCTAAAATATTGCAAATCTTAATACTGATTTTGTAAAATTTAAAGTTTTCTTCCCAAAGTATAGGTCCAGACGCAGGCCCGCTTGTTCACAAAAAATTACGAAATCGGTCCTGATCGCTTCCAACATACGCAAATATTTCGACATCCCGGACTACTTCCGCATCGACAAACATTTACAACCGATCCTTTTCCTTGCCGAATTACAAAATATATTGGCTTAAATCCCGGTCCTGGGCGATGCCGGCGAGTTTTTCCCTCACGTATTGAGGCGTAATCACCATTCGCTCCAGCGTGAGCTCAGGCGCTTCGAATGACAGATCCTCCAGCAGCTTCTCCAGGATGGTATGCAGTCTGCGTGCACCGATATTTTCGGTGTTTTGGTTCACCGAGGCCGCGATCTGGGCAATTTCCCGAATGGCCTCCGGGGAAAACTCCACTTCAAGCTCTTCGGTCCGCAGCAAATTGATATATTGCTTGGTCAGCGCATTCTTCGGCTCGGTCAAAATGGACACAAAATCATCCAGCGTCAAGCTGTTCAGCTCCACACGGATCGGGAACCGGCCCTGCAGCTCGGGAATCAGATCTGAAGGCTTAGCAATATGGAAAGCGCCTGCGGCGATAAACAGCACGAAATCCGTCTTCACCGGCCCATATTTGGTCATGATCGTAGAGCCTTCCACGATCGGCAGGATGTCGCGCTGAACGCCTTCCCTGGATACGTCTGGACCCGATTGGCGGCCTTGGCTGGCTACCTTGTCGATCTCATCGATGAAAATAATGCCCGATTGTTCGGCGCGCCGGATCGACTCCTGGATGACATCATCCATATCAATCAGCTTGGCGGCCTCCTCTTGCGTAAGCACTTTTCTCGCTTCCTTGACTGACAGCTTGCGCCGTTTCGTCCGCTTCGGCATCAGGCTGCCGAACATCTCCTGCATATTCATGCCCATCTGATCATTGCCCTGCCCTGCGAACATATCAAACATATTCGGAGCGGTGTCCTCGACATCGATCTCGATCGTTTCGTCCTCAAGCTTTCCGGACAGCAGATTAAAACGGATCTGTCTCCGTTTCTCCTTCAGGCTTTCGTCTTTATCTTCCGCATCATCGTCTGCGGCCTGAGACGGATTGCTGCCGCCGAACAGCATCTCAAACGGGTTGCGTTGGCTCTTCTGGCTCTTGGTTGACGGGGCCAGCAGCTGCACGATCCGCTCGTTCGCCATCTCTTCGGCTTTGTCCTTGACCTTCTCCGTGCGCTCCAGCTTCACCATGCGAATCGCTGTTTCCACCAGGTCGCGCACCATGGACTCTACGTCGCGTCCCACGTACCCGACCTCGGTAAACTTCGTAGCCTCCACCTTCACAAAAGGAGCGTTCACCAGCTTCGCAAGCCTCCGGGCAATTTCCGTTTTGCCGACGCCCGTAGGGCCGATCATCAGAATGTTCTTCGGAACGATCTCATCGCGCTCCTCATCGGACAGCAAGCTGCGCCGATAGCGGTTGCGGAGCGCTACCGCAACGGATTTCTTCGCTTCCTTCTGTCCGACGATATACTTATCCAACTCGGAAACAATTTGTCTTGGGGTCATAGCTTCTTTATTCACCGTGAATACCTCCCGCCCTGATATGGCTATACGCTGCCGTAAAGCATCATTACAGCTCTTCTACAGTAATATTGCTGTTCGTATATACGCAAACCTCTGAAGCAATCTGAAGCGCCTCTCGCGCGATGTCCTTAGCCTCCAGATGCGATGCGTGCCGTTTCAGCGCACGTCCTGCCGAGAGCGCAAAATTGCCTCCCGATCCGATCGCCAGGACATCGTCGTCGGGCTCAATAATTTCCCCACCGCCGGAAATCAGCAGCATTCCGGTCTTATCCACCACAATCATTAAAGCCTCCAGCTTCCGCAGCACCCGATCCTGGCGCCAGTCCTTGGCCAGCTCGACGGCCGCGCGCTGCAGGTTGCCATGATGCTCCTCCAGCTTGCCCTCAAATTTCTCAAACAGCGTAATCGCATCCGCCACAGAACCGGCAAAACCGGCGACAACTTGTCCCCGGTAAAGACGGCGCACTTTTTTGGCGGTCTGCTTCATGACTACACTTTCTCCGAACGTGACTTGGCCGTCGCCGGCAATGGCTGCCTTGCCATTATGCCGAACGGCGCAGATCGTCGTAGCGTGAAAAGTCATTTCCATGATGGCGGACCTCCCTTATTTTTAAAAGTTACAGCGTATTCAGTTGGTTGTCATTGATGAACTCGCGAATATGATCCAGAGCGCGATTAGCCAAAGCTTCATTCTTCTCTTTCTTATTCCGGATCCGGGTCTCCAGCTTCGGCAGCAGTCCGAAATTCGCGTTCATCGGCTGGAAATTATCCGGATCGGCATGCGTAATGTAATAAGCCATGCTGCCGATCGTCGATTCCTGCGGGAATACGATCCCTTCTTGTCCAAGTGCTGCTCTTGCCGCATTGATGCCTGCAATCAAGCCGGAGGCGGCGGACTCAACGTAGCCTTCGACACCCGTCATCTGCCCGGCGAGGTACAAATTCGGACGCGTCTTCACTTGATAGGTTTGCTGAAGCAGCTTCGGCGAATTGACGAATGTATTGCGGTGCATAACGCCATACCGTACGATCTCGGCATTCTCCAGCCCCGGAATCATCGAGATAATGCGCTTCTGCTCTCCCCATTTCAGATGGGTCTGGAAGCCTACCAGATTGTACAGCGTACCGGCAGCATTGTCCTGACGCAGCTGAACGACGGCGTATGGAAGCTTGCCGGTATGCGGGTTCACCAGTCCGACCGGCTTCATCGGGCCGAACAGAGCGGTTTGCTTGCCCCGCTTCATCATCACTTCGATCGGCATGCAGCCCTCGAAATAAATTTCCTTCTCAAACTCCTTGAGCTGGGCAACTTCGGCGTTGACCAGCGCATCGTAGAAAGCATCGAATTCCTCTTCCGTCATCGGGCAATTCAGATAGGCGGCCTCGCCTTTGTCATATCGGGAAGCAAGATATACCTTGCTCATATCAATGGAGTCCTTCTCTACGATCGGTGCAGCCGCATCATAGAAGTAGAAGTAGTCTTCGCCCATCAGCTCGCGGATTTGAGCCGACAATGCGGGAGAGGTCAAAGGTCCTGTCGCAATGACGACGATCCCTTCTTCAGGTATATGCTGAATTTCTTCATTTACAACCTCAATTAACGGATGCTGATGGAGCGTCTCCGTGATTTCACCGGAGAACCCGTCACGATCCACCGCAAGCGCTCCGCCCGCCGGCACGGCGTTGCGGTCCGCCGAGCCGATTACGAGCGAGTTCAGCATGCGCATCTCTTCCTTCAATACGCCGACTGCATTGGTCAACGTATTTGCACGGAGCGAGTTGCTGCAGACCAGCTCTGCGAACTTGTCTGTATGATGGGCCGGCGTCTTCACGACCGGCCGCATTTCGTATAAGGTAACGGGAATCCCGCGGCTTGCGATCTGCCAAGCCGCTTCACTGCCGGCCAGGCCCGCGCCGATCACCGTTACTCTCTGTGTGTCTGTCAACGTCATTACCCCCTGTATGCCTACATCTCTGCTGCTTCGTCCTGTTCCTCAACCATTTCGGAATAGTCGCAGGAAGTGCATTGAAGCTTGACCCCCTGCTTGCTCTTCTTCTCTACCATTAAGCTGCTGCAATTCGGGCACGGCTTGGGCGAAGGTTTATCCCAAGATACGAAATCGCACTCCGGATAGCGGTCGCATCCGAAGAATATCCGCCCCTTCTTGCTCCGTCGTTCCACGACATGGCCTTCCTTGCACTTCGGACAAGTTACGCCGATGTCTTTCACGATCGGCTTCGTGTTCCGGCAATCCGGAAAACCGGAGCACGCCAAAAACTTCCCGAATCGGCCGAGCTTATACACCAACGGCTTGCCGCATTTCTCGCAAATCTCGTCGGAAACCTCGTCTTCAATCTCGATTTCCTTCATCTCTTCCTCAGCGACCTCAAGCCGCTTTTCAAACGATTTGTAAAATTCCGACAGCACCTTGACCCAATCCTCGGAGCCTTCCTCGACATGGTCCAAATCCTCTTCCATGTTTGCGGTGAATTCCACATTCAGTATCTCGGGGAAAAATTGCTCCATCTGCTCAATGACAAGCTCGCCCAGCTCCGTCGGGACAAATTTCTTATCCTCAATGGCAACGTAGCCGCGCTTCTGGATCGTTTCAAGCGTAGGCGCGTAAGTACTCGGCCGTCCGATTCCAAGCTCCTCCAGCGTCCTTACAAGCCGTGCCTCGGTATAACGCGGAGGCGGCTGAGTGAAGTGCTGCTTCGGCTCGATATCCTGCTTCTCGAGCTTGTCGCCCGTATGCAGCTCCGGAAGGTATTTATCCTCTTCGGTCGTTCCGTCGTCGTTGCCCTCGACATAGACCTTCATAAAGCCGGGGAAGCGCACCTTGGATCCGGTAGCCCGAAAAACGGCAGTACCTGCCGAAATATCCACAGAAAGCGTATCCAGTACAGCAGAGGCCATCTGACTTGCGACAAAGCGTTCCCAGATCAATTTATACAAGCGGAGCTGATCACGGCTCATGTACGGCTTTACCGATTCCGGATCCCGAAGGACGGACGTTGGCCGGATCGCTTCGTGCGCATCCTGCGCATTTGCCGCTTTCTTTGAATACTGCCTAGGGCTTTCGGGTACGAACGGCTCTCCGTACTTCTCCGTAATGTACTCCTTCGCCTCGTCTTGCGCGGTACCGGATATCCGGGTGGAGTCGGTACGCATGTACGTAATCAAACCGACTGTGCCTTCCTTGCCAAGCTCCACACCCTCATACAGCTGCTGGGCGACCGACATCGTCTTGGCGGCCCGGAAACCGAGCTTGCGCGCCGCTTCCTGCTGCAATGAGCTTGTCGTGAACGGCGGCGACGGGTGACGCTGGCGCTCGCGCTCCTTGACTTCGCCGACCGTAAAAGAGGCATCCGCAATCGCCGCAAGCACCTCATTCACGTCCTGCTGGCTGGACAGCTCCTTCTTCTCCCCGTTCAGCTGCGTAAACTTCGCCTCGAACGAAGAGCCCTTCACGGCCAGCTTGGCCGTAATTGTCCAATATTCTTCCGGCACGAACGCGCTGATTTCGTTCTCGCGATCCAGAATAATCTTGACAGCAACGGACTGAACGCGCCCGGCCGACAGCCCTTTTTTGACTTTCTTCCATAAAAGAGGGCTGATCTTGTAGCCCACCAGACGGTCAAGAATCCGTCTGGCCTGCTGGGCGTTGACGAGATCCATATTAATTTTGCGCGGCGTCTTGAAAGCATCCTTGACGGCCGTTTTCGTAATTTCGTTAAATACGACCCGCAGGCTTTGAGATTCATCCAGCTCCAAGGCATGGGCAAGATGCCATGCGATGGCTTCCCCTTCGCGATCGGGGTCAGCTGCGAGGTATACTTTCTTTACCTTTTTGCTAGCATCCTTCAGTTCCTTTAAGACAGAACCTTTTCCGCGGATCGTAATGTATTTCGGATTGAAGTCGTTCTCCACCTCAACCCCGATCTGGCTTTTCGGCAAATCGCGCACATGACCCATCGAAGCCTTCACGATATATTTACTGCCGAGATATTTGCCAATCGTCTTCGCCTTGGCAGGCGATTCTACGATGACGAGTGAATCCGCCACAGGTTCATCCTCCTCTCCAACATTCAACTTTCCCATTATATGATCTTATATATAGCACCGGGTAATTGGGTTATCTGCTTTTTTATGATTAAAGATAACAGAACTGAATGCAAATGTCCAAAATCCCACTGGGTCCCCTCCAACAACTCGTCAAGCGACCCGGGTCCCTGTTCGAGCATATGGTAAACGTGCTGTTCATCGTTTGTCAACCCGGAATCCATGCCGGGGAGGCTCGAATGAGGGGCCTGCCGCTCCTTATTGTATGTATTGGAAGCCCTGTTTGGCAACCAGGAATCATATTCTTCGATAATATCCTGGGCGTCCGTCACCATCTTGGCCCCCTGTTTAATGAGGGCAAGCGTTCCCCGGCTCTTGGGAGAAGTCACTTGTCCGGGAACCGCGAAGACATCCCTCCCTGCCTCGAGCGCGTAATCCGCTGTTATCAGCGATCCGCTGCGCGCATCCGCCTCCACGACAACGGTTCCGAGACACAGCCCCGCAATAATTCGGTTTCTCCTTGGAAAAAATCCCGGATGGGCTTTCGTACCCGGCGGATATTCGGAAACAATCAATCCCGATTCGGCGATCCGCTCATACAAGGACCGGTGCTCTGCTGGATAGATGATATCAATCCCCGCACCGAGAACCGCAATCGTGGCTCCTCTGCTTGCTAAAGCCGCCTCGTGCGCAGCGCTGTCAATTCCTCTGGCCAATCCGCTTACGACTGCGAGCCCGTGCCCCGTGAGCGCCTCGGCCAGGACGCCGGCCATCTTGCGGCCATAAGCCGTCGGCATCCGGGTCCCGACCATGGCAACGCCGGGCTGGTCCAATAGCTCCGCTCGGCCGATCGAATATAATACCCAAGGCGGCTCGGACATTGATTTCAACAGCTCGGGATATTGATCATCGAGGGCTGTAATAATACGTATTTTGGAGCGGTTTGTCAACTTCCATACATCCCCTTGGGAATGTCCGGCCGCAGCGACCGCAGCATTTGACATCCGCTCCAGCAATTGTTCGACGCTCGACGGAAACTGTTTCGACAATTTATTCGCCTGCTCGACAGACAATCCATGGTCTCTCCAGTCATTCACGCCATAAGAAATCATGCCTTCATGCAGCGGGCCGTTCAGCAATATCCGGTGAATCGATCTCCACCCGATGCCTTCACTTTCATGCAATGTGGCCAGCAGCACGCTTTCCAGCTTCATTCCGGTCGCCTCCTTCAAAATAAACAGAAAAAGCAACCCTTCATCTCCTGAAATCAGGAAATAAAAGGTTGCTTACCTATTTTTTAATATATTGGGTTGCGCAATTAGGCAAAAAGCTGCCTCGCGTTCATACGATTAATGAGTAGTGCAAGCCTCAAGCAAGCCCTTCTCCTCAAGCACGCTGACTAGCGTCGATCCCATTTCGGCCGGTGTCGGAGCGACTTTAATACCGCAAGCCTCGAGTACAGCAATCTTCTCCTTCGCTGTCCCTTTGCCACCGGAAATGATCGCGCCGGCATGGCCCATGCGTTTGCCTGGAGGCGCAGTTGCTCCGCCAATGAAGCCGACAACCGGCTTGGTCATGTTGGCTTTGATCCACTCGGCAGCTTCTTCCTCGGCCGTACCGCCGATTTCGCCGATCATAATAACGGCTTTCGTGTTCGGATCTTCATTGAACAGCTTCAAGACATCGATAAACTCGGTGCCTTTAACAGGGTCTCCGCCGATTCCCACGGCAGACGATTGTCCGATGCCGCGTGCCGTCAGCTGATGAACCGCCTCATAGGTCAGCGTTCCGCTTCGCGATACGACGCCGACATGGCCCGGCGTATGGATATAACCCGGCATAATTCCGATCTTGCATTCGCCCGACGTAATGACACCCGGACAGTTCGGCCCGATCAGGCGGGTTTTCTTGCCTTCCATATAACGTGCAACCTTCACCATATCCAGCACCGGAATGCCTTCCGTGATGCAAATGACAAGCTCCATCTCGGCATCGACGGCTTCCATGATCGAATCGGCTGCAAATGCAGGCGGAACATAGATTACGCTTGCGGTTGCGCCGGTCTTCGCTTTCGCTTCCTCAACGGTGTTGAAGACCGGAAGCTTCACGGTATTGCCGTTCTCCAGCGTAATTTCCACTTCCGTGCCGCCTTTGCCCGGCGAGGTGCCGCCGACCATTTGCGTACCGTAATCAAGGGCGCCCTTCGCATGGAACAGAGCCGTTTTACCTGTAATCCCTTGTGTGATAACTTTTGTATTTTTATCGATCAAAATACTCACGATTGATTCACATCCCCTATTGATATTTGAAAATGAAAGCAACCGCACGGCTGGACGCGCGAAGCGTCCTTAAGTGCCATGCCTCTTCAGGAATGAACTCTTACTGAACGAGGGAGACGATCTTCTGTGCTCCGTCGGCCATGGAATCAGCTGGTACGATGTTAAGACCGGACTCGGCCAAAATCTGCTTGCCGAGGTCCACATTCGTGCCTTCCAAGCGTACAACAAGCGGACGGGTCAAGCCCAGCTGCTTCGCCGCTTCAACAACACCGGTGGCGATCACGTCGCAGCGCATGATGCCGCCGAAAATGTTGACGAAGATCCCCTTAACTTGTGGATCGGACAAAATGATCTTGAAGGCTTCCGTAACCTTCTCGGTCGTCGCGCCGCCCCCAACGTCAAGGAAGTTGGCAGGATCGCCGCCATAGTATTTGATGATGTCCATCGTAGCCATCGCAAGTCCGGCACCGTTAACCATGCAGCCGATGTTGCCATCCAGAGCTATGTAACTCAAATCGTACTTCGATGCTTCGATTTCTTTCTCGTCTTCTTCGTCCAGGTCGCGAAGCTCGACAATGTCCTTGTGACGGAACAGGGCATTGGAGTCGAAGTTCAGCTTGGCGTCAAGGGCCATGACGTTGCCGTCGCCCGTTACGACCAGCGGATTAATCTCGGCGATCGAGCAGTCCTTCTCCACGAACGCCTTGTACAAGGCAAGCATAAATTGGACGGCTTTGCCGACCAGCTCGTTCGGAATATTAATGGAATACGCCAGCTTCCGGGCTTGGAACGTTTGAAGTCCGACAGCCGGATCGATGACTTCCTTGAAAATTTTCTCAGGTGTTGCTGCTGCAACCTCTTCGATTTCCGTACCGCCTTCTTCGGATGCCATCATGACGACACGCCCTGTAGCGCGGTCTACAACGACACCGATGTAATACTCTTTGCGAATATCGCAGCCTTCTTCAATAAGGAGACGTTTGACTTCCTTGCCTTCCGGACCGGTCTGGTGAGTCACCAGCACTTTGCCCAGAATTTCTTCAGCATAGGCGCGAACCTCTTCAAGGCTCTTGGCCACCTTGACGCCGCCGGCTTTACCGCGGCCGCCTGCGTGGATCTGTGCCTTTACAACGGTTACGGGACTTCCCAGGGATTTGGCAGCTTCAACTGCTTCATCCACCGTAAACGCAACCTTGCCGTTCGGAACAGCAACTCCATATTGCTTCAGTACTTGTTTTCCTTGATATTCATGGATATTCATTCTCGAATCCTCCTATCAACATGACTGGAACAAGGCGGGCTGCATGGGAGCGCTTCAATGACGCCGCTGCCCCTGTCAACCTTTTATATAGTAAACCCAAGCTATTGTAACATGTTTTTAAAACGCTTACCTTAAAAATGTTCACAGATTCTCCACTCTATTTGATATAGGTATGATTCCTCCTGGAGAATAATTGGAAATTAAAGGTTAAACAAACCGTTATTTTTTGAAAATGCTTTGAATACTTTGACAGCAACAAATCCGATCACAAATCCGATAACAGCGAGAATCAACAATAGCACAACCAATGTAATGATAATGTTCTCCCACAATATAGTCATAATGACCTCCTATTCAATATTTTTTCCAATCTCATCTAAATATGGATTATAGCATAATCCCCTAAGGGAATCGCTTCCATTTCGCTCTATTCTTTGAATTATTTCACTAACCTATTATAAGCAGTACAAGGGGATTCCTCCTTCTAACTCTCAGTTTGGGGTCTGAAGTTGAATAAGTGGGAGGTTGGGCGTTTTCGGTGGACGATTTGGAGGACTCTTTTCGGCGGCTTTGGAGGTAACTTTTCATTGGCGTTGGGCGCGCACACGTTCCTTTTCGGGTCTGCTCCGGGCTTGGCGCTGTTTTGGGCACTCACACGGCCCTTTTAGGGACTTGCTCTGAGCTTGGAGCTGCTTTTGACGCGCACACGTCCCTTTTCGGGACCTGCTCTGAGCTTGGAGCTGCTTTTGGCTCAAAACTCTTTATCCCGAATGGTTGATCCTGTACAATGGATGACGGTACATAGAAGGTAAGCGGATTCAAACATAAAGGAGATTGCGGCATGCAGTGGTTGACGTCCCGTTTTTCGGTCCATTCTCTATTCTTCAAAATGCTCGTTTATTTTCTGATCGTCATCAGCCTGCTTTCCTCCTACAACATCTGGTCAATGACGTTTTATACGCGGAATGTCCACAACGAGATCGTAAAATACAATTTAACGCTGATCCGGAATACCGTGGACAGCTTCGAGAAGCAGTATACGACTTGGAAGAGCCTGCTCCTCAGCCTTCAGCACGATGAATTCGTAGGAAATATTAGCCGGCAAGCCGACAAAGGCGGCAAGCAAGCGATCGATTACCTGCAGGTGGACTTGGTGATGGATCAAATCCGCACGCTGGTGACGCAGCCGTTTTACCATTTGCAAAACGTGATGATCTATTACCGAAGCCACTCCTTTCTGCTGGAACTCGACGGGATGGTAGATGATGACCGAATGTTTAGGCATTATTACGTCAGCGAAGCGTATCCGTACGAGTTTTGGTTGAAGGAGGCAGACAGGTCCGGCGCTTTCCTGCAGGCCCTTCCGAGCAGCAGCTTCACCATTGAACCCAAAAGCAGCGAGGTGGAACTTCTCCCGCTGGTCAGCCATGTCCCTGGAAGCCCGTGGGAAATCATCGCATTCGTCAATATGAAGAGCTGGTATGAATCCTATAAAGGCATGGCCGGCTCCCGTTTACTGCTGCTTGATCAGGACGGGACGCCATTGTTTCAATCGGATCCTTCCGCTAAGGATGGCCAGCTGCCTGCATGGAATGGAAAATCCGAATGGATTAAGGACAAGGGAACGTACTATTTTTTTGAAAAAGGGGACCGCTCGGGTCTTACATACGTATCCATCATTCCCCATAATGAGCTGAACCGCAGCATCAGCCGCATGAATTGGATCGCGGTGCTCCTGTTTGCCGCGACGCTGCTGATCGGAACGGTGGCATCCTGGTTCTTTACCCGCAACATTAATCAGCCTTTAAAGCGGATGATCACAGGCCTTGGCAAAACCGAACAGCATCTATACGAGGGCACCATTTCCGAATTCAACGCGATCGCCAGCCACCTGCAGGGATTGCATCATGAGCGCAAGGAAATCAAGGCATGGATGGACCAAGTCAAGCCGCTCCTGACAAGCTATCATTATATGGCTCGCTTCAAAAACATCAACATCGACGAAGCCGCCGCAGCGGAGCTGCCGGTAAGCGAGGGCGCCTTTATGATCGTCGTATTCCAGCTAAGGTACAGGCATACTCCCTCGGAACGGCTCGAGGATATGCTGACCAAGGCCACCGGCAAAATCAAAGAGATAATCAGTCTGCAGGTGCAGGAGGCCTTCCCGTTATCCCATACGCTCCAAATGGACAGCAGGGAGATCCTGTCGATCGTATATACGCAAGAGAGGTCGGAGCGTCTGCTTGCCTGCCTGAACGAATTGAAGCGGATTTTCGATCACGACCAAGGCACTTATCTGATCACGATAGCCGTGTCGTCCGTGTTCCAGCACACCTCGCACTTCGATCAGGCCTACGCCGAAGCCATGTCGCTCCTGCTTCAAGCGATGCCGTTGGAAGAAACCCAGATTATATGGGAAAAGGCCCTGCGGGAAGAAGTGAGCGGTTTTACGGCTGAGCAGGAGCATGAATTTTACGTAAACCTGCAGGCGGGCAACGAAAGCAGCTGCCAGGAGCTCCTTGATCGGGCATTCGATTCGCTTCACCGCCGGGGCGCGACAGCGGATCAGCTGCATCAATTCGCCCATGCCGTTCTCAGTCGTATCCGAAAAACGATGGATTTGCTGAACATCGAATCAAGTCCGCTTCAATCCGATCACCAGCCGCTTGCGCACTGCGTCACACCCGAACACTATCAGCAAGCGCTGCTGAGCGAGCTTGCCCGTGCAGCTGAAGCGATCCGACGAAAACGCGAAGAAAATTACGATATCATTCAGTTTATTGCCCAGTTTATGGAAAACCATATTTCCGAGGAAATATCACTGGAGCTATTGGCGGATAAGCTCAACATGTCGCCGACGTATCTGTCCGGCTATATTAAAGAAAAAACCGGCAGCAACTTCAGCGATCATCTACATGCGATCCGCATCCGGAAAGCGAAGGAGCTTCTCGTAACGACAAATATGCCGGTCCAGGAAGTTGGCGCGCAAATCGGGTATCGTAATGTCACATCCTTTATCCGCATGTTCAAAAAATTAACCGGCCAGCCGCCCGGCGATTACCGGAAAACCCATTGGATCCGGAATTAGCAGGCGGCCGTGCCGGCCGTTTAACCTTTAACGGAGCCGATCAACGCTCCTTTTACGAAATATTTCTGGATGAACGGGTATACCAGCAGGATCGGCACGGTGGACACCATGATGGTGGCAAATTTCAGACCATCCTCAACGACGACGATATCGCCGACCACCGGGCCGTCGGTTCCCGTGAATTGCCCGGATAGCACGATGTTTCTCAAGATGACCTGAAGCGGCTGCATATCGGCATCCCGCAGATAAAGCAGCGGGCCCATAAAATTATTCCACATGCCGACGGCGTAATACAATCCGATCGTCGCCAGCACCGGCTTGGAAAGCGGCAGCACGATCCGGAAGAAAATACCGACCTCGGATAAGCCGTCGATTTTGCCCGACTCCTCCAGCTCTTGCGGCATTCCCATGAAGAAGGTTCTCATGATCAGCAGGTTCCAGGTGCCGACGGCCCCTGGCAGAACCATGCCCCACACCGTATTGACAAAGCCGAGCTCTTTGACCACAAGAAACGTCGGGATCATTCCGCCGTTAAAAAACATCGTGAACACGATCATCATAAGAATCGGCTTGCCCATAACCATTTTGGTCTTGGACAATGAGTATGCGCCGAGCGCGGTTACCATCAGGGAAATCGCGGTTCCCAGCACGACATAGATGAAGGTATTTTGGTAACCCTTCAGTACCCTTCCATCTTCAAATACATACCGGTACATATCCAAATTAAAGCCTTTTGGCCACAGCCATACGGTGCCTGACGCAATCGCTGCCGAATCGCTGAGCGAGACGGCCAGCATATAAATGAACGGATACAGACATGCGGTTACTACGCCGAGCAAAATCAATGCGTTTAAGACATCGAACCAGTTCCACTTCCATTTCACATTCCATTCCTCCCTCTACCAGATGCTGCTGCCGCTGACCCTGCGGCTGAACCCGTTGGCTGCAATGATGAAGATAAAGCTGATGATTCCGGTAAACAGATCAATTGCCGTGGCGTAACTGTAATTGCCTTGGGTCAAACCGACGCGATAGACATAGGTGGAAATGATGTCAGCGGTTTCATACGTGGCCGGGGTTGCAAGCAAATATACTTTTTCAAAGCCGATCTCGAGAATTTTTCCGATATCCAGAATCAGAATGATGACGATCGCCGGTGCGATTCCGGGAAGCGTTATGTTCAGCGTCTGCTTCCAGCGATTCGCCCCGTCCATGCGTGCGGCTTCGTATAATTGCGGATCAATCGCCGTCAAGGCCGCCAAATAAATAATGGTCCCCCAGCCGATATGCTGCCACACGTCCGTCGTTACATAGATGGTTCTGAACCAGGAGGCCTCCACCAGAAAATTAATGCGTTCAAGACCCAAGGCGCTCAGAAGCTGGTTCACCATCCCTCCGGTAGGCGACAGGAACATGACCGCGATACCCGCCACCACCACATTGGATATGAAATGGGGAAGATAGCTGACGGTCTGGACGAACCGCTTCATGAAGGATCTTCGTACCTCATTGATCAGCAGGGCCAAAATAATCGGTGCCGGAAACCCGAATAACAGCTTATAGAACCCGAGCAGGAACGTGTTTCTCAGCACGGGCCAAAAGTCGGGGGTATGAAAGAACATACTGAAATACTTGAAGCCGACCCAATCGCTCTCGGTGATGCCCTTGAACAAATTGTAATCCATGAAGGCGATCGAGACGCCGAAGATGGGAACGTATTTAAAAATGACGTAATACAGAACGCATGGGAGCAGCAATAACAGCAAATATTTATCCCGTTTCACTTTGCGCAGAAAGCCCGGGCGGCGGGATGCTTGCAACATGAAATCCTCCTTCGTCACGCTTGATCTAGCTAAGTTGAGCTTGGAAAGCATGGATTCCATGGACCGGGAGGATACCGATAGCGCCTCAAACGCACAGCCGGAACGCCGGCCCAGTGGAAGCTACCCAAGTCGATCCAAAACTTAGGATTTGTTATTTTCCTTCATTCACGAATTTTTGCGTCCGCTCGTAAGCGCTCTTGTGCACATCCAGCACTTGCTGCACGCCCAGCCGGTTCACCTCGGCCACGTAGGCGTCCCATTCGTCCATCTTTTTCTGTCCCAAAATAAATTTTGCTATTTGCTCTTCATGGTACTTCTTGACGGTTTCTCCCACCATGCTAAGCACTTCATTCTCTTCATTGGTATAGGCCAGCCTCGGCTGCGGTTTCGTTTCATGCTCCGGCGCGATTTTCATCGCTGCCTGCATTTTGGGTGAATACATCGATTCAAATGCGCTCATATCCAGCACCGTATGGGCGCCGATGGTGGCAATGCCCGTCTTCGTACGCAAGTCGCCGAATTCTTTGTAGTCGTCTTTAAACTTACGGACGCCGTTCTGGGTCGTGTAGGTTTCCCCTTCTTTCCCCCAGGTAGCCAGCTCGATTCCTTCCGGCGAGTACAGGAAATCCAAATACTGCAGCAGCGTATCCCGCTCCTTCGAATTGGCCGCTACGGCGAACCCGTCGGTCTGGAGTCCTGCAAACACGTTGTGGGATTTACCGTCCGGCGTTCCGACAGGCGGCAACATGTAATCGAGGCTGAATTCGGATGCCTTGTCGCCCAGCATGAGCGGCAGCTCGTCCATAATGCCGATATAATCGCTTGCGATAAACGCTTTATTCTGAAGAAGCAGATCGTTAAACTGCTTGCGCTTATGCGCCATGAAATCCGGTGCGATCAAGCCCTCGGTATAAAACTTGTTCATGTACTCGACCATGATCCGATAATTGTCCTCCGTCGGTCCGTAGCGCCATTCTTCCTTCTCGTAATCGTAATAATAGCTGCTGCTCGTATTAAACGCCGGCGCCATGTTGACCAGTGGGCTTAAACCGTTGAACACGGCGATCGGGAAGCTGTCCGGATACAGCTCTTTCAGTTTTTTGGCAACCGTATAGAGCTCGTCATAGGTCGTAGGCGGGGTCAAATCATGCTTTTTGAAAATATCATCCCGGTACAGCCAGGATCGCCTGGACTGCTGTTCGAGCCCATACAGCGGCATAAAATAGTTTTTTCCCTCCGGAGACAGGATCGCTGCCTTGACCTCCGGGTGATCCTCGAGAAACTTCTTGTAATTCGGCATCTTATCCAAATGCTCGAAATAATCGACGAACGCTCCGCTGGCACCATGGGTATTCGCGGCGTTCAGGCTGTTGACCATCATCAAATCGGGAATTTCGCCGGATGAAATCGCCAGATTCATCGTCGTTGTATAATCGCTCATGACAGGCTGAACTTTAAACGAAATGCCGGTTGCTTCCTTCAAATATTGATAAATCGGCCAATTTTCTTTATAGGGCCAGTTCGTATGGGAGAAGGTCATCATGTCCAGCGTAATCTCCTTCGTCCCCAGCGCTCCTGCATTTCCCTCCTTTCCTGCTTCACCTTTCGCGCAGCCGCTCAGCAATGCACCGGTCAGTACCGCGGCGAGTGCGACCCTCCCCCATTTCCGGTTCCAAAATTTCATGTAACCCTCTCCTTCATTTCATATGATCTGCCACGCTCGCCCCCGCCACCATTTCAGCTTGCAGCTTGGGGCGTTCGTTTACGAGCTTGATTCTATCCGCTGTTTCTCTATTCTGGCTACTTACATTCTTTCCTCTTGTTGCCCGAACCTGCGATTCTGAAAAAGTGGCAATGATCTGAAATCCGGTCAACTCATCGTCGGCAGCCCGCTTCACGACTGGATTCTTTAGACCAATCCGCCTTCATCGAGGAGCTTCTGAATTGACATGTGCCAGGTAAACTTTTACAATACGGACTATACTCGATTGACGAAAATGAGGAAGCACCCTTTTCGTGTGTACATGATGACCGCACATTATCATTTACCTAATACGCGAAAGTGAGGTGCTTCTTATTTATGTATGGAAAGCTGCACAGCGCCTGCCTGCACGGCATCGACGGCGTCGTTATTCAGGTGGAAGTCGATCTGGCCAACGGACTTCCGCAAACCAGCATTATCGGACTTCCGGATTCCTCCATCCGTGAATCGGTGGAACGGGTCCGGGCCGCGATCAAAAACTGCGGGTTCGAATATCCTTTGAAGCGGATCACGATTAATCT
Source organism: Paenibacillus ihbetae (assembly GCF_002741055.1). Taxonomy (NCBI): domain Bacteria; kingdom Bacillati; phylum Bacillota; class Bacilli; order Caryophanales; family Paenibacillaceae; genus Paenibacillus; species Paenibacillus ihbetae. Next base: position 5,500,026 of record NZ_CP016809.1, on the reverse strand, counting down.
CGCTCCGGCTGATCTTCGTAAAGAAGGCTCCTCCTTTGACCTGGCTGTCGCCCTCGGCATATTAATCACTAGTGAACAGCTGGAGTTCAAGGATGCCGCCTCGCTCTTAATCATCGGCGAGCTGGCGCTGGACGGAGCGCTTAGACCCGTAACCGGCGTGCTGCCGATGGTAGAGCAGGCGAAGCGGGACGGCTTCCGCGGCGTTCTCTTACCGATGGAGAACGTGCAAGAAGCCTCCTTAATCGGCGGCATCGAGGTGTACGGCTTGCCGCATTTGAAGGAGCTCGCCGGGGATGATGGGCCAATGCGGTCAAGCCCTTCCCGCGCTTCGAAGCTCCCGATCGCAGCCGTTTCGCTCTCGCGGCTCCGGTATACCGGGCGCTTAGAACACTCGAACGAGGCGGCTGACCGGAGCCGGGAGGAGCCGCTGGAGGATTACAAGGATGTGCTCGGCCACCAGCATATCAAGCGGGCGCTCACCATCGCGGCGGCAGGCATGCACAATATTATGCTGATCGGGCCGCCCGGCACGGGAAAGACAATGCTTATGAAGCGGCTGCCAACCATCCTTCCTCCGTTAGCGGAGGAGGAAGCCCTGACGACTACGAAAATTTTCAGCGCTGCCGGTAAGCTGAAGAAGACTGAGGGCCTCATGACGAAGCGACCGTTTCGCTCTCCCCATCATACGATATCCGCCGCCGGGCTTATCGGAGGCGGAACGATCCCAAAGCCCGGCGAGGTCAGTCTTGCCCACAAAGGCATTCTGTTCCTCGATGAGCTGCCCGAGTTCTCCCGGCATGTGCTGGAGGTTCTCCGCCAGCCGCTCGAGGATCGGGAGGTGACGATCAGCCGGGCACGGGCCGTATTTACCTTTCCCGCGCATTTTATGCTCGCTTGCTCGATGAATCCGTGTCCGTGCGGCTATTACGGCAGCGACCATCCGGCACAGCAATGCACCTGCAGCGTGGCGAGGATCGCCCAATACCGCGCGCGGATATCCGGCCCCTTAATGGACCGGATCGATCTGCAGGTTGACGTGCCAAGGCCCAAAGAATGGCCGGGAAGCACGCCGCCGCTGTCCTCGAAGGCGATGCGCGACCAGGTTTATGCCGCCCAGACCATTCAGCTGGAGCGATACCGCCGCCTTCCGATCCGCTGGAACAGCGAATTGTTCGGCAGCTATTTAAGAACCCACGCTGCACTCGATAAAGCTTCAGCGGAGCTGCTGCAGGTGACGCTCGATTCCCTGGGGCTCAGCATGCGGGCATATGACCGGATATTGAAGCTGGCACGGACGATTGCGGATCTGGAGGCTTCCGCCGACATCCAGAGCCGCCATGTTGCCGAAGCCATTCAATACCGCCAGCTGGATCGGCAGTACATCGTTACGGAGGAGCCGGGCTGAGGGTGTATGACAACCAATTAAAGCTTGGCGAATTATATCCCGTAACGGCATCGATTTGGCTGAGGAAACAACCGACGAGTCGACCGGACTTGCTGAGCACGTGAAGGTCAGGCAACAGCAGTGGCCGGCAAGATAGCTGTACTATCTAAAATAAATCAACCCATAGCAACGCCAATCTGAATAATTTTATTGATGATCGTTTATATCATTTGTGTATCGAGTAGAAGGGGCGATTCCCCCCCGGCCTCTCATACAACCGTACATACGAGTTAACATCCAGCCTGAAGACGTAACTATACAATGAGAAATGTCGCAAAAATCGTGTCACTCCCCTTATTCCGTATAGTAGTACCTGCAAAGCAAGCGGTCCATGATGATCGGGATTCAAAGCAACAGCATCCCGATTCATGGTTTGGGGATTCAACCCGTTGTTCAGCAGTCAAGGGGGCTCTATGTACTAAAACGAAGTCCGATTTTCAACGTCTTATAGATTTGCTACGGTTACGCCTATCACTACACAGGTAGGAGCTCCTTGGTTTTGGCTCTGATTGTAGGCGATTCAAAGCTCAGAGCGTCATCTGTCTACCAATAACCAACGGAGTTTATAGAAGATGTACTTGATTTCTAATGATCTCGCTGTTTTCGGGTTCCTAATCCGCTAGAGTGTTATCGATAGTTGCAAGCAATCCCCTTCCTCGGAACTCTCAACTAGAAATGCCCCCCATGATTGACGTAATAAGGAAAGTCACTTTCTTAGCAGAAAGTGACTTTCCTTATTATTTGATTTCGCTTCACATGCACATTCTAATATAAAAAAACAGTGCAGCAAAAGAGGAATGTACATTCTTTTTAATCGTGAAAATTTTACACTGACCTCGAAAAAAAAAGCTTCATCGAATTATTACAATCCTTCAAAATGATCACACTATGGCTCCAAACTATACCTCATTCATTGCTAAAAACAACGCCCCTCTAAAAGTTAAAAGACGTGTTGTGTCTTGATAAAATATACAAATGATGGATATTAATTCTAATACTAAAGAAGTAAATGATACTTAAACAAAACTTGAAGATCATAATAGCAATCCAGCTGTGAATACAACTAAAGGTGAAATGCAGACGTCACTCGTTATTGTTTTGTATCGTGCTTACAATTCTAGTATATAATTAATATTTTCTTTAAAGCATAATTGAAGTAAAAAAGAATAAATCGAGCATTTCTAGACGGAATACCCGTACTACACCTGCACTCTGTTAAGCAAAACTCATTTTTTATCCTCCAACTTCTCTTGAGATAATATGCATGTGATAGAACTCATTAATTTGTTTCAAAGCTTTAAGACTATTAAGTGCTTATATATATCATCATTCGTTGTTTAGTTATAAGAACTATTTCCTCTGTATCTCCTACGCTGAATATGCTAAGACCTCTTTATTAGGTAAATCGTCGTTTATAGAAAAAGTAATAAAACCAAAAATATTAATAGTTGACAAATCTATCTTGTCACCTTTATACTCATAATATGGAAATTATAACCAATGGAGGGATCATATGAAAAAAAATCAAAAGGATTTTGGTGTTAGGCGGAATAATCGGATTTTTATTCAGCAGTATTCCAACATATGCGACACCTGTAACTGGACATACTTGGTCAAGTAGGAATATAACATATCAAAACAATGGATCTAATGATTTCTATAAAAACATTTGGACTAATGCTAGAGATGAGTGGAACTTATCTACTGACATCTTTCTGCAAGCTGGTACTAATTCTAATTTTACCGCTGGGAATAAAAATGACAGTAGTGTTACATGGGACGGACGGGCAGATTGGACATTTAGTATTATAACTGGATACTATTCCACCATGAAGACATGGGTTAATACTTACTACACAACACAAAGTCATTATAAGACAGCAAATATTGAGGGAATAGCAACACATGAATTTGGTCATGCTCTTGGTTTGGATCATGCTCCTTTTGGTAACCCAACAGTTATGACTCCAAGTACATTTGAAAAAACTTCTTCTGGAGCTTTAATAGACGGTCGACCAAATAAGTCGCCAACTTCATGGGACATTAATACCATTAACGTTCTCTATGACAAAAACTTTGCTAAGGGTCAGAGCCATGAACCAGTGTTAGATGTTCCCGAAAATCTTCTAAAAAAAGCTCAAATTACACAAAAAGACTTGATAATAAAACATTATTCCTGGGCTTACGGCTATAGCACACTCGAAGCTCGTGCAGATGATGCCGATCTTATAGTAAGTGGGACTGTTAAAAATAAACTTAGTCCTCTCGTTAAAAATGATGGAGAAACCGAAGAAGCATTTTTGCAATCAGAGATAGTTATAGAAAAAGTCATCAAAGGAGTTATTTCCGAGGGAAATTTAATTAATCTACTACAAATGGCGGAGAAACAGACACCTCAATTATTTACCATGAGAATTCAACCGAACTCCAAGAAGGTACAGAAGTCTTACTCTATCTAAAAAAGATTGATGATAATGTATACATCCCTATTAATGAGGATGAGAGTATCTTTATTAAACAGGATGAAAAATCTTTTAAAAACCTTTACGATAATAGTCTAGTAACTCTTGAGGAAGCTTCGACTTCTATTAATTAAAAGTTCAAGGCCCCATGTAGGGGCCTTAGTCTATCCGTGGAGGCAATATGAAAAAAAATTGGCTTTTTATACCGATCATTTCTTTGATTATACTTTTGTTTGGGTGCTCATCGTCCTCTGGAAGTTTTCCATCAAATAAAATGATAAAATTAAATAAAGAAATTTACATTACAAGTAACGACTCTATCTCCAAGGATAAATTAGCGGATCAAATAGGTGAGATAGAAGTTTCCTCTACAGATGTAAGTGATCATGATGATGATAGTATAATAAGTTCCAACTCATATGAAGTAGGAACAAAACTATTCAAAATCAAAAATGAAAACAGTACGGATATGATTGCCGTAGAAGACTCTACTGATAAATATCTAATTGCGTATAATAACAAATATAAAAATTGAGTAAGTAGGTAAAAGAAAAAATGAATGCCCCTCTTAAGGATAAATTTCTTTTGCGGGGCAATCTTACTCTCTATGTGCTAAATGGTCATTGTCGAGTCAATTAAATCATACTGACAATGTGTTACATTATGAACGTTATCGAACTGCTGAGATCCTCCATCTGTGAATCGGTAGGATGAGTCGGAGCCCCGATCAACAACAGAGTTACAAATATTCTCTAAAGCCGATCACCATAAATCTCGCACCGGCCGATCTTCGCAATGAGGCTCCTACCTTGACCTGTCTGTCACCCTCGGCATATTAATCACGAGTAAACAGCTGGACTTCAAGGGAGCTGCTTCTCACTTTATTATCGGCGAGCTGGCTGGACGGAGCGCTTAGACCGGCAACCGGGCTTGCTGTCGATGGTGGAGCAGGCGAAGCGGGACGGCTTCCGCGGCGTTCACATATCTATTGAGAACCCTCAGGAAGCCCCCCTGATCGGCAGCATCAAGTTTTACTTCCGCATTTGAGGGGCTTGCCGGGGAATGATGGGATTTTGCGATCGGGTTTATCCCGCTTCTCGAAGCTCCCGGGCGATCCGAACACTCGAAGAGACGGCTGACAGGAGTCAAGGGGAGTCGCAGGAGGATTACCAGAACGTGCTCGGTCACCAGCATTACCCACTTTTATGGCAACCCTCGAGATTAGAATTTGCATCTATTATGATCTCAAGTTCACTTTTTAATTTTTCTAAAAACTCTGACCCTTTTGCTACCTTATCCGTAGCACCTAATCTATCAAATATTCCTCTAGTTAACTCAATACACTGAGTTATAAGGTCATCTGATAAATCTTCAATATCTAGATCGAAAATTTTCTTGTTCGTTGGATAAAGTGTTTCTGTGGCTAACACAAAAACTGCGTAGACCACATAGAATTTTAGATTCGTTACAAGTGATGGAGAAAACCCTTTTTCTTTAAGAGAGATTTCTGCTTTTCTTCCTCCATATGCCAATAAATAATATGTCACAAGATCATTATTCTTATGATATAGCTTCTTATAAGCACTATTGTCTTCCAGCAATGTTGAAGGTCTAGCACGGGCTGAATCAGGTCTTTGCATTAAGACTGACATCAAACATTGAGCTAAGAACGAAACGCTAATAATATCTTTTGGTTTCTTACCCTCATTCTTATAATAATTTTTACGGCGGTCATAATACAAGTCACGTGTCTTTAGATAATCCTCAATCTGCCTATGAATAGGGTCGGTTACGCGTAATGAAGATTTAGGGATAGGAGTTTGACTGTTTGTTGCCTTTATAATTTTATCTCTAGCCTCCTCAGTTTCTGGAACAATTATCCTTACAAGAAGATTTCTTCGTTCTTTCTGTAATCTCTCGGGATTGACTGAAAAGTGGCGGAAAATTTCCATCGATGTTTGACAGACCATTTACTATCTCAGGGTTCGTAATTGTAATCTCTTTCCCTCCAGGTGCCGAGGCTTCTGTTGCAATTATAGTTACTCCGTTATTCAACCACCAAAATTCTTCACTACTTTCACTTTTCTCTAGTGTTTCCTGGATCTCATTATTAACAGTTGTTTTTCCTTGATAATCTCGAACGTTCGATTCGAAAATATATTTTATCAAATTCCGATTTTCATCGGTAATAAATTTATAGTAATCGCCCAAATTCACCAGTGCTATAAAGACTTGACCAGAGGAAGACATTGGGTTCTCTGAGACTTTTAATCTAAACACACTATTGGTTACCCTTTACCTCCTGATTAATGGAAGAATTATAAAAAAAGGAACGTCAGTATTTTAATCACTCATGAAGGGGTTCACCTCAAGGTCTTAAAGCAATAGGTTTAGAACACGCTGGAGTTTCTATTATGAATAAGTAAAAAGAGATCATGGTGAGAATGCTCCTGAACCCGGAATTTCTGGGGTATAAAGGTGTTCTATACGATCATCCGAATCTAACGTAGCTAGCATTTCAGAAATACGTTAAATCAGCTAAGCAAACAGTGCTTGCAGTTCATAAAAGATAACTTTCAAAATCCGGCCGCCTCACGCAGTTTTCGACTACTCGACAACCTCGAATATCCCATCCTGAAACAAGGCCACACTTTTCTATTATTTAATTCATTCTAATCAGTTCGTTAATCCATCTGATCGTTATTTCATCTTTGACTTCTCTGCTTAAATCGGAAGGAAATTGCAAATATTGCTCGTCCTCAGGCATTTTATGCAGCTGACTATGCACAATAGGATCAGCATTACTGTCAGCAGAATAATACTGAGGAAAGCGGTAATCTTGTCCATCTAGTGATCGATAAACATAAAAATTAAACTCGATCCCATCCACTACGCAAAATGCATGGCCTTGAATTCGCGGGTCACACCATACATGAGTCCCTTTTAGCTTTTTCAATGATAGTAAAAAGCCGTTCTTCTGGGCTTCCGTAATATGAAAATCATCCAAATAATACTTTGATGAAATGCGATCAAAGTTCGTATCAATTATCTGGTAGTTTAGAATCACTTCTGCCCCTTTATGAAGAACGGGGTTAAAATAATCCTTCTGGATCCCGCCCTTATATTTTGATAATCGGCTCTTTACCAAGTAATCGATATTACTATGGTCTAAATTACGACCAAACGTTAATAAAAATCGTCGTTTTTCCAATTTTACTCTGACCCCCATTTTGAAGTGAATTATGGTATAAATCAATATTTCCTTTATGGTCGTCCAACTATCTTTTGTATGATAGTGTCACCGAGTATGAATTCTAGATTGGGAAGTTCTGCCTTAAATTAAATGTTCGGGTCTTTGTAAAACATCTAGCCTCAAACTTTCCCCGCCAACTGCCTCAGCTAAGAGACCGAGTGTCCGAATGTTCTCCGGCAGTATCCCGATCACTTGTCTTATTTCTTGAGAGGATTCTGCACGAAACGATTTACCCCATTGATGGTAAAAATCGTTCGGAGTAGTATGAAGCTATGAGTACACCTAATATGACCAAATTTTATATCCCCACGCCCCGGCCGAATGCGGTTCACCGGCGGCGATTGACCGAGAGGCTCAGCAAGGGGTGTTACCGCAAGTTAACCCTGATTTCCGCACCCGCGGGCTATGGCAAAACGACGTTAGTCAGTGAATGGCTCACCAGCTGCGGGCGGGCGGCCGCATGGATGTCGCTCGAAGAAGGGGACAGCGAACTTACACGCTTTTTAAACTGCTGGATCACTTCATTACAGACACTTCAGGAAAATATAGGGGAGGGCATACTTGCTGTGCTTCAAACTCCCCAACCGCCGCCGATCGAGTGGATCCTGACCGCTCTCCTCCATGAAATCTCTGCGATTTCATCTCCGTTCATCCTTGTTCTAGACGATTATCACGCAGTGAAATCGGAGGCAGTCGATGCTGCTTTGCTCTTCATGCTGAACCATTTTCCTTCACAAATGCACCTTGTCATAACCACCCGCGAAGACCCAAACATCCCGCTGGCTCGATTACGGGTTCGGGACCAATTGAACGAGCTGCGTGCAGCCGATTTAAAATTTACGTTCTCCGAATCCGAGGATTTTTTGAACAATGGCATGAGCCTTGAATTATCCGGGGATCAAATAGCCTCATTGGAATCGCGTACCGAAGGCTGGATAGCCGGTCTGCATTTGGCAGCGCTCTCCATCCAGGGAGATCGTGACGCCGTTCGGCTCATCCCGTCTTTTAACGGCCGCCATCATTTCGTCCTCGATTATCTGGTAGAAGAAGTCCTGGATCGGCAGCCGATGGCCGTTCAAGCCTTTTTGCTGCGAACATCCATCCTCGAGCGGCTCTGCGGGTCTTTATGCGACGACGTCATGTTCGATGAGTCGGTTTCCAGTAATGAAACATTATTGGAGCTTGAGCGCAAGAATCTGTTCGTCGTGCCGTTGGATCATGAACGACGATGGTATCGCTATCATCATTTGTTTGCCGATTTACTCCGTAAAAAGCTGCAGGAAAGTCTTGATGAGAGCCATATTGCGGCATTGCATAGACGAGCGAGTGCCTGGTACGAACACAATGGCTACGAAATTGAAGCATTTCGCCACGCCGTGGAATCCAACGACATGGATCGCGCCGCATTGCTGCTCGAAGGCAATGGAATGCCGCTGCATCTTCGCGGGGCTGCGAGCATTTCCTTGAACTGGCTGGCGTCATTGCCTGCTCCCGAATTGAACGCCAGACCTGCATTGTGGGTGATGTATGGTTCAGCGTTGCTGATCACGGGCAAGCTGACAGGCGTTGAGCACAAGCTGGCTGCAGCAGAGGCGGCTTTGGCAGGTGCCGAAGAAGACGTCCGTGTCAGGGATCTGATCGGAGTGATTGCCGCCACTCGAGCGACATTGGCATCATTAGTATTGGTCGGCAGCCCTTCCGATGCGGACAACAAATTAAGGAAAGCCGAAACGGCGATGCAAATTACACGGCCCGACGATAAGACGAATGATCTTGTCGAGCTGATTGCACCCGTAAAGGATGCCGGGGTAAGTGAACATCAAGAAATCGACCATGCAATCGACCAAGTAATTGTTCAGGCACGCCGTGCACTCTCTTATTTGCGACCGGATAATCTTCCCGTGCGGACGGCAGCCGCTTGGATGCTGGGCGTCGCCAGCCAGCGACGCGGAGTTTATTCCGACGCTCGTGACGCCTATAACGAAGTCATAACGAACAGCCGAATGATGGGGCATCGGCTGATGGCAGTAATGGCCATCATGGGACTGGGGCAAATCGAGGAAGCTGAACATCGAACCCGCACAGCGGCGGAATATTACGAAGAAGCTCTGCGACTGGGCGGAGATCTGCCACTTCCCGCTCTTCGTGAAGCGCAGCGTGGACTAGCACGAATGCGCAAAAATGCAGTGACGAGCAGCCTCATTGAGCCGCTCAGTCAGCGGGAGCTCGAAGTGCTTGAGCTCATAGCAAAGGGGCTCTCAAACAAGGAAATCGGCGAAAAACTCTTTTTGGCATTGGACACGGTCAAAGGGCATAATCGCAGAATTTTCGAAAAACTCCAGGTGCAAAGACGAACGGAAGCGATCGCGCGAGCCGCAGAATTGAATCTGCTCCCGAACCACCGAGAACCACACTAAAGTGTCTACAGACACCACCCCCCTTGGAGCTATACTGCATATAAATTTAGCCAAGGGGAGATCAACATGAATAGGATGGCAAAGGTTGCAGGGGCTTTGTTTCTAGTATCGACGTGTGCTTACATGATCGGGAGCGGAATTCTGGATCCTGTGCTGCATCGCCCGGATTTTCTTGCACATCTGTATTCCGACCGAATAAATGTGGTCATGGGTTCGTTGTTGGAATTGATTAACGCCATAGCGGTTATGGGGATTGCCATGCTTCTGTACCCCATTTTAAAGAAGCATAATGGACCGTTTGCGCTCGGATACTTCGGATCCCGAATCGTTGAGTCTGTGCTGCTGATCATAAGCACAATCGCGCCGCTTATACTCATTGCGTTGAGTCATCATTACATTTCGGCAGGTACGGCCATGCATCCTTATTTTGAAATGATAGGCAATGTATTGCTTGAAGCGCATTCTATGCTCTTTCAAATGGCCATGATCGTACTGAGCTTGGGCAGCTTGCTGCTTTGTAATGTCCTCTATCGATCGAGGCTGGTGCCCCGGTTTTTGTCAGTCATCGGTTTCATTGGGTATGCCGCCTTATTGGCCAGCAGCTGTCTGGCGATCGTCGGTCAAGACATCGGACCCGTTCTGTACGTTCCAGGGGCGATATTCGAAATCATGTTTCCCGTTTGGATCATGGTTAAAGGATTTCGTCTTCATGGTGCACATTAGTAATAAAGGGGATCGCGAAGAAAAAAACACATGGAGTTCGTTTAGGAATTTGACTCAGAGACGAGTGCTTTGAGCAAACAAGCAAGGATTGAAATCCCGTTCATCTAGAGTCGTGGACCCCGCCGGTGAAGATTCAACTCCGTAAAAAGAGAAGTCATGCTTGAATAAAGCCCCTGCACTACCGGGAGGTTTTGCAGGGCCTTACTCTTCTACTATTTACTTCATGCTAATCAGTCTGTTAATCCATCGGATCGTTACTTCATCCTTGACCTCGCGACTCCAATCGGAAGGAAACTGCAAGTATTGTTCTTCTTCAGGCAATTTATGCAGTTGACTATGCACAATGGGATCAGCATGACAATCATCACTATAATATTGGGGAAACCGGTATTCTTGTCCTTCCAGTGATCGATAGACATATAAACTATACTCGATTCCTTCTACTACACAAAAGGCATGGCCTTGTACTCTCGGATCACACCATACATGAGTCCCCTTTAGCTTTTTCAGAGAAAGCAGGAACCCGTTCTTCTGCGCTTCCGTAACATGATAGTCATCCAAATAATATTTAGATGAGATTCGGTCAAAGTTCGTATCGATGATCTGGTAATTAAGAATCACGTCGGCCCCCTTATGAAGAATGGGGTTAAAATAATCCCTCTGGATCCCGCCCTTATACTTGGATAATCGGCTCTTTACCAAGTAATCGATATTGCTGTGGTCCAAATTCCGGCCAAAGGTTAATAGAAACCGTCGCTTTTCCATTTTTACTCCAATCCCCACTTTTGGAAGCAAGTTGTATAACCATTCATTTCTACCCATTTTGTGATTACGGCTTTAATTATAACAGGAGCAATCATCTAAACAATAGGTCCATTGGAAGTGGACGCTCACTTTCGTATTCACATGATAACGATAGCGGGAGCACGAAAAAGGTCCATTCCATTTGCAGCTTTTACGTCCCAAAAAAGGGGAATGGTTGAGCCGCATATCGGATCATTCATATGCTCTCCATGCCCTTCAAGTCATCTCCAGGAAAACGCAGATCCCATTCCAGAGGTTGAAGGCTGTTGGGTACAGTGCGTAGATTTGAGCAAGCCAAAAAGGTGATCGGGTTTCCCCACCACCTTCTTTTTTCATTATCTCGTTCGTCACGGTCCCTTAAAACGCATCCGGAATATGTTCCAGCGCATCTACCGTCAAATCGTCCCGAAGCAGGATCGAAATGACATCAAAACGAACCGGAGAGTCATGCAGCCTTTTGGAATGGACATACTGCTGCGCGGTATTTCGAACCTGCACAACTTTACGGGCGTTCACGGACTCGGACGGCGTTCCGAAGCCCGGTGCTCCACTTCGGCTGCGCACTTCAATAAAGATCAGCGCTCCTTCCCATTCGGCAACGATATCCAGCTCTCCGAATCGGCATCGCCAGTTCCGGTCCAGCACCCGATAACCCTTCTCCTGCAGCCAGACGGCCGCGGCTTCCTCCGCGGCTGCTCCCTTTTGCCTTCGGTTGTCCTTTCCCGCCTGCGGCATTATGGCATTTCTCCTTCCCCGGCTTGTCGATCCGCCCGATATACATAGGTCAACACTTCCGCCACCAGCTGATACAGCTCCGGCGGAATCTGCTGGTCCAAATCCAGCTTCGACAAAATTTCAACCAACGCTGCGTCCTCCTGTACCGGCACGCCATGCTCTTTTGCCTTCTCCAGGATCGATTCGGCCAGCTTGCCCTGTCCTTTGGCTACGACAACCGGCGCATCGCTCTCTCCGGGCGCATATTTAAGGGCGACGGCCTTCTTTCTTGCCGTGATAAGCCCATTTTGCTGCTCGTTCATATCCGCATGTCCACCCCTTTGTAGGCCTGCGGCGTATAATCCGCGGCGGTGCCCTGCACGGCCTGTTCGCCGATCGGCGGCGGTTCTTCCGGCATCGGCTCGGTCTTGACGCTCAGCAGCTGATATCCGATCGAAGCGATGCCCGAGGCAAGCTCTTGCTTCATGGCCTGAAACAGCTCAGCGGTCCATTCCTGATTATTCCGGAAGCTCAAGCTGACGATCCGGTCTACAACCTGCACATCAATCAGGGTATGACCCAGATGCTTCATGTCCAGATCAAACAACAGCCGGCAGTTGGTTGCATCCAGCTCACCTTTGCGTCCCCTGCGCGACTGGATATGGACGGAAGCGGTCTGCTCGCCACCCGGCCCGTGCAGCGGAATGAACATCGTGACTTGCGCAAACGGTGCCGTCCTGTCCGTATTCAACAGAAGCTGCTGCCCGGTCAAATGCTGCACGATGTTTTGTGCCGCTTCTTTGAGCGCAGCCGGGGTATCCGGAGTAGCCATTACCTGCAGCAGCACCCCTTTCAGCGAATCCTGCAGAGCCGGTGGCGAATCGCCCGCAGCTCCGGCTGCGACGACCCCGGCTGCAGTCGGCTGCAGCTGTTGGGATGCCTGCACCATGTTAGAGGCCGGCCCCTGGGGGCTCACGCCTGTCGGCGGGGCTTGCGATGCAGCCGGGGGGCTTGCAGGAGCCAAGGCAGCGCCCCCGCCGTCCGGCCGGGCTGCCGGGGGCGCTGCCGCCGCGTTTCCGGCCGCAGGCGCCTGCCCGCCTGAAGCGGCGGCCGTAAGCCCCACGGTGCCGGGGGCCTGCCCGGCACCGGCGCCTGCGGCGGCTTGCCCCGCCTGCCCGGCCGGCGCACCGCCGGCATTGGCGGCGGCATGGCCGGCCGCCCCGGCGAACCCGCCTGCGGCCGGTCCGCCGCTTCCGGGCAGCGCTGCCGCCTGCTGCCCGCCCGGCTGCGCGGCGCTCGCTGCGCGCGCCGCCTCTCCCGCGGGGCTGCTGCCTGCCCCGCGCAAGGCCTGCTGCTCGTGCTCCGCACCGAGCAGCTTCAACAGCCGCCCCACCCACGGCTCCGCGCCAGGGGTGGGCGGCTTTGGCGAAGGGCCTGCGGCCCCTTCGCCCGGCGCTGCCGCCGTTGCCGCAGGCGCGGCGGCATGGCCTGCGGCCGGCGCGCCTGCGGGCTGCGCCGCGTGAGCCGGCAGCTGCGCAAGCTCGCCGCGGAGCTGGTGCAGCAGGCTCTGCAGCTTCGTCAGCATCGCCTGCGGGCCGGCAGTCTGCGCTTGCCCGGCCGGCGCGCCGGTGGCGGCAGCGGCACTTCCCTGGGCGGCCCCGGCTTGCCCGCTCGGCGCTGGCTCCGGCCCTGGAGTATGGCTTGGCATTGCTGCAGGTGAAGCGGCCAGAGAACCGCTTCCTGCTCCGGGAGGCCCCCCGGCTGCTGCTGTTCCCCCCTGCAGAGCATGCGCAAGCTGCCCCTCGAGGCTTTGCAGCAGCTGATGCAGCTGCGGGCCGAATACCGCCTGATGCAGTCCTCTCACACTCTCCGCGGTAACCGGCAGCCCGCGGTGGAACGCAATCGCCGCCGATTCCGCCCATTCCGCGGCGGGCACTTGGGGAGGCTTAGCCATCATCACTTCTTTAAACGATGCGATATGCTCCTTGGTCAATGGGACTCCCGCTTGCTGCATGCTCCGGATCATTTCCCGATTCTCTTTCGTATCCGGGAGTCCGGCGAATTCCAATACCTCCGACATTGACGATGGCGACAACGGCTGGCCTGGCATTTGGGATAACGGTTTGAGAACCGCAGTTCCCCCTTCGCCCGGCGGCTGGACCTGCAGCAGCGCCGTTTCGCCGGCACGCAGCGGCGTTTCCAGCTTGGCCTTGACCTGTACGCCTTGAATTTGCACGACAGCTTCCTGCCCGGCGTCCGATACATTCATTACAACTCCGCGAACGACCTGACCCGGTTTCAGTTCCAGCGCCTTGACGTCTCCCGGCTTCTGCTCTCCCAGCAGCCCGCGAATCAACGATCCGATGTTCACGATGGTTCCTCCAAACGTTCCTTTTCCAATATATATCGGCAGCAGCCCGCCTTTTGACAAGGGCGGGCTGCTTATCGGGCTTAAGTTAGAACAGCGATAATTGCTCGATCTCCATATTTTTCAGAAAGCTTCTTCGGTGCATCGGCGTAGGTCCTTGCAGCTGAAGCTGCTCCCGGTGCGTCTTCGTGGCGTAGCCTTTATGTACGGCAATTCCGTATCCGGGATACTGTGCCTCCCATTCCCCTTCGCACAACCGATCGCGAGTTACTTTGGCGATGATCGAGGCCGCCGCGATCGACTGGCTGTTCGCATCTCCCTTGATGATCGCCTGCTGCGGGATATCGCAATCGACCCGCTCGGCATCCACTAGCAGAAATTCGGGAGTGATAACGAGCTGCTCCAGAGCCAATTTCATGGCGAGCCTGGCGGCCTGCTTAATATTCATACGATCGATCGTCTCCGCATCCACTCTCCCGACGCCTACGGCAAGCGCATGTTCCATAATCTCCTCATAAAGGGCATCCCGCTTCTTCGCGCTCAGCTTCTTCGAATCGTTGATGCCCTCAATCACAAGCCCCTTCGGCAAAATAACGGCCGCGGCGACAACATCCCCGAACAAACAGCCGCGGCCGACCTCATCAATACCTGCAATATGTAAATAACGGGGCCAATACTCCCGTTCGTACATCAATAAATCTGTCATTAGCGATAGCTCCTTCATCTTCTATAAAAAGCATGATCGTTTCACGATACGCTGAGGGTCCACTCTCGAATTCTAGCAGTTTCGAACGTAATGCATCTCCCCTTTTACTAGAGTATCACATCCCTAGGCCCAGCGTAACCCGTCCCATTGGATCGTTCATCCGGGTTTGTCTAGTTTTTCGCCCTTTCCTCTCCGAGGGTACCCGCAATATTTTTTGGGGAGGACCGTGGCTTTTTTGCCCGCCCCGGTGTCTAATTAATTGTAAATCAAGAGGAGGTTCTATAAAATGTCAGGAGCTCAGGACGCCAAGCAGGGCACCAAGTCTGTTTATCCGGATAAGCAGGCTAGCATTACAAGCTTTGAAAGCACGTATGAGCTGTATCGTCATAGAATCCGCACTTACTTTTCAGTGAAATTGAACCCCATGGCCGCGATGATTTGACGCAGCAAGTCTTTTTGAAGGCTGTCGAAAATCTTCACAACTTTAGAGCCGGCTCTAATGTATTCACATGGATCTTCAAGATTGCCCAGAATACGTTAAAAAACGAATATCGGAGACTATCGCGCAAAAAAGAAGCTCCATTCGATATTACGGCTTTCGAATCACAATCGATCTCCCTTGAATTTACGAAATATGTTGATTTTCGGATTGATATTGGAGCCGCGCTTAAAGCATGTAATGAGCTAGACCAAGAAATCATTGCATTACGCTTTTTTGTGGACTGCACGCTGCCTGAAATCGCCAAGATCGTTGGCATGCGTGAAAGCGCGGTGAAGAACAGATTGTACCGCTCTCTGGAAAAACTAAGGAAAGAACTGAAAGAATGGGGGGACATCACCATCATGTCCATTCAAGATTTTATTTCCATTGTCAATAAGGGTGACGGCGAGGGGACGCACCAGCGTCTGAATAAGGTGCATCATGACTTGTTCGTTGAACTCGGGAACCATGTTGAACGAGTCTCGTCGAAATACCATCACGATCCATTGCGAAAAGTAATCATTGAAATATACCCCGATCTGCCAACCTTCCATCGGGCAGTAGGAGAAGCCGATGCGCCGAATTGGTTTATGGGCACTTATGAGGGGAATATTCTTAAAATCGTATCTCCGTTGAACCCGGGACCCGAGCATACGTATCAATCTATTCTGAAAAGTACCGTCCACTTGTTCACCATGTGGTTAATCAGTGAAATCAATCCCTCGGCTCCAAAATGGATACGGCAGGGAATCGGAGGATATGAAGCCAAACAGATGACTGAAGACTTCATCAAAGGGTCGACAGAAGATGCAATCCGCAATTTGGAGATTCCTTCTTTTGATTAAATGAATAACGATACCTGGGATTTCGAAACGATGAAAGGCTTTCAGTTCTCCTATAGGTTCGTGGAATTTGTAATTGAGCAGTATGGAGTTGATACTTTAAACGAGGTGATCCGTAATCCTCATGATTTTAATGGAATCTTCCAATGCTCCGAGGCTGAATTGCATCAGAAGATGGTTGATTATTTAAAAAGATAAACGGTATACGAACACAAAAAGCCCGGGAATGCACCGGGCTTTTTGCCTTCTGGGATGCCCGGAACCGGGCATCCCTTTCCCCTTGACCGTTTGCCGATCGTTGAACTTCTAACTGCCGCTTTGACTCGACCCCAGTCGGTATATAGCCGGTCTGAAATACTTCCCTACTTTTTCAAGCTCGTTCATTACGTATTTTATTTTTTCTTCATCTTGATACCAGTTGTCTTTAGAAGTCCCCGTCTTGTCGATCACTGGGCTTACATAAAAAACCGTCTCGTTTGGAAACACAAACTGATAGGTTAAAAGTGCTCTTCGTGCATGATAGTTTTTACAGACCAGTACAACCCTCCTGGGATGAATGCCATGTTGTTGCAATACTTCCAGTGACAAGCGCGCATTTTCAAAGGTGTTCGTTGCTTTATCTTCTTTCAGGATTGCTTCGGAAGGAACGCCTAGTGAAACTCCAACATTTCTCAGAAACTCCCATTCCGTAGCTTCGACATGCGGCGTGGAGCCGCCAGAAGGCAGGATACATGGAGCGATGCCCTGATGAAATAACATCGCAGCCCTTTCCATAAGTTGAGGATGGCTGGCACCTGGTATTAAAATAACATCGGATTGGCCCAGCTCTGTTTCAAAAAACATGAAGTCACTAATACAGTCGAATGGAAATGGCATCAAAGCCCCTCCTGTCATTGGCTGCGTTATCTCCCCGTTTAGCTTAAAAAGTAAAATCGAAACGGCTCTGATTTAGGTTCGGGTCTAACGGGAAATGAAATAGTGGATACGAGCTCGTTTTCCTTATTCGACGTGCTATCCTCATCTTCCTTGTCTAAGTAAAGGGTAACTCAAGCCTCCACGATTGCCTGCGCAGCCCCGCCGGATCGCCAAGCTGGAGCCGGGTGCCGTCCTCGGACACTTCCAGCGCTTGCCCGTTATGGAGAGAAACAATGGTCACGGTTCCGTCCTGATTGGGCTCAAGCCTCCAGCGCTGGTTGTTGAATCCGAGGTAGCTGTACAGCTGGAGCCGATGTTGTCCCGTATCCAAATCCAGCGCCTTTCCTTCGAGCGTTCGAATCGAATAGATCCCGTTCCCTGCCGGAACGAGCATCCACTGCTGATGCTCTGATCCGTCCGGTGCCTTCACCGTAACCGGCTCGCCGTTCTGGGAACGATCCGCATGCAGCGCTTTGGACAGGGCGGCACTTTCAATCCGGGTCACTTCAAGCTCGGGATTCGACATTTGGCTGGCATAGAGATGCTGGAAAGCCGCCTGGCCGCCGAACACGTGCACGCCGAAGCGGCCTTCGGCAAATGTGCCGTCCTCCAAGTCCGCGAGCGGCTGTCCATCCACCTCTACCCGGATATGCGGCCCGCTCGCCTCGACTTTGATCCGATACGATTTTCCAGACTGGAGAAACGCCGCCTTTCTTGCGAGCACCTGCCGCTCCTCGAACCTCCCCTCCACCTTGTAAAACAGCCGGATCGCCTTGAGATTCGGATCCAGGTTCACATAATATCCGCTGCGACCGTCCCTACTGGCACGGAATAGAAGGGATCCGGCCCCCCCGTTGTCTCCAAGCCGTATTTCTCCCTCATACGTAAAATCCCCTGCGGATATGTCCGACATATATGCGGCATCGCCGGTATGGCTGCCCCGGATGCCGTCCTTGGTCAGCACCCATCGGGATGCGAAGGTGTCCGGCTGCCATCCGGTAAGGTTCGTATGGAGGACGCCGCTGGTGACGATCACGCGCGTGCGGGACGATACTTTTCCGTTCGGCGTCGAGGCCGTAATGAGCGCTGTCCCCTCTTGCTTGGCAGTGATGACCGTGCTCGCATGCCCAGATGTCGTTACCTCTGCAACCTTTGGATCGCTCGATGTCCAAACGATCCGGTCAGCCCCTTTTCCCTGACCATTCTCAAGGGATGCTGAGAGCGATCGGGTCTGTCCCAAGGACAGCTCGAGCTCCCCCGTATCCATCACAATCCTCGGCGCTTTGGCGTCATCCTCCCTCCAAATATGCTGCAATGCATGGACTTGAAGCGACACCACCTTCACCTTCCCGCCCTCACTGTAAAAGCTCATGCCTCTGCTGGCCGGATCCGGGAATATGACATCGGAGAATACGACCCTGCCGTCATTGCCGAACACTTCTATCGAGGATTCATCCACGAATATTCGCAGCTTGATCCGGCTGCCATCAGGCTTGAGCGGGGCTTCATGCAGTGTGGAGAACAAGTCCGAGAAATCCGTCGTGCCGGATGCAGAGCGGTCTACGAATACCTTGCCGCCGTTAGCGCGGTATCCGACAAGCGTCCTCTCCCCGTCGCCTTCGCGCAGACGGAACCCAAATTCGGTGGCGGCTCCGGATGGCGGCAGCTCCAGCTCCGCCTCGATTTCATATGCGCCGAATGCTAGCCCCTTGAGCAGATTTTCGCCGGATGTCCCCACCTCACGGTTGACGATGCGAAGAACTGGGCTTCTGAGCAGGGTGAGCTCTTCAATGGGAGTCTGATGCATCCGGATTCCCTCCTCCGTCTCCTTAAGCGACACCTGTCTCGGAATGCTCAGCTGCCCCTTCCATCCCGTTGTCGGAAAGCTGAACGGATAATCCCAGTTGGTCATCCAGGCCAGCATGATTCTTCGCCCGTCCGGCATATCGGAGAACGACATCGATGCATAGTATTCTTTGCCCCAATCCGTCTTCAGGACAGATCCTGCCGGATTGTCGTTGATGAATTGGCCTTCGGGCGTCAAGTCGCCGATGAAATATTCCGCGTCGGAGCCCTGCGTGTTCGGATTGGCACCGCTGCTGATCATCAGCACCCATTTGCGCTTTTCGGTCCCTTCAACCGGAAGCTGAAACAGGTCCGGACATTCCCATACGCCTCCGCGGATGTAAGCTCCGTATCCGAATTGATCGGTCAAGGTCCAATCCAGCAGATTGGCAGAGGTAAAGAACCGGATATGATCGCCGCCCGAGACGACCATCACCCAGCGATCATTGGCCTCATCCCGGACGACCTTCGGATCGCGGAAATCCCATCCGCCCGGATCCTCGCCGGTCTTTCCCGGATTCTCAATGACAACGGGATGCTCTTCCGAGTATTTCCATGTCCGCCCGCGGTCAGTGCTGTAGGCTAGGCCGATTTTTTGATTGCCGTTATGCCGGTCCGGATTGTAGGAGGTATAGTAGGCGATCAGGCCTTTGCCTCCGGCGTTTCCGAACAAACCCGAAGCGTTTGTTGTATCGGCAACCGCGGAGCCGGACCAAACATGACCGAGATCATTCCAGGGAAGGGCGATGGGCAGCCGTTTCCAATGCATCAAATCCCGGCTGACGGCGTGGGCCCACTGTCCGCCGTCCTGGTGGAAGAGATGGTACTCCCCTTCGAAATAGACCAGCCCGTTCGGATCGCTTGCCGAGCCCCGAATCGGACTGTAATGATAATGCGGCCGATACTTCTCGGTATAGTAGCTGGCATAGGGCGTTATATAAACGTCTTGAAAATAGGCGGTTCCGGAGCTGGCCATAACACCGTGATAACCGCTGGCGAAGGCCGTATCGACTATGTCGATTGCAGCCGGCTCATATCCGTCTACGAATATTTGAATCCGTTCCCCGATCGCTTTTACTTCCAGATGATGCCGGCTTTCCCGTTGACTCGGATAAGTCGCACGGGATTCGTGAAGGATCTCCCCGTCGGCCTTTTTTAAAAAGACCCTTACCCGCTCCCCCTCTCGCTGAAGAACAGCTGCATATCCTTCCGTTCCCTGGGCGTTGCTTCTGAATAATAAGCCGGCCGAGCCTTGCCCGTTCAGGATCAGATCGCCTTCAAGCACAACATCCGCCTCATGGTTCCGGAATACGCTCTTGGCTTCCAGCCCGTCCGCTCCCGTGCCTTTGAGTCCCTTCAAATCCGGCTGCCATAATCCTTGGGTGAAGATGGGCTCCAACGCATTGCCGGACATATCGCTGACTCGGATGTTTTGAAACAGCGCAGAGCCGTTCCAGACGTGCAGCCCGAGGCGGCCCGTCCGGTGCGCAGCAGCTTCCGTATCGATGACCGGTTCATATTGCTGCCCCCAGTAAACCTGAAGCCGGGTTCCTTCCGCTTTGACTTTCAGATGGTATATGTCTCCCGGTTTCGCTTCGACCTTCCGTTCGACATGAAGATCGTCTTCCCCGCCGCTAGCATCCTTCAGGCGGATAACGCCGGCACCGAGGGCGAACTGCAGCATGTACGAGCTCCACCCGTCCTCACCGGAGCGGAACAGAAGGGTGGCATCTGCCTGTGGATCCGTTACCATAACATCGGCCTCATAAACAAAATCGTCGGCGACCGTTTCCGATATGGCCATCACATTCTCTTGGGGGTCCGATGTTAGCCGAAGTCCCTCCCCGGTTTCCTCCATCCGCCCTTTGCCATGCAGCTTCCATCCCGTTACATTCGAGTTGATTTCGCTTTCATGAATCATTGCGCTTTTCCCTTCTGCAGCTTTCGGAGCTGCGCTGTCCAGCTGGGTAACCAAACTGGCATGGGTAACCAAGCTCGCATTTGAAGCGCCGAACGATATTGCTGCGCTTGAAGCAGCCATCACGACAGCCAAGCTTAGAGACAGGATTGATTTTGCGAACGATTTCATCATACTCCCTCCAAATCCAACCTGTTATTTAAAACTTCCCTATTCGCAGCTGATGATCTTGCACTCCTTTTTCGATCCCGCAGCCTTCCCCCCGTCCCTATGACGATAGCTGCCCTGCAGCTGCAGAACAGCTTTCGCATAAGAAATCGCTGCTATACGGCGGAACGGCGGTCTTGAATCGCCTTTAATCCCAGTGCCAGCGCACCATAAAGTCCGGCTTGAGAGCCCAAACCGGGTGGAACGATATATTCCTCGATCCGGTTCATAATTTCATCCGCCTGCACATATCCGTTTAAGATCCGCTGAACTTCGGAACGGACCAGCGGAAACAGATGGGCCTGCTGCATGACGCCGCCGCCCAGAATGATCTTCTCCGGGGAATGCGTCAAAATGATCCCTGCAACGGCCTGTGCGATATAGTAGGCTTCCATAGGCCAGGCCGGGTGGTCTGCCGGCAGCTGATCGCCTTTCACACTCCAGCGCGCTTCGATCGCCGGGCCGGCAGCCATGCCCTCCAAGCAGTCTCCGTGATAAGGACAAGCCCCTGCATATTCATCGTCAGGATGGCGTCTTATCAGGACATGGCCTCCTTCCGGATGAACCAGTCCATGGACGAGCCTGCCCTCTGTGTATACGCCGACCCCTACGCCGGTACCGATCGTTATATAAACGCAGCTGCCCAGGCCTTTAGCCGCTCCCCACACCGTTTCGCCGTAGGCTGCCGCGTTCACGTCCGTATCCCAACCGTATGGCACATCATAATGTTTCTTCAGTTTCCCGAGCACGTCGCAATGCCCCCAGCCCTGCTTCGGCGTCGTTGTTACGAACCCGTATGTTGTGCTGCGGGGCCTCAAATCGATCGGGCCGAATGAGCCGATGCCGATCGCATCCACATGTTTATCGCTGAAATAGGAAATGACGCGGGACAGCGTAACATCCGGATGCTCCGTCGGAAAATGGACGACATCCTCCATGATCCCAAGTTCATTCCCGACGCCGCAGAGAAACTTGGTGCCTCCTGCCTCAATTGCTCCGATACGCATACCTTCATGCTCCTAACCTGGCTATATATTTTTGCGCGTTACACCGACAATTCGTAGAGATGAAGAGATTGGATCACTTCGGCATGCTCGCTGCCGTTCGCTTCTATATGCAAGCCCGTCGATGCTTTATCCGGATAGATCAGGTCCGTGAAGACGACCTGACCGCCGCCTGCAAACACCTCGACGGAGGAACGGTCGACCAATATCCGAAGCTCCACATGCTCATCCTTAGTTTTCAATGGCGCTGCGTGTCTTCCGGGAAACGCGGGGTGGAAATCCGAGATGCCGGACCTGGATCGATCCACATATACCTCGGTAGCCGGGCCGCTGTATCCGATGACCGTCTCCTGCTCCGGCCCGGTTCTTATTTTAAACGCCAGGGTGCTGTCAGCTTTGATGACCGCATGGATCTCATAGCTGTCCAGCCGGAGCTTCGACAGCTTTGCGGCCGCGGTAGCTGCGTCTGCCCGCTCAATGGACACAACCGCTCTCCGGTAACGCTCCAGCTCACGCGCCGGCTGCTGAATCAGTTCCGCCATGCCGTCGCGTTCTTCCAGCTTCAGCTCGCGTACCGTGGTCATGGCCCCCCGATAGCCGGAAGTCGGTGTCTGGTTTGCATACTTCCAGTTGCTCATCCAACCGATAAATAAACGCCTGCCATCGGCTTCCGGGATATCCGACCAGCTGACGCCGGCATAATTATCCCGTCCGTGATCGAGCCAGCGGATCCGGCTAGCCGACGCTTCATCGGGCTTAAAGCACGCTCCGTCGAACTCACCGGTAAAAAACTGCGTTCGGGAGCCTTCGGCATATGCCGGATTGTCGCCGATGCTAACGAGCATTACCCACTTCGTCTTCCCTTCGCCGACCGGCAGCGGGAACAGGTCCGGACACTCCCATACCCCGTCGTGGGATCCAATCCCCTCTCCGAACTCGCTTCCGAAAGTCCAATCCTTCAAATCCGGGGACGTAAAGATGCAGACCGTCTGTCCGCATGCCACGATCATGACCCATTTCTTCGTCTCTTCATGCCAGAAAACCTTGGGATCGCGAAAGTCTACGTAAGTCTCATGCTTCAGGACCGGATTCCCTTCATATTTAATCCACGTTCTGCCGTTATCTTTGCTGTAGGCCAGGCTTTGGTACTGCTTGACTTCCGTGCCTTCGGCTCCGTCGACATGATGCGTAAAGATGGCGACCAGTCCCGGTTCATCATCGAAGAACCCGGTCGTATTGCGCCAATCGACAACGGCGCTCCCGGAAAAAATCATGCCGTGCTCATCCGGCAAGAGCGCGATCGGAAGCTCTTCCCATGTAACCAAATCCTTGCTGACCGCATGCCCCCAATGCATCGGTCCCCAAGTCGTACCAAACGGATGGTGCTGATAAAATAAATGGTACTCCCCTTTGAAATAAACCATCCCGTTCGGATCGTTCATCCAATTCTGCTTCGGAGAAAAATGATATATGCCCCGGTAGTCATCGTGTGTAATTGTTGACATGATCTGTGCTCCTTTAGTTGTAATCAGATAAAAGAGCAGCCGTGAGCCATATTCGGAAACTGCACGGCTGCCGAGTCCTTATTTCGTGCTGCGGTCATATCCGGCCTGTTTGATGGACAGCCATTCCTGCAGTCCAAGACGGTCCAGCTCCTTCAGATAGGCATCCCATTCCTGATCGATTTTTCCGTTCTGGTACCATTCGGTGCGCATTCTCTCCAGGTACGGGAATAAATCCGTTTCGATGGTGGACAACCGGTCCAGCTCCTCGATGGAGAAGAACACCTTCGGATACGTATTCTCCGCTTTCATATGCGGTACCATAACGTCTTTCATCAGCTTCAGCCTCCATGCCGCGTCATCCGGCATCGTCGTATATTTGCCGTAATATTCGTCGAGGATTGCGAGCGGTCCCGCAATGCTCGTTTTTTGACGCAGTTCGACCGGGGCGGTTCCTTCAAGCGGAAGATGCTTCAGCATTCCCTTCTCTTCGTCCAGCTCGAAGATATTCTGCTGCGTATCGTCTCCGTATGTCCCCCAGTTGTTCTGTACCGACTGCAGCGGCTCATACAGCTGATCGACCCATTTTGCGGTCTCTTCCAGATGCTTATTGCTGCTTGTAATGACCATTCGGCCGCGGTCAAGACCGATTCCGTTCGTTCGGGTGACATTAATCTCCCCACTCGGGCCGGCAAGCGGCGGCATCAGATCATACGCATCGTTCATGCCGGTAATGTTCGCTTTATCCCAAGTGAAGTACAAGCCGTAGCGATGATCTTTGCCTTTGGCGAGATAAGTGTTCCAATCCTGCTGGAACGCTTCGATATCGATAAGTCCTTCCTCGTACAGCTCATTCACAAACTTCACGGCATCTTTATAGCCTTCTTCCGCTGAGGTGAAGACGACCTTGCCATCGTCGGTGACCACCGTGTGGTCCCAGTTCTCCCCTAATCCGAATGAGGCAAAGAGAAAGGTCAGATCCTCGCCGCCCGGCTTGTTGATGAAGGACAGCGGGATTTCATCCGCTTGCCCGTTTCCGTTCGGGTCCTGGGTCTTAAACGCGATCAGCACCTCTTTCAACTCCTCGGTCGTCGTTGGCATCTCAAGCCCGAGCTTGTTCAGCCACTCGACATTGATCCACGGGAAGTTATCGACCGATTGAATGCGCTCCTTGCCGGATCCCAGCTCTTCGATCCACGGAAACGAATATATATGTCCATCCGGTGCCGTAATCAAACTTCGGTATTCAGGGGCTTGCTCCAGCACCTTTTTGAAATTCGGCATGTGCTGGTCAATCAAGTCCTCGACAGGGATGATGACCCCGTCCTTGGCCAGCTTCAGCAGATCGTAGTCGCCGTATCCGGCGTCAAAGATCGCGTCCGGGAGATCGCCGCTGGCTACGGCCAAATTCCGTTTCTCGGCAAAGACGTCGCTGGTGTAATTTTTCCAGTTGATATGAATGCCGGTCTTCTCCTCCAGTCGCTTATTGATCAGCTTGTCGTTCGGGTCGGCCGGCGCAAGCGGCGAGCTTTGCGTCAGGAAGTTGAGCGTTACCTTCCCGTCCGGCGATTCGCTCTCCGCCTTGCCGCCCCCGCCGCAGCCGGAAAGGAGCAGCAGCGCTGTGAGCGCCGATATCGATATGACCTTGCCTGCGGTTCTTTGGGTTCTTGTCTTTTTCATTCGAATGACCTCCATATCATTGCTATTTATGCTCAGGGGGTGCCTATTTCAAGGAACCGACCATGACGCCTTTCTCGAAGTATTTCTGGAAGAACGGGTACATGACGAGCAGCGGAAGGCTCGAGATGACAATCGCAGAATACTTGATCATCTCGGACAGTCGCTTCAGCTCTGCCATGGCAAGCTGGTCGTTGATCATGCCCGGAGCCGCCTGATTCTGGATCAGGATCGACCGGAGCACCAGCTGCAGCGGGTGCAGCTTCGGATCCTCCAGATAGATCATGGCATCGAAGAATGCGTTCCACTGGCCGACAAACGCATACAGGGCAAGGACAAAAATGATCGGCTTCGATAAAGGCAGCACGATTCCGAAGAAAATTCGCATATCCGATGCTCCATCCACATTGGCCGCCTCTTTCAGCTCGTTCGGGATGCCTTTGAAGAAGGTTCTGGACAAAATGATATTCCACACATTGACGGCTCCGGGAATGATGACGGCCCATACCGTATTCAGCATGCCAAGCTCCCTCACCAGCAGGTATGTAGGAATCAGCCCTCCGCCGAAGAACATCGTGATGATAAACAAGGTCATGAATACGTGCCGGCCGGCGAGCCTATTTTCGGAAAGGGCATATCCGGCGCAGACCGATACGGTTACGGTCACAAAGGCAAAGGCTGCCGAATAAAACACGGCGTTTCCGAACCCTCGAACCATCGCAGGATTGGACAGAATTTTTCTGTAGCCTTCGAGGCTCCAATCCGACAAGTTAAACGAGAGTCCCTTGCTCAGCAGCACCGTCGGATCCATGAACGAAGCCACGATAATGTAAACCAGCGGCACGACGACGATGAGGACGGCCAGAGTAAGAAAAATTCCGATTAGCGTTAACAGAAAACGGTCGAACCGCGAATGCTTGACGGCCATACAATGAACTCCTTCCTAGTAGAGGCCTTCTCCCTCATTTAGTTTCTTGACGATGAAGTTTACCGAGATCAGCAGGATGACGTTAATGACCGAGTTGAAGAGTCCCACCGCGGCGGAATAGGCATAGTCACCCGATTGCAAGCCGACCTTGTATACATAGGTTGCGATAATTTCGGAAGCCGGAAGGTTCATCGAGGTCTGCATCAGGTAGGCCTTCTCAAACCCGATCGACATGATGCCGCCGGCCGCCAGAATGAATACGATGGCCATGATCGGCCGGATCGTCGGAAGATCGATGTTGCGGATTCGCTGGAGCAGATTGGCCCCGTCCAGGCTAGCGGCGTTATGCAGCTCCGGATCGACGTTCGCGAGTGCCGCCACATAAATGATCGATGCCCATCCGGCTCCCTGCCATATATCCGATAATATATAGATCCATCGGAAATACTCCGGCTTTGACATGAACATGAGAGGCTCGCCCGTGATCCAGATCACGAACTGGTTAATCGGACCGGTCGGCGACAGGAAGATGAAGAGCATCCCGACAATGACGACGACCGAAATAAAGTTGGGGGCGTACAGGAAGAGCTGAATATTTTTCTTCACGGACGCTCTTCGGACCTGATTCAGCATCAGCGCTAAAATGATCGGCACCGGAAAGCTGAAAATAAGACCGAAAAAGCTTAATTTAAGCGTATTCATTAATATGACATCGAAATTAGGCGAAGATAGAAACTTCTCAAAATGCTTCAGCCCCACCCATTCGCTCCCCAAAATCCCTTTGATCGGGCTGAAGTCCTTGAAGGCAATGATCGCGCCGTACATCGGCACATATTTGAAAATAAGGGTCAGTATAAGCGCCGGAGCAAGCAGGATGTACAGAAAGTAGTTTTTTCTCAGGAATTCGAGCCCCTTCCCCGCGGATCGCCTCTCTCTGTGCACCATAGACTGTTGATCGATTTCTGCCGAGCTTTCCAAACCTTCTACCTCCGTTTCTACTCAAAAAAGTTTACAGTAAGGGTTTTCATTTTCTCACTGCGGTTGTTCATCGCTTTTACAATTTAACAAAGGATGCCCAATCAGTCAATAACTTTTGTAAATTTTTTATTGTGCATTTGATAATAAATAATTGTTCATTATGCTCTTCGTTTATTCTAAAACGTCTGTGAAGTGATAAACCAAAGCCTACAGCGCTCGGAAATTCGCCGATATCCCCTGTTAGGAGAAATGAAACGAGAATTTCAGATCGTCTCTCCTTCTTAATATAACGAAATGGCAGTGTGTAAATGTAAATAAAGTTGTGCATTTGTAAAGTATAAGTTGCTATTTTGTCTGATCTATTATACATTGGACATAAGGTAATCAAGCCGCAAGTCCTTAACGGCCGCGCTGCGGACTTTAGGTGTGAATTTGAATTCGAGGTGAACTCCCGTACATGGCAAAAGAGAAAGTCACAATCCAGGACATCGCCGATGCGCTCGGCATTTCTAGGAACACGGCGTCCAAGGCGCTGAACGGCAGCGCCACCATCCCGGACGAGACCCGCAATAAGGTCATTAAGAAAGCGATCGAGCTTAAATATAAGCAGTTTGCGTACATGGAATCGGACAGTCTAATATCAAAACAACCGGGCAATATCGCATTGCTCACCGCAAATATGCCGAGCAACTCCCACTTCGGGTCGCGGCTCATCAGCGGCTTGGAGAAGCGGATCAGCGACGAAGGCTATAATTTATCCATTCATATCGTCAGGGACATCGACAGGTCCTCGCTCATGCTGCCCAACAATTTCGAGGCCTCCAAGGTGGACGGGATCATCTGCATTGAGCTGTTTGATTTGGAGTACAGCAAGAAGATTACAAGCCTCGGCGTGCCGACCATCTTCATCGACTGCGCGGCTGACCTGTTCTACCCTGATTTGGAGGCCGACCTGCTGCTGATGGAGAACGAGCACAGCACGTACCGATTAACGAAGCAGCTGATCGATAAAGGGTGCAGAACCTTAGGATTTATCGGGGATTATCATCATTGCAAAAGCTTTCATGAGCGCTGGGCGGGCTTTACACGCGCATTGAACGAGAAGGGCATTCCCCTCGACCTTGACCAGTGCGTCCTGAACCCGGATCGGGAATTTTTCTCCGATGCCGACTGGATGGACAAGCGGCTGGGCGAGATGAAGCAGCTGCCTTCCGGCTTCGTATGCGCCAATGATTTTATTGCGGTGAATGTCATGAAAGCGCTCAAAAACAAAGACCTTCACATTCCGGAGGACATCGTCGTCACCGGATTTGACAACGCCAATGAATCGCGCATCGTTGAGCCTCATTTGACGACGGTCCACATTTACAGCAATGAAATGGGGATTACGGCAGCAAACATGCTGTTATCCCGGATTAAAGAGCCTTCGCAGCCTTATCAAGTCACCCACATCCAGACAAAGCCAATCTTACGCGAATCGACAGGCGACTAACGTACGCTCTTCAGCATTCCTCAGGCACAAAAAAACCGCCCTGCGGCTAACGCCGAAGGACGGTTTTTGCTCTTTATGCCCGCAGCTTCTGCATGCGTACGGGTATGATGAACGGCTTAATATGGGGCCTCCATGGAGTAGCGGCCCAGCTTCCCGGCACGCAGCTCCCGCAGGAAGATGCTGGATGCCTTCTCCAGATCGACTCTTCCTCCGCTGACGATGCATCCCCGCTTTCGGCCGATGGCCTCCATGACGGACACGATCTCATCCGGATTCTCGAAATCGCTCGGACGCTCCTTCAGATCGAAGCGCTCGCTCATCGCATCCCAATAGTACTTGGAGAAATATTTGATTGCAAAAAACGCAATATCCTCCACATTCAGAATTTCCTCTTTGATCGCTCCGGTCACGGCCAACCGGTAACCGACATTCTGATCCTCGAATTTCGGCCACAGGATACCGGGGGTGTCCAGCAGCTCCATCTCGCCGCCGGTAACCTTGATCCATTGCTGTCCCTTAGTGACTCCAGGGCGATCTCCCGTCTCCGCAATGTTCCGGCCGGCTAGCCGGTTGATCAGGGTAGATTTGCCCACATTCGGTATGCCCACGATCAGGACACGCATCGCGCGCGGGTTCATACCCTTGGCGATCTGCTTGTCGATCTTCTCCTTGAGCAGCAGCTTGATCTGGCCGGGAATCTCCTTGACTCCCGTGCCGGTGGATGCGTCAACCGGGAAGGCCGGCTGTCCTTGCTCTTTGAAATAAGCAATCCACTGCCGCGTAACTTCGGGGTCTGCCAAATCGGCTTTATTCATCAGCATCAGCCGCGGCTTGCCCTGCAGAATTTCATCAACCATCGGGTTTCGGCTGGAGAGCGGAAGCCTCGCATCAATCAGCTCGATGACCGCATCGATGAGCTTCAGCTTCTCCTGAATTTGGCGGCGCGCTTTGGTCATATGTCCGGGGAACCATTGTATTGTCAAACGTCGTCACCTCACTATACTCTGAAAACAACTTGCGATTTTAAACTAGATCGAAACCGTTAATGATTGACGATCCCAATATCTTTCAGCGGCCAAAAAACCAAATCGGCCCGACCAATAATATCCCCCAAAGGGACATATCCAATCATCCGGCTGTCGGTGCTGTTCGACCGGTTATCTCCCATCACAAATACATGCCCTTCAGGCACGACCCCTTCAGTGACGAAGGAGTTCGGGAAATCCGTATTGTTGTATAATCTGCCTTCCGCATGGGCCTGATCAATTGCTTCCTGTATGTAGGTTTCATTGATTTGCTCTCCATTGACAAACACCTTATCGCCTTCCACTTTGACAGTGTCTCCCGCAACGGCGATGACGCGCTTAATGAAGTCCCTGCCTTCGTCCGGTACATGGAACACAATGACTTCCCCCCGCTCCGGTTTGCGGAAATCGTACAGGATCTCATTTACGATCAGCTTTTGATTGGATACGAAGTTAGGCTCCATAGATGGACCTTGTACGATAAACGGTTTGAAGAGAAGCCAGCGAATCAGAACAACGAGTACCAGGGCGATGAGAAGTGCCTTCAGCCATTCCAATAATTCATTCTTTGCCTTCTTGGCCGGTTTCTCCACACCAGGATCCATTGCTCCCTCATGATTTTTCTGCATAATCCACCGTCCTTCTCTAACGATTACGTCGTTCTATCGCAAATTTTGGATATACAAAAGGGGCTTGTATATACGCACAAGCCCCCTTTACCGCCTTGTAATTAACGACGAATTTCTTTAATTCTCGCTGCTTTACCGCGCAGTTCACGAAGATAATAAAGCTTCGCACGACGCACTTTACCACGGCGAGCCACTTCGATTTTCTCGATTTTTGGCGAGTTGATTGGGAAAGTTCTTTCCACACCAACACCGTAAGAAATTTTACGAACCGTAAAAGTCTCACTGATTCCGCCACCGCGACGTTTAATTACTACACCTTCGAACAGCTGGATACGCTCACGAGATCCCTCGATAACCTTAACGTGCACTTTCAAAGTGTCACCAGGACGAAAGCTCGGAATATCCTTGCGCAGTTGTTCTTGAGTAATCGCTTGTACGATATTCATCTAGGACTCCCTCCTCTCACACAGGCGTTCTTGCATCTTCCGGAAATCATCATTCGTTTCCTTCATTATCCGCAGCGGACCACCGTACTCACAACAAAAGAAATATTAACATATTTTATGGGCTGAATCAAGTAAAATTGTTGATCCGTCTGTTCGTTAAGCCAGATCTTGGCGTATTCCAATGAAAAAACCACCTGCGGTTACAAGCCGAAGGTGGTTCGGGAGCGGTTAGTTCACGGATTCTTTTGCATCCTGGATGCCTTTATGACGCTTGCCGTAATATTCGAGGATATCGTCCACTGTGCGGAACTGGACATCGGTATTGTCGTTTTTTTCGTTGCTGGATTCGTAATGGTTGGTATGTTCAGTCATTTCCGTATACCTCCTAGACCTTCTCGTTGTTCACAAGTACATATTACCCATCAATTAGAACGATGCACCAACAAACTAATTTCTGATTTTGGATATGGATAGTTGGGAGGCTTTTATCGATACTGACGCCTGCGAATGATTATAAAGCGCCAGCGTATTGCCAACACTACAGTTCAAGACGGCGGATCCCGACACTAAGGCTTTGCCTTGACTCGTATGAAGGCCGGCTGTGCCGCTCGTATTTCCATCCTGGACGATTCCGAAAGCGCTAGGGACGGATTGAACGGACGGGAGTGATATCCTCCATTCCAGATAGTAGAACCCCGCTGACGTAATCGTTAATGCATCGGTGCCGTTAAACGACACCCCCTGCACCGTGCTAGCCGTAAAAACGACAGGTGATTGGGGTTTGACAAGCTGGGTTCCGCTTTCCCCCGTATACAGCAAGGTGCCTCCGATCACCGGCTCGGATAGACCCGGTCCTGGCGGTCCGCTCGCTTGGATACGGGCGGCATCGGCTTGATCCCTTTCGTTCTCCGGGCCATGCGGTACCCTTGAGCTGATCGCTCCTGCAGTTTCTGCAGCCTCCATCGCTTCAGAGGCCCCTGAGGGCTTGTGCAAGCCGGCCGGCCCGATACTTCCGGTTGGACGACCTCCGTCTTCTCCGGAGGCTCTGGCTAGTTCCTGAGGTGCAAGTGAGACTGTCTCTGTTGTTCCCGCTGTCTCTTCCCCCGATCCCTCCTCCAGTTCTGTTGGAGCTATCGGTAATGTCTTCCCTTCTGGAACGGCCGGTCCCGACATTTCTATTGCATCTGTGCGCCCCTGGCCATCAGCGGCACCCGGCTCGTGCTGGGACCTTCGCTGCAAGCCTTCCGGGTCCTGCTGGACGGTATCCTCCCGAGCAACCTCTGAACTTGTCCTTGCCGCAGGCGGTAAGGCGTGCGATGCCGTTTCCGGCTCAAGAGCAGGCATTTCCTGCTCAGCGACCTCCACCAAATGCGCGTGTGCACCGCTCTTCAGCTGTTGATCGAAAGGCTCCGATAACGCTTCCGTCCCGCTGGACGGCAGGAGCGTAAGCATCTCTCCCGTTGACTCCCGGGGCTGTGCACGCTGCCGAGACGTATCTTCGAAGCGGCTTGGCTGTACGTTTACCTCCTGCACAAACGCGCTAAGATGCACTCTCGTCCCTTGCCCGGGATCCTTATCAGCTCCCGTTCGGTCAAGCAGTGACGGGTTGGTCGGATTCACCGGATCTTCTGGGTCAGCACCGGGGCTTTTGGTTCCCGGAACCTCCTCCTGTAAACCGGTTATGACCTGAACGATTGCCTCCTCGACTCCGATCCGCTCACCGTAAGACCGAATCAGACCCAGCGCGGCATCGATCCTGGTCCATATCTGAGGCAAGTTATTCGTATTCGGAATCGTAGCTACCTGCTGTACCGTCTGCCGGAATGCCCGCCGCTCCCGTGCCGTAAATCCCATCTTGGAGACAACCTCATTCAAGCTTTGCAGCGTCGCTTTGATTCTGGTAAAATCCTCGTATTCCGGTTGCCGCGCGAAGGTGCTGAGCAATTCCGCTATTTGCTGTGTCAACGTGATATACTGCGTCGAGTGCGCCTTCCTTACTCGAATCGTGCCTGATCCAGCTTCCCGAATCCCTGCTCTCGGCCGCCCGCCGTTTCTTCTCCCCCGCATAAGTCCCTCTCACCCCTTACGCTCTGTCGTCGATCCCCCATACAACGAGTAATTAATGCACTGCGCTTCATTCTTATCGATTATGCCGGCAACTGAAGCAGCCGTTACCGCATACACCGCACGAATCGGATGGCCCTCTTAATAATTCAGATTATCACTACTTTATGTAAGGCACGGCCTTTGTATTATGAGAAAAACGAAAAAAAGGCCCGGATGCTTCAGGCCTCTTCCCTTATTGCTATGATTCGGTATGTTCTTCGGTTTGACGGCGCAGCTTATCGAGAAAGGCTTGATCCGTCTTGGACAGCTCGAGCCGCTCCAGCAATTCGGGACGCCGCTGCCATGTGCGCAGGAGCGCCTGCTCACGCCGCCATCGATCGATATTGGCGTGATGCCCGCTGAGCAGAATATCCGGGACCTTCCAGCCGCGGAATTCAGCGGGTCTTGTATAATGCGGATATTCAAGCAGTCCGGTGCTGAACGAGTCCGTTACAGCTGACGTCTCATTGCCCAGCACGCCAGGCAGAAGCCTGACAACGGAATCGATGATCACCATGGCCGGCAGCTCCCCGCCGGTAAGAACATAATCTCCGATGGACAGCTCATCGGTTACAAGATGCTCCCGAATTCGCTCGTCATAGCCCTCATAATGACCGCAGATGAAGATGAGATGCTCCTCCAGCGACAGCTCCTCCGCTTTGCTCTGGGTAAACGTCTCCCCTTGCGGACACATCAGAATAACCCGAGGCCGCTTCCGCCCTACCGATTCATTGGAAGGATCATCGTTCGCTTCAGTCGAGCCCAGCCCCTCTGGAAGCTCTGTCTTTGACAAGATATCCTCCACCGCCGCGAAGATCGGGTCCGGCTTCAGCACCATTCCGCCTCCGCCGCCGTACGGAGTATCATCCACTGTACCGTGCTTATTGCCCGCATATGGACGGAAGTTGATGGCGTTCAGCTTCACAATCTCCTTCTCGGCAGCCTTGCCCAGAATACTCGAATGAAACACGCCATCGAACATTTCCGGGAACAGCGTCAACACATCGATCTTCATCGTTTATAACAGCCCTTCCATCAGATGAACACGGATCAGCTTGGCTTCTTTATCCACATCGAGCACCACATCAGGGATCGCCGGGAGCAAAATCTGTTTGCCCTTCGGCGTCTTCACGACCCAGACATCGTTGGCGCCCGGGGTCAAAATTTCGGAGATGACGCCGAGCTCCTCGGCCGGCTCCTCATCCGTGACGACACGGCATCCGATGATCTCATGGAAGTAATATTCGTTCTCCGGAAGCTCCTCTTGAAGATCGGCCGTAATTTTCAAGAGAGCTCCCTTGAATTTCTCGACCTCGTTAATGCCGTGAAGCTCCTTGAATTTCACAATATACATATTCTTATGAAAGCGGGATGTCTCCACCGTAACCTCAACCGGGCTTCCCTTCTCCGGAACGATGTGCAGCCTGCTCTTGCTCGCAAAGCGCTGGTCTGCAAAATCCGAATACGGCATGACCTTGACTTCGCCGCGAATGCCGTGCGTGTTTACGATTTTACCTACCGTTAATAACTTCTCTGACATGGTGTTCCTCCTGCACACAAAATGAATGATCGCTGACATGAGAGTAACCCCGATTTCTTCAGCATGTACGAAAAAGGGCTAGGACATGCATCCTAACCCCCTTTCGTATATTTTAAGAAATGATATCAACGGTCACCCGTTTATCCATTTTGACTGCCGCTGATGTTACGACTGTACGCAGTGATTTGGCGATACGCCCCTGCTTGCCTATGACCTTCCCGACATCGTCAGGATGCACGTGCAGCTCATATACAATCAGGTGCT
Organism: Paenibacillus ihbetae; assembly: GCF_002741055.1. Lineage (NCBI taxonomy): Bacteria > Bacillati > Bacillota > Bacilli > Caryophanales > Paenibacillaceae > Paenibacillus > Paenibacillus ihbetae. The sequence continues at coordinate 5,465,336 of NZ_CP016809.1, read as the reverse complement.
CCTTCTCAACTGTCTTAACAGTCACATCTTCTGGATGATCCACTAAAGCCTTAGCAATAACGCGAACTAATTCTTCCATAGATAACCCTCGCGATCAGTCTTATTTCTGATGCTTCAGCTCATGGAACTTCTTCATAACGCCCGCTTTGCTCAGCAAGTTGCGAACGGTATCGGATGCTTGCGCACCGTTTTGAAGCCACTGAAGAGCTTTTTCCTCATCGATCTTAACTTCAACCGGTTGTGCAACCGGATTGTAATAACCGATTTCCTCGATAAAACGACCATCACGCGGGGAACGGGAATCGGAAACCACCACGCGGTAGAAAGGAGCCTTGTGAGCACCCATGCGTTTCAGACGAATACGTACTGCCATTTCAACATTCACCTCCTTCAACAGATGTCCTTGCATCTATCCTTCTTAACGGAAAGGAAACTTCATTCCTTTGCCGGTTAATCCTTTAAGCTGTTTCAACGCCTTGTTCTTGCCGCCCTTAGGGCCCATCATATCCGAGAACTGCTTCATGACGCGCCGCATTTCATCGAATTGCTTGATGAGGCGGTTCACCTCGGCGAGCGATGTTCCGCTGCCTGCGGCAATCCGCTTGCGGCGGTTATGGTTGATGATATCAGGCTGCTGCTTCTCTTCGGTCGTCATCGAGTGCACAATCGCTTCGATGCGTCCCATCTGCTTCTCGTCCACCTTGAGATCCTTCGCCTGCTTCATCTTGCCCATGCCGGGGATCATATCCATCAGCTGATCGAGCGGTCCGAGCTTCTTCACCTGCTCCATCTGCTCCAGGAAATCCTCGAACGTAAACTCCGCGTTGCGCATTTTACGTTCCATTTCCTTCGCTTTGTCGGCATCGATGTTCGATTGCGCCTTCTCGATCAAGGAGAGCATATCGCCCATGCCGAGAATCCGGGAAGCCATCCGTTCCGGATGGAAGGGCTCAAGCGCATCGATCTTCTCGCCGAGCGCGGCGAACTTGATCGGACATCCGGTTACGGCCTTGACCGACAATGCCGCGCCGCCGCGGGTATCGCCGTCGAGCTTGGTCAGCACGACGCCGGTCAGTGTCAGCTGCTGATTGAAGCTCTCAGCCACATTCACCGCGTCCTGACCTGTCATGGCATCCACCACGAGCAGAACCTCATCGGGGTTCACCGCGCTGTGAATTTGCTTCAGCTCCTCCATCAGCTCTTCATCGACATGAAGGCGTCCGGCGGTATCGATAATGACATAATCATGGCCGTTGTCCTTGGCATGCTGCAAGCCCTGCTTTGCAATCTCCACCGGGCTTGTCTTGTCTCCGAGCGAGAACACCGGCACTTTAATCTGTTCGCCAAGCACCTGAAGCTGCTTGATCGCAGCCGGACGGTAAATATCGCCTGCAACGAGCAGCGGGCGGCTGTTCTGCTTCTGCAGCAGCTTCGCCAGCTTGCCCGAGGTCGTCGTCTTACCTGCACCTTGCAGACCCGCCATCATGATCACCGTAGGCGGCTTGCTGCTCTTGGCCAGCTTCGACTGGGTTCCCCCCATCAGCTCGGTCAATTCTTTATTAACGATATCGATGATGACCATGCCGGGCGTGAAGCTGTCCATCACTTCTTTCCCGATGGCCTTCTCCTTCACCTTGGCCACAAAATCCTTAACCACTTTGAAGTTAACATCGGCTTCCAATAGCGCGAGCCGAACCTCACGCATGGCGGCTGTTACATCTTCCTCGGATACCTTGCCCTTGCCGCGAAGCTTGCTGAATACGTTCTGCAGTCTGCTGGTCAATCCTTCAAACGCCATATCCGCCACCTCCGTTCGTACTTAATCCCATATCTTCAATCGTTCAACCATGTCGGTCATCACGTGTTTCTCTTCATCATTCAATCCGCTGACCGCGAGCCGTTCCTGAAGCTTATCCAGCTCACGGATCCGCGCGTCGTGCTTCTTCAGAAGCCCCAGCTTCTCTTCATAGGACTCCAGCACCTGCTCCGCGCGTTTAATATGCTCGTAAACGGCCTGACGGCTGATTTCAAATTCTCCTGCGATTTCCCCCAGGGAGAAATCATCCAGAAAGTAATATTTCAGAAAGGTCCGCTGCTTCTCTGTCAGCAGCTGCTCATAGAAATCGAACAACAGATTGATCCGATTCGTCTTCTCGAGCCGATTCTCCTGACTCATGCAGGGCACCCCCTCGTCAAGGAAAAACACTTTACAGTTCACTTAACGAAACTTATCATACATAAAACAAAGAAGGATGTCAAGATATTTCCCTTGTCATCCTTCAATTTGGTGATCAACGGTGTATGCAGCCCTTCATCCGATCGGAAGAAGGTATATCAAAATCGCAAAGAAATGAAGGACCGAACCGGCCAGCACGAACAAATGCCAGATGGCATGGTGATACGGGAAGCCGCGCCATACATAGAAAATCGTGCCCAGCGTGTACAGAAGGCCTCCAAGTACAAGCAGGTTAATGCCTTGGGGCGCAACCACGGCGGTCAGCGGATTCCAGGCGATCACGATCAGCCAGCCCATTGCAATGTAAAAGATGGTCGACAGAAACAGAAACTTTTTCACAAAGAACGCTTTAAATATGCAGCCTGCAATCGCAATTCCCCATACCACGCCGAACAGGCTCCAGCCAAGCGTGCCGCGGACGGCGACGAGCAGAAACGGCGTATAGGTCCCGGCAATGAACAAGTAGATGGAGGAATGGTCCATGAACTCGAAGAAGTCCTTCGCCTTCCCCTCCTTGAGGCTGTGCACGAGCGTGGAATTCAAATACAGCAGCAGCATCGTCGTACCGTAAATCGTGAAGCTCACCACATGCCATGCCGTGCCTTTCAGACTGGAAAACACGATCAGGAGCACCAGCGCGGCCACGCTGAGCGCCGCCCCTATGCCATGGGTAATGGCATTAGCGATTTCCTCCCTGCGCGGATAAACGTGCGTATTTGCCATAACTAAAAATCCTTTCGCTTTAGATCTTATCTTCTATTATAAACCTTTGCGGGAGGCAAAATCCAGCGAGCCGCAAAGCACCTATCTATCAGTTGAGTCAAAATAATCGCGGATTGCGCTTACGATTTGGGCAGAGGCGGTGCCGTCCCCGAACGGATTGGCCGCCTTGGCCATGGCCGCGTATGCCTTCGCATCGAATAGCAGCTCCTTGATTCCCTTTACGACGGCTTCCGTCTCTGTCCCAACGCATTTCAAAGTTCCCGCGATCACGCCTTCCGGCCTCTCCGTCTTGTCGCGCAGAACAAGCACCGGCTTGCCAAGAGAAGGAGCCTCCTCCTGAATGCCGCCGGAATCGGTGAGCACCATGTACGAGCGCTTCATGATATGGTGCAGATCCACGACATCCAGCGGTGCAGTCAGGTGCACCCGATCCTCTCCCGCCAATCCATCCGATACCGCCTTCTGAATCGCAGGATTCGGATGCACCGGATAGATCACCTCGATGTCCGGAATTTCCCGGACCAGCTGTTTGATCGCTTGAAACACATGGTTCATCGGCTCGCCCCAGTTCTCTCTGCGATGCATGGTCATCAGAATCCAGCGCGTATCCTTTCTGAGCTTGCGCTGCAGCGGATGCGTAAACGGCGCACTCAGCGTCCATTTCATCGCATCGATCCCCGTGTTTCCCGTTACGTAGATATGCCGGGTCCGATTCTCCTCCAATAGATGCTCCGCCGCCAGCTTCGTCGGGGCAAAATGCATGTCCGCAACCCGCCCGATCCACTCCCGGTTCATTTCCTCGGGAAAAGGCGCGTACTTGTCATAGGTTCTAAGACCCGCCTCGACATGGCCGATCGGCACCTTCGCATAATATGCCGCCAAGGCTCCGATGAAAGCCGTCGTCGTGTCGCCATGGACCAGCACCATATCATATTTATTCTTCTGCAGGACCTCCTCCATCCCCCGGAGCAGATCCGCGCTCAAGCTGTACAGGCTCTGTCCTTCCTTCATCAACTTCAAATCCATGTCAGCATGAATATCAAAAAATTGGAGCACCTGATCGAGCATCTCCCGATGCTGCCCGGTGACACAGACGACCGGCGTAAAGCCCGGGGTCTGCTCCAGCTCCTTGACCAAGGGAGCCATTTTGATGGCTTCCGGTCGCGTCCCGAAGACGACAAGCACCTTTTTATCCACAACTCTCACTCTCCTCACCCGGTAATGGATATCTTCATCCCCAGCATTATATGAAAGATTGGTAGAATCGTTCCGATTCCGTTGCCGTCCCTAGCATCATAATCAACCATTTTGGCTCTTCCTGTTCAATCGTCCAATCTTAAAAGCTATCAATGCATATAGTAACCCTAGAACCAAAGAAAGGAGGAAAACCTCTTGGCTGTTATCATTTATCCGAGAACGATGAACTGGTCGTATATGAAGCAAAGACCGCAGCAGCTTATGACTCAATTAGGCGCACTAGGTCATCAGGTTTTCTTCGAAAACCTGGCACCGCTGGATTCAGAGTTTACAGAGATCGAAGAGAATGTCTATCTATTTACGGATACGAAGGCGTTTCTGTACAAGAAGCTCCCCGCTCTTCGCAAGGAACACCCGGTTGTCGTCTGGACGACCTGGTCCAAGCTCCGGACCCGCATTGAGACGCTGTTCAAGCCGGACATTACGATCTATGACTGCTGTGACGAATTTCCGCACTGGGCGAAATACGAGCCGAAGATGATCGAATCGGCAGACCATGTGGTGTGCACGGCCGAAGTTATTCACACCCGTCTTTCGCTTGCGTATCCGGATAAACCACTAACCTTGATTCCGAACGGAGCAGATCCTTCCTTTTTTCATATCCCGGCATCCGACCGTCCCGCCGACCTGCCGGAGGGTCCCGTTGCCGCTTATATCGGGGCTTGGGCGTATTGGGTGGATCATGAGCTGTTCGCTAAGGCGGCGGCCGCCTTTCCCCACGTCCATTTCGTATCGATCGGCGCTCCTTACGGCAGCTCGGGAGATTATTCGCAGCTTCCCAATGTGCATATTCTCGGTGAAAAGCCCCACTATGAGCTCAAGCGCTATCTCCGCCATATCGATGTTGCCTTAATCCCGTTTCAATATCATCCGATTACGCTTGCAACCAATCCGGTAAAAGCTTATGAGTATATGGCCGCAGGCGTCCGCGTACTATCGACCGCCCTGCCGGAGTGCATCGCCATGGAGCCGCATGTCAAAACCGCGACCACCCACGAGGATTTCATCTCGAAGCTTGGCTACCTTCTAAAGCACCCGGACACGGAGGAGAGCAAGCAGGCCCGAATCGCCTATGCGCACAGCAACCGCTGGATCGAGCGCGGAAAGGCGGCGGATCAGGTCATCGCGGAAACGCTTCGCCTCAGAGGGCTCGGCGGAATATGAAGCCGTTTGATATCCTTCAGGCCCGGCCCTTCGGCTTCACCAGGGACGAGACAGCCGCATACCGCGACCGAATTCTCGAGGATGTACGCTGGGCTTCCAGCGGGTGGATAATGTCAAGCAGCTTGAGTCTTCCTGCCCATAGGCAATGGCTCCGATCCTTTGACTGGACTTCCGAGATCCCCCGGGAAGCTGTCTGTATATGCGTGGACGGGATCCCCTGCTTATGGCGGAGAGAATGGCTCCGGGACCAGCTGTCGGAATGGAACAGCCGGCTACCGGCAGCACGCTTTCTTCAGGATGATCTGATGCCTAATGACGCAAACCAATTCTTTCGGATGGAAATGCCTGCCTCGGCAGGCTCGGGCATGGGAGGCTCCGGAAGCCGGAACATCACCAGCCGAATGCCGCTTTCCCAGCTCCATGACCGTGAATGTATCGTCCCGCTCATAGCCGCCACTAAGCAGAAGCCGCCCCATATGCATGACCCATCACAACAAACAGCATCTTCTGTTACCCGAGTGAAGCCGGCAGTTTCGATTCTCATGAGCGTACACAATATGAGAGACACCATGGGCTGGAGCATCCGATCGGTGCTGGCGCAGTCCAGCGAGGATTGGGAGCTGATCATCGGCGATGACGCCTCGGATGACGACTCCCTTGAAGAAGCGTGCTTTTATTCCGACCCCCGCATTAAGATCCTCCTTCATTCGCGAAATCGCGGCAAGGCGGTCATGATGAACCGGCTGCTTGAGGAAGCAAGAGGCCGCTATATTCTGGAGCTGGACGGCGATGATTGGCTTGCTCCCGATACGGTGCGGCTGCTGTCCGAAGCCCTTGACCAGGCACCGGAAGCCGGGATGGCTACAGCCTTGTATGGGTGGTGGATCCGTACGAGACAAATGGGACCGGTCTGGAAAGGCACCATCAGCAGCGCGAACCCGCCGGAGCAGACCCGTTCTTCGCGGCATTTCGCCCAAGCCCATCCCCTCGTGCCCCGGATGTACCGAGCAGCATCGCTGAAGGCGGTCGGAGGATGGTGGGACCGGGAGGACCGCTTCGGCCGGATATTTGAAGATATCGACCTTACCTCCCGCTTGCTTGAGCATCACCTTCTCGTTCAGGTTCCGGCCGTGTTATATCACCGCGTAATTTACGGGAGCAGCATCAGCCAGCGCAGCGGGGATCTGTTCCCGGCCTGGCAAAAATCCCGTTAACGCCTATGCGATCGGGCGTGACTATAAAGGAGGTGAAACGTTATGAAAATTGCCGCTTCCGGATATTACGGAATGGGAAATTTCGGGGACGATCTGTTCCTTCATACCCTCCGCCAGATTTTTGACAATCATCACGTCTACCCTTGGAATTCCCGGCTGGACCCGAATCAGACCGATGCGTTCATCATCGGCGGAGGCGATCTGATCACGCCTTATTCCTTCAACAATTATTATTTCCCTGCCCAGCTCAAGGGAAGGCCCACCTGGGTCTATGGCGTCGGCATTGTGGACGCTTATCCCGAGCACACCTGGCCGGAGGATCAGGTATCCGCTTATCGGGATATGATCTCGGCGGCCCAGCGTGCGGTGTTCCGGGATGAGAGGTCCCAAGCGATTGCGCAGCGGGCAAGGTTTCACCGAAATGTCGAGGTCGCTCCGGATATCGTGTTCGGATACCGGCAGCCGGCCATTCCCGTCAAGCGTTTCTCGAGACGTCCGGTTATTGGCGTAGTGGTGTTCTCGTATTCTTCCTTCCCGATGGACAACATGACGAAGCTGCTTTCGCATTTGAACCGAAAGGGGTACCACCTGGCGCTCATACCGGTCATCCATCATCCGGGCAATGCCTATTCCGACTACAGCACTTGCTTGCAGCTGCAGCAGAAGGTGAAGGAGCTGTCGCCGCACGCATCGATCGAAACGCTTCCTTTTCTGATGGATCTTGAACTGACGTACAGCTTTATTCAATCCGTCGATTATTTAATTTCCTTCAAGCTTCATCCATCCCTTGCAGCCCTTCGGGGTGGTAAGCCGGTGCTTGCCTTCAGCACGATGGGCAAAGTGCACAGCCTTCTGTGCTCCTTCGGCCTTGGACAGTACGTGGTCGATTACCGGCAGCCGCTGGACGAATGGGTTGAACGCACTGAGCGCTTTTTGAAATACGGGCCCGGCCACGTGCACGGCGCATTGCCGCTCATCCGGGACACCGAGCAGCGAAGCCTGGCTTCCCTGCTCGAGCTAAAGTCTGATATTGAACAATACAAACGATGACAGAAAGGAGAATGACCCATGTGCTGCATCCTGTTCGGCAGACGACTTGCTGCCAAAGTAAAGGCGTTATCGCGCCAAGTTGAGCTTCTCAGCCGGCAAACCGAACATTTAACCGAACGGGTAGAATCGCTGGAGGACCAGGTTCGAACCGGATTAATCATCATTCCGGAGCTTATTGAATATTTCGGTGCCCGGATCGGTCAGAGGGTACGTGTGGGCACGACCTTCGTTACCCTGGAAGGCGTCGTTCTGGCTACGGCCGACGACGGCGTTCAGCTCCGGGAGGCTTCAGGCGATCTTGTTCTGATTCCTTTTACCAATATCACGTCCGTGCAGTAACCTGTTTATCGAATACGTCCGGTCTGATTTACGCTTAATGATTTATAAATACGCTTAATGATTCAAAAAAAAAGGAGGCGACCCCCTATGCGTTTTGTAGATTGGCTCCAAGGCTTTATCGGATCCGAAACCGAGGTGGCGGTGTCCGGCGATATCATTATCGGAACGCTAACCGCGGTCGAAGAAAGCACCGTCACGTTAAAGGTGCCTCCGATCATTTACGGCCCTCCGACCGATACGGCTATCATTCCGCTCCGGTCGATCGAATTCGTACGCATCGTTTCGTCCTGATCGGATTCCTGGAACTTAGCGACGGGCAGAAGGATATGGCACGTTTCTCGTGCCTTGCCGAATAGCAAAGAGGCGGTCCCAGGTCACCAGACCTTGAGGCTCGCCTCTTTGTTGTGTTTCGATGTATGCCCAAACGGATTCGCGAACATGGATCAATTCGGGTCCGCCGGGTTCTCGTCTTCCTTGATCATCCCGGCAAACAGCGCGTGCACGAATTGCTCGGAATCGAAGGTCTGCAGATCCTCCATCTTCTCCCCGAGGCCAACGAGCTTCACCGGCAGGTTCAGCTCCTGGCGGATAGCGATGACGATGCCGCCCTTTGCCGTTCCATCCAGCTTCGTCAGGACAAGACCGGTTACGCCGCTCTTCTCGCCGAACAGCTTCGCCTGACTCAGCGCATTCTGGCCTGTCGTAGCATCCAGCACCATCAGCACTTCATGCGGCGCACTCGGAATCTCACGCTGGATCACGCGGAAGATCTTGTTAAGCTCTTCCATCAGATTCGTCTTGTTCTGGAGACGTCCAGCCGTATCGCAGAGCAGAACATCCGCTTGCCGCTGCTTGGCGGCTTGTACGGCGTCAAACATGACAGCCGCCGGGTCGGATCCCGCCTGCTGCTTGATGACTTCAACGCCAACCCGCTCGCCCCAAACCTCCAGCTGCTCGATCGCACCGGCACGGAAGGTATCGCCTGCCGCAAGCAGCACTTTCTTGCCCTGCTGCTTGTAACGGTGAGCCAGCTTGCCGATCGTTGTGGTCTTGCCGACGCCGTTGACGCCGACAAACAGAATCACCGTAATGCCGTCCGGATTTTCGCGGAGCTCGTTGCTGCTGTCATCGCGAAGCAGCTCCATCAGCTTCTCGGACAATACCGGCTGCAGATCTGCCGCATCCTCGATCCGGCGCTTTTTGACCTCCGCCCGGAGGTCGTCCATCAGATCCATCACCGTGTTGACGCCTACATCGGCACCGATCAGGATCTCCTCCAGCTCCTCATAGAACTCCTCGTCTATTTTTTTGCGCCGGGTCACGAGATCCGATACCTTCTCGATGAATCCCTTCCGCGTTTTTTCGAGTCCGTCGCGGAACTGCTTCGTTACATTCTCGGTCTTGCTAGAAATGCTCTCTTTCAGTCTCTTAAAAAAGCTCATAGTTCCCTCCACACATGTTAAATGTTCTATCAGGCAATTTCCGCTTCTTCATTCTCCAGCTTGACGGACACGAGCTTCGAAACGCCGCCTTCCTCCATCGTGACCCCGTACAGCACGTCCGCTTCTTCCATCGTTCCTTTGCGGTGAGTGACTACGATAAATTGCGTCTGCTCGGAAAATTCGCGCAAATATTGCGCAAAGCGCACAACGTTCGCTTCATCGAGTGCCGCTTCGACCTCATCCAGTACGCAGAACGGCACCGGCTTCACATGCAGGATGGCGAATAGAAGCGCCATGGCGGTCAGCGCCCGTTCTCCCCCCGACAGCAGCTGCAGATTTTGCAGCTTCTTGCCCGGCGGCTGGGCGACGATATCGATACCCGTCTCCAATAGACGATCCGGATCGATCAGCACAAGGTCTGCGCGACCGCCCCCGAACAGCTTCGTAAACACGGTTCCGAATTCGCGGCGGATCGCGTCAAAGGTCTGCTTAAAGCGCCGGGACATCTCATCATCCATTTCCTTGATGACTTGATACAGCGTCGTTTTCGCCTCAACCAGGTCTGCCTTCTGTTCGCTGAGGAACTGATAGCGTTCATTGACGCGTTGAAATTCCTCAATCGCGCCGAGGTTTACGTCCCCGAGCGCTGCGATGGAGCGTTTCAAATCCCGCACTTCGTGCTGCGCGGACGTTACGTCCTCCGGTACGGGGTAGCGCTGCTTGGCAAGCTCGTAACTGAGCTCGTAATCCTCGCTCAATTTCTTCAGGATGTTCTCCAGCTCCACGTCGAGCCGGTTAACGCCGATTTCGGTCTCGCGGAGCTTATCCTCCACCGCTTTCAGCTGGATGCGCTGCTCCTTTGTCTCGCTCTCCGCGAGCTCCAGCTTCCGGCCAAGAGCCGTGCGCGCCGCCCGCTTGAACTCGAGCTGCTGCGCCGCCTCTTCCTTCTTCAGCTTGTACTCGTTCAAATTCTCGATCTGCTTGACGCTTTCGCGCTCGTTCTGCTCGAGGTCAGCTTGCACCGAGGCCAGCATCGTGCGGTTTTGCTTTTGTTGTTTCTCATGATTATCGACATCGGACTGCAGCCGCTTCAGCTGCTCCTCCAATGAGAAGGTCTCCTGATCCAGCTTGCCCTCCCGAACCTTGAGCAGCGTAAGCTGGCTCTGCAGCTCTTCCTTGGCCGATTCATTCGCCTTACGGGCAAACTCCGCGGCTTGAATGGCCTGATGCGTCGCCTTCTCTTCTTCTTCCAGCTGCTGCAGGAGCTTCTCTGCGCGGGCTCTCGCCTCCTGAATCTGCTTCGCCTCCTGCTCCTGGCTGCTCTTCTCCTCGCCGGCAAGCTCAGCCTGCTCCAGCACGTGACGCAGCTCATGCTCCAGCTGCTTCCGGTCTCCAGCCGCCTGCTGCTCTTCAATGCGCTTGTCGTCCCCTGCTTTGCGCAGCGAATCCAGCTTATCTTGAGATTCCAGCATTTGCGTGCGTACGCCTTCCATGCCTTGGCGAAGCTTGTCCAGCTGGCGCTCGGTTTCCATGATCTCCTGGTCCAGCTGTTCCAGCTGGCGCTTGCGGCCCAGCAGGCTGTTCGTTTTCTTATGATGGCTTCCGCCGGTCATCGAACCGCCCGCATTAACGACATCCCCTTCCAGTGTAACGACACGGAAGCGGTAGGAGAACCGCGCAGCAATCTTGTTGGCCTGCTCGAGCGTCTCGGCAATGACGACATTGCCGAGCAAGCTGCCGACGATGTTGCTGTAACGGGGATCGTACTGCACGAGCTCGGAGCCGAAGCCGACGAACCCGGGCTCCCCTTCGGCCAGCGACCGGTCCGACCCGGATACGTTCCGCGGCCGGATGACGTCCAGCGGCAGAAACGTCGCCCGTCCTAGCTGCCGCTGCTTCAGGAACGAGATCGCTTGCCTGGATACCGCTTCATTATCCATGACGATATGCTGCACCGATGCTCCGAGCGCCGTCTCCATGGCAAGCTCCAGCCTTTCCGGTACGCGGATCAGCTCCGCCACCGCACCATGGACACCCTGGAGCACCGATTTGCGCGAAGCCTTCAGCACTTCCTTAACGCCCAGCATGAAGCCGTCAAAGTCATCCTGCAGCTCTTTCATCGTATCCCGGCGGGCAATCTGAGCCTCGCGCTTTTGCTCCCATTTCCGGAGGGCGCCCTGCGTCTCATCGAGCAGCTTTTGCAGCGACTGGTAACGCTCGCTCTCGCTGATATACCCGCTGCGCAGATCGGCAATTTCCTTGCCGAAGCGTTCGATGCTGCGGTCAATGCTCTCCTTGCGGCGAAGCAAATCCTCTTTCAAGGCCTCCCATTTGCCGGATTCCTCCTGAGCGCGATTCATCCGGCGCTCCAGCGCTTCCTGCTGCTGGTCCGCATACCGGATTTCATTGCGCGCTTGGGCCATCCGGTTCATCAGCTCGAGCAAATTGCCCTTCAGGCTCTCCTCCTGCTCCTGGCTGATCCCGCCGGTGACGCCGACCAGCTTGGCTTCTTCCGCCGATAGCTGATCCCGAACCTGAATCAATTCCTGCTTCAGCTCCGACAGCTTGCTCTTCATGCGCTCAAGCTCTTCTACCCGCTCGGCAAGATGGGTATCCCCCGAATGGAGGCTGTCCTCCAGCTGCTCCCGCGTGCGCTCCAGGTTCCGGCGGCGCTCCTTGAGCACTTCCCCGTACCCCTCGCTCTTCTCGAACAGCTCGCTGTATTGCAGAAGCTGGCTCTGAATGTCCTCCACTTCCTGCTCCAGCTGCCGCAGCGCCGATCGGTCGCTCTCAAGCTTGGCATCATGCGCGGAAACGACCGTTGACAGGGCAAGCTGCTCTTCCTTCAGCTGCTCGAGCTTTGCATTCGCTTCGCTCCATGCGTTATGAATCTGCTCAATTTGGTATACGTACAGCGATATTTCCTTATGCTTCAGCTCCTCGCGGAGCTCCTTGTAACGGATCGCTTTCTCGGACTGCTCCTTCAGCGGTCCGATCTGATCCTCAAGCTCTGTGACAAGATCGTGGATGCGCAGCAGATTCTGCTCCGTCTCATCCAGCTTGCGCACGGATTCTTTTTTTCGCGATTTATATTTAACAATACCGGAAGCTTCCTCAAATATGCCCCTGCGGTCTTCCGATCTTGTGCTTAAAATCTCTTCGATACGCCCCTGTCCAATGATGGAATAGGCCTCCTTGCCGATCCCCGTGTCCATGAACAGCTCCGTAATATCCTTGAGCCGGCAGGACTGCCTGTTGATGAAATATTCGCTGTCGCCGCTTCGGTGCACCCGTCTGGTCACCGTTACCTCATGAAAATCAAGCGGAAGCACATGATCCTCATTGTCCAGCGTAAGCGATACTTCGCCATAGTTGACCGCCTTACGCGCATCGCTGCCGGCAAAAATAATGTCCTCCATCTTTCCGCCGCGAAGCGATTTGGCGCTCTGCTCCCCAAGGACCCAGCGGATCCCGTCGGAAATATTGCTCTTGCCGCTGCCGTTCGGCCCGACGACAGCCGTAATGCCGCGTACGAATTCCATCTCCGTTTTATCGGCAAACGACTTAAAGCCTGCTAGCTCAATCCGTTTCAAAAACATATACGACCCATCACCTCTTTACGCTATTGTACCACAAGCAGAATCGGCTTTTCCGCTGTCTATGCACGGAGCGGTTCTTCCAAAAAAAGTCGACTCTCCTAATCGGATGGCTGGACAACGAAAAGAGCAAAAAACAGTCATTTCATCCGGATCCGGTTATCTGCCTGACTGCTCTTTGCTCTTTGTTTGTCCTATTCCTAAAGCGAAGCATCAGGCGTCCGAGCGCTTCAGCTGCTTGAGCGCTACCGCCGCCGCTTGCTGCTCGGCTTCCTTCTTGGATCTTCCGCTTCCGCGTCCAAGACATTTGCTTCCCATGTATACCTCTGAGACAAACTCCCGCTCATGTGCCGGCCCTCGCTCCTCAACGATGCGATATTCCAGGGCACCCATGCTGTGATGCTGCGTCAGTTCTTGAAGCTCGGTCTTATAATCGCTCATCTGCGGACGGCCATTGACGGTGATGGAAGGAAATACATGATCGTGCAAAAATTGACGCACCGCCTCCAGTCCTTGATCCAGATAAAGCGCCCCCACAAACGATTCGAATACATCAGCCAGAAGAGCCGGGCGGGTACGTCCGCCCGTCATTTCCTCTCCCTTGCCGAGCAATACGTACCGTCCGAAATCCAGGCTCAGGGCGAACTGCACAAGCGAAGGCTCGCATACGATGGAAGCCCGCAGCTTGGTCAGCTCTCCTTCCGGCCGGTCCGGATACAGATTGTATAAGAACTCGCTGACGGTCAGCTCCAGAACGGCATCGCCCAAAAATTCGAGGCGCTCATTGTCCTGGTTCTGACTGAAGCGGTGTTCGTTTACATAAGATGCGTGGGTAAAGGCCTGCTTCAGCAGCATTGCATTTCGAAATTGAATATGGAGTTTATGCTGTAACTGCTTCAGATCTCCACTCAACACACTATCTCCTTACTCGGCGTATTTTTTCAGGATAATCGTTGCATTATGACCGCCGAACCCGAAGGAATTGGACATCACGACATCCAAATCGGCTTCGCGCGGATGATTAGGTACATAATCGAGATCGCACTCTGGATCCTGATCCTCCAGATTGATCGTCGGCGCGATGCGCTGATGCTTCAGGCTAAGTCCGCAAATCACCGCTTCAACGCCGCCGGCGGCTCCCAGCAAATGGCCTGTCATCGATTTGGTGGAGCTTACCGCCACTTTATAAGCATGATCGCCGAGTGCAAGCTTAACCGCTTGGGTCTCGGACCGGTCACCGACCGGTGTCGACGTTCCGTGGGCATTAATGTAGTCCACTTCCTCCGCCGAGATGCCCGCATCGCGGATCGCCATCTTCATGCAGCGTGCCGCCCCGTCAGGATCGGGCTCCGTAATGTGGTGAGCGTCTGCGCTCAGGCCGTAACCAATGACCTCGGCGTAGATTTTCGCTCCGCGCGCCTGAGCATGCTCCAGCGATTCGAGCACAAGCACCCCTGCGCCTTCGCCCATAACAAATCCGTCGCGGCCCGTATCGAACGGCCGGCTTGCCTTCTCCGGCTCATCGTTGCGGGTCGACATCGCGCGCATCGCGCAGAAGCCCGCCATGCCGGTCGGACGGATTGTAGCCTCCGCTCCGCCGCAGATCATGACGTCCGCATCGCCGCGCTGGATCAGACGGAACGAATCCCCGATCGAGTGCGTCCCGGTTGCGCAAGCCGTAACCTGCGTCGTATTCGGGCCTTTGGCTCCAAGATTAATGGACATTTGGCCGGAGGCCATGTTCGCGATCATCATCGGAATGAAGAACGGGCTGACGCGCTTCGGTCCCTTCTCCAGCAAAATATTGTGCTGGTCTTCCCAGGTACCGAGTCCGCCGATGCCCGATCCGATCGACACGCCGACACGCTCGGCATCCACATTGCTTCCGATCTCGAGTCCGCTGTCCTCCAGCGCCTTCGAGCCTGCTGCAACGGCGAACTGAACGAAACGGTCCATTTTGCGGGCTTCTTTCCGGTCCATGTAATCCTCCGGATTGAAGTCCTTCATCGACGCGGCAATCTGCGTGGTGTATTCACTTACATCAAAGGATTCAATGCGGGATACACCCGATTTCCCTTCCATCAGGCTGTTCCAAAATGTGTCCAAGTCCTGACCGAGAGCGGTCATGACTCCCATTCCTGTTACAACGACTCTACGTTTCATCAAGCTCACCTCTATATGGACTGCTTGTCCCTCCCTTTCATCCGGTCAAGGATTCAACGGGACAGGACAATGCAGCAATAATCTATCATTGGTTGCATGAATACGGGGATTGAATGAGGAGAAGTCCCGCCTGGCTAAAGAACGGGACTTAACTTTAAGACTTAGGTATGAGATTGTATGTAGTTTACAACTTCACCTACGGTCGTAATTTTCTCCGCATCTTCATCAGAGATCTCCATATCAAACTCATCTTCCAATTCCATCACCAATTCCACTACATCGAGAGAATCAGCTCCAAGGTCATCTTTGAAAGATGCTTCTAGTGTCACGTCGGCTTCGTCAACACCCAGGCGGTCGACAACGATGCGTTTCACGCGTTCCAATACATCGGACATCCGGCTCACCTCCTCTTGGTAATTATACGAGATATGACTTCAAATTGCCATAGAAGGCATTTGAAAACGTTATAGTTTCGACGCTTGCAGCGTCTAGGCCATGACGGCGGCTCCTACATATACATGCCGCCATCCACATGCAGCACCTGGCCGGTCATATATGAGGCGCTCTCGGATGCCAGAAAAGCAACAACTCCGGCGATCTCCTCCGGCTGGCCCAGCCGGGCGAGCGGAATGCCGCCGAGCAGTCCTTCTCTCATATCCTCGGACAGCTCCCGCGTCATGTCGGTGTCGATAAAGCCCGGTGCCACAGCATTCACGGTAATGCCCCGTGATGCCAGCTCGCGGGCGGCCGACTTCGTCAAACCGATGACGCCGGCCTTCGCGGCCACATAGTTGGCCTGACCCGGATTGCCGAGCGCTCCGACGACGGACGAAATGTTGATGATCCGACCGTAGCGCTGCTTCATCATCGGACGGGTTACCGCCTTCAGGCAGTTGAACACCCCTTTAAGATTCGTTTCGATCACTTGATCGAATTCCTCTTCTTTCATGCGCATGATTAAATTATCTCTAGTAATCCCCGCATTATTCACAAGGATATCTATTCGACCAAATGTATCCAATACCTGCTTCACCATCGCATCCGCTTCATCGGCCCGTCCAACGTTGGATTGAACCGCGATAGCGGATACGCCCTTGGCACGGATCGCTTCCACGACTTCCGCAGCGGCAGCTTCACTCCCTGCATAGTTGACAGCGACGTTGGCGCCAAGATCGGCGAGTGCAAGCGCTATGCTGCGGCCGATCCCGCGGGAAGCACCCGTAACAAGCGCAGTCTGCCCTTTCAGTCCTTCATTCATACCTGTACCTCCTTTCAAAAAATGATCGTTATTCTTTCGTTACATAAGAGATTCCAGTTTCTCAGCGCTCTCCAGGCTGTTCACATTAATCACCTTGACGGTTTTGTCGATCTTCCGGATGAGGCCGCTAAGCACGCTGCCCGGACCGATCTCGACAAAAGTATCGACGCCTTGCGCAATCATCCATTCGACGCTGTCCTGCCACAATACAGGTGAGTACACTTGCTCGACCAGCAGACCGCGAATCTCTGAAGCATCCTCCACCGGACGGGCCGTCACGTTCGCCACAACCGGTACGGCAGGAGATTGGAAGGTTGCTGTCTCCAGCTTATCGCCTAGCCGGCCGGCAGCATCCTTCATCAGCGAAGAATGGAAGGGTCCGCTAACTTCAAGCGGTATGGCGCGTTTGCCGCCGGCTTCCTTAACTCGTTCCACCGCGGCAGCAACGCCCTCGGCGGAACCGGAAATAACAATCTGTCCCGGGCAGTTCATATTCGCAAGCTCAACCACGTGCCCGTCGGCCGTAATGCTGCTGCACAGCTCGGCCAGCGCTTGACGCTCAGCGCCCAGGACGGCCGCCATGGAGCCTTGCCCGCCCGGAACGGCAGCCTCCATATATTCACCGCGCGCCCTTACGATCGAAACCGCTTCTTCGAATGTCAGGACGCCGGCGCATACAAGCGCGCTGTATTCGCCCAAGGAATGGCCTGCCACGAAGTCAGGCTTAATCCCCGTGCCGCGAATCGCTTCCAGATAGGCCATGCTCGTCGTCAGAAGAGCCGGCTGCGTATTCGCCGTTTGCTTAAGCTCTTCATCAGGCCCGTTGAAAATGATGGAGCTGAGCGAAAAACCCAGCTTGTCATCCGCTGTTTGAAACATATCCCGTGCAGAGGGGACGGCGTTGAACGCATCCTGTCCCATCCCTACGGATTGCGCGCCCTGCCCCGGAAATATAAATGCTGTTTTCCCCACAATCGTCGGCTCCCTTCATGCGCGAAGATCCATTCGCGCTAAATGTATGATGTCACCAGATGAGTACGGACGAGCCCCAGGTTAATCCGCCGCCGAAGCCTACCATGAGCACTTTGTCGCCCGGCTTCAACCGGCCGGACTCCTGTGCTTCAACAAGAGCCAGCGGCACGGACGCAGCCGACGTATTCGCATACTTGTCGACGTTGATGACAACCTTTTCCTCAGGAAGCTCAAGCCGTTCCATCGCCGATTTGATAATCCGGATATTCGCCTGGTGCGGAATGAATAAGTCGATATCCTTCTTATCGATCCCCGCCTTGGCCAACACGGCCTCCGTCGCGCTTCCCATGACCCGTACCGCAAATTTAAACACTTCGCGTCCGTTCATATAAATGTAATGTTTATTCGTATTTACCGTCTCCGCTGAAGCAGGCAGTCGGGAACCCCCGGCTTCAATGTACAGATGAGCGCCGCCTGCGCCTTCGGCCCCGAGATCAAACGCTTGGAACCCTCGGCCTTCCGGCACCTCTCCGACGATCGCTGCACCGGCCCCGTCGCCGAACAGGACGCAGGTGTTCCGATCGCTGTAATCCGTAATTCGCGACAAGCAGTCCACACCGATCACCAGGGCATTATTGTACATGCCCGTCTTCACGAAATTCGTGGCAGTTGCCAGTCCGTATACAAACCCGGAGCAGGCTGCCGAGAGATCGAATGCAGCCGCCTTCTTGGCGCCCAAACGATCCTGCAGCAGACAAGCCGTTGACGGAAAGAACATATCCGGAGTGATGGTAGCCACGATAATCAGCTCCAGGTCCTCCGCATGCATGCCCGCCGATTTCAGGGCGTTCACGGCAGCATGATAGGCCAGATCCGACGTTGCCTCATGCTCGGCTGCGACATGACGCTCCTTGATTCCGGTACGGGAGACGATCCATTCATCGCTCGTATCCACCATCTTCTCCAGATCCTGGTTAGTTAAAATCTTCTCCGGCACATATTTGCCGGTGCCAATAATTCCGACCGGACGCAACTTGTTCATATCCTCACTCACTTCCCGCTGATTTCCTTCGAAATGCTCTCTACCAACTGATTCTGCAAAGCTGTGCGCGCCTGGCGGATCCCGTTCTTCACCGCGTTCGCATCCGATGAGCCGTGGCTCTTGACGACAAGCCCGCCAAGGCCGAGCAGCGGAGCTCCGCCGTGCTCCTTGTAGTCCAGCATCGACTTCAAGCTGCGCAGCTCCGGCATCATGAGCGCGGCGGCGAGCTTGGTTTTGAGCGATTTGCCGAACTGCTCCTTGAGAAGCGAGAACAGCGCGCCGGCCGTTCCTTCAATCGATTTGAGCAGAATGTTGCCGGCAAAACCGTCGCACACCAGCACATCGCATACGCCGTTCATCACGTCGCGCGATTCCACGTTGCCGACAAAATGGATCGGCAGCTCCTTAAGCAAAGGATATGCGTGCTTCGTCAGCTCGTTTCCTTTGCCGGCCTCCGTCCCGACGTTAAGCAATCCGACGCGGGGCTTGGCGATTCCGTGCACCTTCTCGCGGTAGAGGCTGCCCATTAGCGCGTACTGCTGCAGATGCTCCGGCTTCGAATCCATGTTCGCGCCGAGATCCAGCGCCAGCATTCCTTTGCCGTCAAGCGTCGGAATCATGGGCGCTAACGCCGGGCGCTCGATTCCGTTCATCCGGCCGACGACGAGCAGGCCCGTTGTCATTAAGGCACCCGTGTTACCTGCGGAGATCATGGCGTCCGCTTGGCCTTCACGGATCATTCGGCCCGCAACGACCATCGAGGCATCCTTCTTCCGGCGCACGGCCTTCACGGGCTCGTCCTCCGCCTCGATCACCTCGCTGGCATGGACGATCTTCAGATTGGAGGGACGCTCCTGCAGCAGACTCTCGATCCGTGCCTGATCGCCCACGAGGATAATCTCCGTATCCGTCCATTCCTTCGCTGCAAGCAGCGCGCCTTCCACATTGCTGTTCGGCGCATGGTCGCCGCCCATCGCGTCAACGACAATTCTCATGCCTATTTCCTCCTTCACTTATGTCATTCCCCTGCAGATCGGTATATTACGAAATTCCCCTGGAACACCATTTCATCGGAGACATAAGTAAACACTTCCACCTTCGCCTTCTGTCCCGCAATGTTCCGGACATAGGCCTTGGCTATGCATTTCTCCCCAAGCTTAACCTGTCTCAAAAATCGGATGTCCGCCGAGGAGGTCAATGCGATCTCGTCGTTGATTACTGCGACAGCAAGTGAATTGGCCTGAGCGAACACATAATGTCCGCGCGCAATCCGGGTTTTGCTGAATACATGCTCCTCACGAATTTCGAATATCGATATTCCGCTCTTGTCTAATTGCAAGTCAACCACGTCTCCGATGACTTCCTCAAGCGACAACGAGCGAACCTGATCGTAGGAATGCTCGGCCATCTGCTTCATCCGCTCCCGAAGCTCCGGGATGCCGAGCTCCATCCGGTCCAGGCGAATCGTCTGAATGCTGACTTTAAGCTGGCGCGTCAACTCGCGGTCCGTAACAAAGGGATTCTCGTCGATCAGCTGGACCAGCCGCTTGTGACGGTCTTTCTTAGATAAACGATCGATGACGAAACAACTCCTTCTGCCGCTATTATAGCCGCCATTCTTCAAACCTATATGTAAATTAGTCGTAAATATTAGAACCTGGTACTAATGTTAAGTATAAATCATGTCACGTTAAAAAGAAAGAGGACGCGGACAAAAAAAATAGCACCTCACCAGAGATGAAGTACTACTTATGAAAAGACTATTGTTTGATGATCTCTCTTGCCTTGTACGTTCCGCATACTTTACATACGCGATGTGCAAGCTTCAGTTCTCCGCATTGCTCGCATTTCACCATGCCCGGCACAGCCAGCTTAAAGTGAGTACGACGCTTGTCACGACGTGTTTTGGACGTTCTACGTTGAGGTACTGCCATGTTCCCACCTCCTTATCGGTTCAACCCGCTGTCGCGGGTATCATATCCATCATCATTTAAAGAAGTCCTTTAGCCCGGCCAGCCTCGGATCAATTACTTCCGTATCGCAATCGCAGGAGCCTTCATTAAGGTCCTTGCCGCAATTGTGGCAAAGTCCCTTGCAGTCGTCTCTGCATACCGGAGCTAGCGGCAGCTGAAGAAGAAATGCTTCCTCCACATATGGGGCGAGATCCACACTCTCGCCTTGTACATATGTCGTGTCGTCATCTTCGTCCTGAATGGATTCAGGATTCTCCACCTGCTGGAATACTTCATGAAAAGGGATGTGCAGATGTTCGTTGACCGGCTTCAAGCAGCGGGAGCATTTCATCTCCAGCTCAGCTTCCAAGCTTCCCCGAACGTCTACCGAGCCTGCGACGGACGGAACTGCCTTCAAATCCACTTGCAGCGGCTGAACGGCGACGATATCCTTCCGACCCTTTACGGCATTCGTAACATCCACGGTTTGATGGAACTGTAACGGTTGATCGCTGGTTGTCAATTTACGAAATTGAATAAGCATATCCATCACTCCAAACAAACAAAGATTATTATACCGATTCAGCCGGAGTTTTGTCAACAGGATTACCTTTAAGAACCGTGCGGATATCCTTTTTGCGCGCCGCGGCAGGCACTGCAGGCAACGCCGCTTACGCATGCGTTTATTCTTGCAGTTTCGGCATCGAATTATGTTATATTCTTAAGCAAGGAGTTGAAGAACAGTGAAAACGGTTGGAATTGTGGTTGAATACAATCCCTTACATAACGGCCATGAGCTGCATTTTCATAAATCCAAAAGCATCACTCGCGCGGACGCGGTAATCGCCGTCATGAGCGGCCCGTTCCTCCAGCGCGGCGAGCCCGCTATTGCCGGCAAACGCGCCCGAACGGAAATGGCGCTTGCCATGGGAGTCGACCTCGTGCTCGAGCTGCCTGTCACCTATGCGGTGCAGCCGGCGGAATGGTTCGCGTACGGCGCGGTCGCCACCCTCCATGCAACCGGCGTCGTGGACAGCCTGTCCTTCGGATCGGAAAGCGGGACGCTGGAGCAGCTGCTCCCTCTCTCCCGCGTCCTGGCCAAGGAACCCGACAGGCTTCGCGCAGAGCTCGACCGCCGCCTTGCGGAAGGGCTAAGCTTCCCGTCAGCCTACGGCGCTGCAGCCGCAGCCGCCTTCGGCGTTACCGAGAAAGATGCTGCCGGACTCCGGGAGCTGCTCACGAAGCCGAACAATTCGCTTGGGCTCCATTACCTCATTGCGCTTCAACGGCTAGAGAGCTCCATAGCGCCCTTCACCATCTCCAGGGAAAGCGCTCAGTATCACGACCCCGAGCCGGGGGCCGGATCCATCGCCAGCGCAACGGCAGTCCGCAGAATTATTGCCAGCCAGGGCGTTGAAGCGGCTGCTCCATATATTCCCGAATATACGCTGCGGATTCTGGAACGCGAAATCCGGTCAGGCAGAGCCCCGATGAACTGGGACAGGTTCCGTCAGCCGCTGTTCCAGACCTTGCTCACGTTGCCTCCTGACCAGCTTGCGCAGTGTCTGGAAGTGACCGAAGGGCTTGAGTATCGAATCCGCCGAATGCTCCCCAAGCTGGATAACAGCTCCGTGGATGCGCTGCTGGATTCGCTCAAGACCAAGCGATACACCCGTACCAAGCTGCAGCGCATGCTGGTGCATATTATGCTGAACCACCAGAAAGCCGGGATGAATCCCGGCGAGCTTGCCCGTGGCCCGGGCTATATCCGGGTGCTTGGGTTCAATGAGACTGGAAAAAAACTTCTGAGAACAATGAGGAAGACCGCTTCCCTTCCGGTCGTCATTAAACCGGCCGCTCTGGATCATCCCCAGCTTACGCGCGACCTTCAAGCCGCCGCGGTGTACGCCAACGCCTACCCGAATGCGGACGTCCGCGACCTCTACCATGACTATCGGCTGCCGCCCCTTACTCTTTAGGCGGCAGCTGCTCCAGATAGTCCAGCGCATCCTGCAGGCGCTCGACTTGTACGAGCTTCATGTCCGTTCCGATCCGGTCGGCCCGCTTCTTGGCTTCCTCGTAGTTCTTCGTCGGCACGAAGAAGATTTCGGCTTCCTCCCTGTCGGCCGCAACAATTTTGTGCTTCACGCCGCCGATGGGGCCTACCTTGCCCGACTTGTCGATCGTGCCCGTTCCGGCGATCCGGTAGCCCTTGCTCAAATCGCCCGGCGTGAGCTGATTGTAAATTTCCAGCGTGAAGATCAATCCGGCCGAAGGTCCCCCGATGCTGGTATCCGCAAAGTTGATCACGTAATCCGGGTTGCTCGGCGCAACCTTCTGCATGGTGGCGATCATTACCCCGAGACCCGGTCGCTCCGCTCCCGTCTTTTCGTCCTTGATGCTGACGAGAGACACATCCTCCTTCAAGGTCTTACCTCCACGCTCCAGCTCAACCGACACCTTGTCTCCGACTTGCTTGCCGCTTAACAATGCGGCGATTTTGTCGTTGTCCTTCGCAGGCTGCCCGTCAATCCGGATCAGTTTGTCTCCCGGATGGAAATGATCCGCATTGGCGGAATCGTCAGGGATCGACATCACGAACACATAGGCTGGCTCAATGGCATACTCAACGCCGGCTGCCTGATAAGCAGCCTCCATAGCGGACGATTGGGAGGAGTTCATGTAATAGACCTGGGTGGCCGCGTATTCCTCCTTGCTCTGATCCCCCATCTTTTCAGCCTTTTGCACAACCTCGGCATTCGGATTGAACGTCGACATCATCAGCAAGGCAAGGTTCGCATAGCTGGCCGATACGGTCGTCATCATGAACGTCCCCTCTTCCTCGGGATCGCTCTTCTCGACGCGGATCATCGGCCGCACCTCCTCGGCGCTGCCCGGCTGATAAATCAAATAAGGAGTCGGCATGTACACGACCAGGTACACCATTAATCCAACCATCAATAAATACAGTACAATTCTTAAGCCATTCGGTTTAACAGACTTCTTCATCGCATTCTCCCTCGCCTTCTAAATCCGGGCCTCGCGCCAAGATTGGTCTGACGGTTGTCTCCCTTGCATAAAGTTGTACTAGCTATGTTTACGTCGAAAGGAGATTCCTTATGAATAAAGGCAACGCCACCAAAACCCAGTCCGGATTCGCCAGCACAGTCCTGCTGGGGGCAGCCGCCTTCTTGCTGGTGCTGGCCGTCGTCAGCGCGCCCGAGCCCGCCTTTCAGGCCACCCTGCAAGCTTTGAAATTATGGTGGAACATCGTATTTCCCGCACTGCTGCCATTTCTTGTTCTGGTGGAAATATTGATGGCCTACGGCTTCGCCCACGGTGCAGGCGTTCTGCTCGATCCGCTCATGCGAAAGCTATTCAAGCTGCCGGGCAGCGGCGGCTGGGTGCTCATTACGGGTATGACCGCCGGATATCCGGCCGGCGCTCAGGCGGCCGCCGCCATGCACAGGCAGGGAGACCTCGGCCCCGGAGAAGCGGGAAGGCTTGCCGCCATGTCCCACTTCTGCAATCCGATGACGATTCTGGTTGTCATCGGGACCGGCCTGCTCCATCAGCCTGCGGCGGGCTACCTGCTGCTTATCGTGCATTGGCTTACCGGACTCCTGGCCGCGTGGCTGTTCAGTCTCTTCAGAAGAAAGCCGCATGATCCGAATGTCGCAGCGCAGCTGAATAAGCCTGCCCGGCAAGGACCGTTAATCAAGCGTGCCGCTGCTGCAGCGCTGGAAGCCCACAGAAGGGACGGCCGCAGCTTTGGGAGACTGCTGGGAGACTCCGTCACCCGCTCCGTCCAAACCTTAATGATGGCCGGCGGCTTTATCCTGTTATTCGCCGTGCTTACCCGGGTATTGTCCGAATATTTGCTGCCCTTGCTTCCTTCTTATTTTACATCGGGATTGCTGGAAATCCACCTTGCATCCGCATCGATCAGCAGCTCAGCCTTTACGAACAGCGCCATGCAGCTTGCCGTCTTGTCTGCCGTTCTTGCCTGGAGCGGAATGAGCGCGCAGCTGCAAAGCCTCTCCCTGATGCGGGACGCAGGCCTATCCTGGAGCACCTTTATCCTGAAGCGGATCGTTCATTCCCTGCTCGCATTTCTGGTCATGCTGGCATGCTGGAAGCCCGCGAGCAGCCTGTCTGCCGCCATTGTCCCTGCCTTCAGGACAGAGCCGCCGGAGACCGGACAGAACGGGAATGTCTTCAGCCTGTGGAGCGGCTTTCCGTCCGTTCTTCAATCACAGATCGTTGTTTTCCTGCTGATTGCAGCAGCGCTGTGGATGATTTCATCGCTTATTGTTCGCGTCCGGCGTTGAATTTACGACGCAGAGCCGCATCGACCTCGGGACTAACCAAATCGGTCGTATCGCCGTTAAAATGAGCGATCTCTTTAACCAGGCTTGAGCTGAGAAACGAATACTTCGGATGGGTCATCATGAAGATCGTCTCCGCGTCAGGATTCAGCTTGTGGTTGGTCGAGGCGAGCTGCAGCTCATACTCGAAATCCGTCACGGTCCGAATGCCGCGGACGATCACTTGCGCATTCCGCTGACGCACATAATTGGCTAACAGGTCGCGGAAGCTGTCGATTTCCACGTTAGGCAGATGACGGGTTGCCTCTCTCAACAGATCCTTCCGCTCCTCCACCGTAAACAGCGGGTTTTTGCTTAAGTTGTTAAGAACCGCCACGATCAGCAAGTCAAACTGCTTCGAAGCCCTTGTAATGATATCCATATGCCCCATCGTCACAGGATCAAAGCTGCCTGGATAAACGGCAATTCGATATGTACTATTATTCTCGGTTGTCATCGTGTGATTCCTCCTCATCCGCACCGGCAGCTTGTCCCTGTACGGTTTCGTATCTGTAAATAGTGACGGCGGTTTCGCCGTACCTTGCCGTTCGCATGCCGTGAAAAGGGCCGAAGCTCTCCGGATATTCGTACCCTGACTCATATTCCAGAACGATAACGGCTCCCTCGCGAAGAAGCTTGCGCTCTGCCATATCATTCATGAGCTCATCCCCATTTTTGAATTTATAGGGAGGGTCCAGAAACACCAGATCGAATGCCGCTCCCCGTTTCTCCAGCACCTTAAGCGCTCTTGCCGCGTCGTTGCGATATACCTCTGCCGCGTCCTGCAGGCGCACGGACTTCAGATTATCCTTGATCGTCTCGATGCTCCGCTGCTCCACATCAATAAAAACAGCACGATCCATTCCCCGGCTTAACGCCTCGATGCCAAGGCCTCCCGTGCCTGCGAACAGGTCAAGGACGGTTCCCCCGTCGAAATAGGGGCCGATCATACTGAATATCGCTTCCTTCACTTTATCCGTCGTCGGACGGGTGCTCATGCCGGGAACGCTTTTCAGCGGTCGGCCTTTTGCACTTCCGGATACTACTCTCACTGCTCGATTCACCCGTTTCATCACATCAAGATTCATGGCCATGGACGGCCATAGCATTGATTATCGTAACATAATCCTGCCGCATATGAAAAATGAAACATGCCCCCTCTTCATTTTTTTTCAAAGTCAGGTATATTTCCGCTCCTGCCGGGCATCCTAAAGATATCGACATCAATGAATGTCGTAGACAACCGCGGAGAAGACTTACGTTTCCCCATAAGCTCTTCGTCCGGTTTCTCCTCTCCCATGAGGGAGTCTCTTTTAGAGGCTCCCGAAAACAATCCCTGCAGTATCAGGATTTTTCTGCAGGGATTGTTTTTTTGTTTGATTGGGTGCGGCTCAGGTACCAACCAGCTTCACTAAAAGAAGCCGCTCAATTATTCCGGTGAGCAGCCTCTTTTAACGAAGTGATCAATCCCCCACAACATTCCGCCTTGGAAGACCTCCGTTTAGCTTATAGACAGGTTTATGACCTGAAACGGAAGCGGACTTATTATCTCCGAAAATGTACTTCATCCCATATTTCAGCGTACCATTTCTTTTTAATAAACCGTGTACGTTTGTCCGGTTTGGGCACCCTCCACGCTTTTCCGGTAGGCAAGCGCAGCTCTCCCGGCAGGTACCGGCTCAAAGCCCGGGAAGTATGGGCCGTATGTACTCATGGATTCCTCCAATACATTGGGACTGACGTTGTTTATGCGAATCCCTCGCGGCATTTCAATGGCTGCGGCTTGAACGAAGGCTTTAATCGCTCCACCTGCCATGGCGGAAGATACGCCTCCGATAATAGGACTGTCCATAATAATGCCGGTGGTTAACGTAAAGCTTCCCCGATCATGAACATGGTCCATCCCGAGCAAAACAAGGTTGATTTGCCCCTTCAATTTACCCATAACCGCGATTTCATTCAGCTCTGGCGTCAATTCGTGAAGAGGACCAAAGTAAGCCTGGCCCGCGGTACAAACCACTGCATCTACGGATCCGACAGCCTTGTACATGCCCGCAATACTTTCAGGAACGGACATATCCATCGTTATATCGGCACCACTGCGTCCAGCTGTTATAATTTCATGATCCTGCCCCAGCTCTTTGCGAACCGCTGTACCCAGTGTACCGGATGCGCCTACCATTAGAATTTTCATGATCCAATTCCTCCATCCTGCTGGTCTTGTTATGTCCATCGTTGGACAAGCCAAATCGTATCACATGAAATGGCAATATGCCAGAATCGGGAAGCCTTGCGGTTTCATTCATTCATTATGTATAATGACCTGGCATGCCCTTTCATAGGGGGAACAGTAAAAAGGAGGAAAAGGAACATTGAAGAAAAAGTTTGTAGCATTACTATCTGCAGCAACATTGGTTGGCGGGATGACGATCGGTGCAAGTGCAGCGCCGGCATTACAGAAGATCACCGCTCATTTGAACTGGGGCATTACCTATGAGGTGAATGGCAAGCAATGGACGCCTAAGGATCAATCGGGGAACCGTATCGCTGCTATTTCCTATAACAACACGACTTATCTACCTGTGCGGGCAGTATCAGATGCACTGGGCGTGGCGGTGGAATATGATAATAAAGCTCAGAAAATCAAACTGGGTGAAAAATCAGCTACAACTCCCATAACTTCGGAAGATATTAAATTGTCATATGACTCTGTTATAAGCAAGGACAAGCAGCACACCGTACATAATGGTAAAGATTATGGTTCAGGAGTTCTCCTTAATAACGTCAACATTGGAGAGAAGAGATTCACGCTTAAACCGGGAGGCAAACATCAAACCCTTGAACTTTCCGTATTGCCTGTAAAGGTTACTAAAGAAATCCTGGTAAAAATAATGAGTGGGGACGTGCTGCTGAAAGAAGTCGTTATCTCTCCAAGCGACAGCATTCAGACAGTCACCGTTGATATTGATGGAGCCAAGGAAATTGAGGTTTCGGCTAAGTATGCAAAAGTCGAAATTGGCGACGATACCCTATTCTTCGCTGGAACTTATAAGTAAACCATATTAGAAGAAGAGACCCTGCCGACGGCAGGGTCTCTTCTATTCGCTCTTTAGCAGATGTGATTGCTCTCTTCATCTCTGTTCATTATAAAGAATGGATTAGATAAATGCGCGAGTAATGATCACCAACAAGATGAATAATACCAAGATAGCACCTACTGAAGAGCCGTATCCGTAACCACCGTATCCTCCAGCTACTCCGCTCACATGTATCCCTCCTTTTTAGAACATACACCATACTATGACGCATCCCCTAAAATGAACTGGGCGATCATCCTGACCGTACAATAATAATGAAGATGCCCCCGATCCAGGAGCCGAGCGTTAATTAAAACAAAGACGCGAGGGGTATTTTAATCCCTTGCGTCCTCCGTATGTATGCCTTGAATACAGGCGGCTGTTATCCTTCTTCGGTCAACCGGTTGTGATCCGTGGACTCCAATAACTTCCTGCGCCGGTCAATCAGACCTTCCTCCCCATGCTCGCGGAATTTGCGCATCCACACCTTTAACCGCCCGATGTCCGATATTTGCAAGGCGGATGCCACCTCTTTCTTCGTTTTCCCCGCAAGCCGCATGGCGACTGCTTTCTTCTTCGTTTCGAAACTGTAGGTATGAAATGTTTGCCCCTTTTTCGCCATGATTATCACCTCTTAGTATGTATATCGGTCGAGGGCGTTCGTATTTCAATATCCCGGCTCCACCGGTCAAACCATGCTTATAAAGAGCCTTCACAATCAAAATAGGATCCTCCAGCTGCTCCAATATATGGTATAATTTCGTAAGAATTCATGAAAATCAAATTGGGGGATCTTCCTTGGGAAAATTCATTATTTTTGGCATGCTGTTTTATATTTTCGGTAATCCGCTGATTGCCATTGTTGTTCTTCTCCTTATCGTTTACGTCCTGGACCGCCGATTTGTCGGCGTGTTTCCCAGCATTACACGTCCGATTCAGCGGGCAAGACAAATCTCCAAGCTGCGGAAAAATATTGCGGCCAGTCCCAGCGACGTCTCGTCGCGGCATGAGCTGGCAAGGCTCCTTATCGAACGCCGCAAATACGGGGAGGCGCTGAAGCTGCTGGAATCCATCTCGGAAAGCATGCAGGACTCCGCGGAATACTGGGATGATATCGGCACCGCCCGCCTGAAAACCGGAAACACCGTTCAAGGAGAGGCGGATATCCTTCAGGCGCTGGATATCAACCCCCGGGTAAAATACGGCCGGCCCTACCTGAGGCTTGCCGACGCCTTCCGTTCGGCGGATTCCGCGAAAGCGCTCGATTATTTACAAAAGTTTCATACCATGCATTCGTCATCCTCTGAAGCCTACTACCTGCTGGGATCCATGTATCGGGTACTGGGACAGCGTCAGGAAGCCAAGGAAGCCTTCTCGGAATCGATGAGCGTATACCGATCCCTTCCCAAGTACAAGCGGCGTCAAGAGCGCAAGTGGGCGGTTCGGAGCTTTTTCCGAAACTTATTCTAAATGCGCTTGAAATCAGCCCCAAGAAACGCCGTGGAAAACTCCATACCTTGAACCATATAAGGCCCGCCGGCGAAAAGCCGGCGGGCCTTATTGATCCATCTATTTATACCAGCGGCTTGTACCCAAGCCGATTCAGCTGCTCGGCGATGACCCGGTACCCCTTCCCGTTCGGATGAAGCCCATCCACCGATAGCAGCTCCTTCTCTTTGCCTGCAAATGCAGCATTCACATCGGCTATCCGGAAGTACACGTCGCTGAGGCTATGAAGATATCGATTAAACCGCGATACGTATTCCGCTGCTTCCGCGGAAGCAGGGTACGGATTGTACAGCCCGACGGCACGGATGAAATAAGCTTTGCCGCCTCCTGCCTTGATATTACGAATATGCTTGACGGTGTTAGACATGTAATACTGGCAACGAAGCAGCGCCCGATCCAGTGATTCCCTGTCGGGACGGCCGCCGGCGGATTTCACGGCTCTGATCAAGTCGTTGCCGCCAATCGATATGGTTATGATATGGGCCTGCTGCAAATGGTAACGATAGGCCGGATTTTGAACGATCCGCTCATACAGCCCCTCTGAGGTTAATCCGTTAATCCCCATATTTTCGTGAGCCACGAATTGCCGAAGCCTCTCTTCCGCCATCCGGCGATATAGCGGAACAAAGCCGCTGCCAGGCATCGCTCCGAACCCGAAAGTCAGCGAATCGCCGACAGCGGTATAATGATACACCAACATGTTCACCCCCTGTCCCGCTCGTTATGACATTATATGAGCGAGAACATCGGTTGTGAAACGGGACAGTGCCTCGAATAAAAAGAATACAGGCTGGTGCTTATCCCTCATTATCCTCTACGTTTAGCCCTTAATCCAATGCCTCGGCATCGACCTCATAGATACAGCGGAACCGTTCGACTCCCGGATATTTCTCCCCGAGGCTGTGCACTTCAAACCCGATATTCCGGTAAAAGTCCACCGTTTCTTCGTCAGTCTCCGCAATTACCCGCTTGGGCTTGGGGTCAAGCTGAAGCAGCAGCTCCAGAATCATCCCCCGTCCATAGCCTTTTCCCCGGTTCTCGGGGATAACCGCAAGATGCCTTATTGTCACTTCATCCTGCTGAATGTCACAGCCGATAATGCCGACGAGAAGCCCTTCCTCCACGTAACCATACAGCTTGCTCCCGCCTTCGGCCTTATAATATGAAACGGCCTTCTCTACCTGATCCGGATCGGGAAAAACCGAATAGCCGAGCAGCTCCCGAACCTCCAGTTTTGCCGCTTGGGATGTTATTTCCTTGAGCATACCTTGTATCCCCCATCATCTTTGTGTGTGAGCAAAAAAAAGCTGTCCTGCTCCTTCTCTTTCAGCTGTGCTTCAAAACGCTGGCGCTGATCGATCGGATCGCTAGAGCATTTCCTCCGCGCTCCGGCCAAGCTTCTTGAGGAGCTTGGCCGCCTGCGCCTTTTCCTCATCGGTCAATCCGCTGAGCGCCTTGATCATCAGCTGCTGGTGGCCGGGAAAGATCGATTCAAAGAACTCCTTGCCATGCGGAGTCAGCTCTGCATATATCACACGGCGATCCTCCGCCGATGCCCGCCGAACGAGGAGATTTTTCTTCTGCAGCTTGTCTACCACATATGTAATATTGCCGCTTGAGATCAGCACTTTTTCACCGATTTTCTGCAGCGGCTGCGGTCCTTTGTGGTACAGAACATCCAGGACGCCGAATTCCGTGGAATTCAATCCGTGACTCTGGATGCTGCGGTTGGAATGCGTCATAACCGCATTATAGGCTCTTGCCAAAATAACCATCAAATGCAATGGATAATCCTCTTGTTCATGAAAATCCGACATATTTCACCCTCCGAAAGTTGTCATGTATTAAGGTTAATGAACGCAAGGCTCAACTGTCAAATGGATTATTCGCTTGCCGCGTCAGCTCCGAAAATCCGCACCGAACCATCCCGATATCCAATAATCGCTTCATCCGCCATCCCCAGAAACAACCCGTGCTCGACGACGCCCGGAATGCCCTTCAGCCGGGCAGCCAGCTCTTCCGGTTCGGAAATCCGCTCAAACCGGCAGTCTGCGATATAGTTGCCGTTATCCGTCTCATACATGGCTCCTTCGCGGTCCCGGCGCATTTGCACAAAGCAACCGAGCTCTTTCAAGGATTGAATGGTCCATTCATAGGCGAAAGGAATGATTTCGACCGGAAGCGGAAACGCCCCCAGTACGGGCACCGCTTTGGTCTCGTCGGCAATGATAATCAGCCGGTCGCTGCGGTACGCCGTCATTTTCTCGCGCAGCAGCGCCCCTCCTCCGCCCTTTATAAGCCGAAGCTTCCCGTCGAGCTCATCCGCTCCGTCAATCGTCAGGTCCAGCCGGCCGATATCCCGGATCGGGGCCAGCGGAATTCCTTGCTGAACGGCGAGCTCCTCGGAAGCCCGAGAGGTCGCTACAGCTTGAATGTCAAGCCCTGCACGGACCATCTCCCCGATTTTGAGAATGGCGTAATAAGCCGTTGAACCGGTTCCGAGGCCAACCTTCATCCCGCTCTGGACATAACCGGCAGCACGCTCCGCCGCAATTTGCTTCATATTATATTCCGTGTTCATCCCGTGATCTCACCTTTCTACATCATGGTGCAACCCATGCTATAATATTCAATTATACCGACTTATTTCGTCCAACACGGAGGTTGAATATGCGAACCGAGAATCAGATCAAGTCCAAGCTCAATGAGCTTGCCATGCAAAAAAAGCTGCTGCACGCCCGTATTGCACAGCTGGACGAGAGCAGTCCGCAGCGCTCTGCCCTAGTTCAACAGGAGGCCCGCCTCGACGATATGATGATCATGCTGGAATGGGTGCTGAACGAGCCGGGAGGCTCCTATCATATGTAATCAAGCATACCGAAATAACGAGAGGGGCGCCTTGGCGCCCCTGCCTTTATATTTGAGCCTCCTTCTCCCGTGTGAAGCGTTCGAGCCAGTTCACATAGAGCTCGGCGTTCTCGGGAGAATAACACACAAAGTCAATACGCTCCAGCCGGTTATCCGGAAGGTCCTCCTCCAGCAGCTTCGTAACCGCCGTCAGGGCAACGTCGCAGGCCGGGGCTTTCGGGTATTCATAAATGCCTGTGCTGATATTCGGAAAGGCGATGCTTCGCGCGCCTACCTCAATGGCAAGCAGAAGACTGTTCCTGTAGCATTCCGCAAGCGTGTGCTCCTCACGGCGCCCGCCCCCTTCCCAGATCGGGCCGACGGTATGAATGATATGCTGTGCAGCCAAGCGACCCGCACCTGTAATTACGGCGTTGCCGGGCGGGCAGCCGCCCTGCTGCTTGCGAATCTCCATGCACTGCTCCATGATTTCCGGTCCGCCGGCACTGTGGATTGCACCGTCGACCCCTTTTCCGCCCAGCAATCCCGAATTTGCAGCATTTACGATAATGTCGCCCGTCCATGTCGTAATATCGCCTATTATGACGGAGACCGATGTCCTTCCGATTTTAAAAGTTTTCATTCGGAAAATCTCCTTTCGGTCTTTTAACCCTTTATTACCCCGCCTGAGGGTCGGTTGACCCTGAATGCCCGGCCTGGCGTTATCTTTTTTTGGCGACCGCCGTTAGCCGTTCCGTCAGCCGGACCTCATCCTGGCCCTGAAGGGCCTCCTCAACCGTCCGGTAGAACCGCAGCGTTCCCCGGTCCCGCGCGGCTTTCAGATGGGAGAGAAATACATCGCCCGCCTCCTCCAGCTTCAAATCCTCGGCTTTGTGCCGGGTTCGGCATAAATACACCTTCATCGGGCCTTGAGGATCCTCATATTCCATAACGCCGATCGGCGTCAGGGTCCGTTCATCCTCCCTCGTGAATTGGGGCGTCATATAAACGGTATATTCCGAAGCCGGCGGAGGAATGTATGCTTCCCGCTTTTTATCTGCAATCAATCTGGAATTCATGAATGCAAGATAACCTGCTGCAGCAAATAAAATAACGGCCACAGCAATGGCAATATTCATCATCGATAAAGCCTCTCCTTTTTTTTGTTTCGTATCGATCAACCCGGGAGCGTCCAGTCCGTCGCTCTACATGAAGACCCTGATCACAGCAATGAGAACCAGATGCAGCGGATAGAATGAACGCCACACCCAGCGGCTGACCCTGACTGCTTCAAGCTTTCTCCAAATCTGCGGCCCATAAGCAATAAGCACCGTCGGAATGACGCTCCACATTTGAAGCTCCCAGTTATTGACGAACAGGAACAGCAGATTCAGCAGCATATGAAGCGGGGCGAGCCAGCTTGGCTTCGCATATCGAAAGATAAGAATCAGCATCAGTCCATAAGCACCGTAATCAAAAGGAAGATCATTCAAGAGCGTGCATGCGGCTACTATAAGCATCGACGACAGTATCCACGATTTCGAGCGTTCCAGCAGATATAGCACCAACGCCCCAACAAACAGCGTAACGACCACGTTCAAGCCACGGGTGTCGAGCGCCAGCTGGTAGGGAATTTGGGATAGGGCCGCAATGACGGCTAGTCGCAGCATGTACCGCGGCCTTGAGGAGGTGTAGCGATGTCCTTGCACCAGGGCGTAGGCATAGATCGGAAAGGCGATGCGTCCGACGATCCGCCACAATTCCTGATCCGGAAAAAATACGAGCCCCACATGATCAATCAGCATCGTCAGCATAGCGATCCACTGCATCACAGCCCTCCTCTCTTTGTACA
Organism: Paenibacillus ihbetae; assembly: GCF_002741055.1. Taxonomy (NCBI): domain Bacteria; kingdom Bacillati; phylum Bacillota; class Bacilli; order Caryophanales; family Paenibacillaceae; genus Paenibacillus; species Paenibacillus ihbetae. The sequence goes on along the minus strand of NZ_CP016809.1, from coordinate 5,431,276 downwards.
GCCTTCGTGTACGCTATGTATTTTCTGAACCCAGCATATCTATTATCGGTTGCTTTGGGGACTGTTGCAAGTGGCGTTGAGGCTTGCCGCGTAAAAGCTGATCATGCTGCCCGAAACTGTGGGGTTGCTGTTGCGAGAGCTCAGCTGAGGTGTGTGTTCCAAGAAGGTCAGCCGAATGTTCCGACGAGCGGGCTTTGAACATAAAAAACCACCCGGCTGATGTGCCGGATGGCCTGCAATCTCCCTTGTTACCGGGAGCAGATTCAGGATCTTGTTCGTTTACGGCGCCCCGGCCGAAGCCGCTTGCGGCTTGTTATGGCCCGATGACTCGGGATGACGAATCATCAAAACGCAGACGAGCGCCAGCAGCATGCTGCCAGCCGCACAATAGAACAATATCGAATAGCCCATGCTGTCGATGAGCTTGCCGAGGAGCGGCGGCGAGGAGATGGCAGCAAGTGATGATACAAGATAATACATCCCGGTTCTTGTCCCGATGCTATCCTCCGAGCCGGTGGACACAACGAACGGGTAGGAATTGATGTTGATGCACGCCCAGAACAATCCTCCCACGGTCAGCAGAATGCGAAGCACAAGCAGCGATTCGATCAGCGGCACGAGGGAAAACACGATCAGCAATCCTAGGACGCCAATGGTAATAACGCGCTTCTTCCCGAATTTGCTGCCGAGCCATCCGCTGGGAATCGCAAACAGCACGAACGCCAGCGAGAAGAAAGTCAGGGAAAAGGACGCCTGTGACTCCGTCAGTCCCATTTCATTTTTACCGTACAGGGTAAACAGCGTCTCTACCCCTTGATAGGCAACAAACCAGAAGAAAATGGCAGCGAGCAGAAACACCGTCGTACGGTTCAACTGCTTCTTGAAGGATACCGCGGACTTCGCTTCCGTCTGAGCTTTATAGCCCGGTGCGTCTCTCCGTTCCTTAATAAACACGGTCAAGATCAGCAGCGAGGCCAAGGTGACGACTGCGGAGGCGATGAAGGGCAGCGACGGATGGGCATTATACAGAATGGATCCGGCACCGAAAGCCAGAATCGAACCGACGCCTCCCATGAAGTTAATGATCCCGTTGGCACGGGTACGTCGCCGCTCTTCCGTAATGTCGGGCATCAAGGATACGGTAGGCGAACGGTATAAGCTCATAGCCAGGTTCATCAGCACCATGAACAGGAGCAGCGTCGCGAGCCCGTTATGAAAAGGAATGATCGCCGTAAACAAAGCGCCGAGCGGCATCCCGATCAGCAGATAAGGCATCCTTCTTCCGAACCTTGTATGTGTCCGGTCACTCCGGCTTCCGATCCATGGCTGCAAAAACAAGGCAAAGTAATTGTCGATTGTCATGAAAAAACCGATCAACGCGACACTGGAAATGTACCGCTCCAGAAAATAAGGCACAAAAGCGTTATACAGCGCCCAGGTGATGCTAATGCTGAAGAAACCAAAGCCCAGCAGCCATGTTTTTCTCAAAAGCTCACACTCCCTTGGTCTGCAGCAATCCGGAGAGCACATCCGGATAATCGGTAATAATGCCGGCCACACCGGCTTCGATCAATGATTTCATTTCATGCTCGTCATTAACGGTAAACGGATGATAAACGACGCCGTTCCGTTTGGCTTCCGCCACCCATTCAGGAAGAACAGCCTTCTTGTATGCATGAAGAGCATCCGCTTGAATGCGCTTTGCGTATTCCCAAGGCTCGTACAAGCCTTCCATATATAAAACGCCCGTCCGGATCTCCGAATCCACGCGCTTGCAATGAAGGAGCGAATAATGATTGAAGCTGGAAATCACGATACGATCGCCCATCTTGAATTGGTTGACGGCCTCGATTACCTTCTCCTCCAGTCCCGGATACGGTACCGAGCTGTTCTTCAGCTCGATATTGACGATCGTGCCGCGGCTTTGGGTCAGCTCGAGCAGCTCCTCCAGCAGCGGAATGCGCTCCCCTTGGAATGCCTCCCCGAACCATCCACCCGCGTCCAGCCTCGACAGCTCCTCGTAGGTGTAATCCTTAACGAATCCTTCCGCTCCGGCGGTGCGCTTCAGCGTCTCATCATGGATGAGGACGAGTCTTCCATCCTTCGTCATCTGTACATCGGTCTCAATGCCGGTGGCACCAAGCTCCAAGCTTTTTTCAAAAGCCGCCATCGTATTTTCCGGGCAGACTGCTGAAGCCCCGCGATGGGCAAAAATGATTAATTGCGGCATGTTCTCTTTCGCCTCCTGAATGGTATAAAAGTTTGTCACTTTAACTATAGCTCGCAATTGTTAGAACTATGTTATCCGTATTCTCATATTCCACAAGAAGTGGAAAATACCTGTCTTGAAAGCGATTTATTTTATTTTGATTGACTTCAAATGAATGTTATACATATAATTGTTAAGACAACTATTTATGAAAGCCTGAAATGAAAGGCGTGACTTGTTTCTTGAAAACCCCTGACTCAAATCCATCCATCGGCTTTTATCTCGGCTACACCTATCGGCGGGCCTCCCAATGGTTCAGTCATGCTTTGAAGCCGTATGACATCACGCCCGAGCAGTGGCTCGTCCTCTATCGCATATTTGAGCATGAAGGACTCAACCAGAAAGAGGTCGCGGCGAAGGCGGATAAGGATCAGCCTACGACGACCCGGATTCTGGATTTGCTCGAGAAGAAGGGCTTTACGCGAAAGACCGTCTCACCGCATGACCGCAGAGCCTTCCAGCTGTATCTGACCGATTCGGGGAAGCAATTGATTGAAGCTACGGCAGAGATCGAACGCGAATGCGGCCGGCAGATCATCGAGGGAATCGACAGCCGGCAGCTGGAGCTGTTCTGGGATACGCTCTCACGCATCAATGACAATCTTGAACATCTACAGAACAACAGGAGAGATAGCTTACATGAAACCGAATAACCTGAAACAACCCTTATGGACCAAAGAATTCATCACCCTGATGGTCAGCAACCTGTTCCTGTTCCTGACCTTGCAGATGATGCTGACCACGCTGCCTGCATATGCGCAGGATGCCTTTACGGCCAGCCCGCTTCAGGTCAGCCTCATTACAAGTTTATTTGCATTTAGCGCGATTCTATCCAGATTCGTCTCAAGCAAAGCATTGGAGAAAGGCAAGCTCCGACTTTTGCTGTATGTCGGACTTTTCATCTCCTTGGCGGCAACCCTTGGTTATTATTGGGCCACGGGCATTATCTTTTTGCTCTTGATGCGCATCCTGTTCGGCATCGGCTTCGGCATGACGAGCACCTCGTTCCCGACGATGGCATCTAACGTGATCCCGCCGAAACGGATGGGCGAAGGGATGGGATATTTCGGCCTATCGACGACGCTCGCCATGTCGATCGGTCCGATGATCGGACTTACGATGCTGCAGCACGGAGGCTTTACGCCGCTCGTGATGCTCACCGTGCTGATTAATATTCTGATCTTCCCGCTCGCCTACATCCTGATCTCGAAAAGACCGAAGGCAGAGTCCGCACCTGCGCCAAAAGCCACCGCGGATGACGTTGATGTTCCGAGCGGGTTTAACCGCAAGCTGATCCTCCCCAGCGTGCTGAACTTTTTAATGTCGATTACGTACGGGGGACTGCTCAGCTTTATGGCGCTGTATGGCCAAGAAGCCCATCTTAGCAATCCCCAATACTTCTTCCTGTTCAATGCGCTGGCCATCATTCTGGTTCGCCCGTTCTCCGGCAAAATTTATGACCGCTACGGGCATAAAGCGCTGATGGTCCCGGCTGCCGTTCTGATGATTGCAGGACTGCTGCTGCTGACCTTTGCCGCATCGACGGGCTCGCTTCTGCTCTCGGCGCTGTGCTACGGCCTGGGCTACGGGGCCATGCAGCCTTCTATCCAGACCTGGATGATCCAGGAGGTTCATCCGAAGCAGCGCGGCATGGCTAACGGCATGTTCTTCAACTCGCTTGACTTCGGGGTAGCGATCGGCTCGATTGTGCTGGGGTCGATTGCCAAGGCAACATCCTATGGCATGATGTACCGGTTCTCCGCCATCTCGTTGGTGCTGCTCATTGTGATTTATGTCATTATGAAGCTGGTGCGAGGAGCTGCCGCAGCTCCTCCCACTGCCTTAAACGAGACGAATCAGAGCGCAGCCGGATAATCCGGCCCGATACCTAGCTTAACGAAAAAGGTCTTGTCCACTCACTTGTGGACAAGACCTTTTTTCTTAATTCCCTTCGGTTTCTTGAATTCCACCCGATAGGATCCGCCGCCCGGATCATCCTTCTTGGCTTCGGGCTTCACGGCAAAGAGCGTAAGCAGCCCGCCTACTGCTGCGATGGCTGCAAGCGTGCCGAACATGATCCCGTGATGCGTCCCCAGCAGCAAAGAGACGACGGGCGGTCCCAAAGAAACGCCAATAAATCGCATGCTGCTGTATAGCGACGTGATCGTTCCCCGCTGCTCCTTGTCAACCCCCTCGGTAAGCAGCGTGTCCATACATGGGAGCACCATCCCGATCCCGATCCCGCCGATCGTCATCATGCCGATCACGAAATATATTTGATCGCTGAATCCGATCACGAGCAGAGACGCCGTTAAGAGGCACATGCCGGCAAACCCGGTCCACTTCATCCCCCGCTTATTTTTACCCGTGAATTTCCCTGCCAAGTAGGACGCCAAGCACAGCAGGGCCAGAGGGATAGCCAGCACCAGGCCTTTAACGACTCCTTGCAGACGGTATGTGCTTTCCAGCGTCTCGGATAAATAGAACAGCATGCCGAACACGCCAAACATGGCAATACCCCCGATCGCAAAGATAGCGTACATCCACCGGCCCTTCTCACGAAGCACCTCCCGGGTTGTCTTTAAAAATTCGCCGAGAGACCGCTCATCCTGCTCGTCTCCCTTCGGAGCCTTTACCAAAAAGATGACGAGCACCAGCGAGATCAAGCACAGAACCGGAATGGAGATAAACGGGAGAAACCAAAGGAAGCTTCCGAGCAGCGCGCCCAGGATGGGACTTACAACCTTCCCAAACGTGTTGGATGTTTCGATAATACCCAAGCTTTTACTAACCTTCTCTTCGTCATCGAACATATCGCTGACCAGCGGTATCACGATCGGAAACGCGCCGGCCGCGCCGATTCCCTGAAGGAATCTGCCCGCCAGGATGACATAATAAGATGTCGTTCCCGTCAGCAGCCATGCTGCCACGGCAGAGACCGCTCCGCCCGCCGCCGCAATGATTAAACTCGGTATGATGATCTTCTTGCGCCCGAACCGGTCCGATAAATAGCCTGCGATCGGTATCAGCAAAATGGCTACCACGGCATAAACCGTAATCAACATGCTAACTTGAAAGGAGCTTATTCCCAGGACTTTGGATATTTGCGGCAAAATGGGAATCAGCATGGAGTTGCCGAGCGTCATAATGAGCGGTATGGAAGCAAGCGCAACCAGGTCCCATTTTTTTGTTTCCATGAGAAGACCACCTTTATGTTATCAGTATCCATATTGTAGGTTCTTTCGCCTAGAATATGCATCCGATCAAGGTGGTCGATTTTACCCGAATAATTTTCTTGGACGGCTACACTTTAAACCCGGACATCAGCTGGGTCAGCTGCTTCGACATGCTGCTTAGATCCTCTACAGAGCCGGCAATCTCCTCCATCGACGCAAGCTGTTCTTCGGTTGCCGCGCTTACGCTCTGTGTTCCTGCCGCCGTTGTTTCCGTTACATCCTGGATTCTGCGGATCGTATGCACCAGCTCTTCGGCCCCGGCATTCATCTCTTCAGTCGCCACGGTCACGCCGTAAATCTGGCCGTTCAGCTCCTCGATGGCTCGTTCGATGTCTTTGAACGCACGTTCCGCCCCCTGGGCGACGTCCATACCCTCGGAGACCTCCCGGGTGCTGCGTTCCATCACATTCGCAAGCTCATAGATGTCCTGCTGAAGCTGTTGAACAAATTGGCGGATTTCAATCGAAGAATTCGAAGCCTGATCGGCCAGCTTTCGGACCTCGGCGGCAACGACCGCGAAGCCTCTGCCATGTTCGCCAGCCCTGGCCGCTTCGATGGAGGCGTTCATCGCGAGCAGCGAGGTCTGCTCGGCAATTTCGATGATCACCTGACCCATGACGCCGATGCTGGAGGCTCGCTCGCCTAGGTGACGTACGGATTGCGCCGATTGGTCTACACTTGTGCGGATGCCCTTCATTTGATTCAGCGTCTGAACAATCGCTTGCTCTCCATCGGCGGCCAGCCTGTTGGCAGTGGATGCAAGTCCGGACACCTCTTGCGCGGTCATCGCGATATGCTTCATCCCTTCCGCCATATCGGTGACGGTTGTTGTCGTTTCCTCCGTATCCTGAAGCTGGCTCTCTACCCCAGCAGCCACTTGCTCCATGATGCTTGAGGTTTGATGCGTGGCTTGGCGAATCTCCTCGGTCGTCGTATGTAGTAGAGAAGCCGATGCGCCGACTTGTCCTGCCGTTTCTTGAATTTTCACGACCATGTCTCTAAAGCCCTGTACCAGCTTATTGTATGCGTCGGCGACATCCCGGATTTCATCCTTTGTCGTAATTTGAAGCCGAGTAACGAGATCGCCGCCGCCCTCCGCAATCTTCAACAGCTGATCCTTCATCCGGTTCAGAGGCTGGATCGAACGGGTCAGCAGATACCCCTGTACGGCAAAATAAGCAATAGCGGCAAGTCCTATTAATAGAATGACGTTATTCTGGAACCGGCTTGCTTCGGCAATGCGGTTTGCCTGCTTGGCAAGCGCTTGATTTTTACTGGCTGTAAAATCGGTAACAAGCGCTTCAAACGATTTGCGGAGTTCCCGCTCACGATTGAAAGCTTCCTCATAAATCCTAAAAGGCACCGCTTTATAGAATCCGGAATCATATCCCAGCTTGTTCAGCACTTCGGTGACCGCGCCGGTATAATCGGCGAATCCTGCTTCGATGCCCTCAATCACCTTCTTGTCCTCGGCTGAGGTCATCAATCCTTTCGTCTCCTCCATCAGCGATGCGATGGACTGCTGCTTCGATTTCAAAGAGTTGACATACTCATCGTCACCGGTTAGCAAATAACCCCGTTCATCATTCGATATGCCGGTTAATAAATATTCCAGCTGGGTCAGGTTATAGATAATCTTCTGATCCACATCGATGATCTGACTGAACTTTCGCTCTGTCGAATTTGTGGAAATAAATGCAATGAGTATGATTACCGCCGTGACAGCAGCAAGAATCGAAGATGAAAGTATGAGTTTCGTTTTTATTTTCATCCGTGAGCACCCGACCTTTTGTATGAATTTATATTCCCAAGGTTTTTTTCGGCAAAAAAGCCCGCGAAATGAATAGTGGATCAGGCGGATGAAACGCAAAACTTGCGAAAAACTTCAAATTTATTGTCCACTGGCCAAATGTTTTTATAAAAAAAGAGGCTGACGGCCTGGCTTGGCACATCAACCTCTTAGGTTACTGGCGGAGGAAATCCGCTCTTCTAATTTGCTGCATCCGGGATAAAGCGGCTCTTCTCGCCGATATGGTAAATGTGAAGCCGGTGCATGGCTCGCGTGCATGCCGTATAGAACAGCTTCCGGTCACTCTCCCGCCGGTATACTCCCTCCGAGCCGTTATAGATGATCACCGCGTCAAATTCTACCCCTTTAGCCAGATAGGCCGGAACGACAAGCGTTCCTTTCTCAAAGGCCGGCGTGTTCTTGGTGATGAGTCGGACCTGAACGCTCTCCGACAGCTCCCGGTGCACGCGCCGGCTCTCCTCATCCGTCCGGCAAATGACCGCGACATATTCATAGCCTTGGGCATGAAGCTCGGCGATGTCTTGGATTACCGCCTGCTTAAGGGCTGCCTCATCCTTCACTGGGATGACCTGCGGTGCCTCACCGCTGCGATTAAAAGGAACGATCCGGTCCCCTCCGGGTATCATCCGGCGCGTAAATTCCACGATTTCGTGCGTTGAGCGATAGCTCTGGGTCAGATTAATGACCTCGGTCTCTTCTTCACCGTACAGGCTGACCAGGTTTTCCAAACTTCCAAGCGCCTCGCCATGCGCATAGATCGCCTGGTTCAAGTCCCCCAGCACCGTCATCTTCGCTCTTGGGAACAGCCGTTTCAGGAATTCCAGCTGAAAGGCTGAATAATCCTGAACCTCGTCGACGATGACATGCCGGATCGACGTGTTGGTCCGGAAGCCTTGAAGCAGCTCCTTCAGATAGAGGAACGGCGTTGCATCTTCATACATCAGCCGTTTCTCATTCAATGCCTGAACGGTGAGATGACAGATCTGCTCCCAATACGGCGGCAATGAAGCCGTGTTTCCGGCAGCCCGGCGGAATAACGCTTCGTCCTGGAACAGCTTGCGGTACATGCCCGTTACATCGACGTACCGATACCGCTTAATCCAGCGCCGGATCGGCTTCAGGCTGTCGCTGACGACCATTTTGGCCAGAATATCCCGCTCCTTGTCAAAATCGTCAAACGTCGTTTCCTTACGGTTCTGCTTCCTCCGCATCGTCTGGAAAGCCCTTTGATAGTCCTCCAAATCAAGCAGGTCGATCTTCTCTTCGACCCAAGGCGCGCTTTTCTCTTCCTGGGCGAACTCGGACAGCCGCTTCAGCAGCCATTCCTTCATGAGATCAATGCGGCCGGCCAGCTTGACGGCAGCGTCATAGCTGTAGAACTGTGCCGCCATCTCATCGGAGCTGACGATCACTTTGCCTTGGAACACCGCCGGTTTGAAGAGCATTCCTTCCTTCTCGAGCAATTCCTTGTACCGTCGAATCGTATCCAGATATGTCCCCGAGGACTTGAAGGCGATGCCTTCAAGCCGGGCTTTATACTCCGGCGAATCCTCCTCGTTAAGGAGGTTTTCCGTCTGGGTGAACACATCCTCCAGATCAAACTCCTTGCCCAGCCGAAACTCGAGATAAGACTGAAACGTCGTCTGCTGCATATTGTCCTCGCCCAGCTCAGGCAGAACGGTGGATACATAACTGTTGAAGAGCGGGTTGGGCGAGAACAGGATCATCTGATCCGCTCTCAGCGTCTCCCGATATTTATACAACAGGTAAGCGACCCGCTGCAGGGCAGCCGAGGTCTTTCCGCTGCCTGCCGCCCCTTGGACAATGAGCATGCGCGTTTTATCGTTGCGGATGACCGCATTTTGCTCTTTTTGAATCGTGGCTACGATGGATTTCATCCGGTCGTCCGCGCTATGGCTGAGCACCTGCTGGAGAAGCTCGTCGCCGATGGTCATGCCGGTATCAAACAGCACCTGGATTTTGGCATCATGGATGACAAACTGACGCTTCAGCAGCATCTCTCCGGTCACCATGCCCGAAGGCGTCTCGTACTGCGCAGGTCCCGGCGCCCCATCATAATACAGACTGGAAATCGGCGCCCGCCAGTCATATACCAGGAAGGACTCCATATCCTCGTCCAGGAAGGAGCCTGTTCCCAAATAGATCGACTCCGTCTCCGGCCATCCGTCTTCCCGGAAATCAATCCGTCCGAAATAAGGGGAATCGACAAGCTTCCGGTATTTCTTGAGCAGCTTGCTTGATTGCAGATGGGCGCGTTCCCGTTCCGACAACACCTGGGATTGCTGCCTCAGGTTCGTTGACGTCTCGCCCAAATCATCGGGGTTGCTGAAGTTTACGGTTACCTCGTCCCAGAAGTCCTTCCGCATTTCGATGACTTCCTCGCGAATCCCTCCGACATCAGCTTCTAACTCCGAAATTTTCCTTCCGATCTTTCCCGTAACCTCTGTAACTCGCCCTTGTTCCTCTTGCCAATCCTGTTCGCTGATAGCCATGGCTCATCCCCCTAATCTACTGGTTGACAGCGTAAGAAATATGTGTTACAATATAATTGTCATATTATGACCATTTATGTCTTATTAATGACAGACCATTGCTTATTATAGCAGTGTGATGAGATGGAATCAATATTAGAATGAACATTAGGAGCCGGCTGCGAAGCCGGCTTTTTTGCTGCTTGCCTTGACCTCTTCATCCCGGTCAGGTTCGAAGCGGGCTCAATGGAACCCGCCGCCCCCTTATTTTTTCAGCCATGAAAACAAAGGCTCCTCCTGCCCGTCATCCTCCACCACGCGTTCCACATGCTCCGCTACCCGATTCAGACGATCCAGCTGGTACCCGTAATCATACATCGCTGCGGCAACCACGGAAAGACGAAGCCCGCCCGGTTCTCCTCCAGGGCCGCACATGACTTGCGCCATGAACTCCTCATTGTTCTCCACCATCGTCTCGGCTTCATCCTCGTTCGGCTTCAGTTTGCCCTCGAATTTCCATAAGATGTGCTCATGGTACTTCATCAAGCGCTCCAAATTGGCATCAAACTGCTGATCGATCGCCTCCGTGCGCTCGGCTTGAAAATAATGGTTCTCCACCGCATCCAGCACCTCGAAGCCCTTGCGGAGCGATTGAAGCAGCTGCTTATACACCACAAGCTGTCGCGCCTGGCTGTATTTTGCCCGCTTCAGCTTCTTCTGCTCCTCTTCAAACAAGTTGTATTTGTCGGATAACGATTTAATCGCCGACTCGAGTTCCTTCTTCTCCGCGCGGTACACCGAATCCTTCATCTCGTGGGATATTGCCGTGCGCAGGAGGAGCGACATTTTCCCGAAAACCGTATGAATTCGCGTAATGTATTGCTCCTTCGGTTTGGGCGGAAAGACGAGAATATTAATGAGGAAGGCAGATATAATTCCAATAAGCGTTAATATGAACCGGTTCAAGGCAAAATCCCATTGACCGGAAGCCTCCATGACCGAGATAACCGTAACCAGAGTAAGTCCAATCGTTTCTCCCATCTTCAGCTTCATACAGATCATAATGACGACAATACAGATCAAACCGACCGATATCGGCTGATTGGACAGGAAATAGCCGCCAAGCATAGCCAGAATCGCTCCAAGCGTGCTTGTCTGCAGCTGATCCAGGAAGTATCTCCACGATCGGTAAATCGAAGGCTGCATGGCGAATATGGCAGCGATTGCGGCAACGACCGGCGACTTGAAATCCAGCAGCATCGCCATGTACAACGCCAAGGTTACGGCGAGACCGGTTTTGAACATTCTTGCTCCGAATGCCATAGGCAGCCCTCCTTATCTGTTACATCATTAAACCTCATGCCACACCTATTAAACTCAGCAATGAACACAATGATACATACTCCTTCACAAGAAACGCTATGACTTGAATTACCTTTTTTGCCATTCGATATACATGCGCGCCGGATGCCGGACTCGACGGATGGCTAGCTGGACCCGCGGATTATTCCGGCAGCCTTTCGACGGGACCGGTCCGTGAACCTTTCATACCGTCCGACCGACATGGCTAACCAGAAGCACGCAGCCAAATACCCCCCAACGATGTCGCTGGGATAATGTACACCAAGATAGACCCTGCTCAAACCGATGCTCCCGATCATAAGGACAGCAAAAACGACCAGCACGATCCGGCCTCTTCCCGCCTCGATATGCCTCCATAGCAAATAGGCCAAAACACCATAGAATGAGAAGGCAACCATCGAATGACCGCTGGGAAAGCTGTAGCCGGTTACCTCAATCAATCGGTGAATATCCGGTCTCATCCGCTGGAACGCAAGCTTCAGTAGAAGATTCAGAATCGAGGAGCCGATAATGACCCCGATGAGCAGAAAAATCTCTGTTCGATGCTTGAGCAGCATGTACTGCAAAGCTACCGTAATCAGGCACAGAACGATAATCGCATCCCTGGAACCGATAAAAGAAAGCCAGACTGCGATATCCGTAATCCACGGCTGTTCGAAGCTTTGAATATATCGACTGATCGCATGGTCCCAATCATCTATTCGCTTGTGCTTCACTAGAGCGGCCAAGAGTACGAACGCTAATAAAGCACATAGCGAGATGAAATCAATCCACCGCCTTCGCATCCGCAGCCGATTTAATTGTTCCTGCACCATAGCCGTTCTCCTTTTAAACGTATGGAATCGTATCCGAGACAAATGGGCGAATCAAGATCATACCATGTTCCTGACATGAAGAAAAGGAGCTTAAGGATCTGTTCTTCCCGATATTTTCATAGTCTTTGTCAAATCACGGCGGAATACACCCCGTTAAAAGAAACAATCGCCCTTCCTGAAAGGATGGCTTAAGCATCCGCTCCAGGTAAGGGCGACCGAAGGCGTGCTCTGTCATGCGGACATATCGCCAGGATCAAGAAAAACGGACCACCGCGGCAATTATTCATGGCTCAACATGTTATTCCCGATCATCCATTAACCGCTGTGGTCCGTCCAATTATCCTGCTAAAAATAAGCTTTTGCGAACCATACGAGACCACTATGCACCGGTTTTTAGCTGACCGCGCTTTGTCAAAATTTCCTTCACGGCTTCCGCCGCTTCGTTTACGCTCCTTACCGACACCGTAATCGGCTCGCTGTCTTGATACTGGCTTGCGGTATAGTTGTATTTCGGATCGTAATAATGCTCCAGCAGCATCCGGATTCCTTCGGCAAATCGCCCTTCCTCAAGATGCTTTCCGATTTCGGCAGCGATCGGCGTATGGATGCGCCCTTTGATCAGACGATACGCCTCCAGATATTGTTGCTGATACGCCTCGGGCCGATAGTCCTCCATAATTTGGCGAATGCGCTCCTCCATCGGAAGCTCCAGTACAATCGCGGTCCCTTTCTCCTTCATCTGCATGATAAAATCGGGAACGACAATCTTGCCGATGCGCTTGCTTTCTGCTTCAAACACCATATACGGTGCATGCTCCAGCTGTTTCAACCGCTCGAACAGCTTGGCGTCAAACGACTTCTGATTGCTCGCATCGAGGCCGATGTGGCCGAAGATCGAGCCGCGGTGCCCGGCCAGTCCCTCCAGATCAAGCACCGGGTAGCCTTCTTCCTGCAGCTGTTGGAGCACCGCTGTCTTGCCTGTTCCCGTCAGCCCGTGCAGCACGAAGGATGCGGAAGGTAGCCTCAGGGTCTCCATCGTATCCAGCACGTACTTGCGGTATGCCTTGATTCCGCCCGTAATCCGGCTGACATGGATATCCATCAGGGAAAGCACGGTGGCAGCGGTACGGCTCCGCATGCCTCCGCGCCAGCAATATACCGCTTTATCACCCTCGATTTCTTTGAACTGCTTCACAAACGCGGGCAGCTTCGCGGACATGATCGCCAGCCCGCGCTCCTTCGCCGCATCAACCCCGACCTGCTTGTACAACGTACCGATTTCGGCCCGTTCCTCATCATTGAATACCGGGATATTCAGACTCCCGGGAATGGTCGCATCCGCATATTCGGAAGGGGAACGGACATCGATCAATGTCAGCTTCTTGTTCCGCTGAAGTTCAATAAGTTCTTCTACCGTGATGTCTTGAAACATGTCTGTTCGCTCCTTATATCGATTAGCCTGCAAGCAGTCCCTGCCCGCTTACCATTCAACCGAGATCCGTCCGCCATGCTCGGAAACGACCTCTCCGATCCGGCCGGCCTCGAGGCCCGCAGCCAGAAGCTCTTGAAGAAGCGCATCCGCCTGGGAGCCTTCCACCGCGATGAGAAGTCCTCCGGATGTGACGGCATCACTCAGGATCCACTTGTCGTACTGGTCCATTCCGGCCGGAAAATCAACGGAATCCTTCACATGGTCGAAATTGTTCTTCGTTCCTCCCGGAATGACGCCGAGTTCGGCAAGCTCCCTTACCCGCTCCAGCATCGGCACGGCGGATTTGATAATCCGGATTCCCGCTCCGCTTCCCTTCGCCATTTCCAGCGTATGGCCAAGGAGTCCGAAGCCGGTAACGTCCGTGCACGCATGGACTTGATACGGCTCCATGATTTCAGCGGCGGTTTTGTTTAAAGCAGCCATGACTGCCGTGACTCGGCGGATCTCTTCATCGCTAAGCAAATCCTTCTTCATGGAGCTGGACATAATGCCGACGCCGATCGGCTTGGTCAAGATCAGGGCATCGCCGGGCTTGGCGCCGGCATTCGTTCTGATCTTATCCGGATGCACGGTGCCCGTAACGGCCAAGCCGAACTTCGGCTCCTTGTCATCGATCGAATGACCGCCGACCAGCGTAACGCCCGCTTCCTTCAGCTTATCGGCCGCACCGCGAAGGATGTCGGCCAAAATCTGCTTGTCCAGCGTCGAGATCGGAAAGGCCACAATATTCAGCGCCGTCAGCGGCTTGCCGCCCATCGCATAAATGTCGCTGATGGCATTGGCCGCGGCCACTTGCCCGAAATCGTAAGGATCGTCAACGATCGGCGTGAAGAAATCGACCGTCTGCACCATGGCGAGGTCATCCGTAAGACGATAAACGCCCGCATCGTCGCTCGTGTCCAGCCCGACGAGCAAATTCGGATCCGGCTCCGCTTGGGGCAGCTTGCGTATAACCTGGGCCAAGTCGGCCGGGCCGATCTTGCAGCCGCAGCCGCCCTTGGAGGAATAAGAGGTGAGCTTTATTTTGTCGGATTGACTCATTTCTAGGACTTCCCTTCATTATATATATTACGGCAGCTTCCCCCGTTAGGGATTCAACATGCAACAACCCCGGATATGAGGTGCCGAACACAGCTCAAGGACTCCGGGGAAAAGCAATTTCGTTTATTGCGCTACGCATTTACTTCAGGATGTTGCAAAATCCTATCTTATATTATAAAAAATCAACCGCAGGAAGTCTAATCCGGAGTTCGGGATCTGCTTCCCGAATTTATTCGTTCCTTATGCTTGATTTATGGTATACTAGTCGATTGGAGTATGTTAAATGTTTTATCATCCCAGATATATCGGAGGAATCTTGAATATGACGCATACCAATGATGGCAGAATGCCGCTTCATCATACGGACCGAAGAAAAACGGTTTGGTTCATCGTCCTGTTTATCATCATCGCGGCGGCAGGACTGACTTACGTAAAATGGTGGCCGTATTACAATAAAGCCCTTAAAGCGATCGTAGATCACAGTATCGGCTCATCCATCCTGAGCTTTCAGCCGGATAACGCCTTGCCGTCTTGGCAAGCCGCCTGGGACTATGCCGTTACTTACTTTAAAGCCGTATGGAAAGCCGCCGTGCTCGGCATATTGCTGGGAAGCCTCGTGCAATCGCTGCTTCCGCAAGGCTGGCTTCTGCGCGTGCTGGGCAAATCCAGCTTCGGCAGCACAGCGATCGGCGGCCTGGCATCCATACCGGGCATGATGTGCTCCTGCTGCGCAGCTCCAATCGCGGTCGGCTTGCGCAAGAAGAAGGTATCCGTTGGCTCCGCGCTCGCCTTCTGGATCGGGAATCCGACGATAAACCCGGCCACACTCGTGTTCATGACCTTTGTGCTGTCCTGGAAATTCACGCTGCTGCGGCTCGTGTTCGGGATCCTTCTGACCTTTGGCATCAGCTACCTGGCCAACCGGATCTCGAAGGAAGCAGCTCCTGTCGAGATCGACGCCGCGGAGCAGCCTGACGAAGCCGATCACCCTCCGCTCTGGAAACGCTGGATGTCGAGCATTGCCGACATGGTCATCCGGGTCGTCCCTTCGTACTTCATTGCCGTGCTGCTGCTCGGCGCGCTGCAGGCATGGATGTTCCCTCAGCTCGGTGAAGCTGCCGGCGGCGGCATCCTGGCGATCATGTTCTTTGCCGTGATGGGCATGCTCTTCGTCATCCCGACGGCAGCGGAGATTCCGATCATCCAGGCCTTTATGGCAGCTGGCCTCGGAACCGGACCGGCCGCGGCTCTTCTTTTGACGCTGCCGGCGATCAGTCTTCCGTCCTTGTTCATGGTAAGACGATCCTTCCCACGCAAGGTGCTGTGGTTTGTGGCGGGCTCCGTCGTGATCCTCGGTATTGTCTGCGGATTGGCGGGCAAGCTGTTCCTATAGTATAGGAGTCCTTCCAGCCCCTGATTTCATATTTTTTATGTTTTCTTAAGGTAAAGCCCGGACATATCTGGTACAGTTATTACAGAATGATCCAACTTATTACTTGGAATCGAAGGGAGTCAATTACTGAATGAGAGATAACGATTTGCAGCCAAATCATCCGGGAGAGCCAGATGAGAAGAACGGACAAGCCGAGGAGAATCTTCAGCAAGAGAGCCATTCCGGGGAAGATTTCCGCGACTCGGGCGACTTGGATTTGTCCAAAGAGGATGACAAGGTAGGTCTGATGATTCCGGATGACCAGCCATCGCAAGCGGAAGCAGCCCCTTCCGGCGGCGGCGGAAACGGCAGCAAAGGATGGATGATCGCCTCCCTCGTACTCGCGGCGGCACTGATCGTCGTTCTCATCGTGCCTCCGTTTGCCAAAGGATCCGGCAACGAAGCGGTAGCGAATGTCAACGGCGTCAGCATTACGAAGGACCGGTTGTACGATGCGATGGTGGAAGCCGGAGGAACCCAGATGCTTGACGGCATCATCCGGGATGAGCTGATTGATCAGGAGATGAACAAGAAGTCCCTCACGGTAACCGACGAAGAGGTAACCGCCGAGGTTGCTGCCCTCAAGGCAAGCTACCCGTCCGAGGACCAGTTCAACATGGCGCTCATGCAGGCCGGTATGACAGAAGAGGATCTGAGCCGGCAGATGCGAGACCAAGTGAAGCTCAAGAAGCTGCTTGCCGATAAAGTCAAAGTTACCGATGAAGAAGTGAAGGAAATTTTTGAACAGAACAAGGAAAGCTTCGCAACGCCTGAACAGGTGCGGGCTTCCCACATTCTGGTCGAAACGAAGGAAGAAGCCGACAAAATTTACAAGGAGCTGCAGGAAGGCGCAGACTTCGCTGCGATCGCCAAAGAGAAGAACCAGGATGCAACGAAGGATAAAGGCGGCGACCTGGACTTCTTCGGACGCGGCGAGATGGACCCTGCCTTCGAGGAAGCGGCATTCAAGCTGAAGAAGGGCGAGATCAGCCAGCCGGTCAAGAGCTCCTTCGGTTACCATATCATTAAGGTTACTGACCGCAAGGAAGCGACCAACCCGACCTTCGAGGAGAAGAAGGAAGAAATCCGCGGCCAGATGGTCAACCAAAAGGTATACCAAGAGTCTCCGGCTTACATTCAGGAGCTTAAGGACAAAGCCAAAATCACCAATACGCTGGATAAAAGCGCTGCAGATGCAGATGCCAAGGATCCAGCAAGCGAGGATCAAGCAGAAACACCAGCCGAGTAACTTCAATAACAGTCTAAGCTGGAGGATGCGGAAGTCTCTGCATCCCCTGCAATTAAAGCCCTGTACCGGACGGTACAGGGCTTTTTTATCGGCATTTCGAAAAAGTTCTTTAATCCCTGAGTAAAACATGGTAAAATGTAAGCGTTATCAATAGTTGATCAAGGAAAAGGGGGAAGCAGAATGACGAAGCGCGTATCGGAATCCCGCAACATGTATGAGGACTTCGTGGTGGAGACAGACATTCTGTTCTTTAAAACCGGATCGCACGGTTTGGTCAGCTTTCACGGCAGGAACTATAATATAAAAAAGAGAATGACTGCCGACAACATCCATACCCTGGTCTCCGGCAAACAATTCTACTATGTCGGAGGCAACTGTTACGTCAACATCGATAAGGTGACCGATGTCGAGCAAGGCATCGTATACTTCGGGGAGAAGGCTCCCTCCGCCAAGCATCTTCGAATCCCGAGATGGAAGCAGGAGCCGCTCAAGCGGCTGGTCGCCGAAGCGAGACAGCCGGTCTTGTAAGACGCGGCAGCTCCCGCTGCTGTCCGATGAACGAAAGCACCCGCCTTTCCTGTTATAGGGAAGCGGGTGCTTTCGTATTACTAGAACCGTTGACTTATGTTACAGCCTCAGCTTTTTCAGATTGACGATGTACAGATTTTTCAAGGGCAGCGCTCCGTTCCGATACTTCCTCGCCCCCGACTCGAACAGAACGTACAGATCGTTGCCGCGGAGCGCGATATTTTCGGACATCGGCGGCATCGCGAGCGGTGTTGCTGCCGGCTTGCCCGAGTTCCCCCACGTATAAATCAGAAGCGTACTCGCCTTGTTCCGTCCGCACGACTGACTGTACAGCACGCGCGATTTCGTCACTACCGCCCCTTGCACCCTGTCCGGCGTCGTCCAGATATACGAGGGCTTAGGGCCAGGCGGCAACCGATCGCTGCCGGTCAGCTTATACCCCCGCAGCTTGCCCTTTGGTCCAGGGGCGCACTGCTTCTTCCCGATATCTTCTCCGTCCATATATTCGCCTACCCACAAAACACCGTCCGCGTAGGTTGCATAGGAGGCTTTGTGCCCGAGCGAATATTTATTCATGACGATATTGCTGTAATCCTTCATGCTGCTGAGCGTGCTTAGCGGAATGCGGTATACATTTTTACCCGATGCGATCCACAGATGCTTCTTGCTTACCGCAAGGCCGCCAACGTGTCCGGTATGCTTCCTGCCTCCGCCCTCATATAAATAAAACGTCTTGATCCGTTTATTCGTTTTGCTGTTGGTGATCGAGATGGAGCTGGCTTGATTTTTGTTTTTGTTGCCCCAATAGTGCGAAATGATGATCCAGTGTTTGCTTGGAACGAGCGCCAGCCCCTGAGGCACCCACTCCTTGGTACCGCTAAGCCCCGGGATGGGCGCTCCCTTTCTGCTGATATCGAAAAACTTCTTGTATTTGGAGGCCGCATCCGCTTCCCCGGATGCTGTCAGTCCGCTCATCCCGAGCAGCAGCACCATGCATAACATGGCAAGCATATAACGCTTTATGGCCCGAAGCATGGTCATCCAACACCAGCCTTTCTTTCAAAATGTCAGGATGATAATATTTAGATACTACGTTTTCGGAAAGGATGTTATGTCATCGAGACGATCTTTGATCCGGACGTTTCCCGGTCCTTTGCCGCCTTCTCCGCCTGGCACCTCGCCGCCATCGGAACGCTGGCTTGCCTCGGACTGCTGCTGTTTCTGTTCCGGCAGAGGATTCGAAGCCGTCCTTGGCTTCGTCAGGGGATACGGGTCGGCCTCCTGGCTTCATTGGTGTTGCCCGAAGCCGCCCTTCACGTTTGGTACGTTGTAACAGGGATATGGGATAAGGCCACGTCGCTTCCGCTTGAGCTCTGCAGCCTTACCTTATTTCTATCGGCCGCGGTGCTGCTAACGAATTCGGCAAAGCTGTATCCGCTCGTCTATTTTGCAGGCATCGGCGGGGCGCTTCAGGCCGTTCTGACGCCCAATCTCGATTATCCATTCCCGCACTTCCGCTTCTTTCATTTTTTTATCGTGCATATGGCCATCATCTTAACGGCGCTGTACATGACATGGATTCGCGGATACCGTCCGACCTGGAAATCGATCGGCCACACCATGCTGTTCCTGAACGCCGCTGCGCTTGCGGTCGGACTGCTAAATGCGGTGCTGGGGTCCAACTACATGTTTTTGATGCATAAGCCGAATACCCCCTCCCTGCTTGATTTCCTCGGGCCGCATCCCTATTACATTCTCGCGGAGGAGCTCATTGCGCTATGCCTGTTTGTTGCCATGCATGCCGCGTTCTTTGTCATTCCGGACCGTGTGCGGAGAAGACGGCGCCAGGCTAACCCATCCTCTATCAGCTTAAAAGGATAGCCTCCTCTGCCGATGGCTGCGGAACGATGGTTATGGTTGGGATGACGGACAATGCTTCATTTGGTCCAGGTGTAAAAAAAGCGTACGGACATGTCAACCCGTAAAACCGGGTGGTTCCGATACGCTTTTTTTCACTCCATGGAAAGCCTTTCCGGTTAATTCTTCATGTACAGGCGCGAGGTGGATTCCCAGATCTCGCCCGGCGCCAGTCCGAACAGGCCGATTTGCTCAGCCGGCAGATCCACATTCGGCGCGTTGACGAGGTTGACCTGCGGCTCCGGACAGAAGAACTTCCCGCATGCCTTGTTGTTCCAAACCATCCACTGCTTGTAGGAAGTGCCGACATCGTATACGAACGTTTTGCCGATGCGCGTATCGGTCAGCTCCATCCGGTTTCTCCCGTTTTGCGGAGCAGCCGTATAATGATTGTCCATCTCGGCAAAATACGGGCTGACTCCCTCGCCGCGGAGCTTCTCCTCGTCCGGAGTCAACGGCTGGTAGCGGCCGGTAGGCAGCATGCGCTCATTAAGTTCCCAGCGCTCGCCGATGGTCATGCGGACAGTCACATCGTCTGCCGTGCTGCCTGGTGCAAACGGCGCCATGATCGCTGTATGGAAGGCGAGCAGGCAAGGCATGTCGCTGTCGCCTTCGTTGCGAATCAAGACATGCTGGGACAAACCGTCTTGACTAAGGGTGTAGCGCAGACGGAAGGTGAACCGGTGAGGCAGCATCGCATATACCGGATGGTCTTCATCGACCTGGACCGAGACGACGACATAGCTGCCCGCTTCCGTGCTGCCATACTCCTCAACCCGCCACGGAGTTGTATGTAAAAAGCCGTGCAGATGGTTGCCCGTTGCTTCCTCATTCACCGGAAACTGATAGGTCTTGCCTTTCCATGGGAACCGTCCGTCCTCATAGCGGTTTGGCGGAAACAGGACGGGAATGCCGTGTACGCCGGGATTCTCCTTGAACGATTCCATTTCATCCGCTTCGGGCTCCCGCAGAAACCGGTAACCGCTTTCGATATCCCGGTAGGCTATAAGATTACCGCCGACTGCGGGCAAAATTGCCGCTTCATAAGGGCCGTGCTGCAGCCATACCGCAGGCTCGCCGTGGAACGTGCCTTCATATGCTTTGTGGTTCATCGGTTGATCTCTCCTCTCATATTTGACGACGTATATAGAATATCACACCGATGCCCATGCTTCTATAACTTGGACGATCAAAACAAAACCAGCTCCCGCCCATGCTCACGGAAGCTGGCCGAACCTTATAGAGCTGGATTCAGGATGACAGCTTGCTTGCAGAGGCCGCCGCGGCCTCCAATCCGCTTTCCTCGGAAGGCGCCGCATGCTCCGCCCTGGCCAGCTCCTCTTGCAGCTCAAGAGCATACATCTCCTTCTCGTCATCGTCCCAGCCCAGCATCGAGGCCATGTAATCGATGACAGACCCCTTCCATCTCCGGGTCCATTCGATATTGAACAGCAAGGAGCCGGTTCGGCGGATAAAGAAGTCCACCGGCTTCACAGCCATTTCGTGCTCGATCGCATACCGCAGCGGAACGAGCACCGACAGCGGCAGCGCCTCCGCCTCCGCCTGCGCACCCGAGCCCGCGGATTCCTCGCCTGCCAAGCGGAATAGTTCGGCTACGTTTGAGCCGTACATGTTTGCCCACTGCTCCGCGAGCTTGCGGTCGATCCCAAGGGCCGCGCCCTGATCGGCTTGAGTGCGCACAAAATCCGGGAAATGAGCAGAGCCGCCAACCTTTCCGCCCGAGATCGGAAGCTCGCGGGTGACGCCGGCGCCGTAAGACTTGCCGCCGTTCTCCTGAAGTCGCTTCGCAACAAGGTCGACGACGGTTTCCGCCATCTTGCGATAGCCGGTCAGCTTGCCGCCCGCAATCGTTATAAGCCCCGACGGAGATTCCCAGATCTCATCTTTACGGGATATTTCCGAAGGGCTTTTGCCTTCCTCCAGAATGAGCGGCCGAACCCCGGCCCAGCCGGACTCTACGTCGGACGGGGACAGCCTGATGTCCGGGAACATATAAGAGATCGCCTTCAGGATGTAATCCCGGTCCTGGACCGTAATGAACGGCCTTGCGGGATCAGCTTTATATACCGTATCCGTAGTCCCGACGTATGTCTTTCCGTCCCTTGGGATCGCAAACACCATCCGTCCGTCCGGCGTATCGAAATATACGGCTTGACGAAGCGGGAACTTCGACTGGTCGATGACCAGATGCACGCCTTTGGTCAGCTGCAGCATTTTTCCTTTCTTGGATTTATCCATCTCCCTTACGCGGTCGACCCACGGCCCCGATGCATTCACAATCTGGCTGCCGGCCGCCTGCCGAACCTCGCCGTCGAGCATATCTCTGGCCGTGACGCCGGTAATGCGTCCGTTCGCATCGTAATTCAGCGATTCGACCTTGACATAATTGAACACGTTCGCGCCTCTGGCCGCCGCTTCCTTCATGACCTCCAGCGTCAGTCTGGCGTCATCCGTCCGGTATTCCACGTAATAACCGCCGCCCTTCAAGCCGTCCCGTCTGAGAAGGGGCTCCCTCTTGAGCGTCTCCTCCGAGGAGAGCATCGAGCGCCGCTCTCCCCGCTTGACGCCCGCCAGGAAATCATACACCATGAGCCCGATCGACGTGCTGAATTTGCCGAACGTGCCGCCCTGGTGAATCGGAAGCAGCATCCATTCCGGCGTCGTGACATGGGGACCGTTCTCATAAACGACCGCTCTTTCCTTGCCGACCTCAGCCACCATCCCGACCTCGAACTGCTTCAGATAACGAAGCCCGCCGTGCACCAGCTTGGTCGAGCGGCTGCTCGTGCCGGAAGCAAAATCCTGCATTTCCAGCAGCAGCACCGACATGCCGCGGGTTACCGCATCAAGCGCGATGCCCGCTCCCGTTATCCCTCCGCCAATGACGATTAATTCGTAATGCGTGGTATCCATCTCCCGGAACCGCTTCTTGCGGTCCAGGCTTGAGAATGTCCGAAAATGATTCACAACTGATCCCTCCCTGTATGTTTGCCCGAGCTCTATATACCCTAAAAACCTGAGTTCCTACTATCCAGAGGCGGCTCAAAAGACAACAAAAAAGAGACCACAAACACACAACGATATCCCCGTCTGCCGGGTTTTTGTGTGTCCAGTGGTCTCTCCAAGTCTCCAGACATGTATTTACTTGATATTTATTATAGCATAATTCCCGTTAATGAAAAGCCATTGTCGCATAAACGGCTTTTTTCCACCCGTTGTACAGCTTCTCCCTGGTCTCCTCCGGCATCTTCGGCTCGAACCGCTGCCCGGCAGACCACAGGCTGCGGATTTCATCCTGATCCTTCCAGAACCCGACCGCAAGACCGGCGAGATAGGCCGCTCCGAGCGCCGTCGTCTCCAGGATGTCCGGCCGTTCGACCGGCACGTTCAGGATGTCGCTCTGGAACTCCATGATGAATGTGTTGGCAGCCGCGCCGCCATCCACCCGCAACGCCGGAATCCGGTACCCGGAGTCCTCAATCATGACAGACAGGACATCCCGCGTCTGGTAGGCGAGCGATTCGAGCGTTGCCCGGATAAAATGCTCCTTCGACGTGCCTCTTGTCAGGCCGAAAACGGCCCCTCGCGCTTCGCTGTTCCAGTACGGGCTCCCGAGTCCGACGAAAGCGGGGACGACATACACGCCATCCGTGGAATCCACCCGGCGCGCGTACGGCTCGCTGTCCTTCGCCTCCCGGAACATCCGCAGGCCGTCGCGCAGCCACTGAATCGCCGAGCCGGCAACGAATACGCTGCCCTCCAGGGCGTACTGCACCTTGCCATCGAAGCCCCAGGCGATCGTCGTTATCAGGCCATGCTCGGATTTTACGGGCTTATCCCCCGTATTCATCAGCATGAAGCTGCCCGTACCGTAGGTCGTCTTGACCATCCCTTCCGAGAAGCAGGCCTGACCGAACAGCGCCGCCTGCTGGTCCCCGGCCGCTCCCGCAATCGGAACCTCGCGCCCGAAGAAATGATACGACACCGTATTTGCGTACACCTGCGAAGAAGGCCTTACTTCCGGAAGCATCGCTGCGGGAATATCAAGGAGCGCAAGCAGCTCTTCGTCCCATTTCAGTTCATGAATATTGTACAGCATCGTCCTTGATGCATTGGAATAATCGGTCACGTGGGCTTTGCCACCGGATAACTTCCAGATGAGCCAAGTGTCAATCGTACCGAAGAGAAGCTCTCCCCGCTCCGCACGCTCCCGTGCCCCCTCGACGTGATCCAGCAGCCATTTGATCTTCGTTCCCGAGAAATACGGATCAATCAAGAGTCCCGTCTTCTCCCTTACCATCGCATCATGTCCGTCCGCAATCAGCTGCTCGCACAAGCTCGCGGTCTGGCGCGATTGCCAGACAACCGCATGGTAGATCGGATCACCGGACTTCCGGTCCCATATGACCGCGGTCTCCCGCTGATTCGTGATGCCGATGCCGGCAATCTGCTCCGTCTTGACCCCGGCTTCCGACAAGCAGGTGGCGATCACGGCAAGCACGGAGCCCCAAATTTCGTTGGCATTCTGCTCCACCCAGCCCGGCTGAGGAAAATACTGCGGAAATTCCTTTTGGGCGGAATGCACGATTTGCCCTTTCCGGTCAAATAATATCGCCCGCGAGCTTGTCGTTCCCTGATCCAGCGACAGTATATATTGCTCCAATTCGTTAGCTCCCCTTCCGTATGAAATTCATGTACCCCAAGATTACGTGCTGGTGGAAACGTTGTCAAATCGAAGCTTCGATCAGCGAGAAGCCGAACAGATCTTGAAGCAGGACGGCCGCAGCGCCGATCAGCTTGTCGTCCGCGCCCAGCGAAGCAAGCCCGAACACCATGTCATTCGCCAGAATCGGCATGGCGTGCCGTTCAATGTAGGTTCGGACCATCGCCAGCAGCTCCTCGTTCCCCAAAGCCATTTCTCCGCCGAGAATAAGCGCCTCCGGATTAAACATATTCACGAGGTTCACGATGCCGGCCCCGAGATGCTCCGCCACCTCCTCGTTAATCGAGAGTGCCAGTCGGTCCCCGCGCCGAAGCGCCTCCTTATACATTGAAGGATCAATTTTAGCGTAGTCGCCGCCGCTTAGCTCCTGGATCAGGGTCGGCCGCCCTGTAGCGATCGCCGTAATAATCCGGGAGTAAATCGCCACCCAGCTGATGCTTGTATCCAGGCAGCCGATATTGCCGCATTCGCAGCGGATGCCGTTCCAATTCACGCTGGTATGGCCGAACTCCCCCGCCCCTCCGTGCTTGCCGCGAAGCAGGTTATCGTTAATGAGAATCCCGGATCCGAGGCCATCGCCGATCGAAATGTAGATCAGGTTGGAGTAGGCATAATTGCCGAACCTCCGCTCCGCCAAAGCCACCGAGTTCATGTCGTTCTCTACCCATACCCGTAAACCGTACCGCTCCTCCATGATCCGTTTCAGCGGGACGTTCTCCATCCGCAGCTTGGTGTTGTAGTAGACAACCCCTTGGGTATCGGCGACGATTCCGGGTACGGTAACGGATATGCCGACGCATTGTCCTCCGCCGCCGTAGGATCGGATAAAATCATCCGTAAGCTGCAGGAGCCGATCAACGAGCTCTTTTCCCTGAAGTCCGTCGATCGGAAAAGTGGCCTTTTTCAATATGCTCGCTTCCAGATTCATCGCCGCCAGAATGATGAGGGAATTCGTGATCGCAACCGCAAACAGGTAGTGGTTATTCGGATTGAATTGAAGCAGGATCGGCTTTCTGCCCCCGCTGGAGGAGCCGGTCCCGATTTCAACGACGTAGCCGTCCTTGATTAATTCCTGCACGGCGGCCGCCACCGTCGATGGGCTGATGTTATTCTTCTTGGCCAGGTCGATCCGGGAGATCGGACCCTCCGTCCTTATCTTGTTCAGCACCTTAGACCGATTCAGCGCCTGGATCAGCTTGTGGTCGCCTTTTTTCATATTGTTCAAGCAAGTTCAACCTTTCTTTCGTTTCATCATCGCCTCGTTCCCGGATGGTACCTAGGGGGCTGGCGGAGCAAGCGCTAGTTACACTATACCATTTTGGGGAATCCGTTATAAACTTATTCCACTTAGAAAAATAACTCAAGTTCAACGGAGCCGGCATCGCCTTCATGAAATGTGAAAAAAATAATTTAAAACAATGTGAAACCGCTGTCTTGAAATATTTTGAATCAAAATATATAATCTTTCGCAACAGAAGCATCGTTATTCCACTCAAAACATGGCATACCCGCGTCAACTTTTTTCGACCATTGGAATAACTATGACTTTTTAATCACAGATAAAGGGGGCAATACAAGAGGAGTCATTTTCAAGCCAAGCGTCAAGTTGGAGTCACGTGTTGGATCAAACCAAGTTCCTTAGGGAGGTTTTATGTGATGAGAAAAAGAATGGCGGTCGTGTTTTCCGTAATCCTGATGCTCGCAGCCGTTCTGTCCGCTTGCGGCGGCGATGCGTCCGGCGAAGAGAACGGCAAGAAAGTGATCAATGTCGCCTTGTGGGATGAAAATGTGCGGGAGACGCTGGATCAATCGATCAAAATCTTCAACCAGAAGCATCCGAATGTCGAGGTCAAGGTGACGTACACGCCATGGGCGGATTACTGGACCAAGCTGAAAACAAGCCTGGCCGGCAACAGCGGCCCGGATGTGTATTGGATGAACGGCCCGAACTTCCACTCGTACGCATCCTCGGGTCTCATCAAAGACCTGTCCCCGCTCATTGAACAAAGCGGTCTGGATACTTCGGTCTATAACGAAGCGCTGATCGACATGTATACGTATCAGGGCAAGCTCCACGGCCTTCCTTACTTCCAGGATTCCATTGGTCTGTACTACAACAAGGAATTGTTTGATAAGGCCGGTCTGGCCTACCCGGATGAAACCTGGACCTGGGAGACACTGGAAGAGAATGCCGCCAAGCTCACCGACAAGGCGAACGGCATCTACGGCTATATTGCCCCGATCGACAGCCAAATCGGATATTACAACTACATCTCCCAAGCAGGGGGCTACGTCATTTCCGAGGATAAGACGACCTCCGGCTTCAATACGCCTGAAGCGCTGGAGGCGTTCAAGTGGCAGCAGAGCTTGATCGACAAAGGCTATTCCCCTACCGCCCAGCAGCAGCTGGAGACGAAATCCCGCCAGCTGTTCGGTTCCGGCAAAGCGGCCATGTTCCCGGGGATTTCGGTCAATTCGCCGGAGCTTTACGAGCTGCTCGGAGACAAGCTCGGCGTTGCGGTTCTCCCGGCAGGTAAGGAGAAAGCTTCCATCGTTCACGGCCTGAGCTGGGCGATCAACGGAAAGACCAAGGTCGAGCAGGAAGCCTGGGAGCTGATCCAGGTCCTGTCCGGGAAAGAGGGTCAAGAGCTGCTGGCGAAATCGGGCTTCTCGATGCCTGCCTATAAGGGAACGGAAGAAGGCTGGCTCAAATCGATTCCATCCTTGGACCTGCAGGTGTTCGTAGACAGTCTGGATTTTGCCGTCCCGTATCCCGTTTCCCAGAAAACCGCGGAATGGCAGGATGCCGAGGTTAAGGAAATCCAGGCAGCCTTTCTTGGCAAAAAGTCGTTTGAAGAAGCTCTCAAAAATGCCGGGGATCAGATGAACGCCATTCTGGCTACCGAAACGAAATAGGAGCTCATCGGCTTTTCTGATCATGAAGTGACACCAGCTCTTCCAGCAACTCGCTAATCCGAATTACTCGATAACGAATGAAGAAAGGACGGTGCTGCTTGTGAGCTCTCCTGTAACAGTCACCACGGACCCCCCGGGAACGTCCGCCAAACGAAAGCCCTCCAAGCTTTCGATCAACGAGGCCATCTGGGGTTATGTCTTCATCCTGCCTGTGGTGCTCGGCCTGGGTCTGTTCTACATGGCTCCTTCCGCCGCATCGCTGTTCCTGTCATTTACCGCATGGGACGGGTTAACCTCCCCCCGGTTTATCGGCACCGACAATTTCGCCGATCTGATGCAGGACGAGAAGTTTACGGGGTCCTTGCTGAACACGCTCCTGTATACCATCGGCACGGTCCCTTTGTCCGTCGCGCTGGCAACGGTGCTGGCGGTGCTCCTGAACCAGAAAATCAAAGGGATGGTCTTCTACCGGACGCTATATTTCATCCCTGTCATTACGATGCCGATCGCGGTCGGCATGGTATGGAAATGGCTGTACAACTCGGAATTCGGCTTGATTAACTATGTGCTGGGCGCGATGAATTTACCGCAGCCGAATTGGCTGTTCGATGAGAAATTTGCCCTCTTCTCCATCGTCCTTGTCAGTGTCTGGAGCAGCATCGGCTATAACGCCGTCATCCTGCTGTCGGGATTGCAGGGAATCTCGGGGAGCTACTACGAGGCGGCCTCCTTGGACGGGGCAGGGACGCTGTACAAGTTTTTTCGGATTACGCTGCCGCTGCTGACGCCAAGCTTATTTTTTGTACTGGTCATGTCCTTCATCAATTCCTTTCAGGTGTTCGATCTGATCTTTATTATGATGGACCAGCAGGCCACGATGCTCGAATCCACCCGGACGGTCGTATACAGCATATGGGAGGATGGCTTCAAGTACTTTAATATGGGCTATGCATCCGCCCAGGCCTTTATCTTGTTCATTGTCATTCTGGTGATTACGATGGTCCAGATGTATATCCAAAAGCGCTGGGTTCATTACCAATAGCGGGAGGAGGAGTATACGACGTGAAAACGACAACCCGATCCGATAAAACGAGCCGTCTGGCTGCCCATCTCCTGTTAGCTGTCGGCGCGCTGGTCATGATCATGCCCTTTCTGTGGATGCTCTCCACTTCGGTCAAATCATTCGCGGACTCCATGTCCGTCCCGCCGAAATGGCTCCCGACCGAATGGCGCTTTGATAACTATGCCCGTGTGATCGACAGCATAGATTTCGGCACGTATTACTTGAACACGGTCATTGTCACGCTCGGGCGAACCGCCGGCCAGCTCGTGCTGTGCTCTCTTGCCGCCTATGCCTTCGCAAGCCTGCGGTTTCCGTTCAAAAATACGATCTTCCTCGCGCTGCTGGCCGTGCTGATGGTGCCATCGCAGGTCGTCATGATTCCGAGCTTCGTCATCATGCGCGAGTTCGAGTGGCTGGATACCTTCTACGTGCTGATCGTACCCGGCATATTCAGCGCCTTCGGCACCTTCCTGTTAAGACAGTTTTTCATGACGCTGCCCAAGGATCTGGAGGAGGCCGCCAAAATCGACGGCTGCAGTTATTTCCGCATCTATTGGAACATTTATCTGCCCTTGTCCAAAGCCGCGCTCGTGTCGCTTGCCATTTTTACGATACTGGCATCCTGGAACGATCTGCTGTGGCCGCTGATCATGACCAGCTCCGAGGAAATGCGCGTGCTGTCCATCGGCATTTCCAGCTTTCAGGGACAGCATTCCACCGATTACCCGCTGCTGATGGCCGGGGCTGTAATGGCCACGCTTCCGATCATCATTCTGTTCATTTTCCTGCAACGTTACTTTATTGAAGGGATCGCGATGAACGGCATTAAGGGGTAAGCGTTCGATCGTCTTGTTCTGTCGTAAATTTCGACTGTATTCACATGGTTGATGGGCCCGGCCGACTAGAGCACGGCTGGGCCCATCTATAAAGGAGTGTATAAAATGATACGTGTATTAGTCATCGGCGCAGGCACCATGGGAAGAGCCCACGCCTCAGCCTATGCCGTGATGCCTGGCGTGAAGCTTGTCGGCATCGCGGACATCCAGGCGGACAAAGCGGGCGGTCTGGCTGCCAAATGGAGCACCCGCGCGTTCCCTTCCTTCGAGGAAGCGGTGCAGGAGCTTGGCCTTGCCGGTATCGATGTTATCGACATTTGCCTGCCAACCCCGCTCCATAAGGAATTTGTCGTGAAGTCGGCTGATGCCGGCAAGCACGTCATCTGTGAAAAGCCCATCGCCCGCAGCGCGGAGGATGCCGCATTCATGATCCGCTATTGCCGCAAGAAGGGAGTTCGATTGTTCGTCGGGCATGTGCTCCGGTTCTTTCCGGAGTATGTTAAAGCCAAAGCGCTGCTGGACCAGGGATCGATCGGCAAGCCCGCCGTCATCCGGGCCGGCCGCGGCGGCGGATATCCGATCGGCTGGAATGACTGGTACAGCGACTTCGGTGCCAGCGGAGGCGTTACGCTCGATGCGATGATCCATGATTTCGACTATTTGCGCTGGTGCTTCGGCGAGGTTGAGCGCGTATACGCCAAGGGGCTTCACGGCCGCCATCAGGCACAGCTCGATTATGCGCTCGTGACCCTGCGGTTCCGAAGCGGAGTCATCGCTCATGTCGAAGGGACTTGGGCCCATGAGGGCTTCTCCATGTATTTCGAAATGGCCGGGACGACGGGCGTTATCGATTACGACAGCCGGACGGACACCCCGATCGTCTACAAATCGCGCCGCCAATCGGAGACGGTTCCGGGCGTCATCGTCCCTGAAAGCACGCTCGCCCAGAGCCCGTATTACCGTGAGCTTGCCCACTTCATGTCCTGCATCCAGGACGGCAGCGAGCCGCTGGTCACGGCGGAGGATGCGCTCGAGGCCTTGCGCGTCTCGCTGGCGGCACTGTCGTCCATGTCTTCCGGTCAGCCGGTCCTGCTCGCTCCGGATGCCGGGACCTTAGTCGAAGCTCATTCATACAGAGGGGTGATATCATGAAGATTGGCGTTATAAGCTTTGCACATATGCATGCATTCAGCTACACGAAAGCACTGCTCCAGATTGACGGCGTGGAGCTGGCCGGAATCGCCGATCCCGATGCGGAGCGTGGAGCCAAGTATGCGGAATATTTCGGAACGACCTATTATCCGGATTACCGGGAGCTTCTGGCGCAAGGCATTGACGGCGTCATCGTCACTTCCGAGAACGCCCATCACAAAGAGCATACTCTTGCCGCCGCGAAGGCCGGTGTCCATGTTCTCTGCGAAAAACCGCTATCCACCAATATAGCGGATGCCCAAGAGATGATTGAAGCATGCAAGGCAAGCGGCGTTCTGCTGCAGACCGCCTTCCCCGTCCGCTATAATTCCACGGTCATCCGCGCCAAGCAGTTGGTGGATGACGGCGCATTAGGCCGCATCCTGGCTATGAAAGGGACCAACCGGGGGCGTAATCCCGGGGGATGGTTCATTGATCCGGCACTCTCGGGAGGCGGCGCCGTCATCGATCATACGGTGCATGTGGCAGACATTATGCGCTGGATCTCCGGCGCCGAGGTAAAGGATGTTTACGCCGAGGTCGGCCATTTGATTTCAGAGAAGCCGATCGATGATTGCGGCATGCTGACCATGGAATTTGATAACGGCGTATTTGCGACGCTCGACTGCAGCTGGTCCCGCAATAAGGAATATCCGACCTGGGGCGACGTTACCTTGGAAATCATCGGCTCGCAGGGGACGATTAGCGTGAATGCGACCAGCCAGAAGCTGCACGTCTTTACCGATGAGTCCGGCTACCGCCATCATGCCTGGGGCGACAGCATGGATGCCGGACTGATACGTGATTTCATTGCAGCCATCTCATCCGGCGCTGCCAACGCTTCGGTCACCGGCGAGGACGGTCTGCAGGCACTCGCGGTTGCTGTAGCTGCGTACCGTTCATCAGAGCAAGGACGCACCGTGAACATGCAGGAATTGAAGTAAACTTCGGGCATTGCAAGGGGAAACACAGAAAGCAGCCTTATAAGGCTTGAGTTTGTCACCGTACGCTCGGTGCTTGGAGCTGGCATGTGCATGCAGCTGGCGCGTGCTTCGAGCTGACATGTGCTTTGAGCTGACATGTGCTTTGAGCCGGCATGTGGATGAATCCGTGCATCCCTAAATGCCCTATGCTTCCTATGGCTTTATATCGGCTGTCTTCCGGTATTAAGAGAAAATTACCGTGTTGAATAATATGGAAATCAGGGATATAATCACGAGGACTACGTACCGGAACGGGTGTGGTACGTTTACCTAACCACTAGGAGTGATCAATGCCAATGATTAAAGCAGGCGTAATCGGGGCCGGGGGGATGGGCGCCGTACACATCAAAAATCTCCACGAGCATGAGCATGTGCAGCTCGCCGCCATTTGCGATTCCAACGAAGCACTCGCCAAGGCACAGGCGGAGCAATACGGAGCCGCTTATTATACGGACGGCAGCGTCATGATTGACCAGGAGCCGCTCGATGTGCTGTATATCTGCATCCCGCCGTTCTGCCACGGCGATCTGGAAGAGCGCGCGGCAGCGAAAGGGATTCACTTGATGGTGGAGAAGCCGCTCGGACTTGATCTGGAATCCGTCCGCAGCAAAGCGAAAGCCATTGCGGACAGCGGGATTATTGCCGCTTCCGGCTATTGCTTGCGTTATTTGGATACGGTTGCAATCGCCAAGGATTATCTAAAGGACAAAAAAATCGGTATGGTTCGCGCCCATTACATTACCATGCCCGTACCGACACCATGGTGGCGCAAAAAAGAACTCTCGGGCGGCCAGCTCGTAGAGCAGTCTACGCATACCTTGGACCTGGTCAGGTATCTATGCGGCAATATTTCCAATCTGTATGCGAATATGGATTTGCTCCTCGTGCAGGATATCCCGGATCTGGACATTCCGGATGTCGGCGTCATCCAGTTCGTGCTTGAATCCGGAGCGCTTGGACAGATGCAAACCGGATTCATCCAATTCGACCACCGCACGGGCGTCGAAATCATGGGACGGGATTTCCGACTAGTTCTTGACGGAACTACGCTGTCCATTGTCGAGAAGGGAAAAGAAACAATATACCGGAGCAGCTCCAACTTCTATAAAAACCTGACCGATGCGCTGATCGAGGCCATCCGAAAGCAAGATCCCAGCCTCGTTCTGGCCTCCTATGATGAAGGCCTCAAGACGCTTGAAGCGACGCTGGCCGCCAACGAATCCGCGGAGACCGGCAAGGTTGTTCAGCTCTCATCCGTTGAATAAAATCATGCATCGCAAAAAGGGCGATCCCGCAGAGTCAACGGGGATCGCCCTTCTTACATCCGTTCTCGAAAGTGATTACACATCCATACTATAAACATAAATGAACTGCAATTACACTGCCATCAACTACAAACCAAGCGAGATGTACTTGATCTCCAAAAACTCATCGATCCCGTAATGCCCGCCTTCCCGTCCAAGCCCGCTTTCCTTGAAGCCGCCAAACGGCGCTTGGGCCGTAGACGGAACGGGATCGTTCACGCCCACGATGCCGTAGTCCAGCGCTTCGGCGATTCGCACCGCTTCCCCGAGATGCTGCGTGAATACATAAGCTGCCAGACCGTACGGACTGTTGTTGGCGCGCTTGATCGCCTCCTCGATGGCGGTGAAGGTGGTGATTGGCGCCAGCGGCCCGAATGTTTCCTCCTGCATGCATGCCATGTCGTCGGTAGCGTTCATAATGACGGTCGGTTCCACGAAGCGGTCGCCGAGCTCAGGCAGCTTCTTTCCGCCAGTCAGCACGACGCCTCCCTTCGCCTTCGCGTCCTGAATCTGCTTCACCACCTTATCCACTGCATCCTCATTGATGAGCGGTCCAATATCCGTGCCTTCCTTCAGCCCGTTTCCTACCTTCAGCTCGGAAGCAAGCCGCGTAACACGTTCTGCAAATTCCTCAGCTACGCGCTCCTCGACATAAATCCGGTTGGCGCAGACGCAGGTCTGCCCCCCGTTGCGGAACTTAGACGCGATCAAACCCGAAGCCGCCTGCTCCAAATCGGCATGCGCCGTCACGATAAACGGAGCGTGTCCGCCGAGCTCCAGCGATATCTTCTTCACATTCGCGGCCGCCCCGGCCATCAGTTTCTTGCCGACCTCGGTAGAGCCGGTAAAGGACAATTTCCGCACCCGGCTGTCCTGCTGCCATGCCTCCGCGATTTCACTCGAGGGACCCGTCACGAGATTGATCACTCCTGCCGGAATGCCAGCTTGCTCCGCAAGCTCAACCAGCTTGACGGCGGTAAACGGCGTCTCGCTTGAAGGCTTGATGACCACGGTGCAGCCCGCAGCCAGTGCCGGCGCGACCTTACGGGTAATCATCGAGGCCGGAAAGTTCCAAGGCGTAATCGCAGCAACGACACCGACCGGCTGTTTGGTTACGATAATCCGCTTCTTGTTCGACGAAGCGGGAATCGTCTCGCCATAGATGCGTTTGCCTTCCTCCGCATACCAAGAGACGAAGCTGTTCGCATAGGCAATCTCTCCTGCTGCCTCCTTCAGCGGCTTGCCCTGCTCCATCGTCATGATCCACGCCAGCTCATCGGTATGCTCACTGATCTGTTCAAACCAGCGGCGAAGCAGATCGCCGCGCTCCTGGGCCGTCAGCCCCGACCAATGCCCGAATGCTTCAGCCGCAGCATCCACGGCCTGTTCGGCCTCGATTCTGCCGGCCTTCGGCACGGTCCCGATCACCTTGCCGTCCGCCGGATTATACACCTCGATCGACTTGTCGGTCCGGATCCATTGGCCGCCGATATATATTTGATCTCGAAACATCATATATAACCTCCTGTCTTCTTGCAAGACTGCAGCTTAAACCCTGATTCAACGAATGCTGCCATATTCTTTATTATCCGATAATCGATGATCCAAAGCAAAGAAACGAACATAAGGGACGAAGCGATAAGATCACAGCTCCAGCCGAAATGCCGAGTTGTTCTAATTGGGAGACGCTTGCTCACGCAGCTCGACAGTGAAATCGGCTAAATACAACGAAAGATGGCGGGACACGGAATGCTCCGGGTACCGCCATCTTTTTGAATTTGAGCTTGTATTATGAAGGAATCTTCGTATCCCTCACTATTACTTGATAGCCGCATCCACCTCTTTAACCATCTCGGATACGGAAGTCAAACCGCCGCCGGACAGGTACCAGAAATCAGGATCCAAGTACACGATATGCCCTTCTTTCGCAGCGTTCGTTGTATTGACGAGCTCGTTCTCAACAACTGCCTTCGCGCCGGATTCGCCGTTTCCTGTAGCTACGGCTGCGCCGCGGTCAACGACAAACAGGTAGTCCGGATTTTTCTCTACAATATACTCGTTCGAGATGTCTTTACCATGGGTGCTAACTTCAATGGTGGTGTCCACCGCTTTGAATCCGAACACATCGTGCAGGATGCCGAAGCGCGAGCCTGGACCGTATGCGCTGATCTTGCCTTCGTTCGCAAGAATGATCAGTGCGTTTTTGCCAGTTGCCGTTGCTTTTTCATTCAATGCCTTAATGCTGTCTTCAATCGTTTTCAGCTCTTGCTCAACCTCGGCTTCCTTGCCGAAAATTTGTCCGAGCGTGTTCATGTTCTCTTCAAAGGATTCCATGTATTTGCTTGTATCCACGCCCAGGAAGACTGTAGGAGCGATTTTGTTAAGCTCGTCATAGGCTTCCTGCTGTCTGCCGGAAATGATGATCAGGTCCGGTTTGATGCTGTTGATTTTCTCGAAGTCAGGCTCTTTCAGGCTGCCGACGTTCTCGTATTTCTTGTCCTCGAATTTGGATAGGTACGAAGGAATATTCGCTTGCGGTACGCCAAGTACTTCTACACCCAGCTTATCCAAGGAATCCAGAATTCCGAAATCGAATACGACAACGCGCGTAGGATTCTTCTTTATATCTGCTTTGCCAAGCTTATGCGTAATCGTAATCTTCTCGGAAGCTGGCGTGTTCGTATCACCGCCGGCTGCTCCCGTTGCCTCCTTATCCTGTCCGCAAGCTGCGAGTACGAAAGTGAACATTGCTACCATAACTAACGCTAACCATTTTTTCATTGCTTCCACCCCGTTTGAATGATTTTTTATATTCGTAATCCATGGTTTATGACTTCTTGTCATGCTGATTCCTATGCGTTTGTCGCACATAACCTTTGGTCAAGCCCGGTTAAGCTTCTCCTACCCAACGATCTAATCCTATGTATAACCGTTCATCCCTCCTGGCTGTAATCAAGAATAGCAATGAAGTTTCATTTATTTTGAATTTTTGGTTGATTCTGTAATATTAGGAGGACGCATAGAACCGTGCCGTCCTTCTAAAAGGCAGCCAGGTCTGTCCGGACGGATAGGAACGCTAGGGCTTAAGCCTTTCGGAATGTCTCCCGGTTCTTATCCTCCGAACGCTTATTTCATCCTTGACGTTAGGCGTAGTATACACACACTCTGTTATCGTTAATCTCTTCGATCTCAATGTCCATATCATAGATGCTGCGAAGCACGTTGCTCTGAATAATATGCTCTGTCGGGCCTTCGCTCTCGATCGCCCCATCCTTCAACGCCACGATGTAATCGGAGTAAAACGAAGCAAAGTTGATATCATGAATGACGATGACAATCGTTTTGTTCAGATCGGTGACAAGCTTTCTGAGGATTTTCATAATCTGCACCGAATGCTTCATGTCCAGATTGTTCAGCGGTTCATCAAGCAGGATATACTCGGTGTTCTGAGCAATGACCATCGCGATGTAGGCGCGCTGGGTCTGACCGCCGCTGAGCTGGTGAA
Organism: Paenibacillus ihbetae; assembly: GCF_002741055.1. Taxonomy (NCBI): domain Bacteria; kingdom Bacillati; phylum Bacillota; class Bacilli; order Caryophanales; family Paenibacillaceae; genus Paenibacillus; species Paenibacillus ihbetae. The sequence continues at coordinate 5,395,091 of NZ_CP016809.1, read as the reverse complement.
GGTATTTATGCTGCATATCCTGAAGCTCCATATAAGCGATCGCTTCATCCACGTACTTCTCATCTTCCGCCGTCAGCCTGCCTTGGGAGTAAGGAAAACGTCCGAAGGATACGATCTCGCGTACCGTCAGGCGGAGGCTGATGTGGTTCGACTGCTTCAAGATTGAAACCTTCTTCGCCAGATCACCGCTCTTCCATTGGCTGACTTCCTTGCCGTCCACGGTAATCTGTCCGCTATCCTTGCCCGTCAGTCTGCTGATCATGGACAGCAATGTACTTTTACCGGCCCCGTTCGGACCGATAAAGGACGTGATTTGGCCTTTCGGGATCGTAACCGACACGTTGTCGACGACTTTTTTGCCGCCATAGACTTTCGATACGTTCGTAACCTGGATCATGCTTTACTCTCCTTTAATAGCAGGTATATAAAGTAAACACCGCCGATGAAGTTGATGATGACGCTGAGCGTCGTGGAGAAGGTAAACACCCGTTCTACAATCAATTGACCGCCAACCAATGCGATGACGCTGATCAGTATGGAAGCTGATATCAAGAAGGAATGACGGTAGGTTTTCATAAATTCATAAGCAACGTTGACGACCAGCAGTCCAAGGAATGTGATCGGACCCACCAGCGCTGTAGCAACCGAGATCAGCACCGCCACAACGATCAACAGCCGCTTAACGACATAATCGTAGTTCACGCCAAGGTTGATCGCCTGCTCCCGACCGAGCGCAAGCACGTTCAGATACTTGGTGAATCTGGCGAAATACAGGAGCGTAACGGCAACGACGATGCTTGCCATGATCAGCAGATCGGTCTTTACGTTGTTAAAGCTTGCAAACATCTTATCCGCTACATACTGGAACTCGTTCGGATCGATCAGCACCTCCATGAAGGAGGACATGCTCGAGAACAAGGTGCCGAAGATCATACCGATCAGGAGGAGGAAGTAAATATTATTGCCTTCCCTCCGGAACAGAAGCCGGTATAACACGCCGGCGAACAGAATCATGGCCCCGACGTTGATCAGGAAATTCACATTGCTTCCCAGTTCGTACAGTGTGAAGGAGCCGAACACGAAGATGACGGTCGTCTGAATCAAAATGTATAAAGAATCCAATCCCATGACGCTCGGCGTCAATATCCGGTTATTCGTGACCGTTTGAAACACCATGGTCGACAGGGCGATCGCCCCGCCGGTCAGAATAATGGCCAGCACCTTCTTGATTCTTCGCGGGAAGGCATAGTCCCAACTGCCGCCAAGATCGATGAACAGAAAGGCCGCCACCAGAATAATTGCCACCGCGGCCAGCAGGCCGATTTTGGCTCTATAAGTCATAAGCCTTTCTCCTCATCAGTAAGTAAATGAAAATACCGCTTCCGAGCACGCCCACGGTCAGACTGATCGGAATTTCGTATGGGTAAATGATGATCCGGCCAAGGATATCGCAGAACAGAACGAATCCGGCCCCTAGCAGCGCGGTATGGGAAAGGCTTTTTTTCAAATGGTCTCCCAGATACAGGCTTACAATATTCGGTATGATCAAACCGAGAAAAGGAATCACGCCGACCGTCAATACGACGGATGCGGTTACCAGCGCTACAATGACCAAGCCCAAATTAACGACGCGCCGGTAATGAAGTCCTAGGTTCGTGGCGAATTCCTCACCCATGCCGGCAACCGTGAATTTGTTGGCGAACAGGTAGGCCAGGATGACCAGCGGAACACTGATATACAGAAGTTCGTATTGTCCCTTGATGATCATGGAAAAATCGCCTTGAAGCCATGCGGACATGTTCTGAATGAGATCATATTTATAAGCGAAGAACGTAGCGATCGAGCTTACAATGTTCCCGAACATGAGTCCGACGAGCGGAATAAAGATCGCATCCTTGAACTTGATCCGGTCCAGGATCTTCATGAAGATAAACGTGCCGGCAAGAGCGAATACAAAAGCTACCAGCATTTTCACAAGCGGTCCGCTTGTCGTGAATACGAGCATCGCTACGAGAATCCCCAGTCTTGCGGAATCCATCGTTCCCGCCGTTGTCGGCGATACGAACTTGTTGCGGCTAAGCTGCTGCATGATCAATCCGCAGATACTCATGCTGACTCCAGCCAGAATTAAACTGACCAGACGCGGCAAGCGGCTGACGAGCATAATATGCTGTTGTTGTTCCGTCATGGAGAATAAGTCCAGCGGCGAAATATCTTTGACTCCGATAAATAAGGAGACGATGGAAAGCGCCACAACGGCTGCGGCTAAGTAAATGATCTTCATGGCTCTTCCTTCTATGCATATGTCTCTGATTAATCCGGCAGCTCGTAATTCAGTCATCATTCTCATTGAGATTGATTATCAATTACGTTCTGATAAGCATTATATCATCCTCATTCTCAACCGACAAGTATAATTGAGAATCAAACTCAATTAAATTTTTCATCTTTGCATGATTTGTTCATCATTTGTTCATAATATGAAGCTTGGCTGGAATAGCCGTTGTTGTCCTTCATCCTTCCTTTGTTCTCCCTCTTTACGCCTTATTATAGGAAAGAAAATTTCAGCTGCCTGTTACAGCTCCTGATTACGGGGTATTACATCAATAAATTCTCGATTACGGGGTTGACAATGACCAATGAGATATAATAACATACTAACGGAAGTATTATTTCTTACGATAAGTAAGTTGTTAAGGAATAATAATTCAACTTTTATTAGCGATTACCGTGATGCATATTTGCTTGAATGATAGGACATCTTTTTATCAGGCGTATGCAATCCAAACCATGACTCAGGAGGGTTTATCAACATGTCTAAAGACTTCCTTACCGCACTTAAAAATCGCCGTTCCTACTATGCGATCAGCAAGGATTCCGTCATCTCCGATGAGCGTATCCAAGAAATCGTGAAAGATGCCGTTAAATACACGCCTTCTTCCTTCAACTCCCAAAGCGCACGCGCGGTCGTTCTGCTTGGTGAGCAGCATGACAAGCTGTGGAATATTACGGAAGGCATTCTGAAGGAAGTGGTGGGCGACGAGCAAGCATTCAAATCCACTGCTGAGAAAATGGCCTCTTTCCGTGCAGGCTATGGCACCGTGCTGTTCTTCGAGGACAATGACGTCATCGCAGGGCTTCAGCAAAACTTTGCGCTCTATGCCGACAACTTCCCGGTATGGGCTAATCAGTCGAACGGCATGCTTCAGCTCGTTGTGTGGACAATGCTGGAAGCCGAAGGACTGGGTGCTTCCCTGCAGCACTACAACCCGCTGATCGACGAAAAAGTAAAAGCGGAATGGAACATCCCAGAAAACTGGAAGCTGATTGCGCAAATGCCGTTCGGCAAGCCGGTCGCTGAGCCAGGGGACAAGGAATTTGCTCCGCTTGAAGATCGCGTGAAAGTTTACAACTAAGCGAGACAAGATCAAAAGCGCCATCAGGAAGCTTTGCACAAGCTCCCCGTGGCGGCTTTTTGCTGCGGTCCATTGTTTTTTCGATCCCAAGACGTTACAATTACCAGGTAAAGAAGCCGCCCTCTTTCGAAGCTTGTACCGGCCGGCATCAAAGTAAAACTTCATATCTTGTGTTGCTGTACTAGGGGTGCCTTGTGCTGAGAAACGGCGGAACCGCCGTTAACCCTTACTACCCGATCTAGGTCATGCTAGCGTGGGGAAGTGTAGCGTTTATGTTTATGTATTTTTCGCGTAGACATTGCCGCACTTTCCAACGGGGTGCGGTTTTTTTGCGTTCTATTTAACGTTCTTAAATTTATGCTGCGGGAGGAAACGACAATGAATGAGCTAGTATGCGGAACCAGCCGGATTGTTGGCTGCCGGTTCTCGGTATTTCCGATGACGGACCGCTTCGTCGAAGTGATTATGGGAGCACTAAAGTCTGTGCAAACGGATAAGGTATGGATTCACACCGATGATGTCAGCACTTGCGTCCGGGGCCGTGCGGAGCATGTTTTTGACGTGACCCGGGCGATATTCGCCCATGCGGCAGCTTCCGGCGTACATACGGTTTTTAACGGAACCTACTCGATCGGCTGCCCCGGCGATACGGATGCGGATGTCTATATGTCCGAGGATTCCCGGGTGTTAAACAGCGAGCTTGGACCGCATGCGGATATCGAAAGCGCCTGCCAGTTCGCCTTATACCCGCTCGGGACCGAGCAATACATGGATATCATTTACGGCGAAGTGCAGCGTGCCAAGGAAAAAGGAACCTTCGGGGGCAGCGTCCATTACGCAAGCCGTCTTGACGGAACGCTCTCGCGCGTATTCGAATCCCTGGAGGATGCGTTCAGTCATGCCATACAAACGGACTCCAGCCACCTGGTGATGACCGCTGTCGTGTCTGCGCACAGCCCATCACCAAAGCATAGAAGCGTATAATATGCAGCTTAAGCAGGCAAGGACCCGGCAAAATGCCGGGTCCTTGCGCTATCCACCGCGTATCCTTGATGAATCAAACCCAAGCAAGCGAGATGATTACGAGCAGGATAAAGAGAACCAATATAATACCCGTAGATGTGCCCCATACATCTCCACCATATGTTCCGCTCATGAAGATCCCTCCTGGATTTATTGAAATACGTGATGTTATCACATATTACGGTATGATCCGGAAAGGATGCCGGTCACGGCAGCTGTACCGCTTGTCTTGCCCCAACCTGGTTGCCTTATTCTTCATAACCGGCAAGCAGCGGGCCGCCGTAAGGGAGCAGCACCTGCTCGCACAGCTTCATAAGCTGTTCCGATTGCCGGCTCCGGTACATCGCCTCCAGCGCATGCACCAGCTGCTCGCCAAAGCGCGGGTCGAACCCCGACACTAACCGGAACAGCGTCTTCCCCTCCCCCGTCCACTGCCGGTTCACCCTCAGGACAAACTCGCAGAGCAGAGTCGATATTTTTTGAACGGTAAACCAGGCTTCCCCGTCCCCTTTGGCTTGCTCAAGATCCATCATATACTCGGTGATCATGTACCGGGCTGCATCAATATCGGACATCGTTAACGGCAGCGGGCCGTAAGCCAGATCAGCCTGCGCCTCCTCGCGAATGTTGTCCCCCTCCGGTACCGAGCGAAGGACGATGCCTTCGGCCATGATCCGCTGCAGTGTCGGATTCGCCGCAACGATGCCTGCGTCAAAATCCTCGCGATAGCCTGAGCTTGATACGATAAACAGCTCTACGATCCAGCCGGCAGCTTCGATCGTCCTTCTTCTCAGCCCTTCGCCTTCTCTCTCTACAATGATCACGTCAAGGTCGGAATGCTCGTTGTGTTCTCCTCTGGAAGCACTGCCCCCCAGTACAGCCAGCAGACAATCCGGATATTGTTCCGACACGACCTTCATGGCGGCCTGAATCGGCTCCATCTTCATGCGTCTTTCCCCCAAACCGCTCATATCTTCAAAAAAAGGGCTCAAAATAGTAAATTCAGCGAAAACCCCAAACGTACCTCAATCATATGGTAAATAAACAAATATCCTTATGCAGACGACGAAAGTAGGGATCAATCCGATGAATTACATTAATATGCTGTCCAAATTAGGGATGGGCAGCGCCCACCCCGGCGGATTCGAAGCAACACTGCGAATGCTGAAATCGTACCCCATCCGGCCGAGCAGCCGAATTCTGGAGGTTGGCTGCGGCACCGGCCGAACGGCCTGCCATCTATCCGGCCTGGGCTACCAGGTGACGGCCATTGACCTGAATGAACATATGATAACCAAAGCGAAAGCCAGGGCGGAGGCTATGGGGGCGGACGTGGAATTTCTTCAGGCTGACGTATGCTCGCTGCCTTTTCCGGACCATCAATTCGATGTCATCCTGGCCGAGTCGGTCACCGTCTTCACCGACGCGTCGCGTTCCATCCCGGAATATTACCGCGTACTGGATGCCGGCGGCATTTTATTGGACAGGGAGCTGATTCTCGACAAGAGCATGCCTGAGCCGCAGCTTGGCGAGCTGCTTGCCTTCTTCGGCATCCCCTGCCTCATGGACCGGGAGAAATGGCGCGATGCGCTGCTGGGCAGTGGCTTCAGGCTGGCCGAGGTTTTGGAGTACAATCATTTCAACGAACAGCTGAAGGAGGAGCAGACGCGCCACCTGGACGCCTATGAGCAGCGGGATAAAGGGATCTTGCTCGATCTCGCGCTCTGGGAGACGGTCTTCAAGCATGACCGCATGATTCTCGACAACACCGAGTATTTGGCCTCCGCATTGTTCCGGGCGGAGAAATAGATAATCGATGGGGCGGTTTTTTTGCGCATCCGCGTGGAAATCCGCTCTATTCTTTTTATGAGGATGATTAGAGGTCCGGGGCTTTCTGGTCTTCTCCAGCGTCAGGTCTTTAGACTCATCTGATTGAAAATTTTGTAATTCCTTATATCTACTTTTGTCGCATAATGCTATAATCATGGTAAAAATATCCTATGTCGCTTGAGGAGGATTCATTCGTATGGCATGGTTCAACAGACTCCCGATCGCTCAAAAAATCACAGCAGCCTGTTATCTCATTGCCGCCTTGTTCGCGCTGCCAATGCTGATTGCCTTTATCATTCTGGGTAAGGCGGTTATTGGTATCGTGCTTGTTGCGGTGCTAATCGGACTCACGTATCCTCTTTCCCGAGTTATTGAGAGAGCGCTTACGAGCACGTTCTCCGAAATCTCCAGCGTCTCCGCCAAAATTGCCAAAGGGGACTTTACCTTCCAGGTAGAAGAGATGGGAGGAATGAATGATCTCAGCAGAACCTTCAACAGCATGGTGGACAAGCTCCGCAAAATCCTTCAGGAAACCTCCGACATTACCCGCAGCGTCATGACTTCAAGCCGGAATATATCAACCAAAAATCAGGAGCTGATCCAGGTCATGAACCAGGTGTCGCTTTCTGCAGGAGAGCTGGCCGTCGGAGCCGGCGAAATCTCGGAGGACGTAGCCGCAATGACCGACTCCATCAAGGAAATCGAGGAGAAGGTCGGCAATTACACCCACTCTACCCATGAAATGAACTCCCGGTCGATGGCAACTCTGCAGCTGGTGGAGCAAGGAAGAGAATCGGTATCCCGGCAGTCGAGCGGCATGCAGCGAAATATCGAGGCTACGGCCAAAGTATCCGAATCCATTGATGCGCTTGCGCGAAACGCCAAAGGCATTACGAAAATTACCGAAACGATCTCCGAGCTGGCCGATCAGACGAATCTGCTGTCATTAAACGCTTCAATCGAGGCGGCCCGTGCCGGCGAGCACGGTGCAGGCTTTGCCGTTGTAGCCCAGGAGGTTCGAAAGCTCGCAGAGGAATCGACCTCTTCCACGCGTGAAGTATTCAATCTGGTTCGCAGCATTGAGGCGGACATCAAGCATGCAACCCAGAACATTAAGATCAATGAGGATGTCGTGCGCCAACAGACGGAGCTGATCCGGGAAGCCGAGGAAGTCTTCATGCAGATCGTAAGCAGCGTGCAGTACATCACCGAGCAGATTGCCGCCTTCTCCAAGGAAAGCGAGTCCATGCTGGAGAGCGCGCAGAGCATATCGGCCGCCATTCAGAACATTTCGGCCATTACCCAGCAGTCCGCGGCGGGCACGGAGCAGGTATCCGCCTCCATGAACGAGGGGATTACCTCGATCAAGAAGATGGCCGAGGAAGCGGAAGCAATGAACAACGCGGTCTTCCAGCTGCAGAAGACGATCAATATTTTCAAATTCTAAATGTTATACATACAAAAAGCAGGCCTGAGTCGGAATGGAGCCGATTGGGCCTGCTTTTTGCATTCCTCGAAGACCTGCCAGGATGAATCCGGGATCGCGGAAGCCGTATTTACGTTTCACAAAATACTGTGGAATCCAATTCAATTATTCCTCGCTCATGTGCGGCTCGAGATCATTCTTCGTGGTCCGCTTATCGTCCTCATCCATGATCTGTTCTGCCATCATTTCAGCAAACGGCGTCAGCGGCAGCGCGCTCAGCCGCTCCAGCGGAATCCATGCCGCGCCTAACGAATCCTCGCCGTCCGCTTCCGCTTTCAAGCCCGCCGGCTCTTCCGTCAGCTCCACATCATATATGATCCCGATATGATGAAGCTCCTCCAGCCTGCTCTCATCATATTGATAGATCAACGTGTAGGAGACGGCCGTCCGAATCGTTCCCTGGATTGACGACAGGCCTGTCTCCTCCAGAAATTCACGCTGCAGCGTTCGCTCGGGCTCTTCTCCGAACTCGACCGAGCCGCCGGGCAGATCCCATTTTCCCCGATGGGGACCCCGGGCTTTCTGAACCAGCAATAGGCGCTGATTGCGAATTAATACGCCATAAATGCCGAGATGGGTATATTTCTCCAAGCTTACCGCGCTCCTTTTCGTGCAGTGAAGGTAATCCATTCGCCGCAAAACATCATATCCCTGCCGTCGTGGACCTCGGGAATTTCCTGATGGACCTGCCGCTCACACAGGATCTCCCAATCGGCATACAAACGATGCAGGATCGAGAAGGCGCGTTCCGTTGGAAGATTCAGCTCGATCAAGCCGTCCCGCTCCTTGCCCGTCTCCACATCGATCTCCTTCACATTCGTGTTGATCATGATGCAGTGGATACCAAGGGGAGCCGTGCCTTCCTGCATCTCTTCGAGCTTGGCAACGAACGCTTCCTCCGAGCTGAGGTGCTCAAGGCAGGAGCAAGCCACAATATAATGATACATGCCCGGCGTGACTCGAAAATACTGGGCATCCGCCACATGCGTCTCGATATGGGACGCAACGCCATGCTGCTCGGCATACTGCCGCAGCTTCGCGATTGCCGACTCCAGCAGGTCCACACAGACGACCGTCCCGTTCATGTCGCGGATCCGCTGAGCCATCGGAATGCTGTTCCGGCCGACGCCGCAGCCTAAATCCAGGATCCGCATGTTCTGGACCCTCAGCAGCTCCAGATGTTCCATGACCGCAGCCACTGGCCGCGCCAGCCAGCTCCCGGGCTCGAACAATACGGTTTGATCGTAAAACTGTTCGTGATAAGCTCTTTCCTTCTCGCGTGCTTGCTGAAAATCTCCCATGTCGCTCTCTCCCCTTCTCTGTTTTGCAGCAGCATGGCGATATCCGCATATGCCACCGGATGAGGATAAACTCCATGCGGCTAATCCTCAATAATCGTCAGCAGCGGCCACTGGCCCGCCCACTGCTTTCTTTGTACCCGTTCCAGGTAATACTCACGCTTTAAGAATGCGGGGCTGCGCCTCACGCGAATAGCGAACAGATCCTCAAGCCCGTACGGGCAGACCAGCTCGATTCCTCCAGCCGGATTTAGCCTCGCCCCGATGGCCGTAGCGGTTTCGGGCCACATCGACAACGCATCATGGGTCGACCGGTAAGGCGCATCCCCGTTTTTGATATGCATCCGGGCCTGATTCTTGACCGACCACTTGGGATTCTGCGTCGATTCCCTTAGTTTCCGTTCCAGAAGCTCGTCCCGCTCCCGGGAAGCATCATCCGGATCAAAAAACACCACATCGATATCGCTGTGCCGATCGGAACGGTCATATCCATGAAGGATATCCCACACATAGTTGCGGATATAGCCTGCAGCAATATAGCATTGCGGCAGGTCTAGCTCCCGCACCCGCTGCAAATCCGCCATCAAAGGCTGATGTTCACAGATCCAGCTCTTTAACCGTTCCTCTAACAATCCATTCACCTCCTGCACGCTTGTAGTAAACATCCAAGTTTTGAAAATACGTCTGATTATAGCCGAGGGAGCGCTCCATGCAGGTTGTTAGCTGCCATTTCGGTACCTCGAGTGCACCAGGGAGAAGCTGCGTAGGCTCGTCCGAACAAGCATTCTCCCGCCAAAAAGCCAAAGACCGCCTCCTAATGGAAAACGGTCTATATTCGGTCAACAAGTAAACCTATTATATTCCAGTTCATCCCCTGCCGGCAATACAGCCCATTCAAAACATGGTTCGGCTCATTCGCCTTAACGGCGATTACAGAAAGTGAAAGCATCTCTTAGCGGATTGAGGCTCCGTCGAGCAAGATTGCGCGCATGATTACAAAAGAAGCGGTGCCGCCGCAAGCGCGGATCAGACCGCGGCGTCAACTCGCTCCTGCGATGCGCCGTCGCAGCGCTTGCAGACCTTCAATGCCGTTCCGTCCGTCTTCGTCCGCGGATATAACAGCTTCGTTCGCGTGCTTCCACACACCGGACACGTTCCCCGCGCTCGGCTGGGCAGATGCCACAGTGCCTTTCCTCTTTTTTGCTTGGCCATTACGTTCCATCCCCCGTTTCATTCATCATTTCGTTGACTCTACATTGTATGAAAGGGGGAGCCTGAACATGTTGAATGGTCTTATGTCTAAAAAGCGCTGCTTGCAATGTGAATCGTGTAAGTCCAATCCGCCCCGGCTCTATGGAAAACCAAAAAAACCATAGGGGGACCTTACAAACGCCCTCTATGGCTTATTGGGTTTGGACGGCTCCCCCGAACAGAAGAGCTGTTCTCCATCAATGTGTCGATGTCGGCTGCTTCTCCAAGAACCACTCAATATCCTGCTTGGACGGAATGGAAGCCTGCGCACCCGGGCGGGTGACCGCTAAAGCTGCGGCGGCGGCAGCGAATCGAAGCGCTGCTTCGGTTGCCATGCCCCCTGAGCTTGCGGCCGCATATGCCCCGATAAAGGTATCGCCTGCCGCTGTCGTATCCACGGGCTTCACGGAGTAAGCCGGCACGGCAATCCGCTCTCCTCGGCGGTTTGCGTAGAAGCATCCCTGCTCTCCCAGTGTAACGATCACGTTCTCCGTTCCCAGGCTTAGCAGTTTCCCTGCGGCAAGCTCGGCCGTCATCGGGTCTTCCACCTTCACGCCGCTGACGGCCGCCGCCTCCGTCTCATTCAGAATCAATGTATCCAGCAGCGGAAACAGCGACGGAGGCAAAGCCCGGGCAGGAGCCGGGTTCAGCCAGACGCGAACCCCCGCTGCATTCGCAGACTGAATGACGGCCTCGTTTGTCTCCCATGGGATTTCATTTTGCAGCAGGACCGCACAAATATCCTCCCAATGGACCTCCGCTTGGACGTCAGCCTCCGTTAACTGTCCGTTGGCTCCAGCTGACAACACGATATGATTCTCGCCTTCTTCATTAACCGTAATAATCGCCATGCCCGAGGTGCCTTCCTTGGCTAATACGGACTTCACCTCCACTCCCCGGTCCTCCAGGGAAGAAACGAGCGTATCGCCAAACGGATCGTGGCCGACCGCTCCGATCATCGCACACTCCGCGCCGGCCATCGCGGCGGCCACGGCCTGATTCGCCCCTTTCCCTCCGGGGAAGAAGGACGTCCCGCTGCTGTGAATCGTCTCCCCCGGCTGCGGAAACTTCGATACGCTGCTGACCACATCCATGTTGATGCTGCCAATGACGTAAAGTTTCCCCACATCGATCTCCTCCCTTCCATTATTCTCGCTCTAGCTCACGATACGGACGTTCGTACCTGAACCTCTCGAATGTGAAGCTCCCCATCCTCCAGGCAGCCGAACCCGAACATCCCGTGCCCAAACGCACTATCCTTGCATTCCAGAACGTTCTCGCCATTGATGAACAGCGTGAAATGATCCTTCTGCGCTTTCAGCTTGAAATGATACGCCTGCCCGTGCTCCCAATCATATCTGGCGGTGATGAGCCGTTTCGCCCCGAATTCCTGTTTGATAAACGATACGGCGTTCGGGCCGTCGAAGCCGGCCAAATAGTGCCGCATCACGCCCTGCGCTCTTACGATAAGGCAGTGGCTGTCTCCCGAGACCGGCGTGATAACCGCTTCGACCTCCGTGTCATCCGCATAGTAATTGCCGGAGTAGGATGAGGCATCCCCTTCCGCCTTTCCCCACAGCGTGCCATCGCGAAGCTCCCAAACGCCCCGATGATGGGAGAACGGGGTGACGGAGCCGAATTCCTTGGCCTGCTTGGCAAAATCGATCGTGTATTTCGCCTCGCCCGTAATGCGGAACTGTCCGATAAACAGCCGGCCGATGGCCCGGTTCGCGAGCGGGGAAGGGCTCTCCAATATCCAGCCGATCTCGTCGATCATGGCCCCATCGGTGTCGGGAATTACCCATTCGATATCGTTCCACTTTCCATTCTCCGGCGTAGCCGGGCTGAGCAATACTTCTTCTCTATTATAAGTGTTGCGTACGTAGGGTGTCAGCCTGATTGGCTCGCCCTCCCATTGATCCGCATAGATTTTCGCAGAAACGGTTTGACCGCTATAGGCCAGCGGAGCAAAGGTCGGCTTGTATTTCTCGTCATTGAACTCGGCTCTGCGGTAGAACGGCTTGTAATAAATTTTGCTGCTGTCGCCTTCAACCAATCGGTCGAACACGATTTCCAGCGCCCCCCTGCCGCCATAGGTTTGTTGAACCGAGTGTCTGACGACAGGCGTCTTGAACGGATTGCTGGTGCGGAAGCCGTGGGTTGAACCCGGCAGATCGAAGTCGAAGCTGACCTCGCCCGGCTTCACGCGCTCCACTAAGTCCTGCGGGGCTGTTTCTCCGTTCAGCCGATAGCCGAGCAGCGCAAGCTCTCTGGCGAAGGTCGGAAAGTCGACCAAATTCAAATAGCCGGACACGCTCGAGGCTACGATAAAATCATTGATCGGCTTGCGATAGTGGTCCGGAATGCCGGCCAAACCGCTGTATACACCGAGAATGCTGCCGACATTGCCTGCATTGCAGTCCGTATCCCAGCCGCACATCGACGCGATCTCGACCGTACGCGCGAAATCCCCATCACCGTACAGCAGGGCAAGCACGCAGACGCCGGCATTCGGGATAATATGGCACACCCCGGTATATTTATCATATCCCCAGTGTTCCTCCAGGTACTGCCGGCATGCCCGGAAATCCTCGGGATGGTCGCGATGGAAATCCTGGACCGCACGCACGACGCGTGCATACGTAGAATCTGCCGGAATCATGCGCAGTCCTTCGCTTATGATTTCATCGACGGAAGCCGCATCGAAAGCTTTGGCGATGCACGCAGCCATGAAGCGTGCGCCATAGAGCCCGTTGCCGTCATGGGATACGCTCGCCGCCTTCTCCGCGTATTCGGCGGCCTTCTCCGCCCGACCGGGGAACAGCAGCCCCCAGGAGTCGATGAAGATCTGTCCTCCGATCTGCTCCGCCATTTCCTCTCCGTTCACCTCGATCGAGCCGGACTTCGGAGCGGGGATTCCTTTGCGGAGATTCACGTAGGCACGATGCTCCGTGCTGATATCCTCCCCGCCCCACCAGAACATGCCGATGCCTTCGCGGGCATAATTGAGCCAAGCTCTGCCGACATCCTCCGGCTCCAATTCCCGGTCTGCTGCATCGTCATAGAGCGCCCGTATAAAAAACACCGGCCCGTTCGCATCATCATCCGCCGCAAACGTGGTATACGGCTTCACATAATCGCGGATATCCCCATATACGTCGCGTATACGTTCGTAGGTCCAAGCCACCGGCTCAATGGGTGCTCCCAGCCGTATGCCGATGTTCATGCCGATAAATCCGGCATAAACCGACTCCACATAATTTTCAGGTATCATAGACGTACACTCTCCCTCCCAGCCTGTTGAACGAATTGTGCCAAGGCCAGTCATGATCCTTCTCTCTTGCCTTGCTCGGAGCGGCAAGCTCGGTAGCCGCGTGTAAAACCGATGTCTCCCTCAAATGAGCCTTTAGTGCCCCGGCAGGTCCGGCAAGTCACACTCCGGATTTCCTGCTCTCTTGCATAACGAAACCCGGCTGCGGCGACCGACAATTCTTCAAATCAGGCTTCTTGATAACGGTTAAATCTAACCGTTCAAATTCAACGGTTCATTGCAGCTCTTCCAACCATACCCGCTTTCTGCTTTCATGGATCCGAAGATCCTCCTCGATGATTCGGGCCGCGGCTTCGGAGAAGCGGTCGGCGATACCGATTAGATCCAATCGGTTCACCTTGTTCAACTGCTCGATATCCTCGGTCCGTATTGCTTCACAGCCGTGCATTGCGCCGAGGATGACGCCGGCCATGACGCCGATGGAGTCGGTATCCCGGCCGGAATTGATGCCGTCCAGTATCGTCCGGTAATATTCGCCGTCATTCAGCACCATAAAAGCAAGCGCAAGCGGCAGCTCCTCAATCGACCACAGGCGGCTCGGCGTGTAATGGTTGCTTGGAAGGCCAACCTTGTCGATATGGCGGCTTACGTCATCGCCCATCGGCGAGTACTTCAGCAGGATCTCTTGGAACGTCTCAACGACCCGGTCCATATCTTCCCGGAACGGACGCAGCTCTCGGGCCGCTTCCGTCAATTCGGCAATTGCAGCTTTCGTGCCGTCCTTCGCGAGGGCGATTGCCGTATGAACGATATCATCCACCGTCGCGCCCGGCTCGAAGGCTTTGGCAACGCAGGCAGCAAGCACGCCGGCTGCTTCCAGTCCGTAGCTGCTCTGATGACCCATCGCGAACAGAATTGCTTCATCATAAGCTGCCTTCGGATGGCAAGCATTGACGATTCCGATCGGGGCGATGTACATCGCCGCCCCGCAGTTGACCATATTGCCGATGCCGCCCTCCCGTGGATCGCAGTTTGCCAGCACATGGCGCATGAAGATATATTTTTCCGGGTAAAACAGCCGCTCGATAATGAGCGTCTCTTGATCCAGCTCCGGGACGTAGGTCTTGCGAAATGCAATTTCCTTCACGAATTCTTTGCCCATGTCGTAGGCGTCCAAATGCCGGCCCTCGGTCATATACACCTTCATCAGCGCGATGGTCATCAGCGTATCGTCCGTTACGATGCCGTTGCCCCGCATTCTGCCGAGCCGGACATCGGCGGGAAGGTCCGCTTTATGCCACTTGGTCATTAGCGATTCCACCCGGCCATATTTCGATTTGATCTCCGCATACGTCAGCTTCTCGACGGGAGCCCCCAGGGCATCCCCGAGCGCAGTCGATAGGACCACGCCCCTTACTCGGTCACGAAAGAATGTCATCCGCTCTAAGCTCCTTATTTGATGTTCTCGTTAGCATATTTCGTTACTTCCGTGCCTCCGGCAGCATACCAAGCTTCAACAAATTCATCGAACTGGGACAGATCCTTCTTGCCGGTAATGAAATCGGTCGAATATTCCTTATACAGATTGTTCATCGCATCCCAGTTGGCAACGAATTGCTCCGGAATCAGGAAGTTGTTGTCCTCGGTGTAAAATTCGGAAGCCATATTTAGCGACTCCATTCCCGGCTTGCCCAGCAGCGGGGTCTTCAGCGGCGTTGCCGATTTCATCTCGACCGGCTCCCAGAAGCGTGCATACCACTCGCTGTAATATTTATCATTGAGCACGATCTCCCCGTTCTCCTCGGTAAAATGCTCGTTCTCAAAGCCCAGGCGGTCCAGCATTTGTCCTTTCGGGCTTGCCAAGTAATCAAACACCCGGAACGCAATGTCCTTGTGAGGAGACTGCGAAGAAATCGCGAGACCGCGGGATTCCTTCGTTACGTCGGTGGCCCCGAAGCCTTGACCTCCATCACCCTTGGCAGGCGGCAGAACGATCAGCTCGGCTTCCTTACCGCCCAGATCCTGCATTCTTCCGTCATACAGATCCAGGATTTTGCCAACGGTGCCTGTAATTACGGCCGCATCGCCCTTATAGAAGGCATCTTCCTTCGTGTCCCACTGCTTCGTAATGAATTGCGGGTCCAGCAAACCTTCCTTGTAAAGCTTGTTATAGAAGGTCAGCTTCTCCTTCTCGTTCTGGGATACCTTGGAATATTCATACGTTCCGTCATCCTTCTTGAGCCAAGTCGTGTCGAGGCCGAAAGCGGTATTGAAAATGAAATTGATCTCGGCGATATCGCCTGCGGCGGTCAGCGCATAACTAGGCTTGCCTTCGCCCGGCTTTTTCTCGACCATCTCTTTAAAGAAGGCGTAATAATTGTCGACGGTCGGATTTTCGATCAACGCTTTGGAGCTGTCCATCGCATTGAACCAGTCGGCGCGGATCACCGGCGCTTTCGGTGCGAGCGGCTTGATCCACATCAGATACGGATAGCTCTCCATGCGGGTTTTGTTATGCGGCTCCATGATGTCTTTGATGTACTTGGATTTTTCGATATACGGTCTCAGATCCTCCAGCAGGCCTTGCTCCGAGATTTGCTGGTCGCCGCCCTGGAAATAGATGATATCCGGAATCGTGCCGCCGAGCAGCAGCAGATTCAAATTTTCGGCATAGCTGCCCTGCGCCAGATCGACGAGCTCAAACTTTACGTTCAGCCCCTCATCCTCCGCCAATGCTTTCTCCAGCGTTTCGAAGAATTTTACGGAGACCGGATTGGTCGTTCCCTCATCCTTATACACGATCTTCAGCGTCACGGCCTCTCCGCTGCCGTCGGGCTTTGCCGCTTCCGGCTCCTGCCCCGCGCCCGGAGCGCTTGAGTTAGAGTTCGATGTGCATGCGGACATGACCATAACCAGCATGGCTACGATTAACAACAGGCTTACCTTTTTCATGGTTTGTTCTCCCCTTTTTAGAAAATGGAACGTACGCGGCGGATACATCTTGCCTTCCCGGCTTAATCCTTGACCCCTCCTTCAAGCTCGCCCTTGGCGTAATATTTCAAAATGAAAGGATATAGGAACAGCAGCGGCACGATCGCAATGATGATCGTCCCTGCCTGCAAGGAAGCAAAGTCGAAGTTGATGGCGCTGTCGAACATATTCTGATTGCCCATCAAGGACGTGTTGTCCTTGCGGACGACGAACTGGCGCAAAACGACCTGAAGCGGCCATTTGCCCGGCTCCGAGATGTACAGCGTTGCACGGAAATATTCATTCCAGTGATACACGCCGTAGAACAGCCCCAGCGTCGCCAGCCCCGGCTTCGACAGCGGCAGAATGATCCGGGTGTACAATCGGAAATGTCCGGCGCCATCCATCCGGGACGCTTCCAAAATCTCCTCCGGAATATCCTGAATGAACCGCATCAGGATAAACAGGTAATACACGTTAATCGCCTTATACAGAATCAAGGAGGTAAGCGTATTCATAAGTCCGAGATCTTTAATCAGCAAATACTCCGGGATCATGCCCGGCTCGAATACCATAACGACAATCAAGAGAAACAACACCGCTTTTTTGCCGATAAACTCCGTTCTCGCCAGCACGTATGCAGCCATGGACGTCAGCAGCAGGTTCAGAAACGTCCCAGCTGCGGTTATCCACACCGAATTCATGATGCTCCCCGTTATCAGCGGGTTGGCAAACAGCAGCTGATAATTGATCGTTGAGAAGCCTTTCGGCACAATATCGAGACCGCCCATCAGGTGGGCTTTGCCCGGGTCGGTCAAGGATAGCGCCAGCAGGTTCAGGATGGGAATCAGCACCATGAGCGTGAACAGGAACAGCAAGACATAAATGACGATTTTCGATAACTCCAGCCGTCTCATCGTTCTCCCCCTTTACCAGACGCCCTTGCCCGAGATGCGTTTCGAAATGAAATGCGTGCCCAGGATGAGGACAATCCCGATGACGCCTTTAAATAGACTAGCCGCGGTTGCATACGCAAACTGCCCGTTTCCGATACCGATCCGGTATACATAGGTGTCCAGAATGTCCACCACGCTGATGATGGAATCGTTCATAAAGTTAAACACTTGGTCGAAGCCCGCATTCATGAAAAATCCTAGATTCAGAATGAAGACGGTTACAATTGTGCTGTACAAATGAGGAAGCGTGATGTACCGCATCTGCTGCAGCCGGGTGGCACCGTCGATTTTCGCGGCCTCGTATAATCCCGGGCTGATCTTCATGATCGCGGCCAGATAAATGATGGAATCCCAGCCAGCACTCCGCCAAATTTCGGAGAAAACAAGCACCCAGCGGATATGCTCCTTGCTGGTCATATAATCGACCGACGGCAATTGAAAGAAATTCGCAATCAGATTGACCCCGCCGTCCGCCGGATTCAGCAGGCTGATCCAGATCCCCGCGATAACGACCCAGGACAGAAAGTGCGGCAGATAAACGACGGATTGCACATACTTGCGGTATTTGCTGCTGCGCACTTCATTAATGAGCAGGGACAGCATGATCGGAATCGGGAATACGAAGATGATTTTCATCAAGCTGATAATGATCGTGTTCTCCAGTACGCTGGTGAATGCCGGCGAACTGAACAAGGTCTTGAAATGCTTCCAGCCGACCCAGACATGGTCGCCCAGAATGCGGTAATCCTGGAAGGCGAGCTTCATGCCATAGAGCGGAATCAGGTGAAAGATGAAAAAGTAGAGCAGAGGTAAGGCCAGCATGGCGTACAATACCCAATCCTGCCTCAAGCGTCTGAGCACCTTCATCGTCTACCCCTCCTCTGATTGATGGATGGCCAGCTTCATCAGCGGAGCATGCTGCTGTGCTCCGTACACGTCGCGGTCGCCGACGCTGCCCGACGAAATATCCCGCGAGATGGTCACTTTGAAGCCGAGCGCCTGGTCAAAAAACACCAGGTGATGAACCTGTTCTTCCTTGATCCGGTACAGATCGCAGATGGTTCGTTTGGTAATGCAGCCGGATTGTTTTACTCTGTCATAATCGTCTTTGGAATCAAACAGGACGTCCAAAGTAATCTCGAAGGGGCCGGAGTTTTTGCTCCGCAGCACCTTCGCCACGTCACCGAGCAAGGCCATGCTGATAACCTCCCTTTCGAAATTCGATGCGAAACGCACTTCGGGTCATTTCCATCAGGTGATACACGGAGAATTCGTAAACAGGACCGAACTCGATATCGCTTGGGGCGAATGGAAAAGCCAAATTGCCCGCCGTTGCCTTCCGGCCCTCATAGCCGTAATGCAGGAAGGTCGATCGGACGGTGGCGCATATGCTGCTAGCCAGCTCCTGCGTCCTCGCAACCACTTCGAACATCACCCCCACCTCGTGCCCCTGGAAGGGCTCCGTCTCTTTGCTGCCGAGTACGCCGTTCTTCCCGTAGTTGTAAAACCGGATTTGGTAATCGGTTTCGGGAATCTCACCGTAATACTCTCTCGCCTGGCTTCGGACGTACTCCTCGACCTCCTCCAGCTTCCCGATCAGGATCGGGTCGCGGATCCCCGCAATCACGAAAGTTCGGTAAGCCACGCGCCTTGCTCCTTCCAATTTGACGAAGTATTTCTCCGCAGGCAGGTACCGGCTTCCGCTGACGCGGACGATGCCCGGCTCAATCTCTTCGAACCGGCAGTTTTCCAGATCCAGCGTAAATCCGGGCCCGTGCAGGATGTACGGATGCTCCTTCTCATAGAACGTATGGGCCGCGACGCTGGTCGGGCTGCAGGTACGTGCCGGATTCAGGGACTGTACGGTAAAGCTGTCGTCCCCGATGGTGCCGAGGATGCTGTCCTTCGTCGTGCCGGGCTCCGCACACAGCGCGCCGCATTCGAGAATTTTGCCGAGATGGTACGAGAGTCCGGGATCCTTGCCATGGAATATGCCGATCGCTGCGAAAGGGGACGGATCATAGGCGCGACCGCAGACAATGATCTCGCTTCCGGCCTGAAGCGCTTCCACAATGGGCTCATGTCCCATTTGGGCCACGATGCTCTTGGTCGTATCGATCATCTCATCCGTCAATGGCGGGATGTTCGGGCTAAGCGTGTGAATGCGTCCTTCCTTCTTCGCCTGATGGATTTCGTCCTGGGTGAAGTCCGCCCAGATTACCGATACTTTCGCCTCCATCCCGAGTTCGGCCAATATTTCATCAATGATCGCAAGCGTCCAATTGACATGCGTTCTGGCGCCGGAACCGCCGGCTGAGCCGATGATGATCGGAATGTTCCGGGGAAGGCCGGCAGAGAGCATGATCTTCAGGTCTTTCTTTACCGCGCGCTTGCTGACGATGGATACGCCGGCGCCCAGCTTATGCGGTCCACCGTCGGTCGAACCCGCATCGACCACGATGCCGTGCAGCTCGTGCTTCAATCCGTTCATGAAGGATTGCTCCGGAAACCCGTATCCCAGCATCCCGCAGGGGGATAAAATTCGAATGTCTGTATTCATCTGCAATCCCTCTTTACCAAATTATTCACTCATGCCCATTGGATAATTGGATTATCCAATTTGTGTTAAAAAGGGGAAGCCACTCCCCTGCTATGCATGAATGTAATTGTTTTTTATGTTCTCCTTCACCCGGCTCAGATGGTTCAACAAGGCGAGCTTTGCCTTCACCGGATCGCGTTCCTTAATCGCCTGTAAAATAAGCAGATGCTCCTCATAGACCTCGCTTTTGCGGCCGGGGATCGCCTGGGTCTTGTTCAAGGTGCGCTGAAGCAGGTCCATATGCAGCTCGATCATATTGACGAGCACGACGTTATGCGTCGCCTTCGCGATCGATAAATGGAAGGCCTGATCCGGCTTGGAACGGTCTTCATCGTCTAACCCGACCTGGCCCCACTTCTCGAAGGCCGCCTCGATTTCAGCGATGTCCTCTTCCGTGGCCCGCTTGGCCGCCAGCTCCACAATCCCCGTCTCGAACAGCTCCCGGGCTTCCAGCAGCTCAATGATCGTCGCGCGTTCGATATTGTCGAGGATCCGGCTTCGGTCCTCCGCAACATCGAGCGCCTTGCTGAGAAAACGCCCCCCTCCGGGCCTTGCTTCGATCAGCCCTTCCCTCTCGAGAATGCGGAAGGCTTCCCGCAGCGTTCCGCGGCTGATTCCGAACGATTGCGCCAGCTCGCGCTCGGTCGGCAGAACATCACCGGGGCTTAGATTTCCTTCTAAAATCAAATTTTTGATCTGTTCAATGACGTCCTCATATACCCGATGATATTTAATCTTCTTAATGGTCATATGATTTCCCTCTCTATCCTTCATCAAAATCGGTAATTGGGTCATCCAATGGACCGCAGATCTAGCATAAACGGATCACATTTGGGCTGTCAAGCAAAATTATAGCGCTTACATCTAAAATAAACTCGATTTTCCTGAGTATCCGACGTAATCGAAGAGTAATTGGGTGATCCAATTTTCTGCTGTTTGCGGCTATAACCCCTGATCTGTCATGGATTTGTCAGCTTCGAAGAATGGCAGCTCCTTCTATAGTGCGCATCCAATTACGGCAAAGCACACCCCCCGCTTCTTAGGCGGGGGGCTTCATAGGTGTGATATACTAACGATTTATTGTTCGAACGGGCTCCTATTCCTGTCGCAGGGAATGGCCACCTGCACGTGGCGGCTTGTCTTGTGCCGCTCCCGAGAGCCGCTAAACCGTGCGAGAAAAATGCTGCGAGTCAGCGCTTCCGCTTGGCAAACGCATATCTTATGCTTCCATACAAGCCGCACAGCACCAGGAATAGGGCCGCGCCCTGTACCGTAATCAGTTTTCCACCGCGCAGTACAGCGCCGAAGGATACCTGGGACGGCAGATGTTCAACATGTTCATACTGGCTTAGAATGTCGGGCACATAAGCTTGAGTTATTATCATCCCCTGGATGATCCCGAACAATAGATAACCGCCGCATACGACTGCGGCGAACAATACGGATTCTAGGACAATCCTTCTCCAAGAAATCATTGCATTCCTCACCCTCCATCATTGCATCATTTAATACCGGATAGCTGTCTTTCCTTCCCCTAAAGCCAGCCGACAATAACGCTGATCAGATATGCGGCGGGAACGATAACGAGCTGTGCCAGCATCGTTCCGAAGAATCGGGAGACCATGAGCATGGTGTACACCTTGCCCAGCTGATTCTTCGCTTCTTCATCCCGCGTAGCTTTATCGGTGATCAGACCTAGCTGCGGGTCGATAAAAATCGTCAGGATAATAGTAGCCATGCCGTTGATTAGCCCCGAGGCTTGGGAGGCCATGGTGCTGTGCGCGGGCACGAGATGAGCCGCATACAACGACGAAAGCACCCCGACGGTATAAAAAGCCGTCACGACGACATGAAGTAAAATAAAGCGGTTGGGCACGCCCAAATATCGAAACTGGCTCAAGCTGAGATTGGGCTTCTTTATGTAATGCCTTGTATTTTTGAGCTGACCGACCGTCACGCTCGAGATCAGCTTCGGGATGGAGCCGGCTACTTCAAGCTTGTTGATGATTCGGCCGAACAGGTTGACGAAGGTTGGGAACAGCGCAATGGCTGCGATAGTGCCGATCGAAGCGGCAAGCAATATGATCCGAAAATAGGAGAGCACGTCAAATGACGTGTGTTCTTTGGCATAATCCACAAATTTGCCGGTGAGCGGGGCCTGGATTAAATTCGAGGTCCGCGACACTAGCAGGACGATGCCCGTCAGCGACAGCGCTACCGCTATTTTATTCAGCTTAACGCCTGCATAACGGATCGAGTAGGACAACGTTTCCGCCGTATGAATGACCATCGTTAGGACAAAGACGACAATCAGCGTTTGGATCATAAGCAATTCCTCTGAATGGTGATATGAAAATCCGTCCCGTACTGATAAAGGTCCAATTTGCGGGCAAGCCACTGTGAGCTCAGATTGTCCCAGGCCGTGCTGTATAGCGGAATACGCCCCAACCGCCGAATCTCCCAGCCCCATCGTGCTGCCGCTTTAGCAGCGAGTCCCCGCCCCCTGAACTCGGAGGCCGTGCTGAGACTTGCCTCCGCCGCCTTGGCGGAAGTCCGGGCCGAGCAGCAGACGGATACGGCCGTATCGCCGATCACACAGCCTATAACCGGCAGGCGTTCCTCAATCTCCGACTTGATCTCTGGAAAGTAGGTCTCCAGCAAGTATGCGTTGGATTGATCGATGAGCACGATGCCCGGATCGGCTGAAGGCTCTCCCGGTTCGGACGGGAAGACATAGGCCGGTCCGATCCATATCTGCTTCACCGGCAGATATTGCTCGATCGTCTTGATCATCTGCATGATGTCTGTCTCCCGTTCGCATTGCATCCGCAGCTCCTCCTCAATGGGATCCGGCATATCTGCCGCAACCAGTAACTCCCGTCCCAACCGCGTGGTGCCGACAAACACTGCCGTATCGGCGGTTTGCGATGGCTCATTGATGCCGATGATCCGCCTTCTGCCGTCAAGCAGGTACAGCGTCTCCGACTGGATCCGCATCAGCTCCGCATCATCGTATCCGGCATGGGTCATTTGTTTCCCTCCATCCTTCATATTTCAATTGAACGGAAACCGTCCAGGTGAATCAGGTACGTCCTTTAGCAAGCCTACATGGCATGAGGCCATGGTCAGCTGGAATGTCACCTTGGTCAGCCGGAAAGCGGCCTTGGTCGGCTGGAATGAGACAAGTGTACTTTCACTTCAAGAAGTGCAGCGGTACGTCGATAAATCGCATCCAGCTGCTGCCCGTTCACAAGACGGGCATCGTGCTCAAACGTAATATGAAATTGTTGATTCCTCGCCGCCACATATTCTAAATAGGCATAAGCGCCGCCGAACCGTTCATCATCGTCATGCTCGGGCAGCACCGGCAGATGATGCTTGAACGTACCGCCGTCGTAACGGACATTGCTGTAGTGGACCAGATCAATTTGCGGCGCAAGCGCCTCCAGAAAAGAATACGGGTCGAAGCCGGCAAAAGCCCTGTGGGCGATATCGAGCCTCGCCGTATCCAGCACGAACCGAATCTCCGGATAGGCCAGGAACGTATCGATCAGGATGTCACCGTAATCCCCGAAAAAGTCATGCTCCAATACGATCCGCTGCTTAAAGCGCATCTGCAGCTCGGCGAGATGTTCAAATAAGGTCAAGGAAATATCCCTGAACCGCTCCCTGGCCAGCTGCTCGTAGCTGTATCGGTGCCCAATGTCGGGAAGCCGCGGATAGGGCGTAAAGGGCTCTTGAAACACCGGATAGAACGGATAATGGAACAGGATGTAGTCCGCGCCGTAGGCGGAGGCAAGCTCAACCTCGGAGGCTATGTACTGCAGCTCTTCCTGAAATTGCCGGGGATCGGGGGCATTTAGCACAGGCAGGCGGTATCCGTCTTCCGCAAGCACCGGTCCATGGATTCCGTATCCGAGCCCGTGCTGACGGCAGAAATCCCGAACCTGAGACAGAGCGGTGCGGTCCGGCAGACAGCATACCTCCATTCCGTTGATCAGCGGCATGGCCAGCTGCTCCCACCTTTCGGGGCTGAATTGCTCCCACATGCCGATCTGCAATCGCCTCATGCTAATGTTCTCCTTTCGTGACAATGACCTGATTCCATGGAGACAGATCGATCCGTACCCGCGAGCCCGTATCGGACGAACGAAGGACAGCATCCATGACAACCTGGGTTCTATGCCCGTCCGCAACGTTCGGGATTTCGAGCATCGACGGCTTATCCGTCAGGCTCCTATAGATGCTGTCGAGCATCGGATAGAAGCCGTTGTAGTAATGTACGGCCGGAACCGTCAATCCCTCCGGAGGTTTTGTGCTCTCAATCTGAACAGGCTCTAAGGCTCCCCCTCTGCTGAATTCCAAAATACGGTCATCGCGCATAACGAGCGTTCCCTCATCTCCGTATATCTCCAGTCTCCATCCCGTACCGGTTCTGCCGGGCAGGAACACGTCCACTGCCAAGCTCGCACCGCCGCGGAACCGGCCCGTGAAGGAAAATGCATCATCGGCATTGCGCACCTCGCGGCCGTCGCTGCCTTCATAACCCGGAATATGCGTCCTGAGATCCCCCTGAACCTCGGCAATTTCTTCTCCCATCCACCACATCAGCGAATCGATCATATGGGACCCGACGGCGAACAGAAAGCCGCCTCCCTCCTCCCTTCGGCCCTCCCAGCCGCGCTGCCCTTCCGCCAGAGCGGAATAGCCCGAAAAGCTGCCGCAATACCGAATATGCTGAATCCGGCCGAGCATCCTTTGGTCCAGCATGGATTTAATCCGCTGCCGAAGCGGCGTAAGCCGCCATAAGAAATTTACGAATGCGTGTCGCTCCAGCCGACTCGCCTCTTCGACAAGCTCCAGGGTTTGTCCGGCATTCATGGCCAGCGGCTTCTCTATCAGCACGTGATGCCCGGTTCGGAGCGCTTGCAGCGCCATGTCGTAATGCTGCGCGGGCGTAGAGGCTATCGATACCAGATCCAGCTCCTCCGATTCCAGCATTTCCCGCCAATTGCTATAAAACGCAATGTCCCGTAGCGAATGTTTCGTCGCTCCATGACGGCCCCGGTATACGCTGGCGATCGATTTCAAATGAAAGCCCGGATACAGCCGGAAGATGGGGGCGTGAACCTCGGCGCCAAAGCCGGTGCCGATGATGCCGATATTGATTTTGTTCATGTATACGCTCCTTTCCGTATGTTATGGCCGCAAAGTGCAGCGACTGTTACCACTTCAATCCCTAACGCCTTTCATCCGTATCACTTCCCGTATCCTCCCAAAAGTCCCGTCGGGTAACCTCGTGGCCGCCCAGCAGCTTTCGGCGGGATGTAGTAGTTCCTCCCGCTTTGTCCTATCCAGGCTAAAACGGCCGACTGGACCCCTCCTGTGCTGTGCTCCGGCCTAGCGGCATGGCGTATCACCAAAGGGGCTTTCGTACCGCTCCTCACGGGCTTTAAAAGAACCGCTGCCGATCATTATGATGTAAGTCTGCGTTCATCCTATGACCTGAGCTGTTGGGCAATGCTAAGGATGTACATGCCAGGCCTTTTAACTCGCTTCCATTTTAACATTATTTACCTTCGATGTGCCTGCTCGTATTAAAATCTGTTTTGGATTCCAGCAAGAAATCATCTGCAACTTTTTCCAGATCGAAATCGTTACAAGAGCATATAGCATTACTGTCCAATCGACCACTTGAATGGGAGCGAAGTGACCGGTTGGATGACGAAAGCTTCAAACCTTTGTTGTATTCTAATGATCGCGTCACTCTGAATTAATAGAAACATCCCAAGGAGGGTTCCCATGCGAAAAATGCAAATAACGTTCCTGGTGCCCGTCATGTTCGCCTTTGCGATCGGCTGCGCTTCATCCCCCAAGCCTGTTGTTATCAACGACTACAAGATGTCTGCAGTCCATGATGATTTCCCGGTCCCGGAGCAAGCGGTTGAACGCGAGGCGATATTCGAGAATCCGAATATTGCGAAGGGCGTAACGTACGAATTGGAAAATATCGGAGGCGAGCAGGGGCTATATCCCCCAGTATCCTATCTTGAACAGATCCAAGCTTCCGGTTGGATCGAGATCGAGGAGGAGCGTCTGGGTCATGTGCATTTTTTCCGTAAGGCCGATACAAAGATCGCCTTGGAAATTCGAGAGGATTCGATTGATGTGTATGAGCTTAAACAAGATGACGCCCCTTAAAGACTCGTAACTGTTATGATGCGCCGGTTGACACTGACACACACCTCTTCCTGTTGTAAGGGGAACGCCGTTAGCTGCTGCCCTGGCTTAGCACGCCTCAGCCGCTCAACAAGTCCCGAAAAGGGACTTGTTGAGCGGCTTTTCTGGCCTCTGCAAGTTCTTAAAAAGGACTTGAGGGCCGACGATCCGCCTCCATTTACCTGACTCCGCCCGAACCCGGCTGAGTCCGCGCCCTCATCACAAGAAAGCGCCTCAATCGACTTACGTATCTACTGATTTGACCAATGGATGGATAGCCGGAATATTCGGAACTGCCCCATGTCTATACATACTTTGGTAACAGCTCCAGTATATTAGCGTATGATAGCTTTGCTCATGCCGACCCCGACTGCAAAAGTTTCGAGTCCCAAATTGCGGAAATTATCATATATATTACCAGTTATATACAACCATCGCTTTACATGATAAACTATCGCTATATCACATTGCAGCGTCGAGGCGGTGCATATTAATACTGTTGAACATGCATATTTTTGGAGGAAAAAGATGAAAGCAATAATTCTCAAGTGGAACCGCGTAAGTCTTGTAAAACGAATTTTGGCGGGTATCATTGCAGGGATTATCCTTGCCCTGATTGTTCCCGGTGCGACAGGAATCGGTCTGTTCGGTACTTTATTTGTATCCGCTTTAAAAGCGGTTGCTCCCGTATTGGTGCTGTTCCTTGTCTTGTCCGCCATCTCGAACCATACGAAAGGCCGCCAGACGAACATGAAGTCGATCCTTGTCTTGTACGGTATAAGTACATTTCTGGCGGGGCTGGTGGCGGTCATCGCCAGTTTTATTTTTCCCGTAGGCTTGTCGCTGGTAACGGGATCCACGGACCTGACTCCGCCCGAGGGCATTGTCGAGGTGCTGAAGACACTGCTATTGCAGGTTGTCGATAACCCGGTCAACGCACTGTTGAAAGCCAATTATATCGGAATCCTGGCATGGGCGATCCTGCTGGGGCTGGCTCTGCGAAACGCCAAAGAGGGGACGAAAAACCTGCTGACCAATATCTCGGATGCGGTATCCCAAATCGTCAAATGGGTGATTCAGTTTGCGCCGTTCGGGATTATGGGACTTGTGTTCGATTCCATTACCGCTAACGGGCTGGCCTCCCTGCTCGATTACGGGAAGCTGCTGCTCCTGCTTGTCGGATGCATGCTGTTGATCGCACTTGTCGTCAACCCGCTCATTGTCTATGCAAAGCTGCGCAAAAATCCGTATCCGTTGGTGCTGACCTGCCTCCGGGAAAGCGGCATTACCGCGTTCTTCACCCGCAGCTCTGCAGCCAACATTCCAATCAATATGCGATTATGCGAGAAATTAAAGCTCAATTCGGATACGTATTCGGTATCCATCCCGCTAGGCGCCACGATCAATATGGCGGGGGCAGCGGTAACGATCTCGGTCTTAACGCTGGCAGCGGTCCATACACTCGAGATTCAGGTGGATTTTGGCACGGCGCTTATTCTCAGCCTAGTATCAGCGATCGCGGCAGCAGGCGCTTCCGGCGTGGCCGGCGGGTCGCTGCTGCTCATTCCGCTGGCGTGCAGCTTGTTCGGTATTTCGAATGACATTGCCATGCAGGTTGTTGGCGTAGGCTTTATTATCGGTGTTTTGCAGGACTCTTGTGAAACAGCGCTGAACTCATCCTCTGACGTGCTGTTTACAGCCACGGCGGAATATGCGAAGAAGCGTAAAGAAGAAGGGAACGCTACGATTACGCATGCCTAAAGAAAGCAGGCTGCCTGTAAACCGCCCCTCCATGGTTAGTTGTGTTTAATTAGGAAGTTAAGTTTGGTTTGGTTTGGTTTGGTTAAATCCCCTTATGGTAGACAGTGGAAAAAAAGTTCATGTTACAATGAATTTCACTGTTGATCAGAGGGGATTTTTTCATGCCCTCGAAAAAAAACAGGCGTGAACTCAATATAGCAAAGAGACAAAGAAAAAGGCGGTTAGCCTACAACTGATGGAGAACTGGAGTTATTCCATGCTCTTGGAGACGCTGGGAATCATGAGCGAGATGGGATGTGGTGGACGAAAGAGCAAATGGGGACAGAATACAGGGTTTACTGCAACGAAAGATGCTTACAACATAAATTGGGCGATCTATCCTCAGTAGATTACCGGGAACAGATCGCCGCTCAAACTTCTTTTTAGCTGCCTACATTGACGGGCTCCATCCTTTTGATTAGCGCTTGATGTTCTTTTTCATGCCAATCGTAAATGTCGTGAAACCCAGCCTTTCGTAATAGGCTTCCAATCCTTGTTCGCATAACAGCTGGGGAATGACTCCAAACTTCTCGCAATGCATGACAAGCCTTTGAACGATGCCGGTGCCGATCCCTCTGGCCTGAACATCCGGATGCACACAAACGCCGCATAAGAGCCCGGTAAGCACGCCGTCCGAAATGACCCGACCCATACCGACGAAGCGGTTCCCTTCATACGCATAGACGCTGTACCAGCTCCCTTCGCACATGGCTTGGAGCTCCCGAACGTTCAAGTTCAGGGAATTCCAGCCTAAAGCGTTGTATAATTCGAACAGTTCCGTAAAGTCCTCAGGCAGCTCCGACGTATAGGTGATCGCGGGCTCGACCTGCCTCATACGCTCCCGCTCCCTTTGACGGGGTATGCCATTACGCTCATAAGGGCATTTTCCGCCTGGGTAGCATCGAGACGGCTGTACTGCACATAAACGGGCCCGCTGCAGACGACCTCCATCGCATACGGCACACCTGCCGGAATCGTCCGTCCATCGGCGCTCAGCGAGCTCGTACGAATGTGGCGGGTCCGTCTCCCCGGCACGATCGTTTCCATGCCCATCAGCGGTTCGCGATCCTCGAAATAGGCATGAATCGTCACCGTCACGTCTTTCTCCGATGTATTCAGCACGCATACCGACTCATGACTCGTTAATTCGCCGCTGCTCTGCGGCGGAATATAGCCATCGGGAATGATCCACAAGGTTTCGCCTTTTGACATCCGAACAACACCTCCTGACGCAAAATTGCTCTCGCTTGATACTTAATCATTCGTCGCACAGGGCATTGGTTCCTGTTCCGTCCTTCTAGAAATTGACGAAAACAGGGGGGGCTGCATCTACCGCACGAATTGCCATCCGATGTCTATATGATTGTGGCTTGCGATTGCTTTACGGTAGCCACATGATTGGGCTTACGATTGCCCGCACATTCGCAATGCGATTTCCATAATAGATGGGCTTACGACATGATGCGCTTACGACATGATGCGCTTACAACATGATGCGCTTACGATGAGCTTACGATTTCCAGTACGAGCGATCATCCCATGCTCCCAGCACGACATAAATTTGAAAGATCATCACATGACTCTCATCCGAGCTACGTCCGCAAATACAGAGATAGCGGCTGAAGCCCCAACGACTTCAAACCTTCGGCCACCAGTTCTGCCAAACGGAGGGCTCCCCTCTCCTGAAAATGCGTATTGTCCGAAACCCCGAGCGGAAAGTTCACCCATTCTCCAGGCGCACCCCACATGAAGATCGAACGGGTACCTTCCGGGCCGAGCTCGTTGAACAGCCCCATGCTGATTGCAGCCAGATCGACAAGCGGCACCTGCTCTTCCTGCGCGAGCTCACGGACTGCGATAACATAGTCTCCGTGCGTATCCTTCAGCCGGCCGTTATCATCAAAATAACGCCGGTGAACCGAAGTGACCAGAATCGGCACGGCCTGCCTCTCCCTGCAGCCATCGATGTACATCCTCAAATGCTCCTTGTATGTGGAAAAAGGCTCCGTATATCGGCTCGGGTCAGACTTCTGGTCATTGTGGCCGAATTGGATTAACAAATAATCTCCCGGCCGCATGCGCGCCCAGATCCGGTCCAGCCTGCCTTCGTCCACAAAGCTCTTCGAGCTTCTACCGGAAGCGGCGGCATTGATTACGGCTGCATCCGGCTTGATCCAGGCCGGCAGCATCTGGCCCCAACCGGCATAGGGATAGCCATCGGCAGGCTGATTCGCCACCGTCGAATCACCCGCGATAAACACCGTGCAAGCGTCCGGCGCCGGCACCAATTCCAATCCGTTCAATCGCGGCGCTCTGCCGGAAAAATAAAGCAGAATCCGCCCCTCGGCCGCCGGCAGCGTTACGCTGAAACGCTCTATATAACCGGGCGGCGTCCGCAGCTGATGCAGCAGCATCTGGCCGTCCGGTCCCTTAATCGTTGTTTCCGCTGCAAACCATGGGTCGCCGATCGTCAGACGGAGCGTATATAATCCATCCTTCGGCACGTCCACCCGAAAGGCGGCTTCAAGCGGGATGACAAAGTCTGCGCCCAGTCCCGTCTCCCCCTCCCTTCGTATTCCCGTTAGTCCTGCAGCGGACAGGAAACCGTACCCCCGCGCCGGCTCGTACAGCGTATCGGACATGATTTTCGCGTAACCCAATACAGGCTCACCGGTTCCAAAGTCAAAAGCATAGCGGTCCTCGCTCTGCATCATTACACCCTCCCGTTAATCGCTCTCCCCCCATTATGCACGACCTCATATGCGCAATACCATCCATTTATCCGGTTATTTTGTTTAAATATCCGGTCAACTTCCAAAGGGCTGAACGTCACTCGCAGGCCGGGTTCCCATGATGGACAATCTTATTGACAGCGTTTACAACCCGGTACATAATGTGTACACAACATTTCAACTCCAAGGTAAGGAGACGGATGCCGTGCGGAAATGGACCTCAGCCTACAAAAATATGAAAATCAAAAACAAGCTGTCGCTCCTGATCACATTGATCGTGGCCATGGCATTCACCTTCGCGGTCATCGTTCAGCAGTATGCCTTCTCCATCTATGATGGACAGCTGTATCTCAAATCTTCCAAGGTCCTTCACTTGTCCTCTTCGGCCATCGAATCCGAGCTTGAG
Source organism: Paenibacillus ihbetae (assembly GCF_002741055.1). NCBI lineage: Bacteria > Bacillati > Bacillota > Bacilli > Caryophanales > Paenibacillaceae > Paenibacillus > Paenibacillus ihbetae. Next base: position 5,363,834 of record NZ_CP016809.1, on the reverse strand, counting down.
CGCATCGAGCAATTATCCTTCAACATGATTACCGACACGGAGATCCAGCATATCTTACGGAAGATTGCCGCCAGCGACTCCGATTATGACCGGCTCACCTTGAAGCAGCAGCTTGTCGATCGACTCCTCAACTACGTGGGGTCCGAGCCGATGCTCTACTCCATCCACCTCATCGATTCCAACAACAAACAGCATGATGTCGGCAGCGTCATTCCGATCGCTCCTGCCAAAATGCAGCATATTATGCAGCTCGCGGGCGATGCCAACGGGGAAGAGCGCTGGTTCTATCCCGATGAACAGGACCCGGCCCTGCTGCTGTCCAGGGAGATCCGTTCCTATTCGGGAACCCTGTTCGACCTTCATTATCTGGGCACAATCGTAATTCGGGTCAATATCGACAAGCTTGTACGTACATCTGTAGCTGAAGAAGGGGAGCTGATCATGACCTCGGGAACGGATGTCATCTACCCGACCCGGCCGAACTTTAGCCCGGCTTCCATCCAAGCTGACGTATCATCCGGCAGCGGATATTTTACCCGGGAGATTGAAGGACACACGTATTTCATTGCCTATAACCGCTCAGCCAATACGGGCTGGACTTATATTAATGCCACCCCATTTAATCAGGCCTTTAGGCAAATCATTTTTATCAAAGAGCTTGTCATCATCGTATTCGGCATCATATTCGCAGTCGCCATTCTGCTCGGCATTCGATTCAGCAGGGGCCTGACAAAGCCGATCGAAAGCTTGATCGCCCGGATGAAGCTGGCCGAGAAAGGGAATTTCGCTGAAGCCAATGTGCTCCCTCAAGACGCGGCCCCTGTTGCGATGGATGAGCTCGGTCTGCTGCACCGGACCTTTCGTTTGATGGTGGAGAGAATCAATGTCCTGATCACCGAAAATTACGCGAACCGCCTGCTCGTCAAGGAGACCGAATTCAAGGCGCTTCAGGCACAAATCAATCCGCATTTTCTTTACAACACGCTCGAGTCCGTGAACTGGCTTGCAAAAATCAACAAGCAGACGCAAATCTCCGACATGGTGCAGGCGCTGGCTTTCCTCCTCCGCAACTCCGTCAGCCTGAAGGAGCCGATTCTTTCTCTCCGAGACGAGCTCGAAATCGTTAAGAACTATATCACCATCCAGAAGTTTCGTTTTGAGGAGAGGCTCGAATTTAGCATGAACGTTCCGGATGAGGACCTGGAGCGCAAACTTCCGAAGCTGTCCCTGCAGCCGCTGCTTGAAAATGCAATCCACTACGCGCTCGAGCCATCAGTCGAGCCTTGCAGGATCACCCTTTACACACGCCGGGACCGGCACGCCTTCTGCGTCATCGTGGAGGATGACGGACCGGGCATGGCCCCGGACACCATCGACCGTCTCCGAAGCGGAAGCCTGCAGACCACTGGCAACGGCATCGGTATGCTCAACATCGACGAACGCATCAAGCTCGCCTTCGGCGACAATTACGGTCTATCCATCGAAAGCGCACCCGGGCTCGGCGCCCGCATCATTCTATCACTGCCACTATAATGGAGGGATTCCCATGTACAAAGTTCTGCTTGTAGACGATGAACGCATCATTCTGGAGGGCATTTCCCGCATGGTGGACTGGTCCGCCTATCAAACCGAGCTCGCGGGGACGGCCCAGAACGGCATCCAAGCCTACGAAAAAATCGTTAGCGATTCGCCCGATATCGTCGTGTGCGACATCCGCATGCCCGGCCTTGACGGCCTCGAGCTCGTGGCCAAAACCTATGCAAGCCACCCCCACATCAAGTTCGTGCTGCTGTCCGGCTTCGGCGAATTCGAATACGCCAACCGCGCCATGCAGTACGGGGTTAAGCATTATCTGCTGAAGCCGACCGATGAGTCGAAGATCGGGGAAGCGCTGCAGGAGGTTACCTTCGACCTGGCGGTTCACCGCCGCAAGGAAGCTTTCATTCAGGATATGAAGCACCGTTTCGAGAAGGTGCTTCCCCATGTGAAGGAACAGGTGCTAAAAGAATTCGTGACGAACAAGACTTACGGTCTTAACGATCTGGAGGAATATCGCAGCCTGTTCCGATACGACTTCGACCGGCCGGTGCAGCTGCTGCTGTTCCAGCTGGAAGGCGAGGCGGATTTCGAGCATCTGTTCGCCGTGAAGAATATTGCCGAGGATCTGCTGGACACCACCCTCCTTAGCACCACCATCGGCCCGCATGTGCTGGTTCTAATAGAGGAGCGGCCCGGGCTTCAACTCCACGACCGGATCCAGGACATCCGCTGTACGTTCAAGCGGTATTACAAGCTGGACGTGACGGTTGCCGTCAGCGATCCGGGGCCCGTAACGCTGGCGCGCAAGCTGTACAGCGACACGCTGCAGTGCCTGAATTACCGCTTCTACCTGGACGAGAGCGGCATTATTACGACGAACGACACGCTGCAATCCGAAGACGAGGAAGGTGCATTCTCCTTCGACGAGCAGCGCCTGTGCATGCCGGTGCGGTCCGGTCATCACCAAGAGGCCCGGCAGGCGCTGAATGAATTCATCCATGAACTGAAGCGGGCACAGCTAAGCATTGAGATGACCAAGTCCCACGCCATATCGCAGTATGTATCCCTTATTCGGCTGACGGATCCCGAGGAGATGGCGGAAAGATACGAGCGGATACCGGTCATCGCGGAGATGACGACCCTTCAGTCGATCCAGGCATTTCTGGAAGAAACGGTCATCGAAATTACCCAGCGGAATTATGAACGGAACACCATGAAATATAATGCGATCGTCCGGAGAATGATCGAGATTATCGAGGAACAGCTTGGCAATTCGGAGCTGACCCTGAATCTGGTTGCATGCAGCATGCTGTACATGAATGCCGACTATCTCGGAAAGCTGTTCAAAAAAGAGACCGGCGAGAAATTCTCGAATTACGTCATGAAGCTGCGCATCAAGCGCGCGACCGAGCTAATGGCGAAGGACCCGGACATCAAAATTTTCGAAATGGCCGAGCAGCTCGGCTTCGGCGATAATCCCCAGTACTTCAGCCAGGTGTTTAAGAAGCAAATGGGCTGCACGCCTTCGGAATACATGAGAAAAGAGGGCTAGGCTTGTACGTACATATCTGCTTTTTGAACAAAGTGCACGGTTTTTTTCCTTACTCTTTCCCTTGTTACACATAATAATTGGGAATGTAAGCACTATCAAACGAATCACAGATGGGTTCATCAACCAAGGGGAGGAAATGGAATGAGAAAAGTGTTAACCGCAGTGCTCATGTGCTCCTTGCTCGGAAGCCTGATCGGATGCTCCGGCGGCAATTCGGCCGATCAGCCTGCCAGCGCCGGAACCGACACAGCGCCGTCCGCAGCGGCCGGCGACAAGAAGGAGCCGGTCAAGCTGCGCATCGCCTGGTGGGGCGGACAGTCCCGGCACGATTACACGTTGAAGGTCATTGAAATGTATCAGGAGCAGAACCCGCACGTCACCATCGAGCCTGAATATGCCCCGTTCGACGATTACTGGAAGAAGCTTGCTCCGCAGGCGGTAGCCGGCGGTCTTCCGGACATTATTCAGATGGACATCTCCTATCTGAACCAATATGCCGGCCGCAATCAGCTTGCCGATCTGAAGCCGTTCACCGACAGCGGAGTCCTGGACGTGTCGGATGTCAGCGAGAATGCGCTGAGCGGAGGCGAGGTAAACGGCAAGCTGGTAGCGATGAACCTTGGCGTCAACGCACTCCAGACGACATTCGACGTAGAGACGATGAAGAAGAACGGCATCGATATTCCCGGCAAGGACTGGACCTGGGACGACATGGACAAAATGGGCGCCCAAGCGAAGGAAAAAGGATTCCTCATCGGTGGCTTCGCCTACCGGCATGACGTTTTCTTCCCGTATTATCTAAGAACGATCGGCCAAAAAATGTACAGCGCGGACGGCAAAACGATCGGCTATGCCGATGATCAGGCCTTTATCGATTATTTCACCCGCTACCAGAAGTGGTATGACAATGGGTACATCCTGTCGTTGGATAAGGAAGCCCAGAAGAAAGGCGTCGCGGAGGAGGATGAAATCGTGCTTGGCAACGCCATTTCCGGCACGGGCTGGTCCAACCAGTTCCTCGCCGTTGCCAATCTCGTTCCCGATCGTCCGCTGGAGCTGAATCCGATGCCGGGACCGGGCACGAAGGAAGGGCTCTTCCTGAAGCCGTCCATGTATTTCTCCGTCACGGAGACGTCGAAGCATAAGGAAGAAGCGGCGAAATTCATCAGCTTCTTCATCAACGACATCGAGGCAAATAAGCTGATCAAGGGCGAGCGTGGCGTGCCGGTATCCGCTAAAGTCAAGGAAGCGCTGAAGCCGCTGCTCTCCGAGAATGAGGCGAAAATATTCGATTACGTCACCTGGGCCGAAGCGAACAGCAGCCCTGGCGATCCGCCGAATCCGATCGGTGCCGTGGAAATCGAGAAGCTGCTTCGCGATCTCAGCGAGCGCATCCTGTACAAGAAAATATCGGTTGAGGATGCGGCTGCCGAATTCCGGAAGGAAGCGAATGCGATCCTGGCCAGATCCCAGCAGTAGACCCGGATGCACCTAAAGCTTGAGGCATCTCCTTTCGAACGTACGTCAGGTACGGGGCAGGGGGTGCCTTTATTATGACCGGGACCGGGCGGACCTCTGGTTTTTAAACAAAATGGACGGTTTTCTTCATAACGCCCTCTCGGTCAGACTTTCTATAATGGAACTAACCGCCAACGAATTCACCCGCCGAACAGGCGCTGTCAAATTTGAAAGACGAGGGGTTGAAAATGATGAATAGACTTCGCGAGAACGAGCATATCACCGGATACGTATTCTCCGCTCCGTTCGTTCTTGGCTTTCTGATCTTTACGCTGTATCCGATCCTGTCGTCCCTCTACTATTCGTTCACCAACTATAACCTGATGGAGGCGCCAAGCTGGCTCGGCCTCGGCAATTATGAGCGGATGTTCACGGAGGACGATAAAATCGGAAAATCGTTTCAGGTGACCTTTACATACGTTTTTGCCAGTGTCCCGCTTCGGCTTATCTTTGCTCTCTTCGTGGCAATGATCCTGAATACGGCGACCAAGGCTGTGGGGCTGTACCGTTCGGCCTTTTACCTGCCGTCCCTGATCGGCGGCAGCGTCGCGGTCGCGATTATGTGGCAGCAAATCTTCGGCGACCAGGGACTCGTCAACTCCGCCCTCTCGCTCTTCGGCATCGAATCCAGCACATCCTGGATCGGCAATCCGAGCACGGCGCTATGGACGCTGATCGCCTTGTCGGTCTGGCAGTTCGGCTCATCGATGATTATTTTCCTTGCCGGCCTCAAGAACATTCCGAAGGATTATTACGAAGCGGCCAGCGTCGACGGCGCAAATGCCGTGCACCGATTCTTCAAGATTACGCTCCCGCTGCTGAGCCCGATCATTTTGTTCAATCTGACGCTGCAGACCATCTCGGCCTTCCTCACCTTCACCCCCGCTTATATCATCTCTCGCGGTGAAGGCGGTCCGCTGGATCAGACGCTGCTGTACTCGCTTTACCTGTACCGCAAAGCCTTTTCGCATTTTGAAATGGGCTACGCATCGGCGCTTGCCTGGGTTATGCTCGTCATTGTCGGCATCCTTACCCTGCTCATCTTCAGATCTTCCACCCGCTGGGTTCATTACGAATCGAAAGGAGACTGACGGCTATGACCAAATCCGGACGCATTCTGTATCATACGCTGGTCGGGCTGTTCGCCCTGTGCATGACCTATCCAATCCTGTGGCTCGCCGCCAGCTCGCTGAAGCCCAATCACGAAATCTTTACGACCGCCTACAGTCTCATTCCCAGCAAGCTCGAATTCTCGAACTATGCAACAGGCTGGAAGGGATTTGCCGGAACGACCTTCGGGACCTTCTTCAAAAATTCCTTCATCATCGTCATCATCTCAACGATAGGAGCCGTCGTATCTTCCGCATTAGTGGCTTTTGGTCTGGCTAGGACAAGGTTTTTCGGTCAAAAATTTTGGTTCGCCTGCATGATGATCACCATGATGCTGCCGCATGACGTCGTCATCGTCCCGCAGTACGTCATGTTCGCCAATTTCGGCTGGATCTCGACGTTCAAGCCGCTGATCGTTCCCCATTTCTTCGGGGTTCCGTTCTTCATTTTTCTGATTATGCAGTTTATCCGCACGATCCCGCGGGAGCTCGATGAAGCCGCAAGGATCGACGGCTGCAGCAAGTACGGCATTTTTATCCGCGTCGTTGTGCCCTTGATCGTTCCGGCCTTGATCACGTGTTCGATCTTCTCCTTTTACTGGAGATGGGATGATTTCATCAACCCGCTGATCTACCTGAACCAGCCGGAGAAATACCCGGTGTCGTTGGCGCTCAAGCTGTTCCTCGACGGGGAATCGCTCAACAACTGGGGCGGAATGTTTGCCATGGCCACCCTGTCGCTGCTGCCGGTCGTGATCGTATTTTTCATCTTCCAAAAATATATCGTCGAAGGGATCAGCACAACAGGCTTGAAAGGTTAATCCCCAAATTTCAAATTTCTCCCTCTTAAGGAGGCTTAATATGAAAGGAGCTGCAGTTATGCCGGCACTCGTATTTGATGAACAGCAGATTGGGCATGTCATGGATAAGGTGGTGGAGCGGACATTCCGCATGGACTTCAGCTGGGACTGGCCCGGCGGGGTTGCGTTTTATGGCGTTTGCGGGGCGTATGAAGCGACGGGCAAAATGGAATATCTCGAGCAGCTGAAGGCATGGGTCGACGAAAATATGGAGGATGGTCTGCCAAAGCTGTCTGTGAACGGCGTCTCGATCGGACATTCCCTCTTAACGCTGTATAACGTCTACGGCGATGAGCGTTATATCGAAACAGCCAAGGAAATGGCCGAATACCTCGCTCACGATGCCGTTCGATTCGGAGAAGGGATCTTTCAGCACACCGTCAACTCCGAAACCTATAACTTCCCTGAGCAGGCATGGGTGGACACAATGTTCATGGCCGGTTACTTCCTGCTGCGCATCGGATCACTGCTCGGCCGCGAAGATTATTTCGAGGACGGGCTGCGGCAGTACCACGGCCATGAGAATTATCTGCAGGATCCGGTGACGAATCTGTACTATCATGGCTGGGACAATATTGCCGGCAATCATATGTCAGGGGTATTTTGGTGCCGCGGCAATGCCTGGGCCGCGCTTACGATGGCGCGCGCATTGGAGCTCGTACCGGTTACGCACCCTTCCTTCATGATCATTGAAGGCTCGCTTCGGGATCAGCTGAGCTCGCTCGTACGGCTGCAGCATGAATCCGGGCTGTGGCACACCATTACGACGGATCCGCAGTCGCCGCTGGAAACGTCGGGATCGGCGGGGATCGCCGCCGCATTGCTGACCAAGGGGCGCATCTACAATAAATACACCCAGAAATCGATCGACGGCATCCTGGCCAAAATTACCGAGGACGGGACCGTTACCGGCGTATCGGCCGGAACGGCCGTCATGAAGAATGCTGCTGGCTATATAGGCGTGCCCGATAAGCGAATTCAGGGCTGGGGACAAGGATTGACGCTGGCATTTCTGGCCGAAGTGCTGAAGGTCAAGAATAATCCTTATTAGAGGATACAAGAAAGGCTGCCGTACAGGGAACGATTAATGTTCTCCTGAAGGCAGCCTGTTTCTTTTAACTCCAAAATTATTCGAAATAATAATAGCTATACCACTGAACCCGCATCTAGTTACTCGTCTTACTCGTCTTACTAGTCTTGTTACTCGTGATTGTTACTCGTGTTGTTACTCGCCTTGATTCTCCTCCTGCTCACCCTGCTCAGCCTTGCCTTCCGTCTTCTGCTTCGGATGCGGCGTTCCGTCAAGGCCGTACACCTCGTCATAGGCATCGAAGATTTTGCGAGCGACCGGTGCGGCGCTCTGCGAGCCGAAGCCGCCTTCAGGTATGACCACCACGACCGCCAGCTTTGGCTTCTCTCGGGGAGCAAACGCGATGAACACGCCATTATCCTTTCTCCCGGCAGGAGAGTCCTGCTCCGAGGTACCGGTTTTGCGGGCAAAGTCATACGGGAAGCCTTCAAACCCGGCGATCCCCTGCGTATTCATGCCCCGCTTGATGACTTGCCAGTATTCCTTGGGCATCTTCACCTCAGCGATGACTTCACGGCCAAACTGCTTCACGACGTTTCCTTTCTGGTCAGTGATCTTACTCGCAAGCTGCGGCTTGATCCGTTTTCCTTCATTAGCCAGCATCACCGTGTATTGGGCCAGCTGCAGCGGCGTATACTTGCCCTTTTGTCCGAAAGAAGCTAACGCTAGCGCGGCCAGGTTACTTCCAGAAGCCTTCGCATCGAGGTATTCCGCCCTTCCTTCATTCTCAAGGGGCAATCCGCTGCCGGTGAGAACACCGAGGCCAAACTGCTTCATATACTCATCCCACACTTTAACGGCTTTGTCGCCGCCGTATTTGTCATACAGCTTCTCCCCGACCTGATCGATCATAAAGGCATTGGACGAGGTCTGAATCGCTTGGTCCGGCCGGATCGGACCGATTACATGACCGCCGGAGTTTCTGATCTTCGTTTCACTGCCCTGTTTGCCGATCAAGGCATAGCCCTGGTCCGGGTACGTATCGTATGGCGTGAACAGGCCTTCATTGAGCCCGATCAGCACCGTCAACGGCTTGATGACCGATCCGAGATAGATCATCGATTCAAATCCGTTGCCCGACCGGCCCGAGGCGAAGATCGTTATCGTCCCGTTACCGGAAGAGTTGACGACCTCCTGAGTGATTTTATCTCCGCTCCCCCAAATGTTAGGGTCATAGTCCGGGATGCTGGCCATCGCCACGACATTGCCGGTGTCGACCTCCATAGCGACGGCATAGCCGGTCAACGCATCCCTGTGGTACTTCCCGGAGATCAGATGGGTACGAAGATACTGCAGACGCTCAGTAATGGCTTCCTCAGCCGCAAGCTGAATATCCTTATGAATTGTCGTGTGGACATTAAGCCCTTTCTCCGGGGCTGCCATGGACGGGACGCCGTCCACCATGTTCTGCGGATTAATCGGGATGCTGATATAACCGCTTTTGCCGCGCAGTTCTTTCTGGAACATCCGCTCTAACCCGTCATAGCCGACCCATTCCTCTTCGATGTAGATCAATCCCGGATCGTCCTGCCCCTTATTCGCCTCATCGATTTCGGCATATTCCTTGAAATCTTTTGAGCCCTTGAATTTCTTCAGATACCCGATCGTCTGGACCGCAACCGTGTCCGGATCGTAATGCCTCACATTCTCCTCCACGATCTGAATGCCCGGGTACCGCGAGCGGTTCTCCATGAAATGAGCGATCTCCTGCTTCGTCAAATCCGATTTGATCCGTCTCGGCGCATAGCCGTGCTGTTTCGTATATTCAAGATCCAGCTCGTCAATCACCTCTTCGGTTGTCATCGGTTTGGCTTTCGAATCCCCGTATTGGGCGAAGACCTTTGCGATTTCCTTCGCCATCGCTTCGATTTCCGGCCGGTTCTTCTGCCCGCGCTCCGTGTTCTTGTTATAATCCTTCATCAGCGTGATATATAAGGTATGAGTCCCCGTCGAATAAGCCAGCTTCTCGCCGGAGGCATCGATAATGCTTCCCCGGATCGGCTGAAGCGTGAATTTTTTCAGCTCTCCCCCGGACTCCTTTTCAGCAAGCTCCGGGCCCTCCACGAACTGCAGAACGGCCATGCGAATGATAAGGACACAAAAGATGAGGAAAGCGCCGAAAAAGAACAGATTGACCCGCCGGTTGAATTGGCGCCTTACGTCCCCTTCATCGGGATCGCTCATGTAAGGAGGAAATCCCTTGATCATGCTCCTGCTCTCCTTTCCAGGACAAGGTTAATCCATCCAGACCGGAAGATCGGGATGATTGTTATAGCGAAACAAACGGTCCAGCTGCTCGGCCGTATTTCGTTCTTCAGACAATGGGGGCAGCGCATCACGTTCAAAGAAGCCGACCGCCGACGTTTCTGTGCCGATGCCCGCAGCCCCCCCTGTGATTTCGCATTGGATAAACATTTTATATACATGAAAAGGCGACGGCGGATGCCGGTGGAATTTTTTATCCAGCACAGCCAGCAGCCGCACCGCGCGCACATCATAGCCCGCCTCCTCCTGAACTTCCTTAACGGCCACCTCCGACGGCGACAGACCGATGTCCGCCCATCCGCCCGGCAATGCCCAGGCTCCGTCGGCTTTCTCCCGAACGAGCAGCAGCTTCCCGTCCTGGAAGATAACCGCGCGCACATCCACCTTTGGCGTTTGGTATCCCGTTTCACTGGCAAATAAGGTGCGGATCTTATCCTCGCCCGCTTCTGTATATTCCTGCATAATCGATATGCTGAGCGCTCTCAGCTGCTCGAACCGTTCTTTGTCGTAAACATCCTTGGTATAGGCGAGGCCCGCCTGGCTGATCGCTTGTATTTCCTTTGCCCACTCCAACCATTTCAGCATGCTTGTCTCATTCCTTTTTTAATCAACTTTTATCCCAAGAACCGCACTCAAGCAAATTTGGGACATAATGGAAGCTCATAACCATCCAATTATACCATATTTTCTCGGAAATATATGATGAACTATAGAGCAAGAGCCCTAAAAAATGAGAAAAGCTCCGCCATGCTCGGGTCGTTGCAACCCTTAGGCGGAGCCCGGTTCAGATCCCTCGTTCGAGGCCGTCTGACGGTTAATTCTCTTCTTTTTGCGTGCTCTTGATCAAAGCATAGGCAAGATGGCCGACCATCCCGAGGAACAAGCCGGTTCCGACGACGATGTAGATCATCGTAAACACCTTTCCGAGTGAAGTTTGCGGAGCAAAGTCGGGGTGGCCGACCGTGCTCAGCGTAGCAACGCAGAAATACAGTGCGTCCAGCACGGACAAGCCCTCCTGCTTTGTATAGAACATCGTCCCCGAGATCAGCATGATGACGATCAGGACAAACAACGCAACGAAATTGCGTTGCTTGAACGCATGAACCAGCCCTTTGAGCAGCCGTTTTAATGTTAGCACAAATGAAATCATGTTCGGTTAACCGCCTTATCGTTTCCCTATAGGAATCTAGTCTGAAATCGCAGCATCGGACAGCAGCGAAGCGCTCGGCCCATTTCCCATGTCTTATGGCTGGAGCATCAACAGCTCCCGGATATCCTCCTCGGTCCAGCTCGGGAGCCAATCCTCACCCGATTGGATGACCTCGTCGATCAGATCCTTTTTCTTCTGCTGCAAGGTTATCATCTTATCCTCAATGGTATCCCTGGCTACCATCCGGATCACCTGTACGATTTTCTTCTGTCCGATCCGGTGCGCCCGGTCGGCCGCCTGTTCCTCAACCGCCGGATTCCACCACAGATCATAGAGGATGACCGTATCCGCTCCGGTCAGATTAAGCCCTGTTCCCCCGGCCTTCAAGGAGATCAGAAAGATCTCGCGCTCGCCTTCGTTGAAGCGGCTGCACAGCGAGGCCCGCTCGGCCGGTGGGGTCTGTCCATCGAGGTAGAAGAACGGCACCCCGCGCCGTCCCAGCTCCTGGCTGATCAGCTTCAGCATGGTGGTGAACTGCGAGAAGACGAGGACGCGTCTTCCCCCATGGAGGCATTCGGCGAGCGTCTCCAGCAGCTGCTCGAACTTCGCGGAGTTGCCCTCATAGCCTTCCACGAACAATGCAGGGTGACAGCATATTTGCCGCAGGCGGGTCAAGCCGGCCAATATCCGGATTCGGCTCTTCTGGAAGCCGTCCTTGGCGAGATGCTTCAGCGTCTCTTGTCTTAGCTTGGCCAAATAAGCCGTATACAGCTTTTTCTGCTCCAGCAGGAGTGCTGAAGACTGCAGTGTCTCGATTTTATCCGGCAGCTCTTTCAGCACATCCGACTTCAGCCTCCGCAGCAAGAAAGGTCGGATCCGTGTTGCGACCGTCTCCCTCGGCAAATCCTGAAAAGCTTTTCGTCCACCGAACAAGGCAGGGAATACCGCATCATAGATGGACCAGAGCTCTTCCATCCGATTTTCCATCGGAGTGCCGGTCAAGGCAAACCGGTACCGGCTGCTGATCGTCTTCACCGCCTGTGCAGTCTGCGTCGCATCATTCTTAAAGGCTTGGGCTTCGTCAAATATCGCGGCGTGGAACATCCGTTTGGCATAATCGGCCATGTCCATGCGAAGCAGCTGATACGAGGTGATCCATACATCCGCCTCCCCTTCACTGCGAATCAGCTTCTTCCGTTCAAGCCGGGAGCCGTCCATGACGGCCGCTCGAATCTCCGGCGCGAACCGGGCAAGCTCGCTCTGCCAATTATATAGCAGAGAAGCCGGGGCCACGATCAGGACGGGTTCTCCAGCCTTTCGAATTTCCGGAAGAAGGGACAGCATGAACGCGATGCTCTGGACCGTTTTTCCAAGACCCATATCATCAGCCAATATTCCGCCGAACCGGTAGTGGGCCAAGGTGCGCATCCACTGGTATCCATACTTCTGGTAATCTCTCAAGACCGGCTCGAGGCTTGGCGGTACCGGGAAGTCCAGATCGTCGGGATGTTTGACATGCTGAAGCATTCGTCTGAGCGATTTGCCGAGCTGGACTGATGACGACGCGCTCTCCCAGCCCAGCAGCTGCAGTCCTTGAACGGCCGGCAATCTGGCTGTACCGTTCTCCTTATAGCCCTTCCATGCCCCTAACCGGTTCATGGCCGCTATGATCGCCTGCAATGCCTCGCCCTCCAAGGGCATCAGCGCACCGCTTGGAAGACGGTGATATTTCCGCTTCTCCTCGAGCGAGCGGATCAAGCTTCGAATCTCGGATTCCGGTATGCCGTCAAGCTCAAACTTCAGCTCCAGCCAATCGGTCCGCTCATCGATGTCCACTTTCAATTTCGGCGCAGCATGCTCCCGGAATATTCGCTCCTTCACGGCTGACGTGGCATATACCGTAAGCAGCTTCTCCAGCTCGGGAACGATATGGTGCAGAAAATCAAATTCCGCATCCTCGTCGTTCATATAGTATCCGCCGTCCGTTTTGGCGAAATCGGCCTCCTCCATGAGGCGCAGGATCTGCTGTTCCCGTTCTCCGTCCCGGACGAGAATGGCACCGCCATCGTGCGCTGCACGGTTTCCGTCGAGCGGATTGATTACAATATCGCCGTATTGAAAATCCAGCCCGGCCAGCAAGCGCCCTCTTACCCGATCAAGGTACAGCTTGGCTTTGAGCGGAGAGCGAATCATTTTGTCGGATACGGACTTCGCGATATGGACGCTGCCAAGCTTCATAAGCCCGGGGATTACCTTCTCCATCATGGATTCCATGACGGCCCCCGAGATCGGGACAGCAGGCGGATACGTACGCTCGAGCAGCTCTTTCATCTCGGATAGTCTGGCCCCATCTTCGGGCGTCAGCTCGGCAAGCTTCCCGTCAACGACGGCGGCTCCGTATTCCTCCAGAATCAACAGCCGGTCCAGTCCTTGAACATGCATCACGTATTGCGTATCTGCGGACGACTCCACTTCAAACCGGATCGGGAGCGGCTCCTCGTAAGCCTGCAGCTTGTCCGTCAGGATCCCGTCGACCGACAGCAGACAGCTTCCGGACGCAGCCGCCAGCGCTTTGATCTTTGGCCAGAACGAGGGCGGGATGAAGAGCATCCGCTCACTCCCGGCCTTTTTGCCGGGGGGACCGTAAAAGCCGAACGTCTGCTGAACCATACGCTCATGGTCGTAAATACGGATCAGCTCCTGGAGCAGGTCGTCATCCTCCTTCTTAAATCCATGCCGCTCCGGATCATAGGCGAAGTTCTTTGTAAACGTGCACGGCTCCAGTCTTCTAACACATTCCAGAAAATCGCGAATCCGGTGCACCGCGTACAGCCGCTTCTGGCCGACTCTCATTTCCATGCCCAACCGATTCTTTCCGCTGCTAAATGGAATCAGCTTTAAGATAAATTCCGCCTGCAAGGTCTCCCTTGTGTCAAAACGTGAGGCGGCACTGGAATGCCGATACCCCGGATCGGCGAACAGACCGAGCAGCCGATGGCCGATCTGGGGATCCATCTCCCAATCGTCCGCTGCCATGAACGAATTGCCCTTAGCACGCGGGGTTAGCAGCCCGTTCTCTTCTTCTCCAGGCTTCGTACCATGCAGCAGGGACGGGTACTTCCGTTCGTCACCGTCACTTGGTTGCTCCAGCTCCTGGATTGTCAGCAGCACGGCTGCCATGTGATTGCATCGATGCGACGTTGAATGATGGAGTCCGCAGCTGCATTCCGCAATGATATCTCCTTCTTCATCGATCCGGATCCGGACGATCCTGGATGTTCGATCCGCAACCTCCGCATCATATATCCGGTTATCGGGGTCCCGCTTCAGCATGTGAACCCTGCCGCCCCGGTATAGCTGATGCCCCTTCTCATAGGAGGCTTTTCCGCACCACTGTTTAATGATTCGTTCCGTCAACCGGTTGCTCATCCGTCCAATCCCTTTCTTTCTCGCTTGTTACACAACAGTATACCACGTTCGGAACAAGGTCAGAATTTGCTCTTCTCAGAGTACTACACCGGTACTTGCACCTGCATATTGATATATTTGGAAACACCTACTATGATAAGGATGAAATAATCATTAATGGATTGATACATAAAGGAGTTCGATTGTCATGAAGAAAAAGATAACCATTCTGCTCTCGGCTGCTCTGCTCACTACTCTTGCACTGGGTCATACCAGCACTGGTATTGCAGATGCCAAATCCACCGAAGTGAAAAAATACAAAAACTGCAAAGAGATGAATAAAGATTACCCTGGAGGCGTTGCCCGGTCCGCATCCGTCAAGAACAAAGGCGGCAAGACGAAATACAAGCCTTTTGTGTCCAAAGCGCTGTATGACGCCAACACAGCCAGGGATCGTGACAAGGATAAAATCGCCTGCGAGCGATAATCGATTGAGCTTAATTGGGCTAATTTCATAGGGCTAAGTTCAATTGATTAAGCTGGTACCCGCTAGAAAACAAAAGAAAACGAAACTAAAAAAACCTGCCGTAGTCGGCAGGTCTTTTAGTTCTATCGGAGCTTCCTCCTATAGACGCTTAGAGTATAGCACCGTTTCATCCAGCTTGCCGACGAAATGGCAAAGTCCGGGATAACGCCTGCTTGGACATAACCGAGAGTTCGGTACAAGATGAGGAGATATTTGCCGATCAGATTCTGGGATACTCACTATTCCGAGAGCAGCGACATGATACGTTCTTTCATAAACCGATAGCTGGGTTCATGATCCTTCTTGGCATAGAACCGAAGCCCGTCGATTCCCTTGAATATTTGATAACAGAGCAGCCGCTCACGGAAATGCGGAATGTCGTCACCTTGTTGCTCGACTGCCATCTTCAAACGTTTGGGAAACTCAAGCTGAGGCGCCCATAAATCCATGACCGCAACATCGAACATGAAATCGCCGTACATGGCCATTTCCCAGTCCACGATTCCGGATACCTGATCCTCCGCCGCCAGCATATTGCCTAAATGAAAATCCCCGTGCACGAGATAACGCTCTTGCGGCGCATATGCAGCAAGCTCTACCATTTTGTCATACAAGCTGTAGAAGACGTCCTTCTCCAAAAAGCTGCTGTCAAACAGCTCGGTCCAGCCCTCGTAAAATCCTCCCTGGTCCTTGTCGAAGGTAGCCTTAAGGTAATCGGTCCACGTGCCATGCGCTGCCTTGCCCTCAGGCGTGATCCAGCCGTAACCTTCGCTGTTATTGCCTGCCGTAATCCGGTGAAGGCGAAGATACTGCCCGATCAGGTCGGGAATGACTTGACGGATGGAAGTCGGCTGAAGCGTGCTGATAGGCACCCCCGGCATTTGATCCGAGATCGAATAATGGATGGTGCCTGCGTTTCCGATCTTGTATACCTTCGGGACGGGCAAGCCATATACTGCCCCATACCGATCATGGATCCATCGTTCTTTCTCCAGACTGTCGCGATTATCCTTGAAATGAATGACATACGCTTTGCCGTCTTTTTCATAACGGAATACCCTGCTGAGCTCTCCCATCTCGATGGGACTAACGTTCGTTATATGCTCACCCTCAATTGCCCGGAGATGGCTTATGGCTGCATCCGTATCCATCTCAGGCTTGAAGCTCTTCATGGTTCACAACCTCCGTCATTTCGGTGATATCGTCATTTTTGGAGATCTTCCACCTCCGGTACAGCGTTAGAAACAGCTCGTTCAAATTGCAGGAAAGCCCCGAGGCCGATAGATGGACGGTTGCATTCGTCATCATTTTATTCATTCTCATCAGCTTCTGCTTCCACTCAGGCAACCTAGCCAGAATCTCATCCGGATGATGCACCTCGATTCCAATAAACCGCTCATTCATGACTTGGTAAATATCGATGCTTTTAATCTCATTCCATGGAATCGCCCCAACGCTTACATAGGAGGAACGATCGATAATTCCCTCATCATTAATGACCAGCGCCGGTTTACGCTGCAGGATCTTACTCATCGAAAAGACCAGCATCGCTCCGAAAAATGCCGTACAGATGAATCCAGCGATCACCAGAACAATCAACCGATCCTCTAAACCAGCATATAGCATAAAGATTCCGAGCGCGACGAAGAGGAGGGAACCTAATAAAATTTTAGTTAATTTGGGTTTGATATGGATTTCTTCTTGTCTATGCATCTGTTTTGCACTCCTTGCAGCTTTAAATCAGGCATGGTTTAATCCTTCTCCGGATCCACTTCGATATCCCGTACGAAAACCGCCGTTCCCGTTATGTATACGTCCATTTCCCCGAAACCGCGGTTAACCGTAACCTGGACCCGTCCATCTTTGCCGATCTCCTGTCCCTGCTCAACCATCATCTGAATGGTTGGCCATTCAGGCTGTACATAGGTCAGATAGTATGCGCCCATAACACCCGATGCGGTTCCGGTAACAGGATCTTCGATCGTGCCGGAATAAGGGGACGAGAAGTGCCTCGCATGCATCAGCGCGGATGGATCTATCGTTTCCATGCAGAAAGGATGCAGGGAGGCTTTCGGATTCTGCGTCAGAATCTCCGGAAATTTGCGATTGTCCGGAATCATCCGGCTGAAGCTATCAAGCTTCTTCACGGGTATTAACAGCGTCCAGATCCCGGTACTGCCGTACACAATCGGCTTCGTCAGATCAAGCTCGTCTCGATGCAGTCCAATCGCTGAAGCCAGCATGTCCACATCGCCTTCGAATTCGACAAACTGTGGAGAATCCTGCTTCATCGTGATGCTGGGCTGCATGTCGGTATCTCCGAATGTGACCGGCAGTACGCCCGCCTTCGTCTCGATCGAATATGTTTCCTTCGAAGACAACAGCCCTCGCGTCTTGAGCGCATACATGGATGCCATCGTCGCATGGCCGCATAGATTCATTTCATGACCAGGCGTAAAATAACGCAGCCGAACATCCGCCTGATCCGATCGCATGACAAACGTTGTTTCATTAAAACCGACCTGTTTGGCAATTTCCAGCATGTCTTCCTCCGTCAAATGATCCGCATCAAGCACGACTCCGGCAGGATTCCCCTTGCCGGGCACGATCGAAAACGCATCATACTGAAACACGGTCACCATGTTCATCGCTCCCTCCCTCACTTTCTCTCAATACGGTCGAAGAAATCACTTCGTTCCAATTTGAGAAGATTCTATCATTCCACCTATCATAATTCCAGGACTAAATCGGTTTTAATCGTACTTCTGCTAGTCCAGGTCAGTGTAATGGCACGGCCCTGGACGATTGCCGCCGGCCGCCGCTGCGCATCAGGCCAGAACAAGCAGCAGCCCGCCTCATGGTTTGAGGCGGGCTGCTGCTTTTCTCTTATTTTACATAAACGGTAATGCTGACGGTCTTCGAGTCGAATTTGCCTTTAATTCGGGCAGTTCCTTTGGCAATCGCCTCGATTCGTCCGTTTGTCACTTTGGCAACGCTGGCATTGCTTGTCGTCCATACGACCTGATCCGCAGCATTGGCCGTTGCACCCGTGTCATACTCTGCGGTTACCGTAACCGTCTTGATATCTCCCGGCTTCAGGTCCAGCCGCTTGTCGCTGGCGGTCAATTTCTTCAGCTTCGGCACAACATTGACTTTCACCTTAACTTCTTTACCTTGATAAGACCCCGTAATGGTTGCCGTTCCTTCGGCCACCGCTTTCACCGATGTTCTGGACACCGTCACGATGGATGTATCGGAAGAGGTCCAGTTCATTTTGGAGGAGAGCGAGATGGTCTTCCCGTTGCTGAAATAGCCTGTTGCCTTGAGCGATTTGGACTTCTTAATGTTAAGGTCAATCGTTTCCGGCTCTACAACGATCTTGACCACTTCCTGCTCAACGGCAACCGGAATCTTGACATCCTTGTTAAGATAGGTTCCTTTCAGCGTGGTTGAACCCTTGGTCAAGCCTTTAATCGTACCGTCCTTGATGACCGCAGCCGCAGAGGAACCTGTAAGCGACCATTCGACCAAGGAGGTTACATCCTTCTCCACGCCGTCTTCAAATACGGCGTTCACTTTCGGCAGCGTCTCGGTTTTGCCGATGACCAGCTGGTACTCTTCAATTTCAGGCAATAGAACCAGGACGCGCTCGTTCACCGTAACGTGAACCGTGGCTACCTCTTTCGAACCGATCTTTCCGGTCAAAGTAGCGGTTCCTGCATCGACTGCCTTGAACTTGCTGCTCTCTGCCGTTACCACGTTCTCGTCACTGGAAGTCCAGACAACCTCTCCGCTGAAATCCTTCTTCTCGTTATCCAGGAGAAGCCCCGTAACTTTAGGATAAGATTTGGACTCATCCTTCAGCAGCTCGATATCGCTATCTTCCACTTCGAACTTCGTCACGGTCGGATGTACCTTGACGGTGAATTCCTTGCTGATGCCAAGATAGCTGACCTTAATGGTGGAAGTACCCGCAGCGCGGGCAGTAAGCACGCCTTGGTCTACCGTAACGGCAAGCGGATTGGAGGAGTTCCATTCTCCGTTCACTTCGATCGAAGAGGTAGCCGCATTACGAACGAGTGTCTTGATTGTTACCGATTCGTTCATGAACATTACCGGATTTTTCACGAAATCAGTCTGATCCAGAATCAATGCTTCATATGGATTGCGTACATACACGTCAAGCTTGGCGATAGTGCCCAGATAGCTGACGCTAATGGTCGCTTTCCCCAAGGCCACCGGCTTCAGCTTGCCGTCCTCCACGTCCGCAACGGCCGGGTTGGAGGATTTCAGCTTGACCTTATCGGTGACATCCGTGCCGAGTCCGCTCTCCGTTTCGGATTGCTTCGCGTACACCTTCAGTTCAATCGGCGCATCCCCGACCAACAGCTCTTGATCTTCACCTGGTACGATCGAAAGCTTCTGGTAAGGCGCGATGACCTTCACGCTGTATGAAGCCTTGAGTCCCTTGTACTCCGCCGTAATGGTCGCCGTGCCAAGGCCTTCGAGCGTCAGCTCGCCTTTATTCACCTTCACGACGCTCTCGTCGGAGGAGGTCCATTTGGCTTCTGTCGTTACATCGTTTGTCCCGTCGGCCAACGCTTTGACCGTCAAGCCTTCGGTTCCGAGCTTGTACTCGGCTTTGTCGGGCTGATCCAGCTTCAGCTCGTCAATGGCGTATTGAACATTGACTTCGATCGTCTTGATGGCCCCTTTATATTTGGCCGTGATTCGGGCCGAGCCCTTTTCCAGCGGTGTCAGAAGTCCACCGTCTACCCGGACGATCCGCGTATTGGAGGAGGTCCATGTCGCTTCATTGGTTACGTCGCGCTTGGAAGTCGTTCCTTCAATGTTAGCCAGCACCCGGAGCTGCTCCGTAGTCTCGTTTACGATCAGGTGGATGGTGCTTTCTTTCGTATCAAATTCAATGGATGTTACATCCCCGGAGGCGGCGAATACGCTGGTTGGAAAAACCATCGCCAACATCATCACAACGACCAAAGCAAGCTTCGTTGTCTTTCTGTGTAAGCTCATTTATTTCTCTCCTTTGTACCTAGCCTGGGCAAGGCTTTTTTTCCGGTCTATCTGTTATATCGACAGCCCGGGCGTCTATCGTTACCTTCGGAGGATAAATTGGGCATAAAGTAGGATATGGTTTCTGCCTATTCATCCATCGATATCGTTTGATCTACCTAAGCTCAGCATGAATCCCTCCCGCCAGGTCGGGTAACGGGGAACCCAGCCCAGCTGACCGCGGGCCTTCGCATTGGACGCCCCCCGCTCCCAAGGAGCTTTCCCTTCCCGAAGCTCCGGCCTCGGGGCTCCAAGCGCGTCAGCATAGGCAGGCAGCCAGTCCGTACCTTTGGCCGGCTCGTCATCCACAATGTTATAGATGCCTGTCGGCCAATCTAGGGCAAGAGCTGCGGCATTCGCTGCGTCTTCCACATGAAGGAACGACGTCACCGCTTCCGTGGCGGAAACTTCCTGACGCAAGATCCGCTCTGCCATGATCCCGCCGCGATCGTACCAGGTACCAGGCCCATACAGCATGCCGTAGCGAAGGATGATGTGCCGCGGCATCTCGGCAACCGCCTGCTCCAAGGCGCTCACGCCGTCAACCGTCATGCCTCTCGGATCCTCGGCACCAAGATCAAGAGGTACCGATTCCGATGCAGGGGAATCTCCTGGCTCATAAGCCCAGGATATGCTCTGGGCGATCATAAGCGGCACTCCTGCGGCCAAGGCAGCATCCACCAAATGCCGCGTGCCTTCCCTCCGGATTCTCGCATTGTCCTCAAGATTCCATTGGCTCAGCGATGTAAGCTGGTGAATGATGGCATCTGGCTTCACGCTTGCCACGGCTTCCATCACGTGCTCCCGGTCCAAAGCGTCGGCTACCACCGCCCGAGCACCCAACCGTTCGATCATAAAGCTGCGCTCCCTGCTTTGTGTCATTCCGGTTACTTCATGTCCTGCACGCAGGAGCTGCGGCAGAAGCAGCCGTCCAATGACGCCTGTTGCTCCGGCAACGAATATTATCATCCTCTCTCGCCTCCTTCTTGATCGTACCCCTGAACTCCTTCACTCTTCATAAAAGGTCATATGGGACTTGTCGGACCGGTAATATTCTATTCGATCCTGCAAGGAACCCGTATGAAATTCGAACATGTGGCCATCGGGATCCAGAAAATAAATCGACTTCTTGTCCCGCTCATCTCTTGAGCGTCCCGGGACCATCTCAGCACCCAGCGCTTCCAACCTGGCCAGCGCCGGTTCATATTCGCAATCCTCGATCGTAAAGGCAATATGCGTATATGTCCGGTGAATTCGGCTTCGGTCCGTCTCTTCCTGGTTCAGGGCGATCCAAAGACCGTTCAGATCAAAATAAGCGAGCTTCCTTCCCTTTACCAACAGCCTGGCTCCAAACACTTCCCGATAAAAATCGATCGATTGCTCGAGATCTGAAACCGAAAAGCACAAATGATTAATCGGACTGATGTTCATCCCGATTCCTCCTGTCCGCTAATGATGGTCAAGGATGCTCTACACTTCCAGAGGCGCATGCAATTTTCGGAAGCCGCCTTCGCTTTCATCGATCCAACCCCTTGTCATGATCCGGACTAACCAGCCTCTAGTGGAAGTCTAGCTGGATAATAGCGAGACGTCTCTTCTACTACTCTATCGTTCTTCTCATCCCATACCTCGCTCAACTCGAACGTTCCGTCCTGAAAGAACAGCGGGAATCTGCGCTTAAACCAATCCTGCATCGGCAGCTTCAGCGCGTCCTCGATCTCAACCCAGACGAGTTCACCTTCGGGGGGCTGCTCCAGCAGTTCACCTTCAAAGGAGGTCGCCAAGTAGTTAAATACCATGTATCGATGCCCCGAGTTCGGCTCGCAGGATTCCTCCAGCCCTTTATATACAATATCTTTCACGATAAGGCCGGTCTCTTCGCGCACTTCGCGCATCGCCCCGTTCACGATGCTTTCCGGAAAATCAACTTTGCCTCCAGGGGCGATATACCCGGGAAATCCCTTCGAATCCGGCCGGTTTAATAGCAGCACCTTGGTACCGTCCTGTACCATGCACATGGTGTAAAGACTCACTTCTTGATGCACGGGCATCCTCCCTTTCTCTTAGATGATTCGATATCATCTAGTATAACGCCTGGGTCTCCGCCAATAAATTACAAGTTTGATTTAATGAAATTTTTCTCATAATGGATTGAACGCAAAAAAACCAGAGCCCCGCTCTGGTTTTCATCGTCTGCGCCTGAGACAGCATGCAGTCTAAACTTATGCCGCCATCAGCGCTTGCGGCTGATAGCTCATGCTGTATGGCATCAGCGTATTGGCAAATGAGGATTGAGCCTGCAGCGGTGCAACGCCGATGGCGCTGACTTCGCTGCTGTTCCACTGGATGAGCCTGACGGCTGTCTCAACATCGCCTGTTTGGTAGGCTATCGCCAAGGCTTGCAGGTTTACGGCCATCTCTTCATTCTCAGGCGTGTCCAGAAGCATCTCTTCTTCGGGATCCAAGTCGCGGAGAACCTTATGAGCCCGATGAAGGGCAGCCTTCACGGCGCCTTCCGTCGTCCCCAGTATTTCAGCCGTTTCCGCGCTGTTGTACTCATACACATCCCGAAGCAGCAGCACCGTCCGCTGCAGCGGCGACAGATGCTTGAACAACAAATGGAACGTCACTTCCAAATGGATCGCGTTCTCATCCCGGGCATCGGACACTTTCGGAAGAATCTGATCGAGTCTATCCTCCAAAATTCGGCGGTAAACACCCTCCCTGCGCACCCGGTCAATCCAGGTATTCTTTGCGATCCGCAGCAGCAGCGCCTCGGGGTTCATATGGGTTCGGTCCTTCATATTTTCCAACACCTTAATCCAGGTATCCTGCATGAGATCATCCGAATCCCAATCAGATCTTGTAAGCGACAGACAGTACCGGTGCAACGTTGCATTCAGCTCCGGGAGGCTGTAACCCGTATCTGATTCTATGCCACCCGGTCGATAGATGGTCATCGGCGGCCAACTCCTTTGTATATGATTATCGTCAGGTTATCTTATAAGTAAACGAACGAAAGCTGCATATCGTTACTCCGATATCGAAAGTTTTTTTCTGCTGCTTTCGTACCTTTTTCGCGGGCTGGATCGTTTACTTGCTGAATCACGAAACTTGAATGAATACGGAGGGAAAAGACATGAGCGTAATACCATATGTGGTTGAACAGACAAGTCGGGGCGAGCGGTCTTACGATATTTATTCCAGACTGCTGAAGGACCGTATTATATTCGTTGGAGCGGCGATTGACGACGCCGTGGCGAACAGTGTTATTGCCCAGCTGCTGTTCCTGGCGGCGGAGGATCCGGATCGAGACATTCATATGTACATCAACAGTCCGGGAGGTTCCGTATCCGCAGGCTTTGGAATTTACGATACCATGCAGATCATCAAACCACAAGTCAGCACCATCTGCACGGGCTTTGCCGCTTCATACGGAGCGATTCTCCTGCTTGCCGGCGCGAAAGGCAAACGTCTGGCTCTTCCGAACAGCGAGATTATGATCCATCAGCCGCTTGGGGGCGTCCAAGGTCAGGCCAGCGATATTGCCATTACCGCGAAACGGATTTTAAAGACCCGCGAGAAGCTGGTTCAAATTACGGCCGAGCGCACGGGGCAGCCAGCCGAACGGGTGGAACGGGATATGGACCGCGATTATTTCATGACCGCAGAGGAAGCGCTGGAATACGGGATCATTGATGAGATCGTAACCAAGCTGTAATGAAACACGGTGCGATCAGTGAACAAAATGCCCCGGTCCATTGCTCATGAGTCCATGACACCATTAATTAAAGGAGTGAAGCTCACGATGATGCTGAAGCATTTGCTGAAACAACAGGCGGCCGTCCATTTTATTGACGGAGGCTGCGTTAGCGGAGGTACGCTTGAGGAAATAGAGGACACCTTCATTAAATACAAGGATGAGTATGAAATGCTGTACATTCCGTTGTCCGCGATTCGATACGTAGCGGTCGATACGAAGGAAAGAGACAAAGCCCCGGTCGGATTTACCGCCTCATAGTCTTTCCTCGGACAGTGCGGCGGAAGCCTTCTCGTCCAGTTGACCTTCAGGAGCCGTGCACCTTAACCCGGGAGAAGAATAGCAGAAAAACTGCATGAGCCTTAACCTGAGAGGTAACGCAGAGAACCGCATGAACCTATTTGGGCTCATGCGGTTTTATTGGCATACTGACTATTTTATCGATCAGGAAGGAACGAAGGCGGCTGCGCTCCGGATCGCTGCCGGTCTTCTTGTGAAAGCCGATAAATTGCAGCGCGTGGACCATCGAATAGAAATCGATGACGGCCCGCTGGTCCGCATCGGCGCCCCATTGGGTGCACAACTCCTCGATATAAGGCATGCCGGCAGGACCTATATCGGAAACAACGGCTGTCTGGGTAAGGCCGATCAAATACAGCGGATCCCCGTAACAGACCCAAATCGAAGTCCACGACCCCCTGCAGTTCCCCATCCCGCACGATAACATTCTTGATCGTCACATCATCCAGAAAACAGACCGGCCGGACTCTCTTAAAGTAAGGCTCATAATGCTCCTTGATGGAAGCCAGCCTGCCAATAAGCTCCTGATCGATGTCATCCAGGATATGAGGAAGATGACGGTCGTAGTCCCGCTCAATGATTTCGTACCACGAGGCATACGGTCCCGGACGGCCGATGGGCACCCATCCGTAACCTTTCCCTTCGGGGAGCTTGGCTGCTTGGTGTTGAAACGAGATGATTTGTCCTGCCAACACGCGCATCTGCTCTCTGCTCATAGCAGCAAGCTCATAGCGCAAATCCTTCCCAGGGATTTTCTCGAGGATCATGTAAGCCCACGGAACCTGCTTCTTGGTAAGATCAACCGCAATAACGGCCGGCACCGGCAAGCCGAGCTCGGCGAGAATGTTCAAGTTTTTCCCCGTATACGCGAGTACCTCAGGCTCCGTATTCGTCCGGACAATCAACTCCCGGTGAGCGAAGGCTACGGAGAACACCTGATTGGTATGACCGAACGACATTGGCGTTATAGAGACAGGAATCCCGCCGAAACATTCCGTCATTAGACGAACCAGCTGCTCTTCCATTCTCATATCTACTCTCCTAGGGTACGACGTAATTAAATGTATGGTTAATCATAAAATATCCTTCAGTCAGCTTCTTCCCTGTCCCGCTTCCTGCATGCATAAGCAAGTCGGTATAGGTCGGCGATATCGTCCCTTCCGTTCTGAACGAACCTTCGGACCGCTTCATCCAGCTCCACGGTCTCGACAGCGATAACCTGCTCGGCTCCCTCCGGGTTAAGCGGCTCGAATGCGAGCCTCACATCCCCATAACCGACCGCTCGAACAAAACGGGGGTGCGGAATATGGGGCCGAAACGGGCCGAGAGCGCTCGATTCGCAGTGAAACTGTCCGATCAGCCGGAAGGATTCCAGCTCTGCGCCCAGCTCCTCCCTCACTTCCCTGCGCAAGGCATCCATATATCCTTCTCCCGGCTCCAGCGTCCCTCCAGGAAGCTCCCAGCTTCCGTCCGCAACCTGAAAGATGACGCACCGATCCCCCGCAAAGGGGAGGATGGTCACATTGCTGACCAAGCCTTCATCGAGCTCGTCGTCGCACACATACCGCGCCTTTACAACGCCCCAATGAATGTCGTTCGATAGTGCAGGGTACTGGTCCCAATCGATGTCCCTTTTCATTTGCTATCCAACCTCCTGCGATCTATGGGATTACCTTTCAAAACCATGCGGGGCGAACGCAACGCCCAAGTCAGTTCCCGTAATGGCGGACCATCAGCACCTGTTCCATGGAAGTGGCAAGTCCCAGCTGCTCGAGCGCCTGCACCAACTCGTCCTGGGATGCCCGGATATTGAAGGCGGAGCGCCTCACTGTAAGCTCGGGCTGATACACCTCCGACAGCGCTGAGGCAATGACCCCCTTGGCGTCGGCATGGCCAGGGGCTGCTTCACAACGGAACAACGTAATCGATGCAGGCTTTCCGCTCGGGTTGAAGGCTCGCTTGAACAAAGCATACCCAGCCAGTTCCTTGCCTGCATAGACCAGCACGCATTCGCCGTCCTGAATGCAAGGAAGATCATTCTGCCACACATCGCCGGACCGGTAAAAAGGAGCCGCTCTCAATTCTCCCGCCATCCCGCAGATGACCGTATAAGTATCCGAAGATTCCTGAACGTTGTTGGTTAACGTTCCTTCGCCGGACATAATCAAAAGTCTGTCGATGACGGTATAGCCTACCCGTTCATACAGCTTGATGGCTGCAGCATTCGTGCTGATTGCCTCGAGATAGGCACGGTGAATCCCAAGCTCCTCATAAAGCTCCGAGTTCCGCTCCATCATGGACATGCCAATGCCTTTCCCGCGGTACTCCGGAGCAATGGCCGTTCCTCCGTTCCACGCCAGCTTCTTCCCGTCCTCCTCCCGGAAGCTGTTCATGACGATGCCGGCCGGGTGTCCGTCCACAAAACAGGCAAGCGATCTTTCCATACACAGTCCTAAATGGCTTGCTCGGGCAATGAAGCGGTCCAACGGCATGGATGCCTGGACCATATAGCCTTCGAACGAGCGATTCCATATCTCGGAGACTTCCTTCACCGGAAGCTCGCTCAGCGGTTTATATGTAATCATGCATAATATCCCCCTTCATAAGCAGCATCTGCAATGCGATGTAATCGTCCTCTATTCAAGAACATGCAGGAAAAGCAACGAGGCCCAGGAAGCCGACCGCTGTTCTCCTGCATGTGTACAAGGTTTAATAGAAAATTGCTATTAGAGCGTTGAATCGTCCACGCTATCGAGCCAAGCCTCAATGCTGCCGATGACCGAGGTTACACAGCCGTCCTCAAACGGCGAGATCAGTCCCGCTACCTTCACCAGCTCCGTGAAGGACTTGCTGCCACCTTGACGGCACAGATGCAGGTAATCCTTCCACGCTTCCTCACGGTTCTCGTGCATCTTCTTCCAGAATTGGAATGCGCAGATTTGGGCCAGCGTGTAATCGATATAATAGAACGGGGTGTTGAAAATATGCCCCTGTTTATGCCAGAAGCCCCCTTGTTCCAAATACGCGTTATCCGCGTAATTGCGGTGAGGCAAATATTTGCGCTCGATTTCGCGCCATGCCTGCTTCCGCTCAGCCGGCGTCGCATCCGGATTCTCGTAGACGAAATGCTGGAATTCATCCACCGTCACGCCATACGGGATAAAGATCAAGCCGCTTGCCAAATGTTCGAAGCGGTATTTGTCGACTTCCTCCTTGAAGAACAGATCCATCCACGGCCATGTGAAGAACTCCATGCTCATGGAATGAATTTCGCAAGCCTCATAGGTCGGGAAGCTGTACTCCGGCACGGCGAAGCTGCGGCTCTCGTAAACCTGGAACGCATGCCCCGCTTCATGCGTAAGCACATCAATATCCCCGGACGTTCCGTTGAAGTTCGAGAAGATGAATGGCGCTCCATATTCGCTGATATAGGTACAATACCCGCCGCTTTGCTTGCCTTTCTTCGCAACGAGGTCCATCAAGCCGTTCTCCTGCATGAAGGTGAAGAACTCCTTCGTCTCCGGGGACAGCTCGGCATACATCTTCGCACCGTTCTCAACGATCCACTCGGGATCCCCCTTCGGCGTTGCATTACCTGTTTTGAACGCAAAGTTCTCATCATAATACAGCAGCTGGTCTACGCCGATCCGGTTCTTCTGCCGCTCCTTCAGCTTCGTTGCTACCGGAACGATATGCTCCAGCACTTGATTCCGGAAGTTCGCTACCATCTCGGCATTGTAATCGGTACGGGCCATTCGCGCATAGCCGAGCTCGACATAATTGTTGAAGCCCAGCTTCTTCGCGATTTTCGTTCTCACCTTGACTAGATCATCATAAATGCGGTCGAAGGTCTCCTCGTTCTCGGCCATAAAGCCGCTCGATGCTTCCATGGCGCGTTTGCGCATATCGCGATCCGTCGATTGCTGGAACGGAATCAGCTGGGACAGCGTGCGCTCCTCGCCCTCGAACTGGATTTTGGCGGAGGCGATCAGCTTCGCATACTCCGTCGTCAACTTGTTCTCCTGCTGCAGGTCCTCAATTACTTCAGGACTGAACGTCTTCAGGGAGAGCTCGGCCAGCTGGAACAGCTGGCGGCCCCACTTCTTCTCCAGCTCGCTGCGGAACTTGGAGCCGACCAGGGCCCGATAATAATCCGTAATATATTCCTGAACGACCGGACCGTTCTCATCGAAGAAGTCCTGCTCCGCTTTGTAGAATTCGTCGTTGGTATCGATCGAATGCCGAACGCTTGCGATCTGCTGGAGCGTATCGAACTCGCTGCGAAGCTTGTTGATTCCTTTCATTGCCTGATCCTGCTCTTCATATGACCCGGCGGATGTGAAGGCATCCAGCAGATCCTTGAATTTCTGTTCGAAAGCTTTGACGTCAGGCCGCTCGTAGTGATACTCGCTAAATTTCATGACAATGCACCTGCCCTTTCCATATAAAAAATACAACGATTCATCCATTCGGCATCTAAACGATAAAGTTATAGAACCCAAACGATTGTAAATTCGATACGGGGAGGTCATTATCCTGCTGACGATCTTTGAAATTATGCGGGGGGCGACCTTCGCTTTAAGACAGCATCTTCAGACCGATTGCCGAGACCAGAATCAATCCGATGAACAACAGCCGGCGTCCTTCCCTTGGCTCCCCAAAGGCGAACATCCCGAGCAGTGTGCTTCCGGCCGTTCCCATCCCCGTCCATATGGCATAGGCGGTACCCATGGAGATCTTTGTCATGGACAAAGTCAGCAGCAGAAAGCTGGAGCCCAAGGCGATTGCCAGGAAGAGATAAGAACCGAACGTGCGGTTAAGGGTTACTCGTCTCAAAGCGATAACGCCAAGCACCTCGCACAGACCAGCTCCTACCAGGGCGAACCATTCCATTACGCATCAGCCTCCTCCCCGCCTGCATCGGATTCTTTCGTGACCAGCTTAAGCCCTAGCACGCCGGCAGCCAGACCTGCGATAAACAGGAGCTTCAGCGGCTGGGCCGGTTCTCCGAATTTGAGGATCTCGGCAATAACGGTTCCTGCCGTTCCAAGGCCTGTAAAAATGACATATACGGTCCCGATCGGCAGCTTGGCCGCCGACTCAAGAAATACCTTAAAACTGAATACGATGGAGGCGACGGTTATCAGCCAGTGCCACCACAGCTCGGAATGTTTGAGCCCCGATACCCATACGACCTCCAGAGCCCCCGCCAGGAACAAAAGCCACCATTCTTTTCTCATCTTTACACTCCCCTCCGTCACATGGCTCGAGCATCATAGATGCCGGTGTTATGTGATGTAGTGATTGTAATCAAAATCAGGAATTAAGTATAATGATAGATAATTATGGCAGCATCATATTTTTTGATACCGCTTGCGGAGGCGAGGATCGTGGAATTAACGGATCTGAAAATTTTTGTGAAGATTGCAGAGGAAGGAAACATATCGCGTGCCGCTGAAGAACTGGGATATGTTCAATCCAACGTAACGGCACGGATCAAAAAGCTGGAAGCCGAGCTGGGGGTTTTACTGTTTAACCGGCAGCCGCATGGAGTGACGCTTACGGAGAAGGGGACGCTATTCCGAGAATATGCATATCCCATTATTCGGCTTTCAGAGGAAGCGGTGCATGCAATGGAGGACGCCCCGCATCCAAGCGGAAGCTTATCGATCGGGGTGGTCGATACCGTTCACTGCGGCAGTTTTATTCGGGCGCTCTCCGAATACCAGGCGAAATATCCGAATGTCAGCCTCAGCTTCATTACCGGAAGCTCGCAGGACCTCATCTCCAAGCTGCTGAATTATCAGCTGGACGGAGCGTTTGTAACCGGGGAAATTCCTTCAGCGAAGCTGGTCACCGAGTACAGCGAGCAGGATGAGATTCGTCTGCTGACAACGTGGAACGGTCCCTCCCTACCCGATCTGTCCGGTACCAAGTGGGTGGTTTCCCCCATCGGCTGCCCTTTCCGGCAAGCGCTAGAGACATGGCTGCGGAGCGAAAACATCCCTTTAACGAACATGATTGAAGTTTCGTCGCTGGATACGCTGTTAAGCATCGTAAGATCCGGGCTGGCGTCCACGCTCCTTCCAAGTTCGGTGCTTTCGGAGGAATATGCGGAGCTGAACAGTTATCCGGTGCCGGAGGCGTTCCGCCATGCGGCAACCAGCCTGGTTCGTCGCAATGACCGCTTTGGCAGCAAAGCGTTCTCGGCGTTTGTGGAGCTGGTAAAGGTTAATTTTGCACGAGAGACGGGTTTATGATGGAATAGACCAAAATATCCTCGAACCGGTCCTTTACTTTCAAATAGGAGCGCAGCCTGCCCTCCTGCTTCATGCCGGTCTTCTCCATGACCCGGAAGGAGCCCGCATTGTCCGGATGGCATTTGGCCTCAATTCGTACCAGCTCCAATCGATTAAAGCCGAATTCGATCACGCGGCCGATCGCTTCGGTCATATAGCCGCGATTCCAATAACGGTTCGAGAGAACATAACCAAGCTCGGCCTTCTGACTCCGGTTATCCCATTGGATAAAGCTGCAGGTTCCGATCAAAGCGCATGATTGCTTGTCCTCGATGCCCCAGGGGCCGATCTTTTGCTGATCGTAACGCTGCATGATAAATTCGATAAAACGCCTCGTATCCTCCCGGGATTCATGGACGTTCCACACCGTGTACTTCGATACTTCCGGTACAGAGCAGTAATTGTACATGTCCTCAAGATCGTCCCAGCGGATGCGTCTTAGACGGGTCCGATCCGTCTCAAGTTCCGGGAAAGGCTCGAAAGCATCCTCAATTTTATTCATAGGTTCCGTTCCTTCCTGATTCAAGGTTATAAACCGGCATCCAATTGTACTTCATCCTCGGTCCCTATAAGCTCCAGCTGCTTCCGGATGTAGTGCGCCACCCCGTCGGCATCGTTCGTATCGACAATCTGATCCGCCAATTCCCGAATTCGCTCGTGCGCGTTCCGCACGGCAATTCGGGTGCCGCCCGCTTCAAACAGCCCCAGATCATTGAGATGATCACCGAAGACGACCGTGTTCCGAAGCGGGATCCCCATATGAGCCGCCCATAAGCGAAGCCCGTCCCCCTTGTTGCCATTCACGTGGCTGAATTCCAGAAAGTAATGATTCCTTATGTAATAGTCCGGCATCATATGGGCATGCACCACATCCCCGAAACAATCGTTGACCTCCCGGCGAATCGGCTCCAGCTCATCGAGCAGGCCAATATACGTCAGGGCCAACGTTCGGTGACTCTCCGGACATTGCAAGGCTGCTACCTCCATAAATCTCGGATCATTCATGCGGCTTTGATAAAATGCGGTCTCTCCCTCCCGGCAAAGCGTTTCATGCAGCACGCGTTCCCGGTGATCCGTATCCAATGAAAAATAAAAAGGCGTCAGCCCATGCTTCCTTCCGATCCGAATGATGTCATTCGAAATTTTGTAATCCAGCCAGTAGCCGTCAATGACCGTCCCCTCTAGGCCGTCATAGATCAAAGCTCCGTTATACAGGATCAGAGGGTACTTCCAGGGAATGTCCGCAACGACTTGCATAGCGCTGACATATCCGCGCGCCGTCGCGAATGTAACGACAACATCTTGTTGCAGTGCGGAGTCAATCGTTTCCAACGTATAAGGTGAGAGTGTCTGATCCGACCTCAGAAGCGTTCCGTCCAGGTCTGTAATAAATGCTTGATGGTTCAATCCGGATAAGCCTCCTTTAGTATAAAAAGATGATGTCTAAGCCTTGTCCTAACCGTAGGGTGTAGATGGAGACGCGAGCAAGAATTTGCAGCTTTTTTATGAAATCCAATGGAAACATAGCTTCCCGAATCATAACCCATATGCTACTGCACAAACGCCATGACGTCCCGAATATCCTGAATCTCCGCCAGTGGCTGAACGCCCATGCGCTTCATTTTGGAGGGATCTCCCCGGTAGGCAACGAACGGTATGCCGGCACGCTCGGACGCTTTGCCGTCCACCCATGCATCGCCTACAGAGAGCCATTGGCTTGAGTAGTATGGTCAAAAAACTCCAGCACCCGCAAGTAGCCATCCGGCGCAGGCTTTAAGGATCCCATCTGTTCTCTGCCCACGATCAGGTCAAAATACGATGCAATT
Source organism: Paenibacillus ihbetae (assembly GCF_002741055.1). Taxonomy (NCBI): domain Bacteria; kingdom Bacillati; phylum Bacillota; class Bacilli; order Caryophanales; family Paenibacillaceae; genus Paenibacillus; species Paenibacillus ihbetae. The sequence continues at coordinate 5,331,559 of NZ_CP016809.1, read as the reverse complement.
CCGTTCTCCTCCAAAGCCGTCAAGGCTGCGTCCCGCGCATTATTCGTCACAATGGACAGATACAGCCTTCCGTGTAGATTGCGGATCAGCTCCAGCGCGCCGTCTTCAAGCTTTGCGCCGGCCATCCCTTTAATCTCATGCTGTTTGGCGATGTCCCACATGCGCCGGGACAGTTCATCCGTCACAAGACCGGTCTCCATCGCCTCGGCGATAACCGTAGAGGTCGTATGGGTGTCCATAGACAAGTCCTGCGGGAGCACCCGATGGTCTACAAGAAAAGAGTATATCGCCCATTTCATGGCGTTAAAGTCAATGCTCGATCGCAGCAGCGTGTTGTCCATGTCGAATACGATGCCTTTCCAGTTGCTATTCATGGTATCACACTCCCGTCACGGCTTGAATTGTCCATAATGCAGCCAGTGGTCATGAGCGTGACCAATGCGATCATGAGACTGATGTAGGCAGGTTTCCGCATGGCTAACCCCTCACAACTTCCGTGCCTGCAATGAAATCATGAACGGCGCACTTATCCTCCCGACAAGCCACCATCAAGACGCTGATGATGAAAGCAATCCCGAACGTTAACATATACACGAGTCCGGCAACGACGTTTCGGAGCAGCATCGTTCCAATGCCCGGCGGATCCAGCGTATCGTATTTGCGAATTCGAATGCCGCATATCCGCTTCCCGATCGTGTACCCATTCCAGTACGCGGGTACCAGGATGCCGTACAACGCTAACAAGAAATTGCTGATCGGTTCATTTTCGAAATCGCCTGTCAGTATTCCAAATAGAATGCTTATTGGCAAAGAGACGATCAAGGCATCCAACACCCAGGCCCCCAACCGTATCCAAAAGCCCGCTTCCTCATTCATGACGCATCCCCCTCATCGATCCGTTGTCTGCCGCTAAGGATTCCGTCCTTCAGTGTGGGGTTCATCGAATTCTTTCCAGTTGCTCTCGATCCGATCTAGATCCTTCTTAAACCATTGAACAAATATCGGACCATACACATGAAATAATCCGATCGCCAAGCTGATTATGCTCAGTATCACAGGAGCCTTTCCTACGTCTTGTAGAGCCTCATCAAAATGGATATATACTTGTGAATTTATCGTTATGATGGCAGCGGTCAAATTACGAATTCCGAAGAGCACCACGGATATACCGATGAATACCGCACCTAATGTCCGATTATGCATAACATCCCTCCCCACATGCTTTTTAAGGATTGCTATGTGAATCCCTTAACCCCGTTTAATTAGGGTAGTGGACTTCACTTCATACACCTCTAATAGCAGGAATACCGCACATTCCACCTCACAATATTTTCCACTCCTTCATTGTAAACTTCTTCCGTTCATCCAACAACCGGTTTTCCATGATTTCCCACGCAGATTGTGCGCGCTCAGCCTAGATTCATGAATAAAAAAACAGCTGACACGGTATCGTGAAAGCTGTTTTGTTATGGTATCCTGATGGACCGCGGATAGAGGTCTTACTTCGAAGGGATTTTTAGTGTGAAATTCTTTCCTTCGTATACTTTCAAATTCTCGATGCTGCTCCCCACATTTTGATAATATCCGTCCGGCGTCTCCCGTTTCCATTCCCAAAAGTGCGCCCCATTACAAATCATCAGCCTTTCAAACCATCTCTCGAAATTCAAATCGAGTTCTATGGCGCTGTCCACAAATAGCATTTCTGTCCAATAGAGGTAACTGGAGGATCTGCCCTGGCATTGATTCGAATCAATAAACAACATGTCTCCATTATCGGTTCCGATCGGGTACCAACCATCAGGTATCATGCTTATATAATCATAGTTTATGTAATATTGATGAATCTGCTTCAGCCCGAACAGCTCCATACCGCCTCCATATTCGGGATGCATGAATAACCTGGCCCCGTTATGTTTTAGTAAAAATTGCTCGTAATCCCAAGGAATCACGATGCCGAGCTCCTCACCGCTTGCTTGAATCTCCTTCTGAACCGTGCCGCGTTCAAACATGAACGTCGCCGGTTCGCAATATCCTTGATGTCCCTGAATAAGCAAGTTGTTCTGCGGATCAAGCCTTCGTTTAAGCCCTTCCAGGGTCAATTCGACAATATTATAGATCTCCACTCGTTACCTCCGTTGCATAAGGCACCTGGTTATATCTCTCCAACTGATGATCCTCAATCAAATCAATATTTTTACGTTCCGCTGCGTATTTCTTAATATGTTGTTTGATGTTGGGGTACAGCACGATGTCATCCAATTGTGAAAGGGGGATCCACCGTACGGCGGATTGGTCAGGATCGGGAGGATCAGGAAGCCTGGCCACAGAACCAGCTTATGGGTAGCATTCCAAGACAATGTAAAGTGTGTGGATATTCGACGTTTGATTACCGGAATGATGATGCGGGGCATATGTCTCTTCATATAACTCCCGCAGCACGCCGTCGGTAATGGACTCTCCAGGCTCTGCCCCGCCGCCGGGCAGATTGTAATGAATCCCGTTCGCATCCGAATACTCGACCAGCAGGATCCGCTCATCTTGAATCACTAATGCCGTGGGCCGTACTCTTATATGGTAACTCATGGAGACACCTCGTTTCGGTTGGTCGGTTCATATGTATATGCAATACTATCCTTCTGCAGATGGCTTATATCGTTATACAGCGTACATTCCCAATGGTCGCCGACTTGTGTGATGACGGTAAGAGAAGCATTATCCATGTAGGTGGTTGTAAAACGATGGGGCATCAATTGTTGCAAGGTTAAGCCAATGACCGCGCCATGGCTTACTGCGAGGATGTATTGGTGATTAAGCTTGTTCGATATGTCATTCACGAATCGGCTTCCTCTTGCCGCGACAGCCTCATAGGGCTCCATCCTCAAATCAAGATCCCGCCACTGCTGCCCCCAGGTTTGAATCCGCTGTTCTTCTGTCGTACCTTCGATCAGACCGCAATCGATCTCGCGAATGCAGTGCTCCTGGATAACATTCCGTACACCCAGCTCATGTGCAATGATCTCAGCCGTCTCCCTCGCCCGAATTAACGTACTCGTAACGATCGCCTCCCACGGCCCGTTCTTCAATCGTTCAGCTAATAATTTGGCTTGTTGTCTTCCCTCACCGTTAAGCGGAATATCGCTAAGTCCCTGGGCGCGGCCCAGTGCATTCCAGTCAGTTAACCCATGACGGACGAAACCAATGGTTGCCAAAACAATCCCCCAATTCATGAATATTTTGTTTTTACGGCTGCATTTTCCACCGGATAACGATGTACCGGTTCACAAGCGCAGCTACACCGAATAGATAGGCGGTCACCCGGAATCCGGAGTCAATCAAGGCAAGCACCCCGGCAGCAAACAACACGGCCTCAGTGAGAAGGACCCCGCCGATCCGCAGCTTGATGGGTGCCTTCGGCGAGATGATCATCCCCCAGATCACCGCAGTCAGCAGCGGCAGACCGAGCCCAAGGATGATACTCAGCCAAACGCCTTGACCGGCAATGGAAACCCCAATATACAAGCGAAAACAGCAAAATGATCTCCAGCACAAACCGCAGGCCGAGGTTGATCACGGTAAATATCCTGCGATCCCCTTATGCTTCGAGCTGCTTCTTATGATGAATCATGTGCTCGATATAATCATCGAACAGCCACGCCAGCGTGACCTCCGTGCCATCGTCAAGGATGCCTTTTTTGCGGAAATCAGCTTCCCCCGCCTGCTGCATGACACGTACGATCATCCGGTTCAGCTCCCGCCACAATGTAAGAACCTCACCCGGCTGATACTGGTCTTGATAACCCTGAAGACGAACCCAGTCATCCTGTGTGTATCCCTGAATGTGGATTGGTTTATCGGACAACAGAAACCGTACGAATCGCTGATGGTTATTCAGCGCGGAATCGCATAGATGGCCGAGAATTTCCTGCTTCGACCACTTCGCGATGGACGGCTTCCGAGTAAACGCCTCCTCATTCATGGCCTCAACGAGCTCCGTTACTTCGGTAATCAATGATTTCAATCGGTCGAGTGCTTGCATGTGCGTCCTCTCCTTTTGCTGAAATATGATAAACCTCTCTCTCTCTCTTGCTATATGTCGCTTACAAACAGCGGGAGACCCAGAAATTCGGCATATCCCCGGGCAGCCGCGAGAATATCCTCCTTCCGATCCTCGAGCGGCGTGAAGGGGGCAAAAGTGACCTCGACTCCGTTACGCTTGATCTCCCTCCTCCATACGCCGGCAATTCGGCCGTCCACAACGATCATTGGCTGAAACACTCCGTTGCGATACGGGGCGATCTTCGGATCGTGTTCCGGTTCAATCACGGCATCCCGCGCCTTATAGCCCAAGTAATACTCATCGAATCCCGGTAAAAGGTGGACAGCTGGCTGCTCCTGCTGAGTCTCCAGTAAGGAAGCCGACATCCAATACACTGCGCTGTCGATCTTGATCTTCTGCAGAACATCTGAAACAGACTCCACGCCGCGCTTTGCTTCAGACAGCGAAAGCCCGGTCCACCATGCAAAATCCTGAACCGTAGCAGGACCGTGTCCGGTAAAATAACGCATGGCAAGCTCAGCCAAAGCTTCCTCGGTTGTCAGCTCCTTTAATTGCCCGACCCATGCTTCCAGCAAAACAAAGGTTTGTTGATTGCCTTCCCGCGGTCCAAAGCAGAGCATGCCGTCCCGGCTCAAATATCCAAGGACATAGTTCCCCAAGCCATTCTTCGTTGAGATGCCGTCTTCCTCCAGAACCGTCATCAAATCCGGGCGTGGTACGGGAATTCCATCGTGCAGCGCTCTTTCGATTAAGCTTCTGCAGCGCTTCAGTATTTCTCCATCGAGTCCGAGCTCCGCCTGTCTCCGCTTGTCATGGGTTTGTAATCGAGGGGCGGTCAGCTTCAACATCCATAGAACATCCTCGGCCGGCACCATAAAAATCGTCCCCCGCATCGGCCAGGTAAGCACAATTTTCCGCTTAGCAATTGCCAGTTCTACATCCGGCAGCCCAGCGGAAGCCGTTCGCAAACCAACTCCCCAGACCGCCTGGCCGAAATCCTGGGCTTGAACTGCGCCTAATCCTTTTACGACTTGTTCCGGTGTATTAAACTTCATGCTTCCGATCCCCTGGGACAACAGCCTTAAGCCAGCCATCGTTGGATTTGTCAATTCCGCAACACTCCCTAGACATCAAATAGAAACGCTGGTGCGATTATGCAGCCTCCCATCAAGCGGATGAGCAACGTACTTCTGGGCTGGTAGCGTCACCTGAATTTCATGAAGATTGCCTACGATAAATCGGGAATCGACATCCAGGCCCGCTCGTTCTGCCAGCTCACCTCGACCGGCGTTTCGAAGAAGGCGGTCAAATTGCCGCTGGTCAGCATGTCCTTCGAGCTTCCCTGGTTAAACACGCTTCCGCGACGGATTAAAAGGGAATGCGAAAAAATCGGCAAAATCTCTTCGATATGATGCGTCACGAACAGCAGCGTCGGAGCATCCGGCTTCGAGGCAAGCGCCGTAATGCTTGCCAATAGCGCTTCCCGCGACAGAAAATCCAGCCCGTTGCAGGCTTCATCCAGAATCAGCAGCCTTGGGGATGCCATAAGAGCTCTGGCAATCAGCAGCTTTTGCTTCTCCCCTTGTGAACAGGTTTCATATGTACGTCCAAGCAGGTGATAACAATTAAAATCCTTCATCAGCTGTTCCGCCTGCGCCCGGTCATCCTCATCTATCTTCTGATACAAACCAATGGAAGCGTGCTTGCCGCTGATGACAACGTCAATCGTCGATTCGTTCGGACGGATCCGCTCCTGGAGCGAGGAGCTCACCCAGCCGATTGATTTCCGGAGCTCTCTTAAATCTACCGTTCCGAAACGGTGACCGAGTACGGAGACACTGCCGCTGGTCGGCCAGATATAACCGTTAATCATATTCAGGATCGTTGTCTTCCCTGATCCGTTCAAACCCAGAACGGCCCAATGCTCCCCAGGTTTGACGGTCCAGTTGACGCCGGACAGCACGGTCTTCTGCTCCCGTCTCCAGGTTACTTCATTCAAATCAATTATCGAGCTCATTGCTGCTCCCACTCCTTCTTGTGCTTTGTCTCTGCTTTTCTCTTTTCAAGGATTATATCAGCAATTACATATTCCTCAATAGCGAAAAGAGGGAACTTCAATTACAAAAAAGCAACATGGACTATTGCTAAAAATTGATTTATGTGTTTTGCGCGAATCAAACCGATCCAACCGACATTCCTATGGGGTCATCAAGAACGGATCCTTTTCGATAACGCCTATCCCGGACAGTTCGCGCTGATTCAGGGGCAACTGCCGGACGTCGGCTTTGCTATTCAAGACATTCACTAGATCATTATATCACACCAGAATTTGGATTATATCGGCCGTGTGTCTGCTATGATCCAGCTTTGAAAACAAGTCTTGGAAGTGTTCGCTTAGTGAAATCGAAAAGCCTGTTATCACGGCGGATTATTTACGAACGATCCTAATCAGCACATTCAGGAATTGGCATACGGTAAGTGTTCTTGCACTATCTCATGATCTCGTACCTAAATCATTCAATAATGAAAGAATTTGTACATTTATCGCCTACAGGCCTGATTTTCATCAAGATACAATGTGAGCTATCAATAGGCGAGAGGTGATTAATCATGAATGCACAAACGGTACAGTCGCCGGACAAGGCCGGACTGTACAAAGGCATGAAAACGGTTGCCACCAAAACATTCAAAGGGCGCTGGAACGCTCCGTTAGCTGGTTACCTGTTCATCGCCCCCTGGCTGCTGGGCTTTCTCATTTTACAGCTGTGGCCCATTATCCAGTCCTTCTATCTATCCTTCACGGAATATTCGCTGTTGGAGCCGGCCCGCTGGATCGGTATCAAGAACTTCCAGGTTATTGCTCACGATCGGCTTTTCTTCAATTCGTTGAAAGTGACATTTCTGTATGTGATCGCTTCCGTCCCGCTGAAACTGCTGGTAGCGCTGGCTATAGCCCTGCTGCTCAACCGGAACATCCGGGGCATATCCTTCTACCGGACGATCATTTACCTGCCCTCACTAATTGGCGGAAGCTTGGCGGTCGCCGTGCTCTGGCGCAATATTTTCGGTCTGAACGGCTTTATTAATCAGCTCGCGATATGGGTCGGAATCGCCCCCAAAAACTGGATTGGCACCCCGTCCACCGCCCTCGGCACCCTGGTACTTCTAACGGCATGGCAGTTCGGCTCGTCGATGATTATTTTCCTTGCCGGCCTTAAGCAAATCCCAAGTGAGTTATATGAAGCCGCATCCGTGGACGGGGCCTCGCCGCTTCGCAAGTTTATCCGGATTACCTTACCGATGTTATCCCCGGTCATCCTCTTTAATCTGATCATGGGCATCATCAACGCATTCCAGATGTTCACATCGGCTTTTGTTGTCACGAATGGAGGACCGGTCAATTCAACCGAGATGTTCGCCCTGTTTCTGTACAATAAAGCCTTCGGATCCCTACAGATGGGCTACGCATCAGCCTTGGCCTGGATATTGCTCGTTATCATTGGCATCGCCACGGCGCTTAATTTTATCGCGTCCAAATACTGGGTCTTCTACGAAACCGAAACGGAGGGTCGCAAATGACAGGTGCTCATAATAAACAAAACTGGCTGGTCCATGTGCTGATGATTGCATTCTGTTTTGTGATGTTTTATCCCGTACTTTGGTGGATCGGCGCCTCCTTCAAATCGACACCGGAAATCAGTCTACCCACTCTGTTCCCCAAAGTATGGTTATGGCAAAATTATACGGAAGGCTGGATGGCGCTGCCCAAGTATACATTTACACGCTTCTTTATGAACAGCCTCAAGCTCAACGTGGCAACAACGATTATCCACGTCATTTCCGCCAGCCTGGTGGCTTTCGGCTTCGCAAGACTGTCCTTTCCGCTAAAGGGTTTATGGTTCTCCATCCTGCTTATGACCCTGATGCTTCCCGGACAAGTCACGCTCATCCCGCAGTATACGATGTTCCATTCCTTCGACTGGATCAACACGTATCTGCCCCTGATCGTCCCATCAGCCATGGGCGGAGCCTTCTTTATATTCCTGATTGTCCAGTTCATCCGCGGCATTCCGCGAGAGCTCGATGAGTCCGCGAAAATCGACGGCTGCTCCTGGTTCGGCATTTATCTGCGCATCGTAATGCCGCTGACCCTGCCTGCGCTCATTACGGTAACAATATTCTCGTTTATTTGGGGCTGGGACGAATACTTTGGGCCGCTGATTTATCTGAATACCGTGGATAAGTACACGGTCCCGCTCGCGCTCAGAATGTTTATCGACTCCCAGTCAGCCGTTCCATGGGGGCAGCTGCTTGCCGTATCCCTGCTCTCCGTTCTGCCGCCGGTGGTCATTTTCTTTCTGGCGCAAAAGCATTTCGTGGAAGGGATTGCCACATCCGGGCTGAAAGGTTAGATTTCATAGCGGTAAACGGATACTGTGCTGTGTTCTTCCGGTTCTTCTTCAAGCCGCGGCCAAGCCGGACATCTCGATCATCCGGCTTCCGCCAACGTGGCAATGAGGCAGCAGCACGTTCAGCGACCTTATGGCTTCCAAGGGGAGGAGAAAACGCATGAATCCGTTTCGCACGTTCCGCATCGATTACGTTTTTTTCTTCAGTTTTGCCGGTTTTATCGCAGTCCTCATCACGATCATGATGATTGTTAGTTATCGCTTCTCGGCTGATGAGCAGGCGAACAGCGCCTCCATGTACCAGCAGGCGGTGCTGCAGCAGCTCAACAAACAGCTTACCGACCAGATGAGCGCTGTGGAGCAAACCTCACTAGCCGTGTCCATCAACTCGCCTCTGGTCAACTATTTAACGATGAAAGGAGATTATTATGCACGCAAGAAGGCCAGGGACGAGCTGAATCGGGATTATTTGGCGCCAATGCTGAACAGCTCGCGCTCGATGTTTTCTTTTCAGATTTATATGAACGATCCGCTTCAGGTCGATCCCAACGCCAACATTCAGTACCTTCCGCTAGCCACAGCCAGATGGGAGAACTGGTATCCGGCCATCGACAAATCCGACTTTCTCTGGATTGGCCAGCGTGAGGTCGGTTCGCCGCAGGGGAAACAGCAGGTGATCAGCTTTGTCCGTAAAATCACTTCGCTTGACGGTGTGAACCACGGAATTCTGATTATCAATGTCCGGGTCAAATTCTTGCAGGACATTCTGACGGAAGATAATTCCTTGGCCAGCCGGCTCCTGCTCGACTCCGGCGGCCGGATGATCATGCACACCCGGATTGCTCCGCCTCCCGAGGAAATCAACACGATCCTGGAGCAGGTCAGCGGGGACACCGGCCATGCGCGTCATCTTCTGGCCGCCGCCGGCTCGCTGCCGGAGAAGAACATGCTTACCGTATGGTCCCGGACATCCCCTGGCAGCTGGATGCTGGTGGAACTCACTCCCTGGAAGGAAATTACCAACGGAAGTGTCCGCCTTGCGTGGACCATGGCTATTGTGGGAGCCGTCGCCATTTTGCTGTCCCTGTTCTTCACATTGTTCCTTTCCCGGAATTTCACGCGGCCGATCCGGAAACTGATTCAGCTGATGCAGGCGTTCAATCCCGGGAAGCGCAGGCAGCCGCTGCCCACCGAATACCGCAACGAATTCGGCAGCTTGTTCAGCGGCTACCGCAAGCTCACCGAGCGGATCGAAACGCTGTATCAGTCGCTGGAGCAGCAGTATAAGGCACAGCGCGAAGCAGAGATTAAGGCGCTTCAAGCAATGATTAACCCCCATTTTCTCTACAACACCTTGGACCAGCTGAATTGGATGGCGCTTGAAGCCGGTCAAGAGAAAATCAGCCGCGTGCTCGAGCTGATGGGGCAAATGTTCCGTATTGGTCTGTCGGGCGGCGAATCCATGATTTCGATTCAGGAAGAGCTTTTGCACGTGGATTGCTATCTGAAAATCCAACAGTTCAAGTGGGGCGAAGGATTGGAATGGCACATCGATTGCCCGAAGGATATACAGCATCTGATGATTCCGAAACTCACCCTGCAGCCCTTTGTGGAAAACGCCGTTATGCACGGTTTTCATGGCAGACGCCAAGGCCGGATCCATTTGACATGTCAGGAAGAGGACAGAGGCATCCGGATTTGGATTCGGGACGACGGCATCGGGCTGCACGAAGACTGGAAAACGCGGAAACGCCATCAGACGGGCGGATACGGCATCCGCAACGTAACGGAACGTATTCAGGTTTATTTCGGTCCGCCCTTTGGCGTTTCGCTTCGCAACCGTGCCGATGTGCCAGGCACCGAAGCGGAGATCTACTGGCCGAAGCTGGATCAACAGCAGGATCAGGAAGGGGGAAGAAATCATGTGGACCATTGCTATCGTGGATGACGACCGGCAAGCGCTCGGCGGCATGTCCCGGTTAATCCCTTGGGAGCAGCTCGGCGTACGGCCTGTCGGGGAGGCCATGGATGGCGAAGAAGGACTCCGGCTGATCGAGTCAAGCAAACCTGACATCGTCATCACGGATATCTATATGCCGGTAATGAATGGTCTCGACATGATCGAACAGCTCCGTAAGCAGCAGTACACCGGCAAAATCATCATTTTGAGCGGGTATTCGGATTTTGAATATGCTCGCAAGGCACTGCGGCTTCAGGTCGACGATTATTTGCCCAAGCCGGCCTCACCGGCCACGATCCGGGAAGTGCTGCAGCGCGTCACCCGCGAGCTAACGGAGCGCCGAGCGTTGGAAAACAGAGAGCGGGATCTACAAAACCGACTCATGCAGTATGAGCCGTATCTGGAAAGGGAATGGGTCAAATCCGTACTCACCGGAGGGTCCTCCTCCCCGCTAGCGGATCCCTCCCGCATGCTGGACCGGCTGGGCTGGAAGAATGCCCAATTCATGATGCTAGCTTTAGAAATTAAACGCCAAGGACGTATGGAAGGAATCTCCGTTCGGGACTGGCACCTGTTCCGGTTCGCCGTGGGCAACACGGTAGAGGAGCTGGCCGGTCAGGACGGTCTGCGAAGCTATTTCCTGGAGCTGCATAGTCACCATATGGCACTGCTGTTGTATAAGCCCCTTTCCTGGCCGTCCGAAGCGTTCCGCTTGGAAGTTCTCGCGCTGGCAGGGCGAATCATTTCGTCCGTGCATCGATTCCTCAGGGTCAAGCTGCATATCGGTGTCGGTCTCCGCAAGGACAACTGGCTTGCCATCTCCGATTCTACCGAAGAAGCCTTCCAAGCACTCGCCGAGCGGCGCGAACCGGATTCCGCCCATCCCTGCGTCTACGTATATAACGAAGGCGGCATCCGGCGTTCAGCACCACGGAACATACGGCCGGTGCGGTTTTTCCAGGAGATGGCCGACGCAGTAAGGACCTTTGACGAGCCCAGAGCCCTGCTGGCGCTGGAGGACTTCTTCCGCAAGGACAGCGGCGCGGCCCAGCTTCAGTCCGACGAACTTACCGCCATCGGAACACAGCTGTTCGCCATCCTCTCCTTTACTCTGTACGAGTCCGGCATCCGGCTCGACGATGAGCTCTCTCTCACGGACTTGACCAAAGAATTGGGGCAAGTGGAAGATGCCCAGCAGTGGAAGGCATGGGTAGCGGACAAAGTGAACCGAATCTGTTCGCGTTACACGCCCAATGAAAACCTCAAGCATAAGGAAACGGTCGAATATATCATCCAATACATTCATGAACATTACGCCGAGAACATCCATCTTCAGGATCTGGCCAACCAGGTGTATATCTCCAAAAACTATCTCAGTACCATATTCCGCCAGTTTACAGGTGAAACCTTCGGCGATTATCTAACCAGGGTGCGCATGGAAAAAGCCAAGAGCATGGTTCTCGAGAAGAAACTGCTGATTGCAGAAATCGCCGAGCGGGTCGGGTATCGGAATGTTCCTTACTTTACCACCCTGTTCAAAAAGCATACCGGGCGCAGTCCCACCGAGTTTCACAAAGCCTAATGATCAGTTCTGTTCAGAAATTTCCGACTCATGAGCATCTCGCCTCCTCATTCGATCATCGTAAAATACTGAAATGATTCGTTGTTTTGTCGCCTACGAGAAAGGCCCTGGACTTGGTACGTTAAAGAAGCAGATCAGTTAATTAAGGGAGGTTCATCCGATGAGAAAATCATGGCACCGTCTCGCCGCTGGCGCTGCGGCCGTGTTGTCACTGTCCCTGGTTCTCTCCGCTTGCAGCGGAATCAAGAAAGAAGAAGCCGGATCCACGGAGCCGGCAGACGGCAAGTCCATCACGCTCCGAATCATGTGGTGGGGATCTCAGGCAAGGCATGACGCAACTCTGAAAGCGCTTGATGTGTACTCCGAAAAGAACCCAGACATCACATTCGAACCGGAGTACCAGTCATTCGACGGGTACCAAGACAAGCTGTCGACCCAGTCCGCGGGGAAAAACACGCCGGATATTTTCCAAATGGATGCCGCCTGGTTCAACGATTGGGCGTCCAGCGGACGGCTGGAGGATCTCTCCTCCATACCGACGGACCATATCGATAAGGTGCTGCTCGAGACAGGCACCTACCAAGGCAAACTGTACGCGATGCCGCTCGGCAATAACGCTTGGGGCGTGGTGTACAACAAGACGATGATGGATAGCCTCGGCGTTCAGCCGCCGAAGACATGGGACGAGTTTTTTGCCATGGCGCGCGACCTGAAGCCGAAGCTGGCCAAGGACCAATACCTCACGCGTGACCTGACTGCGGACAGCGCGTTCTACATGTCGTATCAGCTGAGCATGGGCAAAGGCTTTTCCATGAGCAAGGACGGAAAATTCCATTATGACGAGGCTACCTGGAAGGATTGGATGAACAAATGGGCGGAGCTGCGCAAGGATAATCTCGTGACACCGCCTGACGTCACCGTCTCGGATAAAGCGCAGGACGCACAAATGGACCTGCTCATTCAGGAGAAGATTCTGCTTCGGGGCGCGCATGCCGCGGAATTCGGCGGAACGGATGCCTTAAAACCCGGCGTGTTGGCGTTAACGACCCAGCCGAGGGGAACCCAGGCAGGCGGCTGGCTGAAAGCCTCCATGTACTGGAGCGTCAGCCCCAACAGCCAATATAAAGAGGAGGCGAAGAAGTTCATCGACTGGTTTGTCAATAGCGAGGAAGCCGGAGAAATTTTGGGCACTTCGCGGGGAATTCCGGTTAACAAAACCGTAGCCGATGCGCTCCAGCCCAAATTTACGGACGTCGATAAAAGCGCCCTCGGCCTGATCAACGAGGTGTCCAAAGACGGAGCCGCGTTTGACCCCGGACCAGGGAATAAGGGCGGCTGGGCCAACTTCACGAAGGAATACGACAACATCACGCAGTCAATCATGTTCGGTAAAATCAGCATCGACGAGGGCTGGGACCAGATTGTCAAATTGAGCAAAAGTCTGGAGTAATCCTGCCGCAGCGCTGACTGTTTTGGATTTGGTAAAAACCGCCACGCGAAAGCGATGGCACTCCGCAAAGCACCCGTTAATATCGGGTGCTTTACATTATGGAGCTTTGAAGGCTCCATAATGCCTATTACTTTTCTTCATTAATTGGATACAACTCCTCTAAGCTGTTCATGTCTTTACCTCCAAGTATCTCTCTCTGCCATTGGTGATCATGTATCCATACTGGGATTGCCCTGAACGTGTAGAAACATTATAGAAAAACAACCGATCATTGCGGATTCGTGGATTGGTTTTGAATTGGTTTACACGTAAGGGTATACTGTTAGTCGCTGCCCTATTCTTTGTTGGCGTCGTTTCCACGAAAGAATACGTACACGCCTTGGACGACGATAATGATCAACCAGATCATCGTAACGAAGATCTCCGATTCCTCATGATAGTACCAGATCTTCCCCTCCAATATAGACTCTTTCAGACCGGATAGGAACGGCGTGTCCATCCGCAGCCAGAAATTAACGATGATGTGAACAACGATGAACAAGGCGAGATGCTGCTTGAAATCCTTACGATTACCCAATTCCTTTTCCAGACTCATGCTCCTTGTCACCTCCCCGGTTCGTGGAATGATTCATGATGCGATCGATATAACGAACCACTTCTTCATCAATGCCGTAGATCAGCGGCGATTCCTGACTGGCTGCGTCGATGAAGTGAAAATATTTGAACTGTAGTTCCTCATCGCCGTTAAACCAACTGGATATGCACGCCTTCCATTGTTCGGCTAAATCCTCCACCAGAGGAGCGTCTTCATCGGCGCACATGCTCTTGCGAGTCTTCTTGATAAGCTCCAAAGCCGTTAATAGGCGCGGGTCCTCGCTTCCGATTAAGGGAAGCTCCCTCAGCGCGTCGATCTCCTCTTCAGTAAATACATCAGCTGGAAACGTGGCTGGAATCTCGTTATTCACAAAATGCGGACTGTCAATCCTTTCGATGATATTAAAAACATGCTCATCATTTCGCTGCCCCGACATTTCAATTGTCTGAAGTACGCCTCTCAATATAAACTGCTTTCGCTTCAGATCATCGATCTTCTTCGAGGCATGCTCGATCTGGGCTTGCAGCAATGGAACCCACGGGTCCGCATCCGGCTCCGCAGCCGATATTTGTTCATCGAATAATGCTTTGATTTGTTCCAGCGAATAGTCCATGGATTTCAAGGACAGGATCGTTTGGAGTTTGATGATGGCCTGATCATCGTAATAACGGTAGCCGTTTTCCCTTGAAATCGTCGGCTTCAAGAGTCCGATCTCATCATAATAATGCAGCGTTCTGCGGCTGATATTGACTTTATGAATCATTTCTCCAATCGAATACATCATGCCAAGGCTCCCTTATCTTCCCTAGTTTTCATTCTCCATTAAAGAATACAACATCCGAAGCGTCGCTGATGAGAACGGTCAACAGATACACCAGTATTCGAGCAGGACGGTAGGCGTTTGATAACAACAAAAAAATCCTCACGACATCGATGCAATGCTAAGTCTATCCAGCAAGGCTAATCCCAGGATGGTATCCCACATATCGTCCCTCCTAACGTCATGATTCGATCCTAATTATTCATAACATTGACGTTAACGTGGAAGTCAACGGCAAAAAACACCGCAGAGTCATTTATAAAAACGCTATTGACACGACACCAAACGGTGACCTAAAATCAAAGTATCACCAAATGGTGTCCAATTAGCAGCCATGCTACCAATGCCTTGACCGTTTTATAGGTAAAAACCATATTCTTTACAGATGGTCGCAATAGCAAAGCAAACTGTTCCAAAATAAGTAAGGGAGTTGGGGAAGTTGAGCTTTTTTCAAGACATGTTCGCCGTATTCAAAAAGAGAGAGCTGCCATTGATGGAAAGCCGCAAAGAATTAGAAGATGTATATTCCTTTCTATTTGAGAAAGACAAGGATTTAACCTGGAAAGCAGGGCAATACGGTTTGTTTAGCATCACGCATAAGACCATCAAAAATCCTACAAAACCATTCAGCCTCGCAGCTGCTCCCGCAGAGAATATTGTTAAGATTACAACGCGTATTGGTGAAAGCCCCAGTGACTTTAAGAAAGCGCTGCTAGAATTAAAGCCCGGCATGAAAATCAAAATGAGCGGCCCTGTAGGGTCCTTCAATCTCCAGGACAACAGTCCTTCGCTGCTGATCGCAGGCGGGATTGGAATCACACCGTTCCTGTCGATTCTTAAACAGCTAGAAGCTGAAGGAAGTAAAGACGGGAAGCAGCAAAAACTGCTCTATTTGGATGGCAATAAAGCTTATATTTACAAAGATGAACTTGATAAATTGGCTAACCATATTCAACTAAATGTAGCTTATCTTGATTCATGGGATGACTTGCATGAGGAAATTGAAAGGTTTAAAGCCTTACATAACAATAATGGTAAATACTTTATAGCAGGACCGAAGTCTTTGGTGGATTCTGTTTCTAGCTATTTACAAAATCAAAATATATCCAAGCGGAATATTAAAAAGGACGCCTTTTTTGGGTATTAGTTAACTTTTGAAACCTTTACTTGAAACCATGATGCAAAGATGGTGAAATATAAACGGCGGTCCCCTCAAACATCATTGGATTACGAACAGCGAAAATAAGACTTTTAGGAGGGTTGTCGTGATAGAGAATCATCCATCCCGGGATGTGTTTGACGCCATCGCAGATCCCACTAGACGCCAACTGATTCATCTGTTGTCACAGGCGGACGAGAAACCGCTTCATGAACTAACGTCACAGTTTTCAATGGGCCGGACCGCGGTGTCCAAGCACTTGACCGTTCTTAAAGAAGCCGGACTGGTGCTTGACCGCAAAGTAGGCAGAGAAACACGATTTAAGCTGAACCCCGCTCCGCTTCGAGAAGTTCAAGATTGGGTAGCTTACTACAGCAAATACTGGACGACCAATATGCTGCGGTTGGGCCAGCTTTTAGAGGAGGAGAAACAGGAGAAACATTGAGTTTAGTATTATCCCTGGATTTTCAGTACACCACATCGATCGAGAAGGCTTGGGCCGCCTTAACCGATCCCAACAGGTTGGCACAGTGGATCATGGACAATGACTTTAAGCCTGTCGTGGGGCATCGTTTTCAGTTTCGCCATGAGCCGAACGAATATTGGGACGGAATCGTTGACGGCGAAGTGCTGATCGTGGAGGAACCCACCCGCTTGTCCTATTCGTGGGCTGCCGGTGAGGAACGGCATACCGTTACCTGGACGCTGCAGGATTTAGGAGACGGAAGAGTTAACCTTCATCTCGAACAAACGGGCTTCTCCCATGTTCATGGACTCGAAGGGGCCAGATATGGCTGGAAAGAATGGTTCGGCAAGTTTGAGCAGGTGCTGGAAGGATAACCGCATTCAGTACAATAACCTGCCTTGCTCTTCCCATGGCTAAGTTTTGGGACGATCGTTTGAACCTTTGCTTAGCCCGAACATATAAACCGGCTGCGTGTGTGCGGCCGGTTTATATCTGTAGTATTGGACGCTGGTCGGGTCGTCCGATAACCTAGCCACATGAGCTGCGTGGTTCATTTAACATCGCTTATCGCGAGCGATGATACAACAATCCATGCCGTCAGGCCCTGTAAAGCTGGTAAAACGGCCTACGCCGGGCTTATTCTGAGGTTCGATGACGGCTCGCGCACCAAGGGATTGGGCTTTGATTACCATTGGATCACAGTCCTGAACGACGTAGTAAACTTTCCATTCGGACATTTTCGTTCCATTTTTAGAAGCAGTCACAGTTATGCCGTTTTCATATGGAGCTTTTTGGCGAAACAGAAGGGCTGAATGTGATTTCGCTCAACATTGAAATACAAGCTGGTATGAGGCTTAGCTCCCTTGGGAATAACCGGAGAGTTGAGGGATGTCAGGCTGCCCCATTCGCTTTCGCTTGAATACATCTTGGTCATGACCTTTCCCGGCAGAAGCTCCTCCTTAAATCTCCAACCGAATAAATCTCCGTAAAATGCTTTAGTTGTGTCAATCCGCGGCGTCTTTAAGTCCACCCAAGCCAATTGGCCTTCCGACTGAAATGGTTTCATAGATCGTCCTCCTCCACACGCAAAAAAACGCACACTCCTACCAAGGAATGTGCGCTTGTGCGCTGAAATATGATGTAACTCAGTGTCTAGACATGCAGTTTCAATAAGCGAATAATGCCGACCCAGGCAAATGCCCTCTCCTATCCTCGCTTACAGATCTATTTCTTTGCGGTAGCTCCTTGCCTTCTGTACAAAATTCCCTGAATCAGTTTGTACACAAAGCAGAGCATTAGCGAGAAGGCAATCATCATGAAATACGTGTTCCAATTAAACAACTGATTATTCATATGAATCGATAAAATACCGGTCGTAATGGATTCGATATGAGCCCAGTCTACTTCGCCATATCTCGCTTTGAATGCATCAGCTTGGATTTTCCTATAAATGTCCAGCCTGTACAGCTGATAGGCATATCCCGCAATGATATAGCCGGCAAGCGCTATGATCAGAAAGCTTGAGAACACTAAAGCCCATCTTCACCTTTTTGAGTAGTTGAATCCATTGATTGACCAACACCAGAAAAAGTATGCTGAGCGGGATGAGCAGCAGTATGGCCGGGTTGCCGTTACCTGAACTGACGCCAGGTCCAGGTGTCATCGCATTTCCGAGCGATAACCAGAATCAAGCAGGCTAGCGCATTGATGAGCAGACCGGCATATCGTTTCATCCTCATTGGTCATCCCTCCGCCCAAGCTTACCTGCAAAAGCCAACAATCTCTTCATGAATGAGCTCCGGCATCTCATGATTGATCGCATGACCCGCGTTCTTCACAATTCGGTGGTTGATCCCATATTCTCTAAGTCTCGCGAGGGACTTCGGATAATAGCTCAACATATCCTGGTCCCCGATTAGAAACAAGGATTTATCCCGAATCGTCTGAATCGCATCTTGAGGATAAATCGTAATCGCATGCTTCATCATCGAACGGTTGTTAAAGTATTTAAGCAGATAGGTCCAATGCTGCAAGAGGTCGGGGTTCTTCTCAAAAGCGTCTGCGCTCGCACCACACAGCTTTCGAAGCAATTTGCGGACATTTTGTTCCGATGGAAACATGGCTTCCGGCAGAAATGCCCTCATCATTTTGCTCATCACTTCGAGTTGGCTGCCAGGAATTCTGCCTGCCATGCATACGATTTTCCGAACCTTTTCCGGCCTCGCAATCGCGTAATGGTAAGCAAGATAAGCACCATAGGATACACCGGCAATGTAAACAGACTCCAGCTTCATCACCTCAAAAATCTCATCCAACCATTTCACCTGATTAAAGGCCCGGTCGTAATTCGCGTTAGGCTCGCTCTTCCCTGAACCTCCGATATGATCGACCGCGATCACATAATAGCTGGCAGACAGCTCCCTGGCGTTATAGATCCACATCAGTGCTGAATGATCTCCTGTACCGTGAAAGAGGAGCAGCGGCGGATTCTCCGGATTACCGGCCGTTATGATATGTGTGATACCGTATTGGGTAGACACATCTACTTCCTTGTAGGGTACATTCCATCCATTTAGCAATCGGTCGTAGGATTCATGGATAAGCCTGCGGCCTTCCTCGCTTTTATAACGCTTCATTCCCCGTCCCCCTATAAGCTTGGATTTTCAACAGACTCTCTGCTCCCGATGTCGTGTCTTTACGAGTTAATGCCTTCTTCACCTGTTATGTAGTGTCTAGATGTTTATGGAATAAGTAATCATCACAATAAATCCAAGCGGTTCACGTTCTTGGTATTGGCGGTTTCATGAGAATCTCAATGCTTTGCACGAACCCATGATCATCAAAGTTGATGTACAACCACTCATTTCGGCCATCTTCTTTTCCGGCTCCCAGATTATATACAGCCTGATCGGTTTCATTCACGCTCCACTTGGCATTATCGTTAGCCCCGAGAACATTCATGATCTCCGAATTCGTTAATCCGATCAGATCATGCTCCTTCAACATCGCATCGACCATTAGTGCGCGCTGTTCCGGATAACCGACCCATCGGTTATAGTCAAATCGATGTTTCGACTGAGTCTGACTTAAAGCATATAAAGACAAAAATAATAGAACCACACCAATGCTTGCAGTAAACCACAAATGCTGCTTATGCAGTTTAATCCATGGTACCCGCATTATCATATACAACGCTGACCATAGCGTTATGATAGGCAACGATGCAAACAGTACCGTGCCGAATGTCATTTCGGCTTGAAGGCGGTAAATGAGCCGGATCCCGATCCCATAGGCGATCAGGTAGAAAATAGTGATAAGTCCGAGCACGAGGGCATGCGGATTCCTTCTCACTTGATATTCTGATGACATTACCTCTTCACCTCCATTACATGTCGGCAGGTTCCCCGCCACGCGCACTAATCAGAGCCAATCCAACCTTCTCAACGGCTTCCAGCCGAACCCCTATCGCAATGCCACCAATGAATTTCCCGTCTGGAATCGAATTTTACGGTCGTCTCCTATCTTTGACTAGCGGCATCGTACTCATCTCGAAATGCGCCTGCTCCCCGCCAGCCTCTACGAATATTTCCTTCGGATACTTAACCGCGGTGGGCGGCAGCTGATTCTCTGGAAAATACGCCAATTCCACCATTTCCTCATTCTCCGTATCCAGCTCACCCGAAATAACCCTGCACGCAAACACAATGGTCAGATACTCTACTTGATGCCCATTGCCATAGGTATACCGGCGCTCCTCACCGCCATAAACGCCGAGAATCCGTTCAGGGATTACGTCAAGCCCTGTCTCTTCCTTCACCTCTCGGATCATGGCATCTGCCGGCATTTCCCCTAATTCGATCGAGCCGGCGATTAAGCCCCAATGCGGCTCCCCATGCTTACGCCCAAACAAAATATGACCTTGTTCATTCCGGATAATGCCCGCCACGCTTGGCATAAAAATCAGCTGGTTCCCAATCTTCTCTCTCAATGCTCTGTAATAATCCGACATTCCCACTGTCAGTTCAGCTCCTCTTGGCAAGTTTGTAATTAACCCTCGGTTCACACGCTCAACATAACGACGGATGAAACACCGTTAACGGCAAAATATTACCAGACAGCAGGTTGTCGGAAATCTGCCGCATAACCCCCGCGTCCCGATAATCGATGTCTCCACTTGTCAGGTCCTGCACCAGCGCCCAACAGCAATCCTTGATTTCATCCGGAGCAGGCCGAAGGGAACCCCCTGCCATCTCCCCGACAAAGTGAAACAGGGTGACATGACTGTTCAAGCTGCTAATAAATTCATATACGGTTCCCGTCAGCCGGACATCATATCCTGTCTCTTCCTTGACTTCCCGGACGGCAGCCGCTTGAATCGACTCTCCCTTCTCGATTCTGCCGCCCGGAAAGCTCCATTTATTCCTTACCAAAGGTTTATTCTCTTGAATGAGAAGCACCCGGTCTCCGTGCACGATGGATACGCTGACCACCACCACACTCCCGTTGTTTGTCACTGATCCTCCTAGCGGCCTCATCCCCTAAACAATAAACCCGCCTTTGGCCAAATGTCAGAGGCGGGTTCTGAGATGAGATATAATTGTACATCAAGCGCATTCTGAGTTCTTAATAATGGATGGCTACCGACAGTTTACCTTTAACAATTATGAATCGCAAGGATTAAAACAGCCGCCCACAGGTTCCCTCCATCACAAGCTTTCATATAGGCTCCAGCAGCTCTGGCAGTCCTTCCAAATGCTTCGCAAGCCAGTCCATTTCCCATGCAAAACGGGCTGGCGGGCCTTGATGCTCATGGAGTTTAGCATTAACCCACCACACGCTCTCCATATACCACAGCCAGCGAATGCCTTGAATGAGATAGCCTTCAGGCACTTCCCTTTCTTCACGGTAGCCCTCCATAAAGGCGGAAACTAAAGACACATCCAGCTCGGAATGGAGCGCGCAAGAAATGACGGCGCGTGCGATATCCAGCTGCGGGTAATCGTAATTGAGCCGGTCAAAATCAAGAATGGCTGCCACGCCTGCAGGTTGAAACAACAAATTATCGACCCATACATCGCGATGAGCCCATCCGGTCTGCATGGGGTTTATCTCATCCCGAAACCGCTCGGTTGCGGCATGCTGGGCTTCCAGCGCCGCGAGAACTTCCGGTAACTTACTCCCCGCCGCCTCCTCCATAACTCTCTTCCAATAGCCAAGACGCTCCGTGCGGCTGGGGGGAATGAATTGAGGCTTGTCCTTCACTCCAAGCGAGCCATCGTTCAATATTCGGTGCATGAAGCCGATCTCTCTCCCCAACGCCCGCATTTGATCGGCATTCGTTCCCCCGGGAGCAACCAGCTGCCCTTCGCAAAATTCCATAACCATGAAACGCTCGCCCTGATCCGACTTCAGGAAATAACGTCCCTCATTCGTAAGCAATGCGGGGCATTTCCCCCCTCTACTTCGCAAACGGATTTGCTGCGAGAATGCCATCAACAGCTCTTCCTCATCATACAGCTTAAATCGCTCCCGGTTATATTGCTTCAGGAGATACGTCCCCTGATCCGTCTCCAATTTCCATTTCAGATTCAACCAGCCGCGGCGAATCGAAGTCACCTCATGAACGACGAGGCCCATGTCGCGCTGAATCGAAACAAGTAAATCTTCTAGAATCATCCTATCTGCTTGAACCTGCTCCACCACCATAACCCTCTCCTGCCGAGCATGCATTTTTTTATCACAGGACCTATTCTTCATGATCGTATTCCAATCCTTCAAGTGAATCATTGACCCAAGGAGCTTGCAATCCATAAATGCGGTCAAAACCTAAAAAAATGTAAATACGACGCCCCGCCAACATGGGTTATGATAAGGGCAAATAAGGAAAGGGGGTGTACTTTCGCCATCTGCTTGATTAAATGTCTATATGATAAAGGAGGAAGAGGATGAATGAAGTGGGCAAGGAGGATAACCCCCATTATGATCGTGCTCATGTTACTTTCGACCGGATCGGTGGCAGCAGCAGGAGAACCATCTGTAGCGGCAGATACAGAAGCTTCATTCGGCCCCTTGCGGATGATGAGCTTTAATCTGCGCTATGCGGCCAATGACAGCCAGCCTTGGGAGAAGCGGCGTCCCGTTATGAAGCAAC
This sequence comes from Paenibacillus ihbetae, assembly GCF_002741055.1. Taxonomy (NCBI): domain Bacteria; kingdom Bacillati; phylum Bacillota; class Bacilli; order Caryophanales; family Paenibacillaceae; genus Paenibacillus; species Paenibacillus ihbetae. Next base: position 5,308,910 of record NZ_CP016809.1, on the reverse strand, counting down.
TGATTTTGAACCAGCAGCCGGACGTCATCGGGACCCAAGAAGGCCTGCACCGCCAAATCGTCGATCTTGAGTCTGACCTTCCCGGTTATGACTGGATCGGCGTTGGACGGGAGGGTGGAAGCTTAGGGGAGTATATGGCGATTTTTTATAACAAGGAACGGCTGAAGCCCCTGGAGCAGTCCCACTTCTGGCTGTCGGATACGCCTCAGATCATCAGCTCGGCAAGCTGGGGCAACCAAATTCCGCGCATGGTCACATGGGTTCGGTTCCAGGACCTGCGCAGCGGCAAAACCTTTTATATGGTGAACACGCATCTCGACCACCAATCGGAAAACTCCCGTCAGAGAAGCGCTGAGCTGATTATCAATAAGCTCGATGCCTTTGACAAGGACATTCCCGTTGTGATCACCGGGGACTTCAATACACGGCCGGGCAGCGACACGTATTCGATCTTCACCGGCAATGGGCTGACGGACGGACATCTCAGTGCCAAAAAACGGACCAACGATCACTTGGGAACGTTCCACAACTACAAGGATCCCTCCGGCGGAGGCAGCGAGAACCGCATCGACTGGATTCTGCACAGCAAGGGGTGGAATGTCCTGCACAGCGCAATCATCGACGAGCATGAGAACGGCCAGTATCCAAGCGACCACTATCCTGTCATGATTGAAGCAATTATCCAAAAGGCAAGTAAAACAACCGAGGAGACGGTGCCAAAAGAACCCTTGATTACATCCCTATACATCACGGAGGTGGTTGCGAACTCGAACGTGCAAGGGAACTACAACTATATTGAAGTGTTAAATCCGACGGACCATACCATCGATTTGGAAGGATATCAAATCTATTACTATTACGATCCAGCCCGACCATTTGACAAGTCCAAATCCAATCGCTGGACGATCACGAAGGATCAGTACAGCACGGACACGACCCTGCGCCCGGGTGAAACGAAGGTTATCTGGATCAAAAAACAGCCCTGCTGTTATGAGCTGACGATGCAGGATTTTCTAGAAAGCTATGGAGTAACCGAAGAGACCTTAGATCCTTCGCAGCTGCTGGCCGTCTTCACGCCCGGGAATAATCAAGGTCTGAACGGCACGGCCACGAACGGCCGCGCAATAGGGATTACGTCCCCGGCAGGCACTCATCAGATTGGGGTTATGTACAATAACGGAGGCCTCGATGTCGGCGTCAACGAATCCGTAACCTATCTCAAGCCCGAGCCGCTTTCGAGCCTGATGCAGAAAGGCGCGACCCATCAGACTCCTACTCCGGGGACACCTTAATCCCCGATACGGCCTGTTCGAAGTTGGTATAGTCTGACCTATTCCAATGAAAACGTCCCTGCACGATGAATCCCTGCTAGGAGCTTGAGGATAGCAGCTATATATAAAAAGCTATACGTTTACTAAAAGCAGGCTCGCTAACATAAAAAAATCCCCCGCGGCGATTGAAGCGACTCGCCGCAGGGGAATATATTTCGTCATGCCGTAAGTGTGCCTGCCATCCATTTCATCGTTCAACCCGCGTTCAAGGTTTTCACGAAGCCTCGTTTGGCTCCGGCAAATCCGATTGCCTCATAGAAATGGTGGGCTTCCACCCGCTCGTTGCTCGAAGCCAGGATCATATAGTTGCACTGATGCTCTTCGGCAAAACGCTCCAGTTCCTGCATTAATCCTTTCCCGACCCCTTTCCCTTGGGCAGCTGGCGAAACGACGACATTCTCAATGAGCAAAAACGGGTGCTCAACACTTAAAGATCAAGCTTGGCCACAACCTCTCCCATCGACCACGGCATGATCCCGATTTCCTGGAATCCTGCTTGCGCGTACATCGCGCTGGCATGATTGTTATCCGGGTGATAACTTATCATGACAACCTCCGTTCGGTCCGGTTTCGAGCGAATAGAATCGACAACCTGCTGGAGGGCTTGCCTGCCATACCCGCGCCCTTGATATTCCGCATCGATCATCAATCGATAAATCCAGTAGTTCCCGTCATCCTCATCCGGTCCATACATCGTAAATCCGACGATCGTCTCTTCCGCATAAATGGCCATTGCCTCAAAGCCCTCAAGAAACTGAACCTGGGCTATTGAATAAAGATTAGAGGCTATATAGCCGGCTTGCTCCGGCTTGGGTTTTAGCTGGATACACGCTTCCCAGTTATTTGCATTCACCGGCCTAAGCTCGATACTCATGGAATCCCCCTCAATCTGCAACCACTGTTTCGGCCGCGCTCACGTCCAATTATTTCAATCATGGAAAAGCGGCCTTTAAGCACATCATAGCATAGGCAGACCCTTCACAGCCGGTATCAAACTTTTTAAAAGATACCTAACCTGTGTGCTGATAGTATGAATGATCCATGGAATCTTTTCAGCTACAAACCGATACATCATCATTTGGATCGTTCCGCCCTTCTGGAGATCTAATATCGTTATGTTGCTTGTTCATGATCAATCCGTTTTCCACCCTTGCGTAGCACATAATCTATAAACCTTTCATTTAATATATGGAATTCCTATTTTCATATATTGAGGTGAAGCCAATGAGTCAAGTCAATGCCGTACCTCAGCCAGACCTGGTGCTGATCAGCTGGTCAAGAAATCCTCTGGTTCCCGGTTCCGCCCGTCGAATCGTCGCAGCCCGCGTGATCGGCAGCGCTGCCCCTTGCCGCAGCGATTTGAGACCGAATGCCCTGCTTCGTACGGCGCTGGCCTGCTTACTGGATAACGATGTAGGATTTAAAATCGTCTTCCGCAAGCAGACCTCCCCGATTAGCGGGTACCTGCTGCTGCAGCGTGAAGGATAATCACGGAAGGAGCGGCATGATGCTGCTCCTTCCGCTGCTTAACGCAGCAATGCATTAGATATTCGGTGACGATGTCAAGGAAGCCGTGAACAGCTCCCGCACCTCAATAAGGTGTTCATTCCACCCAAGGAAAGTCATGTTGATAGACGGCTATTTCGGAGGCACTAACCGACACTTGTTTATTGAAATATCAGAGTTATTCTTTTCGGTTCAAATCCTGCAGTTGTTGATTCAGCTGGTCCAGCGAACGCTGCATCCGCTCCATTCGGCGCGCCCGGAATATTGGTTGCTTATGATGCCTGCCAATCCTACGAACAATAAAATAACAATTAAAGTCATCATCGCATGAACATCCTTTCCATCAAATAATATCTATTAAAATTCAAAAATACCAAAAAAGGTAATTCCTAGTTTTTCTTTACCTTACATTCTATCATACTTCCGTCCCTAATTTGATTCAGATTGCCCAGGAAATATTGCAGCAAAAATAGCCTGCAAGCCTCACCGTTTCGGTGGCTTGCAGGCACAATTTCTCCATTGAACAGGAGACACCTTATTTCATTTTGGTGACATGGACCGCGATCTGTTCCAGCTGCGATGGACTTAGGGAGTGATCCGGAGAGCTGAGCGTGACGAACCGGTCATCCAATTGAAAACCGAGCATGGCGGTATCGTCCGGGGTGTACCATTTAGCCTTCGTACCGTTGGATAATGTGACCGGCTTGCTGTTATAACCGTACGAATAATCTCTTGGCGAGATATTGACCGTCATATGCTCGAACATGATGTTAACTCCATCCTCTGATGCCCCCGTTTTACGATAAACGTCACCTTTTACCATTCGGTCGGGAGCATACGCTGCTTCAAAACCCTCAAAATTTCGCGAACGCTTTCCGGATTTCCCGCAGCTGCGCTTCACTGTATTTGAGAGGTACAAGCTCGTTGGACTGTCCTTGGTCCGTCCCGGTACCGATGACCACTTGCCGGTTTGCAGCGTCATACCGAACCGGTACGTCCAACACTTCAGCGATCGCCCGCACTGGCAGATAGGTTGTATTATTGTACGTAATCGGGGTCATCGTTTTACTCGAATCATAAACCTTGCCATCCACTTGAATGCCGATGCTGTGGTTCAAGTAAGCGGTAATTTTCTGCAGATTAGCTCCCGCATATACGCCTGCAGCTCCGCTCAACGTCATGCCCAGTACAGCCATCGTTAATATCGATTTCTTTAGCTTCATCATCTCATTCATCCCTTTCTGATATGGCAACCATATTTTTACATATTTAAAATAGAAGCTTTCATCTAAATTCAACAATCTGCGTCACCAGCAAGCTCTCCTTGTCCTCCGTCGTGATTCCAAGTTTCTTTCCGGAGGGGCTCCAGCTGAGCGGGTATACGGGATGTGCTGCCGGATGAACCGAAGAATAATACGGAGCCAACCAAGTCACTTTCCCGGAAGCCGTGTCGAACACGTATACGCCATTCATCCCGCTTTCATTCTCGGAATATACGTCGAAGGCGAGTTTCGCGGAATCCGTTGACCAGGATACATAGGATACCAAGTTCCCTTTGCCAATCAAGGAGCCCTGCAAATTGCCGGATGCGTCATATATGAGCAGCTCACTTCCCTGATTCCCGCCGGGCTCCGCCGTCGTCGTTACCGCGATATATTCGCCATTCGGGGAAATGTCGAAGCTCCACACATGATCGATCAGATGCACCGGCTCCGTCTGGCCAGGTTCAATAACTTTAAGAACATGGTTCATATCCGTATAATAGATCCGTCCCTTGCTCGCACCGAATGAAAGGTAGGATTCGACATGCTCATCCTCAATATCCATGTTCGAATAGGAGCCGTCTGTTGCAATGAGCCGGATATCCCCTTTCCCTTGCATTGAACCGGCAGCCAGCACATACGTATCCGAATCCAGCCAGCCTCCGATCTCCATGTAATTATCGCCCTTGACCGGTATAAGCTCCCCCGTCTGCAGGTTCTTGATGAAGTTGTCAGCCGTGTACTTATCCCTCCACTTCTGGACGAAGCTGTATTTTCCATCCGGCGACACCTGCTCTTTGACAAGCTGTGCTGCGGGCGGCGTCTTCTCCTGCTTCGAAAGCTCGCGACGTACACCGTTATTCAAATTCACGATTGCCGGGGTGTACGCATATTCCGGCTCCTCCGTTTCGGTAGCTTCCTTCACCATTTCCGTCATGGTGATCCGAAGCTCCTCCTCCGACAGCCATGCCTCGATATGGGATGCCGATATCCGGTGCGTGCCATCCACGACTAGCTGCTGTTCATTCGGACCAGGTGCTCCCTCCACAACCGTTAGCCTGCGCTCCCCTTGCTTGCCTCCCGGATCCGCTGCACTCTGTTCCGGAGCTTGACCGCCGTCCGGTTCGACAACGGTCAGCCGATCCTGCGATTGGCAAGCAGAGATCAATGACATCCCAACAACTGCCGCGATCAGCCTCAAACCAATGGATCTAACACTATGCTTCATACACAGGTTCCTCCTATGCCCTTTCCCAAGGAGCCTCGGCGCTGTCTTCGTAACCCGTCAGGCGCCGTAGGTTTCCCTCCCTGAGCTAAAGTATAAAGAACGGATATCTCGAAAACATATCCGGCTTGTAACGAACTTGTAAACATCACGGATAATCGAGCGACGTTGATCCAGTAAAGATTAAAAAGCCCAGACTTTAATACAAGTCTGAGCTATCTCTCGTGTGAATAATCCGGTACTGCTTCTTCAGGCCATCGAACCGGAAGGGTAACGGCAAAGATGGATCCTTCGGGTCCTGTGCGGATCAGCTGAACGGTGCCGTGCTCTTTCTCGGCTAAGCTGCGTACAAGCGACAATCCTAGTCCCGTCCCGCCGCGGGCTCTGGACCGGTCGCAGCTTACCGTGAAGAAGGGATCGAATATCCTGTCTCTGGCTTCCTCCGGTATGCCGATTCCCGTATCTACGATCGTAATGACCATTCGCTCCGCTCCTTGCGGGTCCACGGCACGATGATTAGCAATCGTTACGGTTCCACCTGGCCTGTTGTATTTCACGCCGTTATCCACCAGATTCAGCACGATATGCATCAAATTGTCCGGATCTGCCCATACCGTTCCTTCCGTCAGCGAGGTATGGATGGTTACGCTGAGTTGCTCCGCCTTGGCTTGAAGTCGAGCAGCCGTTTCCTGCAGGATGGGCACGATCTGAACGATTTCGGCCTTCGTTTGAAAATCATAAATATCCAGAGACGACAGCTGGAGCGACTTCTCCACCAGGCTGTACAGCCGGCCCGCCTCCTCGCGAATCCGCTCCCTCGCATCCTCTAATAAATCCGGATCGTCCCGGTACATTTCAAGCAGATCCGCGTATGCGATAATGGAGGTGAGCGGGGTCTTCAGTTCATGACTGATGTTCCCGATGAACTGCTTCTGCTGCTGTTCCAGCTCCTGCAGCCTTGCAACCGCCTCAATCAGCTTCTGCTTCTCCTCCGTCAGCTGACGGACCGAGGAAGAGATTCTGCCGCTCATCTCATAGATGCCTTGGGCCAGCTCCCCAAGCTCATCCCTCCGTCTTACCGTCGGTTCGCTCAGGTACTCTCCTCCACCGATCATCTGCGCGGCTGTATTCAGCTTGCCGATAATATGTGCCTGACGCCATACGTACAGAAAGCCGATGAGGAATCCGGCTGCCAACACCGCCGCTCCGGTGACGACAAACAAGCTCCGAATCCGATGATAGAATGCATGCTGCTCCGCAAGGGAGGCGTGAAACTGAATCGTACCGATCTGCTCGTCCATCAGATAGAGCGGGGCCAAGTATAATAGCTGATCGCCTTCGGTTATGTAAGCCGACCTACCTTTTGCCGTATAGGCTAGGGCATCCTGAACATCCGCCTTCGGCTGAAACGGCAGCGACGTGCCGGCAAGCGTACCGTCAAGCTTATACAGCGTAACAGCCATCCCGCTTCTGGCGCCAAGATCCACCGCAAGCTGTTGGCCCGACAGCTCCATATAGTCGTCCGGCGACCGGTTGGCATTCACTAGGTAGTCCTGATGTGTCCGCACATTGGCTGCCTCCGTTTCCTGAGCGAACGTATGCTCTAGACGGACGCGCTGGTCCTCCCTTATGCCTGCGAGCACCAACGAGCTCAGCACGACGAGAATCGAGATGAGGAGCAGGGCGAGCAGGAGCGCCGCCTTCCACTTCAAGCCAAAGCGCAGCCGGGTTCGGCTCATGACGGATTCTCCGTGCTTTTGTAGCCGATCCCGTACACAGTCTGAATGACATCATGCCAATCGCCCAGCTTTTTCCGAAGGCGCTGTACATGAATATCCACTGTTCGCGTCCCGCCCGCAAATCCCATATCCCACACCTGCTCAAGCAAATCTTCCCGGGAAAATACCCGCTCCGGATTTCGCGCCAGCAATGCCAGCAGGTCGAACTCCTTCGGCGTCAGCTCCAGCTGCTTGTCATCGGCATGAACGGTACGGCTTAACAAATTAATGGACAGGCCCGCAAGACGGACGAGCTTCTCCGGAGAAGCAGCCGGTTCTGCCGTTTCATGCGGACGGCTGCGCCGGGACAAAGCTTTGACCCTGGCGATCAGCTCCCGCATATCAAACGGCTTGGTCATGTAATCATCGGCACCGAGCTCCAGTCCCAGCACTTTATCGACAATGTCATCTTTTACGGTCAACAACAGAACCGCCGGCCGCTGACGATCGCCAAGCCGCCGGCATACGTCATATCCGCTAAGCTTCGGCATCATGACATCGAGCACCATAACATCCGGATCAAACGACTCAACGCGATCAAGCGCCTCCTGGCCGTCTCCGGCCGTTTCGACCGTGTGGCCTTCCCTGCGCAATGCATAAGCAATCGCGCTTGCTATACTTATTTCATCATCTACGACAAGCACTTTTGTCATCAGCTAACTGAGCTCCTTTTTACTCGCCATTCGTTGCTCTATGTATAGCATATTTGAGAGCGGATTTCATCATCGAGTGTTCACGCAGCATGGACTAGATTTGGGAATTTAATACGAATTGAATCACTTCCTGTGCATAGCGTTCCGGCTCCTCAAGTCTCGGAAAATGCCCGCTTCCCTCAAACACCACCATATGCCCGCCCTTTACCGTCTCCACGTATGCCTGCTGCTGTGTTTCACAGCAGACGGGATCAAATCTTCCTGCAATCAGCAGCGAGGGTTGGGACAGCTTGAACAGCTCAGGGATCAGGCTCTCCAAGAACTTCCCTTCCGCCTCAAGCTTTGCCGCGTGAACCCGATTCTTCGCCCACATGCCAGCATCAGTAATTTGACGATCAATCTTGCTATTGTAACAATCCGGGTCCATTCCGTGAAAATAAATGTTGTCACGCTTCGACCCTAACCCTTGTCCGATTCTGCCCCATGCCTGCCACAGCTCAAGCGGCGTATGCGAGCATGAGAGATAGGAATTGCACAGTACAACCCCCTCTGGATGCTCTAGAGCTTGGTATATCTCGTGCGCTTTCGCAATTAAACTGCGCATCGATGCACGAGCATCGAAACATGGCGTTTCAAATATTATTTTGTTCACGGATTGTGGATAATGAACGGCATACTTGAACGCAACGATTGCACCGAAGGAATGTCCGAGAAGCGTCCACTTTGCAATACCTAACTTGACCCTCAGCGCTTCGCAATCTTTGATTATATCCTCCAAACCGAATGTCTCCTCCTCCGGTATGGGATCTGATCGCAATACGCCCCGCTGATCCAACGCAACCACCATCATGTGGGCGGATAAGACGCCGGCCTGATGCCAGCAAAAATCAATACAGCTTGCCCCGGGGCCTCCGTGTAAATATAATAATGCAGCATCCTTTGACCCACCGGACATTTCGACATACAGGCGGGTTCCGCGTACAGCAATAAGTCCTTTCTCCGCACATTCCGGATATCCTCTGTTTTCGGTTGTTGGCATGCTATTCCCCTCCGATATCAAGCTGGCGCGTCCATTCCGGGTCGCAGTACACGACTACAACCCTCTTCCATTAAGCCTTCCTCCTATATCAGAAACTGCCTTTCAATTACCCATCTACAGGGTCGCATTCCGCATTCGAATCATGGAAAAATGAACAGTAGACGCTAACACTTGTTCTTTCAGCGGCAGAAGCGACGGCGTAAAGCGCAGCTCGATACCGGCTTGAAGGATCGCGCCGACCAGGTCATTGATGCGCTCCACCTGGACAGGCACCACCGTTTGCATCGCTACATAATATCCGGCGTTCCGGTCAAACTCTTCAAAATCATCAGGCTCGAAGCTATACCTATAAATGCAAGCCGTTCTCACCCGCTCGTACCAGCCCGATTCGATCACCATCATTCTTCGAGCTTCCGACAGCCCGAAAAACTTCTCCACATCCGCTTCCGTCGTATCCTCACCGGCCTCCAGACACACCCTTGGACATTCTCTTGGAACATAATAGTGCGGAGCATGATGCGCATCGATCGCCCACACTTTAGCAGGCTCATCGTGCTGGTTGTATAGGACTCTCGGCTCGAACCTTGTAATACCCGGATCCTCACTGAAATGATAAAGCACCTATAGCTCACTCCTCTTCTTTGATCGCGGCTCCTTCCGCCCTTTTACGGTCAAGGAATAATTGTTCTCCAGCGACCGGACCATCACACATCTAGTTTAGAGCATGGATTCTTACGATTTACAGTTGCCCTAGATAAAGTCCTTCCTACAAAAATATACCATCTAATCCATGCGATCAATATGGCGCTTGATCACCCTTTGGATCCAAAGATAAATAAGGCCGTCTGTCGAAGCTCACATTGAGATGAAGAGAAAAAAATGGATTTTAAAATGACTCTTTGACATCGATGATGGATTCAATTTCGCAGATGAGAAAAACGGCAGTATCCGGCTGCCGTTTTCTCTCATTCATAATATAATATTTTCTATATTGGCATATTTACTACTAGCTATTCAAGAGCTGCTCAGGGTAGTAAGCTCTTCATTTAGATAATCTATTACGTAGGTACTCCCAGAGGCGGAACTATCATCATTCGGATAAGCAGTGATGCAAATATCTTCGCCGATTTGTTGAACGGAATGAATCTTTACCCGCAGCGCTTCATCCATCAATTCTAAATCCGAGCCTGCGTACGGCGAGATGGATTTCCGTCCTCCCAACACCTTGGGGGCGATATAAATCATCCATTTATCAATAAGGTTGGCCCGAAGGAAGGATCCATTTACTTCGCTGCCTCCTTCTACCAGCAGGTCGGTAACACCTCGCTGATATAACATATCCGATAATGCATGGAGGTCCAGCCCGTAACGGTTCACAGGAACGAACAGAATTTCAATTCCTTTTTGCTGCAGCATGCGCACTCTTTCCGGATCAGCATCCTCCTTCGTGACTACCCATGTCTTTGCTGCTGAACAGTCGGTAACTTTGGCATCCTCAGGCAGTCTCAAATTCGAATCTAAAATGACCCGGATGGGATTCTTCCCGCTTTCTTCTGGCAGTCGGGTCGTAAGGAGGGGATCATCCGCCAAAACCGTATTAATTCCTACTAATATGGCATCGACTTTGTTTCTTAGTTTATGTACCACAAGCTGTGTTTCATCACATGTAACCCATTTAGAATGTCCCGTCGACGTGGCAATTTTCCCGTCAAGCGTCATGGCTACCTGGGAAATAATAAACGGCCGTCGTTTTGACATATTGTGCACGAATCGTTCATTGAGTAATTCGGCTTCCTTCCCCAATACACCCACATCAACTTCTATCCCATGCTCTCTCAATAATTGAATGCCTCTTCCGGCCACCATCGGATTCGGATCCTGCATCGCCACGACAACTCTTGCGATTCCCGAGTTGAGGACGAATTCTATACAAGGAGAGGATTGAGGGCTTGGTTCCAGCGTAACATAGAGTGTTGCGTCTTCGGTGTATCCTTCAGCCATTTTGAATGCATGCACCTCCGCATGAGGTTCCCCTGCATTTCGATGAACACCTGCACCGACTACTTGTCCATCTTTAACAATTAGTGCGCCAACAACCGGGTTCGGGTTCGTTTTCCCATTGGCCGTACCTGCCAGTTCCAATGCCAGCCTCATAAAATGTTGGTCTGATTTCATACGATTTACACTCCCCGTCATAATAAAGCAGTCTCCACCAAGGAGTTATAGATATGACCCGATTTTTCGATTTTCGTTGCCAAATACCGATTATTGTGCTCGGACACATCTCCCCAAATCGATACATGCTGATCGGTTACAAGTCCTTTTTCCCGCAAAGACTGCAGCTTTCTAGGATTGTTCGTAATCAGGGTGACTGGTTTTTGCCGCAAGCTCTGAAGTACACGTATGGCTTCTTCATAGGAGCGCTGGTCATCCTCGAAGCCAAGACCAAGATTGGCCTCTACTGTATCGAACCCTTCCTCTTGCAAAAGATAAGCTAACGATTTGGAGAAAAGGCCTATTCCGCGACCCTCGTGATTCGCCAAATAAAAGAGAGCCCCGCTGCCGTTTTCCACGATCATGCGCATGGATGTCCGCAGTTGGTAGCCGCAGTCGCATCGTTTGCTCCCAAAAATATCTCCCGTATGGCAAATGCTGTGCATCCGTATCAAGGCGTGCTCCTCATTAGCAAAATCACCGTATACCAGCACGGAAGACTGCTGATATGAAGCGAGATCTGCCTGAGATAATGAGTCTAGAATATCATTCTTATCCATAAATGAATTGCCTGTATTTAACCAAGTGTACCATTTAAATACGACTTCATAATCCTCCAATTGCACAGGGAGCCGAACGGGACCAACAAGGCCGATGTTGGGACATTCCGGCTGTTTAAGAATGGTTAATTTACTCTCTAGCAATTTCCTGACCTGGTCCGAATTCATGAATACAACTCCTTTTTTGTTATGATGGTTACAATCGATGGTTTGTTTTCCTCCCTGAAAACGTTGGCAATTTTGCGCTAGCTATTACTTTTTCAGCCTCAAAAATCCAGCCGCGGAAATGTAAATTTCTAGAAATGGACACAAAAAAACCCCTGTCTGAATAGACGGAGGCTTCCGTCGTATTCGGTAACTGGCTGGCATAGCGGATGCAAGCGATCCACCTTAGCCCCTGTAGCTTTGCGTCGCCACTTTTCAGTGGGTTTGCCATTATCGTACGATGTCATTTCATAGAATTAATCCGCGATTGTTGTCGATTATGGGAAGGCAATACCAAATCAGAAACAATCGAAAGTAATAGCTTTTTGTCGATATGACTACAAATTGAATATAAAATACAACTTCATGAATTGCAACCAAAATATAATTCGATCCGAAGGAACGATTAAAAGATTACCGTCTTCCCGCTCACTTTCTAAACTAGCACTAGCTTGGTCCGCTTAAGCTTCATTTCAAATGACGGCTTCGTAATGTATTCCATATAAGCGATCGTGCCGGTAAACTCCAGGTATGCTTGGAACCGAGTGCGGATTCTCAACGATTCCGCCAACGGCAACAATATGGGTTGGCATGATCATGGCATTCGCCTCCGCTCGTTATTCTTGCTTATCATCAGCTTTACGAGGAATAAACCTCATTATAATTCACGATGCTTCCGGGAGGATGTTCCTCATCCAAAATGCGCAGAAGATGCGCTCCAATCTCGGTTGTGGACAGCAGCTGCCCGGATTCATAGGCTTGGGAAAATGCACCGGCCAGCTCAAACTGCTTCTCATCCTGATCTCTGGCCATGCTTTGCATTTCCGTATCCACCATGCCGGGATTGACGGCAATAATCTGAGCCGGATTCTCCCCGCTTGCTTGCTCTAGCCCTACACACTGCGTGAACATATTGAGCCCGGCTTTGGCGGTACAGTATGCGCTCATGGAAGGAGCGGGATATACCCCCGAGCCCGAAGAAATATTCATGATTTTCCGCCGGGCCTTATACCCATTGGTTTGATTCAAAAAGCAAGAGGTTAGGATCATCGGCGCAATGAGGGTGATCTGCACATTCTTCGCAATCTCCGCCGCTCCGCATCGATCGATTCTCCCAAGCGGTTCCAGCATTGAGGCATTATTAATAAGGTAAACTGTATCGGTATCCTCAAGCTCCATGCTCCCTATGATATTTTCCATCAGCAGCTCAAGTCCCGAGGGTTCACTCAAGTCATACACATAATGAGTGTATCGCTCATATCGATCCAGCGTCATCGAATGGCTTCTCGCAATTCCGTAGACGGCATGTCCCTGCTGAAGAAGCATCGTCGCGAGCTGTTCTCCGATCCCTCTTGACGTACCCGTTATAATATAGTGTCTTTGACTCATCTTTTGCGCCTCCAATTCATCACATCCAACCGCCTCACATGTCTTACATCACAAGACATTTTTGCATCGGGCTGGTTGGACCTCCTTGTGTGGCTGAATATTCCACACCCTATGGATTTCCAGTTTCATCTGCGATCTCCTGCCTGGGGCTCTCATTTCGATTATGCTATCATGTTGACCTCTACTGGAAATCAGCAATTCAGAAGAAACCGTTGCATGGCGATTATGATACGATGAGCTCAGTAATAAACCATTCCCGTATCATTCGAAAGGAGCTGCATCCGATGAATGCTACCTTCAGAAAATATCGCCCAACCTGTGGTTTAACGACGAAGCAGAAGAAGCGGCACAATATTATATTTCAATCTTTAACAACTCCAACATCACCAGAGTCACGCGTTACGGGTCGGAGCAGAATGAACATCATACGGTGGACGAAGGCACCGTCATGACGGTGGAGTTTCAGCTGGAAGGCCAGCCCTTCGTCGCGTTGAACGGCGGACCGCAGTTCCATTTTACAGAGGCGATTTCATTTATCGTACATTGCGAAACCCAAGAAGAAATCGACTATTATTGGGACAGGCTTACTGCAGGCGGGGATGAAAAGGCTCAGGTATGCGGCTGGTTAAAAGACAAATTCGGCGTGTCCTGGCAGGTTGTCCCTGCAAATCTGAGCACGATGATCACCGATCCGGACCGCTCGAAAGCGGAACGGGTGATGGAAGCACTGCTGCAAACCAAGACAAAAATCGACCTGCGAGCTTTAGAAGAAGCTTATGAAGGGTGAGCGATAAATAAAAAAGGGTGCCGGGCGGCACCTTTTCCCTTTCCAGATCACTTACGGAACGCCTGCTGCAGGAGAGCGGCCCATGACTTGTGGATTACAGGTTTCAGTCGCAGTTGCTGCGCATCAGCCGCTGTTTTCATCTTGTCTTTGTCCTCCAAGCTTAAGGGAATGGGTAATGTTCAAGTGCTGCGGAGATGCTGAGAAACCCAAGCTGATGTAGAAATCCCCAGCCTGCGGCTGATCCGTTCTTAGGACCAGCCTGCTGTAATGATGACCGGCCGTTTGTATGACTGCTTGCATCAGCATTCTCCCGACCCCCTGTCTCCGAAATTCCGGCAGCACATACATTCTCCGCACCCTGCCGGTGTCCCCGCCGGAATCAGACCCTTGATTCAGCCCGCAAATACCGATGATTCTGCCTCCGGATCTGCATGCGAACAACGCTTCATGCTCGCGGTCAAACCGGTTAACACCAGACGCGTATTCCTTGACGAGTCGGCGGATATGCCTGAACCCCTCCCTGCTGCTCTCGGTTACAAGCTCATCCAGCTCACCCGGGTCGAATACCTTTATTTGATAGACCTCCATCTGTCCCCCTCCTGTTCCTGCCTTCAATAGCTAAGGTTCCATCAGCCCAATGAATTCATCCTTGCCGGTATATTCAAGCATCCCGTTCTTCCCGATCCGGTCTCTGCTCATGCCAATGGGATAGGGATGAGAATACACAGGATGTGACACCGCTACTGCCTTCGTAGTCCTCTTCATTTCCTACGAATGGGTTCGCCGGCTGGGCCTCTAGCCCATGTCAATGTTCCCTGGATTTCAGCCTCAGAAGGGCATGGCCATCCATTAAACGGTTGAAATTTGCATTTTCATACAGAATGTTTGTAAAATTTCGCATAGTCATGTACGATAGGCTTGATTGCCAAAAAGAGAAAACAAAGGAGGTCTTCAATGGACGACATGATGTTTGAGGTTGGAACCGCTTTAATTTTGGTTGCCATCGCCTCCGTTATTGCCGGAAAGCTTAAATTTTCCATCATCCCCTTCTTGATTGTTCTCGGTATGCTGGTGGGACCGCATGCGCCGACCATCGGGATCCTCGACTTCAAGTTTATTGACAGTCAAGGCGTTATCGATTTTTTGGGACAAATCGGTATTCTATTTCTATTGTTCTATCTAGGACTTGAGTTCTCGGTTCAGAAATTAGTGAAATCCGGGCGGAATATTGTGACTGGAGGAACAATCTATGTCACGCTGAATTTCGTGCTGGGGCTGGCTTACGGGTTTTTGGTCCAAATGCCGCTTTATGAAACGCTGATCATCGCAGGGATGCTCTCCGTTTCTTCCACGGCGATCGTCGCCAAAGTGCTGGTTGATTTGCGCAGGACCGGTAACGCGGAGACGGAGCTCATCCTCGGCATGATCTTGTTTGATGATATTTTCCTCGCTGTGTTCTTGTCGGTCATGTCCGGCTTATTGCTCGGGGGAACGGCTTCGATCGGAGCCACCATCTTGTCCGTTGGCATCTCCATCGGATATATGCTGCTGTTCTTCGTGATCGCAAGGAAAGGTCCGCCTATCCTAAACAAGTTGCTGCGAATTACATCGAATGAAATTTTTATTATTGTTGTCTTCTCGACCATGATTTTTATCGCAGGCTTCTCGGAGAAGCTTCACGTTGCAGAGGCAATCGGCGCGCTGCTCTTCGGGCTTGCGTTATCGGAAACGGAGCACAGCGAACGGATTGAACAGCTGGTCGTTCCGTTCCGCGATTTTTTTGGAGCGATATTTTTCTTCAGCTTCGGGCTCAGCATCGATCCGTTGTCATTAGGCAATGCCTTCTGGCTTGCCATTGGCGCCGTGATTTTAACCATTATCGGCAATCTGATTGCCGGAATGATCGCCGGCCGGAAAGCGGGACTGTCGCATAAATCTTCGCTTAACATTGGACTCACCATCATGGCGCGCGGCGAATTTACGATCATCGTGGCCAATTTGGGCGTGGCCGGCGGATTATCTGTCTTGATCAAGCCGTTTTCCGCACTCTATGTTCTCGTTCTGGCCATATTGGGTCCGCTCTTGACCAAAGAATCGAAGCGGATCTACCGCGGCGTGAACCGGATATTCAAATGGAGCGAGCCGGTGGAGAAAGGGAAGAAGAAGCATTCCGGCGTCCGCGAGGTCAGCGAGGTCAGTGAAGACTCGAAAATCAAACTGGATCAATAAACATGGAAGGAGGAACTCCATATGAGTTTCATTCGTGAGTCCGAACTGCCGGGCATCGGGAAAAAGTTTCTGATTCAGACCCGATCAGGGGATAAACTGGCTGTCATTATCCATAACGACGGCCGAAGAGAGATGTATCATTTCGAGGACGATAATCCTGAAGAAACGCTCTCCCAGATATCTTTGGACGACGACGAGGCAAGACAAATCGCTGCGATCGTCGGGGGAATGGTTTACAAGCCGAAAGAGCTTGAGACCATTGAAGTGTCTCTGCAAGACCTGATCATCGAGTGGATCCGCGTAGAACCGCATTATCATGGCGCGGACAAATCGATTGAAGAGCTCGAAATTCGTAAAAGGACGGGGGCCAGCATCCTTGCCATCGTCAATCGCCACCATCAAAAAATAAATCCAGGGCCGGAGCAAATCCTTTCTGTTGGCTCCACGCTTGTATTGGCTGGAGAAAGACAACAAATCCGGCAGTTCAAAGAGCTTCTGATTGGCAAACAAACCGGCGAGCCCGATCAATCGTAACATCAGCACTCATTCTATATGATCATGCGATAAGGAATCTTCCTTAATCTAAAACGCACCCTTCGTATGGACATTGGGGAATCCCAGTCGTGCATCACGTAAGGGTGCTTTTTAAAATTGCGGGCTTCATGCAAACTGGCTTTCCCCTGCATCATGTCCCCGCCCTGTAAGCCCTGATCATGCATCAGTTAATATGAGCTCCAGTGCTTGTTCCCTCAGGCAAAGGTGCAGCTCCGCCTGCCGCCTGTAAATATTATGCATGTGCCTACATCAGCTTTTTGACGACGATATCCACGAGCATGAACACCAGTGCGGCGCCGGCACCAAACGTCCAATACAGCAGCTGCTCCGCTTGACCGAAGTTTACGGTGGCATCGGAAAAGATCAGCATCGAAACAAGCAGCCCGAGTACGCCATACAGCCCAACCGTTAACAACGCCCGATTCATAGCCTTCCGGGGTCGTACCCGTTGCAGGATCAACTCGATCCCAATCGAAATCGGGACCCCGACAAGCAGCATAATCATTACGCTGTAGATGCCGACGACGACAATATAAAAGGTAAATCCGTAATGCGGGTTCATCATGACAAGCGCCATAACGGATGTAAAGATAAAGGACGCAGCGACCCCCGAAATGCATTTTTTGATCAGCATACTCAGCATTCTATCGCTCCATCCCTTCATAAAGATTTACCTATCCTTCAGTCGGCTTCATTTGCAGCCAGGTTACCGGCTTCCATCGCTCCGTAAATCGTGAGCGCCCTCTCCATCTTCCGAATGTATGCGGCCGAGCCGCCGGAGCACAACAGCTTTACATCATTCCGTCCGCTGCTGCCAAGCAAGCCGCGTTCTCTCAGCACCTCGACCAGACGTTTGACGGTTCCTGCGCTTCCATCGATGATCCGAATGTGCTTCGGCAGCAAATCGCACAGGATGTTCCTGTAAAAAGGATAATGCGTGCACCCCAGCACGACGGTCCCATATTGCGACAGGTCGAACCCTTCCAGCTTGCTCCTGAAATACGCCTTCATGACTTCCGGGTCAAAGTTCAGGGCCTCACAGTGCTGGACGAGCTCAGGGAGCGGCAGGGAATCCACGATATGCCTGTCGTCAACGCGATGCACGAGCTCCCGGTATTTGGCTTCCTTCAATGTAAGCGGCGTCGCCAGGACTAAGATTCTTTTCCCGGTGTCCCGGTTAATTTGTACGGCCGGTTTAACGGCAGGCTCCATGCCGATAATCGGGATGTCGTATTTCGTTCGCAGATCTGAAACGGCGAGGCTCGTCGCGGTATTGCACGCGATAACGATCGCTTTGACCTCTTCTTCCATGATCGTTTCGATCGAACGCTGTATATAGGTCTTCACGTCTTCCGCAGCCTTCGAGCCGTACGGGACATGAAGCGTGTCGGCGTAAAACAAAAAATCCTCCTGCGGCAGTCTCTTCATGGCCGTCGATAATACGGTCAATCCGCCCAGCCCCGAGTCAAAAAAAGCAATTCTCATGATTTTCACCTTCGGTATGTTCGTTGTGTTCGTATCGCCACCTGGTCGAATACGTTCTTAAGTAAACCATATTCGCAGGCGGTTTGAAAAGCCAATTGGCCCAGGTCCGAGCGGAAAAGTAGCCATACGCCAAAAAAATCTTCTTCCCTCGAAGCCCGTTGCAGCTCATCTATGCGAATGAAGACATGAACAATCCTTGTTATGTGAACGCTCTTACATCGTGGTCTCCCGACCTTTGTTGCCACATTACAGAAACTTCTTTTCGATCAGACCGCCGCTCTGGAATACAACAGGGCGCCGCCGGAGCCGAGGACCACGAAATGCCTGCCGGATGGGGAAAATCCGCATTTCACGTTCCCGTCCAATCGACTCAGATCCAGCATGACGGCGTCTTTCAAGTATTCATAGCCCTGCCTGAACACGTTGTCCAATACGACGGAGGCCCTCGGCCACCAGGGATTGATGACCTCCACCATCCAGCCGTCATTCGTAAGGCGAATGCCATCCCCCGCTTCGAATCCGAATATCGTGATCAGCTGCCCATCATGCGGAATGCGGAAAGTCAATCTATCCGGACCCATTCCTTCCTCCGTCGCATCCGCATCCCGGTTTCGATGAAGCAGCTGCCCTGTTCCCGGCTGTATTACGCTGTAGCCTGAGCTGCTGATCAGGACAAGGTGTTCTTCCTGATCCCAGCCGCACGCCGTACAGCCAGCTGCGGGAACAACTACCCCGGCCGTCCAGGGGTGCGGAGACTTAGCGGGCTCCATGGCTTGGGCGCGCTGAAGCAGCTGAAGCTCATGGGGCGAGCGGATTTCTGTCCGAGGTCTTTTTCCAAATTTCATGCATGATTCTCCTTCATTCGGTATAATAGGCACCTTTCCCTCATTCCCTCAATATATTGTGTAGGAAGGGGAAGGACGGGATGAAGTATGGAACTGAACTCGGCGCAAGCGCAGCGGGCGATTTTTCTAGCGGCCGTCTGCAGTCAGACGTATGTGCAATTTTCGAATCCGGACGGATCGTTTGTGCTTCCGGCACATTATTCGCTCTATGATACCATTGAAGCCAGATCCTTACTTAGCGTATGGGAACGGTTCGGGTTTATTCTAGAGTCAGACGAAGAGCTCGTCATTGCCTTCCGGGGAACCAGCTCGACGAGCAACTGGATCGCTGACGCGATCGCCTCCCAAAAACGGTTCAGCTATATCAAGGACGAGGTCCTCGCCCACCGCGGGTTCATGAGCATTTATTCTTCCGCCCGCAGGCAAATAACGGCTGCGCTTCGGCGATTGGATCCTGAGAAGCCCTTGTTCCTGACCGGGCACAGCCTGGGTGCAGCCCTTGCAACGTTATGCGCCATCGACGTCGCCGCGAATACGGAACGCGCTCTCTTCCTGTTTACGTTCGGGTCGCCGCGCGTTGGGGATCACGCTTTTTCGAAAGCCTTTGCCCATTATGTGCCGAACAGCTACCGGATCGCCAATCTGCTCGATGTGGTAACCCATGCCCCGCCTCCTGTCTACAAGCTTCCGAAACGGGACAAAACCTACGACTACAGCCATGTTCCCTCCCCATGCGCGCTTAACTTTCAGAACGGCTCCGTATCCGCCAATCATATCATTGGGAGTTATTATGCCGAGCTGGCCAAACGCGAGCCTGAATATGCCGGGTTATTGTCTGCGGCGAATCCCGGTTTCTGCCCGGGAACGGAAACCACGATCCCTCAATTGGAGGTGAAGTAATACGCTCGCTCCAGGTATCCGGCCAAATTACTCCCAGTTCAAGAGCGTGTTCCCCCGGATGACGTCAGCATCGGGAACATTTCAGCAAATCAGTTTCAGCAAATCCATAGAGAATAATCGAATCGCAAGGCTACTTCGTTCTTCTCATAAGAGGATGGTCTTCATTCAACTCCAGCAAGTCCCACAGGTTTCCGTAGAGATCCTTGAACACGGCCACCATTCCATAAGGCTGCTCTTTAGGCGGCCGGACAAACTCGATCCCCCGCTGAACCATCTCCTCGTAATCGCGCCAAAAATCATCGGTATTCAGAAACAGAAACACCCTTCCTCCGGCTTGATTGCCGATAAAAGGCTCTTGCTCCGGCTTGGATGCCCTGGCAAGCAAAATGGTCGTACCGACCGATCCCGGCGGAGCAACGACGACCCAGCGCTTATTCTGCTCCGGCTGGTATGTGTCCTCGAGCAATGTGAAATTCAGCTTACGGGTATAGAACTCAATAGCCTCGTCGTAATCTTTTACAACAAGCGCGATATGTACGATCGATTGGATCATATTCGGGGGCCCCCGTTCGTTTTTTAATGAATTTTTTATACATAGTATTTTGTAGCTAAAATGCTCGGCCTGCCACATCTTGTGCCAAACGTTAATCGATAGAACCATAGGGATCCGCTCTATTAGTCTTCATGCCCTGTTCAAACGGGTTGGGGATATGTCTTCAATCGCTGCCGGAACACGTTACCATAATGCTCTATGGTTTTGGGATAAGCGGTGTTGTCGATCAGCTTTTGCAAAATATATTGCCCTTCTTCATAGTGAATAAAGGTTTCGCTGCGGTCATACAGCTGTCTAACCAGCTGCCGAACGACTGCAACCCTCTCCTTCGTGCAGCCGAATCCGATGCGAATCAGATCCAGCTGATCGACGGGATCCCTGTACGTGTCCAGCACGACAAAATGATCACCATGACTACGGGAGGCGTACATTAAGACGTCGCCGGAATGAACCGGTGCATCAAAGTATCGCTCGTAAATCGTGGTGATCGGAATATCGATATCCAGTGCTTTTGTAAGGTCCATGAGGACGGGATCCTCCACATATTCGTCGCTATCATCGTCAGTGTAGGCAATCAATTCGGTTATCGGGATCGTCATTAAAAATTGGTAGGTTTGCATGCGATTTTCACCTCGTTGAATCGGGTCGCTTATCCTAGTATATCAACCGTTCGTATGACTGACATGGATCGGATCAAGAGGGTCCCACTCTTTTCAAAATTCAACATATTCCCTGTTCATTATACCACTCTATCAACGGACAAGCGGCTCTCTATTTGATTTAATCGTCTTTATAGCTTCTCAGCTTGTGATCCTGGTTTCGAAGTGTTATTTTTATTAGGATAACATTTGGTTGCAAATGAATGAAATGAGAGAGCAGGAGCGTTTATGTCAAGAAAAGTATCGATCCGGGTCCTCGCGGAGGAGCTCGGCTTATCCAAATATGCGGTTTCCCGGGCGCTAAGCGGAAAGTCCGGAGTCAGCGAAGCAACGCGGCAGCGCGTAATGGAACTGGCTAAAACGCTGGGCTACCAGCAGCGGCAGCAGGCTCCCGCCCTGCAGACCGGGGAACGGGAACAAGCATCGTCCGCCCCGTACATCCTCGTGTGCATGAGTCATGCCCATTCCGCTAACGCCGTTTATTGGCAGCGGGTCTTGAACGGATTGCTGCGCAGCTGCGACGAGCTGGGATATAAGGCGATCATCGTGTCCCCCGAGCCGGAGCCGGCCCGGGCCGACCAATCACCACAGCAAGCGATCGCTCCCCATCTCGATTGGTCCCGATGCGGCGGCATCGTGGTGATGGGCAACCTTCCCGAGGCGGTTCTCAGCCTCATCGCCCGCGCGGAGCGTCCGTATGTGCTGGTTGATCATGCAGATGACCTGGCCTCCTGCGATAAAGTGAACAACGATAATATCGAAGCCGGAGCCGCCATCACAAGGCATCTGCTCTCCCTGAAATGCAGGCATATCGCCATAATCACGGATGAGGCCTGGTCGCCCAGCTTTGAGGATCGCCTTACGGGTGCCAGGATAACGATAAGCCGCCAGCCTGAAGGGGCGGTCAAGCTTACCGAATGGAGAATCCGTTACGGAGCTCCCTGGGAGCAGTCATTATATGAACGGATGCTGGAGCTGACGTCGGCATCGCGCCCGGACGCCTGGATCGGCGCTAATGACGATATTGCGATCCGCTGGATGCGCAAGCTTCAATCGGAAGGCCATGCCATTCCAGCGTTTACCCGGATCGCCGGCATCGATAACGTGGAAGCCGCAACCCTTGTCACGCCTTCGTTGACTACGGTCAATCTGTGCAAGGAGGAGCTGGGACAGCGGGCAGTCGAAGCGCTGATACGCCGCATGGAGCGTTCCGGCGCTCCGACGGAGACGATCCATCTATCGACCCGCCTTATTGTAAGGGACAGCACCTGAGGCTCTTCTGGTTCGCGGGAGCTTCCATGGGAATTACTCCTTGACGCTGCCCAGCACGATTCCTTTGACGAAGAATCGCTGCAGAAACGGATACAACAGCAAAATCGGCAAGGATCCGATGAAGATTTGCGCGGCCTTAAAGGTTCGGTTCGATACATCCGCTAAGGCAGCGGCGTCATCCGCATTGACCATGGTCAGATTGGTCTGGACGATCACGGTCTGCAGATAGCTGGAGAGCGGGTATTTTTCCGGCGAATTCATGAGCAGCAGCCCGTCGAACCATTCGTTCCATTGGCCGACGATCGTAAACAGCGTAACGGTGGCCATGGCCGGCAGGGACAGCGGAGCGTAAATGTTCCACAGACTGGTGACGTATCCCCCGCCGTCCATGAAGCAGGATTCTTCCAGCTCCTTGGGCAGGCCGCGGAAAAAATTAAGCAGCAAAATCACGTTGAATACGGCCACCGCCCCGGGTATGATCAATGCCCAGAGTGTATCGATCAGCCCCGTGTCCCGGATCGTCATGTAGCGCGGAATCAGCCCTCCCGAGAACAGGGTTGTAAACACGAAGAACCAGGCATATTGCGTGCGGAATTTAAAGTCCCGCGGCTCCTTCGACAGCGGATAAGCAATCAGCAGGGTCAGGAGCATGCTGATCCCGGTACCGAGCACGACCCGCTGCACGGTCACCCACATCGCCACCATGAACTGGGGTTTATTCAGGACGTATTGATAGGAGCCAAGCGTGAAATCGACGGGCCACAGCTTCACGATCCCGGCCGTCGCCGCTCCCTTGGAGCTGAGCGAGACTGCCAGAATATGCAGGATCGGAAGAAAGCACAGCAGCCCGAGGCCGATCAGAAAAGTATAGTTGAAGGCGAGAAAGATTTTGCGGCTGAGCGACGATGTATGCATACGGACACTTCCTTCCTAAAATATGCGGTAATTGGCGAACTTGGATGCCAGGGCGTAGGACGTGACGATGAAAATAAACGAGATCAACGATTTAAAAAGGCCGATTGCCGTGGCTACCCCGTACTGGGCGCCCTGCATCCCGATCCGGTAAATAAACGTGTCCAGAATGTCTCCGCTCTCATAGACCTGCGGGCTGTATAGGTTAAACACCTGATCGAAGCCGGCGTTCAGCACGTTTCCGAGCGAGAGGGTCGCCAGCAATATGATGATCGGCATCATGCCCGGAAGGGTAATATGCCAGGTCTGCTTCCAGCGGTTTGCGCCATCGACCGTAGCGGCTTCATATAGGGAAGGATTGATGGAGGTCAATGCCGCCAAATAGACGATGGTGCTGAAGCCAAATTCCTTCCAAATGTCCGTGATGACCAGGGTATAAGGGAACCATTGGTTGCTGCCGAGAAAAAAGATCGGCTCGATGCCGAACCAGCCCAGGATCTGGTTCACGATTCCGTTCGTCGGCGACAAAATATCGATGAAGATCCCCCCGAGGATGACCCATGACAAAAAATGGGGCAAATAAACGAGCGTCTGTACGCCCCGTTTGATCAGCTCGTTTCTCAGCTCGTTCAGCAGCAGGGATATGACGATCGGCACGACGAGCCCGCCGATGATCTTCATGAATGCGATAAACACCGTATTCCAAATGATCTGACCGGTTTCCGGCAAATCGAACACATAACGGAAATTGTCCAGTCCGATCCAATCGGAGCCGAACAGGCCCTTAAACGGCACGAACTTCTGAAAAGCCATGGCGATGCCGACCATCGGCCAGTAGCTGTAAATCAAGACGATGACGACGCCGGGCAATATCATGAGATGAAGCGGCAGCTGCCGCCGGAGTTTCTTGCTTAACATGGCGATCCTCCTCCAGTCTGTCCAGTATGCGTGAATCCTCGGTCCATGCGAAAAGTGAAAGGGGGCGGGGCTTTAAGACCTCCCTCCCCCTGTTCCCCTTCATTTCAAAGAATGGATCTCCTGTTATCTTTCCGCCTTCCAGGCATTGACTTCTTCCGTTATTTTGTCGCCGCCGAGCTTTTTCCAATTGGCCACGAATTCGTCAAACGTATCGATGCTGGCCTCGCCCAATATGATTTTGATGAACGTCTCCTGCTCCAGCCGGTCAAGCGTCGCCTTTTTGTCCGCCATCGTCTCGGTCGGAGCTCCGACGTAACCGTTCGAGATCACCTTGCCCGCATCGTTCAGATCGCGGAGCTGCTTCATGGAGCCTTCCGGACCGTTGGCCGCGTAGCCGGACCAGCCCATCGGATTGTTGCCTGCGAGATATTCCTGGAACTCCTTGAACATAATCTTGGTTTCGGCGCTGGTAATGCCCTCGTCGCTTCCGGATTCCAGCGCTTTGGCCAGCTCCTCCTGCCGGATCAGGTCCTTGTTGGGATTGACGACCTCAACCAGCGAGTATTTATTGACGCCGATCGATACGTCGTCTTCGACGACTTGTCCGTATTTATCGAATTCGGCATTGCTGCTGTACAGCTTTTCATAATACAGATTGGCCAGTTTGACGATGACCTCAGGATGCTCGTACCCCTGCTTGACCACATAATATTGGGATACGGCAAAAGGCATTTGCACCGTGGCCGGCCCCCCTTCCAAAGACGGGATCGGATAGGACTTCCACTTCACCGATTCATCCTCTTTCACCATGTCCCAGAACGGCCATGCCGGATACCAGCTCGGCCCGATGAGCATTCCGACCTTGTGGGTCGTCACGGATTCGAACACCTTGACGGTGTCCTTGACGCCGAATTCCGGATCGATCAGCTTGTTCTTGAACATATCCTGCAGCTTGGCCAGCGCCTCCTTCATTTCCGGCTGAATGCTGCCGAACTGCAGCTTACCTTCCGCGTCTTCGACCCAGATTTGCGGATATCCGCCGAATCCGTTAAAGAATCCTACGGAGGAGCTGTTTAATCCGATATCCTTCGTGAGCGCGAGCCCATAGGTGTCTGCCTTGCCGTTCCCGTCCGGGTCTTCTTTGGCAAAAGCCTCGGCGATCGTCACGAGATCGTCCATCGTTTTCGGTTCCGGCAGCTTCAGCTTCTCCATCCAATCCTCCCTCACCCACAGCAGCGGGGCCGAGCCGCCGATGACCGGCTGGGTCGAAGGGATCGCCAGCAGCTTCCCGTCGAACGTTGCGGAAGGGAGCGCGTTCTTCTCGATGTCCATGACCTGCTTCAGATCATCGCTGGCATAATTTTCAAAGGCTGCCGTCAAGTCCGCCAACTGTCCCGCATCGGCGAGCTGACGAAGCTGCTCCGGCGTGACCTGCATAATGTCCGGGAGATCGTTCGAGGCAATCGCGATATTCATTTTGGATTCGTACTGCTCCTGGCCGGTCACCACCCATTTGTAGTTGAGGTTAATGCCCATTTCTTTGTAAAGCTCGGTCCACACGTTGTTTTTGATGTCCTGCCCGGACGGGAATTTCACTTCCTCGCCGACATACCGGACCGCATTCAGCTGAATCGGGGGATCATACTTGCCGAACGGGTCACCGGGTTCCTGGGTCGAAGCCTCCGGATTCGAGGCGGAATCGGGCGTATTCCCTCCGGTCTCACCTTTGCTGCAAGCGCTTAACATAACAACAATCATCAGCATGCCGACCAGCAGTCGGGGCATGATTTTCTTGGGCTTCATGTTTGCGACCTCCTCGGATTTCATATTTGTAATGAGTATACGGGAACAAAAAAAGAGCTATCTACTTAAAGCTCTTTACTTTGATATCTTCTGTTTACAAGTTTTGAAGTTCTCTATATTCTTGCGGCGTTAGATGGGTCGTTTTTTTGAAGAAGCGGTAAAAATAAGGCGGTGAGCTGAACCCGACGGCCGCTGCGATGACATGGATTTTATCCGTGGTCTCCTTCAGCAGCTGCTTCGCTTTGGCCAGCCGGGCGGCATTGATCGAATCGGACAGCCCTTCCCCGGTCACCTGCTTATACAATCTGGACAAATACGAAGGATTATGCCCCACGGCCTCCCCGATCTGTGTCAAGGAAAGGTCGCCGGCAAGGTTATCCTCGATATATCGTTTGACCTTGTCGATGACCTCATGCTGCTGCTCCTGTTTCCCTTGCTCTTTGCGGTTGAAGATGATTTCGGCCAGCCGTTCGAAGTACGCGCTCGCCTCTGCCCAAGAGTCATGCTCCTCCAGATGGGTCAGCCGGATATAGTCGACATTCCCTTCACCCTCCACGGCATGGGATAAAGCTTCCATGTCCACGAGGGACGGCATCAGCACGGAGACCAGGCCGTAATACACCTCCATTTTCAACAGATGCGAAATTTCGGGCGGGAAGGAAGAGGCATCCGTCACCTCGCGAAGGAGGTGCAGAAATTCTTCGCGATCCCCGTTGTCGAGGCAGCCGCGCAGAAGCTCCATCCGTTTCAGAAACACGCGGGAGCGACCAAGAAAGTTCCCCGTACCTTCCGAGTGGCTTCGCGGGCCCGTTTCCGACAGCAGAGACTCCTGACCGATGCCGAGGCCGCTGTCCAGGAGCCGCTTCAGCCCTTCGAACTTCTCCCCCAGGCGTGCAAAGCCGACCCACTCGCCTGCTATCGCGAAGGAGGTCTTGACGCGCAGAAGCGATCTGCAGACGTCCTGAATCTGCTCCAGCATCCCATGGACAAAGCGTTGGACCCGTTCCGGTTCCTGTTCCTGTTTCGGTTCTGGCCACCGGCTGCCCTCCTCTTGAACCTCCCCGTGCTCGTTGTACTGCAGCACCCAGATCATTTTGGAACGGCCGTATTCCACCGCCAAGCCGGTGGTCATCGGACTGAGCAGCTCGCCAATGATATTCTGGACCGCATACGACATCAGCGATTGGGTCGACGGGCCGTCCTCCCTGTTCCGGGTATCCAGCCGGCACAGCAGCAGCAGGCAGGGCTTGTCGGCCGCAAGCTTCATTTCCAGCTCCGAAAAACGCTGCTCCAGCTCCGGCTGCGAAATGCTTTCAGGCGTCCGCTGCATCAGCTCGAGGACATACTGCTGCTGCAGAAACGGCAGCGCCCTGCGCATATGTTCTCTCGCTTTGGCGATCAGCCCGCCTTCTTCCACCTCCCGGTCAAGCAATTCCACGGTTTTTTCGATCGCCTTCAGCACCGCATCGTTTCCTTCCGCCTTCAATACATAATCGACGCTGCCCAGCCGAATGGCCTCCTGGACATAGGTGAAGTCGTCGTATCCGGTCAAGAATATGACCTTGCAGCGGGGCCACTGCCTGGATATTTCTTTGTATAGGGCAAGACCGTTTAATCCCGGCATTTTAATATCGGACAGGACGATATCCATCTTCGCCCGCTTGAGCCAGGCCAAAGCCTCCGAAGAGGAGTAAGCCTTATGCACCTCGAGCCCGAGATGTTCCGCATTCTGGCATAAATCGGCAAGCCCGTTCACGATAAAGGGTTCGTCATCCACAATCAAGATTCGATAAACGCTTCTCATTAATATCGCTCCTCTCTTGCGGTCGGCAGTTTCATGTCAATTCTCAAACCGCCCAACCTGCTTCTTGAAAAGGTCAGTCCGCTCTCAGGTCCGAATTTTAACTGCAAGCGCCGGTGCACATTGGATAGACCGGTGATCTCTCCTTTCCAATCGGGGGTTTCAATCATGGCTTGCAAGCCCGACAGCTTCTCGTCCGTTAACCTCTCGCCGTTATCCTCCACGATGATGTGCAGCGTTTGCCGATCAGCCGCCATGGTGATCTGGATCTGCCCGCCTGCTTCCCGTTCCTCAAGCCCGTGCTCGTATGCATTTTCGATCAGGGGCTGCAGAATCAGCAGCGGAACGTGCAGCTGCTCCCAGGTAGCCGGAATGTCGTCCCAATGGGCGGAGATCCGGTTGTGGAAACGGATCGTCTGAATGTCCACATAAGCTTTGGCATGCCCTACCTCCGCCTTCAGCGGAACTTCGTCGGCGGCGTTCCGGGTGATATACCGGAAATATTCCCCCAAATGCCGCGTGAAGCGGACGATATTGTCATAATCCTGCATCGCCCCCATCTGGTGCAGCGTAAAGAAGCTGTTATATAAAAAATGCGGGTTGATTTGGGATTGAAGCTGCTTCAGCTCGGAGCGCTGGGATCGGATCTTCTGCTCGAACACCTCGTGAATCAGTGCCTGCAGCCTCTTTACCATATGGTTAAACTGCTCGTATAAATAATGGAATTCATCATGATGCTTATGGCGCAGTTCCATGCGCGGACTATCGAAATCGATGCTGCGGAATGCCCGGACCATCCGCTGCAGCGGCTGATGAATCCGGCTGTAAATCCAGCCGGAGAAGCCGATGACCACCAGCAGAGAGAAGCCCGACAAGCCAAAAAAGAGGATGCGGTATTTGCCGAGCGGCCCCAAAAATTCAGCCTCGGGCACATAGATCACCAGATCGGCATTCAGGAAGGCGGATCGCTCCGCGCTAACCCAGTAGGACGCCCCATCGATCACCGCCTTCGTGTTGTAAGGAACTTTGGAAAACTCCGTATTTGTCAGCGCTTTCATATCAATATGGCCAGCCAGCCTGTTTCCGATCGTTCCCCCGCCTTCCGGCGTCAGGGTCCAGCTCCTGTCCCCCCCAAGAAGAACGGCACCGCCGTCCCCGGATGCGAGCTGAAGCAGCGCCGATTGCAGTTTCGGAACGGATAGCTCCGCCGCAATGACGAAATTGGGTGCTGTATCTGTCCGCCATCGTTCCGGATATACCATGCCGAGCTGAAGCTTGTCCTCCCACTCGAAGACGATGCCATCCGGCCGCTTGGCTAGCGCCTCCATCTGTTCCGTCGGCATGGCGCCTTCATAGGACACCTGCTCGATCGTTTTCCCGATCAACGGAACGTAGGTTTTGGCTTCTTGCATGTATTGATTGGAGTTTTGCAGCAGCCGCATTTTGCCCTGGAGGCGGTTAATGGACTGGAAATATTCGGAGCGGCTCATGGCGGGCGCGATGGTGCTGAGTTTCTGGAGGTCGGAGTCCTGGGATAAATCGTTCATAAGCTGCACCGTCGAGCGCAGCTCCTGTTCCAGCGTGCGTATGAAGAAATGGGTCTTTGCATTCAAGGAATGGGTAATTTCCTGCTCTACGCTACGAAGTCCCGATTCGTTCATGTACAAGGCGGCGGCATACACCGGGACGATCGCAAGCAAAAAGCCGGCCACAATTTTCGGATAAATCGACTTGTGCCACAGCAGCTTCATGGGTCGCCTCCACTTCATCACCATGATTGCTTCAGCCTGACCATAAGGTCAGGCTGAAGCGGACAAACATCTGGGGAAAAGCAGCGAGTCGCCCGGAAGAAGTCCGGGATACGTCATACACTGCGTTGTTTTTTTCGTCAATCGAAAGAAAATGCCTTTACTTCCGTACGGTCTCAAGGCAGCCGCCTTACACGAGTCCCTTCTTCATCCCTTCCAGCACGAGCTGCGCAAACAGGCTGTTGGACCAGGCAAACCAGGAACGCGTATACTGATCCGGGTTATCGGCGTGGAAGCCTTCATGCATAAACCCGGTTCCTGCATCGGTAGCCTCCAGCATATCGAGCATCGACCGGAGCTCCTCGTCCGCTGCGGCGGTAAGACCTTGCATGGAAAGCGCCATATGCCAAATATAACCCGGCGGCGTATGCGGACTCCCGATTCCCTTGGCGGCTGTTCCTTCGTAATAATAAGGGTTGTCCTTGCTCAATACGAAACGGCGCGTATTCTGATAAATCTCATCGTCTTTGTCCGCGAAGCCCAGATATGGTATGGAGAGCAGGCTCGGCGTGCCGGCATCGTCCATCAGGCAGTAATTGCCGTAACCGTCTGTTTCGTAGGCATAGATCAAGCCATATTCGGGATGCCGGTAGGTGCCGTATAACCGGATTCCGTGTTCCACCTCTTCTTCAAGCCTCGAGATGGTGTTAACCAGCGCTTCGTCGCGGAACACCCATTTCGCGATGTCCTTCATTTGCCGCAGGGACACGACCGCGAACATATTCGCCGGGATATTATAATGGAATTCGCAAGCGTCGTCGCTGGGCCGGAAGCCGGACCAGATCATTCCCGTATAATTGACCGGCATGCCCCTGCCCTCGCTTCGAAGCGTATCGATCGGCGGGCAATTCCGGCGCTCGAAGCGGTAGTCCGAACGCTCGAAATGCCGCTGCTCGGTCTGCCAGAGGCGTATGATGCCTTCCATGACCCCCTTGAACCGCTCGTCGAAAATATCGCTCCGTCCCGTTTCCTGCCAGTACGCATAGGCAAGGCGGATCGTAAAGCAGAGGGAGTCGAGCTCGAATTTACGCTCCCACACCCAAGCCGACATCTCGGTCTCGTCATTGGCATCCCAGTGCCAGCCGTTGGCGGATTCGTTAAATGCATTCGCGTACAGGTCATGGCTTGCATACATCATATGCCGCTTCACAAGCCCTCCGATGATCCGCTGCAGATCCGGATCCTCCTTGGCCAAAGGCACGTAATGGATCACCTGCTCGACGGAATCGCGCAGCCACATCGCCGGAATGTCGCCTGTAATAACGAATGTGGTGCCGTCATCCATCAGCTTCATCGTCGTCTCCAGGGTATTCGGGAAGCAGTTCAAAAACTGCTGCAGCAGCCTTGGGCGATGCGCCAGCTTGACTCTGGCCTCCTCCATCGTCGCCTGAACAGCAGCCGGCAGCTTCATGTCCGGAATGTCAATCTTCGGGAGTTTATATTGAATCAAGGTTTGTGATCCTCCTTGTTGTCATAAATATCTTCCAGTCGCTAGCCTTCAACCCGTAAGTTCACGGCTTCTCCCCGCTTCGAATCGGGACCGACCCGAATGCGGAATTCTCCCGGCTCCACAACGGCCTTCATGTAGGGACCGATCAGCTCCAACTGCTCGGGTCCGACCATGAATGTCACCTCCCGGGATTCCCCGGCTTTCAGGAACACTTTGCGGAAGGCCTTCAGCGCTTTCTCCGGCCGGGTTACCGACGCGGCCAGATCGGAGACATACAGCTGAACGACTTCAGCGCCATCCCGAGGACCGCTGTTGGTTACGACGATCCGGACCGCAGCGGAGCCGTCAGCCGGAATAACGGCAGGCTCTACGCTCAAATTGCCGTAATGGAAATCCGTATAGCTTAGCCCGTAGCCGAACGGATATCTCGGCTCCAGATCCGTTTCGAGATAACGCTTGCCCCGGGTCCGCTTCGCATTGTAGTTGATCGGCAGTTGGCCGACCTCCTTCGGAATGGTCAGCGTCAGGCGACCGGACGGGTTGACGTCACCGAACAAAATATCAGCGATGGCGCTGCCACCCTCTTGACCGGGATACCATGCTTCGAGGATCGCCGGAATATGCTCGTCGATCCACGGCTCGGTAATCGGACGGCCGTTGATATAGACGACGACCACCGGTTTGCCGAGCTTATGGATTTCCTGCAGCAGTTCCAGCTGCACGCCCATTAAATGCAGGGTGGAGCGGTCGATGCCTTCTCCGCATTCCATATCGCTCTGTGCAAGCCCGGTTACGACCGAAGCGCCGGTTCGGAGATCGATCGTGCCTTCCCCGAAATCTCTCGCGCTGGAGCCGCCGATCGCCATCACGATGACATCGGCCTCCGCCGAGCATGCCAGCGCATGGGAGAAGCCCTCTCGGGAATCGCCTTGGATTCGGCATCCGGGCGCGTACAGAACGCGCGTGTCCGCATCCTCGCCAATGTGCCTGCGGATCCCCTCCAGCACGGTTATGATCTGACCCGGCGGCTGCGGTGAGGTATAGTCGCCGAGCTGGTTGTATGGCGCATTGGCGTTGGGTCCGATGACCGCGATTTTACCGGTCTTCGGGTTCAGGGGCAGGACATTGCCTTCATTTTTCAGCAGGACAACCCCCTCGGCCGCTACGCGGCGGGCTAACTCAATATGCTCCTCGCATCCGATGACCTTCTCCGCCCGTTCAGGGTCCGTATAGGGACGGTCGAACAAGCCCAGCCGGAATTTCATCGCAAGAACTCGGCCAACCGCCGTGTTCAGGTCGTTCTCGGTGATATGTCCCTGCTCCAATGCCTGCCGGAGATGCGCCCGGAACATCGATCCCGACATCTCCATGTCGACGCCGGCCGTGAGAGCCTGCGCCGCGGCTTCCTCCCCGGAAGCGGCTGTATTATGGCCGCTCTTCAGCATGTCGATCGCGCCGCAATCGGTGATGACGAAGCCGTCGAAGCCCCACGCTTCGCGCAGCACGTCATGCAGCAGGTACCGGCTGGACGTGCAAGGCACTCCGTCGATTTCGTTATAAGCGGTCATCACCGATTGCGCCCCCGCTTCGACGGCTTTCCGGAACGGCAGCAGATCGATTTCATGCAGCTCGCGAAGCCCCATATGGACGGGCGCTCCGTTGCGCCCGCCTTCCGAGGCGCCGTAGCCCGCGAAATGCTTCAGCGTAGCCAGCAGGCTGTCCTCCGCATCGAGGCGGTCGCCCTGCAGCCCCTGCACGGCCGCCACCGCAAATTCGGCCACCAGATGCGGATCCTCGCCGAACGTCTCCTCGGTGCGGCCCCAGCGGGGGTCGCGCACCACGTCCAGCACCGGCGAGTACGTCGCCGCGCCGCCTTGGCCGCGGGTTTCGGCGGCAACGGCGCGGCACATGCTCCGGAACAGCTCCGGATTCCAGGTGCTTCCGATCGTAAGCGGAACCGGAAATACGGTCGCGCCGATCGCCATATGCCCGTGGGAGCATTCTTCCCCGAACAGAATCGGAATGCCGAGCCGCGAATGCTCGATGGCATAGCGCTGAATCACGTTGACCGCTTCCGCCCCTTCCCGCGGGGATAACCCGTTTTCAAGCGTCACCTCGGTCCATGGATCCGCCCGCAGCGTTCCGTATAAAGAGCCGATTCCGCCTTCCGCAAGCTGCTGCTTAAATTCGTCCGTCACCCGAATCGTACCGTCATCGCTTCGGGTATAGGCTTTCCAGCCGAACGGCTGAATCAGCTGACCGATTTTCTCCTCGACCGTCATTCGCGCAAGCAAGTCTTCGACACGCCGCTCAATCGGCAATGAAGCGTTCTTATAATCCATCGCGCACCTTCCTTTTCATGATGATTGAATGTTTTAAGAATGTTTCGTTAACATCGTTATTTTTGTTAGGCTAATTCATAATAACGTTATTACCGACTAGTCTACGTTCTTTTTTATCAGCCGTCAATGCGGGATTTATAATAGCTGCACCTCAAGCCAACCAAAGCTTGGGAGCATGAATAAAGAGGCTCCCCGGCACGAGCGAATCGGCCGGCGAGCCTCCCTGAACCGAAGACGGGCAGGGCCTTTAGCCTGCCGAGCCGCTTCCTGCTTACAAAAACCGCTTAATGGTCCAGCAAAACCTTGTGCGGTCTAATGCTTGGCCTGTTGAAGCTGCACGATCGGCACTTCTTCCGGACGATATACGGTCTGTATCTGTCCTTGGGGATCGGCCGTGAACATAACGGTTCGCTCCCGTTCCAACGGAAATCGAAAGGCCGATCCGGAATCAGGGTCTCGTACCTCGATATCCGTTGTAACTCCATACTCGGAGATGAAGATGTACAGGCTGCCCCGTTCAAACGCCAGCTTGCGACCGTAAATGCCCGGCAGCCCGCCTCCTTTCAGCCACTCCAGCTCCGGCGAAACGGCGGCCGCTTGCATCGCCTCCGAATACAGCGCCTGAATCGGCTCCCAGCGCTCGTTCAGCTCGACCGGCAGCGGACACCAGATGAACCGCCCTGCATCCAATGGAACCGTAATCGGCGCAAGCTCGCCGTCCGGCTGCCCTGCGGGGCGATCCACCGCCAATGTGCCGATCTTCCGCTCGCCGAACGAAACGGCATAACGATCTCCCGCCAGCTGCAGCGCCTCTTCCCGAAGAACGTTCGCATGAATCGTCTCTCCAAGCTCCGACTGCAGACGCTGGTGTGCCGGTCCCCAGTACGCATCGGTACGGAGCGGTCCGCTCCAGAGAACGGTGCTCCCGGCTCTTGCCAGCCCGAGCAGCTCTTCGAACGCGGCATCGTCGAAATTATGGGCGCTTGGCACGATGATCAGCTTGGCCGGATACCGTTTCAGATCGGCCAGCTGATATTCGCCGATGCCGCGCGGATGCACATTCATCCCGAAGGTAAGCGTACGCATGGCTCTTGTCGTTGCTTCATACGCCAGCTTGCGGCTCGAAAAATCGTTCGAATACGGAAATACAACCGCGATCTCCTCCAGCTGCCGGTTATCGTCAAGTATGCCGGCCGCTTCGTTCATAAAGCGTCCGAAATCATAGGACACATCAGCCTCCGGCTTCTGCGTGCCGTCAGCCCGAAGGGCTCCGATGTTGGATTCGTTGGCGTTATCCATGAAGTAATTGATATTCCAAATCCACTGCACGGCCCCCGCTCCCCCGGTCGAAAAAGCGTAGGCATACTTGCGCTCCAGCATATTGCGCAGCTCCTCTTCCGTCCGCTTGGCAATGCCGTCGGGACGCTGCACGTGCATGATACCGGTCTCCTGGACCAAATTCGGCTTGTCCGGCGTCTTCGTGAATACGCCGTCCCATGCGAGATGATCGTTCTGCCACCAGGAATGGACCGTCGTATAATCGACGGCGGGGCCGTAGAAGGACGGCGACGGACGCTGGGAGCAGATGCCCTCATCCTGCCCCACCGTAACCAGCTGGTACGGATCGCAGCGCCGGATCGTTCCGATCAGCTCGGAGGCCCAGCGATTATGCATGTCCATCGTGAACAGCGTGAAGTCCAGCCACGGTCCCCATTTCTTCGGCTGCAGCACGCTGTTGAACAGCTTGTCGTCCGGACTCGGAGCGATGGCTGCTTCGAACGAAGGAAGCTCGCCCGGCGTCATGTTCCAGCGCTCCTGGAGCAGCGCAATATCATTGCCGTGCCGCTGCCGGAGCCACTCGGCCCATGCCTTCCGCTCGAACCGGTCTCCGATCGTGACGGGACCTTCAAAGATCCGCTTCGGATCAAATAGCGACGGCTCGTTGATCAGGTCCCAATGCACGTTGGTCGTCCCCCGGTGTCTTGTCACGATGGAAGCTACGAATCGCTTCTGCGCCTCTACCGAGCGCGGGTCCAGGTAAGGGTTCACGCCTTCCCATGCTTCCGGTGCAAACGAGAAGAAGGTAAAGGTCACTTCCAGCTCATGCCGTTTGGCCGTCAGAATAAAAGCGTCGATCGCCCGCATCACATCCTCGGCCGCATGGCCGTCGGCGAACATGATCATCCGGTATCCCGTCCATATCCCCGTCCGGACTAGATTGATGCCGGCCCGCTTCATTTCGGCCATATCCGCATCCCAACGCTGCACGTTCGGCAGATGGAGGAACTTGCGCGCAACGTCGGATGTCATATACGTCATACCGACGATCGGGACGGTTCGGCCGCCGCGGCGGAAATAGTCGCGGCCGCACTCCAGCCGATCCCCGGCCTGCAGCAAGGAGCGGTCGACGCCCCATACCGCCTGGGTCAGATGGCGCCTTTCTCCGGACTCGGAGACGGCTTCGCACGTGATCCGGTAAAGGCCCGGTTCCAGCCGCACGGGGATGGATAAGCGTAGCTGCTGCAGATCCCGCTGCGGCGCGCCGGCTTCGGACCTCGCCTGCCCGGACCATTCGGGCTTGCCGGAACCGTCCTTGATGAGGCGTACCTCGAACTGCCATGCCTGAGCCGGAACGGACGTCCGCGACAGCGCCTGCAGCTGAATCGTCACTTGCGGCGATTCGCCCGGCTCATATGCGGCATAGTTCGGCTTCAGCCAAAGCTCGGTCACGCCTCTGCCGGCGTAGTCAGCCAGCTCCCGCAGCGCGGCCGCACCTTCCGCTTCCCAGAACATGGCCTGCAGCTGCTGGTTGATCAGAATCCAGCGGCCCCCGGCATAGTCGCCCTTGTGCTGCTCCAGCATCACCACCGGTGCGCAGCGCTCACGCCGATCTCCGTCCTCGCCGATCAAGAGCGGCGAGATAACGGTGTCCATGGGACCGCATGCCCCCATCTCGGCGGGAATATCGCTTGCCTTGGTTGGATGCAGCGTCAATCCCCACGTCGGTTCAATGCCGAACAGCTCCTCACGTCCCTGCAAAATCGGAAATTCGGCAGATGCCTTCAGCTTCCTTACCCGCGACACATCCACCGCCAGCGCATCGTGAATATCCATCCGCTGATGATAAGCCAGCTGTTCGCGTTCGGCATGCCACGATCCGTTCAGCTCGCGGACCGGCCGCCGAAACGGCACGCCACCCGCATAGACCAGACCGCCGCCGTCCTTCAAATGGGATTCGATCGCCTCCCAAGCCGCTTTTGGAAAATACGGCCCGTGAAGGTGAATCAACGTATCCCAGCCGCCTTCCGATAACCGACCGGCTAACGTCTCGGCGCTTGCGACCTCCGTCCATTCCTTCATCCGCTCCAGGGCGTCCGCGGTTGGCCGCTCGCCCGCATACGGGAACTGCTCATCGTAAAATAACAGCGTTCTCATGATCCTTTACTCCTTTCCGGCTCCGTCTCTCGGCTGGCCGTCGGCGTAGACGGATGTCCCGCGCGTTCTCGCCCAATCGGCAATTCGGGATGGATCTCCCATCCACAGACGCTCCCGTCCCCACTGGTTCGTCTCGGGCCTGCTCTCGCATTCGATGCGGATGACCGGAAACAGCTCGCTCGGACGCTCCTTCGGCAGTCCTTCGATCCAGAGCACGTCACCCTCCTGCCGGAAATCCAGCTCCTGTCCTGTCGTGAGCAGCGTTACCCGGTTTACGGGCGTGATGAGATCCGCCAGCCGCAGCACCGGTCTTCCGTCCCAGAACCGGATAATGAGATACAGATAATTGCCCTTCATGGTCTGCCGTCCGTAGGTAATAAACTCGGTCAGGTTTCCGCCGTCCGAGCCATAAATCGCCTCACCGTGCACCTCCAGCCATTGCCCGATCTTGAGGGCACGCTCCACGAACGCAGGAGGCAGCTGCCCATCCGGCTGCGGCCCGACATTGAGCAGGAGATTGCCGCCCACCGTGCCGCCCTTCTCCGCGCACTCGCACAGCATGTCGAGCAGTACATCGGCCGGACGCCAGCGTTCGCCGTTCGTGTAGCCCCACAGCCGCCACGTCGTCACCTGACTGGACTCCCAGAGCCGCTTCTGGTCCGGGACGATGACATGCTCGGGAGAACCAAAATCGCCGAGCACCTCGGAATCCCCGGAGCCGCCGCCTCCGTCTGCATGGAGCTTCTCCTCCTCGGACAGCCCGAGACGGTTATTCACCAGGATGTCGGGCTGAATCGACTTCATCCGCTCCACCAGCTTCACGCTGTCCAGGTCCTCGGCCGTTCTCGGCCACACCCCGTCGAAGAAGAAATGATCGATGCGTCCGTAATTCGTGACGAGTTCTTCCACCTGGGTATGCAAATATCGCTTCATGACCTCCCAGCCTTCCGGATCCTTCTCCGGTCCGTCGAAATAGGCCGGGATCCGCCAATCGATCCAGGAGTAATATAAGCCGACCCGGAGCCCCTCCGCTCGGAAGGCGTCGGTGAATTCCCGGACAAGATCCCGGCCGGGAGCCTGCTTCGCGCTCGAGTAATCCGTCGTGGCTGTATCCCATAGGCAGTATCCGTCATGATGGCGCGTCGTCAAGCATGCATACTTCATGCCGGCCTTCCGGGCCGTGTAGGCCCACAGCTCGGCGTCAAAAAACTCCGGATTCCACTCGCAGGCCCTCCGTGCATATTCGTTCTGGTCCAGATGCTCCCGAAACAGCACCTGCTCGCCGCGCCCGTATTGGGCATACGGCCCGAAATGAATGAACATGCCGTACCGGCTTTCCGTAAACCATTTCCACCCTTCCCGGATGGCTGGCGCCTGATTGGTCATTCTTCATGTCCTCCTTAAGGCTGATCCGCCGCTAGGCAGGTCAACCGCGATTATGATGGGGTCGCCTCGAAAAGAGGCTTGGTATGCCCTTTACTCTATCCCGTAGAGGCCTGTCTTGAACACTTTACTTTTGAGGGAAAACTTCGAAATTGGTCAATATCGATCGATTGAAGTCTCATTTCCAGGCAGCCTGCTTCATGATTCGCACCAACCCAAAAAAATCCCTCGTCCGGCTGAAGCCGGGCGAGGGATTGCCCTGTTCCTGATGGATGCATCGCACCCCGGGTGAGGAGCGATTATTGCTGACTCGCTCTCCATTCATCGAATTGCCGCTTGTATTCCGCCACGACCTCGTCAAGACCCGCAGCCTTCATGGAAGCAAGCATTTTGTCGTAACCGTCCTCGTATTTCACGACCCCGTGCATGACCGGATAGACGCTCGTCTTCAACTCGGCAATGCAGTTGGCGTACTGG
Organism: Paenibacillus ihbetae; assembly: GCF_002741055.1. Taxonomy (NCBI): domain Bacteria; kingdom Bacillati; phylum Bacillota; class Bacilli; order Caryophanales; family Paenibacillaceae; genus Paenibacillus; species Paenibacillus ihbetae. Next base: position 5,270,135 of record NZ_CP016809.1, on the reverse strand, counting down.
GAGGCGACATTCGTTGGATCAAAGGTGAAGCCGATCGTAATACTGTTCACGGCATCGTCCGCGATGGTTGTACGGCGTTCCAGACGCGCAGGGTCGGTATTCGTCGGATACCGGTTCATCTCGACGTGACCAAGCAGCCAGTAAGGCAGCTCATACGTCGGAGAACCGTTCTCGTTCTTGGCGAGATAATCCTTGGTATTCTTGCCGGTATCCTTCCAATGCACGTCCTTCACGCCGCTCTGCACGAGATCCATGTTCTCTTGGCTGCTGTATACCCAATTGAGGAACTGAATGGCGGCTTCCGGGTGCGGAGACGTTGCCGATACCCCGTTCGAGTTCCGGATCGCATACGATCTGAACTTCGGCTGGTCAGCCAGATAGTAAATATCCAGCTTGGCATCCGGGAAGGTTTGAAGGATGGCGTCGCTCAAGCCGACATCCCCCGGACGGTACAGATAACGTCCGGCCAGCTCTTCCTGGTTGATGACTTCCGTAGGCGTCGTCAACAGATCGCTCATGATCAGTCCGCGCGCATAGGCTTCGTTCATGTACTGCACGTCTTTTTTGAACTCCTCGGTCTCAAGCCAGGACTTCACGTTCCCTTGCTGGTCGATGTAGATCATGTTGTCGGCCACCGTAAACGGATAGGTGTCGTAGGTCGTGTGCAGGAAGTAGGCAGGCTCCTCCAGCATTTTGATATATACGTTCTTGTTGTCCTGCGGCCAGTTCTTCTGCAGAGTCTCTGCCGCATCGAGCAGCTCCTCCGGCGATTTCGGCGGCGTCAGGCCATTGGCCTCAAGCAAATCGGTCCGGATCGTGAACATGCCGTCATTATAAGCGGTGTCCGCCCAGAAGTTCGGCACGTAGGTGATCTTGCCGTCGATTTTCGCGGATTCCCAGATCCAGTCCGGCATGGAGGCTTTCAGCTCGGTGCCGTATTGGTTCAGGAGATCGTCGATCGGAATGATCCCGCCCGTCCCGGCAAGCACGGTCGGCCCTTTCGTATCGTGCATGATGGCGATCAGCTCGAATTCTTCGCCTGTGGACATCATGAGGTTGGTCTTCTGATCCCATACGTCCCAGGCGATGTACGTCGGTTCATACGTAAGGTTCAGACCGTCGGCCTCAAGCTTCTCGTTAATCGCTTTAACCGCGGTATCCAAATCCTGCGGCGCGGTGCCCGGGAGCAAGTACCGGACGGGCAGCTTCTTCTCTCCGCTGCTCTCCCCGCTTGCGGAGCCCTTCTCCCCGCCGGCATCTCCTCCGCCGGAGCAGCCCGCGATCACGGAAATGATGAACATCGCGGCCAACCACATTGCTAGCGCTTTCCTTTTTTTCATGCCTGTCTCCCCCTGACTTCATTTGGTTTGGTCTTGCGGTACGGTTCCTATCTTAAGGAGACATCGGCGACTGCGTATACTTCAAAATGATCGATTTCGCCATTTTAAAACGCTTGAAGAGGCTGTCCAATAAGTCCTCTATCCATCATGAACCAGGTCAGGAAGCCACCAGAACTTCAATTTTTGAAAATGCACTATATACGCGATCCGTCACTGCGCTTTTTTCGTCTCAATCGCATGCTGGCTTCGGAACTGCGCGGGCGAGATTTGGTAATGCTTTTTAAACAGCGTATAGAAGTAGGTCGTATTCAAAATGCCCACCTTCTCGCTGATCGATTGCACCGACTCCTCGGTGCTCACGAGAAGCTCTCTGGCTTTCTCCAGGCGGACGGCATTCAAGTAATCGTTGAACGACAGCTCGCAATGCGCCTTGAACAGCTTGCCGACATAACTTCGGGACAGCTTGACCTCGCCCGCCACCTGCTCGAGCGACATATCCGGCCTTGCATAGTGCTTGCGCACGTACATCTGAATGAAGTCCACGACCTCGGCATGCCGCACCGCGCCCGACTCCTCGGACAGGCTGCAAAGCCGCAGGGCGAGCTCCTTCAAGGCATCCGCGGTTTCCTGCAGCGTCTGGAAACGGGTAATGCGCCGCGTGAAGCCAAGGAACAGCTCCGCACTCTCCCGGCTCTTCACCGTGTGGACATTGAGCTGCTTGTATAGACCGCCGATGAACTGATTCATGAAAAACATTACTTCGTGATAGTTGTAATCCCGGATCTCCTTGATCCACAGGTCGATTTCCTTCTCCAGCTTGTCCCGCTGCTGAAGCTTGATGGCCTCGATGATCCGCTTCTCCCGCTTGTCCGGATACTGCGCATCGGACCGCTCCTTCTCCGCGGCGACGACCGGATCGCAATGGAACAGCCTGCCCTTGCCTTCGAAAAACCGCTGCCGGAAGCAGGATTGCGCGTAATCGAACGACTCACGCAGCTCCTCGTACGTCTGCGCGGCCGTTCCGATTCCTACCGTGACGGATACGCGGAGCGTACGGAGCATTTCGCCCTGCAGCTCCTCCAGCATGCCGGTTACCCGGATCGGCGGCCGGTTCTGCTTGATCGGCAGAATAACCGCTACGACGCCTTCCCCGACCGCGGCCACCCACGCTCCCTCCGGCTCCAGCATCTGCTGGGCAGCCCGGGCGACGGCGGCGCAGGAATACGACTGCAGCTTCCCGTCCTCACCGCCGGGCGAGCCGTCTTGGCTATCAAGAAGGAGGGCCGCCGCCAGGAAATACGGCCCATTGCCGTCCCTGGCCAATCGCCGGAATGCCGTCTCATCGCCGCCGCTGAGCAGCTGCAGCACCTGGGCCTCTCGGGCGACCGAAGCTTCCGATTCCATCGACCGCATTCGTACCGTCATCTCTGCGTAGGTCGTATCGAGGATAGCGAATTCGTTGATTTGACGGCGGTTTTCCTTCATTTTCGGAAGGGGGATCATCTTCTCCAGCAGGTGGCGAATCGGATTGTACGCGTGATGGGTCAGCCAGATCGACAGGAAAATGCTGACGACAAAGCAGGCCAACGCAAGGATCAACGCCGTCGTTCGCAAGGTCTGCATGTTGAACAGCAGATTTTGATATTGGCTCACGCTGATAAACGTCCAATTCATATCCTTCGATTTGACGTAGGTAACGATGCTTTTGCTGCCGTCGATGGAGCGGGTGAAATAGCCGCTTTCCGAAGTGGAGGACAGAATGGACTGCACATACGATTCCTGCGAAATATCCTCCATGAAGCGGGCCCGGTCCGAATGGGTAATGATCGTTCCTTGATCATCAATAACATACAGCGAATCCACCGCTTCGTTCCGGTATCCGCCAATGAGCTCCTGTATGGTGGAGGTGCTCATGTTGATCACGATGGCGCCTTTGGAGCTGAGCGGCGAATAGTAGCTCGGAAGGAGAACAAAGGTCAGCACGTCTTCGCTTCGGCTTGGCGAACTGGCGACCGATATCCTGCGCGGGAAGAGGTGAAAGTACGTCGTATTCTTGCTGTTGATCTTCTCAAGCAGCTCCTTCTCCTGCTCTTTGGTAATCCCTTTCGTGTTGAGATACGTATTATTCGAGCCGTTATAGATTCCGATGGAATGAATGAACGGGTACGTGGACTGAATTCGGTTCAGCGTGACGAACACGCCGTACTGCTTGAGCGGATCGGCTTTTTTATCCAACAGAGCGTTCACGATCTCCTTGTCGCTGAGCAGCAGGTTGCCGACATTATAAATCTGATCGCGGATGACGCTGGATACGGCGCTGTTCTGCTTCAGCATGGACTCGGAGATTTTTCCTACCTCCTTCGCGGTGCTCCAGGAGAACATCGTAAACAGGACGACGGTTACAAGCGCAATCATAGCTGCCGTAAGCAAAACAAAACTGAGAAACATGTTGCGGTACACTGCATAACGGAACAATCGCTGCCGGATCATATTCTCCCCCCTTGCCATTTGTCTTTTATGAAGCATGGACTTCCATCTGATATCCAACCCAATCGCTGTCATTATATGTAATATCCATGTTAGATTAATGAAGCAATCAACCCACCGGATCTCTGGGCTCGGATCCGTATTTTACTCTCATCTTACATTTGCAGCGTGCATACATCAATATGAAAACGCATTCTTGTATTTCAAAGCTTTCCCCTCCATCATGGGCTCACCCGCTCAAATCCCTTATAAAATCAGGCTTTTACCGCTATTCTTTCAATCTGGAGGCGCAGACCTGAATACGAAAATTCGAAGTTTTTTCCCGTTTTTAAAGTCCGCTTCCTGCCTTCCATTCCGCTCAAACCCCATTTTCATAGTTTACGGGTCACGGCAACTCTCTTTACACTCGAAACAGAACAGCTGACGCTTGCAGCCCTATCATAAACGAAAGGACGTGCCTCCTATGAAAAAAAGCCGCTCCGGCTTTCTGCGTGAAATCCGCTCGAACGGCTCCGCGTACCTGCTCATCGTACCGGCCGCCATCTATACGCTGGTCTTCGGCTATTTCACGCTCCCGTACATGCTTATCGCGTTTCAGAAATTCAACTTCAAGACCGGGCTCTTCAACTCGGACTGGGTCGGCTTTGACAATTTCAAGTTCTTCTTCTCGTCGCCCCGGGCATGGGAAGTCACCTTCAACACCCTGAAGCTCAACTTCTTGTTCATTATCGTCGGCACCATTGCCGCTATGGCGCTGGCTATCCTATTCAACGAGCTTCGCAGCCGCTGGTTCTCCAGGGTGACGCAGTCCACGATTTTGTTCCCGCATTTCTTGTCCTGGGTCATTGTCAGCTACATTATTTACAGCCTGCTGTCGACGGACTACGGCATCCTGAACCGGATCCTGGCGTTCTTCCACGTTGATCCGGTCAACTGGTATGCATCGCCCCAATATTGGACATGGATCCTCACGATCGCGGCGGTCTGGAAGGACCTCGGGATGAACCTCGTTATCTATCTGGCCGCCATCACGGGCATCGACGACAGCTATTACGAAGCAGGACGGATCGACGGCGCTACCCGCTGGCAGCTCATCCGTCATATCACCATTCCGCTCATGCTGCCGACCGTGTCCATTCTGACGCTGCTGGCGCTCGGCAAAATTATGTACGGCAGCTTCGATATGATTTATGCCATCGTGAAGGACAACGGCCTCCTGTATCCGACCGTCGATGTCATCGACACGTACGTTTTCCGTTCCCTTCGCACCATCGGGAACCCGGCACAGGCGATGGCTGTCGGCCTGTACCAGTCTGTGGTCGGCTTCATCCTCGTGTGGGGCAGCAACAAAATCGTGAAGAAGGTGAATCCGGACCATGCGTTGTTCTAATACGAGCCGGAACCGTTCGGAAAGGAGCGAAAACCGATGACGTCCAGTCCTAAATTGTTCAACACCGTAAACGCCGTTCTGATCGGCATCATCTCCATCCTGTGCATCTTGCCGATGCTGCTCGTGCTCATGGTGTCCTTCACCGATGAAGCCAGCATTAAACAATTCGGCTACCAGCTGTTTCCGACCGAGCTGTCGCTCGATGCCTACAAATTGCTCCTGTTCGGCAGCACACCGCTGTACCGGAGCTATATGATCTCGATCTTCGTCACCGTGGTCGGCACCATCCTGGCCGTAACGATCACGTCCATGGCCGGATACACGCTTGCCGCCAAGCACATCCGTTACCGCAACCGGCTCGGATTGTTCTTTTTCATCACGATGGTGTTTAACACAGGGCTTGTCCCTTGGTACCTCATTAACCTTAATCTTGGATTGAACAACACGATCTGGGCGCTGATCATTCCATCGCTGGTATTCAATCCGTTCAACCTGTTTCTTGTGCGCAATTATATGTCCCAGATTCCGGCATCCCTCACGGAGGCTGCGAAGATCGACGGCGCCAGCGATTTTTATATCGCATTCCGGATATTCTTTCCGCTGTGCATGCCCGTCCTTGCGACGATTACGCTGTTCTACGGCATCGCCTACTGGAACAACTGGTTTAACGCCATCATGCTCGTGGATAATGAGAAGCTCTACCCGCTTCAGTACCTGCTGTTTAAACTGAACTCGGAAATCAGCATGATCCAGCAGATGCAGAGCAGCGGTGCCATTCTCGGCACCCAGACGCTGCCGCAGGAATCGGTCAAGATGGCTACCGCTATTCTAACCATCGGTCCGGTCGTGCTGTTCTATCCGTTCCTGCAGCGGTATTTCATCAAAGGCCTGCTGATCGGCTCGCTGAAGGAATAGGGCAGTGATTGATACAATGGCTGCTCAGATACAAAAACAAGGGCTAACCGCTATGGCGGTTAGCCCCTTTATGTCGTATTGAATGAGACGGGAATGAACAGCGAAAGATGCCTCATCCTGCTTCAATCTCATTTCCGCACTTCGGACAATATTGGTACAAATCATTGTCGATGGATCTTCCGCAATAAGGACAAAAGTTGAAATCACCTTGGGGAACCGGCAAGTCGCCCTTATGATCCTGCCTCGAATCTTGACCAACATATCGATCGAAGGGATCTGGTTTGTTGTCCGTAATATCGTACACCGACATGCGGTTAGCGCCCGTCGCATTTTTATAATGAAATATCCCTTGGACAATCGCGATTCCGACAAAAACGATTCCGAATATGACCATAAACACAGGAGCTCCCATATTCGCCGCCGAGATCGTCCAGAACACGCCGAACAGTCCAACAACAACGCTTCCAGCCGCTCCCATGGCTGACGGCCCTCGTCCCGGCTTTATGCTCCGCATCTACCTTTAACTCCTCTCTTCGTTACGCCTTACTTCATTAAAAAGGCAATGTAATCCGTCATTACCCCCTGATAACCGAAGGACCGGAGCATGGTCGTTATATTGCCTCGGTGATAGGTTCCGTGATTCACGACTTGTTGAAGGATCTCGGCGATTGAATTTTCCATTTGCCGTCCACTTGCCATCGTATACGAGACTTTCTTCTCCGTATCGCTCAGCGAGGATACGTAATCGCGGATTTGCGACTGTAATTCGTCCATCTCCTGACGCGCTTCCTTAAGATCCGTAAATACTTTCTTTGCGGGGATCGAGTCCTGTTCTTCTTTGATTCTGTTAAACCATATGTTATCCGCAGAGACAACGTGACTAATCACTTCGGCAATGGACTTAAATCCCAAATCGACTTCCCTTAAGAAGACTTCGCCTGGCAGCGTGTCAAGATGATCCATCACCCGTTCGTTCGCCCATACGTTGTAATCATATAGTTGGACCAGCTGTTTGTTCATCCCTATCACTCCTTGGTGAGAATCTATTAGTATTCCGACTATTGCTAAACCACCCCGTCCTTAGATGCTCTTATTTTGGGCTGAGGTGGTTGTGGTTAGAGCTTCTTCCGTGATTATACATCCAGAGGAGCCAGCGGAAAATGGATTTCTCACAAAAAAGAAGATAAATCGGGGCGTTCTACTCCCTCTATTAAGCAAATAACTCCTGCTTCATGATCGAAGGATCCTACAGTCTAAGTACCATCCACTCCTCATCAAAGGATTGGCCTTCGAACTTAAGGGCATTTCGCTCTAATCCAAACGTTTGAAATCCGATGGACTGATATAATTGCTTAGCAGGATGATTTTCGGAAACGACCGTTAAATTAATCTGTTCGACCCCTTCGACCTCTCTGGCTCTTCGAATCAATTCCTCCATCAGTTTTCTTCCGACTCCCATTCCCCTCTTCTCGGGAATCACATACATTCCAAATACATTGCCCTTGTGTAAAGTCTTGATTCCGCTCTCGCGCATAAAGGTTACGATTCCAACTAGTGATCCATCCTCCTCAAAAGCCCCTAAAACAAATTTATCCCGACTCGGCTGTATTCTTTCCGATACCGTTTCCAGAGAGAACTTCACTTCCCGATCGTAGGTGGAGCCAAACGCATGGGGATCCCTTCTTAGCCCGTCTAGTCGAACCTCTTGATATGAGGGAGCATCCGCTCCATTTAACACGGAAATCTTCATGATCTTCTGCCTCCTTGCCTTCTACTTCTCGCAGCGTATTCCAGAAAGGATCGGCTCTACTTGATGGAGCCATTGATGCTTATTGTCGGCAAGTAGAGTGTTCCAGCCGAGCTTTATAGCGGGGATCAGATTCTTTTCTTGATCATCGATATAAAGAACTTATGGGATGGGCGGCGCCATAATCATCAAAACATTCTGCGACATGGTGATATATTTGGATGTCTGGCTTGGATAAGCCCACCTGATTAGAAATGGTGATGCTTTTGGTATAAGGCTCGATTTGGTCAAGAACCGGCTCCAGCCATTCCTTACAATGATTGCTTAAAACATGAATATCAGCGATTTGGCTCCACTGCCCTAAGGAGTGAATGGCAGGAAGCGGCTCCAGTGACTGAATCAGCAGCTTCCGGGCCTCTTCTCTATTCACCCATTTGATGCGGTTGCATAACCAAATCCAAAAATCGTCCTCCCTGAGCTTCCCGGTCCAAAGATCTTTTCGCACTTCGTCAAATTGCTCTCGAATACGCTGAAATGAAAGTCCAGACTCTCCGCATATTGCAAGCCAAAAAGTCGATGAAAAATTGCTCACCAATACACCCGCTAAATCTAATACGAGCTGAGGCTTACCATTCACGATCTCCGCCCCCTTTATTTTATATGTAACCCTTTGAAAAAGAGATTGGGGGAGCATGGATCCTGCTAATCATCGCGTCCCGCTTGTTCCGCTGCATTGCGGTCTAACTATAATCTTCAATGACCCTTAGCTTGTCATCTTGCACAAGAAATATCGATCTTCCTGTAAGTTTTAAAGATTCCCCGGCTTTCATCCCATTCGGCAGATCCACAGCCAATACCCCTTCGTAATCCACCTCAATCTCAGCCTTATCACCAGTAATCGTGATCTTCTTCATAGTCTGGCATCTTTGTGAGAATATCGTCAGCGACTGTTCAGCTAAGGCACGGAAATGCTCGATCCCTTTCGTTTCCGTATCTACTACACCGTTATGTACATTTCGAAATTCAATGTCATCATGCAGGAGCCTGATCATTCCTTCAATATCAAAGGAGTTATAAGCATCCAAATAATTTTCAATGAGCGATTGAATTTGAACGTCCCCCATAAGAATATCCCCTTCCCCTATCAAATAACATTTGGAAAATGTTTCGTTCTGTGGCGGAGGCGGAGCCCCCATTGGGCACCTTCCTTAGAGCTCCAGCTTTAATGCCTTATAATTATTTCTCATGTACAGATATCCTGAATAAACGGTTAAGATGACCGCCATGAACAACATTGTATAATCAACTCTAAAGCTTGTGATGTATGTAAATGGATAATTCCTTAGGAGCACAGCTGCAATTCCGATAACTTGAAGGGTTAGCTTGAGTTTCCCATGCTGATCAGCGGCAAGCACGATTCCTTTCGCAGCAGCCATGATGCGAAGCCCTGAAACAAAAACCTCTCGCCCGATAATAACCAAGGCAATCCATGCCGGGATCAAACTTTGTGCGACCATTACGACCAAGGCAGCTGAAACTAATAGCTTATCTGCGAGTGGATCCAATAATTTGCCCAGATTCGTAATCTGGTTATATTTGCGGGCAATATACCCGTCTAATTTATCCGTAACCGATGCCATAATAAAAATCGATACAGCCCAGTAAACCCCATACTCGTTCAAATATTGAAAGACTATGGATTGATTCACCAACCAGGAGGGATACGGCTGGCAGGCCAAGAAGAACAGGGGGATCAAGCCAATCCTTAATAACGTTATTTTATTGGCAAGATTCATGTCCCAGCCTCCACTTCAACGATGCCAACGGCCGAATAAGGATAGTCAATCTGCTTCTTTACCAAATCCGCAGCTTCCGTTCCAGCGAATAATTCAATGACATAGACCCCTAAATCGATAGATGTCGCTACGCCTCCTGCTGTTATAACTTTACCATCCTTCACAATCCGGGACTTGACTACTTCCAAGCAGTAAGGTTCCAGTAGGCCATAAACATTAGGATGGGTGGTGGCTTTCTTATTCTTCAAGAACCCTGCTGCCCCCCACAACAAGGATCCGGTGCATACCGAGACTTTGTACTCAACGGATTCGGCGGTCTTGATCCAATCCATGAAATCCTTGTCATGTATGAGCTTTCTGGTTCCCTTTCCTCCCGGAAGGAATACGAAATCATATTGGGATAAATCAGGCCTGATGACATTCACCTTTACCGTCATTCCAAGTTCATCCGTAACCTCCTCGGTCAAACCGCAAATATCCCACGTTGTTCCTTGGGACGAATCAAACTGATTAAGACGAAAAATCACGTCATAGAATCCAACAAAGTCTAGAAATGTAACGCCGTTAAATAACACTAAGGCGATTCTCATCATTCCCCCCCTCTCTTATCGTCCGGCTGCAGGAGCAGACCAAGGCCATATAAATCGGATTGCTTTTGAACACATCAGTGCCTGGAATCTAACCTTCATCATCCTGCATTATTTAATGGTGTCATATAAATCAACTTTAATATCATTGATCCCGTCATGCCCCCATTCATCTGATATCTCCAGATGCCATGCCCGATGAATCCGCTCGAATTGATGATCATCGATCCATCGATGCAGCTGCTCATAGGTGCTTCTGATTTGATGATTGGGTCCTTTATGAGTGATAACAGCATATTTTTGTTTGGGGACCACTAAAGAAACCATGCCTTCAGGGATCTCATTAATTTCACTTACCTCGACACATACCCAATAACCATCTTCCTCTTCGGAGTAATCTCCAACAATAAAAGCCCCTACAAGTCTCGCCGGATGGATAACTTTTTGGATTTCGCCCAGCCTGTACCTGAGCATGACAGAAGCTTTGGGGATTTCATTGGCATATTGATCACCAGGACAGACTACCCGTATTCCAACCAGCTTTTTTTCATCAAGCTCGACTACTTTCATGGAAGGACCTCTCTCCTAATCGCGTTATTCAACCGGACCTTTTACCTGATCAATCATTTATTACAATTGTATATCCTCGTAATGCTCAACGACCGGGAAGGGATCATAGTAATGGTGCAGCAGTGCTTTCCATTGTTGATATTCCTGCGACTCTCTAAAACCAACGGTATGATCCTCCAAGGACTCCCATCTAACGAGTAATATATATTTGTTCTCCACTTCCAGGCATTTTTGAAGCTCGTGATGGATATAGCCCTTCATACTAGAAATAATGGTTGATGCTTTCCTAAAATCTGCTTCGAAATCCGCGCTAAGTCCTGGTTTTACGTTTAATATAGCCACTTCAAGGATCATGCGATTCCCCACCCTTTTTTTTACTTCATTGGACCTCGTTTATTCACTTCAGTAAGCCGTTAAGTCACTCATTTTATTGTTCTTCACAAAGCATAATCCGATTTCCTTCACTATCATTCACCGCAAAGAACCTTGGACCATTAACTCCTTCAATAGGCGATACAATATCTACTTTAATGGATTTCATAAACTCATATGTTGCTTCAATATCATCCGTATCGAAGAAGAATAGATGATTTTCGCTTGGCTTGATCTCATCCCGATGTATGCTGTCGAGCAACAGGCTCGTATTTCCTAATGGAATCGAATAGATCGTTTTCGCATCAGGAGCTGTGTTTCGGGTATACTCTTCAGCTTTGGGTAACCCTAGGATTTCCCGATACCATTTAACCGCTCTAGGCATATTATGAACAATGACAAATACCGCTCCAATTTGTTTTTTCACCGGACTAAGAGTCTTCGTATAATCACTAGCTCCTTAGGATCGTTTTGGTAAAGATTGTTTTCCCATTCATCGAGCCAGCTACACCAATTGGACGTTAACTCTTAATTCCTCATACGCATCTGCCAGCCAAGGATGAATCACCTTCAAGGTTTCTTTTCGTTCCCATAAGTAATTGATATATGTAAATGCGCCGTGTGTTAGGGATTCCTGTAAATTCTTTTTCAGTTCAATTAGATAAGGAGGCGTTCCTTTCTGATCCCAGGAGATCTTGTCGGCGACAAACAAAACCTGGTCAAGCAACGTCGAATTGGATCTCAATGTGGTATGGCAGCCAACTGCATTTAATATGCCTTCATCTGTAATATGAAAGATTTGCTCCGCCATTACCTTCGAGATTTTCTGGTGAATTATCATTGGATATTTTTCTTCTTCAGGTAATACGTCAATGGATAATTGTCTTGCTGCATCGATTCTGGCATGGTTCGGAAAAACTACGCTAATGTCATGTAACCAACCTGCCGTCTCAGCCGCGACGGGATCGGCATTAAACATTACAGCAAGCCTCCTTGACTCTGCCCCGACATCCAAACAATGCTTAGCGGTTTCTGAACACTGATTGAGTGTAAGGAATTGCTGAATATCTGTCTTCAAATCCCCTGTAAAATGGATATGTTCCGTCAATGGCTTGAAAATAGAATGCATCGTTGGAATCCCTCCCATGATATATATAACTAATCGCCTGCTCTACTTTTGTAGCTTACATTTAATTCGAGTCTAACACTGTGATGTCAATGGCTTCCAACTCATGCAGGTGGCCTTTGATAGGTTGAACCCAGAACTCTATCTTGTTTCCAATATTGCCTTCCAACTCTCCTGCATCGATTAATTGTTTACGGTCACCATCTACCATACGAAAAATTCTGGTCCTTTTAGTGATACTTATTATTTCTACGGTCGTTCGGTTCGATTGCTTATATTCATCAAAATAGTCTTTTGGAGTAGGAGACGCATTTACGAGGGTAACGGTGTGGGTGACGCCGCTCTCTTTAGATGCCTTGTTGTTTTCTTGATTAACCACGCTTAGTAATTCACCCGAAAACTTTTGAAAGAACTCTTCTTAATCTTCTTGTTGACCTGAACATCCGCTTACTAGAATGGCTAATAGTACAATTCCTATTAAAACGAATTTAGTTTTGAAGTTCATTAAAACAGCTCCTACAACAGTCACTCATATTCATGAACCATAACGTACAGCTTTTTGGCCTGTGTAAACACTAATTATGCTTTTTCGAGCATGTTTGGCGAGAATTCCGTCGAATAGTTCATCACCAGAAAATCAATTTCCTGACCCGAAACCTTACTCTTGAATAACTGTCCTTTAATAAACCCAACACGTTCATACACTTTAATGGCTCGTTCATTGAACGCTGCTACAACTAATTGGACATCCGATTTATCATATTCTTCTTTGATAAATTGAAGACTGCTCATTAAGAATTTCTCACCGTATCCCTTCCCCGTCAGTTCCGGTTTTAGACCTAGGCCCAAATCGATGTATTGCTCGTCATTATAGATGCCAATTAGGTAACCTCCCGGTACACGTGCCGAGTTTCCAGTGCATATATATCCTACTAATTCATGTGTGTCATCTAATGCATAGTAGTAGTCGCCATTCATAAGCTCAGATATATCGTCAAAACCTCCCTCCATACTGTATAGCGAGTAAGGCTCTTCATATGTCCATTCGGCGATTAATGAGGCGTATTGCTCTGTCATTTTAAAATACTGAAATGATGCCATATTCAAGCTTGCTCCTTCACATATATTTCCTAAGTACTTCCTCATCCCAAACTTGCACCATGCTACATCCTTCTTATATCAAGTTTTCTAGCCCTTTATTTCTTGAATCATAATCCCTTCGATTTCCCTAATCATTGAAATTTCCTCTCGATCTGTTGTTTTGATAAATCCTAAATTCTCGTGGGCTGTTGTCATTAACCATACTGTGTTGTTCTTAAAGAAGCATAGATCCTCTAACAATTCAGGATGTCTCCATCGATAAAGCCCGTTCGCCTTATTGATTAACAGCTCTTCCAATTCAGGCTTGCAATCGAAGTAATATACGTCCGCATGATGCCCCAATAATCGGGTTCCCGGCCATTCCTCTTGTTTCTTCACCGTTTTAACGTATAGCTTTAGTTCTTCGATCAGTACTTCCGTCTTCTTCGTTAATTCTAGTTGATCTCTTTTAATTAAAATGAACTCATCACAGATATTAAATGCCAATGATATAAGCTGCTTATAAGTGCTTCCTACGGGTTCTTCAAGGATCTGTATCATTTCCACGTCTCCTAGATTCTGGTCGTGATAAATTAAATTTTTACCACGGTTCCGAAAGATATCTTCATATTGGGGGCGTAGACTAACCAGGATTCATCCGTAAACCGTTGTGAAAATGCTGCTTCAGCTTCATATTGCTCCTTGGCTTTAGTCTGGTTAAATCCTCTAGATAATAAATTGTTCATTACTTCTGTAATGTCATCGGGTTCTTGTCCCAAGCCCTCTTCCTTTAAAGAACGATACAGCAAGCTTTTCCCTTCATCGTTCATGTTTTGGTCAAGAAAGTTAACCTTATCGCTAACCCTGCATCCAACGTTTCTTAAGCCTAGCTGGCTTAGCAGAATCGGTATTTGGATACCTTATTGCCGTCCTTCCCCGTACGTTTGCGATCTTGTTCAAATAACTCCTGTAGAATACCTAACGGATTATGTCGCTTTGCTCGATTCCATCCAGATAATAATTCGACATATTGCCAATCCAATGCGGTTCGAAGCAGATCACCATTCCGTTTTCCTGCACACTGTTGATCATCTTCTGCACGATTCTTTCAGGATCGGTCATATGTAGCAAAAAAGCATGACTGATTGCGATGTCATACTTCTTTTCAAATGGAGTATCCTCTATATCACACACGATAAACTCGGAATCATATGGAAGCTGCGCGTATATTTCATTGGCATGTTTAATTAAATCTATGCCTTTGTCGACTCCGGTATATGTTGACCCTTTAGGGAGTATAGGGAGAAGCTTTAGTCCCATGTATCCGAAGCCGCATCCATAATCGATGATCTTTACCGGTCTATGAATCTGCCAAACGCGCTGAACTAGAAATTCCAAATAATCATCGTTGTAATACAACCATCTGGTATTTCTTAGATATTCAATTTGATGATCCCAGAAATATTCAGACATACCATGCTCCTCTATTGTTCCTTGTAAAAAAAGACCCAGCCATAGATAGCTCATATCTTAGGCTGGGTCTTTGGTTGACTGTAATTCTTTCTATTATACATCTGTCTTATGTCATTACCAAGCATTTTACAACAAAATCTGGATGAGTGTAATTTCCACAGTTCCGACGTTTGATGTGTTGGTAGTCAGGGTTTTATTTTAACCCCAATAATCTTCCATTAGCTTCTTAGACCATTCCGGCTGCTTCACTTCACGGTTGGGAAGAAACTCCCTCATAACAGGTTTAATATCCATGATGGGCGTACCATCAATTGCATCCAAATTTTTAACGATCAATTTATTGTGATGATGCTCCAGCAATTCTACCGTAGTCAATCCTAATTTATTCGGTCTGTTCTTTCCACGTTGGGCAAATATCCCCACCATGGGAAATTCCTTATTATTTCGTGGATGTCTCGCCTCATATTGAATTTTGTCATCCGCTACTTTATCGAAGTAAAAAATAATCTCCAAATGTGAAAATTCGTCTATTCCTTCAAGCGATGACGCATTTAAATCATCAACCAGCTCAATTTCAGATACAATGGAGCCCCATTGATCATCTTCAATTTCCGTTCGCGAATTACGCACATAAGCAATTGGTTTAATGATGAACTCCATAAATTAGCCCAACCTTTGATTTGAATTGAAATAATTATACCATGTTTTGGAATCCCGCATCGACATCGTTTCAGCTTATGTACTACAGCACCGGACGGTTAGCCTTAAGATTCCAGTGTCTCGAACACGCTGTATTTCTTGAAATCATTTGCAATGGGATGCGGCAGGTAGTTTCTCACCTCAGAACTGGTTACCCACTTATAATCACTATGCTCGTCTGAGAGTTTGATTCGATCATCTGTTGTCCTGCACAGGTAGGTAAGAAGCACGATCTGTCTGAGCGGGTCTGTTAAGAAAAGTAGTTGCATACAATAACTTCTCAACGTTCACTTCAACGCCGATTTCTTCTTTCACTTCACGAATCAGGGCTTCTTCCAACACTTCACCAAATTCAATCTTCCCGCCGACCGTTTCCCAGCTTCCCGCATCTACCTCTTCGGCTGATGATCTTTTTACGATCAATACCTTGCCGTTATTAGCTATCACGCCTTTAACTACAACGATAATTTTATTCTCCAATCTGCGCCCACCTCGACCATTCCCTCTCTTATGTTCGATCTGTGCTAGATCTCTTGGCGAAATATATGGATAACACATTAAATTCAATATGCAGCAGACAAGACAACAAAATCGACTGCGTCAAGTCTGTAACAGCTCCAAAGAATATTCCTCCGATAAAAGCAAACATCATATATCGAATACTCTGTGAAGATAGCTTGTAGTATTGCAGATGAGAAATAGCAAACAGCAGCGCTGATATAACTACCGGAGCCGTTACGGGCAAAAACATGACTTCCATAATTTCTGCGGAATGAATGGACTGATTCAAGAACGGAAGGATTAGCCCTCTAAAGAGAACTTCCTCAATAATCGGATAGGTAATGGCGAAATTGATTATATTGTATCTACCGATTGGATGATATCCCGAATATCGTGAAAGTACATAATTACCAACCAAAAGAATGGCGAACGCGGGGAAAACCGCAGATAAATTTACTGGTGAGCTGTATACATTATTTTCTCTGAAAAATGGCACTGCGATTAAAATGCCGACTCCCCAAAAGTATAAACTGTACTTCCTCAGCTTGTGAGATCGAAAAGACCTGAACAAGATCTCTATAATCTTATAAGAGAAAGACAAAAGGAATGCTAATCCTATGGATAAGAACATCATTAAGCTCCTAGTTTATTCATTTTACTTCATGAAGCCTTGAAAAACCTCAAAATCAGGTTAAATCTCTATCCAAAATCGATTGACGGTGTTTCCATCCTCTTCAATATAATCTTGATCTGGAATTCCACCGTTCTTCATGATCGTTTTCTTGGAAGCAATATTATCGGCATCACATACGACTAACACTTTTCGTATTCCCAGTTCTTTGGTTTTCTCTAACGCTAAGGATAATAATTGGGTTGCGTATCCTTTACGTCTATCAGAAGGCCGGATCCCATATCCAATATGACCGCCACAATTTAGTAGCTTCTCATTTAGCTGGTGCCTTATATTTACGGCTCCCACAACTCTATTCGTTTCGATAACCAACCAGTAAGTGGAATCCCTAACCCAACCTTCCGGGATATCGATACCTTCTTCATTGTTCAAAAAAAAATGCAGCATGCCCTCAAAATCGCGGGGATTCTTTGTTATTACCCAAGGCACCATAACTTCATTGCTTTCCAGCCATTCTTGATAAAAAGATAAATATTCCTCTTTATATTTCGTTGATGGTTTCACTAACTGCACATCCATCATGTCACCTCAGTTTCGTTTTGTTTTTAAATTTTTGATCTTAAAATTCCGAACTAGCTCCAAATTTTAGCGTCTTTCATATGTATGACATTAAATAATGAGGGATTTTTATGAGTAAGAAGCTTTCGATTTCGTTATTTGCGTTGCTCATTGCTTTAACCGCTGCGGTAGGAATGGCTTTTGCCAAAGGAACCATTAAAATCGTCGTGAATGGTGAGGAAATGAAAACGGACGTTGCACCGCAAATGAATAACAATCGGGTCCTGGTGCCAATAAGCTTCGTTTCAAAAGCCTTAGGTGCCGATGTCCGTTGGGACCAAAAGAATCAAACCGTATCAATCCATACGAAATCAGACGTTCAGGAAGATGTCTGGAATCAAAACCTCAATTTAAGAGGTAACAGCTGGGCAGATATCAAGAACCTGATCGCGCTTTATATGGTTGGCTTTGACACACGTGACGATGCCCTAATCCGATCCATTACCGTTGAAGGATTTGACATGATCCCAATTGGCGGCATGTACCCGTCCATTATCGATTATGATATTATGGATGCTCGCATAACGAAAGACTCTGTTATCGTACAAGTAAGGGTGGTCGAGCAAGAAGAACAACTCTCTGGGCAATACTGGGATATCGAAATTGCTCAAGGAAAAATAAAATCAATGAAACTGCAGCATTTCGATATCAACGAGTATACGGTTTTTCCAGGATTGACCTATAAAAACCAGTAGTTATGAAACGCTCCTGCCACTTCACAGGCCGGGGCGTTTGATCTTTATCCCCTCTTTTTACGTTATAAAATGATTATACCATGTTTTGGAATCCCCCCTACATTCAGTATCTAAAGTGACTAATATCATTTTCGATGTGAGGAATTTGATGCGTATGATGCGAACGTTTCGATTCAGATAATCGTCAATATGATAGAAGGAGATCCTAACAACAAGGAAGTGACAAAAGTTGGATGACAGGCAACTGTTTGAAACGTATAAGGAGACGGTGTATCTATTTTGCCGCTATATGGTGCAGAGCCGGGCGGATGCCGAGGACCTCTGCCAGGATGTTTTTTTCAAAGCGATGATTGCTGACCGGACAAACGTGCAGAACACGAAAGCTTGGCTGCTACGAATAGCGGCTAACGAGTGCAATACGTTCCTAAGGAGGAGACAAAACGGGTGGGCCAAGGAGCTCCGCTCCTTCATGTTGGGTATGCCGCTACGGACCCCAACCGTCGAGGAGACTTTCGAGCATAGGGAAATGGTACATACTCTGCATCTGCAGCTGGACAAGCTGCCTAAGAAAACCAAGCTCGCCTTTGTGCTGCATTATTCCGCTGAGCTTTCGCTGCCGGAAACAGCCGAGGTGCTTAATGTGCCACTGGGCACGGTAAAATCTCGGATTAACCGTGGTCTTAAGAAAATGAGAAAAATGCTGAAAGAAGACCCATCGGGTAATTGGAAAGGAGAGGAGACGCATGCCGGAGCTAAAGGATGATTTTGTAAAAAAGCTGTCTCGCTACCCGGAGGAACAACCGGATTTCGAAGCCATGTTTCATACATTGGAGGAGCGTAAGAGGAAGTGGAAACGAGAAACAGGAGGTCAGGCTGTTCACCCGGAGATCCCATCCTCCAAGACTCGTTACAGACCGGCGGTTCTACTGGCGAGTGTGCTGGGCATTGCTGTACTTGGCATCACCGCGCAGCAGGCAGGACTGTTGAACTCACTGCCGCAGATGATAAATTTTCAAAATGCGGCCGTGGGACAAACGTTAAATGAACACACCGAACAAAGCGGTGTCAGCTTGCATTTGGATCGCGTCTTTAGCAGCCCTTCGACGTTGAAAAATGATCTTACTGATCTGGAATTTCATCTTTCTCTGGAGATTCCCGATCGTTCCGGCTACGATTATGCATTTTTTGACACCGGAACCCTGACCAATCTGGATACTGGAGAGAAAGAAGCGTACATTGCCAACCAGATCAATTTTACTCAACGTGAAGGTAAGCTTGCCTCTTATTTCGTAGCCCAGGGCAAAGAGCCGTCCAGCATCTCGGGGCGCTATCAGCTTGAGCTTCAAGACCTGTATTTGCGGAAAACAGTCAAAATGCCTCTTAACGGGAAGCTCGATGAAATGAATGGAAGGGCTTATGATTTGAAGGGAGATCGTTTTCCTTCCGTAACGATAAAGTCCTCGGCACGTGTAGGCAATGATTGGGTCGTTCGTTATTCAATCCCTAGGAGTATGAATTCACACAAGGAATTCCTCAATGAATGGAGAAATTCGACCGAGCAGGACAATTATCAGATGGTGCTCGTGACAGGAAATAAAACAATCGAGCCTACAAACAGAGGAACCGCTTCGGGGCTGCGTTCAGAAACCTTTGATATCTCAGGTCTCGACGACCGGGAAATTGCTGAAGCAAAACTGTATTTCACCTTTCCGGAAACGGTAAGGATGGTTGAAGGTGACTGGGAGCTGACGTTTACTGTTGATGAGAATCAGGCTTCCCAGCCTTTGAGCACCATTCCCCTTCAGATCGATCCAACCAACGTGAAAGGGTTTGATTTTGTACCGACAAACTTGATTTACACGCCAGCCAGCATCATTGTCCAGATTTCAGGATATTCGGCCGATCCCGTTGCGGGCCGGTATTTGCTTGACGATGTCAAGCTGAGCGTCGGAAATGTTACCCTCAATGGATTTGTGGCAGACAATAATCGCCTGATGTTTATGCTGGACCAACCCTATCAGGACTATTCTAATGAGCCAGTTACGCTTGAACTGGATAAAGCCCGGATTGTTCATGAAGACCTGTCGCAGAATTGGACACGGCTGAAGGAACCTTCAGCCAAGGAGCAAATTGCGGAGTATGAGCTTGACGCTAATCATGTGATTCAGTATAAATATTACCGGAAAGGCGATGGGTTAATGGTCATAACGAAGCTAAGGAATGGCAGTACTTTCAGTTTCCTAGGAACAAGTCTTAAAATTAACGGATACAAGATTCAACCTTCTGAAAATCAGTCAAGGAACTCCGGAGAAAGCAAGCGATTTGATTATTATGACAACATACCGGAAGGTGCCGAGCTTGAGATTAATCCAGGCTTGTATATCGTTGAAAACGACAGCTACTCACAAAAAATCAAATTGAAGTAATCCTTCTGATTCAAGGATGATAGCACTAGGGACGTTCCTCATGAGAGGAGCGTCTTTGCTGTTCTCACTCACGCTGCTCATCATTTACGGAAGTTCCCGATGCAGAAACGGAAATATGCGATCCTTGGTTTGCAATAAATTCACAGAACAAAGGAGCCCCAAGAGGAGCTCCTTTGTTCATGACTTAAGTATCATCATATATCAGGTGTTACGTCATTTCATTGCTCAATCCTAAAGCCGGAGAAAACGCCTTTGGAGTTGAAGTAACCTGTTACAGTTGGAGAGCCCTTCTTGGTAAAGATGACGGCATCATGAAAAGCAGATGGGGCTCCGCTATTTTCCTCACGCGCTGCGTGGTACCCCGATAAATCCAGATTCATGATCTCCTTGGCCTGCTTTACGGCTGCTATTTTTAACTTGTCCAGGCTAAATGAATTTACCTTCTCGCGAATGGCCTGCGTTTCTTTCTCAGGATTTTCCACGCTTACTTCGGACAGCTCTTTAACCAGAGATAAAGCTTGCAATTTGATCCCGAGCAGTCGATTGGTTGATTCTTCAATTTCAAGCTCAATATTCCCTTTATTTGTCTTGTACTCTAACGCATACACTTTTTTCTTATTCAGCTCGATCACGAAGCTTGCTCTCGGGTTATCTTTACCTTGTTTCGCTCCAACTCGGGAAAGTGCTTGGGCTGCCGCTTTTTGGATCGGAGCTGGGACCTCTTTCAACGCCCCTCCGCCACGAGCCGCCTTCCCATCCACAAGGTTAACAAAATCATGATTACTGTAAGCGATGATATCCGTAGAGCCGCCTTCTTCCAGATAATGAACATTCAGTCGTGTATAACCAGCTGCAGATTTATTAAAGATCTGTTTCCAGGCGGCATTCAGCTTGGATTTTGTGGAATCATTCAGTTCTACGAGCTTCGGATTCACATAGAGCTTCACTACTTTGCCGTCAGGCTTTACCAAGACCTCGCCGGCCAAAGTACTCTTCTTCTCCCAAGAGAAGCTGATCACTTCACCACCATAGTCGACGGTTTCCGCCTTGCTGAAAGAAACAGGGGTCATAATGAACTCCTTTAGCTTCGCCTGCGCGGCATCAACCAGCTTCTGATCCGATGTCAGCTGGTTAACTTTGTTCGAACTGACCGCATTCTCAGCTTGTTCGACTTTACCGCCCTTCCCCGCCTGAACCGCTCCTACTGCTCCTACACCGGCTAGAACTGCAGCCAAGGCAGCCGTGCTTACTACTTTGTAAATTTTGTTCATACCTATCTTCCTCCAAAAAACATTTATTCGTGTCTAATCCCGAAATATGGGCGACACAAAAATATTGACTAATAACAAGGAGGAAGAGTTCCCTATTTTAATCTTCGCTCCAATTCCTTGACCGCCTTTGCTCATTCATCATAGCCTTCACGTTCCTCCTTATGCTCTTAAATTCAGATTCATCCAGGATCTTTGCCAACGCCTTGAACGAATTTAAATCTGTGGTTAAGTTAGTATAGGTTTTAAATGGATAAGGCCCTTATCTGCCGAGGTTTCGATATATCCGACGATTTGGTCAAACGTAAATACATGGAGCTTTTCATCTAAAGCGTCCTGATCATACACCATATCGCCCAACGCGGAAGGAATCAATTGTTCAACTTCACTTGCCTTCACTTCCTGCAAATCCATGATGGCCGGTTGTATGCTAAGCCAATTTCTTAACTCATCCTTGACACCGTAGTATTCCAGCAACTTCCCGTTTAGTATTCGGAAATCATGATGGTATCGCTTATATAACCCTTCATCCGCTTCCATTCTATTTTTCAACCAAGCTAGATTAAACCCCTGCAGCCAAATATCATCAGCGATTAAATGTACAAAATACCCCAATACATAATGACTGTCTTTATGCGAGCTATACTTATGCAGGAAACCATGATAATCGATATATCGTGTATAATCTTGAACTTCGCCTTTGAAGAAATGGGATATGTCTTTGGTGGGGACCGCGTCGGGAGCTATGCCACCTATTAAAAAGGACGCCTTATCTTTAATTGCTAGACTGTCTGCAATTTTATTAGCAATAATCAAATGCATAATTCTAGAGCCCATGCATCCACCACCATGTATTTTTTGTTGGAGCTTAGTTACGGAAATAACTAGGCTCTTAAGTTAAATCTTTATATAGAAACTCTCTGTATTTCTTAAAACCTTGCTTATGATAGAACCTTCCAGCAGTTTCGTTGTTGACCCAGTAATCAAGTTCAATTTTTCGGATTCCCTGTTCAAGCGCAAATTCGCATACTTTATCCATCAGAAGCGTGCCTAATCCCTTACGCTGAGCTTCTTTAATAATGCTTAACTGGTGAACATAAACCGATTGAGTTGATATCTTAAAAGCACTCTCTTGGTACTGCTTTATCTCCAGCCATATGTATCCTAATGCCCGGCCTCTATCACGAATTCCTTACTTCTCGATTCAGTTCACAGATAAAATCCGATATGCTGGAAAATTGATAATCAGGCTTTATTGAAAACTCGCTACCATGGGAATTGTCCAGCCAATTAACTCCTGCAGTTTTCACCCTGGCTCTAATTCCAGCTTCAATATCCGCCTGACTATCTCCAACAAACAACGTTTCTTCAGGTAAGCAACCCAATAGATTCATAGCTTTGATAATCCCTTCCGGATGAGGCTTTGGATCAACAACATCATCACCGGTTATCGATATTTTGAACAGATCACCTGGAAATAGATGCTTTACGGATATGTCGTAGCTTTTTCTTGCCTTTCCGGTTACGATTCCGGTCGATATCCCTTTGTGGTGAATGAGATTTATCAATTCGAGGATCTCTTGGTTACTGGATACGTATCTGTCATGTTCTCTCTCGTAGTGCAAATAGTAATCATCAATCGCTTCATGAACCCGATCTTTACAGCGTAAATTCTGTTGAATGATCCCAATCTCGGATGGTCCAAACATGGCGACAATATCTTGATCCGTTAATGTTCGTTGATCATAGGCAGCAAAGACCTTTTGAAACGAATAAAAGCAAATAGGTAATGTGTCTGCTAATGTACCGTCAAAATCGAACAAAATCGCTTTATATTTCACGTGGTCACCTACTTCATGGGCTTAATCCCAAAATTCCATTGCTCTATGATTCTCTCGATCTCGAGTAAATCACTTATCTTTCCATCATATTCAACCGGCTCTGTATAAAAAGCATCTACCTTCCACACATAGCCGCGATGATCTAATTCAATAAATCGGTTTGTATATCGCTCCATCCCTATACTTTTAGCGTTATGTATAATCCTCGCATATTGATCAACAACGAAGTGATATAGAGAAGTGTTGCGGTCTAGCAATGTCCCATCAAGATCAAAAATAACAGCTCGAATCATAGGTTTTACCGCCTTTCTTAACGATGACCTAAGGACCTCTACATTACCGAATTACATGCTTATCTTAATGTCTTCTTTTCTTCTGTACTTCTCGTTCTTATTTGCGCGATAGAATAAACTAACGGTGGACACAGAAAACGTGCGGTTCTTTTTAAAGTCAGGAAGGATATCCTTTCTCATCTCTTCAATGGTAGCTTCGGATAACCTTGATTTTCGTGCTACCGTAATATGAGGCTTATAAAGCTCTAGCTCAAAACATCTGTTGATGCTCTCCTCGCTGGCCTCCAACACGGCTACGAGGCGTTTATGCAATTCAATCAGCTCTTCCGATTGGACATCCAAATACAAGACATCCCGATCACCAAAATACTTCGGTGCACCAACGGTAATTTGGAAACTTTCGAACTCCGATATGATCTTTCGGCATTTGGAAAGCCAGCTCATATCCTCTGAAAGTCCACAAGAGGCTTTGACGGTGATGTGTGGGTCCGAACCATTCCGAACACAGTATTTTTCTCTTACGGACATGACCTTCTCATAAATATCAGTTTCGGGAACAATGCCAAAAAAGAATTCCATTTGTCACGGCCTCCTTCGCTATGCTGTTTCTTTCAGCGGTCTTCAAATGTACTTTCCCAGAACGGTCCTTCTTCTTTATTAAAATATCTCGGGATAACCTCTCTCACGGGGTACGGCTGCAGATTATGCTGCTCCAATTCATTCATTCGAATCCAGTAAAACTCCAAATGATTCTCTTGCGATTCAGGGAGTATTTGATGATCGATATGGGGCAACTCGACTCGAAATAAATGATTAAGTTCCTGATGATAGGTCGTGGGAAGCTCAAAATCAGCTTCAACACAACCAATATATTCCCCCACGATACTCTCTTGTCCAAGCTCCTCTTTAATCTCCCTGGATAACGTGGTTCTCATGCCTTCCTTAAACTCTATGTGACCGCCTGGAAGAAATGTATTGTCCATGCCCTTACAATGCGCGACTAATAGGTTTCCCTCCGAGAGAATAACCCCTCTGGCCAGCACATGATATTTTTGATTGTTGATATCCATATATTTCATAAAAAAATCTCCTTATCAATGGTTTGAGCCTGATTATTTCACCAGTTTAGCCCACATTCCTGCGTTCTTGCAGGACTTATTTAGCTCTGAGGTGTTCTTTATATTTCTTAGGTTCTCTGTAATCTATAAAAATGACCCAGCCACAGATCGCTATTAATCTAGGCTGGGTCGTTGGTTGTTTATATAGCTTACTTCCTGAATTATACATCTAAATGTCAAAAGACGGTAGATTCATAGGAATTGCCTAAAGACTCCTCCGTCTAAGCATCTATGATTCTTGTTACAAGTCGGAAACATTTTAGATATTATTTCGACATGTTTCTCCTATATACTCTATGTGTAATGGGATCAGGAGGGATACAGCATATGAAAAATAGCAAATTAACGTCGTTCATGCCGAAAATCGTCATCGGTTCCTTGGTCGCAAGCTTGGCTTTAACCTGCATGCCTTATCCAAAGGGAGCCGATCAAGCGATTGCCGCTGCATCGCGCTCGTCGCAGAGCTTCGCGAAATTTATGCAGATGAACGCTCCGAGCCGGACCGTGAAAACCATAGGCGGAATTCAAATGGTCACGAACCTTTCCAGCACGGTTGTACTGGTAAACAAGCAGAGAAATTTGCCTTCCACTTATGCTCCGAAGGATCTGGTCGTTCCCAATGTTCCGTTCAGCTTCTCTGGGCCAAGCCCTAAAAAGCAGTTGAGAAAAATCGCGGCCAATGCCTTGGAGGATTTATTCGCAGCAGCCAAAAAGGACGGCATTGAGCTCAAAGCTGTCTCCGGCTACCGTTCGTACGCCACGCAAAAATCGATCTTCGAGCGCAACGCCAGCATCAAAGGTGAAGCCGTAGCGAACAGGACCAGCGCGCGCCCGGGACAGAGCGAGCATCAGACCGGTCTAAGCATGGATATCTCCAGCGCCTCGGTTGGATATGCACTGGAGCAAAGCTTCGGCAGCACGAAGGAAGGCAAGTGGCTGAAAGCCAACGCCCATAAATACGGCTTCATTATTCGTTATGGCAAGGGCAAGGAAAAGCTTACCGGTTATTCGTACGAGCCTTGGCATGTTCGGTATGTCGGCGTTTATATTGCGGGAGAGATCACGAGACAGAACTTGACGCTTGAGCAATACTTGCAGAAATCCATCTAACTTCAAGAACGGGCAGCCCTGCTGCCCGTTTCGTGTTAAGCGCCTCTTAGGCATGAACATCATCTAATCTCCCAAGGATAAATAATATGGATTATTCCATTTCATATTGAGCATAGTTCAATTCCGATAGCGTATATTGGATGCTTTCCCTTTCTGCATCGAAAATTTCTTTCTTCATGATTTGAAAAATCACAAAAGCAGCCCATCCTCTAATGAGGAATGAGCTGCTTTTCGTTGACCATGAATCCTACATCCTAAATTACACGGTTCCATAATGCTGAGGCATACTGCCAACCAAATCGAGAGATCCCTTCTGCAGGAATTACTGTCTTATGATGAGAATATCTCTAGGCGGTCTGCCTGTGCTTTGAATTTGAGAAATTTCAGCATCCGTAAGATTACGTCCTACCAAAATGAGCGAAGATGTTACATTATCAAAATTGCCTAAGTTCGCTACATTTTGGCTTCCCCGGAATACACGGAATGATCCCTGAAAGTTAATTCTCGAAAATAGTACAAGGGTTACTTGAGAGCTTTCCACTACATTTCTAAGCCGAAAACTCGAAAGGATGTTGTCAAATCGAAATGCTCCAAGATCGCGAATTGCAACACCTCCGCGTCTGAAGAGAATCCTGCGAACAGAAAAATTAGGGCCGGACCAAAGAGCAAGACGTACATCGCTGTTTGCCATCTATACCACTCCTTTTCTTGGGAATGATATAGTATATTACCAAGTTGAGAGAATGGTATAAGGCAAAAATATCAGTTTAAAAGTTTGTTTTTTCGTATAAACATAGATTTCGTTATCCTTAAATCCTCTCAAGTCTATTTACTAGACTGATAGACTCTCACTCATAGTCTCTCACCCATAATCACTTACTTCATATTTTTAATGATCAGCTGCGGGAGCCTTTTCTTTGCCTACAACAGAAAGACCGGATGCAATGAATGTGCCGTCAAACGAATACACCTTCTGGTCTTCCAAATGACCTCCTGTAAGATGTTTTCGCACAAGCTCTCTGCCAAGATCAGGGGTTATAGACTTATACCAAATCCCGTCCGGATAGGCAATGACAACACAGGCATCAGCACATCGCCCATTGCACCGGGTACGTGTTGTATGAATCAAACGGTCTGCTCCGAGCGTAGCGATTTCATCCCGGATCGCTTGCGTCACATCTTCCGCTTGCTTCTTCATGCAACTACCACCATTACATATAAGCAAATGACAGTGCGTTTCATTTAAATTCCAAGTCGTCATGGGTATCTCCTTTCAGGTGCTGCTTATTAGAGGAGGAGGTCGAGCCCATCCCTTTAATTGTAATTATTACGATTATATATGGATATAAAGTTTCTTTCAATCTTTATTGATTTTTATTTTTGTACCTGAAGAATTTCCCAGGGTGGTGTTTGACAAAAGAATAATGGGGATCTATACTTGTCTTAATTGTAATTTTTACAATTAAGACTCGTCAAGGAGTGATCTTTATGTCCATTCAACAAGCCGAGGATTCACGGATCCCCGTCACGGTACTGACTGGTTTTCTCGGAGCAGGTAAAACGACTTTGCTGAATCATGTATTAACAGCAGATCACGGCGAAAAAATAGCGGTTATAGTCAACGAGTTCGGGGAGGTAGGCATCGACAATCAACTGGTTGTAGGAGCGGATGAGGAAATCTTTGAAATGAATAATGGGTGTATCTGCTGTACGGTACGAGGTGACCTTATCCGTATTCTAACTCAACTGAGAGATGCAAAGCTCGGAACTGGGGATGGCAAGGCAGACTTCGAACGAGTGCTCATCGAGACGACAGGGCTGGCAGACCCTGGCCCGGTTGCTCAGACTTTTTTTGTCGATCCAGACATAGCTGATGTTTACAGACTGGATGCGATTGTCACGGTTGTGGATGCGAAGCATGTTGAGCAGCATTTGGACGACGGTCATGAAGCGCAGGAGCAAGTCGCCTTTGCAGACGTGCTTTTACTGAACAAGACGGATCTTGTATCTGAAGACGATTTGCAGAAGCTGGAGCGGCGCCTTCGTACAATGAACTCGGCAGCCAAGCTGTACCATACCCAACAGTCCAAGATTGACGTGAACCAGATCCTCGGAATCGGCGCTTTTGATTTAGAGAAGAAGCTGGAGATCGAACCTGGATTTCTCGAAGAAGCGCATGATCATGAACATGACGATGAAGTAACCTCTATTTTCTTTCGTGAATCTCGTCCACTCGACTTGAATAAAGTGGAACGCTTCCTTAATGAATGGTTGGTAGATCATGGCGTAGACACTTTCCGGTATAAAGGCGTTTTTAACATCAAGGGAGTCAAGAAACGAATCGTTTTTCAAGGGATTCACATGCTGTTCAGTTCATATCCTGATCGGGATTGGAGACCCGATGAAGTACCAACCAGCGAATTCGTTGTGATCGGCCGCAACCTTGACGAGGATTGGTTCCATGAACAGTTTGCTGGTTGTGTGGCTATCTAAGCAATTCTCGATTTAAGCCAAAAAAGACCTCACAGCCCCAAGCATGCACCCCGCTCCGGCTGAGAGGTCTATTATATTAATTAAAGATATACGTGCGATGCCATTAACTCGCAGTTTGCCCTAATGCTAATAAAATGGTGAAGAGGGAGAAGCTTAAAAAGCATGGTCCTTTAATAAGGGAAGCCATGCTTAGATGGACTTTCTTTATTCCATAGTCTCTTCTCTCTCAAGCGCCTGGCAGCCTTCGCATAAGCCATAAACCTCGAAGCGATGTCGCAAGACTTTGTAGTCCCCCGGCAGTTTGAGTCCATGGTCCATTGGGCAGTAATCAAAGGGAAGTGTCTTTTCGCAGTTGACGCAAATCAAATGATGATGGTGGTGAGTCAGGCAGTTCTCCTTAAATTTCAAACCTCCGTCCATAAAGTAGAAATGCTCCAAGACACCCATCTCGCTTAACATGCGAAGATTACGATAAACTGTATCCAGACTCATGCTTGGGTAATAGACGGACATTTGGTCATATACATCTTTCGGTGATAAATACCCGTCGTGATCGGCGAAAATCTGGGCTAGTGTCCTACGTTGCTCCGTTACTCTCCATCCATTTCGCGCCATTGTATCCAGCATGTCTTTTACTTTGGCTTGGTTGTTCTCCTTCATTTACCATACGTTCCCTTCCTGAGTATACAAATCATTCTGCATAATACCGTCTCCAGGTTTTGAATAAGACTTTATCTTTGTATTTTATCAAGAATGAAGGGAAATGTCATATATGGCACATTGAAGGGCGGTGATGTAACACCAGGGAGTTAGACCCAGCTATTTCTTTAGATTGATCGGTTCCGGCTTCCAATAGAGGAGCGCCGCTTTAAACCGATGCCGGTACAGAAAACCGCCATTCTCCTCCGTTACAAAATGCTTGAGAATCTTCTCCGCTGCTTTACGGTCATAGTCAGCGTCCAGAATCGGGGCTAAATTGTCCTTCAGGAGCTGTTCTTCACTATCATAGCGATAGGTTCTTTCCAGGTTTAACATCTTGCAATTGACATCGATCCCAAGCTCATACAATAGATTGGTTAAATATATATAATCCCTTCGCTGAAATTTGACTTTATAACCAAGTTTCCGGTGGATCTCCCATAAATGCGGCTTCTCGGGCCCGGTGGTCAGACCAATAATCGCCCAACGTTTGGATGCGTTATTCATATTTATAAGCGCACGATCAATCTCCTGCATCCGGTAATAACAGTTGATGCCGAAGACAACATCAAACCGTTCATTTGGCACAGACTCTTCCCATTTGGCATGAATATACCGTGTACGTTCAAGTCCTAGCCGCTTTGACTCCTTCCGTAAGTGATGGATCACAGTCCGCGAGCTATCCACGCAGGTAAGCGAGGTTGCTTTTTCAGCAGCAGCAAAAGTATAGTTCCCCCATCCCGGCCCTATCTCCAGAACATGATCGGTAGGCTCAATAAATTGAAGAAGCTCTTGCCGAATATCTGCTGCATAATCATCCAATGCATCTGTTTTTTTGGGAATAAATCCTTCCCAGAAGGCTTCCTCCTTGGCATCGTCGCTCATTCGCTCCGGCAGATTTCCGTTCCAATCCTTCATCCCTTCCAGCCATAGCTGCTTAAAATTCATATCAAAGCGGACGCCGTGATACATATCTTGTTTCCCCCTCTATTCCTCACTCGGTAAAGTCAATACAGGCTCAACCGCAGTCATCTTCAATCCATATTTAGCAGAGGCAACCTCCACTTTTACGCCGTAAACCGTCTCCATATTTGTACAGGTAAACACTTCTTCAGGCCGGCCGGAAGCAAACACTTCCCCGTCCCTGAGCATGTATATTTCATCCGAATACCGAGCAGCCAGCTCGAGATCGTGTAAAATCAGGATCACTAGGATGCCGGAATGCTTCGAGAGCTTGCGTACTAGCTCCAACACTTCGAGTTGATGGCGAATATCGAGTGCTGAAGTCGGCTCATCCAGTAATAGCAAATCCGGCTGTTGTGCCAATGCCCGGGCTATCCAAACTTTTTGCCGCTCTCCCCCGCTTAGCTCGTCCAGATAACGTGTTGTATAGCGATCCAGATGGAGGTCGGAAAGGAGGGTGCCAACAATACGAAGGTCTTCCGACGACACCCCCCATCGAATGTACGGCTTTCGTCCGAGCATGACCGTTTCCATGACAGTCAGCGGAAAACCGGATGCCGTATGCTGAGGAACGTAAGCTTGAATTTTTGCCAAATCCTTGGGTTTGAGGGAATATACGTCTTTGCCCCCTAACCAAACCGTTCCCTTCTTAGGTGGAAAAATGGAAGCGATGCTTTTGAGCAATGTCGTCTTCCCAGCGCCGTTAGGACCGACAATACTGACAACCTGGCCCTTTTCCATATTCATATGAATGTCGCGTAATATGGAGTTTGAACGGTATCCAAATGACAACCCCTCTATACATAAAAACAAGATTTCCCCTCCTAGGTCCAATACTCCCGGCGCTTCTTGACCAGTAAATAGATGAAGAATGGTGCGCCGAAGAAGGATGTTACGATTCCAACGGGGATTTCAACAGGCATCAGAAGCAGCCGGGCCACCGTATCCGATGCAAGCAAAAGCAAGGCCCCGATCAAGCACGAGCACGGTAATAAATATCTGTAGTCGGTACCGATGATCATTCGGCTTATATGCGGGGCGACAAGCCCGATAAAACCGATAATGCCTGTGAAAGCTATGGTTGTTGATGCCAGAAGAGTGACCGTCACCAAGCAAACCCATCGTATATGCTTCACTTTCACGCCGAGCGTGAGTGCCACCTCCTCCCCCGAGATGAGTGCATTCATATCCCATGCATACTTCATCAAGACCAAAAGAGCTAAAGCGGACAGCGGCAAGAGAATCTCCAGCACATGCCAACCGGAGCCCCAGAACCCCCCCATTAACCAGATAACCAGATCTTTAAGGGCATCGTTGTTGGAAAAATACTTCAGAGCCGATACGCCGGCCGAGAATAATTGACCAATAGCTACACCCGCCAGCAGCAAGACCGTAGTCGAGCTGTTCTTCATGCGGGCAATGCCATATACGACCCCTACAGCCAAACAACCGAAAAGAAAAGCGTTAAAAGCAATCAGCCATGGCCCACTGTGAACGAGGTTCATTCCGAATACGCTAGTGCCCGCCACGATCGCAAGTGCGGCTCCGAAGGCTGCTCCGCTTGAAACCCCCAAAGTAAACGGATCGGCAAGTGGATTACGCAGCAATGCCTGCATGATCGTACCCGCTGCCGCTAGCGATATGCCGGCTACTACAGACATCAGGATTCGGGGGAGCCGAACCTCACGTACGATATACGCATTCATTTCGTCAGCGCTGGTGCCGGTCATCATTGCCCAGAGCTCTTGCAGAGGGACAGCTGCCGAGCCCTTCGTGATCGCAGCTCCTGCTGTAATGATCAATAAGACCAGGAGCAATAAGAGCAGCAAGAGCTTACGTAATGATCTGCCTCGGTATATCGATTCCATTCGGAGCTTCGAGGACCTCAGATCATGGTGATGGAGAGATTTTTCCATCATTCCTTCTCCTTAAACGAGTAGTACCAAATCCCTTGATAAGGCACACCCAGCCATTCTTCAAAATACTCCTTCGCATATGCATCGGGGTCTACATCCTGAAATCGGTCTGGATACAGCCACTTGGCAAGCTGCAAAACACCGATATATCGTTTGTCTGACCCGATAAAATTCGTATAAAAAAAATAAATTTCCCTGTCTTTGCCTGCATTCAGCTTGTTCAGGGACGAAATGTTTAACATATTCGCAAAGGCTTCATCAATCGCTTTGGTCTCCATCGTTTCATACCCGCCTAGCCAAGTACCATGCAGTGTAACAACATCCGGATTTCGCTTGAGCACATATTCTTCGTCAACCATGATCGTTGTGGATGCCTCGGCCGGATCCCATTGCAAATCGGCTGCATCTCTTCCGCCTGCCAAAATCGTGGCGTAACCTTCGCCGACACCAGTTCTGCCACCTAGCGACTGACTTGGAAAAACGCGATAACCGCCATTGGAATTGAGAAAACCTGCTGAGAGCGCCAGTACACTCTTTTTCTCGTTAGGATCAATAGATTGTATTCGTTCAGCCGGAATGCGCTCGATTTCATGCTTCCATTCCAGAAACGTTGCAGCCCTTTCTTCTTTGCCGAACAGCTTGCCCAGCAGTTCCCATTCCGTATCCATCTGCTCAGGCAAATAATTATTCATCCGGACGACCTTGATACCGGCCGGCTCTAACTTTTCCTCCAGTTTGTGATCAGGCCGATTCGTATAGGTGAAGACCACTTCAGGCTTCAAGCCGAGGATCGTCTCCAGATTTACCTGCTCAGTTTCCCCAACGTCCGGCAAATTGTCAAAGCCAAGATATGAATTATGCTTAATCGTATTGTCACCGGTTGCTGCTATGCTTTCAGCAGCTCCCAGAAGTTTTATCGCTTCAGCTGTATTTCGATTTATGACCACAGCCTTTTGAACGGGGATATCAAGCGTAATTTCTTTGCCGCTTGTGTCGGTAAATGTCCAGCTTTTTGCTTGTTCCGCTTCGACTGGTGATTTCGACTGTTGAATATCCAATTTGGTTACGTTTGCTTCATCCTGCTTGGTTGCCGAGCATCCTGCTATCATCAATGCGAGAATCAGTGCAAGTATGAGTCTTATGACCGTATTCGATAAGTATTGTTTTTGAATAAACAATGTTCGATCCCCTCTCTAATATAATTCGTAATAATTACGACTAATGACGGAGGCAATATACACATTCCATTCTCAAGCGTTACGGTTCGTGCCCCTTTCCTCCCGATGGCCAACCATAATCATACGTGGCGACTGCTTCCGATCATAGCTTTGTCCTTCATAGTTCCCATAAATGGTATCCAATGTAAGACCGGCTGATGTCAGCATATCTGCCAATTTCTCAGGGCTGTATAGCTTGACGCGTTCTGAATATCGGCGGGTAAGATTGTTTGATCCTTGAACCCGGACCTCGATCTCCTTCATGACAAATCCGCTAAAAATTCGGCGGGTTTCCGAAATGATCGTTCCATCAACGATCCGCTTGGAGAAAGGGATGAGGTGATTTGTCGTGTACTCGGCATTCATATAATCGATAATGAATCGCCCGCCGGGCCTCAAAGCCTTGTGGATTTCCCGTAATACGGTTAACTGTTCATGGTCCTCTTCAAAATAACCAAATGAGGTAAACAAATTGATAACGGCATCAAAGCGTTCCTTAAACATCGTATCCTCTGGCAAGGCGCGCATATCGCCTTCAACCCAGTTAACAAGTCCATGAGGGTCTGAGGCCCTAGCCTCCTGTAACAGCTCGGAAGAAAGATCAACGCCCGTTACACGATATCCTGTATGTGCAAGCGTTAATGCATGTCTCCCCATACCGCAGCATAAATCGAGGATATCACTATGAGTCGGGAGCTTCAGCCACTCCATCATTTTGAACACTTCCTCTTCAGCCTGGCGCCGATCCCGGTGGCGGTAGATGAGCAAATAATCCTTGCCAAAGCTCTCCTCATACCATTTATGTACCGTCTTCTCCAATGAATCTCCCTCCCTTACGTCAACCGATGTTAATTGTAATTATTACGATTAGTGATCGTAATAAAAACCGAGCCTCACTCAGTTAATCGTAATTATTACATTTAAGGATAGTCTACTTGCAATTTTATAATCTGTCAACACATCGAATCCCCCAATACGCGCTGACATTAAAAAAACCTCCAAGCAGACATTACGGTCTCCTGGAGGTAATCGATATAAACAATATATATAGTGTAATCAGTCCGTCTTCTTAATCATGACGACCTTCAAGCTCCCCTTCAAGCTCCAAAAAACGTTCCCTCAGCAGCCCCAACTCATTTTCTGTGGCGTCCCAATAATCCCGTTGATGACTCTCAAGGAGCGTTTCCAGCATACCAAGGTAAGCCCAACGATTATTGTCACGCATTTGCTTGCTGCGTTGTTCGTTGACCACATATTCCTGATGAACCGCTGAGAATATCCAGGAGTCTACTTGGTTGGTTGTCGCCGCAAGCCCCAACAAGTTCTCTAATCGGTCTGCTACTTTCTGGGCTCCATGGTAATCATGCTTTAACAAACCCTCTATCCATTTGGGATTGAGCAGACGGGTACGTACTCCACGATGGACGGACTTTCTTGCTTCTTCGGTTAAAATATGCTCCCGCGTGGTATCGCTAATATATATTTCCGCCTTGCCGCCTCTAGCAATCTCTACCGATTTAGCCAGCCCCCCAAAAAACTCATAATAATGATCCAGATCGGTAATTTCATGTTCATGGTTGCTCCGAATCTGTGAAACGATATCAACGGCAGCCAGGTTCGCCGTATACAAATCGTACATATCCTTGCCCCTGTAATCGGAGCTGTACACATGCTTCAGGCTGTTCATGAAGGCTGCGCCCAATTGGTCTTCTTCTTCCCACTGCTTGGTCTCGATCAGCTTTGTGACCGAGGTTCCATACTCCCCTTCGGCAGGCCCGTATATACGGGCGCATGCCAAGTCCCAAGCCTCTTCATGCTCTGCTCCGGCGCTGCGTAACTGTTGATACAACCTCTCCGAATGCTTTTTGAACCAATTTTGATTAAACGGCTCATCCAGCTCAGAAATTTCTTTAAAGAGACGGTGAAGCGTTGATAGCTGTTCCGGAAACATGTCGCGGAAATATCCACAGATATGGACCAGGACATTCAGTCGCGGCCTCTTCAGCTCTGATAGCGGAATAATTTCATATTCCACATGCTTATGGTGATCCTGGTCCTTAACTCTAACGCCAATATAAGCCAGAATCTGCCCCAGCGTCTCCCCCTGTGTCCGGGACGTTTCCAATCCCCACATAACAAGCGCGGTTGTTTCCGGATATGACTTGTGCGCTGCATCATACAAATTCAAGGTGTTCTCCGCAATCCTCCAACCACTCGCAACGGCTGCACGGCTAGGTATGGATCTTGGGTCGAACTGTACCAGATTGTTTCCGGACGGCAGCACCTCCGGATTCCGAATGCAGTCGCCTGCTAGGCTGACTGGCAAATATTTACCCTCCAGCGCCCGAAGCAAATTTTTAAGCTCCAAATCCGCCTTCGTAGACTGATAAGCGTTTAGGCCAAGCTCCCAAATATCCTGCCAATGTGATTGCTGATCGGCTGATCCTTGCGGAGGTTCAGGAACTTCCCGGGTTTGAACAAAGGTTGACACAGCATTCTCCACGTACTCATCCAGCGTTTGCAGCCTGCCGATATCCTGGACTTCCAGCAGCTCATCATAATCCCAGCCCAACGAACGTGCATATAATCTCTGCAGCGATCCATGCGTCCCCCGTTCATGGCCAAGAATCATGCTCATATGCTTCGCCGCCTGCTCATGCGTATACCCCTCTCCCAAGATATGCAGGCCATCAGGAATCATCGATCTTCGGATTCGGTACAGCTCGGATTCCAGCGATTCCAGGCTTGAAGCTTCAAGAAAAAGCGCAGCTGCCTGATCCTGCAACATCTCCCACAGATCAGGAAGTCGTGCAGGATTCAGCTGTTCCGCTTCCCGATACTGATGCAGCGATGCTTCAAGGCCGGCGTATTCTCCATACAACCCGGATGCCGTGAATGGAGGGGATTGGTAGCCAATCAAGGTAGCATGGGATCTTCGCTTCGCAATCATGGCTTCGGAGGGGTTGCCGACATAGTACGCGTAAAAATGCGGAATATCCTGAATCAGTGCATCAGGTAAACAATCCCCCGACATGCCGCTTTCTTTGCCTTCCAAAAATTCAAGCGTACCATGGGTTCCCACATGCAAGATCGCATCAGCCTTGAACTCGTCTCTAAGGTATTGGTAGAATGCCAAATACTGATGGTGCGGAAGGAGACCTTTATCATGGTAAGCAGCCTCCGGATGCTCATGTATGCCCCTGCTAGGCTGGATACCGATGAACAAGTTGCCGAACCGAAGGCCTGGAATTTTGAAATCGCCGTCCTCGGTCGTCATGATGTCGCCTGGCGCTTCGCCCCATTGCTGAACAAGCTCCTTCTTCCGCTTGTTCAAGACCTGATTACTCTGCTCATACGATGTATTTTTATAAGTCGGAAGATGATCGGGCCAATGGTCGTTGGTCCACACTGCGGAATTTAGGATTCCCTCCTGTATGAAACGCTCTTTCAATTCGAATCCAGAGTACGTCTCAGTGTCATAACCATGCTCCTTCATCGCCGTGAGGATGCGGGATATTGATTCGAAGGTATCCAGAAAGGAGGCCTGGAACAGATGTCCTTCCCCTGGAGGGTAGTTATAGCCGATAATGGCGACTCGCTTCTCGGATGGCTTCTTGGATTGCAGATTCAGGTATCGCTTTACCCGGCCGACCACCCGCTGCGCTCGATCTTCGATCATGCGGAGTTCTTTGGCATCAAACCGCATGTCCTCGTCATAACCAAGGCTGGATAATGCGGCAACCGGATGCGTCTCGATGCTCCCGTCGAGCTCGGGCAGCATCATTTGAACCAGAAATTCGGAAGGCGTCAAGCCTTGTCTGGAGCTTTCCCACTCCTGCCGTTCCCGGCGCGTCAGGAAGAACGGATGGAACATCGGCGCGTCCACTTCTTTTAGCAAAGCCAGGATTTCATCGCTCTTGCCTCCGGCAGGTCCGGCACCTAGGCGGAACGGAACAAAGTTTACGATCAATTCCACCTTGCCTCCATGAACGCCCCCATGCATCAGCAAGGCCCGCAGCCGATTCGGTTCAATCTCCGTCAAGGAAGTGAATACGACAGGTAGAACATTTGCAAACGCTCGAATGCTCTGCATCAAGCTGCTGACGATATCTCCAGTGTGGAGAGGGTAGCTGTGACCCATAAAGAGTATGGCAACTGTTGGATAATCCTCTCGGGCCGGCATGGACGCCCAATAGGCCTCCACGGATTCAAATGACTGCGAGTCGGAGGGATCATAGATGCTCAGCGACTTCAGGGCAAAGGGTGGCTCGACCGGCGGCCAATCCGTTTCTTTTCCGAAGCAGGTGGCAATGTAGCCAAGCATATGGTGCAAATTAGGAATCCCCGCATTTCTCCAATAAGCGACCAAGGTCCGGTGATGCCTAAGGTTATCTTGCTGTTCGGTTGATATTGAGGATGTGGACGAATGTCCTCTTGAGGTTGCGGACGGATGACCACGATGGCCGGCGCCGGCAAGATCGTGATAGCGCAAGGAACCCAGCCTGTATATATCCTTAAGCCTCTCCCCCTCGCCTCCAACTATCACTTGCTCCGCTTCAAGTCCAATACAAAGATCATGAATACGGGAAATGGTCCGGGCAGGGCTGCCGTGCGGATCGTGGATGATAAAATCAGCTTGCTTTACGGCTGTCTCGACCCAGCTCCACTGTTCCTCTGACAAGGTTCCTTCTATATTAAATACAGATAATGAAATGCGTCTGCGCAAGGATGCATCCCACTTCTTCTTATATATGAACGCTAAATCCTTCATGGCCGCATGGGATGTCGTTAAGACGGTGATCTTCATTCTGTTTTCCTCCTCCTATCCAAGGACGATAGAATCATGCTCAATTCGGGTTATCTATCTAACCCACCCAATATTGATTCGAACCGCGTCAGCAAATCCAGCTTCGTTCAAGTGCTCGAGCACTCTATACTCGGCTCCCAACGCTTCAGCCAATTCTTTGGAACGTCCGAATTTGACAAAGCCCTGCTCCGTATCTATGACTAGACTAGAGATTCCTGCAAGCCGGATCCGGCTTGCGGCCTCCAGGCATTCATTCCAAATATCCGAATGGGCCGATAAGCCTGAGGGACTTTGGTTTGCTCGACCATCCGTAACGAATATCAACGTCGGTATCGTATCGTGATTTCTTCTTTTCTCCGCTTGAAGCACCTTATAAGCCAGGTGAATTCCGGCTGCCAGAGGCGTCCTTCCTCCGGTCGGGATATCGCGGAGATGCTTGGACGCTGTATCAATGCTGCGTGTAACCGGAAGCACCAACTCAGCCTCTTCCCTTCTGAACGCGATCATGCCAATTCGGTCCCGCTTAACATAAGAATCCCGGAGCAGAGAAAGGATGCCTCCTTTGACCGCCGCCATGCGCTTTCGGGCCAGCATCGAACCGCTGGCATCAACCACAAACAGTAGCGTAGACCCAACGCGATTCTCTCTTTTCTTCAGACGCAAATCATCGAGTTCAATGGCAAACGCGACACCGTCCTTTTTCGTACGGATCAATTGATAGGGAGCCGCTGCGCGGATCGTAGCATCAAAAGCCACATCGGTTCGCTGCTTCCTGTTCGGGTATACAGCCCCTACCGATCTGCCTCTCTTCTGGAGCGTACGCGACTCATACCGTTTTCCCGAGCCCTCATATTCTAGCTTTCGCTTCATGTTCCACTTCAAAGGCTCGATTCGATACGTCTCGTCAGGAAACAGCACCTGTTCATCCATTCGATCATTGAATACGCTCTGAGAGTCGTTAGGCTCCTCCTCACCCGGCATTTCTGTCCTGCCTTGATTGAAGGCGCCTCCCGTTTCATTCGGATTTGTCCTCTCATCCCCATGATCGCAATGCTGTGCAGGGGCGTGGGAAAAATTCGTTCGATCGGCTAACGGATTCGTCTGCACGCCTGCATCCGGTTCAAGCGGAGGACCGCAGGAGGCGTGGGTTTTCTCGACTGCTTCCCGCATTCGATGAGGTAAAACATACTCGGCGATCTTTCGGATATCCTCCTTGGTTACTTTGGTACGCCCATCCCAGGCGGCTGCCGCTTTAGCCCCTTCAACAAGAGAGAGCTCGGCACGGGCGCTTGCGATCCCCGCTTCAACTGCGATTGAGGATGCCAGCTGAATCATTTCAGCGGTTACCTCCATGTAAGGAATCAATTGACCGGCCGCCTGGATTTGCAACCGGAGTGCATCCTCCTGGCGCTGACACCGGTTACGGAAAGCATCGGGGTCCTGCTCGAAAAGTAATCTTCGGCGTATAATCTCGGCTCGATCCTTGGGATCTGCCAATTCCGCCAATGTTACACAGAATCCAAAATGATCCAGCAGTGAAGGCGAAGGAACGCCATCACCCGAATCCATCGCCGCAAGCAGCATAAATCGGCTTCTGCGAATTTTTGACATCCCCTCCCGCTGCAGATGAACCCAGCCGCTTGAGCATGTATAGACAATCTCTCTGATGAGCGCTTCGGGTACGAGATTCATATGATCGGCCAGCAGCAGTTGACCATCGGCAGTTTCCAGCAATCCCGGGGAACGCACGAGCCTGCCGCGGTCGATGGCCGCGGTCATATCGAATGAGCCGAGAAGCCGATCCGCTGTGATGTTGACAGGTATGGATATTTTCAGACGGTCAGGGATCAGTAAAGAAGCTGCATGCAGCAGCTGACTTTTACCTGATCCTCTAGAACCATTAATAAGAACACCGCCAATTGCAGGATTCACAGCATATAGCAGTAGCGCCCGTTTCGCTATCTCTTGTCCAACGATGCCGCTGAATGGAAATTCTGACAGCTGCTCCATTTCCCCCACCTTCATCATGCCTGTACCATTGCTTTAGAACCCAGTAGCGCATACAATCGCTGTTCAATACCGCCGGACTCTTCAAACGGCTGCCGTCTCATCCGATGAGGCAAGACCAGGTATGCGGCTTCCTGCATATGTTCATGGCTAACTGAGTCTTGGCCCCGCCAGGCCGCGAGGGTGAGCGCTGTTTTGATCAGGGTAATGTCGGATCGATGTCCCTCAACTTCCAACTCTATTCCGATTGCTGCAGCCAGCTCCAGCATGTCATCCGAAACCTCGATCTGACCCAATCGCTCCCTTGCCTGTAGGATCTGATGTAGAAGTCGCTCCTGTTCGGCCTTATAATGCGCTGAAAATGATGCAGGGTCACACTCAAAATCCATACGTCTGCGGATGACAAGCGCGCGCTCGCGAACATCCTTCTCTCCGCCGATCTCGACCGACAGAGCGAAACGGTCCAGTAGCTGCGGCCGCAGGTCACCTTCTTCCGGGTTCATCGTTCCTACCAACAGAAATCGCGACGGATGAGAATAGGAAATCCCTTCTCGCTCTACCGTGTTGACTCCCATTGCAGCCGCATCCAGCAATACATCGACAATATGATCGTCCAACAGATTAATTTCGTCGATATATAGAATATGACCATGTGCCGCGGCCAGCAGACCCGGTTCGAATTTCTTCTCTCCTGTCTTGATCGCGTGCTCGATATCGAGAGCACCAACGACGCGGTCTTCCGTTGCACTTACAGGCAAGTTAATGACTTTTAGATCAGGCATGAGCCCAGCCAATGCCCGTACAGCTGTAGATTTTGCCGTTCCTTTCTCGCCTCGGATCAAAACACCCCCAAGCTTCGGATTTACGACGTTCAGAATGAGCGCCAGTTTCATTCTCGATTGACCTACAATAGCTGTAAATGGATATTGCTGCTCTACGTCTTTCAAACATCACAACTCCTTATGCTTCATTAATCCCGTTACTCGGGTCGGGATACGTTAACGAAAGATCCCGTGTCTCGATCTGATTCATGCCTTTCTCCTCCTTAACAGGTACAGGAAAAAGGGCGCTCCCAGTACACCCATGATGATTCCGACCGGCAGCTCTATCGGGGAGAACATGATTCTTGCCAGCGTGTCGCAAATCGTCAGCACGGCCGCGCCTAACAGCGCTGCGGAAGGAATCAGAAACCGGTAATCCCCTCCGACAAGCAGCCGGGCGACATGCGGTATGATCAGCCCGACGAATCCCAGAAGGCCTGCAATGCTGACCGCACTGGCTGCAAGCAGCGTTGCGACCGCAGTTATCCATAGTCGGGAAAATTCCACCCGTATCCCTAAGCTCCGAGCCGTGGCATCTCCGAGCAACATAATGTTCATTTGCTTGGAGAAGAGCATCGAAAGAGCTAGACCGATCAAAGAGTAAGGGAGGATGGTTGTTAGGTCAGGCCAGCTTTTAGCTGCAAGCCCGCCTACCATGAAGAGCAAAGCCCCTTGAACCCTGTCGCTGTAAAAGGTGAGCATTGCAGATATCCCAGATCCCAAAAAGGCGGAGACTGCTACACCTGCAAGGACAATTCTGAGCGGATTTATTCCGTCTTTCCATGACAGCAGATAAATGATGAATGCGGCAAGCGTCGCTCCGATGAATGCGGCAGGCGTCAACAGAAAATCATACTGCGGCATAACGACAAGCAGGAAAATCCCGAACAGCCCGGCCCCGCTAGAGACCCCAATTATATGGGGATCTGCCAGCGGATTTCGCATAATTCCTTGCAGCAGAGCTCCTGAAACGGCAAGGTTCGCTCCAACAAGCATCGCAACAAGCGTCCGAGGCAGTCGGATATTCCAGATAATGTCCCGGTTCACTCCAGGCAGATCATGTTGTAATAGGGTCGCAGCAATATCTTGAAGCGGAACCATTACTGCGCCGGTAGCCATGCTAAAAATGGAAGCTGCTATCGCTAAAGCCATGAATATGATGATCACGGACACAGAACGAATGGATTTATTCGGCATCACCGAAAATCTCCGGATACACCAGCTCGGCTAAATACTTCAGCGATTCATCATAGTGAAGGCCTGGATTCGTGAGGAATAAATCGGATGGTACGACAATCACTCGCTGTTCTTTGACAGCCCCAATAGAAGCCCAGGCAGGATTGCTCTCGAGTTCCTCCTTAATTTTCTTATCTCCCACTGCCTTTTGTCCGTGGATGATCATAAAGATATATTCCGGATTCTGCTTCGCAAGCGTCTCCATGCTGTAAGGGGACGTGGTTGGACTGTCAGGCGATGATGCTAGAGTTTCTGCCACGTTCCTCAGGCCAAGCATTTTAGCTATCTCCAGTCCTGTTGTTCCGTCCTTCTGAATGGAAATTCCACCTGGGGTGACGTTTAGATTGATAAAGGTACGATGCTCTCCCGGCAATTGCTGCAGAATTTCATTCACCCGGTCATCTAATGCTTGCAGCTTTTCCGGCAGCTGTTCTCCCGTCCCGGCAATCTTCGCCATCCATTCAGCCTTTGACTTCATATCCTCGTAGCTGGACATGATCATTAACGCCACGTCAATGCCACTGCTCTCCAGCGACTGCACAAGCTCTTTATGAAAACGTGCTTGTCCGATAACCAAATCCGGTTTTAAAGCTACCACCTGCTCCAAGCTAATCTGACTCACGGTCCCGACAGACGCTACCTCTTCCGCTTCTTCAGGGATCGAAACACCCATGGCTTCCATCCTACCTACCGCATGGCCTCCAACAGCGTACAGCAGCTCGAGGAATTCAGGTGTCAGCACAACGATTCGTTCGGGTCGCTGTTCAAGCGTAATCGTACGATTCGTCGCATCTTGGAATGTAATATAAGGCTCCTTGACCGCAGTGAGGTCGGTTTGTTTTGCCGCCCCGAGTTCTTCCTGATCACGTGCCTTTGTTTCCTGGCTGCCAGAATTTCCACTGCACGCTGACGAGACAAGTGCAAAGACTGCG
Source organism: Paenibacillus ihbetae (assembly GCF_002741055.1). Classification (NCBI taxonomy): domain Bacteria; kingdom Bacillati; phylum Bacillota; class Bacilli; order Caryophanales; family Paenibacillaceae; genus Paenibacillus; species Paenibacillus ihbetae. The sequence continues at coordinate 5,226,961 of NZ_CP016809.1, read as the reverse complement.
ATAATACAGATCGTCAGGATGTGATGTGTTTTTTTCTTGCTTAATTGCAAAGACATGGACTCGCTCTCCCCCTATGACTAAATCCTTTGATCTACCAGCTACTAACGTCATTCTATGTAGAATGTAATTTTTACGATTATAAGCGGAGCTTATCATCTTATCGTATTGATGCAGAATTCTTTGGCATAATGATTCATTAAGGTACAGAATCTCCGATTGTGCCCAATAAAAAAGGAGGACAGATCGTAGCGGTTCCTGGATGGCTCGTAAGTAACAAGCAATCGGTGTCTCATTCGCTCCATCGCAAACTCGACAAATGACTTTGCCTGCTCCGAGGAGATGAAGGTGATATACGCATAGAGCGAGTGATCTTCCGGCTCATCCAAAGGGCTGACTCCAGCGCAGGAATACTCTGTCTGTATCCCTGCACGTTTGAAATACATATACGCGGGAAGAAGCTCTGCGTCAAGTTCTGCGTTACCTAACCAGACTGTCTGCTTATCTCGCCTTCGCTGCTTGGTCAGCTTCGCCCATTTCCCCAATTCCATCTCTCGGCGGTGCCATTGATCTCTGCTATGCGTGCTTATCACTCGTTCTACTTCTTGATCGACGAACCTAACCCTTTCCGCCATATCGGTCCTCCCAGTCAGCCATGATGTCTGCTTCAGTCATTCCATCCGGTTTAATAAGAGCATGCGTTTCTAATGAACTTTCACAATCCGTACAGTATCCGAAAACATCGATTTTGTATTTAAGGGATCGAAACTGCTGAAGCTTGGGCAACTCCATCCGCTCCGGATCAAAGCTCATCGGAATGGCTTGTTTACAATCCATGCATATAAAATGAAGCTGCGGCTGAACGTGATCGATTATGCGATACCGCAATTCATTATCCAGTAAGAAAATCTCAACAATCCGCAATTGTCTGAAAAGCTCAAGATTGCGGTATACCGTCCCGTAACTCATTCCATGAAAGATTTTCTCCATTGCTTGGTATATCTCCATGGCTGAGAAAGGACGGTTTAATCCCAAAATCAGCTCAACGAGGAATCTACGCTGCGTTGTAATTCGCACGCCATGCTCAACCAGATAATCAATCAATTTATCGAGCTGCATGCCAGGATTCAACCTGATCACCTGCCTGCTACTGTCATAAAATCAACGAATGCCAATCAATGAGAGGCGTTACCCTCGCCCTCTACCTTTACCCCAACACGCGTCTTACCAGCTGGACTTCTTGACGCCTGGAATTTGTCCTTTGTGGGCCAGCTCGCGAAACACGATTCGCGATACCCCAAACTTGCTAATATAGCCTCGGGGTCTGCCGGTCACCGCGCAGCGATTATGAAGTCGTGTCGGGGAGGAGTCACGAGGAAGCTTCTGCAGTCCCTCATAGTCCCCTTTTTCTTTTAGCTCTCTGCGTTTTTCAGCAAATTTGGCCACGACCTGTTGTCTTTTTTGTTCTTTAATAACCTTGGATTTCTTTGCCATCTTCAATAACCCTCCTTTCTTCTAAAATCTATTCATTTAAAGCAGCCTGCAGCGCTTGGAGATTTTGGCGCATGATCGCAATATAATCAAGCTGTTTGGAAATATCCTCTTCCGTCAACCCTTCAATCGGATTCAATACAGCGGTGGTTGCTCCGATTTCAGCGGCAATCGTTTCTGCCACGTTTGAAGCGACAAGCGTTTCAAAGAAAATGGTTTTTACGTTATTATCCTTGGCAAATTCAATAATCTTGGCCATTTGCGATGCCGATGGCTCCTGATCAGGGGACAGGCCTGCTATCGGTACCTGGGTTAAACCGTATTCTTTGGCCAAGTAACCGAACGCAGCATGCTGGGTGATGAAGTCTTTTCTCTTGGAATCCTTCAAGCCTTCTTTAAACTCCTGATCCAACGCCTCCAGCTTGCTTACGTAGGCATCTGCATTCGCTTTGTAGGCATCCTTATGCTCAGGATCTGCTTCAGCCAAGCCTTGTTCAATATTACGCACTTGCTGAATAGCAAGAGCAGGCGAAAGCCACACATGGGGATCAAGACCGCCGTGATCATGATGATGCCCGCCTTCTGCGCCATGGTCATGGGCATGTTCATCTTCGTGGCTATGTTCACCTTCTGCGCCATGGTCATGCGCATGCTCATCTTCGTGGCTATGTTCACCTTCTCCGCCATGGTCATGGGCATGTTCATCTTCGTGGCTGTGTTCGCCCTCTGTGCCATGGTCGTGTGCATGTTCATCCTCGTGGCTGTGTTCGCCCTCTGTACCATGGTCGTGTGCATGTTCATCCTCGTGGCTGTGTTCGCCCTCTGTACCATGGTCGTGTGCATGGGAATGCCCTTCGCCTTCCATGATCTCTAATCCTTGACTTGCCTCAATTACCTTCAGATCACGATCTTTGACGCTATCCAGTACCTGATCGATCCAACTCTCCATACCTGCACCGTTATACACAATCACGTCAGCATCAGCAATGCCTGCCATATCCTGCGGCGTAGGTTCCCAGTCATGCGGTTCAACCCCTGCCGGTACCAAATTCTCAACATCCGCCAAATCGCCGGCAACTTGGCGTGTAAATTCATGCATCGGATAGAAGCTTGTTTTAATCTTTAATTTTGCTGCTGATGATGTATCTGTTACTTGGCTATTTGTTGTATTCATGCTTCCACCCGATTCACTTGGCTTGGTAGAGCCGCAGCCCGCGACAGCCAATGCTGCGGATAACGAAAAAGCGGCAAGGATTCGTTTATAACTCTTAATCATGATTAATAACTCCTCTTACTTTCGGTTTGTTTATTTGTACAGCTCTTCGATTTCGCAATTGCAGCAGCTTCTGAATGGATACAGCTATGAGCAAGAACCCTACCAAAATGAGAGCAATGGTGCCACCGGGCGGCGAATTCAAATAGTAGGAGGCGGTTAGTCCCGAGAAAACGCCAACCCATCCTGTAAGGACGGCTACGCCCATGGCAGCTAAAAATCCGGGAGCAATCCGGAGCGCGATCGAGGCTGGAAGCACAATAAGCGCCGATACTAGCAATACGCCAACGATCGGCATGGAGGCAGCGACCGTCATGCCCGTAAACACGGCGAATGAAAACGAAAGAAGCGAAACCCGAGTTCCTGAGATTGCAGCAGTCTCCTCATCAAAGGCGAAGTTATAAAGGGGCCGGCGTAAGGCAACAAAAAACACCAGCCCTAATGCGGCTACGATGGCAATCAAAGCGAGTTGGGTATCACTGACCGCAACGATGGATCCAAAAAGGTAGGAACTGAAGCTTTTATTCAAATGCGGATTCAAACTCATCAGGACGACGGCCACTGCCAGTCCGGACGTCATGATAATGGCTACCGGCACCTCGGTGTAGGTTCGGTATACCCTTCGAAGCTGTTCAATGACAAGAGCTCCGATAATGGCGATCACAAATCCGCTTATCGTCGGATTGAGATGCAGGAACGATCCTAATGCCACCCCTGCCAGCGATACATGGGAGAGGGTGTCAGCCATAAGCACCTGCCGTCGAAGCATTAAATATACGCCTAAGATCGGAGCGATAACACCAATCAGGCCTCCTGCCCAAAACGCACGCTGCATGAATTCGTAACCGAGCATCGCCATCCCGTATCCTCCTTTCGTTCCAGATGGACGACCCGGTCCAGGAAAGGATCGATTTCCTCCAATGCATGGGTAACCATGATCACCGTTTTTCCTTTTTGTTTCACATATCGATCCAGCAGCTCGTATAACTCTTTACGGCTTGCTTCATCCATCCCGGTTGTTGGCTCATCAAGGATCAGCGCCTCCGGCTCCTGGGCCAATGCTCTGGCAATACAAACCCTCTGCTTCTGTCCCCCTGACAATTCACCAATCTTATGGTTGCGATATTCCCACATTCCCACTTCCATCAGGCTTTGCCTGACGACCTCATGATCGCTGGCTGCAAACCGTTTGAACAACCCGAGACGATGATAACGGCCTGAACGAACAAGTTCGATGACCTTGCTGGGGAAACCGGCGTTAAACGAAGCCACAAGCTGGGGAACATAACCGACCGTTATCGGTGATCCGTCCTCCGATACACGATTCATCTCAACCGTTCCGCTCCAAGGCTTGATCAAGCCCAGCATCAATTTCAGCAGGGTTGATTTCGCTGCACCATTGGGACCTGAAATCGCGATAAATTGCCCGGTATGGATATCCAGTGACAAGTTCTGGATGACGGTTCGATCTCCGTATCCAAACACGACGTCGCGCATGGAGGACAAAATCATTTCAACCTCTTCCTTCCTAATGACAGAACATTCAACACTGTCTTGCGTAATAATTACGATTAATAACACTGCTTATATTAACGTGTCTCGCGATGCAGCGTATATCTTTTCAACCTAGGGCAATACTTGCGCATTTCCAAACGCTCAGGATGATTTTTCTTATTTTTGGTTGTCGTGTAATTGCGATCTCCTGTTTCGGTGCATGCCAGGGTAACGATGACTCTCATATTTTGCATCCTCCTTATTAGTAATGTTTACGATTAATAATGCTAATCTCTATGTGTATCCTTTGTCAAGTCCCAATCGGATGATGGCTTCTATTAATAAGCAGCGACAATTATTGGTTTATACTCTTCAATAGCGTTCATCATATGCTTCATCTGAAGAGGCATTCGCTCAATAATCGCTTTACGTTTTGCTTTTAGCACGATCTGCTCGATATCAGCAAAGCTGCACTTTGCAAGCTGCCGGCAAATTTCAGTGAAAATTGACGGATCACATTCCAATTCGCCAATGAGAATTTCAATGTATAACTTCCTTTGCTCCTGCCCAGGTACGGTATAGATTAACTTCGTATCGAACCGGCGCCATATAGCCTGATCCAGATCCTTTTCCAAATTGGTGGCCGCCATTATAATGCTCCGGTCTCCAAAATCATCCAAGCATTGGAGCAACGTGTTTACAGCACGCGCCATCTCCTTGACTTCATCGTTGTTATCTCGAGTCCGGGCTATGGCATCGAATTCGTCCAGAAACAGGACACACGGGAACGCGCTGGCATAATCGAATATCTTACGGATATTGCTTCCGGTCTCCCCCAAATGACTGTGGATGATCGCATCCAAACGAACCAAAACAAGTGGAAGCTCAAGTACCTTAGCCATGTAAAAAGCCGTTAACGTCTTTCCTGTTCCGGGAGGTCCGTACATGACAATTTTGTTTGGAACCGGCACGCCATGCTGTTCAAACTCCTCCCTCATTCCTAAAATTTCAATAAATTCTTTCACAATTCTTTGATTGACTTCTGACAAAATGAGATGCTTTGCCTTTCTGGCACATTCTTTGGGTGAGTATAGGTTTGCCATGTCAATTCCCTTCGCACGGGGAAGACGCTGGCTCGCATTACTTTTACTCATGAATGGCTGCTGCTCCTTCAGTGTATATAATCAGTTATGCAATCCATGGCAATGGATTCTCAAAGCGCGCCCAATTCAAGCTCATTTCCTCATCGGTAAGCAGACACTGATCCAACGCAGCCTCAATATGCTCTCGATCCATGTCGATCCCGATCATCACCAACTCGGTTAGCCGGTCTCCCCAATGGGTGTCCCATTTCACCCGTACATCCTCCTCGGTTCGTAAAATCTCCTCTCTTTCGGCTTCAGGAAGCGCGGCAACCCAATATCCGGCGGGTCCAAACTGAATCGAAGGGCCGGCTTGGCTTAAGCTTGCCGCAACATCTCCATCTGCAGCCAACCACACCAGCCCTTTGGCTCGAACAACCTGTTCAGGCCATTCCCCCATGAATTCAGCCAACCGGGATGGATGAAAGGGCCTTCTGCGGCGATACACGAAGGAGCTGATTCCATACTCTTCGGTCTCCGGCACATGCGTTTCTTTTTGCAATTCCTGGATCCATCCGGCTGACAAACTCACACGTTCAAAATCAAAGAATCCCGTATTCAAGATCTCCGACGGATCGACCTGCCCATGCCGGGTACGAATGATCTTGGCGCTCGGCTGCAGCTTCCGAAGGACAGCTTCAAGCTTGTTCAATTCCGCCTCATCCACGAGATCACATTTATTAAGCAGCAGTACATCGCAGGTTTCAATCTGATCGATCAGCAAATCCACGACATCACGATCATCTTCACTTCCCGCGCCCTGATTGCGGTCCAGAAGGCTCTGACCGGATGCGAAATCCTGCCAGAATCGATTCGCGTCCACGACGGTGACCAAACAATCGAGCTTAGCCAATTTCGTTAAATCGATCCCTGTCTCTTCGTCGGCATATGTAAATGTCTGAGCGACCGGGATCGGTTCGCTGATGCCTGTGGATTCAATCAGAATGTAATCAAACCGTTGCTCAATGGCGAGTTTTTCGATTTCCTTCATTAAATCATCTCGCAGCGTGCAGCATATGCATCCGTTGGACATCTCGACCAGCTTCTCTTCCGTACGGGATAAGGACGCCTCTCCCTTAACCAGTGCTGCATCAATGTTAATCTCGCTCATGTCATTTACAATGACAGCGACCTTCAGGCCTTGCCGGTTATTCAGTACGTGATTTAATACCGTCGTTTTTCCCGAGCCGAGATACCCGCTGAGTACCGTTACGGGGATTTGTTGTTGTGTCATTGCATTCTTCTCCTTGTGACTTGATATTGGACTTAAAATAGATTAATTCATCTTATTCGTAATGATTACGATTTATGACAACCCTAATATAATTGCTTTTATTCAAAATGTCAAACGTCCATATTTCGATACGGCAGTTCGTTAGGATCACAAATCATCTTGGCTCCAAAAAAACCACAGCGAATAGACCAAAGATGATCATGGATCCCTGGTCTACCAGCCCTTGATTTTGTAAACGTTGAGCAATTCCTCATCCTTCACGTTGAACGATGGAATGGGGCAGGAATATGGGCGTTCCCGCCACAGGATCCTTCAACACCGTAGCGTGTATTCCGAACACTTCCTGCAGCACAGCTTCAGTCAGCACTCGATCCGGCGTACCATCCCGTACAATCCGCCCGTCCTTAAGAACAACCATGCGATCCGCGTATCTCGCCGCCTGATTCAAATCATGAAGCACCACAATGATCGTAGTCCCTCTCTCCTGGTTCAGCTTTCTAACGAGCTCCAATATCTCCAACTGATGTCGAACATCCAGAAATGTCGTGGGCTCATCCAGCATTAACACGGGGGTCGACTGCGCGATCGCCATGGCAATCCACGCTCGCTGCCTTTCTCCCCCCGAGAGAGAATCCAGCGGCCGCTGCTCGAAAGCTTGCATTCCGGTAACCTCAAGCGCCTCTTCGATCGCAGCATGATCCTGCTTTTTCAACATCCGCAGCGGACCTACATGAGGATACCGTCCCTGCTCTACCAGCTCTCTGACCGTAATGGCCATCGGAACCTCCGGTGACTGAGGGAGTATCGCCATCTTCCTTGCCAAGGCTCTCGGAGATTCTTTTGCAATGGCATGCCCATCCAGATATACACACCCTTTCTGCGGCATAAGCAGCCGTGCCATGGTTTTAAGCAGCGTGGATTTGCCGGATCCGTTGGTGCCCAAGAGCGCGGTCACACCCCCCGATAGGATATCCATAGACAGCTCTTTGAGGATGGGTTTGTCGTTATATCGCAGCTCTATGTTCTGAGCTTCCAGCAAGGGTTTTTGGGATTGATCTTCTTTCATCTTCGTCTCTGTCTCCTTGTTCGTTGAAACATTTAATGTGATTTTCTTTTTTGCTTAATGAGATACAGAAAAAAAGGAGCCCCCATAAAGGCGGTAACTGCCCCTACCGGAAGGGAAACCTGCGAGCTTAAACCGAATACATGCAGTTCAAACGATACGGCCTGGGCAATGACATCGGCGCCGAGCAGCAGCACGCCTGTGACAACCGTACTGAAAGGGAACAATCTTCTTGCATCTTGGCCTACCAGCCTCCTTGCAATATGAGGGCCGATTAGGCCAATAAATCCGATCGCGCCAACAGCTGCAACCGCTCCGGCGGTCAGCACTGCCGCCAGGATCAGCATCATCCATCTCATTCGGCGAACAGGCACGCCCAGACTAGCCGCCGTAGACTGCCCCAATTGCAACGCATTCGCAGCTCCAGCGCTAAGAAGACCGAGAGGGATGATGACTAATGCCCAAGGCCAAAGCATATCCCAATGCACCCATACCCGGCCATTAAGGGAGCCGATCATCCATAACAGGATGCTGCCGACCGCTTCCGTATGCCGGAGCAGGATTAACGACGTGCAGGATTGCAATACACTGCCCGTCAGTATTCCGACTAATGCAAGCCTGGTGATATCCATTCCCTTACCAAGACTTAATGCGTTAACAAAAAGGACGGTGCCGATGCCGCCGGTCCATGCAACCAAAGGAAGATACCTCGTCGCATCCCCTAAACCGTCAGCAAATGTGATCCAAATGACGATCATCAACACCGAGCCTGCCGATACGCCGAGTAATCCCGGCTCTGCCAACGGGTTGCGGGTTATGGACTGAAGAATCGCTCCTGCCAGGCCCAGCATGGCGCCCGCTACAAGCGCAATCAAAGTCCTTGGGAGTCGAAGCTGCCATATGATTTGTCGATGATGTGCCTCTTCATGTACGTTCGCCAATGCACGCAGAATATGCTGCGGTGAAATCACCACTTTGCCAAATGCGATATGCATGACACACAGAATCAGGACAAGCAGCAAAGCTGCCATCAGTCCGATCTTATATGTCATCTCATAGGGATTGCGATTACGGATCAGCTTGTTCATTCTGAAGACCGCCCCCCAAGCTTACGCAAAAACAATGCGATAATAACAGGTCCGCCGATTAGAGTCGTCCAAAGCCCGACAGGCACTTCCCTGGGCATAAACACGGTTCGTGCCAGAATATCGGCCGTTGTTAACAGGACGGCTCCGAGCATTGCCGAGAATGGAAGAACGAACTTTGCGTCATATTGCTGTGATAAGCTCCGTATCAGGTGAGGAGCGATTAAGGCAATATAGCCAATAGGTCCGCACTGGGATACAACCGCTGCCGTCATCGCGCAGCAAACGATGAGCAGATAAATACGCACCCGCATGACATGAATTCCCAATCCTTCGGCCGTCTCGCTCCCCAAGCGCAGTACGTTCAAAGATCTGGCGAAGCTTAGGGAAAGGGGGATCGTAACGAGCGCCCAGGGCAACAGATAACCGACATGAGTCCAATTGCGGTTCGCCAAATTCCCCATCAGGAACGTAAACAAGAGGCTCGCACTATTGGATGACCCCATCGTAATCACCCATACCACCAATCCGTTCATGATCGCAGTGACAGCAGCGCCGATAAGGATAATATGTATGCCTCCATTTCTTCCCCCGGCTGCCAAGATAACCACAGCCCCGCCTATAAGTCCTCCAAGAAGGGCAAACCATGGCTGCATGCCATAGGAGACGGGAACATGTAAAACCGTAACGAGAGCCATCATAAACGAAGCTCCCGAAGAAACACCTAACAACTCCGGACCTGCTAATGAATTTCGAAGTCCATCCTGCAGAAGAACGCCGCATAACCCCAGCATCGCTCCGGCCATGCATCCTAGTACGATTCGGGGAAGCCTGATCTCCAGAACGGACACCCTCTCGAGTTCGGTTCCCCCGTTAAAGAACAGCAGCTGCTGCAAGCTTGACCAGGATATTTCCGGGTAGCCGTGCTTCATGCCTATTGATATCACAGCAGCCATCATGACAAACAATGCAAAAAAAAGGGGCGCCCCCCCAATTTTTGCTCTCTTGATTATGGTGGGATCGATACGCTGCAAAGCTATTCCACCGCTTTCTTATAAAGCTCGGGATACATGTTGCTCATCGCTTCGTCTAATATGATGCCGAGCGACCGCGTTCCTCTGCCGCTGGCCCATACGGATGTACGCATCTCATGGACCTGTCCATTCTTCACCGCGCGGAGTCTGGACCACAGCGGGTTCGTCTTGAATTGCTCGGATAATGGCTGTGAGTCGGGGCTGAACGTGAAGGTTTCGACAAAAATATAATCCGGATCATTCTCAAGCACCTTTTCCAATGAGTAAGCCATCCCCCCTGCTTGGTGGCCGCCGTCAGCCTCGGGTGCGGGCCATGGGTATTGAGTGACTTCCGCCAGCATCGAGCCCACAAGTGACCCGGCCGTATCGATCCCGAAATTCACATCAGATCCGTACATGACCAACGCGGTTTTATCCTTCGGACTGTGTTCCTTGTAGAAGTTGAATTTATCCAGAAGGCGCTTCTCGGCCGCTTGTGCTTCCGCTATTCGCCCGGTCAGCTGGCCCATATGCTGCAGGAACTCGATCGATTCTTGCATACTCCTAGGCTGGACGATGTATAACGGAGCAATGCCGTCTAAGCCTTCCCGCAACCCTTCATGGGTTCCTTCCAATCCAATGACAAGATCCGGTCCCGCCAACGAAATATCCTCCAAATTGGGTTCAAAGAAGCTTCCTCCGATTTGTCCAAGGCTTGCTGCTTCCTCACCATAAAACTCCGGTTCTGGCGCAAGTCCTCCCGCCGTTACCGCAGCAGGTTTCAATCCCAGCTCAACCAGGGCATCTACGCAGATCTCTGTTAAACACGCCACCTTCTCCACCGGCAGGGCAACGGATATCTCCGTTCCGGTTACATCCTTGAATGTCGCTTCGGCGCTTTTTCCTTCCTCATTTGACGCTGCCTCTTCAGCACTTGGCGTTGCTTTTTCACCATTAGAGGTTGCTGATTCACCATTTGACGTTGCCTCCTCAGCTTTTGGTGTTGCATTTTCAGCATTTGGATTCGTCTTATCCGTTGCAGTCTCAGTCCCCGTTTCTTGAGGAACACTGCTGCAGCCAGAAATGAGTGCTGCAATTATCAAAAATACGATACCTAGTCGCTTGCGCATATGGTACATCCCCTTACCTATAGTTGTAATAATTACGAATTAGACATGTGGAAAATAACTGAACTGCCCATGAAAATGATATGTATTCCCTTCTTAATCACATTGATCTCCACCACCTAAAATACATTACTCGAGGTAATTAAATTGTAATTATTACTATTAAATTCGAAAGAAATATAGCATGCCGCCATGAAATAGTCAACATATTTTTCCAAGAAGATTCGTCGCGGAATTAGACAAAAAACCTGATCGCTTACATACAAAAAAGCCGCGGCTAAGCGGCCTCTTGGACTAATCTGCTATTGTCTTCTCACCGTTACCTATCCCTCGCCTCATCTAACCTTCCTTCGGTGATCCATTCTTCCGATCTGCCGACATCAGTGGCTTGCCGATCCATAGTCCTCATTGATCTTGCAGTTTCTTTCCTAGCGGATCATCCGATAGAATTACCTGAATCGATAAATCGTTAATTAATTTGATCTTAACAAAAGAGTCATTCGCCGAATGGTTGATTCCTGACACATGTACGCTTCCTTTACTTCGCGTGTCATCGGGACTATAAATAAAGGAAACTTCATAATCGGAAGCCCCTTTTCGGTACACATAGTTATACATGTATTCATCCTGTGTCATTTCTGAATGAATGAACAAAAAACTGCCCCTCTTTCCCGCTTTGTCTAGCTTTAGCCAACCAATCACGGACCTGGTCCCTATGCTCAGGTTCAACTTGATTTAACTCGTAAGAAAAAACCTTAGACATCCTATTGTCCAGATCTGGCACGTTGGCTTCTTTACCTGAACATCCTGTCATCAACAATATCAGCAAAATGAAGCCTATAATGTATTTCATCGCTCTCCCTTTCATCCTTTGATTCCAATTGATATCCCGAAATCGCATCTTGGTACACAAACAGCCCGCCCCCAGCGTAGATTTGCTAATCTAATGTCCGGGGGCGTATGCTGTCTAATGATTCATTTGTATGCCTTTCCAGCACAGATGCATTCACCTTCACGAAAAAAGAGAAGCTCCCTGGCTTCAATGCCATTCATTGCGTTAAGTACCTTTCAACCCAAACCCTCGCTCAGCTCAGGCTTAAACCTTACCCGGACAGGGGCTGGTTCCCTCATGTTTCTCCGTCATTCTACCATACGATAACGGATCTTGGGAAAATTACCATTCAACAATAACCGAAAGCACAACATTCCACATACGGAGTGATGAGCTACCTTCTCATATCGAAGCTGCACCTGTACGCTCCGCTGAGCTACATTCAACCATCGAAGCCTGCACCTGTACGCTCCGCTGAGCTACATTCACCCATCGGAGCTACTGCTTACACTGCAACTTCGCTTACGCAGTGACGGGCCACCGCTACGCATCGCAGCCCCACCAACAACACAGCAAAAAGCCGCTCAGGACGTATACACCTGAGCGGCTTTCCCACTCCCCCCCACTGATAGGGGTGAAGGGCCGATTCACCAAGCGAGAACGCTAAGACTTCAACGGAGCAGGCGGAATGGGGCTGGAGAAACGGAGTGGTCGCCTTTGTCTCCGGATTTCCCCATTTACGAATCCCTTTCAAGAAATCCGGTGACAACAGCGATCGGAAGCACCATCCGCATGCGGAGTGATGAGCTACCTTCACACTTCGAAGCTGCACCTGCCCCCCACTGAGCAAACCTTCACGCATCGGAGCCCCACCAACAGCACAACAAAAAGCCGCTCAGGACGTATACACCTGAGCGGCTTTCCCACTTCCCCCCACTGATAGGGGTGAAGGGCCGCTTCACCAACGGTTACACCTCGCGAGAACGCTAAGACTTCAACGGAGCAGGCGGAATGGGGCTGGAGAAACGGAGTGGTCGCCTTTGTCTCCGGATTTCCCCATTTACCAATCCATTCAAGAAATCCGGTGACAACAGCGATCGGAAGCACCATCCGCATGCGGAGTGATGTGCTACCTTCACACTTCGAGGCCCCACCTGTACGCTCCACTGCACCTCACACTTCGAAGCCTGCACATGCACGATCCACTGAGCAACCCTCACACTTCGAAGCCTGCACATGCACGATCCACTGAGCAACCCTCATACTTCGAAGCTGCACCTGCCCCCCTCTGAGCAAACCTCACACTTCGAAGCTGCACCTGCCCCCCCCCCACTGAGCAAACCTTCACGCATCGCAGCCCCACCAACAGCACAACAAAAAGCCGCTCAGGACGTATACACCTGAGCGGCTTTCCCACTCCCCCACTGATAGGGGTGAAGGGCTGCTTCCACCAATGGTTACACCTCGCGAGAACGCTAAGACTTCAACGGAGCAGGCGGAATGGGGCTGGAGAAACGTGAGAGGTCGCCTTTGTCTCCGGATTTCCCCCCATACAACCATCCTATTCAAGAAATCCGGTGACAACAGCGATCGGAAGCACCATCCGCATGCGGAGTGATGTGCTACCTTCATACAGCGAAGCTACATCTGCACGCTCCACTGCACCTCACACTTCGAAGCCTGCACATGCACGATCCACTGAGCAACCCTCACACTTCGAAGCTGCACCTGCCCCCCCCACTGAGCAAACCTTCATGCATCGGAGCCCCACCAACAGCACAGCAAAAAGCCGCTCAGGACGTATACACCTGAGCGGCTTTCCCACTTCCCCCCACTGATAGGGGTGAAGGGCCGCTTCACCAACGGTTACACCTCGCGAGAACGCTAAGACTTCAACGGAGCAGGCGGAATGGGGCTGGAGAAACGGAGTGGTCGCCTTTGTCTCCGGATTTCCCCATTTACCAATCCATTCAAGAAATCCGGTGACAACAGCGATCGGAAGCACCATCCGCATGCGGAGTGATGTGCTACCTTCACACTTCGAGGCCCCACCTGTACGCTCCACTGCACCTCACACTTCGAAGCCTGCACATGCACGATCCACTGAGCAACCCTCACACTTCGAAGCTGCACCTGCCCCCCCCACTGAGCAAACCTTCATGCATCGGAGCCCCACCAACAGCACAGCAAAAAGCCGCTCAGGACGTATACACCTGAGCGGCTTTCCCACTTTCCCCTCTGATAGGGGTGAAGGGCCGCTTCACCAACGGTTACACCTCGCGAGAACGCTAAGGCTTCAACGGAGCAGGCGGAATGGGGCTGGAGAAACGGAGTGGTCGCCTTTGTCTCCGGATTTCCCATTTACCAATCCATTCAAGAAATCCGGTGACAACAGCGATCGGAAGCACCATTCGCATGCGGAGTGATGTGCTACCTTCATACAGCGAAGCTACATCTGCACGCTCCACTGCACCCCACACTCTTCGAAGTCTGCACCTGCACGCTCCACTGAGTTCCCTTCACGCCTAGGAGCATCACCTACTGAAGCACCATCCGCATGCGCAGTGATGAGCTGCCTTCACACTTCGAAGCTGCACCTACACGCTCCGTTTGAGCAACCTTCACATTAGCCAGCAATCTTCTTCCCGCGCTCAAGCCGGACAATTTGCTCTTCACCACTGTCTGCCAGCTCACGGAACTGGTCGATCGTCTCCCGCATCTTCGGGAGGGCCTGCTGCTTAAAGGTGCTGATGGCCTCCATCGCCTCGAATGTATCGGCAAACGCCTTCTTCAGAACGTCCACCGAAACACTGCTGTTAATGGCTTGTTTCTGGATGGCCACTCCTTGGGATTTCAACATCTTCGCTGTCCCTTCGATGAAGGTGTTCGTCGTCTTGTTCAGCGCTTCAATCTTCTCTAGCACAATCTTCTGATTGTACAGGGCACTCGCTACCGTGACCGCGACACGCAATGCCGACACGGTAACCGTCTTCGCCCGATCTACCCCGCGAATCAGCTCCTTATTGTTGCGGATCAGAACCTCAAAGGCCAAATAGCCCTGTTGATTCACCGCAAGCATCTGCTGCATATCCATCAAACGCTGACGCAGAGGGAAGAGGACCTCTTCGGAGATAAAACGAATCTTCTCCGGATCGCCGCCGCGCTCCTGCTCCAAAGTCAGCTCCTGCTCAATCCGCTGGTCCATGAACATTCCGAGCTGAATCTCCTTCTGAAGCTGTTTCGTGAGATCGCGAAGGAACTGCTGTTCAATCTCAAGCGTCGTGTTATCGTTTTTGAGGGTCGCCTTGCCTTTATCCAAGGTTTCTACGATTTCCGAAATGACTTCATCCGCTTTCTTGAACTTCACAAAGTAGGCACGAACCGGATTAAAGAGCTTTCCGAGAAAGCCTGTTTTGAGAAAATCTATCCCGCTGGGATCCAGATCCTTCAGATGGAGATGAAGCTCCGTGAGTCCCTTGGCTACAGGCCCGCCTTCATCGCCGGCCTTCGACAGCTTACCGACGGTTACTTTGAGCAAGGAGTTTTTGTCAGAGGACTGGCGCATCGTGCTCATTCCGAAAGAATCGATGCTGGTCAGAATACCCCGGCGCTGTTCAAGCGAGTCCAGATTGATGTCCATCAAGGACTTTACATTGGTCTCGGCCTGGGTCATCAGCTGCTTCATTTCTTCATCGACAGGAGCGACTTGTTCCTCCAGCACCGTCTTGATTTCATTCTCATTTGGTACAGTCATTGTAAAAGTCATACAAAAACCCCCTTTAACCCAATATAGATTGCATTACATTTGCACATTCAGCAATTGACCGATCTTATAGACAACGTCGTCGGTGTCGGCATTGATGCTTGCAGCTTCATTAATGCTGGAAATCTTCTGAAGAGCTTCAATGTCGGCGTTGTAGCCGATCGTGTAAATCGGAATCTTAAACGCCTCAATCAAACCTTGAACATCCTTTAGCTTACTGCCCCGGTTCGTATCGCCGTCGCTCAGTACGAAAATGACCGGCTTCGTATTCGGATTCGCGGCGATTTCATCCTGCAGCAGCTTCATGGCTACGACAATCCCGTCAAATGTGGCGGTATTGCCCTCCGGAACCAGGTTCTCGGCCGCACCGACGAACAGGGACTGCTGGTTTGTATCATATTTTCCAATCGGGAGGTTGATGGTTACATCATCCGAATAGGAGACAAGACCGATGCTGTTCTGTGAACCCAGATACTTCTGACCTTGAATCAAGGATTGCCGTAAGCGATTGATCGGTTCACCGGACATACTGCCTGACACGTCGGTTACAAACACAGCCGTAATGGAGGCTCCGCCATTTTTCTTGTCCTTCCAAAGCTTCTGCGCCCGGGAAATGGTTCCGCCGTCAACGACCTTCGCTTCCGGCTTATAGTCTGCCAGCTGGTTAAAGCCGTATTTGCTCGCGCTCTTCTGATATTTATCCTGAGCGGCAAAGTCGGCAAACTTCTTCAAGATTTGCTTCTTAAGCGCCGGGGTATCCCCAAGGGCATACAGCGGGCTGTCGTGTCTTACGCCAAACGGAACGAATTCATAGGCTGACCGGAGCTCGGCTTCATTAAAGAAGGTTTGATACTCCAGAACAAAAGCATCCAATCGACCGGATTCGGCGGCTTCCCTCATCTGCAGTGTGGTTAATGCAAGGAATGGGACGTTGGCCTGGAATTTCTCAAACCCTTCGACGGCCTTGTCACTCAGCAGATTTTTGCTGTCGATCGCGCTAAGCGCAGCGACCAGGAAGTTGAGTCCGGTCGAGCTGGCAAACGGATCCGTGTACCCCATCGACAGCTCGCTGGCTGCAATCGCTTCCGTTACCGTTTTGATGTTAACCTCGCCATACTTGCTCTTCAGCTCATCATATTTTCCTTTATCGATCACGATACCAGGAACATTCCCGTTCAGGCTCTTCGAGATCCGTTCGGTCTTAATACCGCCCGATTTGATCATCTCCATCCACAATTCATTGGATGGCGTAAAGGCATCCGGCACGTATTTGCCGGACTTTATGTAGTCTGCTGCCGTTCCCGAGTTAATGCTTCGGATCATCACAGACACTGGCTTGCCGTTAACGGTGACTTTGGCCTTATTGAAATCCGTTGCCACCTCATTCAACCATCCGTCTACCCCTGACCCCGCTTTCTCGGGTGAAGAGAAAATTTCAACGAAATGAGGGGTGGTGCTTTTGACCGAGACCGGGAACTTATCAATGTCGGGCAGGGATTCCGCCACGTCCACAGGATTTAAATCAATCTGTCCTTTAATGGGCTCTGGTGTTTTGACTTTAATCTTACTGTACAGCTTATCAAGCTTCTTGGCCGCCTCCTCAGGTGTTAGCGGCTGAGCTCCGCTTCCGAGATTCGAAGTGGCACTGATTCCGAAATAGACGACTGCAAAAACGACAACTACAATTGCGGCAAGAAAACCAATGACTTTACCTCTGCCGGACATTCCATGACCCCTTTCAGTCTTTGTACAGTTTGGTTTGGCTGATCAGAGCATCGATTTCTTTCATGCAAGACATGTTTTCAATGCTCTCTAAATCCAAGCTTCCTAGACGAGCAATCTCAAGAAGGAGCTTATCTAGCTTTAATAAAATTTCTTCATTCGTATTTAAGGATTCATTCACAAAATTAAGGTACTCATTGTAAACCTCGATCTTCTCCTCAATGATTCGCGCAGACAGCTTTTTGTTCTTTCGCAAATCCGCAATGGCCGCAAAATCAGAGACACTGAACACGCCGAGCTTATTGAGAATGCTTTTGATATTCATGTAAAACAGGTTCTCGACTTCATGGATCACGGAATTGAACTTTTTATAGCTCAGCTCGGACGCATCGAATCGCTGCTCCAATACCTCCAGGAGCTTCAGCTTCCGGTTCTTCATGCGATCCAGCTGATTTAACGCAAGCTCTACATCTTGCTTCAGCACCGCAATGGAACGGTAGCGGCTCATGGCCTCCACGTAGTCCTCATGCGTAACAACCTCTTTCTTCGTCTTCACAACCGGCTTCGGTTTAAACAGGTATGTATAGCTTCCATAAATTAACGCGATCAAGCTCGCTGCCAGAAAAGCCGCCCCGAAAGCAACGATCAGGGGACTCTCGGCTTTAAGAGATACCCCAAGAAAGCCTCTGGACCAAACCAATATGTTTGTGACAATGACGATCGTGATCAAGAGGAAGAACTTTTTGAACTTAGGCTCGCTCAATACCCATCACCAACTTCACGCATCGTTATAAAACCACCCTTTTGATGTCCTGTTTTGTTAGCAAATTATACCACATACAAGCCTACTTTTCTTTGCATTTTAATCGAGAATTGGAAGAAGAAGTCACTTTTTGGGGAGGAAACTCGAATGAGCCTCTTTCCGCATTTACCAATATTATACGGTCTTCCTGCCCGGAGGTTTCCTGTTAGTTTCGTGATGGAAGCCCATCCGTCTTAACGGTATAGAAGAGCCGCAACAATCTCCCAATAAAAATATAGAGCTGCACCCACCTGATTCAGAGGGCACAGCTCTATATTTAATAAATTCAGCTATCATCAACGCCGAAGATGATTAGCAAGAGCAGCTACGCGATAATAAGCCGGCTTCGGCCTGTGCCGCTCATCGAACAGCAGCGGCCAGTTTTTGCGTCCACGTACCGGAAAATCGCTGAGCCAGGTGTGGTCGTCCGCAGCTCCCCAGAACGTCACGGCGCTAATTACATCGCTGTATTCCTTAAGCAGCTTGAACACGGCTTCGTAGAATTCAGCCTGCTGTTCCAGCATCCCCGGTTCAGGCTCGGTCAGATCGGCCCGCTTATCTTCGAAACGGAATACTGACACATCCAGTTCCGTGAGCTGAAGCTGCAATCCTAGTGAAGCATATTTTTCGATGGCTGCCCGGATGTCATCCAAGGACGGGTTGAACAGATTCCAGTGTGCCTGCAGGCCAATGCCGTGAATAGGAACTCCCCGGTCCAGAAGAGACTTGACCAAGGTATAAATTTTATCCCGTTTGCTTGGATGGGACTCGTTGTAGTCGTTATAGAACAACAGCGCATTCGGATCGGCAGCATGCGCGTATTCAAACGCTTTGGCGATGAATTCGTCCCCGGCGATTTCCGTCCAGCTGGAGGTACGCAGCAGCTGCTCGCCGTCATCGGCAATGACCTCGTTCACAACGTCCCAAGCGTAAATATCGCCCTTATATCTGCCTACGACCGTTTGGATATGCGAACGGATTCTTTCATAAAGTACGGCTTTGCTCACGAGCTGATTCTGCTTGTCGCGGAACAACCAATCGGTGGTCTGGTTATGCCATACCAGCGTATGTCCGCGGACAGCCATCCCGTGTTTGCGTGCGAAGTCCACGATTTGATCCGCCTCCTCAAAGGTGTAAAGCTCTTCCTCTGGATGGACGCTGGCGAACTTCATTTCGTTTTCCGCCGTAATGCTGTTAAAGTGATGCGTAAGCAGACTCTCCTGCGACTTGATCGTCTTGCTGCTGACCGCTGCACCTATATGGAAGTCTTCCGCGAATATGTCTTTAAGTGCGGACTCGGCCGGTACCGATACATTCATATCTCTTCCTCCTTACCAATCCTGGTCTCGAACCAGTCAAAGCTGGCCGGACCCGAAGCGGGTTTCCCGTTACCGCTTGCGTAGAGGCCGATAAGCACTCCCGTAAAGCACATTTTGTTTACAAAATCCTCCGGTGACAGCGACTTGGCCGCTCCTTGGCCGAGCCGGACCCACTCAAGGCCGTCGAGCGAATAGGACAACGAATAGCCGGTTACGTCCGAGCTAATCTTTAAATATACCGAGTCGGCATGGACCGGTGCTTCCGCCGCTAATTTGGATTCGCCTCTTACGGTCAGTCTGGCGCCGATCATCTTCCGCCCATCTTCCTGCTTTAGAAAAATTTCATAATGGGCGTCTTCATCCCTTCTCGCGCATATCCCCGCTTCCTCGCCATCGCGGATCGTACCGAATTCAAGCAAAGTTCTCCATTCCGCCCGGACATGTTGTTGGCGTCTGCCTACAAAAGCAACCTGGCCCACGTCATTTAAGCCGGCGGATTGTCCGCGCAAGGTAAGCCAGCCTTCTCGCTCGGTTAACGACCAGCTTCCTTCCGCCGGGTTCCGAAGAAAGGTCCAGCCATGCAGGAGCTTGGGCTCATCAAAATCATCCTTGCCTTCGAACAGGGCCATCGGCCCGGACTTTATCCTCTCTGGCGTCCCAGGTAACCATTTTACGCGCATATCGAGATTTACGGTGCCTTCATTGTTGTCGATCATCGGCCATCCCTCGTCATTCCAGGTTACGGGAGCAAGAAATGTCTCCCTGCCGAGTACGCTGTATCCCGAATCAACAAGTCGAACGCCAAGAAATACAGCCCACCAATCACCGTTCATATCCTCCACGAGGTCCGCATGGCCTAAATACTGAATGGGGTGCTCGATCCCCCGGTGTGTCAGAATCGGATGCGGATACAGCTCGAACGGCCCATAGGGACTCGCGCTCCGCCCGATAATTTCCCGGTGATCCTTCGCCGTGCCGCCGGAAGCGGACATGATGTAATACATGCCGTTTATTTTGTACAAGTGGGGCCCTTCCGTCCAGGGACCACCGTCCCCCCTCCAGATGACTACCGGCTCGGACAGCGCTTTCCCGGTGGCAATGTCGATTTCGTACTGGATGGCATGGGAGTCGTAATCAGCTCCCTGCTGGGCGGTCACATAAACCTTGCCGTCATCGTCGAAGAACAAAGAGGGATCGATCCCGCCATACGGGACCAGGATCGGATCGGACCATGGGCCGGCCGGATCCTGAGTGGTTACGTAAAAGTTCCCAATTCCATAAACATCCGTCGTAATCATATAGAACGTTCCGTTATAGTACCTTAGCGTCGGTGCATAGATTCCGTCCGAACTGCGCCTAGCCCTCAGATCCAGCTGGCTGTCCCGGTCCAGCACATGCCCGATTTGTTCCCAATCTGCTAAATTACGACTGCGGAAAATCGGCACGGCCGGGAAGTATTCAAATGAACTGCAAACCATATAAAAGTCATCCCCTGCCCGGACAATGCTCGGGTCTGGATAAAACCCCGGAAGAACCGGGTTCGCATAACCGATTGCATGTATCGTCATGTTCTACTCCTTAACACTGCCGACATTAAGACCGACAACAAAGTACTTTTGCATGAACGGATAAACCAGCAGAATCGGAACCGATGCCACGACCGTTACGGCAGCGCGAATTGAAATCGGCGTTACCATGTTCACCGCAGCGTCCTGCGTCATCCCGGCTCCGGCAGCCACTGCCGGGTTGCTGTTCGCGTTCATACTGGATGACAGCAGCTTCATCAGCTCATACTGCAAAGTGCTCAGCTCTTGGCGGGAGGAGGTATAGATGAATGCATCAAACCAGGAGTTCCAAGCCCCCACGGCCACGAACAGCGCAATGGTTGCCAGCACCGGCTTACACAGCGGGAAGATGATCCGAATGAAGATTTTAAAATCTCCGGCTCCGTCAATTCTTGCCGATTCGACCAAGCTTTCCGGAATCGTTCCGATATACGTCCGGATAACGATCATATTGAATGCGCTGATCATCGACGGGATCACATATACCCAGAACGAATTCAGCAGGTGCAAGTCCTTCATCAGAAAATATCCAGGAATCAAACCGGCGTTAAAGTACATCGTCAGAATAAAGATCAAGGTAATCGGCTTGCGGAATACATATTCCCGACGGCTCAGCGTGTACGCCAGCATCGTGGTCAAGACCAGATTCAGCAGCGTTGAAAGCACCGTTCGTGCCACGGAAATCCAGAACGCGTCATATATCGTTCCTGAAGCGAATACCGCCTTGTAATTCTGCCAAGTAAATTCCCTCGGCCAGAGATAGATTCCGCCCCGGATCGTATCATTCCCCGCATTCAGGGAAACGACGATCGTGTTCAGGAACGGATATAATGTGACAACGACAAGACCAATCATAAACAAGGTATTGAACGTATTAAAAAGGATCGGCTCTACTCTTTTTTTTCTGACGGATTTAGGCGCTGCGGCAGCAGTTGCTGGCCCAGGGCTGATTGTTTGATTTGCCATTATAGCAGCCTCTCTTCCCCTAGCCGTTTCGCGACTCCGTTTGCAATCAATAACAGCGTCACACTAACGACCGTTTTAAATATACCGGCAGCCGTTGCTAATGAGTAATTGCCTTGGGCAAGCCCGTACTTCAGCACGAAAATGTCAATCGTTTGCGACCAGTCGACAACAAGACCGTTGCCCAGCAAGTATTGAACCTCGAAGCCTGCTTCCAGAATGTGACCGACCTGCATGATCAACAGAATGATAATCGTTGCCTTAATGCCCGGCAAAGTGACATGGAACATTTTCCGATAGCGGCTTGCCCCATCCATATCGGCAGCCTCATAAAGCGCCGGGTCGATGGATGCCATCGCAGCCAAATATATAATCGTATTCCAGCCGACTTCTTTCCAAACATGCGACGCTCCGACGATTCCCCAGAAGTATTTGCCTTCACTGAGCCATTGGATCGGCTCCTTGATGAGATGCAGCTTCATAAGGACATCATTGATGATTCCGTCCGAAGCCAAGCTCGTCGCCACAATCCCGGTTACGATGATCCAGGATAGAAAGTGCGGAAGATAGGAGATCGTCTGTACGGTTCTTTTCCAAAATACTTTCTTGATTTCATTCAGTAACAATGCAAGGATAATTGCAGTCGTAAAGCCGAGAATCATATTGATAACACTCATTGCGAGCGTATTGCGAAGCACTTGCAGGAAACTATCATCCTTAAAAAGAAATTCAAAATGTTTAAAGCCTACCCACTTCTGTTCACTAAAGTCTCTAGCCGGCTTGTAGTCCTGGAAAGCCATGGTCCATCCCCAAATAGGAACGTAGGCAAACAAGATGATGTAAGCCATCAGAGGCACTGACATGTAGATCAACTGTCTCTGTTCTTTGAGGACGGCCCAGGTGATTTTCTTGTTTTTCTTAGGCTTCCGGACGGCAGAGTCTTTGACAAAGGTCTCTTCCATAAGTTTGTTCTCCCCAAAACCCCATATTTCGTAAACAAGGAAGGCATGAAGCCTTCCCGTTTCCGATTCATGTACCTTCCGCTGCCTTACTTAACAGACCAAGTGTCTCTTCTCCATTGCAGCACTTCATTAATCCGATCTTCATAAGCCTTGATGTTGAGCTTGCGGATTTCAGTGACGTACTCATCCCAGACGCTGTCGAATTCTTCCGGTTTAGCAAGAATGGCTTTCGGTAAGTACTTCGTGGACAGCTCATTTTGCTTCGTATTCACGATTTTCGCTTCAGATCCGTCTACCAGGTCGACAGACCATGCCGGGTACGCAATGTCGTTCTCAGGAGCAGGACTGAAGAAGTCGACATAGCTGTTGAATCCGTATTGGGCGAGGAAGTTCTTGTCATACTCTTTCATGCCTGCCAGAATTTCTTCAGGCTGGGCAGCCGCATCCGTAGCGTTGCCATCCGAGAATAAGCCTTCCATTTTTGGGGCTTGGCCGTAGAAGGAATCGGCTTTATTCGCGAGCTTCCAGGTTGCATCGGTAAACTGGTCGCGCTGCTCTTGCGTTTTCATGAATCGGCCGTCTTTGACGATGTAATCTTCCCCTTCGATCCCCCAGGCCAAGATTTTTTGCCAATCTTCTTGAATCAGCGTATCCAACAATTTAATAATTCTGATAGCCTGCTCTTCGGATGCATTGACCGTAATGCCGAACCCGTTGTTGAGGTTCAGAGCCGGACGATCTTTGTAATGATCCCGGATGCCTTCATCAAAGACAAGCGGAAGACCGACATATGTTCTTTCATCTTTCTTCTGGGTAATCAGCGCGTTTTCAGCGCTTTGGAAGTTCCAGTGCTGGTCAAACATACCAAGGACTGCGCCGCTGGAGATTTTCGCCATATACTGGTCGAAGTTTTGAGTAAACGTTTCTTTGTCGATGATGCCCAGGGCATTCATCTCGTTCAGCTTTTTATAATAGCGTTTGGCATAGTCCTTATCGGCGAAAATTTCCGCCTTGCCGTCTTTAACGACTACGCCGCCATCGTTCGGATGACCGATCAAATGCTGAGGAGCATTGAACAGACCCCAGTTTTTCCAGTCATAGTTCAGAATTTCAAAGCCGATCGTTGGCGTACCGTCGATGGTCGGATGCTTTTCCTTGTATTGTTTAATCAAGTCAAAATATTGATCCAAGGTTTTAACCTCTGGATATCCCGCCTCGGCCAATACGTCCTTCTGAATCCAGAAAGCCGGGCCCGAATACCAAGACGAGCTAACGTCCGCATTCGTTACGCCGTAGTTTGGAAGATTGTAAATATGACCGTCATTCGGGTCTTTCATCATGTTCCAGTACTTCTCATAATGCTTCTTCAAGTTTGGCGCATGTTCTTCAATCAAATCCTCGAGCGGGATAAAGGCACCGGCAGCTGTCAGCTTTTGATTCGCTGTCATCATGTCCGGGTAATCGCCGCCTGCGATCATAACGCCGAGCTTCTGGTCAATATCGCCTGCAAGGAACTCGAATTTGAAGGATGCGCCTGTCTTTTCCCTGATTAATTTATAAATCTTGTTGTCAGGTGTTGGTTGCTGGTCGGGCTGACCGATGAAAACCGAAATTTCAAACGGCTCGACTCCATTCGCGACATTTTCCCCGGCTTCCTGTCCGTTATTATCGTTCTTGGCGGCTCCCTTGTTGTTACCGCCGCTGCAAGCCGATAGTACGAGACCGAGCGAAAGCAGCAGCACCATGCTGAACCGGAGTACCGACTTTTTCTTTCCCCCCATTTAAAGCACCTCCGAAATGATATGGTTACATCAAGGACTGTAAGCCCTTTCAATAACTTATCTTTATTGTAAAAGCGCTGCCAAACGCGAACTATAACACAATTAAAGCTTTTCCCCTAAAAACTTTAGTTCCTGTTTTTGTATTCATTGGGGGACATCCCCAATCGCTTCTCGAATTGTTTCAGGAATTGGCTGTAGTTCGCATAACCTACCTTTTCCGCGATTTCGCTGTTTTTGTACTGGTTTAGCCGAAGCAGCCTGGTGGCCTCCTCAATCCGGAGATTATGCACCCATTCGTTAAAACCGACACCATTCTTCTTCATGAGCAATTGCCCCAGATACACCGGATGCAAATAAAAACGCTCGGCCAGCTTCTTGATCGTCAGGCCCTCCCGGTAATGTTCCCGGATGTATTCGTTGATCTCCTGAATGATTCCCTGCGATTTACGAGCCTGCTCCCGGCTCAACAAGTCAATGCACTCGAGGCCGAAGTTAAGCAAGAGATCCAAAAGATCGTTCAGATTCATCACCGAATCGGCCAACGCGGATACATCATATTTCGCCAGCACATCCGACGCCTGCTCGCCGGATTCCTCCATATACTCTTTCATTTTGTACATCAAATGAATGACGGTCTTTTTCACCGTTTCAGGGGCGAGCCGCATGGTGCGAAACCTCTCCGCTTCCGCAGCGATCGTATCTTGATAACCGGCGGCATTTAGAAGATTGAACGCCTCCATCACGCTGTCCACCAAGCGTATCGAGGCATAACGGTATTCCAGCTTTCTGTTATCGACCGATTCGTAAGAAATGACCCCGGCATAATCGGGGTCATAGAATTTATGCTTTATCGCCTCTTCCGCGGTGCTGTAGCAGCTGGCAAGTCGCATGATCGATTGTTCCGGTGAGCCCACGGCCATAAACACGCGGTGACCGGCGAATCCGGCAGACAAGTCAGCAAGCATCCGGAGCGCGGGATCCTCCTGACCGTCATCCGGCGAATACCCGAAAACGATGCCGAAGCGATTCTTGTCGAGGTCAATCAAAAACATGGCATGTTGCTGTTCAACCAGGGAGCTGGCGATTCCCCTCCATTCTGCGTAACTCGTTGGCTCCGTTTGAACCAGGCAGATGTTCCATGCGTCCCGGCTGGCTGACAGAGGCTCCAGACCGTCCGGGCCGTCCCTATCCGGAGCCGGACTGTGCCCTAGCAGCTGACGGATCTTTGAAACTTGCTCTTCCCGGGAAGCGATGCTGCTCCATTGTTGCTTCTCGGCTTCCTGCAGCAACTCACGATAAATCTCGCGCAGTACGTGAGAAGCTTCTTCCACCTCAATCGGTTTCAACAAATAGTGCGCGATTCCGTAACGCATCGCTTTTCTCGCATACTCGAACTCGCTATATCCGCTAACGATGGCGAAGCTGATTGTTTTGTTGCCGTTCTTCTGCCACTCCCCGATCATTTCAAGGCCGTCCATGAGCGGCATATGTACATCGGTGACCACTAAATCCGGCGCAAGGGAAGCCATCAATTTCAGCCCCTCCGCGCCATTGGCGCATGTGCCGCATATGTCAAAGCCAAGCTCCTCCCAATTGATCCATAATTGCATGCCTTCCAAAGCTCCGGGTTCGTCATCGATCAGCAGAACTTTAAATCTCAATTCCGTTCCCCTCCTTGCTCGTAATCCTGATGATCCAGCAGACTGACAGGAATCTCGAAGAACACCGTCGTTCCCTGATCCGGTTTGCTGTAAATATCAAAGCGGACAAGGTCGTTGTAATATAGCTCAAGCCTGCAATATACATTGCGGATTCCGATGCTGGTGCCGGATGTATTCTCGTTGCGCATGGAAATCAGGACCTCGCGAAGCTTTTCCGGGACCATGCCTTTGCCGTTGTCCTGCACGGATACACGAAGGTTGCCGTCTATTACCGTCGCGCTGATTTTGACCACACCTTTTCCATCCACAGCCTGAATGCCATGCTTGCACGCATTTTCCACCAATGGCTGGATACTCATCTTCGGTATTTTATAAAGCAGCGCTTCCCGGTCGATATCAAGCTCATACTCAATCTTGTCCCGGAATCTGAATTTCTCGATCTTCAGATACATTTCGATGAACAAGATTTCTTCCTCAAGCGTAACGATGTCCGCTTTCCAGCTAAGCAATCTGCGAAGCAGTCTGGACAGGTTCTTGATGATATCCGTCACGTCGGAATAATTGTTTTTCGTACAGACGACCAATATGGCATTCAGAGTGTTAAACAAAAAATGCGGATTCATCTGACTTTGCAAAAAGTTCAGCTCTGCCCGTACCCGCTCCATCTCCAGGTTTTTCTTCTGAATTTCGAGCTTGTACACATTGTTGATCAAAGAGTTAATCTCGGCTGTCATCCTATTGAAATTCTGGATCAAGCCGCCGATCTCGTCCCGGCCCTCATCCATTCGGATCAGGTCGAACTTCTCGTTGGTAACCTTCTGCATATGTCTGGACAACCGTTTAACTCGATAATTGTATGATCGGAGCATGATGTAAATAAATATAAACGAAAACAATGTAATGACAGCTGCGATCATTCCCACAAAAAGCTGCATATCGCGTATGGCTTGGGATAACCGGGTTCCCTGCGTCACGCCAACCAGCTTCCAGCCCTTTACGTAACTTGCCGTCCCGATGGACACGACATGTACGTCTTTGTCCTTGTCATGATCTGCAAGCTGAAACACCGGATAAGCATCGGTAACGTCCCGCTGGTACCCGCTGTCCGCGGACATAATGATTTGGTTATGCTCATTGACCAGATAGAGATTTAAATAGTCCTGCTCGCGCAGGATGACATCGTAAATTTTGTTTAAATCAATATCGATCCGGAGCAATTTATCATACTTGCTATATATGTCGAAATAGTCCATTTTTTCGATAACGCTCAGATAGGGGACCGTCGCTGTGCGGTTATTTGCTTCAGTAGCCCGGTAGGCCGCTACCATCACAGGGGACGTCGATTGTTCCCACAGCCGATACCAGTCGCTATTCTTCGCATTGGCATCGAGCACTTGATAATTCCCGCCGGGCATGATCGTATCATTCTCCGTAAATATGCTGATTCGCTGAATCTGATTGTTGACGGGAATATAACTGGTCACCCGGTTTCGAAGCTGTTCGTCGAACGTTTCGTAAAACTGGATCGGACTTTCGTAAGTTCTGTCCAGCGTTTCATACAACAGCTTGTCCGTATTGAGCGCATGACTGACCGCTACACCCCCGTCAATGAACTCATGAATATCTTTTCTGGCCCGCTCCAGCGAGATATGGAGGTTTTGTTCCTCGCGGTCTTTGATGACGCCGGTCATCCGGTCCATGAACGCGATATTGATAACCGCGATCGGGAGCAGCACGCCAATCACGTAGATGAGTATGAATTTATAGTTCAACGGTATATCGTTAATAAATGATCGGAATCTGAAACGTTTTTTCATGATTTTGGCACCGTCCCGCCGTTCAATCAGCCGGCTCCCTCTCGGTTTTCTGCTTGTACGCCGATGGCAGCACTCCTGTAAGGCATTTAAATTTGATGATAAAATAGTCCGTGTTCGGATATCCGACCTGAAGCGCAATCTCCGAAATTTTCATTTGGGTGCGTCTTAGCAATCGCTTCGCTTCCTCGATTCTTTTCTCGTTAAGATAGTCATTAAACGGCTTGCCGGTCTCTTTTTTGAACAACTGGCCCAAATAGGCGGTGTTCATATGAAACATTTTGGCCAGATCCTGCAGCTGAAGCTTGCTGCGGAACTCCCGGTCCACATATTGAATCACGTGAAATATCGTATTGTTCTCGTTCTTGGCCTCAAGCCTTGCCAGGATATCGGCCGCCTCCAAGCAAAGTTCAAGGACATAGGTTTTCAAAGCGGAATAGTTCCCGAAACTGTCGATGGTGCCATGGCCGTCGTGAAGCTTTCTCATCAAAGCATCCGGATCCCCGTTCATGTCCCCGATCCGCCTGCAAAGACTCCATTCCAGGTCAGCCACATGGGACATGGCCTCTTTCAAATCAAGCATGCCTTCCAACACGGAGTCCAAAGCGGCTTCAACAGAGGCATGAATCTTGTTAGTCTGGTACGCCATCACGATCTCCGTAAGCTCCTTGAATTTCTCCTTTGCGAGCTCCTGCGATTTTCCGCCCTGCCGTACATCCCTATAATGATACACCCCGTCTTTGCCCTGACAGCGCTTGCATTTATTTAACTCCAACGCCTGCAAGTACAGTTCTCGAATCGAGCCGATCCCTTGAAGAACACCGCTGATCGTCACGATGACCGGCTGGTTTGACGGATCCTCAAGCTCCCTGTAGAGCTGCAAGCTGAGCTCATGTACCCGGCAAGGAGGGAATTCATCATCAGGCAGAATCACCCCGATCCTCCCCGCGCTGTCCTCGAATATACGATCGGGTTTCTGCGTGAAATATTTCTTAACCCGTCCGACCAGGGCGACGGATGGCCCGGAAGCTTCAATTACAACGCACCGCAGCTTCGAATCCTTCTGCAGAAGAAGGGCCTGAGCAGCCTGCAGCTTAAGTGACTCGTTGTCTTCGCCTGTAATTAAACGGATCAATAGATTGTTGGTAAACAAAAATTGCATGCGGCTATGGCTTTGCTCCGCTTTAAGCTCCTCTTGGATTTTCGTACGCAGGCGTATCAGGACTGCCAAAATTTCCTCTTCATCGAATGGCTTGAGCAAATATTCCGTGACCCGCTGCTGCATTGCGGTAAGCGCAAAATCGAAATTATCGTAACCGCTCAATATGACGAACTTCGGCGGTCTTGCCAGCTTTTGGTTCGAGCGCTCGATCAGCTCCAATCCATTGATCACCGGCATATTGATATCCGTCAGAACCAGCTCCGGTTTAAGCTCTTGAATCATACTGAATGCTTCGGAGCCGCTCGAAGCCTCGCCGCATATCTGGAAACCGAAATTTCTCCAATTCACCATCGTGCGAAGCCCCTCAATTACCCACGGCTCGTCATCCACCAAAAGCACATTCATCATCGATATCGCTCCCCCGAGGTTGAATTGTCCTGCTTATTTGTAAGCGTACTCATGATTAAGGTTTAATTTATTTACAGCTTGAGTACAGGGAAATCCATTACCCTCAACCTATATGAGAATTAGCGTCATCGTCAATAATCGAAATAAAGGAAATACCCGGTAAATTTTAGTTTCTGCCATCATTTAAGCGAGCCTATTGCTGCTGCATATCAAACAGTGCAGGCTTCATGCTATGAAACAATTGATGGGAATTTACCTTTTCGTAATTCCATAACATGATAATTCGTAAATCACTTGCGGGGTAGTACCAAATTTCAGATCGAAACCCTGGAGTCCCTCCCCCGATCAAGCGAAAGTCTGCCCCTAAGAACCAACCGTATCCATAATTGAGATTCGGATCAAAGCTTGTAACATAATAGGGTGTGAACATCTTATCCATAGTTTCCGGTTGAAGCAGCTCCCCTTTAAAAAGGGCCTCGCACCACTTGTCCAGGTCATGCACGGTAGAATACAGCTCTCCCGGTGCTTCAATATCGCTTAATTTATCGTTGTCGGCATTGGCTATTTTGCCGTCTTCCAGCGTGTGTCCGTATGCTCGTCCAGGGGTTATCCTCCGCGGGTTATCCAAGCCGGTGGAGCTCATCTTCAGCGGGGCAAAGAACCATGTATGCAATACTTCCTCATACTTCATCCCTGTCACTGCTTCTATTATATATCCTAACATGATAAAACCCGTACTATTGTAACTCCACTGTTCACCCGGATTAAACTGCTGCTTAAGGCGCGTTAAATAATCGATAAAATCTTGATTCTCCACTTGTAATCGACTCATCTCAAAACGCAAATTAGGCACGCCGTAAATATCTTGCAGCCCCGACGAGTGGCTCAATAAATGGTGAATGTTAATCTTCGGGTGAAGAACGTTAAATTTCTCAATATATTTACCAGGATGATTTTCAAGATCGATAAGCCCTTGCTCATAGAACTTGAGGGTGGCAGCGGCAATAACCATCTTCGTTACGGATGCTATATGGAACTTCGTATCCAGCGTATTGGGAACCCCTAGTTGAATGCTCGCCTGACCGAAGGACCGGCTAAATTCCTCTTTTCCCCCTCTTGAAATCAACAGGTTGCCCGAGACATAATTTTCCTTACTAAACGCTTCAACGATTTCGTCTACATTTTTTAGCATGGAGCTCCACCTCATATTTTTATTATCTGGTTCACATTCTTTCTTCACCATACGGATAAGCCGGTTCTTGTATCGTTAGCGTCCGTTATGTACCTAACATGATCGTATCCTCGATCCCTCGCATTGTTAAATAGGTCTTCAGCCATCTTCTTATCCTTACAGTAGATGCTCACGAAACAGCTATCCACAACCAGAAGCACGAGCTGACAATCACTATTCAAAAAATCCTGATATGTTTTTATATCTACGATGTCTTTTCCTTGAGGAAAGGCTTTCAAGTCCTGAAAAATGATGTAGTATTCGTTATCCTCCAGAAGCTTTTTTAAGGTTAGTCCATCCCAGATCTCACCCGCCCCTGCAAAGAGCGCTTCCTCGAATTGACCGTCAACGATGAAATAGGCTTCCTCACCACCAACAAGCCAATTATATTCATCGGTTTCAAAAGGCTTCAAAATATCTCCAAGGAACCTGCCATACTTATTTGGTATTTCAAAGCTAATTCCTCTAATCATGTGGCTGTTCCTTTCTGAACTCCAAACTCGATACTGATTGTTTCTTTAAACAAATTTATGGGCCTTTTGTATGCTATAGGTTTATAAATCAATCGATTTAGCCATTTCATTCGAGCAATGTTATCAATAAAATCATCTTCACTGAAAAAAGCAACTTCCTTCATGGTCCCTAACACACTTCTATTATTAGTTTTTGATATGGTTATATCTGAACCGTTCTGGAGAAAAGACGTAATATTACTTGAATCTATGCCCTCAGCCAGCAGGTATTCTTCCAGTGTCTCCATGAATTTTTCTTGCATCTTCGTTAATTGCCCCGTTCTGACCCCATCAATGATTACAGTCAATCGAGTTAAATCATTTACAAAGACGATATGTTTCCGTTTATTTAAATGATAAATATTTGCATGCCAACTAAAAAGGCTTGGCACATCGTTGTTCACTTCCATTGGAGTTGTCTTCATATCCTTCAATAAGGATTGGGTAAGCCTTAAAATAATCATTTCGCTGCTCCTCTCTATATTGGATATTTTCACATTATTGTACTTTCGAAAAAATCCCTATAATCCCATATATAAAAATCCGCTCCGGGCGTACTGTTTTGAAATAAACAGGTTTTAATACCTAAGAGCTTTCCAGGGATAATATCAATTTCCCGATCACCGATAACAAGGTCAATTTGATTTCTCTTATGCAAATACAGGTAAGATTCCGGATCTGGCTTTCTCGCGAACCCATCATCACCTGCAACGAGATCTACAAAATATCGTTCCCACCCATAATGCTTAATAATAAACTCCACTTCCCTCCGAGGCTTATGAGTCATTATAACGTTTTTATTTACCTTTGATAGTATGTTCTCTACATGAGGAAATGGCGGGGTTTGTTCAGGCTTCAGCCGTTCTTCTCGTCTAAAAATTTCCGAAACTTGCGATTCGGTTAATTTAAAGTGCTTTACAGCATGGGTGAATGATACCTTTAAATGGGTCAGAATCTCCTCTTCCGTCTTTTCTTCATCTATCACG
Source organism: Paenibacillus ihbetae (assembly GCF_002741055.1). Taxonomy (NCBI): domain Bacteria; kingdom Bacillati; phylum Bacillota; class Bacilli; order Caryophanales; family Paenibacillaceae; genus Paenibacillus; species Paenibacillus ihbetae. Next base: position 5,194,559 of record NZ_CP016809.1, on the reverse strand, counting down.
TCTCCAAAAATTGCGGCATAAGCAGGATAAGTATTGAATAAGGTGCCGTCGAAATCCCATAAGATATTTATGATCGTGCATCCTCCTTAAAAGTAGTGGATTTATAGAAGCGGAGCCAGGGTGCGTCAATTCATGGTTAATTTAGGCCACTAAAACCATAGGTAATACATCGTAACCCTCAAGCCACTCAACTTTCCATTATTATACATCCCATTGGCGAAGGGCGATAGGATTGTATGCATGAGCCTCATGTGTACATGGTCGTTCCTCACGATTAGGATAAAAAAAGGATTGGGTAACGACCGGAGTTCTACCCGATGTCCCAATCCTGTTCTTGTTTACTTCACAATGATCTTGGCAGCAGCACCGCGGTTTCCAGCAGCGTCTGTCGCATAGACGGTTAAACTTCTCCCCGCCTTCTGTGCCTTAATGGACACCGTGAAATTGCCGCTCTTATTTGCAGTTGCTTTGGGCATTTTGTTAGACGTATTGTTACCATCATTAATCGAAACTCATGCACCGGAATGCTTTGTTATGTGAAATAACGACATTTTACTAAACCCACCACTTGCTCTGTCTTAATAATTGTACTTCCACATTCATTTCTTGCTCAATCCATTGCAGCATTTGGGTTTTCATCACAAAAAATTCTGAGGCTGCATGTGAAAGACCTATTAAAGACATTTGTGTCTCTTCAACATATTCCTTCATCCGGTTATATTTGCTCTTTCCATAATCATTATGAATGTGGCAATGGATTTCTCCTGTCACATATGCTTGTGCGCCTTTGCGCTCAGCCTCTCTCATGTCGGAAACAACATCCCCACATCCAGCAATGATGGCAATTCGCTGAATGCGTTTATGCTTTTTCCCTTCAAAATCCACATAGGGTATTTCAAAAAGCGGAAGCAATCTATCAATCAATTCATCCGTGCTAGTTAAAGTAATATCGCAAATTAACCCTGCGAATCCATTACCATACGGGCAGAACTCATCTACAATCTTGCCACCGAGTGCTTCTGTAATCGAAATACTTGTACCAATCTTACGATTATAATCTAATGGCGCATGACAAGTGTAGATCGAGAGCTGTCTTCGTGAAATCTCATCTAGAAGAGACGGGGTTATTGGCAAAAAACCTCTCCCCCACTCGCCTTGAGGATCACCACACTCCATTGGTATGGGATGATGCATAAACAGAAGATCACCTTCATCCGCTTCCTCAATAAACTGCAATAGGATCTCATCCGTCGGAAAAGAAGCTAAAAAAATCCGCTGGAGCTCCGGACTTCCCTTCATCATTAGACCATTAAAGCGCTGCGTAAAATCTTCTTCAAACTTTGCTTTCCAGTCAAAACCAATTGGATCATATACCATGGGGATAAATCTGCTGAAAGCAGGATCTTTATCTAACTGATAAACGTCAAAGAATACATCAAGTTTTCTTTGTACATCATGCAGCAATTCCACTTTTTACGGCACCCCCTTTTTGTTCTGTTCAAAATTTATTCCGACCCTTTTTTACTCACAAAACATGTTTTCCATTGGTTCTTTGCAATGCTGGTATCCATGTTTCTTGTAAAAATCAACTCTTGAACGAGAACATATCAGCTTTGAAATCACCCATAACAAATGATGGTGAACGCAAATGATGAAATGCTTCTTCGGAATTTAACTATAGGTCCTCAACCCGCCTACTGTATTGTGCCTGTCTTCCTTATATTACGATTTTGTAAGGAAAGTGTAAGGTAAATCAATTACGAAATCATCCAACGAAATGTATAATGTTCCTTCGTACTGAATGTTACAGTGACGGACTCGTCCCGATCGAGATCATCTGTTAAAGTGCCGTGGCACCGATTTTATTAAGGTTAGGATGGTTCTAGAACGATGAAGAAGAAATGGTTAAAAATTTTGTCGAGCGTATTGTTACTTAGTGCGGTAGCCGTCATATCATATTACCTGTATTCGATTGTTCATTTTACGAACAGTATCTCTACCGCATCGAACCGGTCTTCAACAACAACGTCGTCGAATCCGTCCGCGAATGGAGACCCGGCTATTGAGATCCCCAAATGGGAAGGCAAAGAGCGTATCAATATTCTTCTGCTCGGAGGAGATTCCCGCGGGGAGGACTCCGGAAGATCGGATTCGATTTTGGTGGCATCCATCGATCCCGTTTCGAAAAAAGTCCATCTCTTTTCAATTCTTAGGGATACTTACGTAGACATACCGGGACATGGAAAAGGAAGATTAAACTCGGCGTTTGCCTACGGCGGTACAAATCTAACGAGACAAACCGTCAGCGAGCTGCTGGATATTCCGATACATAAATACGTCTATACTGATTTTGTCGGCTTCATCGCGCTCGTGGATGCGCTTGGCGGGGTGGACATCGAAGTAGAGCGGGATATGTATTACACAAGTAAAGCCGATCAGCACCTATACGACATCGATTTAAAAAAAGGATACCAGCATCTTGACGGTACCATGGCCCTGCAATACGTGCGTTTCCGGAAAGAAGCGCGATCGGATTTTGCACGTACGGAGCGACAGCGAAAGCTGATCTCAGAAATCGCTAAGAAAATGCAGTCAACCACGGGTCTGATCAAGCTTCCCGGCATTCTGGAATCCATCAGCCCTTACATCGAAACCGATTTATCCCCGAAAGAAATGCTGAAGCTGGCCGCTCTAGGTTTCGATCTCGATCTGGACCATATTGATGAGCAGCAGATTCCCCCTTTCTCGTTGTTAACGAATGAAAAGGTAGGACATGCCCAGGTGCTCGGCGTGAATAAGAGCAAGCTCCAAGCCTATGTTAAGGAATTATTTGATGCGGATACGAGCGCGAACGAATAATCCGTAAGACGCACAGCATAGAGATTCAAACCAATCAATACAGCGGTGTTGTTGGGGATTGACAGGCATGTTTCTTTTTATGAGATGTGACGGATTCCTGTAATGGACAACGAAGCTTAGGGATGTTCCCTAAGCTTCTATTTATTCAAAATACTTCTTATAAGTATCCAAAATGACATGCGCACTCACTTTATCCTCGGCATCTAACGTTTCTTGATCCATTTCAACTTGATAAATGCTTGCATCCACCTGATGATCTACGATTTTCTGGAGCAGCTCCATTAATTCGCTGCTATACTCAGATTCCATTACGATATGATCTTGGTTGTGGTTAATTACCGTGAATGAGCTTATCCTATTTACCACATCCGTTAAAGCTTCCCGCTTCATCTGTATGCGTATTTTGGAACATTCCAGATCCGATATATCCTGAAGATATCTGCTTGTTTCTTTATGTTGATTTTGCAAGTTTCGAAAATGCTCCAGCGACAACTCCTCGCTAAAATCTTCATCCAACAGCTTGATTTCTCCTCCGAGCTGTTGAGCACGCGCAATAATGGTGTTGACTACCTTGCAATCATCCTCGTCAAGAGAATTGAAGGTAAGTAATGATTGTTTAGAATCCAGTCTGTTTTTGATATCGGTTATTCCCAAACCCGTATATTTTCTTAGTAAGGGTACGAGTTTATTGGAGCTATCCGATGATATCTCTATTATCATTTGAATTTTTGACATCCCCATCATCCCTTTGGCCGCCTATTCTCTACTTATGCATGCAGCTGAAACCAGCGAGCATGAACTGGCCTTGCAGCATCAAAAAGCGCTAAATGGCGTTATAATGAATGTTTTTTATGTAAGTATAATCTCCATACCGAATCTCTTTGGGATAATCCCCGCTGCAGATCTCAAGCTTGAGCAAATCATCATAACTTTCGATAAATTTACTCGTGAGCTCTGCCTGGGAGTATATCTCGTATAGCAGGTTCCTGATCTTCTCATCCAGCTTACTGTCGCAGCGAACCCCTAATTTCACCATGTTATGCTGATCGGTAAAGCCGTTAAACAAATCAATCAATATAAAGCTGTCCCTATCGTCTTCCTTGAAAAACACAAAAATATCTCCTTTTCCTGCTCCATAAGAAAGATATCGATGATATAACGCAGTTATATCGAAATTTATATGCAGCTGCCCCATTAACTGTTCTAAATGAGATCCCTCATCGGGATCATCGATCAAATCAAAAAACGGCAGATAAAAAGAAAATTCAGTATATTTCTTCATTCGTAATTCCTTTCATGTGTTCGTTTTACATGACTAGGCTCTTCAATCGCAAGATTATGACCAGTACCTTTTATAAAGCACCTCTTATAGCCTATCTAGGTGCGTATCTTTAAAATCCGTTGGATATTTCAATCCATACCCCATTAGTCTATCAATTCCAATATGTGCGGTCCAAATGATTCCTAGCTGAATCAAAATATCGCTTTTTATTATGATCCCTATTACTAAAACAGATCCGCTTAATAAATATGTATGAAAAAGATTGTAGGTTACAGCACCTGCTTTGTTACCTTTTATATATCCGATCATGGATAAATCCGGAAATAGCAGAAGTACAAAAAACCAAATTAAGTTATAATCATTGAGAACAAAAGCATAAATACAAGCTAGAAAAACCAATAATCCTTCAAGTCTTATGATCTTCTTATTCATATTGTCCCCCTCAAATAGTTTCACTTGCTTCGTTCTGTCGTAAAACGTTTCATGGCATCCACGACGAGACCCGACCTTAGATAGCTCTTATCTTAGGCCGGGTCGTGTGTTGTCTGAATATTCATCTATCTCCTGAGAAGACAAGGGTTGTTCTTTTATTTAAATAGAAATAGTTTTTTTCGTACTTACTCAATCCTACTATGTTATAATTTTTTGAGTACAATATACGGCTAAAAGGGCGGTTGGCTATTCTCCCGGAAGGGAGGTGATGCCCATGGAGGTCAAAGACGCACTTTCCTTAATGTTCATGTTCGGCATGTTCATTTTGGCGCTTCTTACCTACATGAAAAAGAAATAGACCGCCCTGCCTAAGGTAACGGTCTATTTCGACCACCACTTAGCGGCCGACTGCTCTTTATGCAGTTATTGTACACTGGAGTCGTGTTCCCGCACGACTCCTTACTTATTCTTACCTCAGTATACTTCATTTTATAACATATTTATAGGGGTTATTTCTTGCGTTTTATTGTTCATTTTATTATCACAATCCGCCCCTTAATTCCCTTATCCCCCTTCAACCGATGACAATGACTGCGCCGCGAAATGGTAAAACGCCATCGCATTCTCTTCAGTGGCAAAACCGGCCTGCGCCATGTTGTCGCTTCCTCCGCCTTTGCCATTATAATCAGCTAGATGCTGCTTGAAGAACGCACCGCAGGCGAGCTCGCGCTCTCCCCCTTTAGCAAGGAGCACCTTGTTGTCCGCATTGGACACAAAAAGCACGATAACGTCCGCTTGGTCGGTGAGTTTGGCCGCCAGGTTCTGCATATCCTTCAGCGGCTTGTCCGCAAACACATGCTTGATCAGGCCGCTTTGACGTCCAGCCAATAGCTTCTCGGCCAGGTAGGCATCATTCTCGGCTTTCACGGCTTTTAATTCCGTCTGGAGCTGCTTTTGCTCTTGATCCCATTTTACAATCCGGTCCAAAATCTCTTCCTTCGAGGTATTGAACCTAGCGGATAGGCTGTTTAGAATGTCCATTCCGGCATTGAATTCCTTCAACGCACGATAACCGCATTTAAAATAAATGCGCAAATGTCCCTTCTGCTTCTCTGCTCTCAGCAGCTTGATCATGCCGATCTCACCTGTGGCTGAGACATGGGTGCCTCCGCATGCGTTATATTCGATCCCTTCAATTTCAACGATCCGGATATCCTCGGTTACCTTCGGCTGCTTTACCAGCGGGAGGGAGGCTGCCTGTTCACGGGTCACAAAATAACTCGTCACCTTCCGGTTCAGGTATATCTGATCATTGACTTCGAGCTCCAGCATTATCATCTCGGCTGGGGACAGGTCTGCCCGTGCGATATCAATGGTGGCGTAATCCTGGCCCAGGTGGAAGCTGAGCGTCTCCGCCTCGCATACCTCCAAACACATGGCGGACAGCAGATGCTGACCGCTATGATGCTGCATGTGGTCAAACCTCCGGTCCCAATTCAAACGACATTGAACCTCTTCCTTCTCAGGGAAACGCTCCACTTTATGCAAAATCGCTCCTTCTTCAAGAACGACATCCAGCACCGGGATGGCATCGATCCATCCCAGGTCACACGGCTGCCCTCCGCCGTGCGAATAAAAGGCCGTCTCCTCCAAGACTAGATAAGCTCCATCTTCCCGCTCCCATTTGCGCGTGATTCGCGTCCCCCACTCCCGAATATAGGCTGATTCGTAATATAGCTTCTTTGTCATCTTCTATGTCCTCACTATTCTGGATGATTTATTTTAGTCTGATTTTCCTATATAAAAGTACAGCGCTTCAGTATGTACGGACCCAATATCTATACCCATCTAAATATTTTCCCGCGAATTACAGCAATTCCATTTTCACGTGCCCACACTGTTAATTCCTCTAGATTAGTCTCTTCCTTATTCCTGAACCTGAAATGTAAATCCATTGGAATTAACCTTTTGCCGTATCGCTTGATACCAATGCTCTGTGTAAAAGAATCGTCGATGATGATCTTTTCAATGTCTTCCTTAGAGACTTCCTTCCGATTGATCCGAATTTTATTAGGGGTAATTTCCAGCTCACGTTTCTTCTAAGCATTCTTGTGATTAAGCTAGCTATTCCTCCGACTTGAACCAAGATCAGGAAAGATAGAAATACCGCAAGGAAATATGAATCAACGATGAATACCAGCATAAACATCAACAATGAAACTATACTATAACAAATGACTTGAAGATACATCGATAAGGGAAATTTGATTTCATACTTCTGGTTCATATCCGCTTCCAAAACACCCTCTCCCTCTTACTGTTTTGGATAAACATTTGGGATTCACGCGGCTATTACAGCTTAGTCAGCCTTTACCTCGCTCTAATTTAAACCGATATGGCGATTAGAAAAAGACCCGTCCTTAGATAGCTTTGATCTTAGGCCGGGTCTTATGTTGTATGCGTTATTTGTTATCATTATGTCGCGCTGCCGATGAGAATGTTTGTATAGGGCCCTCCCAACCCTCTTCTCGTATTTCCTGATAGTTTCCGTCTGTATAACGGTCAATTGTTTTTCTCCAGAAATCTTGGGCTGGTCGATTCGCCTCAATTTGAGCAACTTTCCAAATGCCCCTAAAGCGATTAAATAACTCCTGGGCAACGGTTTGTCCGACTTTTTGTTTTCGATATTTCTTCATGACAAAAAACTCGGCCATACTATAAATGTTTTGATTGAATTCAGTACCTAGCATTCTTACTAAAGCGAACCCTGCCAGTTTATCATCGACCTTGATGAAAAATGGGTATCTTCCGTCTTCCGTCCAATAATGGTCCAAGAATTTATATTCATATAATCCATTGGCATTCAAGTCATCTTCTGGATCAAATTCACTAAAGTCGTATTTATATAATTCGAGGAGATTGCGTAAGATAGACTTTTGTTCGTATTCAACTTCTTGGATTGAGACCATAGAAATTCTCCTTTATACGCACACAATTTTCTTCCATTTTCTGATTTTGGTTCGAAAGCTTTTAAACGGGGCAACAGAATTAATATGAATCCATTTGCATATTGGCCAGTTTGCGCTGGTGGCAGCCCACTTTCGTGTGCCTGGGGAGAAAAGTTCTTCATCTTCGAGCTGCTCAATCCATTGACAGACCTCTAATACGCGTTGTTGGAGTAGCGCGCGCAGTTCATGCAATGAACTACCGGCATAGGTATCGTAAAAGTGCGCATACAACAGCCCTAACTGATTCCACTTATATAGTGGGGACGGGGTGATCACTTCCAGGCCAGCTAATTCATCCCTTTCCCAGCTTAATAATAAGGTCAGCCAGCCTACCTGATAGGCAAGCATTTCATGAGGAGTCCGGTCTACCTCTTCAACTCGATAGCATTCACGATCTTTAGGCACGGCGTCGAACTCTTGATCAAGTAAATGATAGGTTCTCACAATTTCATCAATAAGCGCTTGTTTATTTTCATATGTCGGCATCTAAATAACTCCTTACACCTATCTTTGGTTCCAAATCCCTTCTACTCTCCCAATCAACTTCCATTATTACAAATTATACATCCATGGCAACTTAAATAGATATTATGTTGCTCACATTTAGGGTAACCTCTTGGGATTGTCGGGTTATCATCACCCTCTTCAATTTCTGCCCACTCTATATAATTGTCCATGTTCACATCTTCTTGATCAAACGCCTGAATCATGGAGCCAAATCGCTTCAAACCATGAACAACCCGGTCTTGATGTGGTTCATAGCTTAATTTCTCCCACCCTAAGCCTTTTGCCGCATGCGAAATCGTTCGCAGCATAAAATCCTTCTCACTTGCAAAGGAATTGACCGTCCAAGGCATTTCGTCGATATCAAAGCCAACGGTCCCTATTCCAACGACGGACTGATCTCTTTGTGCTAGCCAGATAATCAGTTCTTTTTCTCGATCTGTATTCGCTAGTATTGAACCGCTAATAACTAAAACTTCAATAAACACGGAGGTTAACCCATTTGACATACTTATTGGTTCAACTGCATCATTGAATTTTACGGGTAATGAAATCGTGTTTCCCATGCCGTCCTCCAGTACTTGCTGCTTCGTTCAATTTATCAAGCAGTTTGCCTTTTTTCCGTGGGGGAAATAAAATCCTATCTTTCTTCAAACCACGCTTTATCTATTAATTCGTCCCATTCCATAATCAGTTTCTTGTATTTGATAACCCAATATCCAAAATCAGAATTGTACTTTTTTGAAGCTGTTCCATCAAATCTATGAAATAGATAATTCCCCTCCTTATTGAGTACCTCATCCTTAAGCACTTCAAAATCAACTAACAAATCAGAATAATGAAGTTCCCTCTTTTGAGCATTTATTTCTACAACAATTCTTCTCTTATTCTTCACTTCTGAAGTATCAAATAAAATGGACTCCACAATTTCAAAATCCACAAAGGTTAACGTTGCTTCTCCAGAATACATAGCCATCCCCGTGTAGTTAAGAGGGTGATCCGATAAAACATCTATGTGCTCAAATGTTACCGATAAATTCTGCCCTTCAGTTGAGGTTGATGCAATGATGCAGTCATGCAACGAGATATGGGCAATCGTGTTCTCTGATTTATATTTAATAGGTAGCCCTCCTTCCGTTACAGTATAGTCTCAATGAACACTCTCCCACATTTGATGTTTCTTTAAATCGACGCCTTTATATTTTCCTTGCGACCGAGAGTAGATCGAGGCAGCTCCGAAGCGAGAATACATGTCAATTGCAAGTGAGTCGAGTCCTCTTCTCTCTTCTGAATATTCGCCGATATAAGAAAAGCCCTACTGTTAACACCAACAATGTCAAGAAGTAATCACGGACGAAATCTAGTGCCGTATATGAATACCAATATAAATAAAAGGCGTCAGTGGTATCCGTATTTATAACGATCTCTTGACCGAATGGATTTGGAGCGTGATTTTGTTTTGAATTTTTTATGTTCGTGCTGATTTCTAAAAAACCAAGGTGAACGATTGGAACTAGCAAGGACACACAAGCTGCAATTAGATAGATCTTACCTTGTTTCATCGTAACCTCCAATCGAAAGCGAAGGATCGACTCTGCCGCCGATCCCTCATTGAATTGCTTTATTCTTTATTCTCGATGGCAAGTCCAAAAACCTATCTCCTGCAGCCGACAGATCCTTCACGATCCACTCATTTCCGTCAAGACCACTCTACCGTCATGCATCTTTCTCGGCGGCGAAGTCCTTTATAGACGGCTCGATCGCTAGACGCTTTCCTACTCGACGGTCAGAAATCAGCGCAAAGGGGATCCCTAGCAACAAAAACCATCCGCCCGCATGGAAAGTCCGACTGAAGGAGGCAACGAACGCATCCTGCAAATCCGTGCTCACCTGGGATAATTGCTGCCCCAGCTCTTGCCGCTGCTGCGTGAAAGCAGCTTGGAGCTCCTGCTTTACCGATTCATCCGCCTCGGACAATAGAGCCTTCTCCATGGTATCCAGTTGAAGGAGGACCGCCCCCTCGGCGTTCTTAGCACCGGCTGAGGACTTCTCTTGTACCATACGCCCCACCTGCTCCAGGATGACCTCCTTGGCCTCCGCCGAGAGGTCGGCGTTGCTCTCGATTTGCAGCTTTATTTTGTTCACAGCCTCCCCACTGTAATGGCTTAACGCCGTATTTAGCACAGAAACCAAAATAGCTACGCCCAGAACTGAGCCGATCGCTCTAGACATATTCATGATACCCGAGGCGATGCCGATCTTCTCTTCAGGCACGTTGCGGATGGAAGCGCCCATCACGGGAGCGACCGAGAGACCTATGCCCACACCAGTCAAGATCAGCCGCCAGACCACGCTCCATTCGGTGGATGCCGCATTCAGCGATCCATACAGATAGAAAGACAGAGCTAATATCCCCATTCCCGCGGTGACAAACCAGCGGCTGCCATACTTGTTGGACATTCCCCCGGTTATTGCGGAAATCACCATTGAAGCAAGTGACATGGCAGAGATGGTGATCCCTGCTTCCAGGATGCTTTTGCCCAGAATCCCGGTTAGAAAGTACGACATCAGGTAGGTTGAGGCAGTAATGCCCGCACCAATCATCACAAGTGTGAGCACTGCCCCGTTGAAGGGGAGTATGCGCAGCAGCCACAAGGGCAGCATAGGCACAGACGTACGAAGCTCAACGATAAAAAACAGAACTATAGAAACGAGAAAAGCAGCCATGTACCCGATAAATTCCAACGAATCCCAGCCCCATTCGCTCACGTTAATCAATCCGTAGGTTATGCAGAACATCGCGGCAGATAGGGTCAACACGCCCAGCCAATCGATCTTCCGTCCCGCGGAAGTGTCGAAGGATTCACGGATCAACGGGATTGCCAGGCAGATGGCAGCTATCCCAATAGGGACATTCACGAAGAAGATAGCTTCCCAACCGATGGAATTCGTTAAAATGCCACCCAAGGTAGGTCCGCTGGCAGCCGCCAGGCTGGAGATGGCGCCCCAGATGCCGAGGACCATGCCGTGTTTTTCCTTCGGAAACAAGTCAGCTGCCAAGGGAATTGTAACCGGAACGACAATCGCTGCAGACAAGCCCTGCAAGACTCGGTAGAAGACCATCGTTTCGACAGAGGTTGATAGTCCGCACAGAATCGAAGTAACGACAAACAGCACTGTACCAATGAGGAAAAGACGCTTGCGACCGAACTGATCCGCGATTCGGGAGGCCGTGATCAAGAAGACGGCGAAGGCCAGGTTATAACCATTAACAATCCAGGACATATCGTCCAAGGCGGTGTTGAATTGCCGGGTCATCTCCGGCAAGGTGACGTTAACGATAGTCGTATCCAGGAGTGCCATGAAGTACCCCAAGATAATGGCGGCAAATGCAATCCCGCGGCGGATACCGGTAAGCTTAGACAAAGTAACCCTCTCCTTTTTAACATGAACTTTAGTTCACGTTTTAATCGGATTATATGAACTAAAGTTCATTTTTGTCAATAAAAATGTGAACTATGACTCATAATTTCGTTGACTTTGGACAAGGAGGAGAAATACAATTAGGCGTAGGTGATGAAAATGGCAGAGAAAGATCAGGATAAGACCCGCGTGCCCCAGCAGCAGCGAAGCATGGAAACGAAACAAAAGATCGTTGCGGCGGCCATGAAACTCTTCTCGGAGAAAGGTTTCCACGCCACGAATACAAAGGAAATCGCGAAGGAAGCGAATGTAGCTGTTGGCAGTGTCTATTCCTATTACACGGATAAAATGGAAATTTTCAAAGACGCGCTGGCTCTCTTCCATGAACGATTCACAGGGATTCTCCGAGGTCACGGCGCTCTTCAACTGAATACCAGCCAGAACAAGCGGGAACTGATCCGGGACGTGATCGAGATCATGATTAAAGCCCACGAGGTGGACATCGGTTTTCATCGGGAAATGGACATCATGGCACTGTCTTATCCTGAGATTAAGGACATGGCGGACAAGGAGATGCGGTTCTTCTATAAGTTTACGGCCCGGCTGCTTCGCTCCTGGCAGCAGGAGACTCAACTCAAGGACCCGGACGCGGCGGCGACGGTTCTTATTCTGGCAGCGCATGGAGTGGTGGAAGCCGTAGCTTTCGGCGGTACGGGCATCAGCCGGGAGCGTTTGATTGAAGAAACGATCGATATGCTGCACTCTTATTTGTGGCCGCAGGAAGCTCTGCAAGAAAGGCAGAACGAAGAGCTCGGACAATCTATGGATGAGTAGCGAGGGAGTGCCTCTGGAAATAGGAAAAGCTGCCCGCATAGCTGGGGGCAGCTTTTATTGCTTGGATAGGTAACAGGATGCAGCAGGTAAAACGTAACGAACTACTATATCCCCTTCGAACAAAAGGAATATGAGGTTATCCGTTCTCATTCATGGTGTAATGATCACCCTAACAGACGGGTATCCCCGCTGTTACTTATTTCTCTCGGATTATAAGGCGATACTAAGGGAAGTACTACCTTCTATAATATTTATACAAATTAAATCCATTGTACTTCACATAAAAACCTTCACGAACCTACCCATCTGTTTTAAAAACGTATCTATACACGATTTCGTTATCATAAACTTCACCTGTCTCAAAAAAACCAACTTTTTCATAGAGTCTTCTGGCCGTTTTATTATCTGAACAAACCGTTAAATTCAAGCACTTGCTATGAGGATAATTCCCCCTTATATATCTAATTACGGAATCTATTGCTGCCTTCCCATATCCCTTTCCTTGATAGTCTCGATCAATCAAAAAACCATTCATCCAATACGACCATGTGGTAGTTTGATCTACTGTAATCATGACAAATCCCACTAAACGATTCTCCGGATTATATAGGCAAAATGGTAAATATTCATTCTCATCGCCATCTGGCCGAATATGTACTTTGGCTAGAGACACAGCTACTGGAGGCACATAATGAGTTTGATGGGTCTGTACTTTTAGCGCTAGCGCTTCTTTCCAATTTTCTCTCGTCGTAGGAATTAGTTTGATCACACAAAACAACTCTCTTTCGGTTTAGGTTTTGTTTTGCATTGTATTCACATAGATCTCCATCTAAACCCCAACCACCAAAAGCCACGCATCTTCCGAACTACTCGTTTCACTCCAAAGCTAAATGGGTATTGGTATTAAACATAGCATTGCGGGCATTCGGACCTATTCCTTAGGGGAAAACGTTGTTGGATTACGCATTTTGCTTAGATCCATTGGGCTGGGGAGACAGTGCAATTAGGACATCGCTGACTGACTTCAGGCATGTCAGAGTTTCGTGTAGGAGATATGTGCTGACCCGTATACGGCCAGGGGATGACAGTCTTGAACAACATTTTCAAGTGGATCTAACAAGGATTATACCGTTGGAAAGCTAACCTGCAGATAAAGGTGGAATCTGTTCGCTATAAGTCAATGCCATAACGAAGATTATTGGGCTCTGCATGCATTATGAGTCCCCTCCGGGCTTCCTCATTGATCCGTTTCCACCTTTTGAAATATGTTTAATCGTATTCATTATTGTGGTTTTTGCTAACTCATTCGCTTTATTTTCTATTTCTACATAACAAGGCTGTTGCCTTCTACAGCACTCTGATATTGTAATCCCCCACAACGAATTTTGGGTCCCCATGGGATGATATGCCAAATGCTCCGCATAATATGGATACTGCTTGTAAAGGGGCGATTGAATGATAGTACTGGAGCGTGTGAACAAGGTTTATGATAATGGCTTTCACGCCTTGAAAGACATTAATCTTGAATTCAAAAAAGGGGAAATTACCGTCCTCATCGGACCGAGCGGCTGCGGCAAATCGACAACCATGAAGCTGATCAATGCGCTGAACACCCCATCGTCTGGCCGAGTACTCATTGATGGCAAGGATATCTCCCGATTGAATCCGGTTGAACTGCGGCGCAATATCGGCTACGTCATTCAAAGCGTTGGATTATTTCCGCATATGAATATCGCCAAGAACGCGGGAGTGGTTCCGCGTCTGAAGAAGTGGGATAAAGATAAAATCGAACAAAAAGTAAACCAGCTGCTCGACATGGTCGGACTGGACCACGCAACGTATGGCACACGCTATCCATCCGAGCTAAGCGGCGGTCAACAGCAGCGTGTAGGCGTCGTACGTGCGCTTGCAGCCGATCCGGACATCATCCTGATGGATGAGCCGTTCTCCGCGCTGGATCCCATCAGCCGTGAGCAGCTACAAGATGAGCTGATCCGGCTTCAGCAGGAGCTCAATAAAACCATTATTTTTGTGACGCATGATATGGATGAAGCGATCAAAATTGCGGATACCATCGTTCTGATGAAGGATGGCAAAGTGATTCAAACGGGCAGACCGGACACCATTTTGCGGCATCCTGCAAATGATTTTGTACGTGACTTTATCGGTTCGAAGCGCCTGCAAAATGAAAACGAAAGCGCCTATGAAATTCCGCTTGTCGATGAAGTGATGATTACGAATCCGGTCACGGCATTTCCAAGCCGAGGATTAGCGGAAGCCATCAAGATGATGGAAAGTAAGCGGGTCGATTCGCTGCTGATCGTAGACCGTAACCGGCAGCTTCAAGGAGCGGTTTCGATCTACCGGGTGCTCGACCAATACGGCGAGGAAGGCAAAACCGTAGCGGATGTTATGCATCCGGTTCGTTATTCCGTGGCTTCGGGAAGCACGCTTGCCCAGGCCATTGAGATCATGGACAGCCATCAGCTCAGCAACCTTCCGGTAGTCGACAGCAACAACCGGTTCCTCGGACTCATTACAAGAGGCAGCGTCGTTAAACATTTGGCAGAGGTATATCCAACGATCGTTCCTCCGGAGCAAAACGGAGAGGGTGAGTGAAATGAATGCATTTTGGAGCTTCATCACGGACCGTTATCCGGATATCCTGAAGGCTTTGCAGCAGCATCTGGTCCTCTCCTCCTCTGCCGTGCTTTTGGGAACGATCATTGCCGTACCGATCGGCATTCTGCTCGTGTATAACCGGGTAGGCTGGATCAATCGCATCGTCTTTTTTATTGCAAACCTGTTTCAAACGGTTCCGAGCCTGGCGCTTCTCGCGATTCTGATTCCGCTGCTCGGCATCGGCATGAAGCCGGCCGTACTAGCCCTGTTTCTATACTCCCTGATGCCGATCCTGCGGAATACCTACGACGGATTTCACTCCGTGGATAAAGGCGTGCTTCAATCGGCCAGGGGGATGGGATACAGCACTGCTCAAACGATTTTGAGAATTCAGCTTCCGTTATCGCTTCCTTACATCATGTCCGGCATCCGCATTACGACGGTGTATATCATCAGCTGGGCAACGCTGGCTTCGCTGATTGGCGCTGGCGGGTTAGGCCAGCTTATCGTATCGGGGCTTGGGGTGAACAAGCCCGAGATGATATTCGTAGGCGGCATCGGTGCGATTCTCTTGGCACTAGCAGCCGACGCACTGCTTGGCCTGCTTGAGGGCTGGCTTAGCAAGCACTACCATCAGAATCAGACCCGGGACGCTGCGGTATGAGTCACATCAGCCGTAAACAGCGAACCGGACGGAACAAGGAAGGCGTGATGAATCTGAACAAGCTGAAGTGGATCCCGATGTTAGCCTGCATGCTGGCTCTGGCCTCTTTTACCTCTGCATGCGGAATTCAAAGCGATATGACAATCGGGACGCAAACCTTTACCGAAACCAAGATTATTGCCGAGATGTATAAAGCTCTGATTGAAGACCAAACCGATCTCAACGTGGATATTATCCCGGATCTGGCATCCAGTTCATTGGTCATCAATGCGATGAAAGATAACGACGTTCAAATGGCAACATTATATACCGGTGAGATTTTCAACAACCATTTCCCGATCAGCGGCAGCAAAGACCGCGCCAAGGTCTTGAAGGAAGCGCAGGAAGGGTTTCAGGAACACTTGGGATTCACCTGGATGAACCCGTTGGGTTTTGAGAACACTTACGCATTTACCGTAAGAAAGGATCTTGCCGAAACCAATGGATATACCAAAATTTCCGATGTCAAAAAAGACATGGCCAACATGAAGCTAGGAGTAGACACCACGTGGCTGGAGCGAAGCACGGATGGATATCCGGCCTTCTCCAAAGCGTATGACATTACATTCGGACAGGTTTTCCCCATGGAGATCAGTCTGGTATACAGCGCGGTAGCCAATCAGCAGGTGGATATCGTGCTGGCCTACTCGACGGATTCCCGGCTGAAAGCCTACGAATTGCAAACCCTTAAGGATGACAAGCAATTCTTCCCTCCTTATGATGCAAGCCCGGTATTGCGCTCAGACCTTTTGAAAAAGCATCCTGAAATTGAGGAGGCAATAGCGCCTTTAATCGGTCGCCTGGATGCGGATACGATGATATCGCTTAATTATCAGGTGGACATTGAGAAGAAAAGCGAGCGGGAGGTCGCCATCGCGTACTTGAAAGAGCAGGGGCTCTTGAACAGCTAAAGGAGGGTAAGCATGGAAAGTGAACATTTAACATTTGCAGACTTTTTGTCGTATATATCACGAAATCAGGAGCTGCTCTGGGAGTACTTCCTCCAGCATATCATGATGGTCGTTATCGGGCTGGGACTGGCATTCATCGTCGGCGTGCCGCTGGGCATCCTTTGCTCCAAAAGCAAATGGGCAGCCAAGATCATTTTGTTTATCACCAACATCCTTCAGGTGGTGCCGAGCTTGGCCATGTTAGTGGTGCTCATGTTATGGATGGGTCTCGGAACGACAACGGTCATGGTTGGACTCTTCCTGTACTCATTGAATCCCATTACACGCAATACGTATGTTGGGCTACAACAGGTGGAGGCCAGCTACCTAGAATCAGGAAAAGGCATTGGCATGAGCCCCTTCCAACTGCTGGTCCAGGTGCGTTTTCCGCTCGCGCTGACGTATATCATGTCGGGCCTGCGCATTGCAGCCGTCATTGCCATCGGCGTAGTCACGATTGCTCCCCTCGTTGGAGGAGGCGGGCTGGGGCGGGAAATCTATGCTGGACTGAACAGCAATAACTCCCTGCGAATCTTTGCAGGCGCTATTCCCGCCGCGGTGCTGGCGATTGTTGCGGATCTTGTGCTTGGAATTTTGCAGCGTAAAATGGATCTGGCCAAGCGAAAATCAGACAGTGCGCCTCCATCAGCTGCGAAAGCACAGAAGCCGGCTTAATGGTTGATAAATGTAAAAGCGCATTACAACTACACGGGGTGTCCTGAAAAGATCTAAGATCTTGCGGGAGGCCCCTTCTTTCGGGTATCGGATGCTCCGCTTGGGTGACATCACTTGAATATGATATCAACAGATTGAGCATGTCATAGTGATGGCTCGGACCCTTCAATGAGTTTAGAATATTGAACGGGAATTGTTCAACCCTTGCTAAGAATTTAAACAAAATGATATAATATACCATATAGGCACACGTCGACTATAGTCTTTAGAACGCTTAAAGAGCCATTCTTTGAGCCGATCTAAAGGCTTTTTTTGTTGTGTCTGCATGTTTGAACGCTAGGGATTACAACGGAATGGAGATGATGGAGATGGAGAGTTTGCCTTGTAAAGGCTGTAAAGGGATGTGCTGCGGACCTGTTCCGATTACTCAACAAGAACGAGTGAAAATTAAAAAGGCCATCCGGAAAATGCCTGCTAAACAACGTTTGGAATTACGAAACCAGGAGCGTTTTCCCGGAACATGCATCTTTTTTGATGAACGACATGATCGATGCGGCATTCATTCGGTACGGCCATCCATTTGCAAAGCATTCGGTTTTTATAAAAACTTGGTCTGCTTTAAAAGCCCCCAAACGGCCTCTACCCAAAAATACGAAGCTAACGAACATCCGATCGGTCTATTAAGCGTGGATTTTACTTGGAAGGATTTTGATTGAAATTGAGGAGTTAGGGCGATTCCACAAAATTGTTATCGATACTTCGACCAAATTGCGAAGCTCCCCTTACGACACCAGGTTTTATTATTTCTATCGCCGAGGGGAGCGAATCACGATCTTGCGAGACGCCTTTTCTTTCGGTTGACGCTCCGTGCCGGGTTGGATGCCCTGATTAGTGGTTAGCATCGAGTGACTTCAATTTCTTGAAATATTTCCTCGAGCCTCGTCCAGTTCTCTCCTACCCAGATTAATTCATCAACAAACCTTTTTAAGGTCCTATGATTTTCAGACTTTATATTGATCCATGAACATTCTTTCCACCATGTTAATTTGATAGAACGAACTTGTCTACTGTTATTGGCATACTTTCGATGTAGCCACAGATAAACGCGTTTACTGATTCCATATTGATATTACCGTTCAATAGCGTGCCGGATAGAATGGCCCGTGAAATATCAAACTCGGGATAAATATAATGCATCCTATCAAAATCTAATATTGATGAAACACAATGATCATGGAATAATAGATTGTCTACAAACAAATCCCAATGAACCCATCCCTTCTCGCATGACTTAAATAAATCGAGATCGATTTCGTCAATAATTTTCCTTTGGATTTCTAAAGCGGATACATACTTATCCGCCGCTTGTCCCACTGCTTCGTGCCAACTTTTAGCCCACTTCTGGAGCTTAGCTTCTTTTGATTCTGGTTTCCAATGTAGTGTCAATGATTGGGGCGCTTTCGAATACAGTATTTTGTGCATTCTACCTACGATCTGTCCAAGGTGGTACATTTGATCCGCGTTGACTTCGCCTGGTTTGACTAATTCACCTTCACAATATTCAGTTACAATAAATCTCTCACCTGATGGTGTGCGTTGAATGAATAAATCATTTTCCGAAAAGAGTTTCGGACAAGGGATTCCTTCTGAATGTAATAGATCTTGTAGACCTAGTGCTGCTTCCACAGAACTTAATAATTCTTCCGGATATCGTACTTCGTTATATTGTTTAACAAACAACACTTCATCGCCAGTATGAACCTTCCATTTCAAGTTAGCATAGCCCATAAGTACTGGAATAGCATCCCGGACCTTAAATCCAAATGTTTTATTTATATGTTCGCTTATCTCCTTAATTATTTCATTAGATGATTTAACACTCACGTGGAAATCCCCTTAGATTTCATGTTATCAGTAAATACGAGCCTTACCTCGAAATCGCAACACATTCCCTAACGGTTCTTTCAAGGACCTCGATGACTTCTTTCAAATCAAGAATCTCTAATTCTTGCTCCTTCGCCTCATCTTTCTTAGCAAAATCAACTTCAATATCCTTTATTAATTCTGGGAGGTATTTATAATCAATCTCTTCAATCTCTATGGGCTTGACTTCCATCGGTCTATAAGCGACGGAATAATGGTCAATCAGTTTTCCATTTAGTCTCCAAAAATCTCGATAATACTTTAACTGCGCTTCCTTCTTATCGGGTTGGGGTAGCCACTTGATTTTCTTGTTGTAAATGTCTTCGACCCAAATAACATCCGATATTAAATGATAGAAGTATCCGCGGTAAAATGGTTCATTCATAGAACTCAGATACTTATCCTTGAATCCAAGGTAATCTGCTGTAATTTGCCCGTCATTATTAGTCTTCACAAAATGAGAAATTGCTTTTGGGGCATTCATATTTTTATGTACATCAGGCGCGATGCCGCCTAAGTAAAATTGGTCATCATCAATCTGTAACTCTTGAGCAAGACGTGCAGTTATACAATAATGCATGACTCTAGATCCCATGGTTATCTCCTTTACATGGTTTTTCTGAGAGCTTTTCTTACCTCCACGAACCTCGCTATCTTTCGTGAACCAAAGGGAGCGAAGCCGGCAGAAATCGTAAATGTGTTGTTAGATGATACGTCCCTCGCAGCTTTTATCCTCAAATATTGTTATTATCCACAAACTCAACACAAAAAGGTTGTAACTCAGGTTTCAAGCAGTACTCGATACGTTGTCTAAAATCCTTCCATTCTACTTTACGAAGCGCTTCCTCAATCGGGAAGAACCCTACTTCCAAACTTTCTTCGGATCTCGTTAATTCTCCTCCAATGGGCTTTGCTAAAAACAATGTGTTGCAAATGGAATTCCCGATGTTCTGAAAAATGCCGCAGAATTTAACAATTTCAATATCGATTCCGGATTCTTCTTTAGTTTCTCTTATGGCAGCTTGACTTAAAGACTCTCCTTCCTCTACTTGACCGCCAGGCATCTCCCAGCCCCTTCGGGGTCCTTTTATTAGTAATAATTCATTCTTATCATTTACGACAATAGCTGCAGCGGAAAGGATATATTTCGGCGGACTCATTTTTCTCGCTCCTTTACATTCCATGAATAGGAACCAACGAACAAATGCTGTTTTTTGATCCCTCTATTCTTTGTTCGCACGGCTGTTCTACTTTCTAAAGTTTTCTCGCCTTTATGACAAACTCTGCTTTCGCCAACGCATTGATATAGGTTGATAGTTTTCGGTCAGATAAGGTTAGGTCCCCTTAGCAAAAATCAGGAGAAACCGAATACCACGATTCATCGAAATAATGCATTAAAAACAAATCTCTTATTTTCTTCCACAACATATTTGTGGATAGGATGAGACCGCGCTGTTGGTTTCATAAACACTATATTTGTTCATTGTCGTGCCCTCCTCTGATTCTTTGAATCCCATAAGGCTGCATCATAATAATCTACACATAACTGCATATCCTTTCGGCATAAATCCATATGAGCATGGTCATGACTACCATATTTCAAATAATAATCGTGACATTCTTCTGAAAGAGGTATTAACCGACCGGACATGATGCTAAATACTTTAGCACTTCCTTCAAAGAATAATGTTTCGTACTTTCTTTTGATATGCAAACCATCTTTGTTCTCTCTATATCTAAATCGGTCGTATTCTTTTTGTGGGACTTCCGTATACTCCTCTTCATTTATGTTATAGGTTACTTTATCTTTGTAGCCCTTTAGATTTTGCCTAATTTCCTTCCACTCATTGAACTGTAATGAATGATGGTACAGCACTAAATCATTATTAGATGAATCCCAGAACCATCGCTGTAAATACTCGGTTAACGGGTTATCTCTGATCGGTAAATATAATATTTTATCAACATTTCTACTAATTAAAGCAAGCATAGAGGCGAGCATTCTTAATCCATGCCCGTTGGAAAAGATCATAAAATCATTCTTTCGAAACTCCCCAACATACATGTGGGGTTGGTGCCCATAATCTCATCATCCTTTTAAATCGGACATCGATGAATTGCCTTAGCTTAACCGCTCTCGGATCATTTTGCACTTTGTGCCCTTGAATCCAACCAATGTTTCCTTTGAATAGATTGGGCTTAGACTTCACCTGTATTGGTTTATCGTTACAATAAGTGCCTTCACCAATAACCGATACGAACAATCGATCTGTCATCGGTTCATATACCACACCAAGCACCGGTATTCGCTTGTACATCAACGTAATCGAAGTCGTAAAGACAGGCAGGCCAATTGCAAAATTATTAGTTCCGTCTAAAGGATCAACCAGCCATAACCAGTCGTTCTGCAAACCAATAACCCCAGCCTCTTCGCTATGTATCTGATGAGTTGGAAATGCAGCTTGAATCTGTTTAATAATAATCTCCTCAGCCATATGATCGACTTCCGTCACTACATCCCCAAACTTAAGCTCAATAAAATTATCAAACCTGTCTTTGGCTATCAGGCCCGCTTCACCTCGTTAGTTGAGTTACTTACAAACTCTAATGAATGCATATCAAATCCGAAAGCACCAGCCGCTTGCGAAAGTATTTCATTACTAACCAATGCGATCTCACTTCCTTCTCTCCATTGCCGCCTCCAAACTCAGGGTGCAGCCCCTGCAGCCCCTCGGTTACTTCCGAGGTTGAATTTTACTTACTTCAATGAACTCGCTCGGTATAGCAATGCCTTCCCCCAGCCTTACAACTTGAACTATTGGGGCATGGTGTTGATCGATGTATTCATGCATTTCGATAAAGGAATTCACATAGGCTTGCGTGCATTCTCTACCATTACTGCAATCATATTCAAAACCAATCCCTATCCCTTTTTCTTCCTCTATCATTTTACATTCAAGGATATGAGCATAGTCAGCAATATATATTTGGAAGTCTGCCATTGGAAGGGAAATCTCAAGCAACACGTCCCCAATATATTTTTTTGTAAGTTCGTACCCCAAATCATTGTAATATTGGCTTTCAATTAACCATGCCGGTAAAGGATCAATAAAACCTTCAACAAGATGACATCCGATTAACTCTTCCGGTGGATAAGGACAAGCTACTTCACGTCGTGCCCACAGGCCATCCGTCATGATGCTTGGGATATTCCCTTCATAAGTATAATGATAAAAGGTAAAGTAGCCCTCTGTACTTACATTTAGTTTTGTCTTGTCGGTAGAATAATTTAAGTCTTTTAAGGTCCTTTTTCTGTTCTGCAAAAAGGTTTGGCCCAATCTCAAAACGTTCACTCTCCTTACGAGGGGATTACAGCTACCGTCCTTGTTTTCACGAAAAGACCCAACCTTAGATACTCTTACTCTTATCTTAGGCTGGGTCGTTTGTTGTCTGAGCTTCTTCCATGATTATACATCTGACAACCAAAGGGCGATAGCCCATTAGGTGTGAATATGGTTCTATCCAAGAAAAGCAGTAACCCAAAAGCATATGGCCGTAATCACGGATAACGGTGTAATGATGTACTTCTCTTTTTTACTTTTAGATAAAGCGTTCATTACGGAATTGATGGATAAATATACGGCAAAGAAGAAACATAACCCTTTTGTAATTCCACTTGAGAACATGAATGGGATAAGTCCTGCTGTTTGTAACAATATCAATATTGCAAACCATTGGATCAATACAGAAAAGGCACACATATATCTCATGCGGGTCGGCATAATTCTATATTTACCTCCCATGGCAAACTCTCCATAGGGCAATCCAAATGCAAGACAAATATATAATATGGATGCGATGAAAAAAGCCACACTTCCTATAACTGCTGCTATCATAACAATCCCTCCGATCGCTATAATGTCTATTCTCATTGAACGTTCCGTATTCTCAGCGCCTGGCAAATCCGAGCGTCGACGACTGAGTATCGTGCAGTATTCACATTTACAACCGCTCTTGCGAAGTATGTATTGCCTCACACCCGTACTGCATTCGTTAGCTTAGAAATTTGTTTTGCTAATGTTGATTTTCCTGATCCCGGAAACCCCGACATTTGTAAAAAGAACATAGTGTTCCTCCTCAAAAAATAAATGTGTTCACGCATGTTTCAGGCTCCGCAGCGTGAAGTACATTATTATCAGATATCCTTACCTTCTTCGAGATTATTTCATAAAATCTCCCCTAAATAGGTTTCTATATGCTTTCCTTTGCTATAAGAATTAATAAGACTTCTGATTCCTACAGGAAACAACGGTTCTTTCATGATGTTGTCAATTTTGATCCATTCAATGCCTATCTGATTCTTGTCCATTACTGCCTCATCTGCTACACCAGCTTCTTTCAGAATCCCACTAAATATAAATTCAACCCTATGAATGTCTTCATCTAGAAAGCATTCCCTCACAAATAGCAATTCATGGACCTCTATTTCATATCCTGTTTCCTCTATATATTCTCTGACCAGACATTCTTTAAGCATCTCGCCAGGTTTTTGCCCTCCTCCAGGTAATAAATAAAATACATCCTTTTTTTCTTCTAGCTTGGTTACAAGTAATTTATTATTATGTATGATTACAGCTTTAGTTGAATTCCTTATCTTCATTGAAATCTCCTTCGGTATATTCACTGAATTATTTGAAAAATTTCTAAATAGCGTCTGTATTGACGTCGCAAGCCGTCCTTGGATAGACTCTATCTTAGACTGGTCCATGTAATGTCTTTACCGCTCCCATGATATCCATTGGACACCAAGGCATATGCATAATTATATGCGAGAACACATTGTTATAAGATGTCGTCAAGTTAATTTAAGGGTGTTGGAGAACCCACTCGTGATTGAGAGGCAACCTTGGTTTTATCCACATGCGTGGTATCAATAGTAGGCATAGGAGGATGATAGATTTCATCCGCAATCTCAAGCAATCGGTTTACAAAGTTTATTTGATAACTCCATTAGGGTCAACGATAACCTTGAAGAATTCAGCGTGCTCAACCTGACGATGGAACGGTTTATGACGGGGCATAGCCTAGGCAGGCACTCCGAGAATATATCAAGTGTCATTTTCTCGTTATATAATAATAAGAGGCCGTCATGCCTCCTCTAGAGCATTCCACTATCAAGTTAGCTCCAGTACAGCGGAAGCTGACGACCTTTTTTCCTATATAGTCACATACGAATCTGTCAGTTCAAAATACCACTCTAGAAAGGAGTTGAAGCTTGTCCATTGCGGATCCAATGTACCAGCAAAAAAATCCGCCATCTGCTTGCCTAATCCTAAGCCTAACACTGCGTCAGTGTTCTTATTATAAAAAAAGCCAAACTCCCCTTCGAAATTATCCAACGGAATATACTCTTCAGGCAGGTTTAAAACAACATGAGTTCTCTCCATGCCTAACCTATAATCCGAAGAATTGATCATAAACCAACAAATCTGATAGATTTCACGTCGTCTACTTAAGAAAGTCGGCCCATCCTCTGCATGCAAATAAAACGCTGCAAAATCTGAATCCAAATCGATCCCTAACTTTACTAATGCGTGTTCATATTCCTCTGTAGTGTCTTCAAACCACCAGTTTTTGCTTTTACAATAATTGACCACTTTTTCTGAAAGCATCTTCGCTGCTCCTTCGATAATGTTATCGTTTATAGTCAGGCTGCTCTAATGTTATAGGAGTTGGATTGTTGAGTACCCAATAAACTGCCAGCTCGCACAATCTTGCAGGTTCATCATTTCCATTTCCGCTTTGAAGCTCTCTTGCTAATGTTACTGCCTCCTGAAGTGAAGCGGGATTTAATGGTGTACCCAAGCTAAAGTAATGAATCAGACTATTGAGCATTTTACGAAAATGATTATCCCAGTTCATACCGCCATTATCTAAAATTTCGTAAGACACCTTACCCGTAATCCGGATAACTTCACCCTGTACGGTTGCCGCGTGGCCCTTTGAAGGTATAAGTAAATTCCAAAGTTCATGATGTTGCGCCTGCCATCCCTTGCTTGATAAGGTTATCGTAGAGACGCCGTCGTGCGTCTTTCGCTTCTCTACTGGGGGAACATCAAATAACTCATATAATCGTAGAAGTGCCTCATCGGTCTGACTCAAATATTCTTTATTAAACCCTTCTCTGTGAAATTCAAAGTCGTTTCCGATTCGCTTAATCGAATCTTTCATTTCTGGCGTTACAGTTGTTCCAGCGTTAAGCAAAAGCTCGGCAACTTCCGCCATACTGACAATATCCGCGTTCCTGCACGTTGCCAAAGCCTTTTCTAATGGAGTCTGTCTCATCTTATTTTTGGCGTTAATATTGGCTCCTTTAATAACCAACGTGTGAACCGATTTGGGTTTAAATGACCCTGCGGCTGCAAATAAAGGTGTCTCGTCTTGGTAATCAGCGGCTTCTAGATCTGCACCCAAGTCAATAAGCAATTCAGTATTACCATTCCAGCTCATGGCATGTTTATGTAAAGCCGTTCTTCCGTAATCGTCTCTAGCATTTAGATCAGCCCCCTGTTCCACGAGCCATCGAACCAATTCATCCGGAATATTGAAAAAGCTCAAGGCCGATGATTTACTGTAACCGCCCCGAGCATCCAATTCGCATTTGGTAAATACCTCTTTTAATGCCGCTATATCGCCTGCATCGATTAGCTCGTCAAAATTTTTTGGTAAGGTTTTTTTCTTCTTGCCCAATGTGCTTTCTCTCCTTCACCATATAAACATTTTTACCATCTGTTTAATTTATGTAGTTTGTTGTGTTAAATATAAGACTCCATCTTCCATAATTATACCTGGGATTGCTCTAGGGAGACGTAAGTCCATCAGTATGAAAACAATCTTAGATGATGTCATATGTCTTTCTTTGATCATCCCTGTTCATTTCACCATTCATTCGCTTTCAATCCATAAATTATTTGAAAAAAGCTACAGGCCCTTATCAGGTCAGTAGCTGTTCTTTTGCCTGTCCTCGTATTACCTTAGATTTTTCGTTCAGGTACATCTCTCCCCATTCACAGATTTGATCAAGGATCGGTTGTAGCGAAACGCCCATTTCACTCAGCTCGTACACGACCTTTGGCGGTACTTGATTAAAGACCGTTCGCGTAATAATTCCATCCTCCTCCAGCTCCCGCAGCGTCTGGGTTAACATTTTCTGCGTAATATCCGGCATCTTCTTCTTAATTTCACTCGTTCGCTTGGGGCCATAACTTAAATGGCACAGCACAATGATCTTCCACTTTCCGCCGATTACATCCATGGTCGCCTCAGACGGAATATTATAATGTCGCTCCCCACTCATAAGAACTTCTCTCCTTTTTGAACGTAAGTGGCATATTACTGAGACCAGGCACTTTGGAGTACTAATGCTACTTTTAGGTACTTATAGAACAATTAAGTGCGTACTTCCTTTCCGCCATTATATGTTACATAATCCCCTTATACCAGAGCTTCAGAATAAAAATTGGAGGTACAATAACATGCAGCGTATTTACATTGCCGGAGGTTATGGCGTAGTCGGGCGTGCCGTTGCCAGGCATATCCGAACGATCAATCAAGATGCCGAGATTATACTTGCCGGAAGGAATCCCGATAAAGGGAGCTTATTCGCACAAGAGCTAGGAAACGCCCGTGCCGCTTTTTTAGATATCCGCCAAGGACAGTCTCCTCCGGAGCTGAATCAAGCCAGTCTTATCGTTTCAACCATCCAGGATCCGGCCGACTTCCTCATTCAAGAGGCCCTTGCAAAAGGAATTGCGCATATCGGGATCACCAAACTTGCCGACGAATTGACACCAACGTTATTCGCCATGCAAAGCCATCCCCCTCTGGCACCGATTGTCCCTCTGGGCCATTCTCAAGCGGGGATTCTAACCTTGGTCGTTTATCACGAGGCAAAGTCTTTCCGAAGCATCCACTCGATCGGTTTGGCGGGGCACTATGATGAACGCGATCCGATGGGGCCTATGACGCTGGAGGAAACTGAGGGGTTTATCAACCGTGCCCTCATCCGGGAGAACGGAATATGGAAATGGGTTGAGGCTACGAAGTATCCGAGAAGCGTACGTCTTTCAAACGGTTCCCTGGTAGAAGGCCACCCCATGAGTGTATTGGATGTTCCAAGCCTCGCAGCTGTTACGGGAGCACCTAATATTCGATTCGACTTCGCCATTCATGACTCTATTGGGACACGGTCTGGTGGCACGGCCTCCCAAGACCTCTACATTGATCTTGAAGGTGTTCTTCTTGACGGCCGTTTCGTGAAACGGAGAATCACGTTGTCCGATCCGAAGGGTCAGTCACATTTTACGGCCCTTGGTATTCTCCTGTCCATTGAGCGCATTCTGGGGTGGGACGGCTCGCCTCCTGCTCCCGGAGGCTTCTATCTGCCGGAAACGCTGGTTCCTCTTGAAACTGCTATGGCACGTATTGAACAATTCGGCATTCAAATTCTAAGAGAAGAAAGAGAAGGTGAGCCCTCATGAAGGTATTAACGGTTGTAACACATCCACGTGAAAATTCCTTAACATTTGCAGTTACCGATAAGTTTGTACAAGGGCTTAAGGACGCCGGGCACGAAGCGGAAATTCTGGACCTCCATCGCATCGGCTTCGATCCGGTCCTGTGGGAGGCAGACGAACCCGATTGGTCAGATCCTACCAAGAACTATTCTTCTGAGGTAGAGGCTGAAATCTTACGAATGAAGAAGCACGACGCGCTTGCTTATATCTTCCCAGTGTGGTGGTATGGAATTCCTGCCATGTTGAAAGGGTATATTGATCGTGTCTGGAACCATGGCTTCGCTTACGGCGGCGGCTCAAAACTTCATCATCAACAGGTGTTATGGCTCGCGCTGGCCGGAGCATCGGAAGAGCATTTTGCCAAGCGAGGTTATGATCAGATGCTGTCCCTTTCCCTCAATACTGGAATGGCCGGCTACTCCGGAATCAAGAATTCCCGCGTGGAATTCTTCTATGATACGTTAGAGGGTAGATCGGAGCATATGGAGAGTTTGCTCGAACGAGCTTATCAGTTGGGATTGCATTATGAGGATTCTGGAGTAACCGTGAAATAACATCACCCTAGAATTTGATAATGGAGAACGGAAAGAATTCTTCGATGTCAAACATCGTTGGATTGGCTTGAAGGATGAACATACGCTTTACGAATTACTCATTTCGGATCGTCTCGATGGATTCATAACTTTCGGTCAGTTCAACGGCGGTCTCTCTTTTTTTTAATATATATAAAATTAGTGGAAAAACATCCAACAATACCCTATAACATTCTCGTATTCACGACGCGACCTGGCCTTACATAGCTCCTATCTTGGGCCGGGTCGTGTGTTGTCTGAGTTATCGTCCACGCTTATACTCCTGACAACCAAGGGGCAGAAGCCGCGCAGCGTGAATATCTTGTTACAGGATACGGATGCCTTCTTCGAGCTCCTTACATTAAGGTCTTGTCGCTTTCCATATGTATTTCAATTCTTTAATACCAATTCTTCCGTTTAACTTCCTGCCGGACCAAGGGCAAAGACCTGATCCTGTGAATGTGGTATTATGTGATTCCATCTGCGTACGATCCCTCGGCGATTTGTTGCTTGTGCTCCATGACATTCTTTTGCCTTATCGACATGTGATAGTCTTCAATGATTAACTTTTCACCTCTTTAACTCTAAATAATTCATACTATGATCGGCTTTAATTGTTCTGATGATTGACAAGCCGATAAAAACAAACTAAGCATAATAAGTAATACGTAGAATCTCCTCATAATTAGTACTCTCTCCTACAATTACACCTTTTCGTATAACGTCACGATCCATGACTGACTTAAGTGACCGAAGGGGAACTGCCGCGATTTCGATTTAATCGGTGCATTGTTGTCCGCTTGGACCAACTAATCCCTCCGGTGACCAAGGGGTGCGGCAGCCAATAGTAGCTTTGTATCGTTGTTATGCGTCGCTACCAGACTCCATTAAATAATCTCTCATTATTTAAGTACCACCACATGACCTTATGGTATCCAATTAATTTAGAGCTAATTTCGCTTAAGTCTTTTATTGTGTAATTACGAAAATAAACATTTTCTTTCTCATAAAGCTGATATGTGCCATCTTTAAGTATTTCATCTCTATATTTGAATAATGCTACTACATATCTTGCGCTATTATGACTCCCACTAACGTACAGGTCATTTCTGGTGACATTATCCATTTCTTTAATAGCACGAATTGCATCTTGACTCTGTACGAGAACAGAAGGTTTGAATTCTTGTGGGTGTCCAATTACTGTTATTGTTAGAGTAATTATTAGCGTAAGCAACCCCCCAACATATTTAATCCAAAAATTTTTCTTTTTTATTGCCAAGTAGAGCCAGATAATTAGTGAGTTAATTATTATTGTAGATGGAACAGAAGCAATTCTTCCTAGTCCAGTATAGGGAAACAGATCTATAAGTAATACTAGCATTACTATTGTAGGTAGAAGCAGCAACAAAAATTTCGTTATGTCTAGCCATTTAATCTTCATAGACACACTTCTTTCGAGTTTTTTGCCGGTAATTTCACTGCGCGGCTGACCCAATGCGTGAGTTTGTTGTTAGAAGATGCTCCCCCTTCTATGAGTTGCTTCCGAGAATCCATATCACTGCTTCTTTAAGATCCCGTGCAATATAATTGGGCTCAGTTTCTTTCCATTTGTGTCTATACGCGTTTAAGGATCCTTCGCCCCACCCGGTTCTTACCAGTATCTTGCTTGCTCCGACAGCATGTGCTGCCAGCATATCGGTATCACCGACGTCGCCTATCACTATACATCTTGTTAAGTCCAATTTATATCTCTTTGCAGCTGCGAGGAGCATTCCAGAGCTTGGCTTCCTGCAATTACAACCATCATCAGGACCATGAGGACATATAAAGGAGTCATCGAATCCAAATGAATAAAACTGTTTTCGGAATTCATCGACTGTCGCTTGTCCACGTGATATCCTATGTTGATTGGTAAATGCAAATACCTTAAGACCTGCATCTTTGAGCTTATTGATCGCTTCTTGAGCCCCTTCAAATAATGTAAAATCTCTTGGATGTATGAAATGTCCTGTACCACCAATGGTTCCATCCCGATCGATAAATACAGCTTGCCATTCTATCAACATGCATACCTCCTCGAATGATTTTAAGAATACTTAGGGGATTCCGCCCAACCTTACTGTATTTCATGGCACGAGCTCTTTGCTTAGGCCAACTCGTGTGTCGTTAAAGTTATCTTCCATAATTCATCGGACGATCAAGGGGGGTAAGACTGCTGCGTGAATATCCTCTATCTCCCCTCAAATTCTCTGTCTAGTATTCCATCAATATAAACTTTATATTTTGTCTTTCTAAATCCAGCCAGTACCAGCTTTCTGATTTTTTCAATCTTAACTTGGTGTTTTTCTTCATTTCCAACTTCGAATTCATAAGTTTTAGTCAATTTAAATGAGAACGTTCTAAAATCATTGATTCTATCGTTTCCGTCCACTTTAATACTCAAGTTTCCTAAGAATTGATTAAATTCGAACTCCACAATATGCTTTTCTGCATGTCCAACCTCAAATGAAAATCTCATTCAGCCACCTCTTCTCTGGATATTGATTTAATCTCCGAGATTTCAAAACACGCTATTTCCTGCCCCTATTTGGAATTGTATCCCATCCTCCTTCTTGTTGCACTTCTTAGGCTTTGTTAAACAGCTTTATTATTTTTTTCATTAAAGGTAACGGGCAGAATAGTTCCCATGGATTGCATGAATACCGTATGCGAAAGACAATAAAAAAACGATTGACATTGGAGTTTACTCCAATGCTAATCTGAAGATATGGAAAAACAATATTCTATACAAGAGGTTTCACGAATGCTTGGAATTCCGAAGGATACGCTGCGGTATTATGACCGTATTGGAGTCGTATCACCGTCTCGGGGACATAATTCTTATCGCAAGTATTCGAGGGACGATATCGTCAATTTGATGAATATTCAAATCATGCAGTATGCGGACTTTTCTCTAGAAGAAATCAAGGAGAAGTTTCAGTTCCACCGAATGCAGAGTATAGATCCTGCTTATTGCGAGGAGGTCGCTGAATTCCTTGAAACCAAAAAGGCAGAAACACTTAAGAAAATCGCACATCTTGAAAAGGTCAGTCAGTTACTCGACGAAGCAGTTAAAACACTAAGGGACTTTAACCATGAAAATGACCAACAGCTGGCACTGTTCGTTCGGGAGATTTACCGGGATCTTCACAAGAAGGAACCTGAAATAACTAAGGAGGATTGTGATGGACATCAAAATTAAGAATTATTATTGTTTGATTGCTGGCGTTCTTGCCATACTTTTTGCTGTTACGCACGCATGGAACGGGCAATCCGTTGTACTGCCGCCGCTCTTGGTTAATGACTTAGCCTTGAATGCACGCATAACATTTACGTATATCTGGCACATTATCACCGCTGAAAATCTGGCTTTCGGCATAGTATTCATTATCCTGTCATTCCAAAGCGAAAAATCGAAGATCAGGTTTGCTGCGTTAATTTTGGCGTCACTTCTACTCATTCGTTTGATGGTCATTCTCGGTGTAACGGCATTTTATGATGCTTCGACACTTGCGAATACGTTAATCGATTCTATTGCCATCTTAATCTATGCCGCTTTCATCATACTGGGCACAAGAATAAAGAAAAAGAGTAAAGGGTAAAGGTTAATATTTGGATCTAGACCCATGCAAACAAGATAATTTAAGTAATGCTGTTTCTTGTTTGACTTACTGAAACTTAAGTTGTACTTATCGGTCTTACAATGCTCTTTCCGGTGATTTCATCTACGCGATGCGGTTAGGATTGCGAATGTGTCCGGTAAATACATCGATCTTCGGTTAGGACCGAGAGGCGAGTGCCCAGATGCGTGAGTATTTTGTTATAGGATGTCAGTGCCTTTCTTCGAAAGACTAAAACATTTCCCCCGTTAATTAGGTTATTTTTTTGGTTTTCCTTGAGTAGAAAAATAGAGAATAAGATTGATTATCCCAATACCTGTAATTGCTAAAAAAATATAAAACGATACAGGGTCTCCACTTAATCCAATCTCGTCAACGATGATTCCACTGTTATATAAAAGTTGACCAGAAACAAAAATCGACATAGCTGACAAACTAAGGACAGTGAAACCGTTAACCATTTTATTTTTTAATTTAGGAAATATAATTATGAAAAATAAAAGTAAGGATACAACCAAAATAGAGATAAAAATAGGTCTTAGCAAAGTAAAGGCTCCTATAGTTTCAAACGATTTGTATGTGTACATTTCATCTACCTCTCCTCCAATATTTAAACTAAACTGCCCAAAATGCTATGATTTCTTATCAACGTTCAAGCATCCACGACGTCAAAGAGCCAACGAACTTAGCCTCGCGGGTTGTCCGCCTCGAGCGAACCAAGGGTCAGCTCGGTGGAGCGTTGCGCGAATCCGTTGTTATAAGAAGTTACTGCCATCAATGAATACACTGTCAAAATCCTTAGACACTTAGTTTTGACGCAATAACCACAGCTTCTCTAGGGTTCAAAAATAATTCCGATGCAGCAAGTTTAGGATGATTCAACCAATAATTCCTTATCTTATCTGGCTTCCCCTTCCAATCATCCGGCTAATATTCTTCTGGAGTCAGGTCATCAAGTATTAACAAGCCTCCTATTGACATGCTTTCAAATAATAATTCTGCATTATCCTGTTTGGCATCTTTGACATCTGCAAATATCAGATCGAAGGGTCCCCTTTTCAATGCATCCTTCCAGTCACCGCATAAAAACTCGACATTCTCCCTACCCAATATCTCTCTAGCAATTTTCACTTGACTCTGGTCGATGTCTATAGTAACTAATTTGGCATTCTTTGACACTGCAGAAATTATCCAAGCTGTACTTACTCCGAATCCTGTTCCAATCTCAAGTATATTCTTCTTTTCCTGTCCCGCTAGAGTATATAAAAGTCTTCCAAAATCATCAGTGCAAGATTTAGAAAATCCAGCTTTCTCAGCAAAATCTTTGCTTAGGGTAACAAGTGTAGGTATTAACGTATTGGATCGATATATTGTTGTCATCATCTTGACTCTCCTTTTAAATTATTTCTTATAACGTTAATATAAGTCCCATACGCTAAACTTATCAGAGAACCCGATAATTACTTCAAGTTCATCAGGTATATTATCGTTATCTAAATAATATGCCGTTAACCGGGCATGGCCTTCTAATACGACTACTCTTGAGTTCTCATTTATAGACACAAATATTAATTTTGGAAATACTTTACCGTTCTTGAGCGCTAAGTTGATGTTAGAAATCCTTGGTTACTAATTCCAAAGACTTCAATTTGATTCATGATATTCTTCGATGCCTGCAAAGGAAGTCTAGTATTACTGGATAATTGATTCCAATAACTATAGTTGATGTACATTACTTCGTTTAAATCTTGCCTATCAAAGAAAGCTTTATACCATTTAACTTCTGTCGGAAAATTCTCAAACAAATCCGTATTGCGACTGAATCCCCTTGTCTGCCCCAGAATATTTCGTCTAATCTGGTTTTCGGCTTGGTTATTCAAATTGGGTTTAATAATTAAATCCAAATCATGGTCTCCAAGTGCATTTAATATTCCTTCCTTAAATCGATCTGAATTAATCTCTGCAAATAAGAATTCTGCAATTACTTCTTCTTCTTGAACCTGACTAACTATCTTCACTTGTCAATCCCCCATAAATTTGTTTTGTGCTGATATCTTATAACGCCTCTGCATTCCCGAACCCTCACCGCTTAGATAGCTCCTATCTTAGCCGGTGCAGGGTTGTCCGCCTCTCCAGTTCTCAGAAGTAATCTTTTTTAGTATGACTTGAGACATGACTGTTATCCTCCAATAATAAAACCACAGTTGGGTTATTCATATTATCGTTGCGCTGATTACCGATAACCTAAAAACCTTTATCAAGATTCCAACTCCATTTTCCACTTTGGTATAAAAACTCAACTTCACCATCTAGCAAATATCGATATTCAAATAATTGCATTGTTCTTTCCCTAATTCTCTCCCGTATAACCTTGCCTAGGCTTACCGATCCTTGTGATCCAAGATTACCATTATTAATAAATGTCTTCTCTACAAATTTTGTTTCCCTTAAGTGATACTGTAACCATTCTTTTTGCGATTCTATTAGTGCTTTTCTTGGTTCTTTATCCAACTTAGAAAGAAGCTTCTTATATATTTGATTCAACTCTTTTTCCCAAGTCTCTGCATATTTGCTTTCTAACGCCCCCCATCCCAATGTTGTAATCTCTTTGGAATTTTGAAATTCATTAAATTCCACTTCATAATCATGATCTATAGGATTTCGAAGCATTTCATCATAAAATTCCCCAGTCAATTCATAGTTCCCAATGCTCATGGATAACAATTCATTGTTAGCAGGATCTGATCGACCTTCAGATATTTCTTTTGATTCTGTTTCATTACCTGTACTCACCACATCGGAAGGCAGTTCAGAATTCTTTATTGATTTAGTTTCGCTGTTCACGGTAGTTGATTGACTAATATTCTGACAAGATGAAAACACTATCGTAATAAAAAATAATAAGAGTATCTTACTTTTGGCAGTACTCTCTTCGTACTGTCATCTTACGTTCTTGTATCTACAACCCGATAGGCTTAAGGCGCGAATGCGCTGGGTCCTACGGAGTTTACCTCGTGGGGTTGTTCGCTAAGGCCGTCGCTCTGATTCCACTTCTCGCGAAACAAGGGCAAAGCCCTCAGTGTAGATACATTGTTAGACGAAGTTGCTGTCTTTTTAGAATCATCATACACAAAAATATATTTATAATTCTTTATTCGATTTGTCAAAAGCATGTATTTCAATACTTTCACCGCTATCATTCTTAGTATGAACATACCATAACTTCTTGCCGTTAATTTCTTTACCCTCGAAATAAAAATCTAAAGGAATTAATCTTGCTTGAATGTTATTAACCTCGATCCTATCAACTTGTTCAGTCGCTAATCCAAATACGAAATCACCACTTCTAGTATATCCATTAATCGGTTCTGAAATTTTATGATATATATTTAATCCACTGCCAGTACTTAAGGAATCAAATCTCCAACCAAACAATCCTTTAGATAATTGAACAGCCACAATATTATCCGAATTCGTTATATAAAAATAATCCGCATGATTATTTACTTGCGAACTAGCGAATATTTCTTTTACAGTGACCCCTTCCTGGTTTTCTGTTTGATGATAAATAGCTTCTAATGGAGTCGAAAAAGATCTTTGATTATCTTCATATAAATAAATAATCCCTACCAAAGCAATAAGAGCTGCTGCTCCAATTATTCTATTTCTCATAATCTCTCCCTAAGTAAAATAGGATTTGTAAAAATATCGTTTAACGTTTTGGTGTTTCCTTATGGGAGTCTCCTTAGATAGCTCTTATCTTAGGGACTCGATGTGTCTCCCTGGAGTCGCTTCCTCATGGTTTAAAAACGATCTTTCCAGAAATCAAAAAAAACAATCATTTCATACTAATCATTCCACATTCTTGTTACTTCTTTTAATTCCAAGTCCTCAAATTGCATTTTATAAATTTCTGGTTTCTTTAATTGATTCAAAAATTTCAATCCAAAATTTGGATCGAAATGATTCATCATCAAAGTCATTACCAGACCATGAGTCCCGATTACGATTTTCTTTTCTCTATGCTCTTTTAAAATGGCATTTACAACTGAGATTGCTCTTGTCTGACAATCAGCATTAGACTCTCCACCCGGCAAGGTATATTCAGGGTCATTAAAACTCTCTCTGATACTAGACATTAACTCTGCATATTCAATAAAATCTGCTGCAAAATGACGCTCTCTAAGATCTTCAAATACTTTAATATCTATGTTTAAGTGCTTGGCTAATCCCTCAACACTAAGAATTGCCCGAGTATAAGGACTTGATATAATCATGTCTATTTTTTCAGTTATAAGTATCTTCGTTACTTTTTCAATATCGACCTTTCCTTTTGGGGTAAGCCCTCTTGTTCTTTCATCTCCTTCTGTGTATGGTGATTCTCCATGCCTAACCATATAAATAGTTGTTTTCATACAGCCCTCCTTTAGTTGCTTGCTTTCATTAAAGATATTATTCGGATTTTCCATAACGTTCCTGCATTCACGAATCTCCGAAGGTGATTATCCGCGGCACCCGCTTCCTAAGACCCCGCCTGCCGACCAAGGGTCGTAAAGGCCGGCAATGTATATGATGTCTACGTCTTCTTTAATATACTTACATATCGGTCTTCCCTGGTTTCCATCCAGTAACTTGACTCCATTTGCTGGCCCTGCTCATGATTTCCCAAATTATCGGTTCCTTGCCTTCTACATATCGATCCCGATCATTACGATATTGTTTCATCAAATCATATTTTACTTCCGCATATTTTCTGCGCTCATCTACATTAGTCCGAAGGTAATCCCTAAATAATAGTGAACATTGTTCAGACCAACTTCCAAATTCTTTTATATGGATATGAATTCGTTTTCTTCCAAGCTTCTCACGGAAATATCGTTTTGTTAGGTCAGGATTATCATACCTATAGACAAATCCTATGTTCTCGAGCTTAGTTTTGTATATCTCCATCGGTTCGAGTGATCGGACCGAAATCTGAATATCAATTATAGGTTTTGCATCTAATCCTTCAATAGAAGTTGAGCCGATATGATCTATTCGAATAGCTAGCTCGCCAAGTGCTTGTTGAATCTCAAAACCAATACTTTTAAATTCTTGTTTCCAAGAAGAATCATACGGTACTACAATAATCGGATCTGACATAATAACCTCCGATAAGATTTGTGTTCTAGTTCCGCGTAGGTCCATATAACGTTCATGCTTTCACGAACCCTCACTGGCTTAAGTGACCCCAAGGGAATGGCCGCGACGCGGTTAGGTAGTGCAGGGGTGTCCGCCTGATTCAGGTTGCTTGAAAAACCCCGGGCGGACCCAGGGACGAAAGTGGTGCCGCAGCGTAAATGCGGTATTAGACAGCGTTAACGCTCCTTTGCGGCTGTCCTCAAGTAAGGGTTAATTATTTAATTTTTTACCAAGCTTTTACCAAGCCTTTCATCCACTTGATTCGTTTATGTATTTTCCAGGTTCACTTCTTTTTCCAATTATGTTATCATACTTTTAAAGAAGCCGAGTGCGGCAAACACTCGGCTTGACAATTGGCTTGGATGGGACTCCCCTTCTCAGTCGAATAGGAACAAAAACCCACCTGGGCGCTAACCTTTGGGTGGGTTTTTTACTTTTTCTTGTTGTTGGAATTGATGTATGTTAAAAGGGCAAGGATAAACGATCCAAATAGAAACATGATCGTCAGTGCATCCTTAACTTCCATGGCTTCACCTCCTTTCGAAGGGAAACCATGCCCACCCAAGATTCAATTGTCCTTCCTATTGTACCATCATCTCCCAATAGGGTGAAGAACAATTGTTCGATATTTTTATGGTTTAGATATCGTTAATTTCTGATAACTTTCTTGTATTCACGAACCCTCAACCGGCTTAAGCTTCGTAGGGGCGGGTCATTAGACTTAGCCGGTGCAGATTGTCCACTGAATCCGCTTCTTCAGAAAATGCTTCTCGCGGACCGAGGGGCTACATCCTCGATGCGTGCTGTGCTACCTTTGATTTACATTTAAATCTCTCTTTTTTGACTCGGATTATAATATCTAAAATAATTGAACTCATTCTGTTCATCCAATGAAGGGATTTTCTTCCTACCGTATTTAACGAATCCAGCCTTCTCAATCACCTTTAACGATTGAAAATTATTGTCCACAATAGTAGCCGCCACATATTTAAGATTAAATGTATTTAAGGCCCATTGTGTTAATGCTTGTGCAACTTCCGTTGCATATCCTAAGCCTCTATATTTTTTTGCAATCCCATAACCAACTTCAGTTTCTCCAAGCTCTTCTATATTCCCGACATGACAATGCCCGATAAAAGTAGAATTATCTCTTGACACTACCGCAAAATAAACTGAATCAGAGATGACATTAAAGGTATCATATTTACTTATTTGCCAATCCAGAAAATCAGATGCTTGTTGATAGTTCATCTTCCATCCCGCAGGCCAATCATTAGTAAACGCCTGCAAACATAGGTCGTAGATGTGTTCTTGATCTCTTCTAGTAAGTTTCCTTATCATTAAGCGATCAGTCAATATCGGCAATGTTGGGTTTTCTTTATCCATGTGGTCTCCCCATATGTGAATATTGTTCTGTGGTTTTGCGCAGATTTCATATAACGTTGTTGTATTCACGACTTCCGGCGAAAGTCGAATGTGTCCAGTTGAATTCGCTTCCCTCCTACTGTCAATTGCCTCCCCGAATCCTCTTCTCACTCTGGCCGGACCGAGGGGCGAATGCCCCGAATCGTGAATATGTTGTTATAGGATGTCAACGCCTTCTCGAGCCACTAGCACTTATTATTTAACTAGAGCGTAAATATGAGTATCTCTTATCTGACTCTTATCTGCTGATAAATCATTACATCTTAAGGTTCCTTCTAATTGAAAGCCTAATCGTTCCGGAATCGCCTTACTCTTAAAATTTAAAGTATCACAACGAATTTCTACTCTTCTAGCCTTCAACTCTGTAAAGGCAAAATTGGTAATTCCTTGAACTGCTTCAGTCATATACCCTTTTCCGCTCATACGTGTATCAATCCAGTATCCGATTTCAAATTTACGTATCTCCCAATCTGGCTTATACAATCCAGATAAACCAATGAATTGTTCAGTTTCTTTATCAAATATCAAAAGTCTAAGATATTCTCTCTTAATAAACTTTACATGTTCTTCTCGTAGAATTTCTTCGATTGACTGTTCAGAATGTTCTGTCTGTGCAAAAAGCGAAAACCACTCCTTGAGCTCATTGATCGAGGATAATATACTCTCATACACTACCTTGCCATCACCAGGTAGAGGTGCTCTAATCAATAACCTTTCAGTTGTAAATTGGTTTGGAAAATCTATTAGTATTGGATTCATTCTATAGTCCCCTCTAAATTTATAAATATTTTTTATCCGATATTGCGTTGATTTCCTATAACGTTGTTATGTTCACGACGTCCCACCGACTTAAGGCACCAAAGGTGCCGGGCGCGATGAGCTTAGTCGGTGCAGATGTGTCCGGCCAATGCTTCCCTGAACCCCCTATGCCGGACCGAGGGGGCTTGTCCACTGATGCGAGAACACTGTGTTATACAAATTTATCTCTCCTTGATCTACTTCCAAATCTCTGATCTTGAACCTCGTCATATTCTTGTTTTATTCTTCTAATCTCACAATAATAGTTTTTCCAAAGATAGGTTATTTGTTCCCTCTCCTTATATTAGAATTATAATCCAAAGCGATCTACTTTATATATTCGCAAAGAAAAAGTCGCGACTCCGAAGTGAATTCATACCTCCGACTAACTCTCGACTACTTTGTTTATACTTTATTAAATTAGGATTTTAATTACTATCAATAGAAAGTCGCCTCTTCTAAAGTCGGCATCCTTATGCTATCTTTTCTCGTTAGCTCAATGACCTTAGTCATTTGGAATTAATCTATTGGATCAATTTTTTACGGAATGAGAATTTTACATATTCTAACTCAGGAAGACAAGATAGTCGGCAAGTTTATCGAAAGTCCCCTCAAGATCTTGTTGGAGCTTTGGTGCCATACCGTTGTATAATTCTTGTTCCTTAGCGGAAGCGTTCATAGGGTAACCTTTCAGTTTTAAGACAGTTTTACCTTTGCTATCTTCAAATGTTATGATATTCAAAATTTCAAGAGGCCAACTCGTGCTAAATGGCGCTCGGATCGTATTGCCTTTCTCATCGGAAAAGGATTGGATATAAGTAACTTTCTCAGGGGCGACAACCTCTTGGTACTCAAATTTTCTCCACATAACTAGTTTTCCGTCAGGAGACGTCTGAAAACTTAACAATGCACCACCTGATTGAGCGTCCATTTTAACGACTTCGAGGGTGGACCCCTTTGGTCCCCACCATTTCACGAAATGCTCAAGCTCTGTCCATGCTTTAAATACGAGTTCGCGAGGGGCATTGAATACACGCGTAATTTCAAACGATTGATTTAAATTATTACCCATGAAAGTCCTCCTCCTTTATTTCACAGTTCAAAGATACTAGTTTCTGTTTAATATCTTTGCCTTTAGAACTTATAGATGCACTAACAGAGAATTTCGCATAACGTTGTTGTATTCACGACGTCCGACTAAGTCGGATGTGTCCGGTTGCATCAGCTTCTTAGCCTATATCTCCTGCCGGACCGAGGGCCGAATGGCCCGAAGCGTGAATATGGTGTTATACGATAGCCCTTCTTAGGCTTCACTTTCACAATCTACTTTATCGATAAAATAAGTTAGCCAGGCAAATCCGATTCCCAGATATGTGATCAGTGGTGTTAGTATCTCTTTGAATGATAGACCAAACAATCCTGCACTAATTGTTGCTGCAACAGCTATATATAATCCGACTCTTGCTTTAATTACTTGGGGTGATAAATTTTTTATTGATAAATGATACATAAAATATAGAATTGTATAAATAGCTGTTGTAATAAAAAATAAATTAAAAAAGAGCTTCCCGACATTTCTTTGTATTCCAATAATATGAATAACTGATAAAATAATTTACAGATATGAAGAACGAAGCAAAGAAGGAATAAATAAAAACACCATATAGAAACGACCAGTGACCAAAAATATCAAAGAGTTGCAAAGGGGTTTCAGTTGACTGTCTAATAAATTTGGGAGGTTTTATCCAATAGAATCTGAGACTCGTTATGAAGAACAAAGCATATAGGGTTATCATAAAAATTCCTACAAGAATATTACTCATTACCTTATTTGCATCACCAATCCAATCCATCTGATTAAGTTATTTGATTTAACGAAGAGTATTCTAAATCTTTCTTTCATCTTGATTCTCCCTAATTATGTACTTGCGAATTTTCGTATAACGTTTGTGTATTCACGAACCTGAGAGGCTTAAGGCCCGTTAGGGCCGGGTGGCTCCGCCACTTAGCCTCGCAGGGTTGTCGACTGATTCCGCTTCCTCGAAAATCCTCGCGGCGACCCAGGTCGGCGTCAGCCGGCTGCAGCGTGAATACAGTGTTATACGACGGACCACTTGATTCACCCTCTATTCCCTATGGTTATAACCTCATGTTTGTATAATATTTCTTAAATCCTATCTCTTCCCAAAATCTTTTCCCTCCTGGATTACTCTCAAGTACATCAATTGATATGGTTGTATCCTGGAACAATTCCGTTCTCATTAAATCAACCCCTCTTTTTCCCAACCCGCTTCTTCGATATTGCCTTCTGATAAAATATTGTCTTAAATACACGGTTTTGTCCTTCCTATTATTTACGTCCACTCTTTCCAGGTATAAGGCATAACCAACAATCTGTTCACCCAGGACAAGTAAAATTGCTTTCCAATCACTATTTAAAAATCTTTCATTCTAATCGTTAATTCATTTATTGTCATAGAGTTTTCGCTTTTTTCATCTTCAATAAGCTCTTTATTCATTTCACTTAAAATGTCAACATCACTTAACAGTGCCGGGACTAACTTTAAGGTTTCCATGCTTTAATCCCTCTTCTTTAAATAATAATAGCTTGGGTCTGTCGTATAACGTTTCCGTATTCACGACGTCCGACGTAGTCGGATGTGTCCGGCTGCTACTGCCTCCCCGAAATTCCTCTTCCGGGCCGAGGGCATATGCCCGATGCGTGATTATTATGTTATACGACGGAACTTGCTACCTCAATAATCATCCATAATAAATCAATTCATTTATGTCGTGTCCAAGTCTTGAAGGATGTCTAGGATGGCCAGACTTAGCCTTCTTTAAGCAAAATAGATCAATTCCTTCACTCCTCAATAATTCCATTACGTGTTTGTCTCTTTTGTTAAAAAAGTGTTTTTCGCCCCATGCTATGACCACTCTATCGGCTCTTAGTGCTGCTTCTATAATATACTTGTCAGTTTCAAGCCCTACAGGGTCTATTAATGATTCTTTTAGCCTTTTTGGATCAGTTGAAATCAAACTATAGAGATTGACTACTTCAAGTGATCCATATTGAAATTTGTTTGCAAAATATAGACATTGTCTTGAAGTCTGATCTTCTGAGATTTCACTTGCTGTACTGGGGTTTAACATTATGAATAATAGCTTGGGTAGTGTGATATCCCATTCTCTAGTCAATAAGTATCTATAATTTCTTTCTGGATCAAACACAGCGCCTTGCTTCATTGAACTCACCTTCCTTTATGTTTTTGAAAATATGATTTAAGTTCTGTCGTATAACGTTCTTGTATTCACGAACTTGCGACAGCAAGTTGTCAGCAGCTCCCACTTCTCTGCAAATAGCTTCTGCTGACCGAGGAGCGACAGTGACGATGCGTGAAAACGTTGTTATGTGAGGTAACGGCTTAGAATCATAATCATTCAACCCTATTGTTATTCATTTGTTCTAAACGTCCTAATTGCTCTTCAAAATTTATTTGCTTCTTAATAAGATTTATAGCGCTATTATATTCTTCAATTAACTTATTTTTTTCATTTTCACTACTCGCATTAATAATCATATCTCTTAATAAATCTATTCTTATTAATTCATAGTACATTTCACTAAAATCCTTACTATTACCGTTAAGCAACACTGTCTTCCATTCAATAT
Organism: Paenibacillus ihbetae; assembly: GCF_002741055.1. Taxonomy (NCBI): domain Bacteria; kingdom Bacillati; phylum Bacillota; class Bacilli; order Caryophanales; family Paenibacillaceae; genus Paenibacillus; species Paenibacillus ihbetae. The sequence goes on along the minus strand of NZ_CP016809.1, from coordinate 5,151,460 downwards.
CAGTATTTAATAGTTTAAATCTTGGACCTATTGAGTCACTTTTATAAGTGTTAATTAGTTGAACAGCGTTTTCTAATTCCATCTTTGCTGCCTCGCTATCAACTGCAAAATTAAATGATAGAGTTATATATAACACAAGTAATGTACCAGCAATTCCTATGGCTGCCCCTACTACTGCACCAATCAATCCGCTGGATAAGTTGGATATTCTATTCATGCTCTTCTTCTCCTCAAACACTAAATTTCTGCGTCAAATAAATTTTAAATCCAGTAATATTCCCGTTATTTCACATAACGTTTCCGCATCTATGACGCGACCCGTCCTTAGATAGCTCTTATCTTAGGCCGGGTCGTGTGTTGTCTGAGTTTACGCCTGTGAGTTTGCTTCTGACAACCAAGGGGAGAATGCCCCGCAGCATAGATACATTGTTAAGTGATGTTACTGCCTTCTCTGTGTTTACATTCTCATATACGGTTTTGTTTCCTATGTATTCTAGGTAATTATAGTATTTTAATGATATTTCATCATGTCTTATATGTTATAATTTTCTAGTACAATATACGGCTATAAGGGCGGTCGGCTAATCTCCCAGAAGGGAGGTGATGCCCATGGAGGTCAAAGATGCACTTTCCTTAATGTTCATGTTCGGCATGTTCATTCTGGCATTGCTTACCTACATGAAAAAGAAATAGACCGCCCTGGCTAGGATAACGGTCTACTTCCGACCCATCTTACGTGGCCGACTGCTCTTTATGCAGTTATTGTACTTAGGAGTCGTGTTCGCGCACGGCTCCTTTCTTATTCTTACCTCAGTATAACTCAATTTATAACGCTTTTATAGGTTTTCTTTGTTAAATTCATTTATATTGGGTCCGTTATTTTTAATCACTGTCAAGTTCCTTCTACATGATGATCAAAATAGCTTTCCCATTCACGAAGGAAACGATATTAAAATTGGAGTATCCCCATGTTTCAATGGTTTTTCCACCGCCGGAGGTTATGTCTTTCGCAGCCGGGTTCCCCCATGACAGCTGTACCTGCTCCTTCGTCATGCCGAGGGAAACCTGTCCGGCTTTAATCTGCTTCCAGATGGACGCGGACCATTTGTACTTTTTATAAGGGTCGTAAGTTAACAACGAGGAACGGTCTGCGAACAGCTGCGTCACTTCCGAAGAACGCATAGGATAACTTTTGACCGTTTTCCCTGATGCCGTTTTGAAGATAACGTTGAATTCACCCTTGTCGTCAGGCAAAATGTCGGTTACCGTCAATTTCGAGAAGCGTTCCAGGTCCTCGAATTCGTTCACCCAATACGTTCGGCCGATGAACTTAACCAAATTGCCCTGCATTGCTTTTTTGATCAATCCAACCGTTTCGCTGGAAACCACGGTCAGGGTCGCATCCGTGCCAAGGGAGATATGCGCTTGCTTCCACTTGGCATCCCAGGTGGTTTTAGCCCCCAGCGCGTCGGATAATACGGAGGCCGGAATGAGCAGCTCGCCCTTGTCGTTCATGGGCGCAGCTTTGAGACGGATGGAGCTTTCATTCAGCTTGGCCTGGTTGCTGCCTGCTTTGAACGTGAGCACGGTCTGTCCGAATTTCGCCTCCACGCCTCCGCTTTTGGCCGAATAGGTTCCGCCCAATGCTTGGATAACGGCTTTCGCTGGAACCATGACATTGCCGTTGATCTGTTTCGCGAATTTCAAATTGTTGCGCAGGCTGGAAGACACCGTGACCGATTTGGACTGGCCGCCCGATGTTACCGTAATCTGCGTCTTTCCGACACCGGCAGATTTCAACGTACCGTTCTTTTGCACACTCAACAAATACGGCTTCTCGATCTCGATGCTTGCATCTTTAACCGGCACCTTGATCTTGGCCCCGTTGGTGTAGTTCTCCTGGATGCTCACTTCCAGCGACTCTCCTATATAAGGGGTCGCATTGGATATCGCAACGGATAAACTTTTAACCACCGGTACATCCACATTTTTGTTCTGGCCATCCTTGTGGTGTACCCAGCTTCCGTCACTTCGCTGCGCATAGAAGCCTTCCGACCAATCCTTCACATTCCCGTAAATGGATGTCCTTACGATCCCGCTAAGCCCTGTGATCTGCTCCTTGAGCTTCCAGCGGTCTTTATACGTTCCGGTTGTCCATACGGTTCCGTCCTGGAGTGTCACGATCAGAAGATCCGTCGGCTCATTAGATACGTAAACGATATGAGCTGCCTGTTGAGCCACGGTTACCGGGATGATCCGCCCGTTATCGTCGAAGTTGGACGTCTCATATACAACCACGTCGCCGTTATCATGCAGCAGGGCAACGCGTCCGCTGTGTACGGTCATGGATTTAACGGAAGCTGGGTTATCCACGATTCCGAGCTTTTTAAATTGATCATTCTTGTAGTTATCCTCGAGCAGCAGCTCTCCGCTTGAGGACAATGCAGCCAGCTCCTGATCCGCATTGGCAATCAGCAGAATGCCGCTGAGATTGTTTACTTTTACATTGCCGCTCCATACGGTACCATCCGACTTCAGCCAGTAGGAACCCGAAATCTGCTTCACGCCGCTTGTACCCGGAACGACCTGAGGTCCCTTGCCGATGCCCCATTCCACTAAGCGGCCATCCTGCGTCATCCCGATGCCCCCGTACTCATAACCGCTAATGGCTGCAACACGACCTGGCGTACGAATGCTATGGCGCCCGTCAATTAGGGACCACATGGAGCCGTCACTCATCAGATAGGTATTCTTTCCCGCAATGTCTTTGATCTGGAGCTCAGCCCCTTCAGCGGAGGCGCTACCTTGGTTCGTTCCCGCCAAACCGAGTCCCACCAGCAAGCTGAACAAAACGAGAACATACAACGTTCTTTTCACTTCCATGACCTCTCTTCACTGTCCAAATAGGAATATTTTTCTAACAACCTCGATTGATTTCGACAAAATAGGTATAAATTCCTGCATGATACAGCGGGACGTTAATTAAAAAGTACTAAAAAAATAACGCTCCCTTTTAAGGCGTTTAGTTAGATTACGCAAATGCATTCGGGAAAGTCTACCTGTGTCGAAATAAGCCCACTAACTAGAGAGTCCGGAGCAAAAAAAGGGACCCCGTCGCATCAAGTTGATTCGATTCGCATTCAAGGCTAAACGAAAAAGCCAGCCACCGGTTAAATACCGGTGACTGGCTGCTTAAATGTAACGACGGTCTTTGTTTACTTAGTAAGGGAGCATGCCGAAATCGGCAGCTTGTTCCATCATTTATAATAGCGAGGTGGCAAACTTCATCTCGGGAAAGCGGCTATCCGGTCCTTTCATTAAGTTCCCACCTTGGTTTTTCAGATACATGTCGAAGAAATCCAGCATATAAGCATTAATAACGGAGCTCGCTCTTTCGGGTGCAATTTTTCCTGTAATGCCCAGTATTTTGAATATAGGAGAAATGAACTGGACATCGGTAAAATTCAAATGCTCCGCATCGTCGATATAGAGGACTTGTCCCCCTTCGCCGACCGTTTCGCGCATCCGTTTAAGCTCCAGCTTTTTATCTTCCGTTACTTGATCCATCCACTCTCTTGTTGAGCCCATACGGTCAAGCTCTGCATCCGTGTAAACCCGGTCATCCCTCACCATTTTTAATCGTTCATATTCGGTTTCCGAGTGGATGAATAAAAACGGCTTTTGCAGCCCCTCTCTGTCACGCAGTCGGTATAGGCCTCCGTCCAAGTCTATTCCGGCCGTGATTCGCGGATCGTAAGCAGCGTCATAGGCCGTCGCTCCGCCGATGGAATGACCAAACACCCCGACATGCTTGAGATCCATCTTCCCTTTAAAACGACTTGGAATCTGCCCCGCTTGGATAAGCTCGAACTGGTCCAGCGCAAAAGCCACATCATCTGTTAAAACTTTTCCCAATTTGTCGCGATTTCCCCTTTCGGTCCGATAATCGTGGTCGGGCGAAAATAAGTCGTTGGTTGTGCTGGTCGTGATTCGACCGTCCGGAAACTCAGTTGCAAATGTATTGAAGGTGTGGTCGATCACGGCCACGATATATCCGTGACTCGCGAGATTCTCGGCTTGCGACGTATGGAGGAACCTGGAAGAGCCGAAGCCGGGATTCGCAAGGATCAGCGGGTATGAAGTCTGTGCTGAAGAAACTTCGGCCCCCGAATAAGCATGACTGGATACGTACTTCAAGTGTTGAAAAGTAAACCCGGGAAGGCCGTAGTTCGCCGCCATGTAACTTAGAATCCGGGGATCGGGGATAAAAGGAGCGTACTGGCCGGTGCCGGCTTGAGCCGGATACCATACCTGAACCATCAATTCCCTCTTCCCTGTCGCGGTTGTGCCAAATGTCTCCTCCCGGCTTGAATCGATGAAATGAAAAGCTTGCGTGCCTACCTTAAACTCGCCGGTTGGCTCCGGAAAGCTGAATACGGGAAACACATATTGAAAGCACGCCGTTGCGAGTAACCCCATCGCAATAAAAAGGCGGCCCAGCACCCTGCGGATTCTCGAAGCAGTCTGAACGACTGCCGGTGCTTTGAAAGCGTCGATCAGTGAAAGAATAAGCATCAGGAGCGTAAATCCGTATAAAAATAATAGCTGAACCCTGTATCCTTCGACAAGCAAATGGATCACTACAAAAATGGAGCCCGCTCCGCTGGTCAGGAGCAAAGCTGATCTTCGGATACGCTGACTGACCGTGAACTGGAATGCCAACAAACACGCACTCGAAAAGAATAGCAGCATTTCAAAAAACCTCACGCCAACTCCCCCTTAACCATAATCCTATCCAGGGAGTATTTTAGAGGAACAGCCAGGTTGGTACCATTGATTTAGATGACAATACCCTTACACGCTTGTAAGGCTGCACGATGATTTGCGGGAAGGCCCGGATCATCCATGGATATTAACGCCGATTAGACGTTCTTTAGTCATTAAAATAACCCGCGCCAGGCGCGGGTTCCAATGGGCGATTTCCTTGTCTATCGACAGTCTTGAATGCGTTCGACGAAATGCAGAGGCATCCACGAAGACAAGGATACGTATAAAGATCGGTATTTGATCGAATATTTTCTTGATAAAACGAAAAATTATCGGCGCTTGGCGACCCGCTATGACAGGACAGCGTTTCACGTCCCTTCCCTAATCAAAATAAACCGTTTTTCCTGTTTCCGCCGATATATATACCGCTTCTAATATTTGCGAAACAATCATCGCTTCCCTCGGTTTGACCAAGGGGTCGGTATCGTTCACGATACTGTGGATCCATTGTTTGGCTTCATACTCGAAATCCGTCATTTCTTCTCCCCTGAACAGCTCTCTTGCATTCGGATTCACTTCGATTTTATTGAGGAACAAGCTTCCGTCCCGCTCGCCGTTGATCCGCAGTTCATTTTTGGCAAAATCCGCCCCGCCCTTCGTTCCGCACAGCAGGTTGCCGCCGCTCTCCGCAATGTTGAGGGCCCAGCTGGTTTCAATAATGACCGTCGCTCCATTTTTAAATTTCACATACCCGAACGCCGAATCTTCGACCTCGAATTCGTTTGGATCCCAGGATCCCCATTCGTTCGCGGCATTTTCAGTATACTTCAGCTTATGGAAGACACTGCCGACGACGCTCTCCGGTTCATAGTTATCCATCAGCCATAGGATCAGATCCAGGGAGTGGGTTCCAATATCGATCATCGGACCGCCCCCCTGCTTCTCTTTATCCAGAAACACGCCCCATGTCGGTACGCCTCGTCTTCGGGTAGCGACTGCTTTCCCAAAATAGATATCCCCAAGCTCCCCGTCGGCGATCATCTTCTTTAGCAGCTGGCTCTTGGCGTTGGAACGGTTCTGGTACCCGACGGTGAGCTTCTTGCCTGTTCGCAAGTGGGCTTCGTACATCGCTTTGGCCTCGGCGCCTGTGACGGCCATCGGTTTTTCGCACATAACATGCTTGCCGCTTTCGAGCGCATCAATGGAAATTGCCGCATGAGAGCTGTTCGGTGTTAGCACATGAACAACCTCGATTTCTTCCATGGCCAGCAGATCCTTGTAATCCGTAAACACCTTTGCGTCTGGCGTGCCGTATTTTTGGGCGGCTTCCTCGGCTCGTTCCGGCTTCAAGTCGCAGAAGGCCACTATCTGTACGTTATCCAACTTGGATAAACACGGCATATGCTTCCCGCCCGCAATCATTCCGCAACCGATAATCCCGACTTTTACGGTTCTCATGGAATCCCCTCCCCCGCGTTATTTGAACTCCACCGTTCGGTTTTCCTTATGTGCGATGTAGGCCGCTTCCAGCAGCTCCGTCAATTTCGTCCCGTCCTCCAGTCCGGAAGGCATCGGCTTGTCATCAAGCAACGCATCCGCCCATTGGATGATCGGAAGCGGCTGCTCTTTAGGGAGCTGAGTCGGTGAGATCCATCCCGAAAAAGGTAGCTCGAGTTTCTTCGAGATGATTCGAACGGAATCATCCGAGATCATCAAGGTGCCCTCCGTACCGTAAATCTCAAGGGCCGAAGGGGTCCTGTACGTCACAAGGCTCGTTTCGACCAATGCGACCGCGTTGTTGACGAACTCAATGGAGCACTGCGCGTTATCCTCTACTGCCCGATGGGTGAAGTAATGGAACATGGATGTGATTCTTTTGGGCTGACCCAACATCCAACTGGCTAAGTACATCGGATGACATCCCAAATCCATCATGGCTCCGCCCCCGGTTTGCTTCTCATCATACCAGTAATCGGGGAGCCAATTATTCAGAGCACCGTCGTGGCCGTTACGAATCCGCAGCAGCGTCACGTCCCCTAATACATGGTCATCGATCAGCTGCTTCGCGAACAACTGGTGCGGTCTTGTACGGGCGGGAAAAGAAATGCAGAACTTGACGCCTGCTTTGCGTACCGCTGCAGAAATCCGATCGCATTCTTCAACAGTAAGAGCCATCGCTTTCTCGGTAAAAATATGCTTGCCGGCCTCCGCGGCAGCGACCATGACGTCGGCGTGCATGCTTGTAGGGGCATCCACCACAACGCCGTCGATGTCTTCCCGCTGCAGCAGCGTATCCAAATCCGCTTCAAAATCCGCTCCCAACCGGGCAGCCCATTCCCTTCCGCGTTCAGGCTGTTCGTCCCAGACGGCCGTGAGCTTCACCTTACCATGAGATTGCAGCTTTCTAGCGTAATCCTCTGCATGCACATGCCACTTACTTAGCATTGCAACGTTCAACATGCGTCTTCCCTCCATAACCGTTGTATTTTTACCAAATTTTCTAAGGGGGGCGGCGTTATAAACAAGGTTAGAAATTAATGGGGATGGAGTGACACCATCCACACCATCCCGCAAACTTCCTTCATTAGAACCCTACGTCATCCCGTTCCGCAGCTTTTTGAGCCACGAACTCCGCCATTTCCTCCACGCCGGCCGCTCTGAATTTTTCTTGGACGCTATGAAGCATATTTAGAGCCTCTTCATCGGACGCTGCAAAAAAGGCCTTCTTAAATTCCTCATCAAAATTCAAACTGCTGGTTTTATCGATATATTCCTGATATTTAGGCCACTCTCTTGCAAGGTAGCTCGCGCTTACTTTATCTATGATTTGGATCGGCATTCTTGCGGAGAAGCTCTCCTCCAGCTTTTGCCACTCGGTTTTTTGATCTTCAGGCGTAGGCCAAGTAACTTCAGACGAGAAGGCCCCGATAAATCTTCCCGGAAGATAATTGAGCCCTGCGTCTCTCTTCAGATCCGGGTTGTCATCGAATTGCTTTTTCACATCCGGAATCCATTGAGGGATCCCGTTCTCCATGGTGTAGTGCGTTCCTTCGATCCCGAAATACGCAAGCAACCGGCCCTCTTCGCTGTTGACATAATCAATGTACCGCAATGCCGCATCGGGATCTTTGATGTCCGCGCTTAAGAATAGGACAGGGAACCCGGAACGGCCCGGCTTTTCCACTTGCGTTCGAATGTTTCCGCTCTTATTCTTCATCGGTCCGAGCAGCTCATACTGCATTTCCGGATTCGTCTTGTACAGCGTTTTTTGTAAATCGGCCAGCATCGGCTGGGCTCCGAATACGGCAAGCTTGCCGGTCGTCAGCTTTTCATTCGCCGTTGTGCTCGTATTGTTGAAGGCTTCAAGATCGAACAAACCTTCCGTTATTAACTTTCTCATGTATAACAGCCTGGCTTCATGATCCTTGGATTGCGTCCAGTGGATCAGTTTGCCGTCAACTTCACGGTAGTCCGATATCGTGTAATCCGTCCACCCGGCTAGGAATTGGCCGTAATCCCATCCATTCCACATGGTTCCGGCAGGGATAACCGGCTTTCCGCCAATATCCTTGAAACCGCCATCCCGGATCTTGACCAATAGCTCATATAGCTCTTCCTGCGTATCAATATCCTCCGCTTTCACATTTAAGGCTTTCAGGATATCTCCCCTGGCAAACAGACCGTAGTTCCAATTATGAATGCTCTCCGGGGTTCCGTCCGGGGTCTCCGTAGGAATGAGATATGTCTTGCCCTCAAATTCGGGGCTGTTGAGATCGAACTCGGCAAAATCCTTCGCAATCCCGGTCGTCACAAGTCTTTTCACATTCGGGTATTTATCGAGATAAGGGGTTAAATCCAGAAGCTGTCCTTCCGTGGCCGCCTTCTTGATGACTTGTCCTTCTCCTCCTGTCGTAGACCAGAAAGGTGCGTTAACGATATCCGGAACCGTACCGGAAGCAAAGATGGTGTTCAATTTCTCGACTTCGCTTGTTGTGATGGATTCCAATTTTAACGTGACCCCGGTTTTCTCCCTGATCTGCCCGGCAACGGGATTATTCTCCTGGTCCTGCGGGAAACCGGCTCCGCCGCCATTCCAGGCACTGAGGAAAGTCAAGGTGACCGGCTTTATTTCTTCAGTCCCTGACTCTTTTGGACCCGGTTCATTCGTGCCTGCTTCCTCTTTTCCGCCCGTTCCCGTGCATGCCGTCATTGTCATGAAAAGCAGCAAAGCGATTAGTGCCATGCCAAGAACACTCCTGCGCTTGTTCTTTCTCATCCTACAATCCCCTTCCATTGGAAGTTTTATATAAGAGGCTCAGCCTTTTATACCAACTATTCCTTAAGAGAACCAACCAATACGCCTTTGACAAAATATTTCTGAAGAAATGGATACACACAGATGATCGGGGTCGTAATAATGATGACAAACGTCATCCTCAAGGCCTCCGGCGTTACGCCTCGCAGCTCCATCTGGGTTTCGGTCATGTTCTGAATCGCAGATCCGCTATTTCCCGACGATGACGTCATCGACTGGAAGGACGCTTCGCTGATCATCTTGTTCAGGAACGTGGCGGCAGGCTGCAGGTTCTCATTCTGTATGAAGAACTGACCGGTAAACCAGTCATTCCACACGCCCACCCCGACAAACAGGGCAATGGTCGCAAGCACCGGCATCGAAAGAGGCAGGATGATTCTTGCAAATACAGACAACTCGCTTGCTCCGTCGATGCGGGCCGATTCCGAGAGCCCTTCCGGGATTCCGTCGAAGAAGGTTTTCATGATAATCGCATTGAAGAAATTGTAGAGGGACGGCAGCACCAGCACCCAAAACGTATCCAGGATGTGGATTTGCCGGAACAGGATAAACGTCGGGATAAGCCCTCCGCTGAACAACGTGGTGAAGAAAAAGAAGAATACGATATACTTTCTTCCGGGCAGCCCTTTCCGCGAAAGCGCGTAGGCTAATAAAGCCGTCAGAAATACGGAGACTACCGTTACGACAACGGTTCGGGTAATGGAAATGAAGAACGAATTCAAGATCAATGAGTTGCTGAACGCTTTCGCATAGTTTTCTAATGTAAATACTCTGGGAAAAAAATAGATTCCGCCCTTCATCGCATCGTAGCCGTCATTGAAAGACAGGGCCAGGAAATAGATAAATGGATAGAGCGCCGTAGCGCAGAATAAAAACAGGACCGTATAGTTGAGCGTCATATACATTTTATCTGCCGGCGTCAGCCTTCTCGCACCCATACACACACCTCCTTATCTTGAGTGCCAGCCTATTACCATAACGATACGTTGCTCACACGTCTGGATATATTGTTGACAGCCACAATGAGCAGCAGCGAAATCGCGGACTTGAATAATCCTATTGCCGTGGAATAGGCTAGTTGCCCCTGCTGGAGCCCGGTTTTTAAGACATAGGTATCCAAGATCTCCGAGACGCTTAGCGTTGCCGGGGACTGCATCAGCCAGATTTGGTCAAAGCCGGCGTTCAGAATTCCGCTGAGGGAGAAGATCAGCAGTATGCCGATCGTTGGAGTAAGGCATGGCAGCGTGATCTTAAATAGCTTGCTCCACCTTCCAGCCCCGTCGATTTCGGCTGCCTCATACAAATGCGGATCGATATTCGTTAACGCGGCTAAATAAATGATCGAACCCCAGCCTACACCCTTCCAGATATCGGAGATGATGACCAACGGATAGAATAATTCCGGCTTTCCCATAAAAAAGATCGGATCCAAACCCATTTGGTACCGAATATCATTGATAAGCCCGACGTTCGGAGACAGGATCTTTTGAAGCAAGGTCACGACAACGACCCACGACACGAAGTGCGGCAGATAGGAAATCGTCTGAAACACTCTTTTGATTCTCTTGTGCATGACGGCATTGAGCATTAAGGCCAGGATCAATGGCGCCGGAAATCCGAAAATAAGCTTAAGCGCGCTGATGGATAACGTATTTCGGAGCACATCGTAAAAGCTGGAATCGTTCAAAAACTGTTCGAAATATTTAAAGCCTGCCCACGGACTCCCCAAGATCCCCAGGTTGAATTTGAAATCTTTGAATGCGATTAAGATGCCGTACATCGGATAATAGGCAAACACCAGAAACCAGATAATCGCAGGAAGCAAAAACAAATAGATGTGCCTGAATTGCCAGATTTTAGAGAGCTTCTTATTCTTTTTTAATTGCTCAAATCCAGGGATAACAGCACCTTTGGGTACCACTCTCTGAACACCTCCTCCATCTTCGTCGGATCGGATGGTTACGAATCCATTCCCGATCGATTGGGAATAGAGCCAATGTCATTGGTCTTCGATTTTCGATTATATATATCGACTGCCCCCCTCCTTACTGCAAGCGGTTTCACTAAACGGTAGTTTAAATATATTCAATATACTGTTGGAATCATTCCATAATTTCTTCATTCCGGTAAAAGTATTTTTTGGCCGATAAAAGTACGGGTGGTTTCGTTGATTAATAAATCGGGGGTTAAATAAAAATGAAGCTGCTGTTAGCCTAGAGTGGCCTCCTGTTTTTTAGGTTATCGAGAAATGGGATGGGGGGCCCCTTCTCCACCTTTCAGGCATTCCTTATGCGAAGGCACGTTATATTCAATATATCCACAGGAAATTGTGTGATCATAAATGTGGTATGAAGTCAAACAGACTGGACATGGCTTGGAGAGCTTCTGCTGAATTTCTTAATGAGGTTGGACTTCTTATGGGAGGATTTCATGGGAAGGAGTTGCAGATGACCTAGTAGAAGAGTCCGGGGAGCCGCCGCTTCCATGGTCGGATTCGATCGAAAGCGCGTCGGACTCGTAATTAGGTTCCTATTATATAGGGGAAACGGGGGTCGATATCACAAAGCGGAGAAGACGTTTGTTCCCGTCGTCTCGCCAATCACCAATTCCGGCTCCACGAGGGTTTTGAAATATTTTCCTTGATGTCCGTCATCACCGTTAATGACCTCAAGCAGGGTATAGGCCGCTCGGTAGCCCATGTCCCGTTCAAACTGTTTAACATGCGTAAACGTGCTGTAGCCTTCGATGATGGAGGTCGGATCATCAAAACTGATGATGGAAATGTCCTCCGGCACCTTCAATCCAACCTGACGTGCAATCTGGTAGATTTTTACGGCAAGACTTCCATTTAGCGTAATATAGGCCGTTGCCATCCGGTTTTTGATATAGCGGTACAGCGGATGGGTTTCCGCTTGCTCCAGACTTCCGAGTTCAAAGCCGGTTACGATGTGGGCTGGGTTAATGAGTGCTCCCTTTTCCTTGAAGGCATTCATATATCCGTCGATCCGCTCTTGGACGGTAACGGTTTGTATGGGCGAATCGGAGCAGATGGCGATTTCACGGTGCCCCAGCTCCCACAGGTAATTGACCGCCATGTTAGCGCCGAGCCTGCCGTCTGATGCTATATAGTGCGTTTCCACCCCGGGAAGATAACGGTCAATGAGAACAAACGGAAACCCCGCAAATTTCATGCTTAGGATTTCCTCGTTGAATAATTCCTCATCAACCGGGAAGATCAATAAGCCTTCCACTCCGATGTTACTGCATGTCTTGATCGCTTCTTTTTCCTTATCAATATCGCCCTCCGACAAATAGATCACGCAGCGGTAATCGTTCTCGTTGAGTGCTTGCTGAATGCCTTGTATAAGCCGAATCGTAAAATAATCATAAATGCTGGGCAGAATCAGGCCTATTAACCTTGTCCCCATTGCTCCGCCAGCTTTATGAATAGACTTTACGGCATTTATAGGAGAAGCCGCCGGCATTTCAGATTCAGGCTCACTTACAAAAGTCCCCTTTCCGGGCACCCTGGTTATGATTTTTTCGTTAACCAAGCCGGCCAGGGCATTCACGACCGTAATCTTGCTGACTCCGAAACGCTCCATGAGGTCTTTTTCCGTAGGAATACGGTCTCCAACCTTCAATACATTTGACGATATCAAGTCGCGTATATACTCTTGAACCTTCTGATACAAAGGCATTCTTTCCGTAGAGCTCAACCGAATCACCACATTTCATTGAATATGTTTAATATATACATTACGAATGGCGCAAGCGTTTTATTCCAAGTCATCATCAGCTTGATAAGCTGCTATTGGTAATATCATTATGGCATAATCTGTAACATTTCCTCAATTCTCCCGCTTCTCGAAACTCAGGCGAGTCCTGAAATCGGCTAGAAATATTTCAAGAAAATGTAAACCTTTTTGAATCTTACGTCGTCTAATATGCAAGGCAATAAGTACGAACTTAGACAGAAAGGCGTGATTGTACTGAATCATAAGGGCATTATTTTCATGAAAATCTCCATTGTCGCCATGGTTCTATCGCTTGCTGCATGCTCAGGCACAGCCGAACCCGAACCCCCTGTCAGCAACGATCCCCCTGCACCGGTGCATGAAGAAGTCACGGCTCCAAAGAACGAGCAAGTTCCCGACACGACACGCCCCCAGAACGAAAGTTTTGATCTGATGACTGGTGACGGGAATCAGACACATACAGCCGCTTTGCATCAAGGCGAAGGCTTTTCCTTATACGTATTCGAGAAGTTTGATTTTGACGGAGCGGAAGGGCGTTTGTCGCTTAGTAATCATCCGGAGTATTATGTCGATATCGAACCGCTGCCTGCCCAGTATGATCTAAAGCAGCTTGAAGCTGCGGGCACAAAGGAGCTGGAACGTTTCGGCGAAGTATCCGATTTTAGCGGAGAGCTTGTCGAGCATCCTTTGGGTTTCGCAGAGCTCTATCTCCAGGCCTCGAGCGGCGAAGGAATCAGCGATTATATCGTGTGGCGGTCAGACACAGGAGACGTTTTCCTGTTCCGCCTTCACAATCCCAAGGGGGAGGAAGCTTCGGAATTCGCCGGCCTGGTCCTCGTTTCGTTATCTACGGTGCAAAGCGATTCATAATGGATGAGAGCATGTACGGGAAGGAACGATTACTTGTACGTTAGAGTATCCCGGGGATCAACTTCTACTGCTAATGTACCTTCTTTATTGCATCCAATAATCGTCTCTTCACTCCAGGGCCTTAATCATAAAAAGACCAGAGCAACAGTAGCTGTTGTCTGGTCTTTTTCTCTGTATGAATATTAATTTTACAGCATCCTTACGCCCTTACGAGCACTTGCTATACCCGCAGTTCCCGCAAGTCTTGCATCCCTCAATGTTGATCAGGGATGCGCCGCCGCAGGACGGGCACAGGTCCAGCGACATCGAGCCGCCGGCATGAGCGCCGTGGCCGCCATAGCCATGGTCGGCTGCTGGTGCGCCGTGGCTGGCAACCGCAGGCTCGGCCGGAGCCATGGTGGCCGCAACGGGAGCAGGATCATGGTCATGATCCGGTGCTCCGCTTGCCACATGTGTCTCCAGCGCCTTCGCAACGGCGTCTGCGATGGACTCCACGCGGTTCGCGCCGAAGCCGATTGCGCCGGTGCCGCCGATACCCTTCAGATGCTTGATCAACAGCTCCACCTTGTTGCCATGGTCGCCATACCGCAAGAACAGGGAGCAGACGCGGCCAAGCGCCTCGGCCATAGCGAACACGTCCGAACCGGCTTTGCCGACGTTCAGGAAGATTTCGCTCGGGATGCCGTCCAGGTCGTTGATCGTAATGTACGCCATACCGAACGGCGTATTCATTTTGTACGTGGCGCCGCGCAGTACTTGCGGACGCTTCTTGTACTGCTTGTCAAGGCCGCTCTTGCTGCCGGCCGGTGCCGCAGGCGCGGCTGCCGATGGCTCAACGCCGGTGGCATCCTCTGTTGCTTGACCTGCCGCGCTTTGCTCAAGCGCCGTTTCCTGGGAAGACGCGGTTACAGCTTCCGCTGCCTTGTCTTCTTTCTTCTCGGTCTGAAGCACTTGGATGTCGCGGCTGCCGTCACGGTAGATCGTTACCCCTTTGCAGCCAAGGTCAAAGGCCAGCTCATACAGGCGCTTCGTATCCTCAATCGTAAAGTCGGCCGGACAGTTGGCCGTCTTCGAGATCGAGCTGTCCACCCAGCGCTGGATGGCAGCCTGCGCCCGGATATGATCCTCGGCGGACAGATCCATCGCCGTCACGAAGTATTCCGGAAGCTCCTCACCCGGATGGCTGTCCAGCCACTCCTGAGCGATCGGCACAAACTGCTCGTCGAAGCCGAGACGGCTTTGACGGAAATATTTGAAGGCGAAGTACGGCTCGATCCCCGTCGAGGTGCCGACCATGGTGCCGGTGCTGCCGGTTGGGGCTTGCGTAATGACCGTAACGTTCCGTGCGCCTTTGGTGCGCACTGCTTCTGCCACTTCCGGATAAACCTCCGCCATATTTTTCATAAATCCGCTCTGCAGATAAAGCTCAGCATCGAATGCTTCGAACGAACCCTTCTCCGCCGCGATGTCGGCCGATGCCAGATACGCTTCGCGGGCGATGAAGCCGTACAGCTTATCGAGGAATTCCAACGATTCCGGGCTGCCGTAGCGAATTTTCAGCTTGATCATCAGCTCGGCGAGACCCATCGTTCCAAGGCCGACGCGGCGTTCTTTTTTCTGGTTCGCCTCGTTCTCCTCAAAATGGTAAGGCGTCCGGTCGATGACGTTATCGAGGAAGCGAACGGAGTAACGCGTCGTTACCGCCAATTCGTCCCAAGCGACGTCGTGCTTCTCCTCGTCGTAGAACTTCGAGAGGTTCATCGCGGACAGGTTGCACACGCCCCAGCCCGGAAGCCCCTGCTCGCCGCAAGGATTCGTGCAGATGATCGGGTTGAAGTACCAGCTGTTCGACATTTGGTTGTAGTATTCCATGAAGACAACGCCCGGCTCGGCCGATTTCCAGGCCGATTCGATAATCGTATGCCACACTTCGCGCGCTCTTACCGTACGGTATGGAATGACCTTGCGTCCGGCCTTTTTCCATTTGTCCAGATCGCCGTCCCACACCTCGTCGTAATCCGGATCGGTCGTGTCCGGGAATACCAGCTCCCACTCCAGATCCTCCTTCACGGCCTTCATGAAGCCGTTGCTGACGCAAACCGACAGGTTCGCGTTTGTCACCTGGCCCATCGTCTGCTTCACCGTAATGAAATCCAGCACATCCGGGTGCCAGTCGTTGATCATGAGCATCAGCGCGCCGCGGCGGCTTCCGCCCTGCTCGATAAGTCCCGTCGTGTAGCTGAACAGGCCGCCCCAGGATACCGCACCGCTGGAGGAACCGTTGACGCCCTTGACGATCGCACGGCGAGGGCGCAGGGAAGACAGGTTAATGCCTACGCCGCCTCCGCGGGCCATAATTTCGGTCATCTCGGTCAACGTCTCCATGATGCCGCCGCGGCTGTCCTTTGGAGAAGGGATGACATAGCAGTTGAAGAGCGTCAGCTCATCGCTGGCTCCCGCGCCTGCTGCGATCCGGCCGCCCGGAACGAGCTTCCAGTCGTCGAGAATGTAACGGAACTTCTCCCGCCATTCCTCCTGCAGCTCCGGTGTTGCCTCAACCGATGACATCGCGGCCGCAAGCCGATCCCACATCTCCTCCGGCGTCTTCTCGATGGTCAGCGTCAGCTTCTCCACCTCGGACTCCACCAGCTCGCCTTTGCGCGTACGAACCGTTACCTTCCGTCCTTCGCGGGCCACGATTTCGCCGACTTCCTTCGTCGGGAACTTCGGGTCGTCCTTCGTCAGAACGAGCACCACATCGCCGACCTTGGCATTATTGGTGTCCGCATCCTTCCACGCATACCGGTCCAAAAAGATCTTCTCGCTCAAACCTTCCAGCCGCTGACTTTGCATCGTACTCAAGAGCAACTCCTCCTAATTAAAATATAACGATTATAAATAAAACGTTGATCGACGTTCTCTAAGAAGACAGACCGCGTTTGAAGACGAACCGCCATGAGCGGTTATCCTGCGTCGATATCGGACGCCGTGATCATGTACCGATCCGGGCAATTTCCGATAGGGACTGCCAAAACTTCCGCAGTTATGCCTTAGCAGTAGAGCCTCCTGTTTAGCTGCGTTTTGTTCACGAATACTGCAGCCGGGCTCACCAACAACATAACCTCATATGTAGCGGATCAAACATACAAAACGCCGAAACACACCATATATAGTGCAATGAATTCATTATACTACACTATATATAGTAAAACTATGCCGATAATGTGAAAATTAAGGGCGAAACCCTATGCTTGTCCGCTCCTGCTTCCGCTTTCTTCGTCCCGCTCTCTTTTTCACCCGTCTCCTATGAAAAAAACGCTGAAAATTGCCAATTCCAGCAGCCGTGCGCTCTCTCCGTCCTTTCGCCCCCCATAAAGGGAGGTGCAAGTTATGAAGACTTCTTTTTTCGTCCATACTACTCATACACCGCTGTCCGGAAACTTTCATAACAGGAGGGGATCATCATGAATCATCAGCCATCCACTGCCGGTCCAGACATGACGACGGATCCGCGCCTGCCCGTACCGCTTCAGATGGACCGTTCCTGGCTGGACGATCTCGAAGGGCGCCTTGAGAAAGGCGGTCCGTGGGGGGACTTCAGGCTGTCTCAGCTAGCCGTTGAGGGCGAGCAATCCCGCCTGGTGACGAGCTTCGAAGAGCTTCAATGCCTCAAGCACCTGGGTGATTTGTCCCCGCTTCCGCATCAGACCGACACCGCCAAGCGGGTGCTGTTCGAGATGTCGGGCAGAGCGATTCTGGCCGATGAGGTTGGGCTCGGAAAGACGATTGAAGCCGGCCTTATTTTAAAAGAATATATTCTCCGCGGGCTCGTATCCAGAGTGCTGATTCTTGTTCCCGCTTCTTTGGTGCTCCAGTGGGTTCGGGAGCTGAACTCCAAGTTCGGCATACCCGCCATCGCGCAGAAAAAAGCCTATTCCTGGGCGAATGATATCGTCGTCGCTTCCATGGACACGGCCAAACGGGATCCGCATAGCGAATATCTCCTGAATCAGGAATACGATATGCTCATCATCGATGAGGCCCACAAGCTCAAGAACAAGAAGACGTCCAACTACCAATTCATTCAGAAGCTGCGCAAAAAATACTGCCTGCTCCTCACCGCTACGCCTGTACAGAATGACCTCAGCGAGCTGTTCAACCTGATCACGCTGCTGAAGCCGGGCCAGCTTGGCGGCCAGGGACAGTTTGCGGCCAATTTCGTTGTGGATAAACGAAAGCCGAAGAACCAGGAGCAGCTCAAGGACGAGCTGTCCAAGGTCATGATCCGCAACCGGCGGGGCGAAGGCGAAGTGAAGTTTACGAAGCGTTCCGTCCGCAATGTCGGGCTGACTTTATCGCCCGAAGAACAGTCATTATACGACGGGGTCACGTCCTTCGTCAAAGATCAGTATCAGGCAGCAGGGGGAAATTTAAGCAGCATGCTGTCCCTCGTCACCCTCCAGCGCGAGGTGTGCAGCAGCCGGGATGCGGTCTTTGTCACGCTGGTCAATCTGTCCAAGAAGCTGCCGGAGGACTCCCCGCTCCGCGATAAAATCTGGGAATTGGTGTATCTGATCAAAGCGATTAAAGCCAATACCAAAGCCGAGAAAACGATCGAGCTCATCCGCCAAATGAACGAGAAGGTGATCGTGTTCACCGAGTACCGGGCCACCCAGGAATATCTGCTTAACTATTTCCGTGATCACGGGCTCATATCGGTGCCGTACCGGGGCGGCATGAACCGGGGGAAGAAGGACTGGATGATGGACCTGTTCAGGGGCAGAGCTCAGGTCATGATCGCAACTGAAGCCGGGGGCGAAGGAATTAACCTGCAGTTTTGCCACCATATGATCAACTTCGACCTGCCTTGGAACCCGATGCGGGTGGAGCAGCGGATCGGACGCGTGCACCGTCTAGGCCAGACCAACGATGTGCAAATCTTCAACCTGTCCACTGCAGGCACGATCGAAGAGCATATTTTGAATCTGCTGCATGAAAAGATCAATATGTTCGAGATGGTCATCGGAGGACTGGATGTCATTCTGGAACGCTACGAGAAGAACGAATCCTTCGAGAAGAGCCTGTACAAAATCATGCTGGAGTCCGGCAACGACGAAGAGATCCGGAGGCGCATCAATACGCTCGGCGACTCGCTGCACCATATCAAGCAGGATATCGAGCAGGAAGCGAGCGGAGAAACCTTAAGAGAGGAAGAAGCCTGATATGACCATGACGCCGCAGGAGGTGCAGAAGCACTTCATGGCCTATTTGGAAGCCACCGAATGCACCGTCATTGAAAAATCACCGGAGCATGTTACCGTGAAGCTGTCGCCCCAAGCCGACAAAATGCTCACCAACCGCCCTTATTACTGGAGCTTTGTGGAACGTACCGGGGCGCCGGCCGAAACTCTCTCCTTCCAGTTCGTGTTCGACCCGGAAGCCTACGACGAGCGGATGGCCAAGGCCAAGCTCGCCGAGAGCAAAGCCCAGCTGTCCGCGCCGCAGCAGGATCCCCTGCTGGCCCGCTTCTACGGCAACGCTCCCGTGCTCCCCGTGCTCGGTCCCGGCCGCATCCAGCGCGAGAACGTCGGCTACGGAAGCAGCAGGCTGGCTCAAATCTGGAACGCGGCCCGCGAGGAAGGCAAATGCGTGTATCTGTTCCAGCAGCCGGTCACGGAGCCGCGCCCACGGTCAAGGTCGACGCCGTACGAGCAGTGGCTCGGCGTCTGCTTTAAAGTAGAGTTCAGCTGCGATCTGAAGCGGGAGGAGCTCCATTATGTTGGCATCTCGCTGTCCACCCGGAAGATCGTGACAGATTTCCCGGCTGTGCTTAATGGCCGCGAGCTGACGCCCCGCCTGCCCGAAAGCGTGCACGTCCGCCCTGCGGCCGTTTCGCTGCGCGAGGCGGCGGGGCTCCTTGAGGAGCATCTGATCGTCAGCTTAAGCAAGCTGGATTATACGTGGGCATCCAAGGCCCGCGAACGGCTGGCGGAGGAGCTTGCGGTGATCGACAGTTATTACGAGGACCTGCTGAAAGAGCAGGATGAGGAAAAGAAAGCTCAAATCGAGGAACAATACCGGAACCGGAGGTCGGAAATGCAGTGGCAGTATGAGCCGAAAATCAGCTTCTCCGCCATAACCTGCGGCCTCTTTCACCTGTGTTCGCCCGTGAGCGCGTCCTCTTGACGCTCCTCTACAAAACAAGGCAAAAAAAGAACCGTTCCCTTCTGTCCTGGCGCGACACCTTGCAACAGCGTTTGCACAGCTTGTCCGATATGATAGAACCACCATATCCCCCATCGCTTAGCATGGCGGGAAGGAAAGGCGGTTGATCCATTTGTTGCATTGGCATAAAAATAACGGCCTCCATGGAGGCTCTTTCAATAACGATAACGACAGCCGGTCCAATCGATCCCGCGCAAGGTCTGCCCTGCTGCTGGCGGCCATATGTACGGCGGCCCTCATCCATCCGCTTGCGGTCGCTGCGGCCGGCACTGAAGCGGCGATTACCACTCCCGCTTCCGCCGATTCATCCCTCTCCCTCGCGGATGACAGCTCCATTCGGAAGTCCGCGGTCTCCGCAGCGGTTCCGGAGAGCTTGCTCCATTTCACGGAGGACACCGTGGAGCAGCTCTCGGCCCACGTGCCGTTTACAGCCTGGAGCGAGGCCGAGCTGGAATACACCCCGCTCGGACCCGGGACGCACGGCTGGCTGGTCACGGTAACCGATGAAGGTTTGCCTCAAGGTTACCTTATTATCAGCGCCTCCGAGGATGGAGGGTATGTGCTCAGTGAATATGGAATCGGCGGTACCCTCCCCTTCAGCTTGGCACCGCTGGAGCAGCGTCTAGCCGCCGAGGGGCTTATCGATCCCGAAGGGTCTCTCCCGCATGGCAGCACGATTCGTAAACGATATACGGGAGCTCCTGTATGGGAGGTCACCCTTCCGGGCCAAGATACGCTTTATATCAGCGGCTTCAATAGCGAGCTGCTCCCGACCGTCTTGCCGGCCTCCGGCACGTTGGAGCGCTCCGGCATCGGCAAAGGAGTTGTAGCCGCCGGCTCTGCACACGGATGGTCGGCGGAGGCTCCGTCTATCACGGGCAATCGCCCCGACCCGTATGATAATCTCCAATGGCTGACCTCATCAAGCCTCACGGCCCGAAGCAGCAGCGAGCTCAGAAGCCTGCTGCAAAAGCACCCTTCGCTGGTGTTTAAATCGAAGGGCGATGGCAATGCCGCTTTCGGCGCTCCGTTCAGCTTAACCGGATGGCAGCGCTGGTCATTCGGCTCCGGCAGCGCGGCTGATGCTGCAGCCATCTATGTAGCGATTCCGCTCCGGAATACGGACACTACCCGGTTTCTGCCGGCACCCCGATTAGTGGGACAAGGCAAGTTCTATGCTTATCCGGGAAAATCGACATGAGCAATTTACCATTTTGTTTTTGACATTTCATTGATCATTACGAGCATTCGTTCAATAATTAAGGTAACATCCTTGGTTTAGGAGATGATTGCCCGTGGATTTGAAGGAATTGAAAAAGCATGCCGATGCCTTGGACGACAGCAAAAAACGAGAACTGTTGAAAAAAGCCAAAAGATTACCTATAGCTGCCTTTTACTTCTTCTAGGGTTCTTCACGTTTTATTTTAATGATACTCAGCAATTATATGGAAACGATGAAGAATCTATTTTGAAAGTAATTCATTCAATTGAAGGGTATGAAAATAATTCAATAGAAATTGTAGAAATTAAAGACATGAATGACCGAAGATATGCCAGTTTCTTATCTAACAATAATCCAGGCTACATTCAATTTCAAAAAAACAAAGACGGAAATTATAGGTGGCAGCATATAGAAGTAAACGTTAATGAAGCATTTAGTGTCTTCGCCCCAGAACCTCTTTTGTTTATGATTGTCACTAATGAAGAAAATAAAATAGCGAAAATGCAGGTAAGCGTAAATGGACAGGAAATAGAACAAGAGTTTACGCCTTATAAGGCCAGCGTCACCTGGATGTTTCCCCCTAAGACTGGAAAAAGTCATTATTCATATAAGTATTACGATAAAGATGGAGAGCTAATTAAATATTATGAATAATATGTTTTTCAACATACCTGCGGATTAGGTACCGCAGACAAAAAACAAACACCGGAAGCCATTCATTCCGGTGTTTGTTTTTTGTCATAAGGCTGGTGACGTCTCATCGGATGCGTGACCATCCATTGAACGGGTCCATGTCAGCCTATTTTGTTTTTCGCTTACGCTTGGACGAAATGTCCTCTTTCCACAGCGATACGGAGAACGGAATCATGCCGAACCATTTCGTTGTCCACGATTCCTTCACCTTGGACTGGCGGCGGATCTCCTTCGGCGTATCTATATAGGTTACGAATCGCTCCGTAATGTATTTGATCAGTTCATCTCCGCTGGCCATCTCATCATCTCCTTTGGATCTTCTTAGGGTTTATCCGCATCCCGTTATCAGTTTGCTCCGTTTCATGCGTTTCTAGACTCACAGCTTTAGGAATCGGGATGATTTCCCGCAAATTGCACATTCTAAAAAAGTCGAAATCCACGAGAAAGAAGGAGTCCATCATGGTTAAGGCAGCAGGAATATGGATGCTTCTCCTGGCATTGGCATGCCCGGATCATATGGTCGCAGCTTTCCATTCGGAGCATGTTCAGGCCGTGGGCCAGGCCGCAAGCCATAACAATCGCACACAGGCCGCCGCCCGCAGCCTGCATATAGAGATACCAGAATCCACCATCTCGTCAGGCCGGGAAAACAACCAGCATCACACACGCCACCTGCATCCTTTTGCCCAGGACGTCGTACTGATTGATGCGGGGCACGGCGGCATCGACGGGGGAACCTCCCATGGCGATATTTTGGAAAAGGATATCAATCTTGAAATATCGCGCAGGCTGTTTATGCTGCTCCGGCAGCAGGGATATCCTGCCGTGCTCAATCGCGACGGCGATTACGCTTTAAGCGACGACAACCGGTGGCACAGGACTTCCTCCAGGCATCGGCGCGACCTTTCGCAGCGCAAGCAGCTTAGCGAAGAGATCCCAACGGAGCTTGTCGTAAGCATCCATGTGAACTGGGGCCGAAACAGCTCGAAACGCGGCGGCATCGTGCTGCATCAATCGGAAGGGCGCAGTAAGGCTCTGGCCGATGCAATCCAACAGCAGTTGAATCAAGTATACCGAAGCCGCAACCAGATCATGGTTGGCAAGCCGTACTATTTGCTGAATACGACCGACGTTCCCGCCGTCATCGTGGAGACCGGCTTCATCAGCAATCCCGAGGACCGGAAGCTGCTGACGAGCCGCAACGGACAGATGAAACTGGCCGAAGCGATCGCCGCAGGCATTGTTCATTATTTAACAGCCCTGTGAGGCGTCCGTGGCTGCATCATGGCCATGGGCCGAAAACGATCCAGCAAAAATAGACCGGCGCCCGCTTAAGCGGTACGCCGGTCTGGTTCATCTCATTTCTTTATTAAATCATCCAGCCGGACGGTGTGCCCCTTGGAGACATTTCCGGAATGGTCCACGGCTGTGAAGGTGACGGTATGGTTCCGGGGATTTTTCACCTCCGGCAGGAGCGCAGTCTGAATCCCGCGCCTGACCTCAAGCGTTTGGCCGACCTGCTTTTTGTTCTTGAACAGGCGGATCTGCACAAGCTTGCCGTCCATATCGTACGGCCCATCCCAGTACAGCCGGATGTGCCCATTCTCCCGAAGGGCCCGGATGTTCTCCACCTCGCCCGGAGGCACATCGTCCGGCACAGGCGCTGGCGGAGTAGTCGGGGCCGTAAATACGGCCGGATCGCCGAACGTAAATTTGTCCAGGTTATACAGCCAATCCGAGCCCTTGAAGATCAGGAAGACGATATGTTTGCCGGTGACGGGTGCCGCAACGTCCGCCGAGAACACTTTAAAGTTTTGCCAGCCGCCGGTGCCGTCGACCTTAGCGGCGGCAATCAGCGGGCCGTTCAGGCTGTCGATTCGCACTTCAATCGTACCGCCGCCGGTATCACTGGCCGCATGGACATGGAACTGTTCCGGGCTCGTATCGCCAAAGTCGACGTAATTGTACATCGCGTAAGGCTGGTTAGGGCCGAACAGCCCCGCCAGATACGTCTGCCCTCCGCCCTGCTCCGTGCCGAACCCGTTTCCGATCGTATAATGCTCGGCTTCGAGCTTGCCGAAGGCATCCCGGCCCGTGCCTTTGACCGTCGTGAAATTGAACCAATCGAGATTGCAAGGATAATCCTGGCCGTCCGTCCCGTGAAAAACAAGATACACGTCATGAATGCCGACAGCCTGTTCCCCGTCAACGAGCGCCATCAGATCGACCCAGTCGTCCCAGCTGCCAAGGGCAGGAATCCGGGCAACGCCGACGGTCGGTCCGTCCAGACTATCCAGCTTCACCTCGATCGAGCCGCCTTTATGGCCGCTGGATACGCGCATCGTAACGCCGGATGCACCGCTGCTGCCGAAGTCGATATCCCGATAGATGGCATGAGCGCCGTCCTCTATTCCCTCCAGGTAGCCGTGTTCGGCGTTAACGCTTAAGCCCGAGCCGCCATCCAGCTGACCGGCCCGCAGCTTGGCATAGGCGTCGGTTTGTTTCGGATCGTTCTCGGTAAACCGAAACCAGTTCAAGTTGAACAGATATTCATCGTCGACTTGGTTAAACACCAAATATACGTCATGCGTTCCGGTTACCGTCACCGGATTCCCCTGCTCATCCTCAAGCACGCCGACTGCATCGATAAATTGATGCCAGCCGCCGGTGCCTTCCACGCGGACCGTGCCGACCCGCGGTCCATCCAGCCTATCCAGCCGGATGTCGATATTGCCGCCGCCCGTCCCGCTGGCGGCCCGGGCAATAAACCCGATCGCGCCGTCCGTTCCGAAGTCAACGTTCTTATAGGCAGCGAAATGGCCGGAACGGATGCCGCCGAGTTGCAGCGTGCCTTCGGGGCTCCCCTCCAGCACGAACCCTTTACCGATATTGTATTTTTCCGCTTCGATTCTTGAATAGGCGTTCCTAACCGGATAACGCGGAGCAGCCTCCTGCGGCTCCACAACCGTAAGTGCCTGAACCGCGCCTGCGGACGACCAAGACTCATAGGTGCCGGAGAGCAGTTGTCCCACCCAGTTGCCGTCAACGATCCCTTCTTCGCCGCGATGACTCCAGGCCGTAGCCGTATTAAAGGCCAGCCAGGCGTCGAATTCGCGCTCAAAATCGTCATAGGCGCGGTCATTGAGATTGTCCAGCGCCTGCTGCAAATAAGCCAGGTTGCGGATCAGAATCGTTTTGCCGCCTTTCAAATCCCCGTTCGGCCCTTCATAATTGAGCAGCCGGTTGTCGTCCACCAGCCGGTCCATCGTAAACCGGGCACCCTTCACGGCATCCTCCAGATACGTCTCGTCCCCGGTTGCCCGGTACAGCCCTACCGCCGCACCGACGAATGTCCCTTGATTATAATGCGTGGAATCCGGCACCGGGCCGCGCTCCAGCTCGATCCGGTCGAACACTTTGCCGTTCCCGTCCGTCAGCATCGTTTTGCCCCAGCTGAAAATGCGGGTCGCCGCCTCCAGATAATGCCGATCTCCCGTAATTTCGTACAGGAATACAGCCGCCTGGGCAGCCGGGAAATTAATGCAGGCGTTCTTCGTGTTGTGCTCGCTGTTCAGCCACCAAATGCCGCCGCCCGCAAACTCGTCGTCCCACTGCGTGTCGTACACGAAGTCGAAGTAATACTTGGCCTTCTCCAGGTATCTGGCTTCGCCGGTAATCTGATAAGCCCGCGCGCTGCCCATCGCCCACCACATGATGTCATCGTTAAACGGATTGTTCGTCCAGTCCTCGCCGTGCTTAGCCACCGTGCCGTCAAAGATGTCGTCGATCTGGGTTCGAAGCTCGGCCTTCAGCTTCGGGTCTGATGTGTGCAGATAGGCGTCCATCACCATCTCCCACAGCTCCGCTTCAACCCAGAAGCTCTGGTAGTTGTCGCCGCGGTTCGAATTGGCCCAGAAGTACTTCGCTTGCGGGTCCCAAAACTTGGCGTTGAACGCTTTAATCGCCGCGTCCGCGTCGGCCGGCCCGAACGAGGCGGCACGGACCGGGGCGGCCCCGATAACTGATGTCAGCAGAAGGGCCATGATCAATGGCAATGCAGTCAACCTCAATAACGACCTTTTTCCCGGATTCCCTTTCACGACATTACCTCCGTTTCGATTTCCTATTTCAAAACTATCGCATTTTGATTTGCAAACCGCACAGGCTTAACACAAATTCAACGAACATGGCGTTGGACCAGGAGAACCACTCCCGCGTAAATTGCTGCGGATTATCTTTATGGAAGCCCTCGTGGACGAGCCCCGTATCGGCATCCGTCCGCTCGAACATGCCCAGAATTTCCAGCTTCTCCGCTTCCCCGGTCGCCGTAATGCCCTGAATGGACAGGGCGATGTGCCAGATGTAATCCTTCGGCGTATGCGGACTGCCAATGCCTCTCGCATAAGTCCCTTCGTAATAATAAGGATTGCGGCGGCTGAGGATCAGCTTGCGCGTGTTTGCATAAACCGGATCGTCCTTGGCGCAATAATCGAGATAAGGCAGGGACAGCAGGCTGGGCACATTGGCATCGTCCATCAGATTGACCCCGCCAAGCCCGTCAACCTCATAAGCGTAGACCTGGCCGAACTCCGCATCCTCAATCAAGGCATGCCCCTTGATGCCCTGCCGGATGTCCTCCCGCAGCGCACGGACCTCCTCCGCAAACGCCTCGTCCCGGTAAAACTGCGCATTCACCTCCAGCAAATACCCAAGCACCACGACCGCAAACATGTTGGACGGCACCAGATAACCATACTCGCAGGCGTCATCGCTTGGGCGGAAGCCCGACCAGGTCATGCCGGTATAGGCGGTTTTCCCTGGCAGCGTATTCGTAGGGCCGCCACCCGGCCGTTCAAACGTATAGGGCGACATTTCCTCATGCCGCTGCTCCGTCCGCCACGTACGCACAATCAGCTCGGCCGCCTGCTTGAACGCTGCCGTGAAATGCTTTGTCTCTCCGGTGTTTTTCCAATATAAATAGGCCAATTGAATCGGATAGCACAGCGAATCGACCTCATATTTGCGCTCCCAGATCCAGCCGGACATGTCGGTGAGATCGTCATGGTGGCCGTGGAAGTTCTCGAATTCATTAAATGCATTGGCATAGGGATCCCGCAGGATGCACTCGCACTGCCTTTTCAGCACGCCTTCGATAATCTCCCGCAGTCCCTCGTCCCCGGCTGCCGGAATCAGATACGGCCGCAGCTGATTGACGGAGTCGCGCAGCCACATGGCCGGAATATCGCCGGTCAACATGAATACGGTGCCGTCTTCATGACGGCGGATCGTCGTTTCCAGCGTATTTTCGTAACAGCGTTTAAACATGTCTACAATCTTCGGGCGATGCCCCATCGTTTGTTCAACCAGGGCGATAATCTCGGTTTGACTAAGGGGTTTGGTCATGCTCATTCTCCTCTGTTCACTTCCATTATTCTTTTACCGACCCCAATACGATGCCATGAATGAGATACCGCTGCAGAAACGGATAGATCAGCATAATCGGGATCATCGACACAAGGATTTTGGCCGAGTTCAAGGTCGTATTGGATATTTTGTTGTATTGCTGCAGCTGTTCCACCGTCATGTTTTGCATTTGATCCCGGGTCAGGCTTAGCTGTTGAAGATAGGTTTGCAGCGGAATTTTGTCGCTGTCATTAATCAGCACGATTCCGTCGAAGAAATTGTTCCAATGGCCCACGATGACAAACAGCGTGATGGTCGCCAGGCTGGGCAGGGACACTGGCAAAAAGATATGTCTCAAAATCTTCAGCGGTCCCGCGCCATCGATGAAGGCCGCCTCCTCCAGCTCCTTCGGAATGCCGCGAAAAAAATTCATCAGCAGAATGACATTGAATACAGGCACCGCTCCAGGGAGCACCAGCGCCCAGATGGTATTGATCAGGTTCAGCTCACTGATGACCATATACCAGGGTACGATTCCTCCGCTGAACAGCATCGTGAAAATGATGATCCACATGTACACATTCCGCGACCGAAACTGCGTTACGCTTCGAGACAGCGGATATGCCATCAGCACGGTAAGCAGCATGTTGATCGCGCCGCCAAGAAGCACTCGCTCCACGGACACGGTGAACGCATTCCAAAACTTCGCATCGTTTAATATGGTCTGATACGAAGAGAAATTCAGATCAACGGGAAAGAAATAGACCTGTCCGGCATTCACCGCCGTGCTGCCGCTGATTGAGACCATGATGGTGTTGAGCATCGGCGCCAGCGATAGAAACGCGATAACCGCAAGCATGAACAGGATGAGCGCATTGGCGAGTCGGGACCCTATCGTTTGTGACTTTACCATAATGTCATCCTCCCCTTAAAAGATCCTGTACCCGGCATATTTAGCCGCCAGCCTGTAGGAAATGATAATCAGCACGAAGCTGATCACGGATTTCATGAGACCGATCGCCGTAGCGAATGAGTACTGCATATTAATCAGGCCCATCCGGTACACAAACGTATCAATGATGTCTCCGGTCTCATAAACGAGCGGATTGTACAGATTAAATACCTGGTCAAAACCCGCGTTCAGCACATTTCCAAGGCTCAGCGTGCCGAGCAGCACGATCGTCGGGAAGATTCCCGGCAGGGTGATGTGAAGCATCTGCTTCCAGCGGTTCGCTCCATCGAGCGCCGCCGATTCGTACAATGACGGGTTGATGCTTGTCAACGCCGCCAAATAGATGATCGTCCCGTATCCGAATTCCTTCCACGTATCCGTCAAAATCAAGAGCGGACGGAACCAGGTGTTGCTCGCCAGGAACATGATCCGCTCCAATCCCAGAAACTCCAGCAGATTATTGACCATGCCGTCATAGGAGAAAATCATCGTCAGCATCGTCCCGAGCACCACCCAGGACATGAAATGCGGCAAATAGACGATGGTCTGCACGGTGCTTTTGAACAGCTTCTGCCGCCCTTCATGGAGGAGCAGCGCGAATACGATCGGTACGATCAGCCCCAGCACGATTTTGCCTACAGCGATCACAATCGTGTTGATAAATATCTGCTTGCTGTCCGGCAGCTGGAACATATAAGTGAAGTTGGACCATCCAACCCAAGGGGATTCGAAAATCCCCTTGGCCGGAATAAATCGTTGAAACGCCATTACCGCGCCGAACATCGGAATGATTGCAAAAATAAACAGCATGATCATCCCCGGCAGCAGCATCAGGTGATAGGTGAGGCCATCCAGCCGCTCACGCTTCTTACGTCTTTGCATCGGCAACTTGGTATTGAGGTCTACATTCGCTTCGGTTTGAGCCATCGTCATCACATCCCGGGTCCCAAGTTATTGACCATTGATTTCAGCCATAATTTCGTCCCCGCCGGTGCGGTGCCAGGTCTCGACGAATGTATCGAACGCTTCAAGCCCCGCTTCGCCCATGATGATTTTGAGGATCGTTTCCTCTTCCATCTTCTTCAGAATGGCCCACTTCAGCTTCATCGTTTCGGTTGTCCCGTAAAAAGCGCCGGGTATTACCTCAAGGTTCGGGTTGTTGGCCTCCCTCTGCCCTTCGATACGGGAAAGGTATTCGCCGTATGTGTTAACGTCCACGTCGTTGCCTTTTTCCTTGAACTCCAGGTAAGCCCGCAATGATACGATCCGGTCTTCCTGAATCGAAGATTCGTCGCCGGATTCGGCGGCCTGCATAATGTCTTCGTAATACCGCTTGAGCACGTCGTCATAATCGATCTGCATCGGAATTTGCGTAGGATCGTTGTTCCAGCGGCTGTTGTCGATCAAGAGCTCATCCGGATGTTCTTTCTTGTATTGGACGGCGTCCTCAGTCAGCGAGTACAGGAAATCGGTTGTCAAATTGATCGATTTCATGATTGCTTCCGGGTGCGGATAATCCTTCTTGACGACCACGATACCGCCGCCGATCGGGTCCTGGCGGATCGTCTTGAACTTCCCGGCATCATCGACCGGCGCTGATACGGCGACCCATTCCGCCTCCGGATTCTGCTTGATCGACTCCTTGTAGTTCGTGTAACCAATCCACCACGGATTAAAGAGCATGCCGACCTGGCCGTTGATGACCAGCGCTTCCTTCTCTTCATTGGAACGGACGGCGAACTGCTTGTCGATCAGCCCCTCTTTGTACCGCTCGCTTAAATCGGCCAAGGCAGCTTTCATTTCCGGCTGCACCGACCCGTAGACGATCTGTCCGTCTTTGTTTTTGATCCATTGGGCCGGGAATGCGTTGTACACGGCGAACACCGGCGAGAAATTCATCGCGTTCTGATCCATGACAAACCCGCCGGTTTTGCCGGTGCCGGAGACGTCCTGTTCCACGAACGTGCGCGCCAGGTCCCACACTTCATCCAGGGTAGTCGGCAGCTCCGCCCCAACCTTATCGACCCAGTCTTTACGCACCCACAACAGCTGATGCTGATTCCCGATGTTTGTCATCGGCAGCCCCATGATTTTGCCGTCGACTTTAACCTGCTCCAGCAGGAAATCGCCGTAGGAGCCGTAGATCTCCTTGATGCCCTCCGAAGCCGTCTTCTCGTACACCTCGGTCAAATCGGCAATCAGGTCGTTGTCCACCAGCTGGTTGAATATTTCACGGTCGACCAGCATGACGTCAGGCAAATCTCCGGTGGTCATCGACAGTGACAGCTTCTGCTTCATATCGTCCGTCTCCCAGGCAACCTTCGCTTTAACGTTCACCCGGCTCTCGACATAGCGCGTGGCCAGGTTGTTCTCAATGGTGTCGCCTTCCGGCAAATTGTTGACATGGTTCGTATTGCGGCCGATCGTAAACTCGACTGGCGTTTCATACTTGCCGTAAGGATCGAAATTCGGCGCATCGCTCTCCTGCACCGCATCCTCGCTGTTTCCGCCGCCTCCTCCTCCGCCGCACCCGGCAACAAGCAAGCTGGCGCAGACGGATAAGATCAAGGCGAACTTCCAGGTTTTCCTCATGTCTCTAACCCCTTTTCGTTTGATAGCTCGATTGTATTCGTTTTCAAAAGGGGCGCCTATGCAACGTTTTTTGGATTTATAGCAAGATTTAAATGACCTGCAATAACGTAAAAAGCGAATTCACGATTCCCATCTTCTGCACTGAAGGTCATGCCTGTATGCAGCCGGGTGAGGGATGCTCTTCGGGCCGATCCTTTCCTTCATTCAGCTTTGGCAGGCTGGCGGGCTTTAGCAACAAGACGGATAAGAGCGACTTCAAGCTCCCGGATGTTAGTTTCGATCTGGTCACTCCTTACGGATCATAAGGCAGCGTAATCGTTACTGTCGTACCGAGCTCAAGCTCGCTCTCTATGTCGAGCCCGTACTCCGGGCCGTAGTACAGCCGGATGCGGTCATTGACGTTTTTGACGCCGCAGCCGCTGCTGCCGCCTTCCGGCAGTAAAAGGCGCGATGCCTGCTCCGGAAGCATGCCGACGCCGTTGTCGCGCACGCTTAGCTTGAGCTCCCGGCCAGCGCGATAGACCAAAATTTGCAGCAGCCGGTCTTCGCCTGCCGCATCCGCAAACCCGTGTTTAATCGCGTTTTCCACGATTGGCTGCAAAATAAAATGGATGATTTCCTGCCCAAGCAGCTCCTCATCAACCTCGTATTCAACCTCAAAGCCGCCGTCATGCATGATCAATTGCAAATCGATGTATGCCTTGATATTTTCCAATTCGTCCTTGACTCTAACCCGGGTTTTGCCCTTGTTCAGCGTGGTGCGATAGAACTTGGCCAGGGAGGCGACGATGTAGCTTGTTTCAATGTCATGCTTCTTGACCGCCCGCCAGTTGATGAACGATAACGTGTTATACAAAAAATGCGGGTTGATCTGCACGATCAGCTGGTTGTACTCACTCTCCCGCTTCGCGATTTCAGCCTCGTAGACCTGTTTGATCAGGCTGTTGATCCGGCCAAGCATCTTGGCAATGCCGTTGGTCAGCTCGCCGACCTCGTCCTTGGACGAACTGTAGATGACGACGTCGAGATTGTCTTGCTCCACCTTGTCGACTTTATTCTTCAGCCGGACGATGCGGCGGGTGAAGTTGGTGGAAAAAATATAGATCAGGCAGAACGTGATCAGCAGGCTGAGCATAATGACAAAAAAGGTGATTTTAAAAATCGTCAGCGCATTGAAATAGGCATTGGCGTGGGACAGCGTATACTTGATTGCCCAATCGACGTTCTGCAGCGGCTCCCGGAGAACTGTCGTGTCACGGGCGGCTTGCGGCGCTGACATCGGGCTTTGATACACCGGCTCCTGGTCCCGGCCTTCAATGCTGACGGAAATATGGTCAGACAATCGATCCAGGTCGGCAAACAGACTGTCGTGATGGATGGTAATCACCATGTAATTGCTTTCCCGCAAATTACTGATCAATTGCTGCAGCAAATAGACGCGTCCGTCATGAACGATCCAGCGCCGCCCTTTTTCCCCGTTATACCACGGCTGCTCCCTCAGTTCCTCAAGCGGGAGGATGTTTCCGCGAATTCCGAGCAAATCTCCTGATGTATAGAACGTAATGTCTTCAATATCTTCATCCATCAGCTTCGTCTGCGCGATCATCGGGTCCACGAAGTCTCTGAAGTCGAGGTACATGCGAAAGTAGTTGCTGCCATAGTCCTTGAGAAATACGGCGGATAACTCCCGGTTCAGCACGAGGAACTCGCACAGCATGTTATACCGGTTGATTTTATAGTCGAGAATGCTGGCTGCCTGGTTCAGGCTGGACCTGGCTTCGTTCTCCAGCTCTTTCAATTGGGCACGGTAGGATTGGTAAAAAGAAAGCGTACCCAGCAGCAGGATCGGAATCAGCGCAATGATCAGATGGGAGAGCAGCAGCTTCCCGCGAAATTTCAAATCGTTGAACTTGCTTTTGATCAGTCGTAGCATCATCGTTTGGCCGCTTTACCGTTCCCGGTACTGCTGCGGGCTGACTCCGAATTTGTTGCGGAACAGCTTGCAGAAGTACGACGGATTGTCGATTCCGACAAATGCGGCAATATCGTTGATTTTCATGTTGGAATGCAGCAGGAGATAGTCCGCTTTGCGCAGGCGGTAATCCGTCAGATATTTGGAGAAATTGACGCCGGTTTCCTTCTTGAACAGGATGCTCAAATAGCCCGGGGAAAGGTAAACTTCATTGGCGGCGTCAGACAAAGAGATATCCCGCTGAAAATGATCCTTGATGAACTGCTTCACCTGCCGGATGACCTTCGACTCCTCCGTTTCGTGACCGGGGTCCCTTTGAGGCTTCTCCTTCGTTACTTGTTCCATGACCTCCAGAAATTCGTCGATATCGAGCGGCTTGAGCAAGTAATTGACCACACCAAGCTTGATGGCGCTGCGGGCATACTCGAATTCCCCATACCCGCTGCAGATGACAATCTGCAAGTTCTCCTGGGTTTTTCGGGCCAGCTTGCTTAACTCCAGCCCGTTCATCATTGGCATCCTCACATCGGTAATCAGCAGATCTACGGCATGACGGTTGAGAATCTGTCCGGCAGCGCTGCCGTTCTCCGCTTCGAGGACGCGGCAGGGGAACTTGTATTGGCGGATCAGGTCCTTGATCCCTTCCCGTTCCGTCGCTTCATCATCAACGACCAGCACATTCATCATCCCGCCATCTCCTTTCACGGCTGATCATTTTCCGCCTCGAGCGCGGCCGCTGCCTCCAGCAGCATCAGTCCGCTAAGCTGGACGCTGAGCTGCACCGGCAGACGCGGAGGTCTTGCCCAGTCCGGCCCGCACAGCAGCGGCGAAGGCTGCATGCCTTCGCGCCACAGGCGCTCCGCATTGGCCGCGATGATGCCGCGGACGCGGGGAGCCTCCGGGTCGAGCCGCAGCAGCTCCAGCAAATAGCGGATCAGGATGCCCTTGAACAGCCCGGTATCGTCGATCCCTTCATCGGGCAGCAGGCCGCTGTCCGGATCGGCAAGCTCGTCAAAACAAGCTTGCGCGGTCCGCCGGGCGTCCTCCAGATATTGCGCGCTGCCGGTACACTGGTACAGCTCGACCCCGGCGCCGAGGAACACGCCCTGGCAATAGGTGAATTTCCAGTCCTTGTCGATCCGCCCGTCGCCCAGACGGTTGATGCCGTCCCAGACAAATCCGGTCTCCGGATCAACGAGACAAGCCTTATTCCAATCGTAAATACGCTTGGCCCAGGACAGATCCGCTTCATCGCCGAAGCGCCGATAGAGCCGGGCCGCCAAAATGGCGGCCGGGGCGTTGGCCGGGGTGTTTTTGTAATCAAGCTGGTCTTTCTTCCAGGCCATTCCCCCGCCGCAATGCCCGTTCCACGCGGTTTGGATATCCGCCCACAGCTCCAGCGATTTTTTCTTGTACCACGGGTCGCCCAATGCATCATAGGCCCGCAGCAGCGCCAGCGCCGTCCATTCCATATCGTCGTAATAATTGTGCTTGAACGTACCGCCGTTATAGCTTTCCAGACTGCGGCAGAAGCGTCCAATCCGCTCCGGCAGTGCCGGATCGCCGCTGCGCTCATAGGCGTCCACCAGGACGTCGAGGACATGCGCCTGCCACCAGTAGTAGAAGTTGTCGCCAGACCGGTTCTCCGAACGGGGATACCATTGATCGAGAATACCGGTCTCATCGTTCATATAGCAGGCGAACATGTCCTGATGCATCCGGGCCGCCCGCTCCGCCCAAAGGGCGGCCTGCCCGGTCGCCAAACGTCCGCTTCGCTGTACTTCCATCCCGTTCCCTCCTCTTCCTATCCCTGCAATCCGGGCATTCGCATCGCTGCCGCTTCCAGCAGCATCGCGCCGCTAAGCTGCGCGCTGAGCTGCACCGTCTCGTCCGGCTCAGGCCTGCGCCCCCAATCGGTGCTGAAGAGCGGCAGCTCCTCCGCATCATCCTGCGACCGCCAGGCCGCCTCCGCCTGAGCCGCGATGAACGCCGCAACGTCCCTCGCCTCCGGCGCGGATCGGGCCAGCGCTGCCAAATAACGGACCAGGATGCCTTTGAACAGTCCGGCATCCCCGCCGCCTTCATCGGGCAGAAGGCCGGTCCCCGGTGCGGTGAATTCGCTTTGCACCACACGGAACGTCCGCATGGCCGGCTCCAAATAGGCGGGCTGCCCGCTTTCTCGGTACAGCTCGACCGCAGCCCCGATGAACACGCCCTGGCAATAGGTGAATCTCCAATCCTTGTCGATCGCACCGTCCCCGGTCCGGTTCATGCCATCCCAGACAAGCCCGGTCTCCGGATCGACGAGATTCGCTTCCTGCCATTCGTATATCCGCCGTGCCCATGCCAGATCATCCGGATTGCCGAACTCCGTGTACAGCCGCATGGCCAGAATGGCCGCGGGAGCGTTGGCTGGGGTATTTTTATAATCCAGCTGCGACTTCTGCCAGGCGATCCCGCCGCCCATCTGCTCGTTCCAGCCGGTCTTGATGTCCTCCCATAACGTCTGTACCGCTGCTTTGTACTTCGGCTCGCCGGTTGCTTGATACGCCCGCAGCCAGGCAAGCGCCATCCATTCCATATCGTCGTACAGCTCGTTGGGCCAGACGCCGCCGTTGCGCGCCAGAATGCCCTCATGGAAATTCCGCAGCCGCTCAGCGTAACGCTGATCCCCGGTGCGCTCAAGTCCGTCGACCAGCACATCGACCGCATGGGCCATCCACCAATAATGAAAAATATCATTGCACTTTCCGCCCTCGCACGGCGTTTCAATGTTGTACATGCGGATCGATTCGTTCCAGAACCGCTTATCGAGCGCCCGCTGTACCCGGTCCGCCCGCTCTTGCCATACCTCTGTCATCGCTGCATTCATCTTGATCTCTCCTATCTCCTAACCCTTGATTCCGCTAAATGCAATGCCCTGGATAAAATACCGCTGCAGCATCAGGAACAGAACCAGGATCGGCAATATTGCCACCAACGCCCCCGCCATCATCGGTCCATAATCCGTTTGATAATTGTAAGAGAACGCCTGCAATCCCATCTGAATCGTCGCCTTGGCCGGATCGTTCAGCACGATCATCGGCCACAGGAAGCTGTTCCAACCTGCTTGAAAGGTGAAGATGCCCAGCGTAGCCAGCGCC
The DNA here is from genome assembly GCF_002741055.1 of Paenibacillus ihbetae. NCBI lineage: Bacteria > Bacillati > Bacillota > Bacilli > Caryophanales > Paenibacillaceae > Paenibacillus > Paenibacillus ihbetae. The sequence goes on along the minus strand of NZ_CP016809.1, from coordinate 5,115,548 downwards.
GGCTTCGTCAGCGGCAAATAAATTCGCCAAAATATTTTGAATTCGCCGCAGCCTTCGATCCGGGCCATTTCCATCATGTCCTTCGGCAGCGTCAGGAAGAACTGGCGCATGAAGAACACCGCAAACGTCCCCGAGGCTCCCGGCAAAATAATGCCCCAAAACGAGTTCATCAGTCCGTGCCCCCCGCTGCCAAACAAGTCGTTACCGCCGACAAACGGAATATGCCGCAGCACGTACACGCTTGGAATCATCGTCACAATTCCTGGAACCATCATGGACACCAGCAATATCCGGAAGAACGGCTGGTTCATCTTGAAATCCAGTTTGGCAAACGCATAGCCGCTTAGCGATCCGAAGAACAGGTTGAGCAGCACCCCGGTAGTCGCAAGCACAAAGGAATTCCAGAAATACAGGCCGAACGGGACCGTTGTAAACGCATTGTAGTAATGCTCGAACGTGATATTGGTTGTTATCCATTTGATCGGCATGCTGAACATCTCGTTGTCCGGTTTAAAGGAGGTAAGCACGCTCCAGTAAAAAGGCAAAAACATCATCACGGCAATCACGCTGCTGATCAGGTAAAAAATGAAGCTCAACCCTTTTCTTCTCGCCGGCGCTCCCAGCCTTTCAGTACCGGGCCGGGGACGCCCGTTCGATTGGGGAACATGTTCCGCCATCATCGCTTTCGACCTCCCTTCCGCTGCTGGCTCATACGATCGGCTCCTCCGCTTTGGTCAATCTCATGCTGATGATAGAAAACACGAGGATCGCTATCGCCAGCACAAATGCCTGTGCCGAAGCATAGCCCATCTGCAGCTGGTTGAATCCCTGCTGATAGATCAGGTAGACCGGCGTCTTGGTGACGTTGGCCGGACCGCCCTGCGTCAGGACGAAGGCCTGGTCAAACAGCTGCAGCGCACCGATAATCGCCATAACGCTGACGAGAAACGTGGTCGGGCGCAGCTGCGGCCAGGTGATGTAGCGGAAGCAGGCGAACCGTGACGCGCCGTCCAGACGGGCCGACTCGTACAGATAATCGGGCACACCCTGCAGGCCGGCCAAATAAATGATCATATTCGAGCCGACCGATTGCCATAGCGTCATCACGATGATGGACAACATGGCCGTTTCCGTCTGCGATACCCAGGCTGGTCCCGTCATGCCAAAGTACCCCAGAAGCCCGTTGATCAGGCCATACTCCGGGTGCAGCATCCAGATCCATACGGTCGCGGCAGCGACGGCCGAGGTCAGCGTTGGCAAGTAGTAAAATGTGCGAAACAGCTTGACTCCGGCTTTTCTTTTGTTAAGCAGCATCGCCAGCAGCAGGGAAATCATCAGATTCAGCGGCACAAACACCACCGCGTAATACATGACGTTCAGAAACGTCTGCCACAACAGCGTATCGCCCGCCAGCCGCCGGTAATTATCCAGCCCCACCCAATCGTGACTGCTGAGCACGTCGTAGTTGGTGAAGCTGAGATAAAGGGCCATTACGACGGGAATGACCATAAATACGGCAAACAGCAGCATCGTTGGCGTGATGAACAGATAGGCCATTCGGGCTTGATGCCGCCCCAGCTTATTGACGGATGCCATAGTTTCCTCCCCTTTCATCGGCCCGTTTTATTCCACGGACGCATTGTCCGCAAGCAGCTTGTCGCCTTGCTCCTGGGCTTTTTTCAGCGTATCGTCGAGGCTTTGCTTGTTTTGCATGAACAGCTCCAGATTCGGGATCACGGCGTTCTCCTCCATTACGGAGTAGCCCGGATGCGTCGGACGTGTCTTGGCAAACTCCAGCGTCTCCGTAAACGGCTTCCACAGCGGGTCCTCCGTGAAGAACGGATCCGCAAGCGCCGGCTTGAAGCCCGGCATATTCAGGCTGGTCTTGGCCCACAGCAGTGCATTGTCCTTATTCGCCGTCCACCATTTGATGAACTCCCACGCTTCCTCCGGATGCTTGGAGCCTTGCGGGATCACCAGGCCGAAGCCGCCCATTACGCTGCCCTGATCTCCGTTCGGCCCGCTCGGCGGCGGCACGATGCCGTAATCCAGGTCCTTGCCGTATTTGTTATAGGTGCTCATCATCCAAGGTCCGGTGTACAGCATCGCCACTTTGCCGGTGACAAATGCGTCGTTGCCTTCGCCAAGCCCTTCCTCAAAGCCGATTTTGTAAACTTTGTCCTCGTTCAGCAAGCGCTGCCAAAACTCCAATACTTGCTTGCCCTGCTCGTTGTTGAAATTCGTCTTTCCGTCCTCGGTCAGCATCTGGCCGCCTGCCTGCTGCAGATACATGTTAAACAGTCCCGGATCGCCCATCGAGAAGCCCGCGACCTCCAGCTTGCTGCCATTCCATTTCGTCAGCGTCTTGGCCGCCTGCTCCAATTCGTCCCATGTTGTCGGCGGCTGTAATCCCGCGTCCGCAAACATCTTCTTGTTATAAAACAGCGCGCGTGCATCAACCGTTAACGGCAGGCCGTAGAGCTTGCCATCATGCGTGAGCTCCTTTAACGATTCCTCGTAAAAATCATCCGGGTTCAAACCATCCCTGGTTATGTACTCGTCAATGGGCCGGAGCACGTTCTTCGGGGCGTACAGCGATGTTCTCCAGCGGTCCCAGAACAGAATATCCGGCGCGCCGCCGCTCGTTGCAGCCGTCAGGAACTTGGTGACCATATCCTGCTGCAGCATGTATTTGACTTCGATTCGGTCCTGCGACTTGTTGAACGCATCCACCATCGTCTCAAACTGCTTCTGTCCCTCTCCGCCCCAATCGCCCCAAAAGGTCAATTGAACCTTACCGCCGCTCTTACCGTTGTCCCCGTTGTCGCCGCCGCTGCTGCTCCCGCCGCTTCCTCCGCAGCCGGCGAGCAGCCCTCCGAACATAACAACCGTCAGCATCATGATCAGCCACTTTCTCATACATAAACCTCCCCTTTGATTTAAGTTCATTAAGTTGATTATAAAGCGCTTTCAGTAAATATAGTATATTAACCTCATATCATTATGTCAATAAAGAAAAAAAGGGGTTGTCCTGATATGGAATATATAGGATGGGTATGTCATTACGACAGCCTATATATTTTTTTGCCAGCTTCTGCAAATGTGATGGAGTTATTTTCGATAAATCCAACCTGAAGGTCCCCTCCGAACCCTTCGGCAGGTCCATATCATGTTATATAATTGATATAAGTTAAAGAAAACCGTAAAACGAGCGAATGTGTGACGGAGAGATGTGTCTGTAGAAAGCTCCGAGTAAACACGATAACCACACTTAAGAATGGTTAAGGATGGTTAAAAATGCGCAGGACGGGTGGCAGTGCTTAATAGGTGCGATGATAAGGGTGTGTGGGGTGGAACTATTTCTTGCTCTGTCCATAACTAACTCTTAGGGGAACGTTCCAGTCTCCATTTAAATTTCGGAAATGAAAAGGGGGACTTCACATTTCGAAGTCCCCCTTTTGGCTTCTGCTATAGGATCTGTTAACCACGTGCACGGTATGGTCGAATAACCGGCTAGTGCGTGTCCCCCTTATTTTGTCTTCCCCACATCGCGGGCAGGACCGGTAGATTCCCCGGGGATGAGCTGTGCCGGAAGCTTGATTTTGTTCGCGACCGTTTCCTGCTCCATGATCGCCAGCACGTTTTCTACGGCCAGCTTGCCCATCTCCTCCTCGCTTTGTCGCATATGCGTGAAGGCATACCCTTCTCCGATGCGGAATTGCGGGCTGTCAAAGCAAATAATCGAAATATCTCCCGGGATGCTAAGTCCAAGGCGGGTTACCGCTTCTTTCGCCAGCAGCGCGATATAGTATTCGATGGCAAATATAGCCGTAATCGCCGGCTGCTCCTGCAGATGCTTCATAATTCTCCCGATATCCCGCTCGATGTTCTCATCGTTAAACGAGTTCGGCAGCGTGGAGGTCAGATCGCAAATCCACAAGCTCCGGTCTGCGGCCACGCCGCGTCCGGCATGGGCCTGGACGAAGCCCTCAATCCGATCCTCCACCGCGGACGTATCCACCGGAGGCGGGGACAACAGGGCAATATGGGTATGCCCGAGATCGAACAGATGCTCCGCCGCCTCCGTTGCCGCCTTCGTGTTGTCGGTGCTGATCGACGCCGCGGCCACTCCCTTGATCTCACGGTCGATCAGAACAAGCGGGAATCGCTCGATCACCAGCTTAAGGATCTCGGCATTAAAGAACTCCCCTTGCGCGGGGAACACGATCAGTCCGTCCACCCCAAGCTGCAGCAGCTTGCGGATCGTGTCCTCCTCGTTCTCTTGAACGCCGAATGTCCGCCGCAGCACCAGAAAGCAATCCCGTTCCCGCGCGGCATCCTCCATCCCGTAGATCAGCCGGGTGCCGTAGCTGCCGGCAAAATCGGTCAGCACAACGCCGATCAGCTTCACGGCCTGCTCCTGGCCATGCCCGTTTACTCCCCGGCTTCCGTCCTGCCGCCCGGGCGCTGCCGCCTCCTGCATGCCTGTCTCCGGATCGGCGACAAACGAGCCGCGCCCCGGCTTCCGCACAATCATCCCTTCGGCTGCCAGCAGCTCCATCGCCTTTTTGCTCGTGATCCGGCTCACATTGTACGCTTCGGCCAGCTCCTTCTCCGAAGGAATCCGGTCCCCGGGTCTATAGCTATTGGACATAATTTGCTGCTTCACATCATCGAATATCTTCTCGTACATCGGTTTGGACGAGGTCGTTTCATTCATGACAATCCTCCCGTGTTTCCTCCAAAAGAAATTGATATATGTTATAATATATCATGATATATTATCGTTGTCGAATCGTTGCGTACCCCCAGCCTTTAATCTCCTCTCCAGCCTTATTCAAAAAGATTCAATCGCGGGCAATAGAAAAAGGGCCGTGACAATGGCAGAACCTGTCACAGACCCTCTTGTTAATTCCGTGCTGAAACCCCTGAACCATTGCGCTTATGCCCATTCTGGTAGATCCTTGACCTCATCACACTCTGCTGGCATGGTTATCAATACCTTCATAATCGAACCAGTCAAATGCCGCAGGCGTCGTTCCATTCTCACCGTATGCATACATCGCAACAATGACGCCCGTAAACCCGCCGGCAACTTCTGTCGCAAGCAGATGGCTTTCGCCTGATCCCATAACGATGACTTCAGACGCGTTCTGCTCAATCGAGAAACTGAAGCACTCAGGCTCTGCGTCAACCCTTAATACGACAGGTCCCTCTGAGCATCGCCGGGTCTGCTCTGAACGGAGCGAGCCTACTGTTCGTCTGAAGACGACGGATTTCTCCCCGTTAATCAGCTTTACAGCAAGATCGTAATGATACCTTTCGTTCATAAACAGAGTTAATCCTGCTTCCTCCCCCTCGTACGCAGGCTCAAAGTCCAGCGCGGCAGAGATAAGGCTGGAAAAATGGCATAGCCGCCGCCCGACAAACGCCGGGCAGCCCGCATCGTTTAAAGAGGACGCATTGCCCCGAAGCACCAGAGAGCCCGGACGCTCGCGCAGCGACCAGCTTCCTTGTACGGGGTTGCGCAAGAAGACCCAGTCCAGGCCCAGCGCTTTACTGTCAAAATCATCCCGGATCGGCTTTCCAGGCCACCGGCATTCGGGCAATTGCGGACGATCCATCGTCTCTTCAACGCGTCCCTCGATGCCGATGCTCGGCCAGCCGTCATCCGCCCAGTTTACGGGAGCCAAGAAAACCTCCCTGCCGAGATGATGGCGCATCGGGTATGAAACAGGCCTGATCCCCAAGAAAACGGCCCACCACGTGCCGTCCTGAGCCCGTACCAAATCCGCGTGTCCGGTCGCGTGTATGCTGCTTCTCCGGCTTCGATGGGACAGGATGGGATTACGGGGACATGGCTCAAACGGTCCGTAAGGATGTTTGCTGCGCGAGATCGTAACCATATGACCATACTCGGTTCCGCCCTCGGCAATCATTAAGTAATACAGGCCGTTCATTTTATATAAGTGCGGGGCTTCCGGGCTGGCTCCCCCCGTTCCTCTCCAGATTAAGCGGGTCTCCGTTAATTTCCTGCCGCTTGAAATGTCAATTTCACATTGGTAGATTCCCTCTCCCTCGTTACCTAAACAGGCTGTCTGAAAATAAACGCGGCCATCGTCATCAAACAAAAGCGAAGGGTCTATGCCTTGCTGGGCGACGGGGACCGGATCAGACCACGGACCGGCTGGGTCCTTGCTTTTGACAAAAAAATTGCCAACTCCGTTAACATTGGTGGTTGTCATATAAAACCAGCCCTCATAATAACGAAGGGTCGGCGCATATATCCCTCCGGAAGTGGAAGCATTCGCAAGCGGCAGCTGCTCTGCCGATGTCAGGCAATGCCCGATTTGATGCCAATTTACCAGATCCCTGCTATGAAAAACAGGAACGCCAGGAAAATATCCAAATGTGCTCGTAACCAAGTAATAATCTTCGCCAACGCGGCAGATGCTCGGATCAGGATAAAAGCCGGGTATAATCGGGTTGTTGAATTTCATGAAAGAAAACACTCCTCTGCACGCCATTTTTCTGTCTAGTCACAATTGCCAAATACGCTAGGCATCAAAAAGAGGCAGCGAATGACCTGCCCCTGTAAATTAAACGGATCAGTTATTCCACAGCTTCACCCGGTCACGGACCAGCTCCGAATATTCCCGCTCCATTTTTTCCGCCCCGGCGTTGTTCAAATCTTGGATGAACTGATCGTAAAGCGTATCGAACCGGGACGGGTCCGCAAGGATGATCTCCGGAATCCGTTTGCGAACAATCTCTTCAACCCGCTTGTAGGTAATTGCAATATTGGAGTCGACCGGCGGTGAAATGAGATATGCCGCTCCCCACGGCTTCTGCGGAAATTCCTCCGATTTTGGCCAGAGATCCTTCCACATTTCCGCACCATACGCTTCCAGCGTTTCTTTGGCGGATGGCGTATAGTTGGCCTTGATTTGTTCCGGGAAGCTGGTCGTATAATAATTGCCGGTCGAATCCTTCACGCCGTCGCCGTAACGTGGAAATAAACTGTTGTATAATCCGATTCCGCTCTCTTTGGTGAAGTTAGCGTTGTCATTAACTTTACGGTCCTGCACGTCCTCCGGAATTACACGTTTGCCGTCCACGACTTGGTAATGCTCTCCTTCAATCCCCCAATTCATCAAAATTTGCCCTTCCTCGGAAGCCAGATAATCCAGGAACTTGATGATCCGCACCGGATCCTTGGCTGATGTTGTAATCCCTACGCCCCAGCCTGCTGCATAACCGGCATTTTGGAACGAAGCATCCTTGGTCGTCTCATCCAATTGGATCGGGAATCGCGCATAGGTGCGGTTCTCTTTGCCGGCTGTTCGGAGCGCATTCGTCGGGTTTCCAAATCCCCAATCGGCATCAATGACGCCAAGGACGCGGCCCGAGGCGATTTTCGCTTCGTATTGGTCCGTTTTCTGAACGAACGTTTCTTTATCCAGCAGTCCTGTCGCGTTAAGATGATTCAGCCAGCGGAAATACTCCTTATCCTCCGGACGTCTGTAATGCAATTTCGCCTCATGCGTTTCCGGATCGATATAATACTCCCCATCTCCGGACAAACCCGTAGCTATGACGGCTGCATCCGTGACGGAGATCATGAACCGCCAGCCGTCTGCATTGAGTGTGAGCGGAATCGTTGGTTGACCGTCGATCGTCGGGTATTTCTCGTAATAATCCTTCAGCGCCTTCTCAAAATCTTTTACGGTCTTGATTTCCGGATAACCGAGCTCTTTCAGCACTTCGTGCTGAATATGAAAGTTTCCTCCGGCATCGAGCTGCTGATGGTCCACGGCATTCAACGTCGGAAGGACATAAATCGACTCATCCTCATTGCTCCACTTCAGACGGTTCATGTAATCCCCATAGAGCTTTTTCAGGTTCGGCGCATGTTCCTCAATCAAATCCGTAAGATCGATAAAAGCGCCCGAATCCACGAACAGATTCGCATCACCTTTCGCGTATACGAGATCCGGATATTCCCCGCTCGCCACCATCAGCGGCAGCTTCTGGTTCGAGCCGTCAACCGCAAATTCAGCCTGTATCGTGACGCCGGTCTTCTCGGTCAGCTTCTTGCCGACGGCATCCTGCATATTGGCCCAGTTCGCATTCGAATCCGCACTGAAATAAGTGATTGTAATCGGTTCCATTTTTTCTCGGTCGCTGCCTTCCTCGCTGCTGGCGGACGTTCCGCCTTTGCCTTCATTGCCGCTGCTGCATGCAGCTAAAATAAATGCGGCAAGCATGATCACGGCAAGGAATAGCGACAGTCTCTTCTTGCGCTTCATGGATTTACCCCCATTCCAATTTTTCTTAACGGTCGGGTCATGCTCGGCTCCCGCTTCTCAAGTCTTTCTAGGTATGAACCGTTCAGAGCGACCATCCACAAAATCTATTATAGTGATTGCCGTGTCCTCAATCCTTGATTTTAGAGTCCGAAAATAGCATCATTAGGACAACACGTATTTCAAGACCTGACTGGGAGGGCAATCCAATGCGAAGCGTTCCTCTGAATTGGTTTACAGACGACGAGGAGTTTAAGTTCTTTATTCAGTACGGCAAGCATGAAGAGGATATGTATGTGCATCAGCATGTTGATTTCTCCGAGCTCGTGATCGTTTTACATGGCAATGCCACCCACATCGTCAACTCCGAGGAATCGTTTATCAAGAAAGGCGACGTATTTGTCATTAACGGGGAAACCTCCCATGGATATAAGGACCCGCATGAGTTTCGCATTTGCAACATCATGTATAAACCCGAGATGCTGGAAGCGGCAGGTCCTGATTTCAAAAGATCGAACGGGTATCAGGCGCTGTTCGTTCTGGAACCGTATTATCGCAATATCAACCACGCCTTGAGCAAAATGAGCTTATCCATCTCAAGTTTGGAATACATCTCCTCCGTCGTCGACTTCATGATTGAGGAATACATGAACAAGCAGCAGGGCTACCAGACCATACTGCGTTCGCGTTTTATGGAGCTCGTCGTCCAATTGTCCAGGCAGTATGAGAATCAGGAGCGTCAAGGGGCCCATAATCATCTGATGCATTTGGCCAAGGCCATTTCCTTTATGGAAGATAACTACTTGCAGCCGATCTCGCGCGAAGAAATTGCGGCCAGATCGAATATTTCCGTCAGACATTTAAACCGGATTTTCCAATCCTATTACCAAACGACCCCTGTTGCCTATCTCCTGAGGCTCCGTTTGGAACACGCATGCAGGCTGTTGAAGTCGACACGTCTTCCCATTTCGGAAGTGTCTTATCGGAGCGGATTTAATGACAGCAATTATTTTACTCGCCAGTTCACCAAGGTGTTTGGCTTATCGCCAAAAGTATATCGAAGGTGCAGATAAGCCGTCTGAGTATCGCTTGGCAGAACATGGCCTACAACCATGCGCCGCATGCGGGATTCTTCTTGGGCAATGGCATGGGCCCTGTCACCATCCGATTATCTATGGGGTACCATAACGATTGATGACAAAGAAGCCGGAGCATGTTCCTTCCTGCTCCAGCTTCTAATCTTGCAGCATACGCGCACAGCGGGTTAAACTATGATTCGCTTCTGGAAGTCCAAGTTGGGTCATACAGAGGACAAACCAGATTAATCATTCAGGAGCTTTGCTAAAATCCCGCACGGAAAAGTTGAATAAACGGCGAACTGCAGTACAATATAGATGTAGTATTTTTTGGAAAGGCTATAAGAGTTGAAAGCATTGCTTAAGAATTGACCATGAATAAAAGGGAGAGATGTATCATGTATGCAACCGTCGAACAATTTCTGAACGATTGGAAACAGGAAGCTGATCTTACTCTGCAGGTGCTGGACAAGCTGACAGACGCCTCATTGAGCCAGGCCGTGTCAGAGGCACAGCCGCGTACGCTCGGCGAAATCGCATGGCATATCACCCAGAGCGTCAGCGTATTCTTTAATCAAATCGGGTTGGAGCAGGAGATCCCGGCAGTCGAGGGAAGCTCCGCGGCGGCCATCGCCCAAGCTTACCGCCGTACCAACGAATCGTCCATTGCGGAATTCCGCACGAAATGGGAGGGTCAGGAGGACAAGCTGCAGGAGCCCGTGAAGCTGTTTGGCTTCATCGACACCACCAATGCCGGCGTATTGGACAAAATGGTGCGTCACCAGATCCACCATCGCGGCCAGCTCACGATCCTGATGCGTCAAGCCGGACTGGCAGCGCCGGGCGTGTATGGACCGAATGAAGAAGAGACCGCAGCGATGAAAGCGGCAAGAGAGCAGGCTTAAGTTTTGTCGCTGTGGCAGGAGCAGTGCTCACTGCTTCGCTGTTTTAACGGATTGCTATATTAACAGGGCTGCCTTGGGGCAGCCCTTTTTGTTGTTGCTGCAGGCGACATGGAATATTCCGGTGGGGAATAGTTAAGACATTCGGTGTATTACCACTTGCTTCTGTACTGCTATTTACTGCAAAACGGCGAATCACACAAAAGATAACCAACAGCTTTTTGTAAAAGCTATTAGCTGGATACTGGAATAATAAGCGCAGGATTGCCGCTGTTACGAGTTGCAGTTGTTCCTCCGGCGGGAGTGCAATCGCTCTAACGGAGCTCAATCCTCAAGCGCTTGAATCTTCTTTCGCGCAGTTTCCATTTTGTAGACTTTACGGCTGTCTCCATTATGAATTGTTAATTCAAGGACTGCCGAGATCTCATATATCCCCGGATTTTTAAACCGATAAGAATGCTTCTCTACTATTACCTCTTTTATATCTATAGTCCGTACAATTCCGACATCCGTTCTGGCAACCGTATTTATTGCCTTCCCCGTACTGTCTCGAATGATATAGTAAAACACTGGATCTCCAGTAGTAATTTCAAGCATTTCATCCGATGTATTTTTAATTTCCGCATCCATCGTAAAAGACTCGTTTACCCCCACTTGCTCCGGAACAATAACATCAACCGCAACTGGATACTGCTCTGCTTCTGCCTTAGATGAAGGAATGGTCTCTGCCTTATCAGCCAGGGATCGTTCAGATTCAACAGACTGACAACCGAGTATAAACAACAGGAAGATCATAGCGAACTTTCTCAAGATTATACACCTCCTAATCACACTGACGTAATAAGAGGTGCTTTTGTTTTCAATTGGAATATAAAAAACAGATATTTGTTATAGTTTGGGTAATCCCCTTCGAAGAAGCTGACAAGAGCCTGCCCGGAAGGCAGACTCTTGGATCAGATTTATGGATTCTGAGATTTACTCGATATGATGCTCTCCGCAATCGATACGAGCGCTTCTTTCGTCAGAGGACTTGTCTTATAGGTAGAAATCTCGTATTCCAGCCCTTTTTCCGGATCCTCCCATGTTAACTTCGTGGAATAAAGAGCGTTCGAGTTCGTAGCGTATAGAGCATCGCCCCCTTCTATGCTCAGCCTTTCAAACTTCTCGCCTTTCCCCGGCACCCGTGTAATTTCGGTAATGAACGGGTATACTTTTTTGGCACTGATGCGGATAACATCCGAATCTTTCGAGAATAAAAGCGCCGCTCCCCCTGCTTCGCTCCATTTTACTTTTTTCGCGTAATATTTCTTCCCTTTCGCCTCAGCCTTGAGTTCCTTTAGCAAATCTTGATACGGTTCGCTATAAGAATCGTAGTATGGCGGGACGATATCGCCGGATTGAAAAGCATACCCTTCCGGAAGCCATTCCGGCTGCTGTAACGCCGGGGCTTTGTACTTAGACATCAGCTTCAAATAATCATCGTAATCCGTGCTGGTTATGGAGTAAAAGCTAAATGAAAGCGTATTGTCAGTCCCATCATACATAACGGTTAACTCGCCCGGCTTCTTCGCTTTAGAGTGTATGGCCAACGCTTCTTTTTTTTGCTGCTCGAGACGCTCCTTACTCGAAGCGGGCTGGGCTTTAGGTGCTTTCTGCGGTCCGGCGGCAGCACCCGCCGTATAACCGCTCGCCGAGCTCAGCGCCAGCAGGAAGCTTGCAGCGACAATAATCGTTTTTTTCGTCAGATTCATAGGTAAATCTCCTTTCGGCCAAAACAGGCACATGGTTTTATTTCGGGATATTTGCAAAACCCTTACTTGTATAACACCTGTACCGCCTGAAAAGGGACACTTTGCTATGATCTTATTGCACCATGCTTGCTGCAATACGGATCATTTCGGACTTGGACAGAGTGCTGCCCTGATTATCGAAAACGCTATAAAAGACCTCATCCTCCTCATCAAGCCATTCCAGCTTATGTTTATAGTAAACTTCGTCAACCGATGCAGCCGTCGATGCCTCCATATAAACCATCTCTTGCCCGCCTGCCGTCAGCTTCTCAACGGACACGCCCTTGGGATTCCTGGTTACCACCGAGGAGGGGTGTTTTTTTCGTACGAAGGCGGTGATATAGATCGTATCCTCCCCGTTGGTATAGCTGACATTCGCACTGCCCGCTTTATTCCAAGACAACTTCTTGATGAACAATTTGGTGTCGCTGGAGGAGGATTCCGCCATTCGGATAAATTCCGGCTCCAGCTTTTTTAGATGATCAAGACTGGCTTCCCCTTCCGTAATACTCGGAAATAACTTACCGGCTGCAAAGGTGTAACCTTTTGGCAAATATTGGGGCTCAGGAACCAGCGGCCCAGCCGTGTTTTCAAGCTGCTTCTTCAATTCCACATAAGTTTTGTACACAATTGGTTGGTATACGGTCTGAACCCTATTGCCTGTATCGTAAGCATTCAGTGTTTCGTCATGGACATAATAAGCCGCCAGTTCTCCCGGTTTGAGCTGCTTCAGGACATCCTCTTTGTATGCGGACCGCATCTTCATATACGTCTTGGCATGCGGCGTATACTTATCTTCTCGAATTTCTTTCGTTTGAACGACCACTCCCCCTTTGGAGTTCAAAATTTGCACATACCGGGAAGCCGCGTAGCCGGTTAAAGAGGTCAGCACAAGAACGAGACAGGTGATTGTAACAACAGCTCCAGTCCGGTGCCGAGCCTTGTTTTTGCCGCTGCGCCGCTCATGAATCTCCCGAACCCGGTCCATCACGTTTAGGCGTACATCAATGGGTTCCGGCTCCCTCCGAACGAGAAGTCCCTTGATCGTTTCATCTTGAAGTGTAGCTTTGGCCTTGCGCATAACCTGCTCCTCCCTTCTGCTCCATCAGCTTCTGCAGCTTCAGCTTCAACCGGCCGTATTTTTTCTTGACCGCTCCCTCACTCTTCCCCGAAATTTCTCCTATTTCGGCAAAAGACTTCTCTTCAAGCGCCCGTAAGATCAGCAAGCTGCGCTCCTCCGCATTTAACGAGGTGATGGCGGAAGCCAGCGGTTCCCCGAATAAGCGTCCGGTTATCGTTTGCTCTGCGCTTTCGGTTATTGTATCCTGCCGGAACCAACGCTGGAACTTACGCTGAACGATACGCTTACGGAGTAAATTCAGACAATGGTAATGCGCGATTCTGTATAACCAGGATGAAAAGCTGCCGGTCGGCTCGTACCCTTCTATTTTTTCAAACGCTCTGATCAAAATGTCCTGCACTGCATCCTCCGCCTCCTGCCGGTTCCCCAACATCCGGGTGCAGTACCGGTACAGCGGAGCCTGGAATGCTTCCACGATATGTACATACTTTTGAATTTCGCCCGCTTGGACTTCCATTACGCATTTTTCCGCAGACTCCATGAAGCCGCCTCCTTCCTACTATAAAACACTTCAGCGGCAGCAAAAGGGACACTTTTTCCCGCTTTCGTTATTTCATGTACGATGCTTCCAAGAGACGCCCCATAGAGAAGCCATGCGGACAAACGCGATGACCGCTTAACCGCGCAAAAAAAGAGACGGCCCTCCTAACGCATCGCCGCCCCTTCTTCATCCTTTGATGTAACTATGCTTTGGCCCAAAACCGAAATCCTTCTTATTCCAATTTAGTTCGGAATATGGATTTCGTCAACAAATTAGCTATCTTCGTTGATTCCCATCTCAGAATTAGCTAATATATCATTAAATTAGCTAATTCGAGGTGAAATGTATGCGAGTGCCTTCCACCGATATGCAAAACCATTTCGGAAAATATCTAAAGTTTGCCGAGGCGGGCGAGGAAATCATCGTGACGAAGAACGGCAGAGATGTTGCCAAATTAACAACGTATACCGACGCAAATGAGCTTGCACTGAGGGAGGGAGCTGCGAGGGATACGAATGACAACGACAGAGTCACCTACGAGGAATTTCTGGAGCTGACCGAAGGCTCGGAACAGCGCTACGAGCTGATCGACGGGATCGTCTATAACCTCGCCTCCCCTTCGTACAAACACCAACACGCGGTCAATGAACTGCACGGCACCTTTTACAACTGGTTTAAAGGAAAACCCTGCACTCCCCTGACTTCTCCATTCGATATTACGTTAGAGAAGGAGAAGACAAACATCTGTGTTGTGCAGCCGGATCTGGTCGTCATTTGCGACAAAGATCGGATCGATGAGAGGGGAAAATATATGGGCACGCCTGATCTCGTCATCGAGGTGCTCTCCCCGTCCACGCGAAGCAAGGACATGATCCCGAAGCTTGATCTCTATCGGCAATGCGGCGTGAAGGAGTATTGGATCGTCGATCCGATGAAAGCTCTAGTCACAGTGTATTCCTTGTTAGACGGAGAGATCGCGGATGTGAGCTATTACGCGGGGGCCCATGATCCTTTTGTGGAATCCGCACTTTACCCAGGCTTAAAGGTTTCAACGCAAGATTTATTTGCTTGAGCCTTGCATATAAAAAAGCAGGGGCCCCTTCGGCCGCCTGCTTCTTAACCTATGAATCCGCCATCTACTCTGCGACAAACGATTGTACTGAGACCGGTTAGCGGAACGCCGGTTAATGCCCCCTTATTGCGCTGGTGCTGTCGAAGAGACCCGCTGTCATAGATCCAGTTAACTCTACTCTGTTAAAACTACCTTCCGGAATCAGGCATACCTGCTGCTGTTTACTAAGATAAATCCGACACTAGATCATCTTCGTCTTTCGGCTGCGCCTCAAACCACTTCAGGAAAGCTTCCGCTACCACTGCCCCCGCCTGGCCGTTCGGATGCGGATCATCGGAAGAGCTCATATACTTCGGCTCGATCCGATGCTCCTCCGGAGCCGGACAGGACAGGATCTCCGCGATATCGAACACGGCGTCCACGCCTTCCGGAGGACGGGTGCGGATCACTTCATTGACGGTACGCCATACCACTTCCCTGTCTCCGGTAAAATTGAACGGAGGTACCGTGAAGAGGATGATCCGAGGTTTCGTTCCGTCCTCCCTCTGCTTTAACCGCCCTACGATCGCGGACAAGTCATCCAGCAGTTCCCCGGAGCTTCTCGCTCCGATATCGATATCGTTGACGCCTAGCGCGATTGCAACAATATCCCCTTCCGCTGCCTTCGATAGCCACGGGCCATCTGCCGAAGCGTCATAGGCCCTCGCCCAGCCGGAACCGAGATTCCATACGCTGTAGTCCGGCGAGAGACCTTCCGCAATACGGGCCACCCAGTATTCGTAGCCGTCTTTAGCCGTTCTTACGCCTTGGGTAATAGAATCGCCCAGGAAAATCATCCGCTGCTTGACCGGTCGGGCATACCCTATAAATGCAGGCATAACCAAGCGGTTCTCTGCCGGCATGAATCCTGTTCCAAGCTCGTCATCCGCCAGGTTCCCGTCAGCCTCATAAGCTGATACGAGCAGTCCCTCCGTATTGTACGGCACCGTTTTCCCTGGAGAGGGCGTCGTAATGGTCCACGTGAACGTCAGATCATGTCCATCGGGCAGTTCGAACTGTACCGGATCGCTCCAAAACGTTTCGCCGGGAGCCACCTCCTTACCGGGCTTCCCGTCAAATGTAATCTGCACGCTGGTTCCTGGTACAACCTGTCCATCCCGGCCCGTGCCGCCATCGGCAGCATAAGCCGCTTCAATGCGCCACGCTCCCCCCGGCATGCTCCCTTTTGCGACCGAGCCAACATCCCAAGTAGAATCGACCGAGTTGCTATGCCAAAATCTCAGCTCCAGCTGCCCGGACTCTCTCGGTTTCATAAAGGTTCGATATGTACGTGTACTTCCATCCTCTTGCTCCATAATAAAATTGGTTGCCGTTGATACTACCGTTAACGATGCATATCTTTCTCTCACAATGTCTCACCCTCAGCTCTATAATCTTGGGAATCTGCGGGAATCGTTTGCAGTTCCGCTTCTTGCTTAATCTACCATCGGCCCCGTTCCCTACCGGCATCGACTGCTGATAATCGGCCGATGTCATGGCCGCCAGTTCTCCTGTTATCCGGCCTAATACTCATTGTAGATCAATCCGGTGCAATTGTGATCATTTTTTTACGCATCACGATGATAACAGCTTGCTCGGCGCCTCCTGGAACCCAGTAACCAGTTTAAGGATTTTTTTGGAAGCAACACAAAAAAGCTCTTGAACTCCCACAAGGGAACTCAAGAGCTTCTTCATGTAAATCAGGTATGCGGTCGAGAGGACTCGAACCTCCACGGGGGTTAGCCCACACGGACCTGAACCGTGCGCGTCTGCCAATTCCGCCACGACCGCGTATCATCACCATCGCCTCTAGGAGACAAGCTCTTATCAGCGGCGACAAGATATATAATATCACGGTAATAATAGGGAGTCAACACTTTTTTTAAAACTTGATTAAACCATGGATGTTCGGTTAAAATAGGAACATAAGTTCGTATTATATATCCAATTTCTATATAAAGGCGGTGAAGTTGATGGCCATACCGGCTGTTACCTCAGAGGAGCGGGCGTTGATTAAGAGCTACCTGCTTCTGATGTTCATTCATAAGGTGTTTGAGCGGGATTGCCGAATCATTCAGGAGAGCGGTGTCTTCAAGACCCCGCAATTGTATGTGGAGGTGGTCGGCAACGGAGCGAAGCGGGCGGCCGTGCTTCTCCGTGAAGTGAAGCAGGAATTCGCGAAGCGGGCGATCAAGGTGTTCGACATCGGTCAGGACAAGGAAGGAATCGAGGCACGCTATGCGTGCAGGGGCTACATTGGATCGATCAACATTCTATGGCCATCCTTTCGCGAGGAGATGATGGACCGCATGCGCGCCTATCTAAATCTGCCCGCATCGGAGGCAGAAGAAGGCGTCTTAACGTCCGCAGAGGCCGCCCCTGTTCGCTGAAACGATTGCCACGAAAGGAACGGATGACTTTTGCTCATTCTTAACGGTCGGTGCCTGCAACATAACAACAACCGTCTGCCCCGAAATCCATCGGAACAGACGGTTGTTTCCTTAGAGGCTATTGCAAATGGTGCTGTACCCGAGTCAGCCCCTGCGACAGGGCATGTCCTGCGCTTGCCGCCGAAGCGACCGCTACAGCCTCCATAATTTCAGCCTCCGTAGCTCCCTTCGAGCGCGCTTCCTCCATATGATAGAACGTGCACACCTCATTGTTGGCGAACAAACCGATGCCAAGAGCAATCAGCTGCTTCGTCTTCTCGTCCAGCTCTCCCTCGCGGAAGCACACGCCCGTGAAATGATGATAAGCCTCTGCCATCTCCGGCATGCTCTGCTTCAGATTGAGAATTTCATTCTTGTAAGCCGTTACTTTGTCATTGATCATATCCAAGCGTCTAATCACACCTTTTCTGAATAATCATCCGTCCAGCTTAAGATGTCCGACGTTCGGCCGATCTATGCCTTATGTCCTGCCTTAATCTCTGTCTTAACCCTGCCTTATGGTTCAATCGGGCTTACCCGCGGCTCGCTCTTGAGCTGGTAGCTGTAGTTCCGGTCCAGCTTCACAACGCGCCGATTTCTCCGGCGGATAATGACATGCTGGGGATCCCATGCCACGACGAAGCCGATAATATCATTGCTCTCAAGGTCGTCCCGGACAACCCGTACCAGGTCGCCGGACAAGCGAAGCTCGTCCAGCCGTTCATCACTAATCATAATCGATATTCCCTCCCTTAGAATAGGATGCGCATTTCCTGCAACAAAAAGACCTAAATGAAACCATTTAGGTCTTCCTGTACGATATGGATAAACATCTGAAGCCTCAGATGTTCTATATTCCCATTAACGCTGTGCTGGCTCGATGCTGTCATTCTTCTCGTACCAGAAATCCAGCACGGTCGAAGACATGACGCGCTTCTCGATATATTCCACTTGCTGCGGCGTAAACTGATCCTTCCACTCGAAGGAAAGCTCTTCGCATAGACCGGCAATCGTCAGAAGTTCGGACCAGGCAACATATCGTTTGTACCAGAAAAACTGAGGATGTTCAATCATATAGGGATATAGATCATCAAACTCCGTATGCTTACAGTCCAAAGCACGTTCAAAATGTACCTTCGCTTCATTCAGCTTCTCAATCATAAACGGCTCGGTTACAGGTTGTTTCCCCATGTTGCTGCCTCCTCTCTCTTGCCTATACCTCTTCATTATAAGCGAAAATGCCCGAGGCGAAAAGAATTTGTTGTGATTTTAGGCCGAAAATTCGAATTGACAAGCGGTTTCCCGCTTAGACGAACAACCCGCCAAGCTTCGCTTAGTGCGGAGAATCATATCGCAGCAGTGGATGCATCCGTGTATCAGCCGAAAAGATCGGGATCGCCTGCACCACGGCTAGCCGAAATGAATGCGTCCGTCCTCCAGCGAGGAAATGGTGACAAGGGATTCCACGCGAACATCCTGCTCGCGGAGCGTCCGTGCCCCCGCCTGGAAGCTTTTCTCAATCACAACGCCCAATCCAACGAGCTCCGCACCGGCCCGGCTGATAATTTTGATCAAGCCTCTGGCCGCATCGCCATTGGCAATAATATCGTCAATGAAGAGTACTCTGTCATTATCTTGTATATACTGCCTGGACACCATGATGTCCGTCACAATCCCTTTGGTAAAAGACGGAACCCGTTCACATAAAGCATCCGGATCAGCGAGCAGCGTCTTTTTCCGCCGGGCGAACACCATCGGCACCCCCAGCTCCAGCGCAGCCGCAAACGCGACCGATATGCCGGAGGATTCCAGCGTAATCACCTTGGTCACGCCTTGATCCCGAAACCGCCTAGCAAATTCCCTGCCCATATCCATAATAAGAGCCGGGTCCACTTGATGCGTCAGCAGGGCGTCCAAGATCAGCACCTGATCCGACAGCACGATCCCCTCTTTAACAATCCGCTCCTTTAACCAATCCATCCACAATGACCTCCCACCCATTCCTTTGTCGTAAAAGTAACACATTCAACCCTTGTACGGCAAGTACAAACGCTCCACCCGTCACTTATTCGTCATGTAATTATACGGGTTTTCGTCATTATACCTTACATTGAGATAGAGCATCGGATCCCACTTGCCAGGCACCTCTTCTAGAGGCTGTGAAAAATGGTTGCATGCGATGCACGGCAGTGTGGTGCTCGACGGTGCGATGCTCGGCACTGTGATGCTCCCAGTGCGATGCACGACAATGCAATGCTCGCCAGTGCGATGCTCGCCAGTGCAATGCCCGCCAGTGCAATGCCCGCCAGTGCAATGCCCGCCAGTGCAATGCCCGCCAGTGTAATGCTCGCCAGTGGGCTGGAACGGGCAAGCCCCAAGCACGATCCCCCTGAACCCAGCGTGGCAGGACAGGTTCGAGTCATGTCCATGAAGGGTCAAGCATACCTTGTACTATACACAGATGTGCCGATCACTCACTAGCAAGGGGGCTTAGCGCTTGAAGGATATTATCCGTGTTTTCCAGATCGCGTTCACATATATCGGAACCATCGTCGGCGCAGGCTTTGCCACCGGCCGTGAAATCCTGCAGTTTTTTACCCAATACGGTCACTGGGCAACCCTTACCATCATTCTCGCAACCGGTTTGTTCATTTGGCTCGGTACGAAAATCCTGATGATCTCCAGGCGGATCGGCGCGAAATCGTTCGAGGATTTGAATAAATTTTTGTTCGGCGCGAAATCCGGGAGCTGGATCAGCGTGTTTATGTTCATCATCCTGCTTGGCGTCAACAGCATCATGTTGGCCGGCGCCGGCTCGGTATTCATGGAGCATTTAAATATCGGTTATCAGACCGGCTTGTTCGTGACCATGATCGGGGCCTACTTCATTCTGAGAAAGGGCATCCAGTCCATCATGACCATGAACTCGCTCGTCGTCCCCATGATGATTACATTGTCCGTAGCGGTGATCTCGCAGACGATCCAGTCACCCGGCGCCACCCGCTTTCTCACGTTAACGACCGATCAGAGCCTTCCGGCGGCCTGGCTGGCCCCGCTTCTGTACACGGCTTTTAATTTGGTGCTGGCGATGCCCGTACTCGTGCCCCTCGGCAATCAAACTGAAAAAACGACCGTAGTAAAATGGGGAGGTATCCTTGGCGGAGCGGGGGTTGGATTTATGCTGATGGCAGCCCATTTCGCCTTATCCGCGCAGATGCCCGGCATCGCCCAATTTGAAATTCCGATGGGGAGCATTGCCGCTCATCTCGGCTGGTTCGTACAAATGATCTACCTGATCCTGATCTTTCTTGAAATCTTCAGCACCTTCGTGGCGAATATATACGGAATAACCCTGCAAGTGCAGCAGTGGACTTCATGGTCCTCAAGAACGATCAGTTTCGGAATCATGCTCTTCTGCTATTTCTTCAGCCAGTTCGGCTTCAGCTCGCTGCTGTCGCTGCTCTACCCGATCTTTGGCGCCCTCTGCCTGCTGTGGGTGCTGCGCCTCACCTTGTTCGGCTCCCCGCTGACGAACCCGAAATAATCTGCTGCATTAATCGCAAAAAAGACCGGTTTCCTGTGACGGAACCGGTCTTCACTTATATTTACATTACGATGACTTGCGCCTCGGGAATGCGCTGCCGGATCTGCTCTGTAACATGCGGATGACACGTCATCATCACAATCTGGCGGCTGTGCGACAGCTCGGAGATCAGCTCCAGGACATACCCGAGCCGGCGGCTGTCGAAATTGACGAACAGATCGTCGAGCATAAGCGGAATGCCCGCAGCATGCGGCATGGACTGTACTAGAGCAAGCCGCATCGCCAGATACAGCTGCTCCGCCGTCCCCCGGCTCAACCTGGCACTCTCGACCAGCCCGCCGTCCGGCCTTTCGGCTAACAGGGCTTGATCCCCCATGCGCATAACGATCCGGCTGTAGGTGCCGCCTGTAAGCTTCGAGAAATAGCGGGAGGCAAGCCGCAGCACCTGCGGCTGCTTCTCCTGCTCATAGAAGCGTCTGGTGCGCTCGATCAGCTCCACTGCAATGGCGCGAACGGCATATTGGCTGACGAGCTCCTTCAGCTCCGCCCGCTGCTCCTCCAGCTGCTGGTTCGCAGAGTCACGATTCCCGGCGGCCTCCAGCGATTCCCGCTCCTGCAGCAATCTCCCGCGGCGCTCCTGGAGCTCATCCCGCAGCTCTGCCAAAGAGGCATCCGCCTCTTCCCGCTCTTGGAGCATCGCCTCCAGCGCCGCACCGTCGGCCGATTCGAGCAGCTGCAAAATCCGGCTTCGCAGCTGGCTGTCAAGCCCGCTGAACATGGTGATTTCATGATGACGGATCTCACGCTCCAGCTCCTCCTTCCGCCGGGCGGCAGCCCCCATCCGCAAATAGCCTTCCCCGTCAGCTGCCCCGGACAAACCAAGCAGCTGCTCCTTCCGCTGCAGCACTGCCGTGCGGGCTTCGTCCGCAGCAGCCGCTTCGTCCTGCAGCTCCATAAGCCGGTGCCGGAGGGCTTCACGCTCGGCTGAAGCCTCCTGATACTGCTTCCATCGCCGGTGCAAATCGCCGAGTTTAGACAGAACGGCATCCGGAGTCGGAAGAGACTCCCGGTTCCGATCCGGGGCTTCGTCACCCAGAGTCAGCTCAAGGCACGATGCCGCATACGCCTTGGCAGCTCCCGCAAGCCCGTCGATCTTTGCCGCTCTCGCTCGCTGCTGCCGCACGAGCTCTTGTCCCTGCTCAATCGCATTAAACAGATCCAGCATCGCATCAGGCGACAGCCTCTGCGGCAGCAACCGCTGGCTTAGCCAGGATTCCCACTGCCGCTCCAGCTGGACGAACCGCTTCTCCTCACGTTCGATCGTGCCCTCTATGGCCGACAGCTCTGCTGCCTGAAGCTTAACCTTCTCCTCGGCCGAGAGGCACTCGGACGTCAAGCGGTCCAGCCGCTGACGCCATGCCTGCCAGGCATCCATGACCGATCGGAGCTCCCGCAGCTGGGCCTCCAACGTGAGCGGATCGCGGGCAGGCCGCGCTTCGGTCTTAGCCCGCCGGCTCCCCGGATATTCCGCCGTCGCTGCGGCGGCGGAATATGGACTGGATACGAGTGCCGATAACAGTTGTTCTACCTCAGAGGCATCATCTCCGCCGGGTTCCCCAGCGTAAGGGTAGGGTTCCGAGGAAGGAGTGTCCTTAACACTCCGCCTGCCGCTCCATATCACATAGACCATACCCGCCACCATTAGCGCGCCAGATATAACCGCTACGCCGTTCGCACCGCTCCAGAGCAGGAAGGACACCAGACTAACCGTTAATACAGCCATCACGGCAAGCAGGCCCGAATAAGCGGACGGCAGCCAGCCGTGCTTGCCTGTCCCGGCAGCCTTTAGCTCCGGCAGCGGCTGGCTCAGTCTCCGTTCCCGCCAGCGCTCCGCCGTCTGCTGAAGCCGGGCCCAGAGCATAGCCGTCTCCTGAGGCGAACCGGGCTTAAGCATGGCAAAGCTCTCTTTCCCGCGCTCCATCTCCTCGCGCAGCTTTCGCCGCGCCTCGCTTAGCCCAGAATCCGCAGCAGCTGCCGCCCGCTGGGCTCCGCGAAGCTCCACCGACAGCTGTTCCATCCGGCGGTCATAGCCGGCAAAGGCCGCTCCGAGCCGCCGTACCTCCTCGCGTTCGGCCGCCGAGGTGGACAAAGCGACCAGCTCCGTCTCGGTCCAGTCCGGATCTATGCTTCGCAGCAGCCCTGCAAGACGGTCCGCCTGGGCCGCTTGGTCTGCCATAAGCTGCGCAAGCTCGCGATTTCCCGCCTCATATAAACTCCGCCTGCCCCATAGATCCTCAACCTGCTGTCCCTGCTCCTCCAGCCATTCCAGCCGGGGCATGCCGGCAAGCTTTGTCTCGGTATCCCCGAGCGCCCGCTCGATCCGCTGGATTTGCGACTCCAGCTGCCGCAGCTCCTCTTCGATTCTCTCCCACCTTGCAATGCCCTCCGGCGGGAAGCTGCCGCATTCCGGCAAGCCGTCCAGCTCCAGCTTGGCCTCACGCCAAGCCAGCCACAACGTGCGGATCTCCATCGCCTTTCGAAGCAGCGCGAGATCCTTCGCAGAGCCTGCGCGTTCAAGCTCCAGCTGCTCCAGCCGGTCCTCCGTTTCCCGGATTGCATCCATGACTTCATTATAACGAGGGACATACGTCCTGCTCTCGGTCGCCTCGGCCTTGAGCTGCTCGATGGACTGCAGCAGCTTTGCCGCTTGCTGCACTTTGCCCCGCGGCTTGTACAGCTTGTCCATCTCCTGTGTCAATCGGCGCTCGGCTTCCATAATATTCGCGCCGCCGCCGATTCCGGCATGAAACAGATAGCCGCTGATCTCGGCAGACTGCAGGCTGCGAATTTCCTGCAGCTCGCTGAGCGAGACGGCAAACAGCTGCCGGAACATCTCCTTCGATACGCCGCCGAGCGCTTCCCGTTCAAGATCATGCTGCCGCAGCTCAAGCACCGTGCCGTCATCGGCCATTCTCTGAATATGTACCCGTTCCTTGCGGCTTCCCGCAGAGCCCTCACCGGGCTGACCAAAGCGGCGGATGGTCCACAACGTCCCCTCATCGTCCAGGAAGCGCAATTCTCCCCCGTGAATGCCCGGATCCGCCGGTTCTCCGCGCTCCGCCGGCAGACTCTTGCCGGGAAACCCATACAGCATCGCTCTTATAAAATACAGCACCGTGCTCTTTCCCGCTTCATTCGGCCCGTAGAGTACCGTTACCGGCGCTTCGATCGTGATGCGCTTGTCCTGTACCCCGCCGAACCCCTGAATATGCAACCGCTCAAGCCTCATATCCCGGCACCTTCTCCCCGCTTAGACTCCTGCATCAGCAGCGTAAGCGTCAGCTCCTCCGCCCTGCGCAGCCAGTCCAGCAGTTCTTCGGCCGGCATGCGTTCGAGCAGCGCCCGGATTTCGGCATGCTCCATCAGCGGCGCCAATGCATGCGAGACCATGCCGTCTTCGGCAAACACGCGATGCTCAGACTGCTCGTTACGGGCAAGACGTAGCAGCTCCCCGGCGAAGCTGTCCTCTGCAAGCAGACGATCGATATCAAGCGCATCTCCGGACTGGAGCGCGAAGCCCTCGATCCAGACGCAGCCGCCGTAACCCTGGGTCTTCGCCTTGGCCGCTTCCCTTCTCCTCATCTCGCTCAGCAGCTCATCGAGCACGTAGCCGTTTTCGAGCTGCCGGTGGACAGGGCCGCGTCCCGTAATCATAACCCGAACCAAGCTGAGCTTCTCCCTGTTTTCCGCCGCAACCTGCCCGAGCGTACGCTCCAAGGATTGCCTCCACTCGTCCACGCTGCCGCATCCATCGATCGGCGCTTGCACAAGGCTCCACCGCATGGAGTCCAGCTCATGGAAGCTCAACACGGTGTTATAACCCTCGTCGACATCGACGACATAGCACCCTTTGGGCCCGGTTTCCTTGATATGCCGTCCTTGAATATTGCCCGGATACACAATATAGGGCGACTGCTGCAGCATCCGCCGGGTATGGATATGCCCGAGCGCCCAGTAGTGATAACCGGCCAGCGACAAATCCTTCCTCGTGCACGGCGCGTACGTCTCGTGCTGGGCATCGCCATCCACATTCGCATGCAGCAGCCCGATATGATAAAGCTCCCGGGTTGCCTGCGGATAGGTAAGCGCAATATTGTCCGTCACCTTCGAAGTCGGATAGGACATGCCGGTGATCTGCGCCACCTCCCGCTTGTCTGAACGCCGGACGGCCGTCACCCGGGATGGCTCGGCCCCGAACACATGAACGTTCGGGGGGAGCTTCACCGCAAGCTTGGTGCTGTCCAGCGGATCGTGGTTACCATGGATAACGTATACCGCTATTTCCTCCTGCGCCAAGAACTCCATCGCATCCAGGAAGCGGAGCTGGGCGCGGAGCGAAATGTTGGAGCTGTCATAAATATCGCCGCTAATAACCATAAAATCCACCTGCCGGCTTACGGCAAGCCGAACCAGCTGCTCCAATGCCCGGAAGGTCGAATCCTGAATGAAGGAGCGCATGCCTCCATCCAGTCCCCGCAGTCCGATGAACGGACTGTCCAGATGGAGGTCCGCAGCATGTATAAATCGAAATGAAGCCATAGCCGCTCTCTAGCTCTCTTTCTTCGGTTGATAATTCAAATACATTTTTTTCAGCTGATTGACCGACCGGGACAACGAATACTGGTTCTTCGCCTTATCCGACGCGGTTCGGGCCAGCTCATACCGGTACAGCGGGTCCACGATAACCTTCTCCAGCGCGTCCGCCAGCGCCTTCGGATCCTCCGTGGGCACCAGCAGCCCGTTCACCCCGTCCTCAATCTGCTCGGCAATGCCGCCGACATTGGTGCCGACAAGCGCAAGACAGCTCAGCGCCGCCTCGGCGAATACGGAGCCGAACGCTTCCGCCCGCGACGGCAGAACGAAGATATCAAAGAATGGCATGAATTCTTCGGGATGAAGTGTGTATCCGTAAAAAATCGTTTCCTGGTAAATGCCCAGCGATTTGGCCATCTCCTCCAGCTCCTGGCGTGCAGGGCCGTCTCCGATGATATGAAGGACATAATCATGACCCTTTCGTTTCAGCTCGGCGCAAGCCTGGAGCAGAATGTCCAGTCCCTTCGCAGGAACAAGGCGGCATACCGTCACCAGCTGAGGGACCGCATTTTCATGGGGAACCGGCTTAAAGCGCCGATCATCGAATCCGTTATGGATGACCTCGATCGAGTCGGCCTGATCCACATAGGGTGACATATAGGACTTGAAGGATTCCGAAACCGTCACCAAACGGTCGCTGATATACTCAAGCTCTCTGTATAAAGAGGTGAGGAACCGGTGCTCCGGCCCGCCCTCTCGAATTTTCCCGTTCAAAATCAGCTCCCGCTCATAACTCGAATGGACGGTCTGGATAAGCGGAACCTCCGGGAATACGGCCTTCATGGACATGCCTGCAATCGGATGATGGCTATGAATGAGATCGTAAGGCTTTTGGATGCGGAGCCGGGTCCACCATAAATAATCGCGGTAGGTCTGGATATATTTTGCGACGATCGGGCTTTCCCCGAATTCTTTCCAGTCTAAGGTATGGAAGACCGGATCCTCGTGCCCTTTATTGCGGATCCGCTTCGGGAGCCAGAACATTTCCATCTCCCATCGCGAGGAATGGAACCGTTCCTGCAAATATGGAATCATCGACGATACGCCGCCCGGCTGTTCAGGAGGGAAGAATAATGCTTGAAGAAGTTTCATGGGGATCTCCCTTTCTATAAATCTCTTTCCAGAATCTTTTTCGATATGATATATTAGAACATATGTTTCATGCAAAGGAAACCTACAGGAGTGAAGCCATTTGTCCACAGATTTGACCTCTTGGTCGACTTCGCCTCTGCCAATAGTATTCGCTGTCTGCGGAGCTTGCATCGCGTTCATGATGCTGATCATGTGCCTGTTTATGTACAGCAGGCAGCGGAAGAGCGCATATATTTATATGGCGGCTGCTTTCTCTTTCATTATGACACACGAGGGTCTGAACATCCATTCGGCATGGATCGGAATTGTCGATTTTTCGCCTGAACCGATCGTGCTTCGCATCATTCGCCTCTTCTCGTTCGTGCTGCTCAATATGTCCGTCGTCATGCTGTACCGCAAAATCAAGACGATGCATTACTGGCTCCCGCTGCTGACCGCCGCCCTTCTATTGCTTCCGCTGCTTCTCCCATCATTTCTGCCCTTCACCATAGATCCGGTCTGGCAAAGCTTATATTTTGACTTCATCTTGCTCAGCGCTTTATATACCGCCTTTACGAAAGGGGTTCCGCGCATCGGGCAGCCCGTGAAATATGCGGTCGGGCTTGCCGCCTATGCCCTGTGGTTCGCCCTTCAAGCCATTCAAACCTACACTGGCATCGTATCCATCCCGGTGCAGGGCTTTGCGCTCGCGCTTCCGGTGTTGTTCTACACCCTTGTGTTCTTCATCCTGTTCCGGCGGATCGTAGAGCTGATGCAATCCATCTATCGCTCGGCCATCACGGACGGCTTGACCGGCCTATACAACCGGAGACACTTCATGAAATACCTGGATCACTATACCGCCCAGGCTTTGAAGATATCCGCAATCTTCTGCGATATTGACAATTTCAAGAAGCTTAACGATACCCACGGCCACGCCAGGGCCGATGAAGTGCTCAAGCAAGTAGCCGCTATCATGGAAGAGGAGCTTGACGGGATCGGAATTACCGGCCGATACGGAGGCGAGGAGCTGGTTGCGCTCGTGGTGGATCGCAGGATCAAGCCCTCCCAGGTTGCCGAGAATATCCGGGCCCGCGTGGCTGCGGAGACCATCGTGACCATCAGTGTCGGGTACAGCGTGCTCCGTCAGGGCGTCCAGGGGGACGAGCTGATGGATCAAGCGGACAAAGCGATGTATCATTCGAAAACGACGGGCAAGAATAAGGTTACCGATTACCGCTCTTTAGAGGATTTGCTCAATGAGCCGAAGGAAGCCGCCGTCCAATGAAGGCCAAGGCCGTCCCTTAATCAGGGCGGTCTTTTTTTTGCGGCAGATCGGGTCGTAATGCATTCTTTACGAGCACCATCGCCGCATGATAAACTATTGACCGTTCCTCAAGAGCCCGGATCGTTTGCCACGAGTTCGCATAATGCATCGTCCCGGCGCGGACGTCGTCCTAAGCGCCGTTACCCCTATAGTTGCTTCTGCGTGAGCTGCTTGCGGTTACGAGAGAGAACAACGGATATTTGCACGAAAAGGAGCTGCTGACCGGATGGGAAAGGAACAACTGCCCGCCGACTTCGTCTCCCGTATGCAGGAGCTGCTTCGAGAGGAGTCGGACGATTTTTTTGCCAGCTATGACATGCCCCGCGCGCAAGGCCTTCGTCTTAATCTGTTGAAGGCAGAACGGGCTGCAGAACCTGTACGGAACATCCTGCGGGATTTCCGGCTGTCGCCGGTTCCCTGGTGCGGTACAGGCTATTATTATGATGAAACGGTACGTCCCGGCAAACATCCGTACCATACTGCCGGACTATATTATATTCAGGAACCCTCGGCGATGTCAGCGGTAGAAATGCTTGACCCGCAGCCGGGAGAGACGATCCTTGACCTTGCCGCGGCACCGGGAGGAAAAACCAGCCACATTGCTTCCAAAATGGCGGGACGCGGACTGCTCATCGCCAATGAGATACACCCGGAGCGTGCCCGAATCCTCTCCGAGAACGTGGAACGGATGGGGATTTCCAATGCCGTTGTGACCAGCGCCGCACCGGACGAGCTGTCCCGCCGCTTCCCCGGATGCTTCGACCGGATTATGCTGGATGCTCCCTGCTCGGGCGAAGGGATGTTCCGCAAGGATCCCGGCGCGATCGATGAGTGGTCGCCTTCCCACGTGGAGCTGTGCGTTTCCAGGCAATGGGACATTGTGCAGGACGCTTGCGCCATGCTGAAGCCTGGAGGCACGTTAGCGTACTCCACCTGCACCTTTAATGAAGACGAGAACGAGAAGCTGGTCCAGCGCATCCTTGACCGGTATCCCGAGCTTGAGCTTCGGGGGATGAAGCGCCTGTGGCCCCACCGGGAACGGGGAGAAGGCCACTTCGTGGCCGTTCTCGTCAAGAGCGCGGAGGGAGCTTCTGCGGCCGAGCGGGTTCATGCTGAGGCGGAGTCCAAGCGAGGCGGCAAGCCAAAACGGGGAGACAAGCCGTCGGCGGAGCGGTCGGCCCTTGAAGCGTTCAAAGCCTGGGCCGAGCAAGATTTACCGGGCCATGTGCTGCCTCCGGGCGCTCCTCTTTTGTTCGGGGACGAGCTTTACTGGCTGCCGGCCGGCGAAGGCTGGAGCTGGAGCGAGCATCAGCTGCGCGGGCTGAAAATTCTCCGTGCCGGTCTTCATCTCGCCCACCTCAAGAAGAACCGGATCGAGCCCGCCCACGCGCTAGCGATGGCCAGCAAGCCGGAGCAAGCGGCCCGTACCGTCGATCTGTCCCCGGATTCGGCCGAGGTCTCGGCCTACCTCAGGGGCGAAACGCTGTCGGTTCCATCCGAGTATAAAGGATGGGCACTTGTGACGACCGACGGTCTGCCCCTCGGATGGGGCAAGTCCAGCGGCGGACAGCTCAAGAATCACCTGCCTAAAGGCTTGCGCCAGTTCAAGTAATGCGGAAACATTTCACGTTCCTTTATGCTTGACGACATTGCGATAGCTTCATGTGGCCTGTCATTCAAGCAAATAAGGCGCTGCTGCAGCCACATCCGTGGTTGCAGCAGCGCCTTGTTTTATGCGCGGAGCATAAAAGCACTAGGACAAGCAGTATTTGACCAAAGCCTCGTGAACGCCGTCTTCATTGTTGGAGGCGGTCACCGCATTCGCAGCCGCCTTGACCTCGACCGGCGAATTGTCCATCGCAATGCCCATGCCGGCAAACGTAAGCATCGTAATATCGTTATAATAGTTGCCGATGGCAAGCACCTCGTCCTGCCGGTACCCCCTTTTGGCGGCAAGCTGCTTCAGCGCATTGCCCTTGGAAGCTTCCGCATGCATCAGATCGATGAAGTATTCACCGCTGCGCAGCATGTTAAGGGTCATCGTCCATGTGCTCCAGTCCTTGAGCACGGCATCCATATCCCCGGGCTCGCCGAAGGCGGTAAATTTGACAACCGGGTCAGGCAGCTCCTCCCAGGCGGGAAGATTGCTCGGCATCATCAAGTAATTTTCATACATATGCCGGACAGGACCTGCCAGCTCCTCTACATTGTCCACATACATCTCGAAGGCCGTATTGATGTCGAAATGAACCCCCCGCTCCCGGCAGTAGGCCATAAACGGATCGAGCTCCGCTTGCTCCATGCCGAACTGGTGAACGATTCGCTTCGTTTCGACCTCCACCGTAGCCGCCCCGTTATGACTGATCACATAACCGCCAAGCCCCATGCTCTCCATGAACGGAATCGAGTTGAGCGGTCCGCGGCCTGTGCACAGCACGATCTCAATGCCCTGCCTTGCAGCTTCCATCACGGTGTTCCTGGTAACTTCGGTTATTTCATGCTCATCATTCAGAAGCGTCCCGTCTACGTCAAGCGCTACTAATTTGTATGCCATTCTCCACCCATCCTTATCCACTTTTGTCGTTATCTATATCTTTAGCTCGTCCATTTAATATTTAGTTCATCGCCCGGCCGATGCCGGCCAGCTCCACCTCTGTTAGCTCCCGGTAGGATCCGATCTCAAGCGATTCGTCCAGCCGGAGGGTTCCCATGCTGATCCGCTTGAGGTAAATCACCTTTTTACCGACCGCCTCGAACATCCGCTTGACCTGGTGGAACTTGCCTTCATGGATGGTCAGCGTTATGCGGGAGCGAATGCTTCCATCGCCCTGCTCTTCCCGGTCGTCAATAACAAGCTCCGACGGCAAGGTCACATACCCGTCATCCAGGGTCACGCCCCTGGCAAACTGCCGGATATCCTCCTCATCCACCCGCCCCTCGACGATCGCCTGATAAGTCTTGGGCACATGCTTTCGGGGCGACAGCAGCTCATGTGCGAGCTTGCCGTCATTGGTCAGCAGCAGCAGGCCTTCCGTATCTTTATCCAGTCTTCCAACCGGAAACGGCTCGAACACAAGATATTTTTCATCCAGAAGATCCAGCACCGTCCGCTCCCGCACATCCTCCGTCGCCGAGATCACGCCTGGAGGCTTATGCAGCATTAAATACACATATTCCCGATAGGCGATGGCTTCTCCATCGATTTCAATCGAATCCGTATATGGATCCACATGCTTCCCTGGGTCCTTCACGACCGCTCCATTCACGACAATGCTGCCGCTCTTCGCCTTCTTCTTCAGCTCTGCCCTGGAGCCGAACCCCATGTTGGACAACACCTTATCCAACCGCTGTGTCGTTCTTCCCTTTGCACTCATACGGATGTCCACCTCCAACCTGCCGGATATTCGTTCTTAAGCATGCCGCCCTGCCATTTGCCCCAGCCTGCCGAGTAGCCGTCAATACAGACTAACACATATCCCTTTCCTTCTGCAGCCCCGAAAAGATGCAGCCGCTCCTCCGGTATGGACAGCGTCTCGCCCTTCAGATAACGGATCGCTTCTCCGTCCTCCGAATGCAGGCTGATCGTCCGCACGAATTCCTCGGCGCGAAGAGCGGTTGCCAGCGGATGGCCGGGAACAAAACGCTCGTTCTTGATCTGACCCATATACCACCCGGGGCGGATCACCTTGAGCCCCTCGAGGCGTTCATTCGGTAACGGGGACAAATACACGTGATTCCCGTAGGTAATCGGATAACCATAAAGCGTTCCTGCCAGATGCTCCCTCAGAAACGTTGTAAAAGGTTCCAGCGAGATGGAACCGGCCGGACGCCCAGCGCCGTCCAGCCGAGGGGAATCCGCCTGTCCGCCTCTTCCGCCTCCGCGCGGATTGCCTTTGCGCGGATCCCGGAGGGACGACCGTCCCTTGCGTTCGCTTCGCTTCTCCTTGCCGGACGAGACTGCCAGGTGGCCGCCGGCGGCAGTGTCCGCATGAACAGGAGGCGCATGTTCCCCGGCGTCCTCCATCCGTGCAAGCTCGCCGTCCCGGCTGAGAACGGCAACAAAATGCCCCTCCCCCTGAACTTTATGCGGCCACAGCCTGCCAGTTCCGGCGACCTGTTCACGCAATTCAGTGGAGATATGCCCCATATTCCGTTCCAACCAGTCGGATTCTCCCGGCGAAAACGGGCCCGAATGGTCAATCGGCATGACCCGGAATTCCGGATGCTCCGCCAGAAGCTCTGCAATCATTCCTTCATTCTCCTCCGGCGAGAAAGTGCATGTAGAATACACAAGCGTTCCTCCCGGACGCAGCATCTTCACGGCTGACTTCAAGATGTCGCGCTGCATTCCGGCAAACGTTTGCGGGGAAGACTCCTCCCAATATTTCAGCATCGACTCGTCCTTGCGGAACATGCCTTCACCTGAGCAGGGCGCATCAATCAGTATTTTCGTAAAGGCCTCGGGAAAGGCCTCGGCAATCCGCTCCGGGCTGTCATTAAGCACAATGGCATTGCGCACCCCGTACATTTCCAGGTTTTTGGCCAGCGCTTTGGTGCGGTCCGGATGCAGGTCGTTGCTGACCAGCATTCCCTTGCCCTGCAGCTTGGCGGCTATCTGCGTCGATTTCCCGCCCGGAGCGGCGCACAGATCCAGCACGATGTCGCCCGGCTCCACTCCGAGGAGCTCGACCGGAGCCATGGCGCTCGGCTCCTGAATATAATACAGCCCCGCATGGTAGTACGGATGCCGTCCCGGACGCTCCCCTTCTTCAATATAATAGCCGGTTTTGCACCAAGGGATAGGATCCAGCTTATAAGGCGAGATGCGGCGGAAATCTTCATCCGTGATCTTCAGCGTGTTGACCCGGATCCCGGCAAACGGCGGCTGTTCATAGGATTTCATAAAATTGTCATAGTTTGATCCCAGCAGTGTTTTCATCTTCGCCTGGAACGGCGAGGGCAGTCGTAATGCCATGTTTAGTACCTACCTGTTCTGTATCGGATCTGTTGCTTGCTTATTTCGTCAATATGTAGCGGCGTTTCGCATGTTCCGCTCCTACCGTTAATATTGTATAATAAACTACATTAAAAAGGACAAGTCCTTATAGAGGTTATTCAAAAAGTCGTCTTTTGATCACGAAGGGAGTCAAGAAGTAACTCGGATCGAATCTTGAATTCAGCCGGGCCTATGCTTGTGCTTTCGAAGTATGTTTCCTACGGAAACATTTCAGGTGCTCACGTACCCAAAACGTACGCTCCGCTCCTCAGCCCCTAGCTTCATCCAACCTAAAGCGTTTTGAAGAAACGCACTTCGGAAGTATGTGCTTCGGTGCTGAAAGACCGACTTTTCGAACTCTCAGTTATGCGCTTATTATTAATCCTTAAGGGGTGTATTCATGAATCGGAAAAAAAAGAATAACTACACATCACTGTACGCTTTCGGAGGCGTATTCGTTGTCCTTGTTGCGGCGCTCGTCATCCTGAACCTCTCGGGCGGGAAGAGCGATCTGTACGGCGGCAAGAAAATATCCAGCCTGAATCCGGCTACGCAGGAACTGCTGAATGATCCGAACTATCAGAATATCATACTTCCTGATCAATTGAAGGACAAGGTCAATAACAAGGAGAACTTCTTCGTGTACTTCTTCGCATCCGACTGTCCGCATTGCCGGGCGACAACCCCTGAACTGATGCCGCTGGCCAGCGATGCGGGCGTTATGCTGCACCAGTACAACCTGCGCGAATACCAGGAAGGCTGGAGAGAATACAACATCGAGTTCACCCCTACGCTTGTCTACTTTGAGAACGGTGTGGAGAAGGAACGCATGGTCGGCGGTTTGAAGCAGGAAGGCGCAGCTGAAGGGTACAGCTTGGACGATTTCAAGCAATTCCTCGACAAATATAAAGGGAGCGTGACGAAATGAAGCGCGCCCGGGCCATTCTTTTTACCTTCATTCTGTCAGGCATGCTTCTTGCCGCTTGCGGCGGCAAGGAATCTGCAACCGCAGGGCATCACCATGGAGCTGCCTCCGAACGGTATGAAACAACGGCAAGCCTAAGCGAGATGCCGAAGTTCCTGTCAAGCTACACCGACAATACGCAAGCGACCTATGCGACGGTCGGCGAATTGGAAGACATCCTCAAAGAGATCAAATGCTACTGCGGCTGCATGGACGAGGAAACCGGTTATCACGATTCCCTTCACCGCTGCTTTATCGCCGAGAGCAAGGACGGCGAAGTGAAATGGACGGACCATGGCGCCCAGTGCGGCATATGCCTTACCGAGCTTCAGGATGCCAAGCGGCTTCATGACGAAGGCAAATCCGTCGATGAAATCAAGCAATTTATCGACAATAAATATAAAGGCACCGAGTCCTGATTCGATATATCGGTAAAACAAGAGCTGCCCCACGTAGATTATTCTACTGACGGGCAGCTCTTTTATCTGCCTGGAAAGGCGCTTCGAGCACGAATCGTTCCTCCCATCGCTGTTGCCCCTAAATTCCCTAAAATCCTCTGAACAAAGGAAGAAATTCAGGGACAAAGGCGACCGCTCTCGCTTGTCCGGATTCGTTTCGTCCTCTACGCTGCTGCGTGCAATTCCATTCATATATCACTACAACAAGAGCTGCCCAAGTAGATTATCCTACTGACGGGCAGCTCTTTTTTATCTTTTCATCTTGCACTAAATCCATGATCGATAGGTCCGACGATTCCTCTCCCATCCCGGATCAGGAGGACAATCCCTGCTTCGTACGCGGCCGTTCCGGCTTGCGCCGCTGCGGCACATTTGGACGAATATGCCTCCATGCTTCATCGACGGCTTTCTGAAGCTCCGGATCCACGATGTCGATTGTGAGATCCCGGTAAGGAATAGGATGCTGCTCGTACCCCGACAGCCCTCGGACATACTCCCGCATCTCGTCCACCAGCTTCCCCATCCGGATGCCGAGCTCATCTTCGGCATAGCCTTCAAGCCTGTTTACCGCGCTGCGAAACATCTTCAACCCGCCCCGGATGTTATCGTTCCGGAAATGGAACAGGGCCACTGCCGCTTGAAGGAGCCCTTTGTATCTCGGATCCTTATCCGTATCGAGCCAAAGCTCCTCCAGCACCTCATGGCATTCGAAATAGTCCCGGTCCCGATTAAAGTAAACGAGGAACGCTACGTACAGCCGTTCATACATCGTACTCGTTCACTTTCTTCTTGGCCTGCACCAGCAGCTCTTTTACTTCGTCCAGGAGCAGCTTCATTTCCTCCATATCATGCTCCTGCCAGATGGCGTTAAAGCGCTCCTGAAAGGCGATCGCTTCGTTGACCAAATGGAAAAAGTACAGCTGGTGAATCGCATGCAGCACCTGGGTCGTAATGTTGGAGTCATCCTCGAACCGACGCTGCGCTTCCAGTATCTCCTCGCGGATGCTGGACATTTCGGTATCCAGCGTGTTCGCCGCTTCGCCGGCCTTCTTCAAGCGTTCCCGGATATCGTCAGGCAGGCTTTCCCTATATTTGTAGCTGAGCGAATGCTCGATCGTAGCCCAGAAATTCATGGCAAGCGTCCGGATTTGAATCTCGGCGAGCACCTTTTTCTGCCCGAGCGCGGTCTGCACCGGATACTCGATAATCATATGAAAGCTGCGGTAGCCACTTTCCTTAAAGTTCGTTATATAGTCCTTCTCGTATAATACCGTCAGGTCCTTCCGTGCGCGAATATATTCGGCAACCCGCCGGATGTCCTCCACGAATTGGCACATGATCCGGATGCCCGCGATATCCTCGATGCCGGTTTCCAGCTGATCCATGGGAACATTAAGGCGTTTCGCCTTATCCAGTATGCTCGATATCCGCTTGACCCGGCCCGTTACGAATTCGATAGGCGCATATTCCTCCCGTTTCTTAAGCTCTGCGCGCATCGTCTTGAATTTGACTTTCAATTCTTCAACGGTCTGCTCGTACGGAAGCAAAAATGTCCCCCAGTCTCTAACGTCCATTGCCCTTGCCTCCTGTCTTTACCCCTTTACCGATGATTCGCCCCGACAGCTTCGGAAATATGGCTGAAGCCGTCCTTCGCCAGCAGCTGCCTCAGACCGGCGTGCAGCTTGCGGTTGACCTCGGGCCCTTCATAGATAAGTGCCGTATAAATTTCTACCAGGCTGGCGCCTGCGCGTATTTTCTCATATGCATCGGCCGCCGTGAAGATTCCTCCGGAGCCGATGATCGGCAGCGTTCCGCCGGTCTGCTTATAGATCCGCGAGATGATTTCAGTCGAGCGCTCTCGCAGCGGCTTTCCGCTGAGCCCGCCGGTCTCTTTGGCGTTGCTGTGCGTAAGCCCCTCCCTGGAGAGCGTGGTGTTGGTAGCGATAATGCCGGATACCCCGCTCGCACGGATCGTCTCCACCATATACTCGAGCTCGGCATCGCTCACGTCCGGCGCAATCTTGACGAGCACAGCCTTCCGGCTGCCGTGAACGCCGGCCTGACGGTTCATCTCGTTCATCACCGCTTCAAGCAATGATGAGAGCTCGCTGCCGTGCTGCAAGCTCCGCAGATCCGGCGTGTTCGGCGAGCTGATATTCACCACGAAAAAATCGCCGTACGGAAACAAAGCCTGGATGCAGGCCTCGTAATCGCCATTCGCCTTCTCGTTCGGCGTGGCTTTATTTTTACCGATGTTGACCGCTACCGGAATCCGGCGCTCCTTGAGCGCGGACAGCCTCTTCGCCATCGCGTCGGCACCTTCATTATTAAAGCCCATTCGATTGATGAGCGCCTCATCCGGAGGCAAACGGAACAGCCTCGGCTGTTCATTACCCGGCTGGGCTTTCGGTGTAACCGTACCTACTTCCATAAAGCCAAAGCCGATGGAGGAAAATCCCTTGACGGCTTGCGCATTTTTATCCAATCCGGCGGCAAGCCCGACCGGTGTCGGGAAATGAAGTCCGAACAGGTCCACGGCCAAGTCCGGCGTTTCGCTCACGCCATACATCCCCCGCATGACCGCTTCCGCGCCGATGACGCCGGAGGCTCGCCCGAGGCCGCCGACAACGAGATGGTGGGCCTTTTCCGGGTCCATTTTGAAAAATAAAGGTTTGCCTATATTGCGGTACAGCACATCGACTCTTCCTCTCATCCAGTTAATTTCTCTACCCTTCAGTTTAGCCGTTTCCGCGGCAAAAAGAAAGTTTTTGGGTGTAAACCGGGCGCGCTAACGGGCGGACATGTTATGGATTTTTGGGCGCAAACCCTATACAATATAAGGCAATCAGCGATTATTTCATTGAGAAAGAAGGGAACGCCATATGTCAGCCAAACGAAAGCCTCCAGTCCTGCAGCAAAAAAAAGAAGAGGTTAACAAAAAGGCTCTGCTGTGGATCGGCACAGGCATCGCACTCCTTGTTATCCTCATTATCGTATTGATTATGATCTCCCAGCCTTAATCAAGCCAGTGATACACCTTGGCGGGGTTGGTCTGACCCTGGCTGTGCTTCAGCTTGAAGCGCTCTTTAGGAGTCCACAGCTCGTCAGGCAGAACCCCTTCCCGAATTTTCACCGAGGTTCCCATCGGAACCAGATCGAACAGCTCTTCGACATCCTCCTTCAGCATCCGGATGCAGCCCTCGGACTCGTCCGCCCCGATGCTATCCAACTCCTCCGTGCCGTGTATCGCATACAGCGTATCGGATAACTGCATGCCTCTTGTGCCGTACGGACCTCTGGTCGTCCCGTTCGGGTTAACCACCTTATCGCTGATCTGAAAATCTCCAAGCGGCGTCTTGGCTCCGCCAAGCCCGACCGCATAGTTTCGAAGCATAATCTTACCGCTGACCACAGCGAGGCGATGCTTATCCTTGTCAATGATGACCTCGAGCGGCTCCTTGAAATATGGTGCTCCGTCCGGTGAGGTGCCCCAGTATCCGAGCTTGTTCTGCGCTCCTTCTTCCGCTTTCCCCCTGGTGCCATTTTGCGCCTTCCCGGCAGGGGCAGCGTTTTGTTTCCGCTGAATCAGGACATCAAACATGTCCTCCATCGCAGTCGATCGGCCGGACAGCCAGTTGTTCGGAAACGGCCGGGTCAGCTCATCCAGCGAATCGGGCAGCCGCCCATGCCGGGTATGATAGCCCTCCACCGCCTTCTCCAGCACCGCCGTCTCCAATTGCAGATCCGCCCACTGTCCCGCCCTTCGGGCCAATCCTGCGCTGCTTAGCGGCTCGCACTCGCATTCTCCGGCAGCTCCTTCGAACGGCGTAATCGCTATTTCCCCTGCCCGGTCCCGATGCAATGCATATAACCGCTCCATATCGCTGCTCCAGAGCAGCCACTTGCCCCGGCGGGGCATGCCAAGCGCAACCGACCATGAAGGTAACTGCTCGGGATGCTTTAGAAGGCGAGGCAATGCGCTGTCTCCCTCTTCGTCCGCTCCGTCGTCGGCTGCAGCGCTTCTGCCTTCGGCTACAGCCGTGAACATCGGTTTATCTCCGCGTTCGCCCACCGCTTGCCTGATCGCCGCGGCGGAAGCCGGGGCATCAGGCTGAGCATCGGCTTCCGCCGGCAATCCTCCCGGATATCCCGGAGCTTGCACTGGCGGAATGAGAACGAGGAGCAGCAGCGCGAGGGCTACCAGCCAGCGCCGGTTCCGCCTCCGCTTGAGCTCCTTCTCCCGTTCGAGCTGCAGCAGGCGCTGCTCGTAATTTTTCCATATGTCCGAAGGGACTTTGCTAAGCTCGAAGGCCTCGTATACCTCCTCAGCCCGGTTATAGCAGTAAGTGGCCTTGCCCTGCTCTCCTGCCCGCTCGTACTCCTTGCCCAGCAAATACCAGGCCATCTTGTTATCGGGATGGGTCTCTACATACCTTTTAAGGTACATTGAATTGTTCATATGAGAGCCTCCAATACGGCTTCAATTGTTATCTAGATCTGGATATGTCCATATCCTTTATATCGGATCCTGTATCCGGAATATGTATAAATTACAGATTGATGGCATATGTCATGCTAGCCTTATGTCCTTATGTCATGCTAGCCCTATATTTTCTGCCCCATGTCTTGGCCTTACACCACTCTCTCGCGTATGTAGCTCGCATTTATCGTTATTCGCGCATACGAAAAACGTCCCCTGCCGCTGCAGGCAGGGGACGTAAGTTATGAGTTCATAAATATAGCATGTTATGGTATTTGGCCGACTCGCAATTATTCAGCGTTGAACGGCTCGTCAGCGATGCGGATGGAATCCGTCGGGCAACCGTCGCAAGCATCGAGCATGTCGTCGTGCATGTCTTCCGGTATTTCCGTCACCCCGCGGTTATTGTCCCCGTTAAAGATTACTTCCGCCAGGCCTTCATCATCATAATCGTAAATATCAGGGGCTGTTGCTCCGCAAGCGCCGCAAGCGATGCAGGTATCTTTATCAACCCAGGTGTATTTAGCCATAGTTTCTCTTCCTCCTGTATATCTATAAACATTCTTTTAAATGAACAAAATACAAGCCGGCGGATTTGCTCCACCATCTTCATATATTAATACAATTTTTTTAGGAATACAAATAAAATTCCTAACATATTCCGACAAAACGACGTCTAATCTTCGTTATTTCGCGATTGGCCATGCTCTCTGGCAAAGTCCATCTGCAGCGATGTTCCTCTCCGTTTATGATCGCGGATGAGGGACGACGGATCATCTCCCAGCATGCCGGCCGTCAGCACGGCGCTCTCCCCGAACTTATTGCGCAGCTCGTCCATAACCCGGGTCAGCGACTCCTTCTTCGGCTGCTTCTCATAATCGAACAGATCCAGCTGAATCGCCGCTTCCTCCTTCCGGGCAAGCTGCTGCAGCGTGACGCCGAGCAGCCTAAGCGGGCGTTCCTGCTTCCAATGCCGATCATACAATACACAGGCTTCCCGGTAGATGTCTTCCGTATTCTCGGTCGGAACGGAAAGCTGCTTCGATCGGGTGATCGTCTTCATATCCGGCGTGCGCAGGGTAATCTGGATCCCGCTGGCCATCAAGCCCTTACGCCTTAGCCGGCGCGCAACCTGATCGCTTAAATTCAGCAGCACGCGTTTCGCTTCGTCACTCGAGGTGACATCCTGCGGCAGCGTCGTCGTGTGCCCGATGGATTTGCTCTGCTCCCGTTCCGCCACGACAGGCGCATGGTCAATCCCGTTCGCGGCGCGCTTCATCCAGGCCCCCGTCACGCCAAAGGCCGAAGTCAGCAAATGTTCATCGGCTTTGGCCAGATCACCGATGGTGAGAATGTTCAGCTTGCGAAGCTTCTCCGCCGTCTTGCGGCCGATGCCGAACAGCTCGGCGCACGGCTTGCCCCACAGCACATTCGGCACATCCCGGATCCGCAGCACCGAGAGCCCGCTCGGCTTCTTCATGTCCGACGCCATCTTGGCGAGCAGTTTGTTCGGCGCAATGCCGACGGAGCATGGCAGGGACAGCTCCTCGCGGATCCGGTTCTGGATCTCCTTTGCGATATCGAGCGGTGTGCCGAATTGCTTGGAGCCGGTAATGTCCAGATAGCATTCATCGATCGACGTCGCTTCCAGCAGCGGTGTGTAAGCATACGCTATATTCATAAATGCATTGGAGTACTTCCGGTACAGATGGAAATCAGGCTGAATGATGATCAGGTCCGGGTACAGCCGCAGCGCCTGCCTTACATTCATTCCCGTGCGGATGCCGAGGGCACGTGCAGCATAGGAGCAGGTAACGATGACCCCTTTGCGCAGCTCGACGCTGCCGGCAACGGCCGTCGGCTTGCCGCGGTACAGCTCCGGCTCTTCCGCCTCATGCACCGAGCAGTAAAAAGCATTCATATCCACATGTAGAATGACGCGGCCGCTGGCCGGATAATAATCATCAATATGTCCCATGAGGATACCTTCTTTCTGTTTGGTACGGTTCTATCTTAAATCCGAATTTCGGTTAATCTCATATCCGATATTGATAATGATAAGGATAATGCCTGCCGCCTACAGCATACCCCTCGACGAATCGAACGGTCAAGACGGCTTGCTTTCTTAAAAGTTTGTTTTACTCTGTTACTTTCCCGCAAAGAAATGCTATAATACAAAATTATAAGAAAATCGCGTACCCACCATGCATCCCAAGAAGCACGGCTGCAGCCTTGCGTGATCTGGAATGCAGGGCGCTATGAACGACCACCCACGCTAATTAAAAAATCATCAGTCCATCCCGGACACCCAAAAGGAGGACATCATGTCTAAGTCCATTTCCATCTTTGATACGACGCTTCGCGACGGAACCCAAGGCGAAGGAGTCAGCCTGTCAGCGGACGACAAGGTCAAAATTGCCAAGAAGCTGGATGCTCTTGGTGTTCATTATATTGAAGGCGGGATCCCGGGAAGCAACAGCAAGGACATCGAGTTTTTCAAAAGAGTCCAGGATCTTCGCTTAACCTCCAAAATAACGGCGTTCGGCAGCACCCGCCGCAAAGGTTCCGTTGCGGAGCAGGATGCGAATCTGAAGCGAATCCTGGAGTCGGGCGTACGGGCCGCAACGCTGGTAGGGAAGTCATGGGATTTCCATGTCCATACGGCGCTTCAGACGACGCTGGAAGAGAATCTGTCCATGATCTATGATTCCATCGCCTTTCTTAAACAGAAAGGGCTTGAGGTCATCTTTGACGCCGAGCACTTCTTCGACGGCTACAAGAATAATCCGGAGTATGCGGTTGCCGTGTTGTCCAAAGCCCGTGAAGCAGGCGCCGATTGGCTCGTCATGTGCGACACGAACGGGGGCAGCCTCCCGCATGAAATTTCGCAGATCGTCACTTCTTTGCAAGGTCCTCTGCCGGGTGCCAACCTGGGCATTCATACGCACAATGACTGCGAGCTGGCGGTAGCCAATACGCTGAGCGCTGTACAGGCCGGCGTCCGCCACGTTCAAGGAACGATGAACGGATACGGGGAACGCTGCGGTAACGCGAATCTGTGCTCCATCATCCCGAATCTGCAGCTGAAGCTCGGTTACGAATGCATCGGCGAAGAGAATCTGCGGACCTTGACCAATACCGCAAGATATATCAGCGAAATTGCCAATGTCAACATGCCGGTCAATCAGCCGTATGTCGGCAATGCGGCCTTTGCCCACAAGGGCGGCATCCACGTCTCCGCCATTTTGCGCGATTCCCGGACGTACGAGCACATCGAGCCGGAGAAGGTCGGGAACAAGCAGCGGGTGCTCGTATCCGAGCTGGCCGGCCAGAGCAATGTCGTCTCCAAGGCTCAAGATATGGGCATAGCGCTCGATCCGGCAAGCGAGCAGTCGAAGCATATTATCGGGAAGATCAAGGAGCTTGAGCATGAAGGCTACCAGTTCGAGGGTGCCGACGCATCCCTGGAGCTGCTGCTGCGGGAAGCGAGCGGGGAGCTGAAAGAGCTGTTCACCTTCGAATCCTTCAAAATGCTTGTCGAGAAGGCAGCCGGACAGCCGGTAGTCTCCGAGGCCTTCGTTAAGGTGAACGTTGCCGGGGAGAGCATCTACACGGCGGCTGAAGGCAACGGACCGGTCAATGCGCTTGACAACGCGCTCCGTAAAGCGCTCGTTCAATACTTTCCGACGCTTAAGGAAATGCATCTGGCCGACTATAAAGTGCGCGTCCTGGATGATAAAGACGCCACTGCCGCGAAGGTCCGCGTATTGATCGAATCGAAAAACTTCGAGAATTCATGGAATACGGTCGGCGTATCAAGCAACGTCATCGAAGCGAGCTGGGAGGCATTGGTCGACAGTATGCGTTACGCCCTCCTCGGCCAAATATCGCCGGAGCATGTGCACGCTGCCGAGAAACGGCAGGGCCTGGTCAATCACTAA
The DNA here is from genome assembly GCF_002741055.1 of Paenibacillus ihbetae. Lineage (NCBI taxonomy): Bacteria > Bacillati > Bacillota > Bacilli > Caryophanales > Paenibacillaceae > Paenibacillus > Paenibacillus ihbetae. Next base: position 5,072,878 of record NZ_CP016809.1, on the reverse strand, counting down.
GTTATTTAATGTAAAAAAGAGCGCGGGTATCCAAGCAAGATCGGATACCCGCGCTTTTAATATGCCGCTTATTCCTTGACCAGCATCGCAACCTTCTTGTGCAGATCTTTCGGATCCGGCGCACCGAGAATGATTTCCTGAATGACGCCGTTGCGGTCGATCAGGACATTCGTAGGGAAGGCTTGGCCATGGTACAGCCCCTCGAACACATCCCCCTTCGGGTCTGTGAGGACCGGATAACGAAGATTGTAGTCTTGAATAAATTGCTGCGCTTTTTTCTTGTTATCGTATTTGCCTACATTAATCCCATAAATCTCCAGTTCATCTGCGTACTGCTCCGCCAGCTTGTTAAGCTCCGGCGCTTCCTGCTGGCAGGGACCGCACCAGGACGCCCAAAAATTGATCAGCAGCGCCTTATCACGCGGGCCGCCGGCGGAATACGTCTCTTTGTCCTCAAAGCCTTGGAGCGTAAAGGTCGGAGCGAGCAGCCCTGCCTTGGCTCCCGTCTCGGTGGGAAGAGGCTTCTCCTGCAAGAAGACGGCCTCGATATCGTCGCCGGCCTGATTATAAATGACGGCACCCGCCGCGATAAGAATCAGAACCAGAATCATGATGTTACGTTTCATGGGTATGGATTCCTTTGCTATACTTAGTGGGATGCTGCTTTGAAGGAGCGTATCTCCGCTAATCTCAATCAGCATCCAATACCTATTGTACCCTGAAACCGGCAACTTTCAAACCACGCAGCACGAAGATCGCGATTGGAGGATGACCATGACTAAATCAGAGGATCCGTTCCGCCCGATTCTCCTCCGCAGGCCCGTATTCGAACAGATGGCTGCTTATACATACGGCGCGCTTCCTCAGGAGGCATGCGGTATCCTTATCGGGCAGGGGAATCTTCAAGATGCACCGATAAGCGTATCGGAATTTCTACCTGTACCCAATGCCGCCGAGGATCCGCTGCATCATTTTCGGCTTGAGCCGGCGGAATGGACCCGCCTTCTCTTGTCGAAGCGCGGCATCATCGGCCTGTTTCACAGCCATCCCGCCTCCTCCCCGGAGCCCTCACGGGAGGACCTTGCCGACCTGCAGGCCTTCGGCGGCCTGTTCAGTATTTATCTGATCGGCACACCTGCCGGAACTGGGACAGAAGAGCTTAAGCTGAACGCCTACCGGGTCGAATCACGCATGGACAAGGATGAACGCGGTTTGAAAAATACGATTTTGCTCCTCCCTCTTAGCTTCGAGATCCTGGACGCTGATTAGACAGTCCTCCCATGCGCGGTGAACCGATGCTGTTACCCGCCTTCTACCGCCGGAACGGCCCGTGAAGCAAAGCGATTTAATCCTTGCCTAAATAAACGTACATATCGCCAAGCGTTTCGGCAAAGCCCCGCTCCTGGATTTCCCGTATATAGCGCGTCCACAGGCAAGCAGTCATCCGCGCATCGGACAATGCCTGATGCCTTCCTTCCACCGGTATGCCGCTGCTTTGCAGCAGCTCATCCAGGCTGTAGCCGGTTTGTCCGGGGAAGAGCTTCTGAGCCAGCATCATCGTATCCAGCAGTCTGTGGGAGAGACGGACCTTAGACGTCTTCCACAGCGCCGCATTCAGAAACCCCCGGTCATGCGCGGCAGCATGGGCAACCAGAACACTGCCGCCGACAAAGCTCATGAAATCGCGAAGCCCCTCCACTAAAGGCGGGGCTTCATCGACCATAGCCTGCGTTATGCCCGTCAGCTCCGTGATCGAAGGGGGCACCGGAGCGCCGCTGTTAACGATCATGTGGAATTCGTCCTCTTCGATGATCCGATCTCCCAAGACCCTGACCGCTCCGAACGATAAGATTTCGTCCCCGTGCTGATGATGGAACCCGGTCGTTTCCAGATCGAACACGACCACCTCCAACTCGTTCAGGGGCGTCCCCAAAGCTTCCGGCCTCCGGTTATCCTTCATTTGCGAACGGATAAAGGCAAGCTGCTGCGCCGTCTGGGCACCGCGCATTGACGTGATGGCGGAATGGATGTTGCGGGGGCGGAGCATATTCCAGAACCCTCCGCCCGGTTGGACTGGCTCTGTCATAGGTTCCTCCTTTCCGCAAAACGATGCTCTCGCTGCAAGGAGCGGTGAATCCGTCTCACCACGCCCAGCGTATCGCGGAGCTCATACTGCACGTTTTTGTTCTTAAGCCGCTCCTTCTGAATATAACCGCTGCTCTTGACCAGCCCATCCTCGATGCGCCAAGGGGTATCGTTACGGTAACGCAAGGCTGTAAGGAATGCGCGCTGCACGCTCTCGAGCAGCAAATTATCCCCTTCGAGCAGCATCACTTTCTCCATCCGCTTCAAGGTGGAATGCTCGATAATTCCCCGCTGCAGTGCCATCGTTCGAATGCTGTTCACCAGCGGGATATACATGCCGTATTTTACGTCAAAATCGCCTGCATGCTCCCCGAACCTTTCGGTCACGATTCTGCCCATGACGTTTAGCGTAGCTTTATGCCGGACCGTATTTCGCAACACGGCATGTGTAATTCCCGGATGCTGCTCCACCGAGCTTCGGAAATGGGTCAGCCATGCTTCGGACAGCTCGGGGCTTCCGGCGATAAGACGAAGATCGGAGGCTATGATCAGATTCCGGATCGGCTCCCACTCGTGATTACTGCTCCACTCAAGGATCTGATTCTTCCAGTCGCCAAGACGCATGCTCCACAAGGGCTCTGAGCACATTACCCTGCCCGGGCATTTTGGATAACCCAGCACCTCCAGCATGTCGGCGAGCCTCACACCGAATTCGCGGAAATATGCCAGATCTTCCTCCTGCAGCTCATCGCCGATGATCAGACCGTTATCTTGATCGCTCCATAATGTCGCCTCTTCCCTTCCGATGCTGCCAAAAGCAACAAAAGCATAACGTGCGGGAAGCCGGCCGAAGCCGGCCTCCCACATGTTCTGCTCACAGAGCTCCGCGGCGCGCCTGTTGATCAGGTCATGCATGCTGTTCACGGACGCGATCCACTTCAAAAACTCCATTCTGGGGCGCAGATCAAGCAGATGCTGTTGACATGCAATCCGTACATCGCGCAATTGCTCGACTGAATTTGCTTTCTGAATGTCCGGCATTTCCGAATGCTCCGGAAGCCGGTTGACGGATGCTTTGGATTCCATGCTGCGGCCTCCTTATTTATTCAATCATTCGCATGAACGTAATGCTTAAAGCGCAGGATCACTGCCCGGGGCCGGATTCGGTCCCGTACGGAAGCTGCCCGATTTTACTTCGGATTCGGTCATCAGCTTCATTTGCTCCGGATAACCATATGTTCCGTGCTCGCTGATGTCCAGACCCATCAACTCCTCTTCCTCCGTGACGCGAAGACCCATCGTTACTTTCATAATGTACAGAATGATAAAGGAGATCACGAGCACGAACGCGAATGTGCCGATCAGCCCGAGGAGCTGCACGCCAAGCTGACCGAAGCCTCCGCCGTAGAACAGTCCTGCTTTACCGACGCCGGTAATTTCAACAAGTCGCGGAGCCGCGAACAAGCCTGTGGAGACCGCCCCCCACATCCCCGCGATGCCGTGCACGGAGAACGCGTATACCGGATCGTCGATGCCTTTGCGGTCAAACCACTGTGCCGTGAAGAAGGTAATGGTTCCAGCAATTGCACCAATAACGACTGCAGCCCATGGCTCTACGAATGCACAAGCGCCGGTGATTGCAACGAATGCAGCCAGAATACCGTTCAGCATGCTTGGAATGTCAGCCTTGCCGAGCACTGCCCAGGAGATGAGGAGGGCTGCCAGCGCGCCTGCTGCCGCAGCGATGTTGGTATTTAAAGAGACGAAGCCGAAGAATCCGTCCGTCAGCGCCGAAATGGTGCTGCCCGGATTAAAGCCGAACCAGCCGATCCAGATAATGAATACCCCGAGAACCGACAGCACTTGGTTATGGCCGGGAATGCTGTTGGGCTTCCCGTCCTTGTTGTATTTGCCAAGACGAGGCTTCAGCAGAATGGTAGCGACCAGAGCTGCGGTAGCACCGGTCAAGTGAACGACGGTCGAACCGGCGAAATCCTGCATCCCGAGAGCCCCGAGCCAGCCGCCGCCCCATACCCAGTGAGCGACGATCGGGTATATGACGATCGTGAACAGCAGCCCGAACACGATATACACGCTGAGCTTAGCGCGTTCTGCCATACCGCCGCAGGCGATTGCCAAGGATACGGCAGCAAAGGATAGATGGAACAAGAACATAATCGTTGTCGGCACATCATAAATCGACAGTGAGTCGAACGAGCTTGCGGCATTATCTCCGCTTAGGAAGAACCCTTCAAACCCGAAGAAGCTGTTCCCATTGCCGAAAGCCAGACCAAATCCGAACGCCCAGAAAGCGACAATCGCGATTCCGAAGGTCAGAAAGGTTTTTCCCGCTACGTGCCCGGCATTTTTCATCCGGACCGAGCCTGCCTCCAGCAATGCGAAGCCGGCTTGCATAAAAAATACAAGCAAGGCAGCCAGGAATACGAATACGGAGTTTAATCCCGCCGTCAGCTCAACGTTTGAGGCCCCTTCTTCCGCAGCGAACACATTAGCCGGAAATACCAGTAATGCGAGCATACCCACCATTAAACCAATCCATCTTTTTTTCATCAAGCCTTGCACTCCCCTTCATGTCATAAAATATAACACAAGTTCAAATTCTTATTTGTATTATAGGGAGCCTTCTTCGCAATTTCAACGGCTTTTTTCAAAAAAATGATAACAAACCGCCTTTTTATGTAATAAAATATAACATATAGTGTTTACAGTGCAAATGCTCCGTACATTTCTCAGGAAGTGTCTGGGGACAGCAGCCGCTATTTTCGTCACAACTATGACGTTTGACTGTACGGTTCCGAATCATGTATCATATTTCTATTAAAAAGAAAATATATTGCTTTCATTAATGTCCAATCAAAGAACCTGTGAGGTGATTTCATTATGGGGATCATGAAAGGAAACCTTTTCCGGATCGGAGAGCTGGCGAAGGCAGCCGGAATCAGTGAACGGACCATTGATTATTACACCAAGCTGGGCTTGATCTCCCCTGAAAAACGGACGTTAAAAAATTACCGTTTGTACAGTTCCGAAACCTTAAGCACGCTCGAACGTATTAATCAGTTGAAGCAAGAGAAATATACTCTCGAAGAGATTAAGGACAGACTGAACCGGTGGAAATCCGTACCGAATGATACCGAGATGACCGAAAAGCTGACCGAACTGGAGATCCAGATGAAGCAGCTGGAGCGCAATGTCAAGGAGCTCAACCCGCTTCTCCGCGAGATGAAGCCTAGTCAAGCCCGGGAGGTACTTGCGAATATTTTGCCCAAAGGAGCTGCATGTATAGAGTCACTTCAAATTTTGCTGAATCAATTCACGTCGATGTAATCATGTAGCAGTCACGATCTTATTACGATGGGGGTATGATAAATGTACGCTGACTGGATGTTTGTTCTTATTATCATCGCTTTTATTTTCTCTTTATGGGCACAGTTCCGGGTCAAAGGAACGTTTAATAAATGGGCCAAGGTTGAAAACAGCACGGGCCTGACCGGATATGACGCTGCGCGCCGCATGCTCGATGCCAACGGCCTGCACGATGTGCCGATTGAACCGGTGCCAGGTGCATTGTCCGACCACTATGATCCGGTTAAACGGGTAGTGCGCTTGTCTGAGCCGGTATACTACGAGCGCTCGATCTCTGCGGTTTCGGTAGCCTGTCACGAGGTCGGTCACGCGATCCAGCATGCCGAGCACTATCCGATGCTGGTGGCGCGCCACAAGATGTTCCCGGTCGTTAACTTTGCTTCCGGCATCGCACCGTTCCTCCTGATTGCCGGGTTCCTGTTCCAGGCGATGAACCTCGTCGGTCTCGGTATCATCTTCTTCTCTTGCGCCGTGGCTTTCCAGCTGGTCACACTCCCTGTCGAGTTTAACGCCAGCAGCCGTGCCCGCCAGTTGATGATTCAGGAAGGTTATATTGCGAACAACGAAGAACGCGGTGTGGCCAAGGTACTGAATGCTGCCGCTCTGACCTATGTCGCAGCAGCGCTGATTTCCCTTCTGGAGCTGATCCGTTACATTATGATCTTTACAAGCAATCGAGAGTAATCTTGCTTACCATCACCCCCGATCGGGCCGCTAGCGCGGGCATGATCGGGTAACACTCTCCAAAGAAGCAAAAGGCTTCCCCTTACGGCCGCTATCGGCGTAAAGGGAAGCCTTTTTTTTGTGTGCGAAGCTAATTATAATATCGAAATAACGAACCGCGATGCAGCTGACTAGGGAGATGAAACCGACTCCCCTTCTTCTCCTTCCGGCTTGACGGATGGATCAATCCCGAAATATTGAAGGAGGAATGTGCGGAAGGCCTGGGCAACGGGCGGAAGCTTCGCATCCGCGCGATGAATCAGGCCGATTGAACGCGTAACCTTCGGTTCGGAAATTTGAACGCGGGCAGGCTGAAGCGGGTTGGTCTGAAACAGAGCCATTTCGGGAAGCAGACTAACCCCCATCCCGGCTGCAACCAATCCCCGAATCGTATCCGTCTCCTCCCCCTCGAAGGCGATCTTCGGGGTGAATCCGGCTTCCAGACAAGCATGCCAGACGATCGGACGGAGGGAGTAGCCTTTGCTGAACAGCACAAACCGCTCATCCTTAAGCTGCTCCAGCTTGATCGACTTCTCGCCTGCCAGCGGATGATTCGGAGGCAGGATCGCGAACAGCTCCTCCGTCAGCACGATATCCCCATCCACCTGCTCATGCCGTTCCGGAAACGGCGACACGAAGGCCAGGTCTACCTCCGCTGTCACCACATCCCGGATCAGCGTCGGAAACATGCCTTGCTTGAACCGGAATTTGACATTCGGATACTTCTTCCGAAACTCGGCTACAATTGAAGGAATCAAGTGTATGCCAAGGCTGTGCGGAAATCCGATCCGAATCTCCCCTTGCTCCGGGTCCAGAAATTCATGAATTTCGACGACCGCCCGCTCCAAATCTTTCATGATGCTTTCCACCCGTTTGCAAAAAAGCTGTCCGACCGGAGTCAGCTGAAGATTCCGGCCCTTCTGCATGAACAAATTAACACCCAGCTCTTCTTCCAATTGATGAATCTGGCGGCTGACGGCTGACTGAGCTACATGAAGCTCCTCCGCCGCTTGGGTAACGTGTTCCTTCTGCGCAACCTTTACAAAGTATTGCAACTGTCGTAATTCCACGCCTTTTATCGCTCCATTCTCATTCCCTAGAAAACTTTATCGTATCATTCATTTCAATTCTTACAGCACCCCTATGGACCTGATGAAGTCCTCTGCTTGAATAATCGAATCATCAGACCATAGAGGAAAAACCCGCCGATCAGTCCGCCGAAATGCGCGGCAAGGCTGATTCCCGGCGTGAAGGAGAGGACAATCCCTAAGATCAGCAAAGTGAACAATGTCCTGCGCGACGCCATGTCCATGACATGCCGTTGAAAGAGCGCAATATACAGATAGGCTCCATAGGCCCCGTAGATGGCGCCTGACGCGCCCACAAGCGTGTGATAGCCTTCCATACGGTCGTAATAAGCCAAGCCGATCACGTTCCCCAGAATGCCGCTGAGCAGGTAGAGCAGCCCGAACTTCCAGCTTCCCATAATGCGCTCCAGCGGCGGGACGAACACCAGCAAGGCAAAGCCGTTAAACAGCAGGTGATCGAACCCGTTGTGCAAAAACATCGCCGTCACGTAACGCCACGATTCTCCCTCGAATTGCGGTAGATCCGTCAGCGCCCCGTACTGCAGCAGCGTGAGCGGATTTCGGGAGCCGCCGTCGAAGACCGTGATAAAGAACATCACCAGGTTTGCAATCAGCAGCAGCGAAGTGACGGGATAATAACGGAGATAGCTTCTCCAGTTTTCATAACGAACAAATATCATAGCATCCTCCTCTTCCAAGCCAAGCAGGACGTCCGGAAAGTGGACATATCCTTTTTAAAAAGATTATAATGTACCATGAACCTGATCACCAAACTTCGATATCCAAGGAGGAGATTTCTCATGGCTCAAGAACGCACGGGAGCTGCCACATTTAAGGGCAATCCTATTACACTGATCGGACCCCAGCTTAAGGTAGGCGATGCGGCACCCGATTTCACGGTGAGCAAAAACCTGCTGGAGGATGCATCCCTTAAGGACTTTGCAGGCAAAATCAAGCTGATCAGCGTCGTTCCTTCCCTCGACACCGGCGTTTGCGATGCGCAGACCCGCCGCTTCAACGAAGAAGCCGCAGGGCTCGGAGACGACGTTGTCGTGCTGACGATCAGCGCCGACCTGCCGTTCGCCCAAGCCCGCTGGTGCGGAGCAGCCGGCGTAGACCGTGTGGTTACACTGTCGGACTACAAATCCCGTTCTTTCGGGGAAGCCTACGGCGTGCTCATCAAGGAATTCCAGCTTGATATGCGCTCGATCTTCGTGGTCGATAAGGAAGACAAGATCGCCTATGTGGAATACCTCGGCGAAATGACAGAGCATCCGAACTACGAAGCGGCCGTCAATGCCGTGAAATCTCTTCGATAGAACCGCTTAGCCGCGGTTACATACGAAAAACAGCATTACCTTTAAAAAAGCGGGAGAGCAGCTCTCCCGCTTTTATCTATTGCCTAAGCATCCACTTTATACTTGCCGAGCTTCTTGTCCAGCACAGCGTACAGGTTCAGGATGACCCGGTAATTCGCCCCCAGGTCGCCCAGCGAGCCGCGGGAGGCCGAATACATATCAACTGCGCTGCGTACGGGACTGATGCCCAGCACGGATACGGTAATGTCCAGCGTTCGTCCGAAAGACGTTCTTTTCTCGAGTGTGATCTCTCCAACGGACTTTACTTCATGGAGCACTTTATAGCCCGGAATTTTTTTGAGTGTCGAGGTAACCTCTTCAAAACACTTTTCTTTTGAAAGATTGTAATAACGCGTCTTCAGCTTGGGATCTTTCGCACGGTCGCTTGTGCCGTCGTAGCTGCGCACGATACCGATTAGAACTCGTTTTAATGACAAAGACCGTTCCTCCTTTATAAATGACCGTTCCTTTACCTACTAGTTTAACATTGTTTAGGCTTTCAGCAAACCTTTATATACAGCAAAAAAAGGCACCTCTTCACTTCGGACTCGAAATAAAGAGATGCCGCTTCGTATTCAGTACGAAACCCGCCTATGCCGTCCGGTAAACATTGTCTTCGAACCTGCTTAAGCAGGTGGGTGACCGCAGAACCGCTTATGAATTCCCCTTGTCATATAGACAGGGCCTTCCAGCCACGGTTACATATAGATCTCCCTAGACATCGTCATTGGTTCAAAACAACGGAAAACCGAAACGAACATCGCAGGATGTAGTCTTATTATAGGGGGTTTTGCCGTAAAAGTAAACCTACGAATTTCGCGGTTTCGATCCTTTTTCCTCGGTTTTGACGTTATCCATGCTCTCAAGCAGCGCCTGCTCCGCCTCCGACTTCTCTTCCTCCGCTTGTCTCATCTTTTCCTGCTGCTCCTGCATCTTGGTAAAAGTTGCATAGAAGTTAAAGAACGCGAACAGCGCCATCAGACAGAAGAGGAAGAATACGAACAGCACAGGCATTTGCGTGCCGATATATACCAAGATAGCGCTTCCGGCAAGCGTCGAGAATACCCGGAACGGACGGATCAAGGTCAGCAGAACCGCATTTTTCAAGAGCTGGGTCGTCTTCATCTCATAATGGACGGTCATGGAAAAGAAATTAAACAACGAGACGAACAGCACGATGAGCAGCACCAGCATCACGATGCCGACGAGCTGAAAGCCGTCTCCGAGCTGTGTCATATACACCGTATAATCCACATACATAATCACGAACAGCAGCGTATAGACGAATCCGCCGATCATGCTTTGCTTATAGTTTTCCTTATAGCCCTTAAAGAAGGTTTTGAATACAGGTACATCCGGGTTGCCCATCACCCACTTGCGTACTACGGTAAACAGGGCTGCGGTTGCAGGGAACAGCACAAAAGGCGACAAGATCCCCAAAATCCAGTTCGACAGCAGCTGCTCGTTATGAGCATCCGGCGTCTGGACAGCCATCAAAAATTTGGTCAGTACGATAAACAGGAATGGCGATGTGCATAAAACCCATAAAATATTAGAAAACGCGATGCGGGTAATCCATTCGGTGAGCTTATATAAGCCACCCATGGCTCCTTTCATTTCCAAATCTTTTCCTCCTCACTCAAAGCATGCATGTATCTATTAATATACCTTATTTCCCATAGGCATGACCAGAGCCTAATTTGCGGCGGCCTGGGTGAATATCCAATCGCATCACCGGATATCACCATAGGATATCTCGTAATCCAATCAAATCAAGGCCTCAATTCTCACTAATCAGAGGAGGGAATATGCATGTCCAACGTTGGCGGTTACGGTTATGGCGGAACTACTGGAGTGGTTCTGGTTCTCTTCATCCTGCTCGTCATTATCCTTAGCACATTCTATATCTAATGGATGAATAAGGCAGCTTATATGCATTCTACAGCTTAAGCTAAACACCATGGACTGGTGAAAAAAAGACGAAGCGCCTCTGCCCCATGCGAATGTGGGAAAGTGCTTCGTCTTTTTCATTCCATTTAAGCGATGGTCAGCGGGCTGCTGTCGCTAACCCGGGGATTACTCGTCCCCGCGGTTCGGACGACGTTCGCCGCCGCTGTAGCTGCGAGGCTTGCGGTCGCCGCTGTTGTTGCGGTCACGGTTGTAGCCGCCGCCTCCGTCACGGTTATTGTAGCTGCCGCCTCCGTCACGGCTGTAGCCGCCCTTGGAGTAGCCTCCACGGTTGCCGCCGCCTTCGCGGTTGCCGCCGCCTTCGCGGTTGCCGCGGTATCCGCCGCCGTAGCTGCGGCCGTTATAACCGCCGCTAGGCTTGCGTCCGCTGCGGATGTCCGGCTTCCGGCGCTTCGCACGAATCGGATCCTCCGGCGTAAGGTGGATATCGGCCGCTTCCTTCTTGTCTCCTGTCAGGAGCTTCATTGCAGCTGCAAGCAGCTGAACGGAGTCATACTGCTCCAGAAGCTGGATGGCAAGGCCTTTGTATTCGGTCAGCTCGCCTTGGTCGATGATTTCCAATACGCGTTCAGCGATGACGCGCTGCTTGCCTTCAATGGCTTCAGCCATCGTTGGCAGCGGCTTGCGCGGAATCCGGTGACGGGTCACGCGCTCGATGAAGTACAGATGATCCATTTCACGCGGGGTTACGAAGGACCATGCCGTACCTTCCTTCCCTGCGCGGCCGGTACGGCCGATACGGTGTACATAGCTCTCCGGATCCTGCGGCAAGTCGAAGTTGACGACATGCGTTACGCCGGATACGTCCAGACCCCGAGCCGCTACGTCGGTTGCTACCAGCACATCGATGCTGCCGTCGCGGAATTTGCGCATAACGGTATCGCGCTGGTGCTGGGACAGGTCGCCATGGAGGCCGTCTGCGGAATAGCCGCGCTTTTGCAGCGCTTCGGCCAATTCGTCTACGCGGCGCTTCGTGCGGCCGAATACAATCGCCAGCTCAGGCGATTCCATATCGAGGAGACGGCTCAGCGCTTCGAACTTCTGACGCTCAGGAACCTCGATGTAGGCTTGGTCGATCAGCGGTGCGCTCACATGCTTAGGAATGACGGATACATGCTCCGGATCCTTCAGGAACTGGGAAGCCAGCTTCTGGATGTTCGGAGGCATCGTTGCGGAGAACAGCAGGGTTTGACGATTTTCCGGTACCAGCTTCAGGATGGATTGGATATCGTCCATGAAGCCCATGTCCAGCATTTCATCCGCTTCGTCCAGCACGACGGTTTGAACATCGTCAAGCCGGATGGTCTTCCGGTTAATGTGGTCAAGCAATCGGCCAGGTGTGCCGATAATAATTTGGGGCTTCTTCTTCAAAGCGCGAATTTGTCGGCCGATATCTTGTCCGCCGTAAATCGCAAGGGAGCGGATCCCTTTAAATCTGGACAATTTGCCGATCTCTTCGGCAACCTGAATGGCGAGTTCGCGGGTTGGCGTCATGACGAGAGCGACGATCCGCTCTTCTTCTTTCGCGATTTTGTGAATAAGAGGAAGGCCGAATGCTGCGGTCTTACCGGTACCTGTCTGTGCTTGTCCGATCATGTCCTTTCCGGTGAGGGCAATCGGGATGGATTGGGATTGAATCGGTGTCGCTTCTTCAAATCCAAGTTCCGTAATTGCTTGAAGCACTCGAGGCTCCAAGCCAAAATCTGCAAAATTTTTCAATAGGTTCATACTCCTTCTATCTGTGGACTCCACTTTCTTCTCTGTATTCTTAAGTAGTGGTAACGTTTATAGGCTTTCCCGGCCAGCAGGATTTTCTGCATGAGGTGAACCGGTATATTTCTCTCTGATCACCAGCGGTGGAACTGGTTAATGTATAATCATCCTGATAAGCTTCCAAAAAGTTATCATTGTAACGGACTACTCAAGAATATCCAATACATTATATCACAAAACATTTCTGGAATACCAGCAAGCTTCAAGAAGTCATAATAACCGGGAGGTGATTCCTATGCTGAAGCGTCTATGGACCTACTTTTCCATCCTGTTCGGCGCCGTTATCATTGCCGCGGGCTTCAATCTGTTCCTGATTCCGCACCACCTGCTCAGCGGCGGCGTTTCCGGCGTTGCCATGCTGATCGGTTATTTCACGCCGCTTAACATCAGCGTTCTGTATTTCGTGCTCAATATTCCCATCCTCCTCGCAGGATGGTTCCAGCTTGGAAAACATTTTGTCGTGCTCAGCGTGCTCTCGGTCCTTGTGACAACGGTGTTTCTCGAGATCATACCGGTCTGCGCCGTCGCTACGGACATGCTCCTCTCCGCCGTCTTCGGAGGAATCCTGGTCGGCTTCGGAACCGGCCTGTCCTTCCGGGTCGGCGGCTCGACCGGCGGATTTGACATCATCGGCTCCATCGTCACGAAGTATCGCGACTTTCCGGTCGGCAGCGTCCTGGTATCGCTGAATGCCATCGTCATCCTGGCCGTCACTTATCTCGAGAACGACTGGAATCTTGCGCTGGCCTCCATGGTGTCCATTTACCTGGCGGGCAAAATGATCGATATGCTGCATATCAGCCATATCAAAGTGACGGTGTTCATTGTTACGAATCAGACCGAGGCCCTGCTGGAGAAGCTGCTCAAGCGCCCCCGGGGCGTGACGAAGATCAAAACCCAAGGGGCGTTCAGCCACAAGGAGAAGGACATGCTGATGACGGTCACAACGAAATACGAGCTCGCCGAATTAAAGCATATCATTACGAAGACCGATCCGGACGCCTTCGTCAACATCGTGGAGACGGTTGCGGTGATGGGACAGTTTCGCAAGAACTAATTGCCAAGATGAAAACACGGCAATTTTTATGGTATAATATGAATGCCAGGTTCCTACAATATTCATGAGCTACTCTTCGTTGCCCCAATTTTAATGTTTTTCCGTTTTACAATAAGAACGTCCTGCCTGACCAAATTTGGAAGGAGAGGGTGATTTTTTATGGAAATGGAAACGGTAAAATTGTCACAGATCGTCATGAAGTGGTTCCCGGAAATGATTCCGTTCTTCAGACAGAGCGAGCTGAATTCCATGATCGTTTTGAGGGACGGGCTGAATATTTTGGAGCAGGATGACGCTTTGGAAATTATTCAGTACAGCATTTGCGAACATCAAAGCCATACGCTGCTTCATTAATGGAATATCTGCTTGGAATCATTGCAAGTTAAATGCCGTTGTTCACCGGTGCATACCGCTGGACAGCGGCATTTTTTGCCCGGAATTTCCCGGGCACCTTCAGATCTGGCCAAGCTGAAGCCTCTCATTGCATGGCTTGTCGTCCGAGCGTCGACGCTGATCATCGTGCAGCAGTCATCATTACACCGCGCGCCCCGATATAGGACTGCTCTCCTCTTCTCCCTGGGCATGCCTGAAACCGGTGCAGAATACGTCGATATGAGCGCCTTACGCCTGCGGTAACCAGTCCTCCCTTCAATTTCCTATCGTAATTGTGTCCACTTTCGGTAAATATGGAAAAGTCGTTTAAATTGCCCTTCACCCGTTTAATGAACCAATACCGCATGCTTTACCTCCACGCCTCGGGCGAATGTAACAAACCTGTTCTTTTTGAAAGCTGCGGTTCCATTATAATCATGGTGAATGTAGACAAGGGAGAGAGTAATTATGAACATCATCTTGGCATTTTTCATCTTGGCTGCCGCGGGCTTGGGCGGCTCCGGCGCGCAGGAGAGCCCGCTTACAACCCAGTTGCAGGCTTCCTGGAACACCGCCGTGATTCAGAGCATGCATCAAAATCAGGGGAAGGGTCAGGGTCAGAACGGCATCAAGCCGAATACGACCGAGATCGACCCGCAAGTCGACGCTCCGAAAGTCAAAGGCATTTATGTAACAGCTTACAGTGCCGGCGGCTCCAGAATGACGCAGCTTATCGACCTGATGGACACGACGGAGCTGAACGCCATGGTCATCGACATTAAGGACGACGAAGGCTACATAACGTACAAAACCGATAACCCGACGCTTCAAAAGCTTGGAAAGCCTCAGCCCTTTATCAAGGATATCCATCAGCTGATGAAACGGCTGGAGAAGCACGACATTTACCCGATCGCCCGAGTCGTCGTGTTCAAGGATACGATCCTGGCCAAGAAGAACCCGGAGCTCTCCTTCCGTAAAGGAGACGGCACCGTATGGACCAACGGCGGCGGAGACAGCTTCGTTAACCCGTACAGCAAGGAGGTATGGGACTACAATATCGAAATTGCCAAAGAAGCCGCCAAGCTCGGCTTCAAGGAGATCCAGTTCGACTATGTACGGTTCCCGGAGGGCTTCGAGAAGCGGGCCGACGCTTTGAAGTATGTCAAAACCGAGCAGTCCCGCGTCGACGTCGTATCGGATTTCGTGCAGTATGCCCGTGAAGAGCTGGCGCCGCTCGGCATCCGCGTTTCCGTCGATATTTTCGGCTACGCGGCATCGGTGCCTGCAGCAGAGGGAATCGGCCAGGATTTTGTGAAGATATCAAACAATGTGGATATTATCAGCCCAATGGTATACCCGAGCCACTACACGACCGGCTGGTTCGGCGCCGAGGTGCCGGATAAGGCTCCGTACCAGACGATCAAGGGATCGATGGAGGATACCCACAAGAAGCTTGAAGAGCTGGGCAACAACAAGCCGATCATCCGGCCTTGGATTCAGGATTTTACGGCCAGCTGGCTTGGCAAAGGCAATTATATCAAATATGGGAAAAAGCAAATTGAGGATCAAATTCGCGCCTTGAAGGATACCGGGGTCGACGAGTATTTGCTCTGGAACGCCTCCAACCGTTATACGGAAGGCGTGAAGTACAAGTAAGCCTAAAGAGTCCGGCCGATACATGCGGCCGGGCTCTTTTTCATGCACAATCTCGAATAGGACTGCGCTCCCATGCCTGAACGGAGAGGTTGAGTTATTTCAGCCGGCATATGCTCGTAGCAAACCTGCCATACCGGTTACGAATACGAAGGGCTTCAAATAATGAGCCACGCCTTGACATCGGATGCTATGATGATTGTGGGACATGCACCTTCCCGGTCCGAGCCTGAAGGATGTCATTCTTTTGTTTTTTTACTGCGCGCGGTATGGCGCTAATGTATGTATGACGTCAGCCGGCATTCGGACAGCGTGCAAATACTAAAGAGAGAAAGGCATATGCAGCATGCAATCTACAACGACGATCCGGGGGAAACTGAGGCAGTTTGCCGTCATTCTCATCCCCATTCTCGTGACCCAGCTGGCTTTATCCGCTATAACGTTTTTCGATACGAACATGTCCGGCAAATTCAGCTCCGTCGATCTGGCCGGCGTTGCGATCGCCACCAGCATCTGGGTTCCGGTCCAGACCGGGCTCAGCGGCATCCTGATGGGGATTACCCCCATCGTCTCCCAGCTGGTCGGCGGGCGACAAGAGAACAAAGTGGCCTATCAGGTAAACCAGGCACTCTGGCTCTCTGTGCTGCTGGCCGTTATCGTGCTCGCTGCGGGATACGCCGTCGTCCCGAGCATTCTCGGCGCCATGAGCCTGGAGCCAGAGGTTCGCCAGGTTGCGGCAGGGTTTTTGGCCGCCATTTCGGCAGGCATTATACCGCTGTTCGCCTACACGGTGCTTCGCTGCTTTATCGATGCTCTTGGACAAACGAAAATGTCCATGGTCATTACCCTGATTACGCTTCCGATCAACGTCGGACTGAATGCCCTCTTTATTTATGGCTTTTGGGGCTTTCCTAGACTTGGAGGCGCCGGGGCCGGCGTCGCTTCCGCGATTACCTACTGGGCGGTGCTGCTCATTGCGATCCTAACGATCCACAAGGTGCACCCGTTTGCCGGGTACGGCATTTTCCGCGGAATGTCCAGGATTTCCTTCAGTGCCTGGAAGGGGCATCTGAAGATCGGATTGCCCATTGGCTTGTCAATCTTTCTGGAAACGGCCGTGTTCGCAGCCGTAACCCTGCTCATGAGCGGCTTTGATACGGCTACCATCGCCGCGCACCAAGCGGCCTTGAATTTTGCCTCCACGCTGTACATGCTGCCGCTGAGCATCTGCATGAGCTTAACGATCCTGGTCGGTTATGAGGTCGGGTCGGGCCGGTTGAAGGATGCATGGCAGTACGCCAAGCTTGGGATCGGCACCGCCATCATCCTCTCGCTGATGACGGCGGTCATTCTGCTTGTTGCCGGACGCCAGGTCGCGGACTTGTACTCGAATGAGCCTGCCGTAATCTCGCTCATCCAGCAGTTTCTCCTATACGCGATCTTCTTCCAGATCTCCGACGCCATCGCAACGCCGACGCAGGGAGCGCTGCGGGGATACAAAGACGTCAATGTGGCTTTCGTCCTGGCCCTCGTCTCGTTCTGGGTGATCGGCTTGCCCGTCGGATATGTGCTGGCCAATTATACGGATTGGCAGGCCTTCGGCTATTGGATCGGCCTCATAACAGGACTTGCTGCCGGTGCAGCGCTGATGCTGAGGCGCTTGGTCAATATCCAGCGCAGATTCACCAAGCAACAGGAGCCTCTTGGATCAGCCGTATCCTCCTGATCCATCGACCGATTCAAAAAGACCGTCTTCCATTGCAGTGTTCAGCTTCTGCAATGGAAGACGGTCTTCTTATGTTGTACCCAAGGGGATCCGTAATTGGATTACTGCGACAAACGAAGGGCCAGATCGTACAATTCCCGATCGAATTCCTTCTTCGTATTCACGACCTTATCGATGTCGGTCAGCACAAGCTCGCCCTTGATGATGCCGCACCCTTTATCCGATTCTCCGTTGATCAGGCTGCGTACGGCGAAGTCGCCGAGACGGCTGGCAAGATTACGGTCGAACGGCGTTGGCGCGCCGCCGCGCTGAATATGTCCAAGCACGGTTACGCGGGCGTCGATGGAAGCGTGGCATTCCTTCAGCTTGCTGACGACGTCTTCGCCCCGGCCTACGCCTTCGGCTACAATGATGATACTGTGGCGCTTGCCCTTCGCAAAGTTCTCTCTGAGGCGCTCGGCCACTTCATCAAGGTTAAACTCCACTTCAGGGACCAAAATGGTCTCTGCGCCCGAGGCAAGCCCCGCATGCAGCGCAATGTCGCCGCAGTGGCGTCCCATGACCTCGACGACGGACGAGCGGGCATGAGAGGACATCGTGTCGCGCAATTTGTTCACTGCATCGACCACGACGCTTACCGCGGTATCAAAGCCGATCGTGTAGTCGGTAAAGGAAATATCATTGTCGATCGTCCCTGGCAGACCCATCGTTTTGATGCCGAGCTTGCTGAGTTTGTTAGCGCCCTGGTAGGAGCCGTCGCCACCGATAACTACGAGTCCGTCGATCCCGTGCTGATTCAGCACATCAGCGCCCTTCTGCTGCCCTTCCGGCGTCTTGAACTCTGCGGATCGGGCCGACCGGAGAATCGTGCCTCCCCGCTGGATGATGTCTCCTACGCTGCGAAGATCCATCTTGATAATGTCGTTCTCAAGAAGACCCTGGTATCCGCGCTGGATGCCGTATACCTCAAGACCGTAATACAAACCGCTGCGCACCACGGCGCGAAGGGCTGCGTTCATCCCTTGGGAATCCCCGCCGCTCGTAAGAACTGCAATTTTTTTGACTGCTGTCATATGTTGTTTCCTCCTTCTATGTCACTCATGCTTATGCTTGCGAATCCAACGACTGTTGACGTAGAAGAACAGCCTTGTCATCGGGCTTCGCCTCATCAAGCGTTTGGATACGGAGCGAACCAGCTGCTGCTCGCTGACTTTTGGATCGGATAAATATAACGCCAGTAACCCCTCAATGATCATCCGATGAAAAGGGGTGGAGGGAATTGCTCTGACATCCTTCCGGGCCCAATCGACAATGGAAGCAATGCGGTTCAGCATCGTATCGGCATCTTCGTAGTAGTTGCAAAAGTTCAGATCGCCGCCCAGCCTGTCTTCGTCCTGATCAATCAGGTAATCCAGCATGATGTGGAGACTGCATACATTCGGAAAATAAGAGGCATGGATTCTGGATGCATCCTCATCATCCAAAAACGGATCGGTCGCAGCCAAAAACAGCATGAATACGCCCAGCGTGGATCCCGTAGCTGCAGCAAACTCATTCCACCGCAAATGCGGCGTATGATGAGCATGCTGGGACCACCATTCAAGCAATGCAGCCTCCCGCTGATCCGGGTGGATATGCTTGTATACCTGCAGATCCGTGTACAGCCCGGCCAATTTCCTTATGTATGGCTTTGCCGCCTCATATCCCGACAATTGGCCGATGCAGTCCCGGCACGTCTGCACCAGTCCGGCAAGATAGCCTCCATCCTCCCTCTCGTTTCGGAGCGAGTAATAATCCGCCATCTCGTCTTCAGGCGTTACGGCATCCAGCATCGATTGATGAAGCTGCCGAAAATCCGCCGGATCCAGCGAAGTGCTGCGGTCACATAAATTATCGAGATAATCGCTGATCGTCTGGTAAGCAACAATCAACGGGATGAGTATATGCTTCTCTGGCAAATTGGCGGCGGCATATACCGCGCCTCCCTGGCAGTGAAATCTTTTGGTCTCTATACTGGCCAATGCCTGTTTCCGAAGCTCCTCATCCGGAATTTGCTCAGCCTCCCGGCGCCACTTCTCCAATTCAGCCCGCACTTCCGGGAGAATATATCGGTATACCCGGGTCATCAGTCCAACCGGGCTTCGCGGAACCTTGCGGCTTAGCTCTTGATTATTCAATGAACTCTGCCTCCACATGGTTGTCTTTTTTATACCTATCCAAATCAAACCTATTATAATATGATCGTTCATTTTGCACAAATAACACACGTCATTGACGGTGCGACGGCTATGATGGAAGCCGTTACTTCCAGCTATCCCCAAGAAGACGATCTTATTATACCAACCATGCTGGATCGGCTGAAGCCTGAACGGGTCACCCCACGCAAAAAAACACAGTTCTCAGCGAGAACTGTGCTTCATGCCTAGGTAATTCTATAAGATCTCCTCTTCGGAGTTAACTTACAGTTTTGTTACGTTGGCTGCTTGAGGACCACGGTTACCTTCTGTAATTTCGAATTCTACCGCTTGACCTTCTTCCAAAGTTTTGAAACCTTCTTCTTGAATTGCGGAGAAGTGTACGAATACATCCTCGCCACCTTCAACGGAAATGAAGCCGTAACCTTTTTCTGCGTTAAACCATTTAACTGTACCTTTCAAATGAACAACCTCCTAAAAATACCGCCATCTATGGCGAATATCCATATTATATCCCATGTTTTCAGACAATGCAATCCGTCAAACCCCCATATGGACCTTTTTTGGCCCGATATTTTTACGTCATCATGATTTGCTTTTGAGCCCTTGTGTGCGTTATCATTGACCCAAAAGCCTAAGTAGCGGACGGAGAATGCATATGATCAAAAAACATGAAATATACAAAAAAGACAAGTGGAACATGATGACGGTCGAGGTCCAGGGCCGCTATATCGTACTCCGCGAAATTTCCGACCAGTGGGGCGAAGAGACGCATACCTTCATGAGCCGGCCGGCCTTGATGGAGTGGGCTAAGAATCGCTTCCCCAAAGAGGATTTCGAAGGACGGGAAGAGGAATGGCAGGACATCATGGCTTCCTTTAAGCAGGTGTAAAGGATGGATACCACGAATATTGTCATCTTCATTATTTTGGCCTTCAGCCTTGGCGCCATCATGATCCTGAATCGTGACCGGATCCCGGCAAGGCTGCGCCGCGGAATGGCCCTGATTGCCGCCGCCTTCATCTTGTTTGCCTTTTACCTTATTGTATACACTTTTATTAATCTGGGTTCCTCATAATTTATAAGGATGAAAGAGCCGGGTACGCGGCATACTATCGCTCGAATGCCATGAATTCGAGGAGGTTATGCCATGAAGGGTTCCAGGGTGCTTTGCATTACGCTGGTCCTCTGCCTGCTGCCTTTTGCCGCTGCCCGCTCCGAAGCCTATACTGAAGAAGCCCGGACTCCAAATAATACATATCATGCAAGGAGGATTTCTATGGAACAATTACTGAAACGCTCCGAAGTCCCGAAGGAGCATCAATGGAAGCTTGAGGACCTGTTCGCCGATCAGCAAGCGTGGGACGACAGCTTTGCCAAGCTGAAGGACCTGCTGAAGAAGACGGCCGACTACCAAGGCAAATTAAACAATGCCGCTTCCATCAAGGAATGCTTCGAGCTTGAGGACGAAATTTCCTATCATGCCGAGCGTCTGTACGTATATGCTCATATGCATCATGACGAAGACACCGCGAATCCTACATACCAGGCATTGTCCGCCAAAGCCAAAAAGCTGAATGTTGAGGTCGGCGAATCCCTCTCCTTCATTACGCCGGAGATTCTGGCCCTCTCCGATGCCGAGCTGGATCAATTGATCGCCGATCCCCTGCTCAAGGAATATCAGTTTACCCTTGTTGAAATGAAACGGGAGAAAGCCCATGTGCTCTCCAAAACCGAAGAAGCGCTTCTTGCCCAGGTCGGAAATCTATCCTCTGCGCCGCAGACCATCTTCGGCATGCTGAACAACGCGGATATGAAGTTTCCAAAGATCAAGAACGAGGACGGCAAGGAAGTGGAGCTGACTCACGGGAACTACATTCAATTCCTTGAAAGCCCGAACCGCGAAGTCCGCGAGCGCGCGTTCAAGGCCGTATACGAAACCTACGGCAAGCAGAAGAACACCTTGGCTGCGACGCTCAATGCCAATGTGAACAAGAACATCTTCTACTCGCGCGTCCGCAAGTATCCGTCCGTGCTGGAGATGGCTCTATACGGCGATAACATTCCGAAGGAAGTCTACACGAACCTGATCGATACGATCCATGAGAGCCTCCCGCTTCTGCACCGTTACATGGAGCTGCGCAAGAAGCTGCTCGGCGTGGATGAGCTGCATATGTACGATTTGTTCGCGCCGCTCGTCGAAGAATACAAGTGGGATATTACGTACGAGGAAGCAAAGCAGATGACCAAGGAAGGACTCGCCCCGCTTGGCGAGGATTACCTGAAGAGTCTCCAGGAGGGCTATGACAACGGCTGGATCGATGTCTATGAGAACGAGAACAAGCGTACAGGCGCATACAGCTGGGGCGCTTACGGCACCCATCCGTACGTGCTGCTGAACCACAAG
Source organism: Paenibacillus ihbetae (assembly GCF_002741055.1). Taxonomy (NCBI): domain Bacteria; kingdom Bacillati; phylum Bacillota; class Bacilli; order Caryophanales; family Paenibacillaceae; genus Paenibacillus; species Paenibacillus ihbetae. The sequence goes on along the minus strand of NZ_CP016809.1, from coordinate 5,051,086 downwards.
GATAACCTGAACAGCATGTTCACCCTGGCTCACGAGATGGGTCACGCGCTGCATTCGTATTATTCCGACAACAATTTGAAATACCGTGATGCGCAGTACACGATCTTCCTGGCTGAAGTGGCTTCCACAACGAATGAAGCGCTGCTGATGGATTATCTGCTCAAGAACGCCAAGAATCCGAAGCAGAAGATGTACCTGCTGACTTATTATGCCGACCAGTTCCGTACGACCGTCTTCCGGCAAACGATGTTCGCCGAATTCGAGAAGATCGTCCATGAGCGCGCCGAGAGCGGTGAATCCTTGACGGCTCAGGACCTGTCGGACATTTACTACGACCTGAACGTCAAGTACCACGGTAAAGGCATGCAGGTAGACAAGGAGATCGGGATGGAATGGGCCCGCATCCCTCACTTCTATACCAGCTTCTATGTATACAAATACGCAACCGGCTTCTCCGCGGCAACGAGCTTCTCGAAGCAAATTCTGGAAGATGGCCAGCCGGCAGTGGATCGTTACCTCGGCTTCCTTAAGAGCGGCGGCAGCGACTATTCCATTAACATCCTGAAAAAAGCCGGCGTGGATATGTCCTCGCCGGAGCCGATCCGCGAAGCGATGAGCGTATTCGAGGATATTATCAACCAGATGGAGCAATTGACGAAATAACGCTCCAAGCTCTTATGCGCGTTGTCGATGAACTCAATTGACCGGTGGAATAAAATCCCTTGCCCTTACAGGCAAGGGATTTTATACTGTGTGAGGAAGGAGGTGTACCCAGTGAAGATTCAATGGTCATTAATCGCTGCCCTGCTGTTTGCATTAATTACGGCAGTGTTCGCCGTCATCAACGTCAATCCGGTACAGGTGAATTTGCTGTTCGGCACCGTCGATATCCCGCTAATCCTGCTGATTATTGGCTGCTCGCTGATCGGAGGATTGATCGTCGGAGCCTTCGGCATCTATCGCCAATATCAAATGCAGAAGGAAATCCGCTCGCTCGCAGAGCAGCTTATCCATATCCGTGAGGTTACGGGATACACCCCCGAAATACATGCCGCGGATCACCAGCTGGAGGAAGAGCCGAAGGAAGAATCCAAGGAGGAGCCGAAGCTTTAGATAACGGTCCTGCTCCATGGATTCACACCCGATACTTCCATTGTTTTGTTCCCAGCTCATACATACAATTCCGAGGAGGCTGTTAGCCAGATGTCGATACAACCGAATGAAACCTATATCCTCAATCTGTTGAAGGAATTGCTGGATACCCCAAGTCCGACCGGATATACAGGACCTATCATGAAACGAATCGAGAAAGAGGCTGCTTCACTCTCGGTCCCGCTGACTTGGAATGAAAAGGGCGGGGCGATCCTGTCCATCACGGGACAGGATACCAGCCGTACGGTAGGCTTGAGCGGGCATGTGGATACGCTAGGCGCCATGGTTCGCGCCATCAAATCCGAAGGCACGCTGAGGCTCACTTCCGTCGGCGGTTATATGATGAACAGCATTGAGAACGAATACTGCGTCATTCACACCCGCAGCGGCAAGAAATACACGGGTACCATCCTGTCGACGCACCCATCCGTGCATGTCTACAGCGATGCCCGCGAGTTCAAGCGCGAGGAAGCCAATATGGAGGTCCGCATCGACGAATGGGTCGAATCGGCCGAAGACGTGAAGAAGCTCGGCATCGGCGTCGGCGATTTCGTATCCTTCGACGCCCGCCCGGTCATTACGCCAAGCGGCTTCATCAAGTCCCGGCATCTTGATGATAAGGCGAGCGTTGCGGCGTTGTTCGGCCTTCTGGAGAGCATGAAACGCGAGAACTGGAAGCCGAAATACAATGTTAAGGTGCTGATCTCGAATTACGAGGAGGTCGGGCACGGCGCAGCTTACATTCCTTCGGACATCAAGGAGCTCATCGCCGTGGATATGGGCTGTATCGGCGATGATTTAAGCTGTAAAGAAACCGACGTTTCGATCTGCGCCAAGGATTCATCCGGTCCGTACGATTATGAAATGACAAGCCGCCTGATCCAGCTTGCCGAACAGGAGGGCATTGCGTATGCCGTTGACGTGTACCCTCATTACGGCTCGGATGCATCGGCCGCGCTCGGTGCAGGCAGCAACATCAAAGCTGCGCTCATCGGACCGGGCGTTCACGCATCCCACGCAATGGAAAGAACGCATAAACAGGCCGTATTAAATACGGTGAAGCTGCTTGCCGCTTATGTCAAATAATCAAGCTGTGAAGAAGTAAGCAAGCTTTGAAACAATAATTTGCCGCACCGGCAAAAAGGGACGCCCGATAAGGCCATTGGCCCAGTGGCGTCCCTTTTTTATCTATAAGCGATTAAGATCTCTTGCTCTGCTCAATCTTCTCCGCGAGCTCGTTCAAGTACGTCCATCGCTCCATCAGCCGCTCCAGCTCCTGCTCGCATGCCTCCTGTGCCTGAAGCAGCTCCTGCAGCTTCGCCGCGTCGCTGCCGGCGGACTCCATCTCGGTCTGGAGAGAGGCAAGCTTATTCTCCGCGGCCTCGATCAGACCATCGATCTGTTCAAACTCCCGCTGCTCGTTATAGCTGAATTTCAGCTTTTCACGCGGGGCTTCCTTCGCCGGGCTGGCGTTTCCGCTGCCAGCCGCTTTCCCTTCTCCCGAAGGCTTTCCTGATGCCCCTGCACCGGCGCTATCTCTGCTTCCGGATGCTCCGGAGGCCTCCCCGCCATTGCGCAGCATCCATTCCGCATACTCGCTGTATGAGCCTACGTGCACACGCACCTGTCCATGGCCTTCAAAGGCCATGATTTTGTCGACGGTCCGGTCCAGGAAGAAACGGTCGTGGGATACGACGATAACCACACCGGGAAAGTCGTCCAAGTACTGTTCCAGCACCGACAGCGTCTGGATGTCCAGATCATTCGTCGGTTCGTCGAGCAGCAGCACATTCGGAGCGCTCATCAGCACCCGCAGCAAATATAATCTGCGTTTCTCGCCGCCCGACAGCCTCGCAATCGGCGTCCACTGCATCGCCGGAGGGAACAGGAAGCGCTCCAGCATCTGGGCTGCCGTAATGGCCGAGCCGTCTGCCGTCCTGACGACCTCCGCCTCATCCTTAATATACTCGATTACCCGCTGGCTTCCGTCCATCTCCTGATGCTCCTGGGTGAAATAACCGAGCTTCACCGTCGGACCCATCACGATCTTCCCGGAATCCGGCTCAAGCCGGCCTGCGATGAGATTCAGCAGGGTCGATTTGCCGCTGCCGTTAGGGCCGACGATCCCGATCCGGTCCTCAGGAACGGCAATATAGGACAGATCGTCAATAAGGACCTTGTCACCGACCGTTTTCCGAAGCCCTTCAATCTCCAAAATCTTGCGTCCGAGCCGCGTCGAGGCAACCGAGACGTCCAATTCGCCCGAGCCGTGGATCGGCTCCTGCTCCTTCAGCTTCTCAAACCGCTCAATTCTCGCCTTCTGCTTCGTCGTCCGGGCCTTCGCTCCTCGGCGGATCCAGGCGAGCTCATTTCGCAGCAAATTTTGCCGCTTCTGCTCGGATGCGGCTTCCCGCTCTTCCCGCTCTGCCTTCAATTCCAGAAACCGGCTGTAGTTGGCCTCATACCGGAATAGCCGTCCATGATCCAGCTCCAGCATCACGTTGGCCACGCGGTCAAGGAAATACCGGTCATGCGTAATCATTAGCAGCGCGCCCCGGCGTTTTTGCAAATACTGCTCCAGCCAGGCTACCGATTCATTATCGATATGGTTAGTGGGCTCGTCCAATATGAGCAAATCCGAGGGCTGGATCAACGCAGCGGCCAAAGCGACCCGCTTCCGCTGCCCGCCGGACAGCGCCCCCATCTTCGCATCATAATTCCGGATTCCCAGCTTGGACAGAATGATCTTGGCGTCGCTCTCCAGCTGCCAAGCCTGAAGATTGTCCATCTGCTGGCTCAGCTTCAGCAGTTTCTGCTGAAGCGCCTCATCATGCGGGCGGAGCTCCAGCAGCTCCATCGTTTCCGTATATTCCCGGATTGCCTTCATCTCCGGCAGCTCGCCTTCAAATACTTGCTGCAGCACCGTGTTATCGGGAGCAAATTCCGGATTTTGGGCAAGATAGCGCACCCGAATGCGTCCGCCGATCGATATTTTCCCCGAATCCGGCGGCTCCAGGCCGGCTATGACACGCAGAAAAGTGGACTTTCCCGTGCCGTTCACGCCAATGATGCCAATCTTATCCCCATCCTCCATACCGAAGGAGGCATCCTGAAACAGGATTTTCTCTCCATAGCTCTTCGTCAACTGTTCAACGGTCAAGATATTCATTCTTCTGATCCCTACTTCTGTATATAAATTTCAGCGTACGCTGCGCTAAAGCTGCCAGTTATTCAGTGTAACGTAAATAGAAGCGCCGTCCCCCAAGCCGCTGCCCCTCCGAGAAGCGAGCTGATCAGGTTAACCGCATCATTGGAGAGCCAGCGGAAGCCCCGATGATAGACGGTTGCCTTGCCGCAATGCAAGGAGACCTCAACCGCTCTGCCGCACGCTTGACAGCGGTACATGACTTGGAGGGATGCTCCCAGGATCGAATCCGCAAACGCTCCGACCAGCCCGCCGGTCAGGCCTGCCGCAAGGTAAGGCAGAAAGGAAGTATCCATCCCGCTCCATTCGGCCAGCAGCCACCCGCCGGCACCGATCAGCAGGCTTCCCGCCGCAGCCGCACTGGATCCGAGCCAGGTCACGCCGCCCGATTCGCCGGCTGTCAGCTTCCTGCCGCCAAGAATGGAGCGGGGCTGCTTGCGGCTTAGACTTCCGAGCTCCGTTGCCCACGTATCCGCCGTCACGGTTGCCATGACGCCGATGTACAGCATCACCCACAGCCCGGACGGATGGACAGCGTGCAGGAGGCACAGGATCATGCCGATGCCCCCATTGGCGAACACCTGGCCCGCATCGCGGCGTCCGGTCTTCGCATAGGATTTCTCCAGTTCTGCTTTCCTTCGCTTCCCGTACCTCGTCAACAGCGTCGAGGTGATGAAAAAAAGAAGCAGGGTCCCGAACCAAAACAAGTTCCCCGCTCCGTAATAAATCGTTCCCATCAGAATCGCGGCAGCCGCGCCGGATTCCGAGAGCGATCGTCTCCGGTAAGCCGCTGCGGCCACCATCGCCGCACAGACGGCACCGATCAACCAATCCATTCCAAGGACCCCTCCACCTCTGTCGCGTAATGCTTAACCGATTTCGCAGCGGCCCAGACGGACATCGCCCCAGTACAGCTCAAATACATCACCGGATACAGTCGGACCGACACCCGCCGGCGTTCCCGTGAAGATCAGATCTCCTTTGCCCAAGCCGTAATGCTTACCGATATAGTCGATAATCGTCTGAAGGGAGAAAATCATATCCTTCACATTCCCCCGCTGTACCTCTTCTCCGTTCTTGATCACCGTAAAGTCCGTATCCGAGAGCGACTCCATCCCGGGAAAGGCGATGGATGCGGTCAGCGGAGCGGACGATTTGAAGGCTTTCGCCGCGGTCCAAGGGTGTCCTTTTTCTTTAATCACGGACTGGACGTCCCTCAGCGTAAAATCAATGCCGAGCGCCATCGTATCGACAAGCTCGTCAACGCTCATTCCCGGCTCGTAATCCCGGGCTGCCTGGATGACCAGCTCCCCTTCGAAATGAAGGCTGCCCCGGTCCAGCGGCAGCTGCAGCACGCTGCCGTCCAACGGGACGACAGCATGGGAAGGCTTGAGGAATATCATCGGCTCCTCCGGAACGGCATTGCCGAGCTCAGCCGCATGCAGTTGATAATTGCGTCCGACACAATATACGTTGTTCACTAATGCACACATGATTTTAGAACCTCCATTTTCGTCGCCAGAACGGAACTTTGGGCGCGATTTTCTGAATAAAGATCTGCCCCCACGTATCGGGGCGATTCGTGCAGATCATAATGTCCGGGCTCATCTTGGCCAGTGTCCGCATGCTCTTGGCATCATCCACGGTCCAGGCCATCGGCGTGATCCCGTTCCGCACCAGCTCGGCTGCAAAGGCCGCATCCAGATGGGAATATCCGATCGATAAAAACGAACACTTCATTTGCTTCAGCCGGGATATCAAATTCCGGGGATGCGCATCGATAATAAGTCCGGTCCGGACTTCTGGCTCCAATTCCTTCGCTTTGATGAGCGCCTTCGGCTCAAAGGAGGTAAGCACAACATCCGGCAGCATATGGTGTGCGCGAATCCGCTCCAGAACGGCCTCTTCCAAGCCCGGATACATATCGCCGCTGGTCTTGAGCTCAATGTTCAGCTTCAGCCGTCCTTTGACCATCTGCAGCACTTCGTCCAACGAAGGAACCTGCTCTCCCTTGAACTGGCGTCCCTTCCACTGGCCTGCATCCATTCTCCGAATTTCCTGCCAGGTCAGGTCCTTGACCTTCCCGCGCCCGGTCGTCGTCCGGTCTACGCTGAAATCATGGATGACGACGGGAACGCCGTCCCGGGTCAGCTGTACGTCGATTTCCATCCAATGCACGAATGGCTCATCCATCGCCATCTGAATGGCTGCACGCGTATTTTCGGGAGCCTTGCCGGAGAAGCCGCGATGGGCCACGCATAAATTGTTCATGATGGCACCTCCTTGGTGTAACTGGTAGCTTAGATTTCCTTGGCCGTTCCCGGGATAACTTCCCCTTGAGGCGTAACGGTAACGCCGCCGATCGACCGGGACTGAACTTCCTTCAGCACCGCCTCTGCCTCCTTGCCTTCGAGCGGAATGACCTGTCCGATTTCCGTCCGGTATGGCGTCAGCTTGATGTCGCATGCACCCTGCTTGTCGCAGGAGGCTTTAAAGACCGCGGTCTTCCACGTATCGGCATTGGAGGATTTGGTAAAAATAAAATTGCCCGTGCTGTACGCAATCCATTTTCCTTTATATTGCTCCAGTCCCTGCAGCACATGCGGGTGGCCGCCGATGATCAGGTCCGCGCCTGCTTCGATGAAGGCGCGGGACAGATTGATCTGGTTCGCATCCGGCGTCTTATGCAGCTCCTGCCCCCAATGCGGAATCACGATGACGATATCGGCCTTCTGCCTTGCCGCGGCGATAGCTTCAACCGCTTTCGGCAGAACATGATCATAAGCACCGGCAACCCCGGGCCGGTTCTCCAGCGCATACCAGGTCGTTTCGGGCAGCACGCGGCTGAAGCCGAGAAGTGCCACCGTCATTCCTTTAAGCTCGAAATACTGTGCCGCAAAGGCTTCTTTTTCATTCTTGCCGGCCCCTACATAGCGTATCTCGTGGTCGTCCAGGTGCTTGAGCGTATCCAGCAGCCCTTCCTGACCCTGGTCCAGGATGTGGTTATTGGCCAGATTTACAGCCTCGACCCCGGCAGCCCGCAGCGCAGGCAGCACATCCGGCGATGACTTGAACACGAATTGTTTATTCGCGGCGGCGACGCCTCGCGTTGTCACCGGAGTCTCCAGGTTGAGGACGGTCAGATCATCGTCCAGAAACGCCGTGCCGAGATGCCGGTACGGATAATCATAGCCATGCTGCTTAAGGGCGTTCTCCACTTTGCCCGAGAATAAGCTGTCCCCGGCAAAATGCAGAACGATCCGCTCCTCCTCGCCGGAATCACGCACCTCCTCTATTTCTGCAACCGGAATCTCCTCGGGATCCTCCAATTCGCCGGTATCGAACGAGCCGGAGCCAGCGCCCTTCCCGGATCCCGGGTCCGCTTCCCTGCCGCCTTCCATGCCGATGCCCGCCTGATCCGGATAGGCCGTTCCCCCGGCCGGGTCGTGCTGCTTAAAATTAAAATAATAGATCAGCAGAGCAGCGATCATCACGATCAGGCATAGATTAAGGATCAACCATACCTGTCCGCTCCGCTGCTTACGGGCCTTCTTCTTGGCCTTGCTTCTCTCCGATCGTGACAGATGCATAGGGCACTCCTTCATTCACTGATGAGATCTTCGCATTAGGTCGCTTCTCCCATTATACCAGCATCCCTATAAAGAATAGAACCCCCCGGTTAACGGGGGGTTCTGCTTTGACGCGATCCGGTCCGTCCAGACCCTGGACGCGTGCGGTTACAGCTTCAGAAGGGTAATGATGGAATCGCTGAGCGCCTCCATATACAGCGGATCGCTGTTCAAGGAATCGATCCGCTCGAGCCGCATATCCATTTCTTTCGCAATGCTCTTCGCTTCGATATCCAGATCATAGAGCACCTCGAGATGGTCCGAGACGAAGCCGACAGGAGCGACAAGCACGTCCTCGACCTGCTCCTCTTTATTCAGCGTCTGGAGCGTATCCAGAATGTCCGGGCCAAGCCATGGCTCTGCCGTCCGTCCCGCGCTTTGCCAAGTGAATTGCCAATGCTTCACGCCGGCCTTCTCCGCTACAGCCTTCGATGTCTCCAGCAATTGATCCTGGTAAGGATCGCCCATGGAGAGAATCCGTTCCGGAAGGCTGTGGGCGCTGAACAGCACGCGCACGCTGTCCCGGTTCGCTCCAGCTTCCTCGAACTGGTTCAGCTTTGCCGATACCCGGTCCGCAAATGCCTCGATCAGCTTCGGATGCAGATGATAGCTCTCCACGAACGAAATGTCGAGACCCAGCTCGTCGGCTTTCGCCTTCGCCCGCTTCACGTAGGAGCCGATGCTCATCGTAGAATAATGGGGCGCAAGGACGATTCCAACCGCTTTCGTAATCCCGTCCTGCACCATCTTCTCCACGCCGTCTTCAATATACGGAGCGGCATGCTTCAGCCCCTGATAGCATACGAATTCGACATCCGTCGCGCGGGGATCCACGTTCAGCGTGTCTTGCAGCGTGCGGACCTGCCGGTCGGTATTCTCGCGGAGCGGGAATACGCCCCCGACGATGGCCTCGTAGCGTTCCGTCAGCTCGCGCAGCTGCTCCTCGGAAGGCTTATTTCCCCGGCGGATATGGGTATAATAGCTTTCGATTCCTTCCATGCTTTCCGGCGTTCCGTAGGACATGACCAACACGCCAATTTTATTCTTCATAACCTTCTCACCTCTAGCTATTAAGTATTCGTTCTCTAAGCTCGCTGTGCGGCGGTCTTTAATGCCTGCGCCGAGTATTCATGGATGTAGGAGGTCAGCTCGCGCAGCTTCTCCAGCGAAGCTTCCGGAAACAGTCCATGCCCCAGGTTAAACACAAAGCCGGGCTCTTGAATCCCTTGATCAATGATTTCTTTCGCATACTGCTGAATCAGCGGCATCGGCCCGGTCAGCACGGTCGGATCGAGATTGCCTTGAACGGCATATTTACCGCCCAAGCGGCGGCGCCCTTCGCTAATGGACACTCTCCAATCGAGGCCGATGACGTCGGCGCGGAGATCAGTCAGCGTAGGCAGAAGTTCTCCGGAGCTGACGCCGGGAAAATAAATTTTAGGCACGTTCAAATCCGCCAGCTCCGCAAAAATCCGTTCGATCGTCGGCAGGACGAAGGTGCGGAAATCCTGAGGAGACAGGGCGCCGACCCAGCTGTCGAACAGCTGGAACGCCTTGCCGCCATTGTTCACATGCGCTCTTAGATAAGCGATGACCATATCGCCGAGCTTGTCCATCAAGGAGAACCATACCTTCGGCTCGCTGTACATGAGCTCTTTCGTCCGCAGATAATTTTTCGAAGGTCTTCCTTCGATCAAATAGCTGGCAATCGTAAACGGCGCGCCCGCAAACGTAATGAGCGGCACCTCCAGCTCTCTGTCCAAGATTCGGATCGTTTCCAGCACATGTCCGAGATCGCCCTCCACATCAATCGGGCGGAGCTTCTCGACATCGGCTGCAGTACGTATCGGTTGATCGATAACGGGACCGATATTTTTCACAATATCAAAGTCGACCCCGATCGAAGCAACCGGATTCATGATGTCGGAATATAGAATCGCCGCATCGACACCGAGCTTCCGTACCGGCATCAGCGTTACTTCAGCCGCAAGCTCGGGCTGGCTGCAAATTTCCAGAAGGGAGTATTTCTCTTTAATCTTTCGGTACTCCGGGTCATAGCGCCCGGCCTGCCGCATATACCATACCGGAACATGGGTGATATCCTGCTTGCGGCATGCGCGGATAAATTGATCGTTGTAGGTCATGATTAGGCCCCCATCAATAGTTCATCAATGTGTATAAAGTTTCCTACTGTTCATTATGCCCTTTTTAAAAGTAAGTAACAACCGTCTTACATGGACATCCTATGAAAATCAGATGACAATCTTATGACATTGTCAACATTTGGCGCTTTTCAGATGTGTTATACTGAAAGAACGGCATTTTTTAGGGTATGCATAATTGGAGGGCCCGGATCGCTTCGGGCTGGACAGCTTAGAAAGGAAGTGAGTGAGCACATTGAACCGTTGGAAAATCAATCTCATTGTGCTTTGGTTCGGGCAGTTTTTGGTCAACTCCGGGATGACGATGATCACCCCGTTCCTGACACTGTATTTGGCGCAGGACCTTAACGTCACGGGGGAGAGGGAGATTGGCGTATGGGCAGGACTCATATTCGCAGCCAACTTCCTGACCTCATTTATTTTTCAACCGATCTGGGGCAAGGTGGCCGACAAGTACGGCCGCAAGCTGATGCTGCTTCGTTCGGGGTTCGGCATGGCGATCGTCATCGGCTGCATGGGCTTTGCCACCCACCCATGGCATCTGCTGGCCCTGCGGCTGCTGAACGGGACGATTTCCGGCTTCAACCCGGCGGCGATTTCGCTTGTGTCGGGCACCACGCCGAAGAACCGGATGGGCTTTGCCATGGGCATCATGCAATCCGGACAAGTTGCCGGAACGATCCTCGGCCCCTTGATCGGCGGCGTCATGGCCAACTGGGTCGGATACCGACCGATCTTCTTCATTACGGGCGGCCTTATATTTGCTGCTTCACTGCTTGCGTTGTTTCTGGTTAAGGAAAAATTCGACCGGGAGGAAGCCGCGCAAACGCCCCAGGTATCGGTTATCGGCGGCCTGAAGGAGCTCAGCCATATTCCGCAGCTTCCGGCTCTGTTCGCCGTTACGTTTCTGCTGCAGTTCGCGATGATCAGTCCGATGTCGCTCTTGCCGCTGTATGTTCAGAAGCTTCACGGCACGGCCGAGAATATCGCGATATGGGCCGGCTTCGTCGTTGCGGTTACCGGCTTGTCCAACATGATTGCCTCTCCGATCCTCGGCAGGCTCAGCGACAAGGTCGGAGCACACCGGATATTGACGTACGCCTTGATCGGGACCGGGCTCACCTTGATCCCGCAGGCCTTCGTACAGTCTGTGTGGCAGCTGATTCTGGTGCGGTTCATGATGGGTGTCTTTATGGGCGGACTCCTGCCGAGCGTCAATGCGCTGATCCGTTCGTACACGCCGGACGGGATGGAGAGCCGTTCGTTCGGCTTCAACACAAGCTCGCTCGCCCTCGGCAATATGCTGGGCGCCGTCATCGGCGGATTTTTAGCCGGGTTTATCGGGATCGAGGGATTGTTCATCACTTCCGGCTGCCTGCTGATCATCAATATGCTGTGGGTAAGAAGGAAGCTGTTTGCGGGCAAGCCTGCTCCGAAATTCCGGTAGCGGCATACGCATAAGAAAACCATTGTCGTCCGAGCGTCGCTGTTCATCGTGCGGCAGTCATCATTGCACCGCGCGCCGGGAGAGGCACGCGGTAAGGATACAAAAAAGGGAGATCCAGGCGTAATACGCCCGGGATCTCCCCTTTTTTGGGTACAATTACTTTACACGCGCCAAAATAAGACCGTCATAGGCAGGGAGCAGCGTGCTCACAAGACGGTCGTCCGTCGCGATCCGCTCATTAAAGCGGCGTACGGCCTGCACCGACGGCCCGTTTTTATCCGAATTCAGCGTTCTTCCGCGCAGGAAGCAGTTATCCCCTGCGATCAGCGCCCCCGGATTCGCCAGCTCGATGGCATAATCCAGATACAGCGGGTAATTCTCTTTATCGGCATCGATGAAGAAAAAATCAAACGTCTTCCCTTCCCGCTTCAGCTCGGCCAGACTGTCCGCCGCAGGACCGATCCGGTATTCCACCCGATCCTTAAAGCCCGCCTTATCCAGATGACTGCCGGCCAGCTGCGCATACTCCTCCTTCAACTCGAGCGAGGTGAGCCTGCCGTCAGCCGGAAGACCCCGGCAGAGGCAAATGCCGCTGTAGCCGCCGAGCGCGCCGATCTCCAGTATGCTGCGCGCGCCTGAAGTCTGCACGAGCAGTGTCAGCAGCCTGCCGTATGCGGGGGCTACGGATACCTCGGGCATCCCTTTCTCCCTAATGGCTTGCAAAACCTGCTTGAGCTCGTCATCTTCGGGATATAATTGATTAACATAATCGTCAGGGGTCGTCAGCAAGTGATGCCGCCTCCTTTGGTTCAGCCTTGTAAGCCTTTAATGATCCGTTAAACCTAACGAGGTCTATCATAAGACAATTGTCTTGGCGAATGCAATCGCCTATACTATAAAGATTGAACCGGCGGCGTGAAGCGCCGTACACATGTTAAATGGAGTTGACACCGTTAATGCCTCGATTACAATTGATCGCAACCGCCCCTATGGGCCTTGAAGCTATTGTCGCACGGGAACTGAAGGAGCTCGGGTATACCGATATGGAAGTAGAGAACGGAAGAGTGACCTTCTCCGGCGACCTGATCGATATTTGCCGCTGCAATCTGTGGCTCCGGACATCCGACCGCATCTTGGTGAAAATGGGCGAATTCAAAGCGATGACCTTTGACGAGCTCTTTGAGGGGACGAAGGCGCTCCCTTGGGAGCAGTGGATTCCCGCGCGCGGGGAATTCCCGGTTGAAGGACGCTCCCATAAATCCCAGCTGAGCAGCGTTCCGGCCTGCCAAGGGATCGTCAAGAAGGCGATCGTGGAGAAGCTGAAGCTGTCGCACCGTACCGAGTGGTTTCCCGAAGATGGTCCCCGGTACGTCATCGAAGTGTCGCTGCTGAAAGACCGCGCTTTATTAACGCTCGATACGACGGGACCGGCTCTGCATAAACGCGGATACCGCAAGCTGGTGACCGAGGCGCCCCTAAAGGAAACGATGGCGTCCGCCCTCCTGCAGATCAGCCGCTGGGGTCCCCACCGTCCGCTGTATGACCCGTGCTGCGGCTCCGGTACTATTCTGATTGAAGCCGCTATGCAGGCTTGGAATATCGCGCCGGGTCTGCGCCGCTCGTTCCCTTCCGAGCACTGGGATATCATCGGGGATAAGCTGTGGGAGGCGGCCAGGGAAGAAGCGTTCGATGCCATAACCGACGACATCCCGCTTCACATCGCGGGAAGCGATATCGATCCGAAGGCGATCGAAGTGGCCAAGGCGGCAGCCAAAAGCGCCGGACTTGCCGGCGAGATCGACTTTAAGATTCTCCCTGCCGCCAAAGCGCTGCCTGAAGGAGAATTCGGCTGCATCATCACGAATCCTCCGTATGGCGAACGCTTGAGCGAGAAGCCGGAGGTAGAGCGGCTGATCCGCCAATTGGGCACGATGACCGGGGCGCTCCCGACATGGTCCTTCTTCGCGCTCAGCCCCACCAAGCAGTTCGAGCATTATTTCGGCCGCAAGGCGGACAAGCGGCGCAAGCTGTATAACGGGCGGATCGAATGCCAGTACTATCAGTACTTGGGCCCGTTACCTCCGCGTAAGTCTGCGCCTGAACAATCATTAAGCTGAAGCAAGGCTTTCATCACGCCTATCAAGCCAGAGCCGCCTGCAGGGCGGCTTTTTGCTCTTTCGAGAGCTTGAATCCGCCCGGTGAGACATGAGTTTGCGTCCCATTTATGTTATAAATGTAATCATCGATAACACCGGCTCGAATCGGGGAACACCCGATGCTAGAAGGAGGGGCTCCAACATTGCTATCATTCAACGCCCGGCGCGACCCGCGAAGTCGGGTCGCCTGCATTTTACATTACCGATATACGGCATACTGGATATTTCTTATGCTTATGATGTGCAAGCTGGTTCTTTTCGACGACAGGCTTCGGCTGGCCCAGATCCAGCTTGATCAGGCGGACTATGTCATCGCGGTTGGCTCGCTGCTTCTCATCTCGTTCTGGACTCTGTGGCTTCCCCCTAAGGGAAGGCTTGTCTCCTTGACGCTGTTAAACATGCTGTGGACCGGCATCCTCTATGCGGACCTCGTGTACTACCGCTATTTTGACGATTTCATAACGGTGCCGGTGCTGCTTCAAGCCGGTCAGGTCAGCTCGCTGGGCGACAGCATCCGGTCCCTGACAGCCCCGGGTGATCTGTTCTTTTTTATCGATTGGCTGGTCATGATCCCGTTCACGGTCCTTATGCTGCTGCGTAAGAAGAAATCGGGAGAGGCACGCGGACTGTCGTTTGCAGCAGAGCTTCGGCAGGCGCGAAGAAGAAGGCTCGTCCTTCGGCTCATATCCGGATCGCTCGCTCTTGTCCTGGGTCTTGGCATGACCTTGCTGCCCATTAAACGGGCGTCGGATACGTGGGCGGTCGGCCTCTTCGAAGGCAACTGGTGGAATATCACGCTGTATAATGTTACCGGGTTGATCGGCTTTCACGGCTATGACCTGTATCGTTACGGCCGGGATCACGTTATCAATCAGCCTAAGCTCGCCGGGACGGAGATTGAGCGGATTCGGGAGTGGTTTGAGGCCAGGAGGTCCACGCAGCCGAATGCAGGCGGACTGTTCGGGAAGTATAAAGACAGCAATGTCATCATGGTTCAAACGGAGGCCTTGATGAACTTCGTGATCGGGCAATCCGTGAACGGACAGGAAATTACGCCGAATATCAACCAACTGATGAAGGAGAGTTTGTATTTCAGCAATTTTTATCATCAGACCGGGCAGGGACGAACCTCCGACGCCGACTTCGTGACGCACAGCTCGCTGCTGCCGCTGCCGACGGGCTCCGTATTTACCCGCTACGCGGACCGGGATTTCGATACCCTTCCGGAAATATTGAAGGACCAGGGCTATTCCGCCAACGTCTTTCACTCCTATGATGCAAGCTTCTGGAACCGGACGACGATGTACCGCGAGATGAAATACGACCATTTTTACAGCAAGAAGGATTTCGTGATGAACGATGTGCTGGGCTGGTCCCTGAGCGATAAAGCCTTATTCGACCAGTCGCTCGATTATATGAAGAATATCAAGCAGCCGTTCTATTCGTTTCTCATCACCCTGTCGAGCCATCATCCGTATCATCTCCCCGAAGCGGAGCGCAAGCTGGACATCGGCGGCCTCGAGGGAACGATGCTGGGGGATTATCTTCAGTCGGTCCATTACGTTGACGCTGCGTTCGGCGAGCTTGTCGAGCAGATGAAGGAGCAGGGCCTGTGGGATAACACCATCCTGTTAATCTATGGGGACCATGACAACTCCATCAAGGAAAAAGAGGACTACGAGCAATTGTTAGGCCGCGAGCTAAGTCCGCTTGATATGGAGCAGATCATGAATCAAGTGCCGCTGCTCATTCACTTGCCGGATGGCGGCAGCGCCGGTGTGTATTCGGAACCCTCCGGCATGATGAACGTGGCGCCTTCGATTCTCCACCTGCTAGGGATAGCGGCAGACCCTTATTGGATCGGCGGGCATCTGTTCGGTGACGAAGAGCGGCTGATCCCGCTGCGCAGCGGGGCGTTTTCCGACGGGAAGGTGTTCTATCTGCCATCCGAGGCCGCCGGGCTTCAGGGAGGCACGTGCTATGACCTGACGAGCCGTCAGCCGACCGATATTCAGGCTTGCAGCCAGGGGTACGAGGAAACGCAGGAAATGCTGCAAATGTCGGATCAGGTGATCATGTATGATATGCTCCGACAATTTAAAGCTTCGGATCCTTCGGCAACCCCCGAGCCTTGATCAACAGCTCCTGTCGTCCTATTGGGCAGCCAAGCGGACACAGGGGCTTTTTTTGAGGTAAAAAACCTGGAGTTGGACGACAGGCTGTCTATCCCTAAGGAAGCGGGATGATTGGGGAGCCATCACTAAAAAAGCCCGCTATTCGAGCATCACGGCTCTGTAGCGGGCTTGCACAGGATTCTTCCCTATTTCTTGCTTGAACGAAGCTTGGACAGACGTTCCTTCTCCTCGCCTAACAGCTCCTCCGCCAATTCTACGGCGTTCGGGCTTCCCTGCTCCATCATCTGAGAAACGGCCCGTTCCGTGTGGGAAAGGGAATTCTCAGCCTGACGGATCAGCTGCTCCGTAGGATGCGACATGGCCGACGATACGGCACGGTGCAGCTTCTCGACGGAATCCAAAGCGCTATTGCTGGGGTTGTTGGAATGAAGACTGGAATCGTGGCTGTTCATGTTGGTTGCTCCCTTCTGAAGTTAAAGGTTCCTGCTGCCTTCTTAGCATGGATGGACAAGGCAGGAACTATACCCTTCAAATGGGGATTGCCAGGTTTATGCCGGCAGCTCAAATTCGCCTGAAATCTACTTGACGAACGGCTGAGCCTTGGCGAGCACTTCATCCTCTGTCGGGGCGCTGACATACCGGCCGTTGATATAAATGAATGCACGCTTGCCGCAAGGTCCGCAATAGGATTTGCACCCAATTTTGATCTCGGCGTCAGGCGCCATTTTCTTGATTTTCGGGATAAGGGTCTTCAGTCTTGTATGCTTGCATTTCTCGCAGACTCTTATATCATTTGCCATCGTTCATACCTTCTTTACTGCAGCAACCTAGTGGTCGCCGTGATTGCCTTTGGACGGATTCGTGATGACGAAGCCTTCCTGTGGAAAATAGAGATAATCAATCTTGACGCCGTCAAGGAACGGCTGCCCCTTCTCCAGAATCACGTCAATCTCTTTATCGGTCGCAACCACTTCGTCGTTTTCCTTCGGCGTATCGAAATCAAGCCCGTAGTGGGCATGATCGCCGTGCGCATGGGTCACGATGACCCGGAGCAGCTTTCCTGCATGCTCTTCCTTCGCCATCTCTCGCTTTATAACCTTGGCCGCATTGCGGGTGATTTTACATTTCACTATTCGTTCATCTCCTCTAAGATGATGCATTCAATAGTTTATTGTAGACCATAGTGAGGAAGATGCGCAAGAGCACGGTGTGTGCCATCCGTCTCCGGTCGGCATGACCCGGCCATTTCCTATGGACACGTCAATCTCAAGCGTTCCTACCTCACCGTTCGCCGCTGCTTATCCTGCAGTAATTGAGGGTACTTTCGTTCGACGCGCGAAACGAACCAGTTCATCAGCAGCATCGTAAAGCCGATATCATCGATCGGCAGCAGAGGCAGCAGATCCGGAAGCACCCAGTAGAGTATCACCGGAACCAGAAACAAGAGCTTGTCCGGCAGCGAAACCTCAGAGGAGGCGATATAACCGAAAATACGCTGAAATACATGCGACCAGCGCCGCAGCGACCATAATCTTCTCCATTTCATGATGCTATCCCTCCATTCGGGCCGCAGTTATGTTTATCATTACCCAAACTTCAAATTACAGCCTCCGTTTACGAGACGGTTGGGCATAACGAAGTTGTTCAGCCTTGGGTTTGGCCGGGTGTGAAGCCTTAAGCCGTGACGAAAAAATAGCAAGACCGCTGCAGGAGATTCCATGCAGCGGCTGCTCCTAAAGGATATACGAGTTCGGCATCGCTTCCGTTTCATATCATTTGTTATTTCAACGACATGAACGCAGCGGCGATGGAGCCTACCTCAACGCATAAATCCTCAAAATCCTCCAGCGGGAGCGGATTTACCCCAAGCCCGATCTCAACGGTAAAGCCGGGTCTCCGATAATGCTGAATGAACCAGTCTTTATATCCGGCATCGCTGCCCTGCAGCTTCACCGGGCGGTAGCCCGCTGCCTTGCCCAAAAGCCTTGCCCAGCCCTCGGTCTCGGGCGGCTCATAATCCCTGTAATTCCAATAGATCTCTTTCCCCTGGCTGTGCAGGGAAACAGCCCTTACAGGGGATATATCCAGGGTATGCTCGTATAAGGCTCTGGCTTCCGGCTCACACAGCGGGGCGGTTCCGGCATAATCCTGGGGACACGGCCCCGTCTTCCCCCTGCGCTCCACCTCTTCTTCCCAATGCGCGGGAAACTGGTCGCCGAGGTCGACTCCGCGGATGTTAGCCTTCCAGCGGCGGAAGTCTTCGCGCCCATGGTTCCAATCCAGCAATTGATCGTAATAAGGATGGTCCGGGGTTACCCCCTCCTGCACAAGCTCCACGCCGTCCGGATTCGCCATGGGCACGAGCCATAAGGTGTATTCGGCATACCATGCTTCCGGGTCCCCTCCATAAATGCGCGTACCTCCGGATAGCGCTTTGGCATAATCCTCTGCAAACCGCAGCAGACACGGGGCGGTAATCCATTCATTGGCATGCAGGGCCGCATTCATATGCAGCGCCTTCGGGCCGACGCCAATGGAAGCGGCATAGATCGGTTTGCCGAGAACGCTTGCGCCGATCACCGTCCACTTCACGGCCGGGTACCTTGCGCGCATTTCTTGAATATCCCGCTCAAGCTCGCTTGGGCCGTACTCGCCCGCCAGCCTGATCAGATGCGCGGATGCCGGGGCAGGCAGAACCAGCGTCTTCCCGGGAGGCAGGCTGTGATCCGTTAGCCCGGGATTCAGGTCAATCAGAGCGTCAACGGATAACCGGAAGGCCGCGCCGATGCGCTCCAGCGTGTCCCCCTCTTGAATGATGTACCTCCGGCGCAATGAGGAAGGGAGATACAGCAATTGCCCCTTTTTCAAATAAGGCTGCTGGGCCGCCCATGGATTCGCCGTTAACAGCTGTTCCAGCGCCAGGCCGTTTCGTGCCGCGACGCGTCTTAAAGTATCGCCTTTCTGAACGACATACTGCTGCATAGTGGATTCCTTTCCGCGGACGGAGCCGCTTCGATTATCGTCCACTCCATATATATGAGCTGCGGCTTGTCCATCATGTGCCTTTGAACCGGCGGATGATCCGGCATATTGCTCCAACGGCCGCATTAACCGCAGTCGGTCCCTGTCCCTTAACCCTTAGGGACAGATCGACAAACGGGCCGGCAGGGAGTTTGTTCCCTGCCGGCCCGCTGCTTACGTTATTTTCGCTCGATGATGATTTGTGAATTATAGCTTCGTAATCTGCCATACCACCGGCGTCCGCTTAATGTGATCCCCCAGCCATTCGGTAGCGATGCTCTGGAAGATCACCGGATCTCCGGTGCAAAAAAACTGATGGACCGGGCTCTCGTCATTGCTGGCGAGCTGTCCCTTGTCGTACAGAATCGTGCTGACCTCGCGCGCGGTCTCGTCAGCCGAGCTGATCAGCTTCACATCCTGCCCCATAACGGTCTGGATGGGCTCCATCAGGAATGGATAATGCGTACAGCCAAGGATCAGACAATCGATGGATGAGTCTTTCATTCCATTCAATGATTCTTCGACAATCTGCAGCGAATCTTTGGATCGGAATAATCCGTGCTCCACCAGCGGAACGAGATCCGGGCAGGCCCGGCTCTCAACCTCCACATAGGGGGACAACTGCTTCAGAGCCGCCGTATATGCTCCGCTTCCGATCGTCCCGACGGTGCCGATCACACCGACACGCCCGGTCTTGGTCGCACTGATCGCGGCTCGCGCGCCCGGATGAATGACGCCGATAACGGGCACCGGCACCTTGGATGAAATATAATCGAGCGCCGCCGCCGTAGCCGTATTGCAGGCGATGACAATCATTTTGGGATCATATTGGATTAGATAATCTACAATCTGTTCCGTAAATAAACGGACTTCTTCCGGTGTACGGGGTCCGTAGGGTGCGCGGGCAGTATCTCCGAAATAAATAATCTTCTCTCTCGGGAGCTGTCTCATCACTTCCTTAGCGACGGTCAGCCCACCCACACCTGAGTCTAGTATTGCGATTGCTTGCTGCACGAACCCACCGCTTCCTTCTCATCATATTCATGGTTTACGTGATACCATATGTCATTTCGGTTCGAAATGTACCTAAATCTTACCCCAATTCCCCCCTATCTTCAACAAGGGGCGCCAGGATTAGACAAGCGCTGGAAGTACGCAGCTGAGCTATGGAAGACACCTGCTGAAGCACCTGCGGATAAGCCCCCCAGGTCAACTGGAGCGATTTCAACGGTCTAAAAACTACGCTCGCTCGTTTCCCGGAATTTCCTCATTAATGCTGACTCAAACTCCCTCCTCCTGGCGTGAAAATGCGCATAGCAAAAAGCCGGGCCTGCATCTATAGCAGTCCCGGCTTTCGCGTATGTTCGATATGGTTGCTGCAAACACCGCAGCGATTATACTTGCGAATCTTTGGACTCCGGAATGAAGGTAATGAACTTCTCTTCCTCCTCAGCCTCTTCATCGCTAAAGGACGATACTTGAACGATGTCCTCCTCTTCAAGCCAGGATTCTTTGCGGCCCCGCCATGCCTGAATGTCGGAGATCACGTTTTCAGCGCGATCGGTCATAATGCCGACCAGATTCAGGCCCTGCTCCCCAACCTTCTCGGCTGCCTCCTGCACCTTGCTCCCGATGCCGCGGGCGCCTTCGGCAATATCGCCCCGTAGCTCCTTGCCGGATTTCGGTGCGAGAAGAAGCGCCGTCACGGAGCCTGCAACGCTGCCGATCAATACGCCCCACAGGAGTCCTTTGCTCTTATCGTTCATACAATCCCATCCCTTCTATTTGGCCTGCCCCTCGCCGGATTTGGCGGAAGAGTATCTGCTCCATGAGTGCCATAGGGTCATGCCGGCATCAATCCATCGGAACATCTCCCCGATATGCCTTTCATTATCGAGGCGCGCACGCTCCAGATGCTCAATCGCCGTGATCGAAGCCTTCTTCCCTACGGCATGAACGGCATCCGCCGTCTTGGCAATGGCCGAAGCAGCATCGTTCAGCGAAGAGGTTAAGGCTTCACCCGCCGCCAGCTGCCGCTGTACCATCTCCATCGATACCGAAGCCTGCTTCAACACTTGCGAGGCCTCCTGGGCCAGCTGCGTGCTGTCCTGCTCCAGCTTGGCAAGAACGGCTTCCGTATGCTGCAGCAGCTTGCGAAGGGACAGCATCATCACGATCGCTGCGCCGGCAACGATCAAGATTCCGACAGCAGCCGCAAGCGCGCTCCACTCCGTCATAGGGAACTCCTCCTTTCATCCGACCGGGCGAATGCCTAGTCGCTTGATGCATTATAAGCAGAATGGGCTTGTATTGACACAGCTTTTTACATTTTTCTCGGGAGGTTCTGCCTAGAGCCTGGGAACAACGAAAAAAGCCCGGGATATCCCGGGCCTGAGGTTTTACGATAGGGATCGAAAACTGCGCAAAACGTAGAAACTCACTCTGGCTTAAAGCTCTTTCTTCAAATACTCGCGAACATGCGCCGCGAACCGCTCCAAAGCATCCGGCAGCTTCGCCGTTAATGGATGCAGCGAGTGCCTGTCCCAATCGTAATATTCCTGAACGAGCGGCTTGCGGAGCCGAACCAGCTCCAGCAGCACGGCATGCACGTCTTGTGGAAAGACCTTCTCCTCATGAACGATGTCCATAATATCCTCGTAGCTGCTTGCATCCCGCATAATAAAGCCGTCGATCAGATAGCTCCCGACATCGGTCACGACCTCAATCGCCAGATGTAGGGCCCGTTCCTGCATCATCCCCAGCACAAGTCCGCCGTCCCATGACTGGGCTGCTGTTCTGAGTCCCTCCGCAATCTCGGGAATGGCTTCGAGCCGTCGTTCAATTTGTTCCTGATTCACATAATACACGGTCAATCTCCTCCAGAGGTGTTAATGGTTAGCACAAAACAAACAACGGGCTACACTTCAAAATCGACGCTGAGCGTATGATCCTTGACGGTATTAATGTAACGGATCACTTCCTGGTGGACCGGATGAACCGCGTAAGCCTGCAGATCCTCAAGCGAATCGACTTCGACGATAAGCGCCAGATCGTACGAGCGCTCCGAACGGATGACATCGGCACCGGCCTCGATCGATCTCAGCATCGGGATTTTTCCTTCCATATCACGCAGCACTTCTACCGTCCGTTCAATATTTTCCGCTGTAGGCTCCTTTAATTTAAAAAACACAATATGTTTAATCACGATTGGTTCCTCCATCTCTTCGCTATGTAAAATTCCCACTTCTATCATACCCCGTTCGTGCGGAAAAGGAAATCGTGACGCTGTTGAGCCACATGGAATTGATCCTAATATAAATGGATCCTCTCCGGTCGGAACAGGTTAATAAAATCCACGATGAGATGAGTATTATCCATTCTTTCCGGCTTGCGATAGCGCTATCATAAGAGAACATGAACTGAAAAGGAGGATTGTACTTCATGGATAGAAATGAATATTTGCAAGTGATCGACGGAGCGATTGCGAGAGGGCGATTCAAAGACGATTGGGGGTCTCTTGGAGCATTTCGTGTTCCCGAATAGGTACAGAGATGCCAAATTCGGTATCTTCATCCACTGGGGTGTATACTCCGTACCTGCTTTTAAAAACGAGTGGTATCCACGCAATATGTACATTCAAAATTCAGAGGAATATGAGCATCATATTGCTACTTACGGAGAGCACAAACAGTTCGGGTACAAGGATTTCATTCCGATGTTCAAAGCTGAGCGGTTTGACGCGGAAGAATGGGCCGATTTATTCAGACGCAGCGGGGCCAGATATGTAATGCCCGTTGCCGAACATCATGATGGTTTTCAAATGTACAAAAGCGGACTCTCCCGGTTTAACGCCTATGAGATGGGGCCAGGCCGGGATCTTCTCGCTGAAATGAAAACCGCTTTCGAACACCAAGGACTGGAGCTGTGCGTCTCTTCTCACCGTGCGGAACATTGGTTCTTCTTGTCTCACGGCAAAGATTTCGATTCGGATATCCGGGAACCCCTTGCACGTGGCGACTTCTACTGGCCGTCAATGCCGGAGCCGGATCATCAAGATCTAGCAGGCTCGCCTCCGAGTCATGAATTTTTGGAGGACTGGCTGCTCCGGTGCTGCGAGCTGGTCGACCGTTTCCGCCCTAAAGTTTTTTATTTCGACTGGTGGATTCAGACCAGCGCTTTTAAACCGTACCTGAAGAAATTCGCAGCCTATTATTATAATAAGGGCGACGAATGGGGATACCCGGTTGCCATCAATTACAAGCACGACGCTTATATGTTTGGCACGGCCGTCCCTGATGTAGAGAGAGGCCAATTTGCGGAACTGAAGCCGTACTTTTGGCAAACCGATACAGCCGTTGCGAGGAACTCCTGGTGCTATACGCCCGATAATGAATACAAATCGCCAGTCGAAATCATTCAGAATCTGGTTGATATCGTGAGCAAAAACGGCAGTTTGCTGCTCAACATTGGGCCCAAAGCAGATGGAACGATCCCCGCCGAGGACCGAGATATTCTCATTGCCATCGGAGATTGGCTGCGGGTCAACGGAGAAGCAATATACGGGACAACGTTTTGGAAAACATTCGGTGAAGGGCCGACGGAAATTAAAGAAGGTCAATTCACGGACGGAACGGCCACAGACTTCACAAGCGAAGATATCCGTTTCACAATGAAAGGATGTTATCTGTATGCAACGGTTTTGGCTTATCCTGTGGATGGCATCGTCCGCATCCGTTCGCTGAAAGAGCGTTCCCCCCACTATCATGGCATCATCCGGGATATTCGTGTGCTCGGGTTCGATGAGAAGCCGACATGGGATCGAAACGATGAAGCCTTGTCGATACAAACCGTAACAGTTAAGAGTTCGGTACCGGTCGTTTTTCAAATCGAAATCGAATAATATGGGCGAACGGACAAACCTTCCCCGCCTTCTTGTCAAAACTGCTAGACAAGAGGCGAGGAACTCTTTTTTTCTTCCATCAATCTAAAAAGCCATGTCATACTGGGGGGGCATATCAGTATCGGCTTAGATCGTTGTGCTGTTCGTCTCTTTGTATACAAAGTAATCAAAATCAGCGTGCTTCCGGGTCCCGCCAAGATCCTGCACACAAAGACCGATGTAGGTTCCCGTAAACCGGATATATTCAGGCGATTCATCGGACAGATGCGTGATATCGAACCATCCGCCTGCGGGATACCAGGACGGATTATCCTGCAACGCATAGTAGAAGCAGGCACGGTCATGATCAACCACAACCTTTAACCGGATTCCGTTCACTGATTTCAGCGGAATATCCTCCAGCAGCTCATCGTAAACCCCGTATCTGGACTGAATGATTCCCAAGCACTGTCCTTTTTCTTCATGATAAGTTACCCGTAAATAAAGATAGTCTTTCGTGTCGTAATACAGAATCAGCCCTGCCATTTGCTGCGGATGGTCCGGTGCAAACTCCAGACAAGTTTCGGCTTCACACGCAAAAGCCTGCAGTCTTCGGGCGACCATGCTCTGCCTGTGCGTCGAGCTCATCGACTCCATGCCGCGCAGGCGCAAGTAACCGGGATGTTCAGCAAGGCTCAGCCACGTCGGGTCCGGCGGAATACGAAGCGTATTCCAATCGCTCCGGAGCATGGGTTGATCAAAGTGGTCCATCTCCGGTGCCGGTTCAAAAGGATGCGGCTTGATTTTTGGTGCAGGCACCTGAACCTCGGGATATCGGTCACCGTTCGCAAGCCGCAGCCAGCCGTCCTCGCTCCAAGTGCACTGCTGCAAAGCCGTCTCACGGCCAAGTGTGCAAAACTGTCCATTCACAGGCCGGCCGACCAGGTGGGCCATGTACCATTCACCGCTGTGCGTCTCGACCAGGCTGCCGTGACCTGCCTTCTGCAGCTTTAAATCCGGCCTGCCGTATGAAGTAAGGATCGGATTGGCAGGATCGACCTCATAGGGCCCTTGTAACGTACGGGATCGTGCTACCGTCACCGCATGTTCATAACCGGTTCCCCCTTCAGCCGTGAGCAGATAATAATACCCCTTATATTTGTACAGATGCGGTGCTTCTGTCAGCCCTAATTCCGTGCCCTTGAATATGTTAACGGCGGGCCCGGTCAGTTTTTGTTCCTGAACGGAAAATTCCTGGAGCACGATGCCCGAGAACCGGTTCTTTCCCTTACGGTGATCCCAAATCATATTGACCAGCCACTTGCGTCCGTCCTCATCATGAAATAAGGAAGGATCGAACCCGCTGCTGTTCAAATACACCGGCTCGGACCATGGGCCTTCGATATCCGTCGCCGTCACAAGGTAATTATGGGTATCTTTAAAAGCGCCGACCCGGCTTTTGACATCTGTGTAAATCAGGTAAAACACGCCGTTGTCATAGCTGAGGCAGGGAGCCCATACGCCTCCGGAATCGATGTTGCCTTCCATATGCAGCTGCGATGTCCGGGTCAGCGGAGATTGTATCGGCTTCCAATGAACCAGGTCCCGGGAATGGTGAATCCGTACGCCCGGGAACCATTCGAAGGTGGATGTGGCGATATAATAATCTTCCCCCGCCCGGCATATGGACGGATCGGGATGAAAACCGCGAAGAATGGGGTTCGTGATCATATTCATTTAAACAACCTCCGGCATGAAAATGATGATTGTACAAAAAGTGATGGTTTCAGTGCCAGCCCAGTACTTTTTTGCCGGCTTCCAGAGCGGTTATGATCCGTTCCACGTCGTACACATTTCCTCTCCATGTCCCTCCGCTGACGGACTGCAGCGCAGCCCACAGCCTGGTGTCATCCGGCAGAGCTTCATCCGGCCGCATATCGGGATGGAAAGGCCTCTGTGCCAGGATGAGAGCGCCTTCCTCCGGCGAAACCTCGACTTCCCCTTCACCGACAAAATTTATGCTGCCTTCCAGCGTGTTGCGATCCACGACGATATCAATCAAGTCACCGTTCCGAAGCTTGCCGATCGGCCCGCCCGCCAGCGCTTCGGGGCCAACATGGCCAATGCACGCCCCGGTGGAAACACCGGAAAACCGGGCATCGGTAATGAGCGACACGTATTTGCCGAAAGACAGATGCTTCAGCGCAGACGTAAGCTGGTAAGTCTCCTCCATCCCGGTCCCTGACGGACCCCGCCCGAGAAGTACGACGACGTCGCCTGCCAGAACTCCGCCGGTCTTAATCGCACGGATCGCTTCGCGTTCGGTTGTAAATACCTTTGCTCTGCCTCTGTGACGATACACGCCATGGTCATCCAGTACCGAAGGGTCGATCGATGTGGATTTGATCACAGAGCCTTCCGGAGCGATATTCCCGGTCGGAAACGTTACGGTAGAGGTAATGCCAAGACGCCGCGAATACTCCGCGCTCATAATGACACTATCCGGATCAACCCCGTCCTTCTCTTTCAGCTGCTTCCGCAGCAGATGACGGCGTTCCGACGATTCCCACCAGTCGAGCACCTCGCCCAGCGTCGTACCTGTTACGGTAAGCACGGACTCATCCAGTATGCCAAGCTTTCTGAGGTGAAGCATCACTTCAGGCACTCCTCCGGCCTGAAACACCCGAATGGTCGGGTGGAAGATCGGGCCGTTCGGCAGGGCGCTGACCAGTCTCGGCACATGCTTGTTGACCTGGATCCAGTCCTGCACCGCAGGCACGGTTAAACCGGCTGCATGGGCAATGGCGGGAATGTGGAGCAGCAGATTGGTAGAGCCGCCGAATGCGGCATGAACGGCCATCGCATTGCGAATCGCCGCATCGGTGACAATGTCCGCCATTCTCAGCCCTTCGGACTCCATGACCATGAGTGCGCGTGAGGATTGCCGAGCCATTTCGATCCAGATCGGCTGCCCGGATGGTGCAAGCGCGGCATGCGGCACCGTCATGCCCATCGCCTCGGCGACGACCTGGGCCGTTGCCGCCGTGCCTAGAAACTGGCAGCCTCCTCCCGGTGTAGCACATGCCCGGCAGCCGAGCTCCGCCGCCGCTTCCAGGGAGAGCTCGCCGCTGACGTACCGTGCGCCGATCGTCTGAATTTTGCCGGCGTCCTCTCCATCGACAGGCGGAAGGGTGACGCCCCCGGGAACGATCACACCCGGCAGCTGTGGCATGCCAGCAATTGCAAGCATCATCGCCGGCAGACCTTTGTCGCAAGTGGCGACGCCGATCACCCCTTTGCGCGTCGGCAAGGAGCGAATCAGTCTGCGGAACACCATGGCAGCATCGTTCCGGTATGGAAGGGAATCAAACATGCCTGTCGTTCCCTGTGATCGCCCGTCACAAGGGTCGCTGACATAGCCGGCAAACGGAATTCCACCGCGGCCCGATATCTCATCCGCCGCGGCCTTCATGAGCAAGCCGACCTCCCAGTGGCCCGTATGGTAACCGAGGGCGGCAGGACTGCCGTCCTCGTTGCGAATTCCGCCCTGCGTGCTCAGGATCAGAAACTGTTTTCCGTTCAACTCCCCGGGCTTCCAGCCCATCCCGACATTCTGGGACATGCCGAACAAGTCGCCGCTCGGAGCGTTCCGCAGCAAGTCATCCGTTAAAGGCAGCCGTCCCGCCGCCCCGGGAGCATACGCCATAATATCGAAACAGCTTGAGTCTTTCTCCCCCATTATCGACATAATCTGTTCGTGCATGGCACCCTCCCGCCGCCTAAGACTTAACGAAAACCGTTTTGATGGAAGTGAAAAACTCGATGGCCGCTTGCCCCTGTTCCCTGGAATGCGAGCTCGACATTTTCATTCCGCCGAACGGAGCCTGCAGCTCTACGCCGGCCGTTTCCGCATTGATCCTGACCAATCCGGCATCCATATCCCGGATGAAAGAC
This sequence comes from Paenibacillus ihbetae, assembly GCF_002741055.1. Taxonomy (NCBI): domain Bacteria; kingdom Bacillati; phylum Bacillota; class Bacilli; order Caryophanales; family Paenibacillaceae; genus Paenibacillus; species Paenibacillus ihbetae. Next base: position 5,023,346 of record NZ_CP016809.1, on the reverse strand, counting down.
AGCATAGCGCCGACATTTTGCGTATAGATGGAGGCACTCAAACCAAAGTCGCTGTCATTCGCCGTCTCTATGGCTTCCTCCAGGGAATCCACCGCGATCAATGCAAGCACAGGGCCGAAGATTTCTTCCCGGGCTATGGACATATGCGGTTCGACCCCCTCAAATACGGTCGGCTGGACATAGAATCCCTCTTCAAGTCCTGGACCGTCCGCTCTTTTTCCGCCGGTCAGTAGCACGGCGCCTTCATCCTGCCCTTTTTGAATATAGTTCAGCACCGTTACGAGCTGTCCTTCGTTCGCGCACGGTCCCATCCAGCTTTCGGAAGACATGCCGTCCCCCAACCGGATCTCCCGGATTTGCGACAGGAGCTTTTCTTTAAAAGCTTCATATACTTTCCGCTCAATGATGACCCGGCTGGTGGCGGTGCATTTTTGGCCGGTGGATTTCAAGCCGCCGCTGATGGTCGCCTCGACTGCCAAGTCCAGGTCCGCATCTGCCGCGATAATGATCGGATTTTTGCCGCCCATTTCAAGCTGATACTTGGCTCCCCGCCCCAAAGCGGCGGTGCCGACCCGTTTTCCGACTTCGTTGGAACCTGTGAACGTTATCCCGTTGACATCCGGATGCTCGGCAAGCGCAGATCCGATCACCGAACCTCTGCCGCATACAAGATTGAGAACGCCTGCCGGAATTCCCGCCTCCTCAAAGCATTCCATGATTTTGGCTGCCGTGACCGCCGTTTCCTGCGCCGGCTTTAACACAACGGTATTGCCGTATATCAAAGCCGGGGCCGTCTTCCAAATCGGAATCGCTACGGGAAAATTCCATGGGGCAATGACGCCCACGACGCCAAGCGGTACACGGGTCGTAAACATCAGCGCTTCGCTGTCCGTCGAAGGAATGACATCACCGATTTTTCGCATCCCTTCGCCGGCGTAATACCTTAGGATCGCGACGCCGCGCATCGTCTCTCCCTTAGCTTCTGCAAGCGTTTTGCCCATTTCCCTCGTCATCGCCTCGGCGACCTCGTCGACCCGGCGTTCCAACACATTCGCCGCCTTGTACAGAACATTGCCGCGTTCCGCGCCGGTTAATCGCCGCCAGGCTCGGCCTGCTGCTTTGGCCGCTGCGACAGCACGGTTCAGATCCGCTATACCGGAAACCGGTACATAACCGACTACCTCATTCCGGTTTGCCGGATTGATGCTGGGTTCGGATTCTCCGGACGCAGCCTTCACCCATTCTCCGTTGATATAGTTCCTGTATACTTGCTCTCTTTGAAATGCCGTCATGGAAATACGCCCTCCTTATTAAAAACTAATTTGATAAAACAGGGTTCACCAGCGTACCGATTCCACCAATGGTTATTTCAATCCGGTCTCCGGGCTCAAGCGTAAAATCATTAGGCGGCACAATGCTTGTGCCTGTCAAAAGCACCGTACCGTCAAACAAATCATTGTCCTTTGCCAGGAAGGAGACCAGTTCATCCAGCTTTCGGTTTAATTCACTCGTACTGGCCTCGCTCTTAACCACCATGCGCCCCTCGCGGTAAATCTCGCAGACGATGCTGAATGCATATGGATTCTGCACCGTTTCCGCAAGCCGGATGGCCGGTCCGATGGAGCAGGATTTGCGCCATATTTTTGCTTGCGGCAGGTACAGCGGGTTCTCCCCTTCGATATCGCGGCAGCTCATGTCATTGCCGACGATGTATCCCACAATGCTGCCATCTGCGCCAAGCACCAATCCCAGCTCAGGCTCTGGAATCTGCCATGTGGAATCGCTGCGCAGCGTGACGGCCTCGTTCGGTCCGATGGTGCGGGCGGCTGTGGATTTGAAAAAGATTTCCGGCCGCTCAGCGTCATAGACTTTATCGTAAAATGTCTCCGCATCCAGTCTTCCATCCGTAGCTTCATAATTACGTGCTTCGCGGCTTCGTTGATACGTAACACCCGCCGCCCATACTTCCGGCGCGTCCAGTGGCGTGACAAGGTGCAGAGAAGTCCAATCACCAGCCAGCTCATTCGCCGGACTAAAAGCGCTTTCAACCAATTGAACAGGAGAGATCCCGCGCTCCCTGGCTTGATGGATCAAAGTCATAAAATCCGGCTGCGGCAGACGATAGGCTCTATCATCATCCGTAACGGCTGCCAGCCGCTTCTGTTTCCTGTCTAGAAACCGAATAATTCGCATTCAGCTTGCCCCCATTTCTTCCCCATCGGGTTGATATTACTACCATAGCACCACCGATCGTCCATGACGATGCGCTAATCTCTACGACGATTTACCCTTTTCACGCATAATTTTTCTGTTAAGATGAGTCTAACCGTTACCGGGATACAGGACATACCGAGGAGGTTTGCTGTGACCAAGCTTTCCGAAGCCGCATATTTAGGTCGTCTGCCCGATGTTCGCATGTCTTTTCAATTATTGGGGCTGCATGCAAGAAAAGTGGATTCCCGCTGGACTTATCCGTCCCACGAGCATTCCATGTACGAAATTCATTGGATGATGGACGGCGAGATGAATATGGTGGTCAATGGACAGCTGTACAAGCAGTCCGTTGGAGACTTGTTGTTCATTCGCCCCGGCATGACACATTCCTGCACGTGTGCCGGTCCGCAGGGTTTCACTTACTTCTCCGTTCATTTCAGCGTTCACGATACATCCTTTTGCAGAGAACTCAACCGCTGCAAGGACATTTATTATCCGGCAGATTCGGCTTTAGCCCAGGGACTGTCTTCTTCTCTGTCTACACTGTACAATCTGGCCACAGAGCACTTATCCAGCCCGCTGCCGGCCTCCAAACAGATGAGGGTCCATGCCGCCGTATTCGAACTGCTCGGCTCCCTGGTCGGACAGCTGTCTCAGACCACATCCATCACCTTATCCAGAAAAGAATCCATCGCGCGTCAGATCGCCGAGCAAATCGAGGACTCCGTAAGATATATTCATCTTCACGGTGAAATTCAGGAGACCGAGCGAACCTGGATCCAAGACATCGCCAAGTCGCTGAACCTTAGTCCGTCGCAGGTTAATCGGATTTTTCGGCAGGTATACGGCAGAGCACCGCGCAAGTTTCTATCCGAAACCCTCCTGAATGAGGCCCAGCGGTTGTTGAAGCAAACAGACCTAAGCATTGACCATATTGCGATGATGCTGGGGTATAAGACCAATGCGCATTTCAGCCGCCAATTCAAGCGGTGGACCGGCATCGCACCAAGCGAGTTCCGCATCCATTCCCAGCAGCCATCGGCAGCCGGCCCGGATCATCCGGATTATTGAACCATTGCGAATAGAACCGGCCGGCGGCAGGTTTTTTGTTAGGCATTGACAAGTCTAATGAAACATTTAAGCTTTGCAGCCAACTGTACACCCTACGAGATACAGATCATTTGATATTCGTTGAGTCGACGAGAATCATCACTTTAACGTTGTCGGATTCATACTCCAGCGGCGTGTTTCTGGGTACGGCAAGCACTTCTTTCACAGGTCTGTCGCAGTACACGTTGATTATGTAACAACGAAATGGAAACAAATGTTTAGACGTTGGCTATTGAAAAGTTAGTGTCGAATATTGTAGTATTGTGTTAAAAAAAATCGGAGGAATTATGCCTACACCATTGCAGCAAGAAAAACACTCCATTGAGGCGTGGTCCCTGATCAATCGTAAATATTTGGGGAAAGGCGTGCGAGTCAAGCGCTTTCGGAGGCCGACCCGCTGCCAAATTCGCAACCGCGTCCTCCTTGCCATTCTGATGGCCAATGATATCAAACTCTCTCAGCTTGCCGAAGAATTGGGAGTTTCATCGCGCAGCGTAAGTGCTTGGGTATACGAGGGACGCGTACCGGGAAAGCAAAATCTGGAGAAAGCCTGCAGTTACCTCGGCTATCCCCGTCATATTTTGTTCCGGGAGGAACTGCTCGAGCAGTCCCCGCTTATCTGTCAGCCTTCACCGTCGCGCTTTATGAAGCGGACGTTGACACGCTCCCCGGTCAGCAACCGGATTCTGACGGGCCTATGCATGGTGCACGATTTATCGGTAAGCGATGTCAGCCGCTGGATCGGCGTGCACCCCGGCACATTCCGCAAATGGCTGCATCAAGGAACCGTTCCGTCGGCAGCATTTCAGGAGAAAGCGGAGCAATTTTTCCGCATACCAAAGTCGGTCCTGTTTGCAGACTGCATCCTGAACAAACATTCGTAAAACATGAACGGAAATGCACTCGTAAAGGATCTATAAGCTCTTCATCAACCGCTCCGCGCGACCTTATCGGATTAAGGTGCGCCGGGCTTTTTTCTTCTTGCGGGCATCTTTATGGCGTTAACTGGGAATATTGTGGTTGAGGTGATGATCTGGATGAGCGTAAATCAGAGGAACGGCGCGGCGCTGGGTTTGCTGGCAGGTACGACGTTCGGCAGCGGCATCGGTTTTTTGCTGGGGTGGCACTCCTATGATCTGGTCATCAGCGTAGCCGCCGGCGGTATTCTCGGCATTGCAGGAGGCATATGGCTCAGCTGCCGAATTCTGTTCAAGGAACTGCCCTGAGCGAAGTCCCGGTTGAAACATCCACAGCAGCTAAGATATATAATAAAACCAAACAAGCAGGCCGGGATAAGAGTGCTTCTCTTTCCCGGACCTGCTTGTTTTACATCGAAGGGGATTCCTGTCTGGCCCCCGATCGTCTTCTAGATTACAGCCAATCACCGTGACGGTAAAGATCCTGCTGATGCTTCGGGTTCCGCCAACCAATCAACGGCTCCCGCAAGTCTTCCGGTTTCCGGGTCGTGTCCGGCCCCTCGAATTCCCCCCAGGTTTTCCCGCCGTCTTCCGTTCTCGCCGATCCGCTGAACCCCGTGTCCGGCGATACGAAATGAAGAAATCCCCCATTCGGCGTCCTGCCGATCTTGTTCCAGATCTGTCCCCCGTCCGTCGACTGATATAAATCATTGTTCTCCATCACGGCCCATACGTGGTTTGCGTTCAAAGCGAAGATTTGTCGAACCGTCTCCTCGGGGTAAGCCTGCACTTCCCAGTCGGTTCCGCCGTCATCACTGAAGGCAATCCATCCGTCTCCCCCAATCCACCCTGCCTGGTGATTGATAAGCCACATGGCCGTAACATCCGTAAGATCCACTTCTCCCCTGCTTTTTCCATCTGCTGTGCTGCTTGACCCCTGACCGGCAGTGCCGGATGGATTCCCCTCGGCCTGATCCGTATTCGAGGATTTCCCGCCGGATGCCGATTCGCCCGAATCGCCGCGCTTTCCGTCATGGGTCTGCGCAAGCGATACGGGAGCCGGAGCGACAACGCTGCTCCCCGAATCCGGCGCTTCACAGCCGGCCGTTACGGACAGCAAGACGGCCAGCAACAACCATGTACCGAACCGCTTTCGTACGTTTGCCATGTCGACCTCTCCCCCTTTCCGGTCCATTCTCCCTACTGTCCATCTATCCATGATGGAACGGCGACATCCTGTCGCCAGCTCCAAGACCATTCATTACTATAAGTATAATGCCAACACCCCATAAAACGGAACAGAAAAAGCTGCTCATCCGATTAGTTCCAAGAGCAGCATGATTACCGATTCACCTGGTTGCCATCTAAATCATCTGACCCTAATATAGGGACAGATGGTTTGAGTCACGAAAAAATATCACTTGGAAATCATAAAGGGGGAGTTTAACATGCTCGATTTTCCGACGTTAACGACTTACATCCTCGTTGTTCTCGGACTGTTTTTGATCCCGGGACCCGCCGTTCTGCTCACCATTACCCGCACCGTTCAGAACGGGAGAAAAGGAGGCATTATGGCTGGACTCGGGATCGCTACCGGGGATTTCCTTCATACCTTATTTGCAACGGTAGGTCTTTCCGCAATATTGATGACTTCTGCACTTGCCTTCAATGTTGTTAAATTTGCAGGCGCAGCCTACTTGCTATACCTAGGGATTCGCGCAATCCTAAGCAAGCCCTCCGAACCGCAAATGCCCAAGGTTGAATCGGCAGGCTCCCTGAAATCCTATGCTTCGGCAACAGTCGCAGAGCTTCTCAATCCAAAGACGGCATTATTCTTTCTGGCATTCCTGCCTCAATTTATTCATCACGAACGCGGTGAAGCGGTCGGGCAGTTCTTAGTCCTGGGATTGATCTTTGTGATTTTAAGCATCTTGTATACAACCGCGATTGTATTAAGCGTCTCTTCGCTTGGAAAAATGGTTAAACGGTCGCCATGGATCAGATGCCTAAGCCGGTGGAGCGGCAAATTCGTTGGAGCGATCTACATTGGACTGGGCCTAAAGGTAGCATTCCAAAGACAGTAATGGAAGCGCCGGTTCCCTATCAAGGTGCTTAAGTGCACGGTGCCGGCAATTATTGGATCTCTGGTCTGGGCCTCACTTTATTGCAAAAAAAAGCTCCTAACCGGCATCATCGGCCGGTTAGAAGCTTTTTCACTTATAGCCCGGCTTGACATACCCGAGCTTCGTCCCTTTAGAAACTGCTTCCAGGGATGACGTGACATCCAGCTTGTCGAAGATATGCTGCAGGTGGTTGGATACGGTTCGTTCGCTGATATGCAGCCTGTCTGCGATCTCTTTCCGCTTGTATCCATCGCTTAGCCACTGGAGAATAGTCCGCTCACTATCTGTCAGCTCTTCGATATATTCGATGCCATCCCCGCTGGAAGGGAAGTAGGAGTGGCCGACGTGGATTTGCTGCAAAATGGTCAGCAATTTGTCCGGCTCAATATTTTTATTGATGAACCCTTTGGCTCCAATCTTTTGCGCTTCAAATCGGTATACTGGCAAATCGTAACCGGTCAAGATTACGACGGCGGTTCCGGGAATATCCTGCACGATCCGCTTGGCCAGCATCAGGCCATCTTCATCGCTGATATTGCTCAGATTGACATCGACCAGGACGAGATCGGGCCGATTTTCGCGGATTTCCCAAGCCGCCCGCTTCACGTCAGCCAGCGTCCAGAGCCGCTCGATCTCCGGAGCCCCTTCCAGAGCAATCTCCAGGCTTTTCGCAAACAACGCATGATCATCGATCAATAAAATGCGCATAAGAATCCTCCCCCTTCATGGCAAAGCCAATCGTTACCCGCAAGCCGGACGGCAAAGTCCGTTCCAGCTTCAGCGTCCCGCCGATCAGCGCAGCCTGCTCCCGGATCGAAGCGAGGCCCTTGTGCCGGCCGTCGCCGGAGAATGGCGTTAGATCCTCCCCGTCCCGGCCCTGCCCCCCCTTCTTCTCAACATGCTCTGGGGCGGGAAGCAGGAGACCTATACCATCGTCCTCGACGATCAGTTTCACATCTTCCCGTTCCTGCGTCAGCGCAACCTTGAGGCGCGAACCCTGCGAATGCTTGAATGCATTGGTTGCCAGCTCCTTGATGAACCGGTAAACGATCAGATTGTACGGTTCAACCAAAAACAGCTTGTCGTCACAGTCGAACTCGATCGTCCACGCCTTCATGGGATGCGTCTGCCGGATTCGATCAAGCATTTTCTGCACATTTTCCCGGAGCGTCAACCGGCCGAGCAGCGGCGGATGATATTCCTGCATCCGGTGGCGGATCGAGATGTTTAAATCATCCAGCGTTTCGGCGATTATCCGGCGCACCTCCGGGTTATCGGACTTATGCAGCAGATTTTTGACCGCAAGCAGATCCTGCAGCACTTCATCGTGGAGATAATTGGCGAAATCCCGCCGCAGCTGCTCCTCCCGCTTCAACTGCCGCAGCGAACGGACGTAGAAGCCCTCGGCGGCAAGCGTTGCTGCTTCTGCATTCATTGCTCCCCGACGGTTGACACCGGCGAATCGCAGAATCCCGTAAAGCAGCAGAAGCGCCAGCGCACAGTGAATGACAAGGAAGACTTCGGCGATATTCCAGCGCAGGGCCCAGCCGGCCGCGGACAGCATTGCGACGAGAGCCGCAAGGAAGATTCCTGATGCAGCGCTGCCCAACAAGTGCAAGGCAGGCATTTCCTTGCGGCTGCGGAAGGCGATGCCGTGAATGCTGAACAGCGGCAGAAACAGCAGCAAAAACGCACCCGAATTGGAAAGATATGCCGAGTCGTGGCCGAACTGCAGGACATAGCCGGTAAATAAAACGACTCCTAGAGAAACCGAAGCCACTAAAGGTTTACGTTCATTTTTCAGCACGAACAGAACACGGCTGCGATGCATCCATAACAGATAAAGACAGATGACCGTTCCCAACAGCAGCTGCGCTAGGTACATCAGGGCCGACCAGGACTCGCCGAAACCTCTGACAAGCAGCGCCAAGGCAAGGCTGATTTTCAAAATCGCATCTGTTTGCCTTTGCAGCTTATACGCGGAATCCTGAAACAGAAAAGCCAGCCCGAAACGGACCGTCGAATAGAAGACGACCGGGCCTGCGAAGGACAATAGGGTTTGAGCCATCCCCTGCCCGTCCGCCGACCATAAAAAAAACCAAGCGACCAGCAGCAAAAGTCCCGAAAACCGTGCCAACATCCTGCTGTTCTTTAAATTCATCGCCCCGATATAGATGGCGTCCATGACAATCAGCGTGGAGAAGCCGAGCAGAAACAGATCGGAAGCCTGCAGCGCATGGCCACCAACCGATTCATAGCCGAAATAGGCGATGATCAGCAGTTGATTAAAGAGCAGGATGAGCTGATACCCCAAATAAACTCGCTCTATTTTTTGCATCGGCTTCCCTCCTCTTGCATTACCTCCATCGTAACCAACTTAATTCTTCAAGGCAATCCGGTAGCAGGAACGTTTGGTCACAACATAATAAATTAGATAAATGAAGACAGAGATGGACAGGGCCAGCGCAATCGGCAGGATGAACTTCGAGCTTTGCCCGAGCACATCGTCCATCAGCAGCGCTTTATAGCAGAACAGGCCGCAAATGCTGTGCGCCAGACCGAGTATGAACGGGATCGAATACAGCACCAGGATCTGCCGGTGAATCAGTTTTTTGAGTTTTTTCCGGCTGTAGCCCATCTTGCTCAGGATCGTGTAATCATCGTGATCATAGGTCACGGCCGAAATATTATGGAAATATAAAATGCTGCCGGAAGCGATAAAGAACAGCACCGTTAAAAACCCGAGCAGCAAGAAGGTCGAGCTGTTTGAATACGTTATTTCATAAGTCCGGGCATAGACGCTCGCAAAATACGGATTGTCCCCGAGCACCGGCCGCAGCGCCTCATACGCTTCCTTGCTGTCGCGCAATCCCGGACCATCGATGCTCATGACGCGCGTAACAGGCAGACCGCTGTCGGCAAATTGCCGGAAGACGCCGTCGGATACGATCAGCGTCCCCACGCTGTTGTTAAAGCCAATCGGATTGTCCAAAGTAATCCTTTTCACAGTAACATCCACGGTCCGGTTGTCCGCAAGGCTCAGGCTGTAGATTTCGCCAACGTGCTGCCGCTTTGGATCAGGCCGGTATTTTACCAAAATTGCCTCCTTGTCGTCCAAGAGCAAATCCTTGGTTTTCTTGCCCTGCTGCTTCAGCAAGCTTGCGTAATCCGATGATGACATCAGCTCGAAACCGGGCTCCCGGCCCTTCTCCTTCGCCAGGGAATATTCCGGTGGCAGTGAAGCCGTGGTCGATCCGGCTTTGATCAGCTCGGTAATTTTCGATTGAAACCCGCCCTCGCCGACAGTCCGGTTCAAAGCCAGAATCGCCTGCTCGGCCTGTTCCGGCCGTTCTATCTTGAATTCGAGCGCCGACGGAATGATACGGGTGAGGGCAGCGACCGGATAATAGCTGGTCAAGACGGTCGATCCGAACACGCCAAGCGTAGCGGCCGACAACAGGGAGAGCATGATTAACGTCTTGGCATTGGTACGAATACGGTTCATGAACTTCGGGATTGCGACGATGCTGATCTCCCGGTACAGGAGCCGTTCCCGCTGTTTGAGCTTCTGCATCACGTAAGGCAGGAAAGAATATACGAACAGCGCTGTGCCGCAAACGATCAGTCCAGTCATCAGCAAACCGATCGGGCTGACGCCGATCTTCGACCACACGGACTCCTTGCCGCGCCGCGAATCGAGCGCAAGCACATCGCCGCTGACCATAAGAATCAGGCCTATAACGGCGGAAACGGGGCGGATTTTCATTTTCTTCTCGCCGCTCTTCTCCAGCCTCACCATGTGCAATAAGGTCGTTTTCCGAAGCAGCCGCCAATTGGAGATGGACAAGGCTGCAATGACGCCGATGACGAACAGGACGCTGAATAAGACAGCTTTGCCGTTCAGGAACGGAACCGCGGATCTGTCAATACTCAGGTCGAGCAGCCCTACGACCCCCGACACGATTCCCTGATGGGCCGCCGCGCCCAAAACGATCCCGACGACGAGCGACAACAGGCAGATCAGTACGTTTTCAAATGCCAGCAGCTTTAGCATCGCCGATTTCCGATAACCGAGCAGCGCGTAAATTCCCAGCTCGCGCATCCGTCTTTTCATAAAAAATTGATTGGAATAGGACATGTAAAAAAGTACGAAGGCCATCAGAAACACAGCGATGGTGCGGCTCATTGTCTCTACCCGGCCGTCCTCCGAAATTTTGGCCAGCATCACGCCGTTCATCGAGAACGATACGAAGCTGAAGAATACAGTAAGAATAAAGGCGACCGATACCAGATACAAAAAATAAAACGAAACGTTCTTCTTAACGTTTTTAAAGGCTATGGCAAACAGACTCATGCATATCTCCTTTCTGGCGCTGCTAGGATGTGCGTCATCGATTCTCATCGATTGCGGCCACCTGCTCCATGATCATTTCGTAAAATTCCCGCCGATCCGCGTCGTCACGACGCAGCTGCGTTTGAATCCGCCCGTCCTTAAAAATCATGATCCGCTTGGAGAAGCTGGCGGCGTAAGCGTCATGGGTCACCATCAGGATCGTCGTCCCGAGCTGGTCGTTCGCTTCGCTCAAGGTGCGAAGCAGCTCCGTGGCCGAGCTGGAGTCGAGAGCCCCCGTCGGCTCGTCCGCAAACAGGATCGCCGGTCTTTTGACAATCGCTCGTGCCGCGGCAACCCGCTGCCGTTGTCCGCCGGACAGGTCTCCCGGATATTTGGAGAGCTGCGTAGCGATGCCGAACCGCTCGGCCAGGGCGCTCACCGACGCCTCGATCTTGTCCGGCGCCCAGCCTAGCAGGGTGAGAGGAACGGCGATATTTTCATAGACGGTCAGACTGTCCAGTAAAAAGTATTCCTGAAAAATAAAGCCCAGATGGCCGCTTCGAAAATCGGCAGCTCGGGTATCGTCCAACTGATTGACGTTGACGCCGCCAATCACGATCTCTCCCCCGGTTGGCTTGTCAATCGTGGACAGGACGTTTAGCAGCGTCGTTTTGCCGGAGCCGGATGCTCCCATGATCCCGATAAAATCCCCCGAGTAAGCGTCGAAAGACACGCGGTCAAGTGCCGGCCTTTGCTGCTCACCGTAAATTTTGGAGACTTCCTTGGCATGAAGGATAGCTTGTGCTTGCATGAGAATCCCCTTTCCTCTTGTCGAATTATGCAGTTCCGAGTGTAAAGGATTCGAAGCAAAAGGACATGAGTAAAAAACGCACATTTTCAGCTCGCAATTCTACTCCGTCGATACCTGAATGGACGAAAAAATATGCCGCTTTTAAGTGAGCGTTCGTTTATGGTTTAAGCTGTAACCGGTTATGTTCCGCTATCAACTCAAGTGAGTAGGGGCTTTTTGAAAAGCCCAGATATACAAAAAAGCTCTTGAATTGCCGCAAGGACAAATTCAAGAGCTTATTCGCTGTTGCATGAATGCGGTCGAGAGGACTCGAACCTCCACGGGGGTTAGCCCACACGGACCTGAACCGTGCGCGTCTGCCAATTCCGCCACGACCGCATATGATCGGGTTATCAACTCGTTGTGATCACCGTAATTAAGAGTATATAACGACTGAAGTTAAAAAGCAAGCATTTTTTTAAAAAAAATGTCGAAAGCATAGGTCTGCATCCATTTTGCGGCTCTGCAGGCCGGTTCTCCCGCTTCGGTATGTTTAACCTCCCTCCCCCCCATACTATAACAGGATAGGGAATAAAAGAAGCTGTTCCACACCATCTCCTAAGAAGAAAGGCAGGGGAGTCGCATGCTCCTGAAAAAATATTCAATCACGTTATTAACCGCGGTATTATGTCTGGCGATAACGATCCTTACGGACATTCTCTTCGGCTTTCCGTGGTACAACTTTATCATTAATTGGCGGTTTACGCTCTTCTCTCCTGTTGAAAAGATCACGGTCCTCCTGCTGCTCGCTCTACTGGTTATCCCGGACCTCTATCGCAGCCTTCGCAAGAGGAAGCAGGAAACGAAAGCTCCTAAAGGATCCGGGGAATCGGATTCAGGATCCGGAGGGGGGACCGGAGCCTGAGCCGTGAGAAGAGGCGGAACGCCTTCCAAGAATGGCTTTGCGGATCAAACACAAGATCACGAGCAGCAGCGGTAACCCTATCGAATAGAACGGGAAGACCTTATACAGGTAGGCTCCCCCTTTCATTAGATGCTCGCTGTACGAGCGGGCAAGGATAATGGAGATGCCGAGTATGACCAGCGCATAGGGATAAATTAATTTCCGGTACGGGATATTGAACAATATGGAGGAACTGATCAAAGCCGCATAATAATATAGGCTGATTTTAAAGAAAACGCCGATGATCAGAACCATCACGATCAGGATTTGCGTCCGCTCGATAAACTCCGAAATTTCCACCTTCCCCATCATGGTCAGGAGCGGAAATACCGCCCGTTCGGTAATATCCGCCCCTAGTACTGAGATCGTAATCAACGACACATGAGCCAAGATGACACCTGTAACCAAGATCGCCAGCAGACCTGCCCTCACCCCATTTTTGGTATGGTTAACCGCCGGAAATATGACCGTCGCACAGATGAGCTCGCCAAATGGAAAATGAATATTCTTCTTGAGCACCGATTGCAAAATCGGCTGATATCCCTCGCCCATAACAGGAAGCAGGAGCTGAAGGTCAATGATCCCGGAAAAAAGAATCACGATCCCGCTGAACAAGCCGATTAAAAACATGATCACCAAAAAGATCGTGGCCGTCCGTGCCAGCACCTCCAATCCCTGATGCAGCACATAGGCCACCGCCATGATCATGAGCAGATTTACGATCAGAAGCGGCGTTTCCCTCAACGCTGCGGACGCCATGACCAGCAATCCTCCGTCCACGAGATCCCGAGACGCGGAGAACATATAAAAGACGGCATAGACTAGTCCTACAAGGCTGCCGACATATTTCCCGAGCAATAATCGGTAATACTCTACCGGCTGTTTGTCGGGAAATGCCGTGTACAAGTAGGCATTCAAGGAGAAGACCAGCATCCCGATCACCATTCCAATGAGCACCGCTATCCAAGCATCCCGGCCTGCCTCAAGTCCCAAATTCACGACAAGCGTCGTGCCGAACTGAAACAGAACCAATATCGAGAAGAATTGAAATGGGCTGATTTTCACCTTTTCCATTAGACTCTCCCCCTTCATTGGTTGTGGATCTTAAATAGAACGGAACGATCCCTCATCTGGGAATTTCGTATCACCGATTTCACATGGTACTTCACTTGCACCCGGGGAAAGAGCTGATCCCATCGATGCTTCATAGTTCGCCAAGCGGACGGATCGGACCGCTCCACTGCCTGACCAAACCCCAAAATATCGCTATTCACTTCCTTGCTCTTACGAACGGCTAGCTCCAAAATACGAGCAACTTCCTTCGAAGCTGCATCCTCCAGGAGCTTCATCGTTGCCGGATTACGAAGGTCAATCGCGCTGTTTACTTCACGAATCGAGAAATTCGGCTCCACGTGAATGTGAATAACCGGGTTCGCAGGATCCTGCAGGTCTGCGCGCAGCCTTGTTTTGGACCGCATAACTTCAAGCGAAAGTTCTCCATCTTGATCCTGTAACTTCAAATGGATCGGCGTGATTTTCATCTTATTTCGGATCCAAACGATGCCCCGGGATTCATCGGCGTTTAACCAGCTCACAAGACGGTCCCCTTTAAAAACCGCCATTTGGGAGATGACCGCCAATCCTTCGATTTTCGCGTTTTTTAAGGTTTCCATCTTGGACACCTTATCGACGCTTCCTTCAATCATCACTCCGTTCACCACAGGCCCGCCTCCCGGCGAAAGCAATCCGCGGATTACATCATCCACCTCGATCCGGAAATTCTCCCCAAGCTGTCCCGACGTTATATCGATCTTCTGCTCGAGCGCAAAGGCCGTGATTTTTCCGATCGGCGTCAATGCGGATACGACATCCTCCGCGCTTTGTCCTTGCGTTGCAATCAATACTTCGGCATTCAGCCGGATATCCGAGTCTCTGTCCAGGTAGTCGAAAAGATCGATAATGCCCTCTCTCGCCACGCGATCCGAGATGATGATCAGGCCGGTATGGGCGAGCGAAATGATACGTGGGACTTTGCGGGAAGCATTCCGCATCGCTTCGACCACACTCTTCCCTGATGCCTTATATATGGATGTAGGGGTCGCTCCTCTGCCGGCCTTTCCCGAAATTTCATCGGCAATGACCGTCTGGAAGGAAACGAGATACTCCTTCTCCTCTTCCTTCCAATCCACGCCGATCCCGGCGACAATGGCACGCTTATTCAGCTCAACCACATCCCAGCAGCCGCTTAGCAGGCCCAGACAGCAGCATATGATCAGCATGAATAGCCGTTGATGTCTGCGCATATCTCATTTCGCTCCCATCATGCGTTACGATTTCCTCCAGCTCCGTTCGCAGCCGTGTGCTGCCTGCTGCCCGAATTGATTTTGCCATCGGAGCCTTGCTGCCCCGCCCCGTCCATTCTCCCATCCGAGTCTTCAGCCGTGGAAGCGTCATTCTTCGATGCCGCTCCGGGTCCCGTTGAAGCCTCCGCGGCTTGGGATTGCAGCGGCTGAAAGGGTAATCGGATGATCGCGTCCTTCTGATTCCTGAGACGGAATGGGCTGATTGGCGACATGAAGGGCACGCCGAAGGATCGAAGACTGTTCATGTGCGCAATCAGCACGATGACGCCCAGAGTCAACCCATAGAAGCCGAACATGCCGGAGAGAACCATGAAGCCGAATCGGATCAGCCGGCCAGCGATGGACAGGTTGTAGGCCGGAAGCGTGAAGCTAGCAATACCTGTCAATGCCACAACGATAACCATAGCTGGTGTAATCAGGCCCGCTTCCACGACGGCTTGTCCAAGGATGAGCGCACCGACTACCGACACCGTTTGCCCGATCGCTCGCGGCATTCTGACGCCGGCTTCCCGCAATATCTCGAACACGACCTCCATGAGCATCGCTTCGATAAAGGCCGGAAAGGGGACGCCTTCACGTTGGGCAACCAGACTGATCAGCAGCTGCGTCGGTACCATTTCATAGTGGAACGTTGTTAACGCGATATAGACAGACGGGCCAAGAACCAAAATAATAAAGCCGATATAGCGTACGAGCCTCATAACGATCGCAATGTCGAAACGCTGCGCATAATCCTCAGGAGATTGAAAGAAATGGGCAAATACCGTTGGAAGCACCAGCACAAAAGGGGTTCCGTCCACCAAGACGACGATTCGGCCCTCCAGCAGCTTGCTCGTCGCATCGTCAGGGCGCTCCGTATTATATATGGTTGGAAACGGGGTGATCGTCTTGTCTTGAATGAATTCTTCAATATAGGCCGACTCTAATATCCCTTCAATTTCAATCCGGTTCAGCCTGTCCTTGATCTCCCTGACAATCCCGGGATCCGCCTTCTCCTTGACATACATGATAGCTACGTGGGTATGGGTGACCGATCCGATCTTCATCGTTTCCAGCCTTAGCTGAGAAGATTTCAATCTCCGCCGGATGAGTGAAATATTGGTTGCAATGGACTCCACGAAGCTGTCCTTCGGGCCGCGGACGACCAGCTGCGAGGTCGGCTCGGTTACCGATCTCCATTGCCCGCCCTGAGTGCCTGCGATAATGATGCGATCCGCCCCCTCAAACAGGATGACCGTGTCCCCCGACAAGATCGCCAGCATCGCTTCGTTCCAATCCGCACTTATCCTGGATTCGCCCGTGGCCAACCCGTCTTTCATCACCATATCCAGAACATCGGCCGGGCTGCGCTCCACGTTCTGCAGGAACTCCTTGTCCAGTTGCAGCAGCGATTCCATCACATCGTGGTTGATCTTCTCCGGATCACTGAGCCCGTTCAAATAGACGATGGCGCAATTGGCCTCGGACGCTCCCCCAAGCTTCAATTGGCGGAAAATGATATCCGGGCTGTTCCCAAGTTCATTGCGGATGCGGTCCAGATGCTCCTGTAAATGGTCGGCCGGCTGGATTCCCGGAGCTGTCCGGGAATCTCCCTGCCCCGGCGCTTCCTTCCCCCGGGTGAAGCGGCGGCCGCGAGACCGGTAGCGTAGCATTTCGTTTCCTCCCAGCATGCAAAGCTCGAGTTATCCTCCATTATTTGCTTTACATTCCTTTTTCATGCGAAGTTGATAATGAAAAGGAGCCGTACAATTGTACGGCTCCTGGGTAAAACTCGTCTGAGATGCTATTTTCGGTTAAAAGCGGACTAATCCCGCCAATTCATCCGCACCTGCTTGATCCCCTCGACCTGCCACAGCTGCTCGAATAAAGCATCAATGCCTTTGCTGTTAAATGAATAGACCCGAAATTCCATCGTCACCTTGGTTGAATCATCATCAGCGGAATCATTATTGACGATCATGCCCTGGACGGTCATGTTCGCCTTTTGAAGCAGATCCGTAATGATGCTGACCTGCACGGGCCGGTCGCCCGCTTCAATCATGATCTTCAGGCTCCCCGACTTCTTAATGAACAAAAACCGGGATTCCAGCTTGTTCAGCACAAGCGTACTGATCAGCACGATGGCAGTCGTAACGACAGCCGGCCAGTAAAACCCGGAGCCCACGCTAAGCCCGATGGCAGCAGCGACCCATAACGTTGCTGCCGTCGTTAGGCCCGAGATAATATGGTTGGAACGCCGCAGGATAGCGCCCGCGCCAAGGAAGCCGATGCCGCTTACCACCTGCGCCGCAAGCCGCGCAGGGTCGAATCTGGCATTGGGATGATTGATAAGCAAGGAGTCAAATCCGTAAATGGAGGTCAACATGATGAGGGTTGATCCTACGGCAACCAACAGATGGGTTTTCAGTCCAGCCTGCTTATTTCTGCGCTCCCGTTCCCAACCGATCAGTCCGCCAAGCAGAGCTGCAAACAGCAGCCGCATCAGCATCGTTTGCATATCCAGTGAAATATCGTACATTTTCGTTCACTCCTCATCAGCAACCGTTCTATTATCCCCTCGCTGGCGGCTCTTATTGCATATGCTCATCCTGCCAGCGCCATAGTTCCTTACTGGAGGTCGATATCCCGATGACGCCGCTCTTCAGGGCCGTATCGAAATCCTCCAAATCAATCATTAATCCGCCCGCAATGACGGGCACATCGACTTCAGCCCGGATCCGGTCCATAATCCGCTCGCATACCATGCCCGGCAGCACTTCAATGGCATCCGGATTCGATGCCTTTATCATCTTGATTCCGTTGTCCAGCGAAACGGAATCAAACACGAATAATCGCTGAACGGTCAGCAGGCCAAGCTTTTTGGCCTCGACAATGATCGTATTCTTCGTGGTTACAATGCCGTCGATGCCTACCTTTTCAGCCAAATACGTCACGCCCGCCCGATCCTTTCCGATCCCTTCGATCAGATCGAAGTGAACAAAGGACAGCTTCCCGGCCTCCTGGATTTGCTCTACGATCGACTCGATATTGAATATATCGGTCCTCAAAATAAATACGAT
Source organism: Paenibacillus ihbetae (assembly GCF_002741055.1). Classification (NCBI taxonomy): domain Bacteria; kingdom Bacillati; phylum Bacillota; class Bacilli; order Caryophanales; family Paenibacillaceae; genus Paenibacillus; species Paenibacillus ihbetae. The sequence goes on along the minus strand of NZ_CP016809.1, from coordinate 5,005,473 downwards.
GTTCGATTCGGTTGCGAGCACGGAGGGGAGCTCGTCAGCATTCATCAAAGAAGTAATGATCGGTTTGCGCTTCAAGCAGTACGTAATCCGCTGCGCGCCTTCTACACTTGTTCTCATGTCTTCACCTCGTTGCCATGGGCAGCATCTCCGGTTCTCCAGCTGCCCGGGCTTATTTTTTGTACCTTAATTACCCGCTTCATTGGCCTCTTTCACGGCACGGCTGCGGTAGATGTCGTGGACCGAATTCAGAATATAGGTCGGCTTCACATCGCTGTCTTTCAAATCCTCCGGCGTTGAGACGCCCGTAAGCACCAACGCTGTGCTCATCCCGGCCTGATTGCCCATTCGAATATCGGTTTCCAGGCGATCTCCCGTCATGAGGCACTCTTCAGCCTTAACTCCCAAAATATCAAGTGCCGTCAACGCCGTCAAGACGGAGGGTTTGCCCATGACGGTCGAAATTTTCATGCCGGTCGTGCCTTCAATAGCCCCGATCATGCCGCCGCAATCAGGAATATCGCCGCCCGGCATCGGGCATGTGCGATCCGGATGCGTAGCGATAACGGCCGCGCCTCTCTTAATCGATTGGTAAGCAAAATCCAGATGCTTATAATGAAAGTCCCGATCCCAGGACACGACAACGACGTCCGTCTCTTCCGGTGCAGATGCAAACGTAATCCCGTTATCCAGCAGCTCCTGTTTTAGTATCGGCTCGCCGATGACATAAACCTTCGCCTCCGGATGATGCTTGTGCAAATAATGAATCGTTACGAGTGCGGGATTCAAAATGTTATCCAGCTCCACCCGGATCCCGAGCTTCCCCAGTTTTTTTAAATAATTTTCGCGGGAATCGATCGTTTTGTTCGTCAGAAACAGCAAGCGCTTATTCAAGCCCTGCAAATAACGTACGGTCTCTACGGCCCCCTCGATCGCTTCCGGTCCTAAATAAATCGTGCCATCCAAGTCAAAGATATACCCTGAAAAATGATCCATACTCGATCTCCTCTGCATGTTCAATCTTGGAATTTTGATATCTTCACCGTTCCGAATTCGTGAAGCTCCTAACGCGAAAGCCGCCATTCGGTTTAGTATTCATATGTTCCGGCGCGGCCGGTTAGTCCTTGCCGAAACCACTAGCTGAAGGAGCCGGAGGGCTAAGTTCGCCCATAAAAAAATGAGAAGCTCCTCTGCATAGCAAGACACTCATTCATGCAAAATGAATGATTCCGTTATGCAAAGGGCTTCTCATCATCTCCGCCCAGCTCTATAATAGATAGCTTTATACTACAACCACTTATTCCATTTGACAAGTCAATCATGCGGATCCGTTGGCTCACATGCCGATAATGGCAGCCGCTAAGTTTGCGTTAACTGTTCCGCAGCTTCATCCGGATGGGTCAGCTCTGCGGGATGATGGTCATGGTCAAAGGGCAAACGCTCCAGCAGACTGCCTCCTCCAAGCCCCCAAGCCATCTGAAGCTGGTCTTCAAGCAAACGCCACTGCCTGCTCCGCTCTTCTTCGTCCCAGTCCAGCAGCTCGCCCATGATCTGCAAGACGGGAGCGATCATCCGCTCGGCCGTCTCCCGCTCAAACCATACCCAGCCGGTTCGCCGCATCAGGAAATCTTCGGCGGCCGCGGTCATTTCATGCTCGATCGAATAGATCAGCTCTGCCCGCAGCAGCTTATATTCATCCCTTTCCTCCGTTGATGAAGCCAGGTAAATATCCAGCAGCCTCTTCGCGTTCGACCCGTATCTCGATATGAGCCTTCGCATTGGGTCCGCTCCAATTCCTTGAAGGGCACCCTGTTCGAGCATCATTTCCTTGAACCTTTTATAACTGAGACCGTTCAAGTCCCCTCCGCTGATTGGCGTCCGGTCGGTCATGCAGGGAGGATAGATGGTGCCATCCTCATCTTGGATGTGCTTAGCCACAAGGTCTACTACGGACATCGCCCTCTTGCGAAACCCGGTTAGATTTCCAGGCCTCGCTGTGATCAACCCCGATTCGGATATCAGAATGCCATCCTTCCCGGTCATGTCGGGCGACTGTCCGTTCTCCGGCTTGAACATCGCGCTTAATCCGCACCAGCCTGCTTCGATATCCTCCTGCTTCAGGCGGATTCCGGGGAACAAGCCATTGACGGTATCCAACGCATACCGCGTATCCTCGTCCGTTATATCCGGCGTCTCGACACTCCCTTGATACGGGGTCCCGGTCATGCCGATGCAGGTCTTGGGCTCCTTCGGGATGACAAAAATCCTTCTGCCTCCGGGACCATCGAAACAAACAGCCTGCCGAACAGGGAGTTTGTTATAATCGACCACGAGATGCACCCCCTTGGTCAATAGCAGCTGCTCACTGGCCAGCGAGTTGTCCATTTGCCTGATCTGATCCGCCCACGGACCGGCGGCATTCACAATTTGGCGGGCCAGGATCGGATAGCGGATTCCGGTTAAGCGATCCTCAACCTGAACGCCTGCAACCCTCCCGCTCCGGTAGATAAAGCCCAACACTTTTGCATAATTGACCATCAGCGCGCCCTTCATCCGGGCAGCCTTTAGCACCTCAAGCGTCAGTCTCGCATCGTCAGCCCGGTATTCACGGCAGTACGCCGCCCCTTTTAACGCATCCGAATTCAGCAGATTTTCCAAGGAGAGCGTTTGTTCCCGCCGGTACATCCTTCCCCGTCGGCCAGCCTTCGCACCGGCAAGCCGATCATACGCAAATAACCGGATGGAGCTCGCCAAGTAACTGCCGGGCCGATGTCTATAAATCGGCAGCAGGACTGGAAGCGGTTTCACCAAATGTGGGGCGCAGCGGCGCAGCAATGCCCGCTCGGTACAAGACTCGCGAACAAAGCGAAGCTTCCCTTGTCTGAGATATATTAATCCGCCATGAATCACCTTGGCGGATTTGCCGCTTGCTCCGGAGGCGAAATCATTCATCTCCACCAAGCCGGCCTTCATTCCGCGGTTGCTGGCGTCCCAGGCAATCCCGGCGCCCGTTATGCCGCCGCCGATGACCAGAACATCCAGCTTGCCCCTCTCCATATCCTGCAAATATTGCCCCCGCAGCTTTGCGGATAACCCATCGTTCACCGTCAATCACCTCTTTTTCCAACGCCTTGAGAAAAGAAAAACGTCCATCGACGTGCTTTAAAGAAGAAACATCACGTTTACCGGCAGGCTTTTCCTGCGATATCAGGCAGCAGATGCTCCGAAGCTTATACATTCCGATACCTAAAAAGGACCGCTTCTGCCCAAAATGCGCACGTCATACGCATCCAAAGCAAAAGGGTCCTCCATGATCTCCGCCCGCTTATGCATTTAATATAATGATACTCATTATAGGACGCATTGATCCTTATGTCTACAGTTCTTATCCTATGATACAACGGCACGGGGTATGACCAGCCTGCACATGGATCAGCATATGACGGATCAATGAGAAACAGCACTGTTTTTTCTTAAAAAGGAAGGGGCCAGCCGTTTATATTTCTTGAAGATGCGGCTGAAATAATAAATATCCTTGAACCCCGTCGCTACCGCAATCTCGGAGACGGTAAGCGGGCTGCTTCGCAGCAGGTAATCCGCTTTATTAATCCTGGTCTCGTTAACATATTCCGTTACGGTTCTTCCGCTCAGCTCTTTAAACAACCGGCTGAAATGATATCGGCTGAGACCGGCCATTCCGGATAACAGCTCGACCGACAGCTCCTCCTTGTAATGCTCCTCAATGTATTTGAAAATCGGGGCAAAGCGCTCCACGTTCTTCATCCGCTCCACATATTCATCCTGGGTGAGAACGGTTGCAACATAGCCTCTCAAGAGGAGCGTAAGCAAGCGGTACAGCTCGGATTTAATGGCGAGCTCATATCCGAATTCCCGTTGCTCCAGCTCTTGGATGATCGCCAGCATGGACGAAAGGACGTCATCTCCGTTTACCCGGTTGGCGAATACCAGCCGATTTTGGGTAATCGGCGTAATGAATTTCATCTCCGGCGCGTCCAAGGAATGGCTTTGGAGCAGTGAGAAGTCCACGATTAACGCATAATAGAACAAATGATCAGATTGGCTGATCCCATAGTGAAGCTCATTGCGATTAATGACAATCAAATCGCCTTCCCGAGCATGCAAGGTGGAGGAACCACACTCCAGCATCGCTTCCCCGGTGACAAAATACAAAATTTCCAGATGCTCATGATAGTGGCGGTTGAACATGACCTGTCCCCTGCCCTCGAACTGGCAGAGATGAACCTTGATCGGAAATTGGGGGTCCGGCATCGTCATCGGTTCCCGCAGTGTATGGTCCAATGCTCTGGTCTCCTTTGAACTTGATCAAGACAGCACGATCGTACAAACAAAAAGCACGGTTTATCATGGTGTCTTTCCTTAGAAGCATTATAATACAGAAGTGTAATGCAGTAAATTCAGAGGAGTGAAATCATGGAATCAATTAATGTTGGGGTCATTGGAACTGGTTCGATCTCTGCTATGCATTTGCAATCCTATCAAAAACATGCGAACGCGAATCTGCTCGCGGTATGTGATTTAAATGAAGATCGCGCACGACTTGCAGCTGAAAAGTACGGCGCTGCCAAAGTATTTACAGATTATCGCGAGCTGCTGGCCGATCCCGAGATCGATGCGGTAAGCATCTGCACCTGGAACAATACCCATGCCGAGATCAGCATCGCCGCACTTAACGCCGGCAAGCATGTACTCGTTGAGAAGCCGCTGTGCCGCACGGTCGAGGAAGCGCTGCGCGTTCAGGAAGCGGTGAAATCCTCCGGCAAGCTGCTTCAAGTCGGCTTTGTCAGACGCTATGATCCGAATGCTCAAATGCTGCGCGAGTTCGCGGACAAAGGCGAGTTCGGGGACATTTATTTCGCGAAAGCCTCTTCGATCCGCAGACTCGGAAATCCGGGCGGTTGGTTCTCCGACATCGAACGTTCGGGCGGCGGGCCGCTGATCGATATCGGTGTTCACGTCATTGATCTGTGCTGGTACATGATGGGCCGTCCGAAGCCGGTGGCTGTCAGCGCCAATACATACCGAAAGCTGGGCAACCGCTCCAATGTCCGGAATCTGTCCTTCTACAAAGCTGCAGACTACGATGCGGAGAAGAATACGGTCGAAGATATGGCAAATGCGATGATCCGATTTGAGAACGGCGCCTCGATGCTCGTTGATGTCAGCTTTACGCTGCATTCGAAGGAAAATCAGCAGTCTGTCAAGCTATATGGCGACAAGGGCGGTTTCGAGATCGATCCGGAGGTTGTCATTGTCACCGAGAAGCATGACACGATCATCAACATCCAGCCTCAAACGGACCACAAGGGCTTTAACTTCGATTCCGCCTTCCAGAGTGAGGTCAACCACTTTATCGCAAGCATTCAGAATGGAACCCAGCCGCTCAGCCCGGTGGAAGACGGTGTGGAGATTATGAAGATTCTGTGCGGTATCTATGAATCCGCCGAAAAAGGAGCTGAAGTTCAGTTATGAAACTTGGAGTAAGCTCGTACAGCCTGTACCAGGCCATGAACAAAGGTGAAATGACGATAACGGACGTGATCGACTACATTGCCGAAATCGGCGGTGAGCATATTGAAATCGTGCCTCTCGGATTCAATTTAAAAGAAAATCCGGAGCTCATCGATACGATTAAGTCCCATGCCGCTGCCAAAGGACTTGAGCTCTCCAACTATGCGATCGGCGCGAACTTCGCCGAGCTCGATGATGCCGCCTACGAGGCAGAGATCGAGCGCGTCAAAAGCGAGGTCGATATCGCGGCAGCCCTGGGCGTAAAGCGGATGCGCCATGACGTGGCAACGTCCAAGGACTTGTCGCTCGTTCATTTTATCGAGGAGCTTCCTCGCCTTGCCAATGCCTGCCGGATCATCGCGGATTATGCAGCCGAGCGCGGCATTATTACCAGCGTAGAGAACCACGGATATTTCATTCAGCACAGCGACCGGGTGAAAGCGCTTGTACAAACCGTTAACCATCCTAACTTCAAGACGACGCTGGACGTCGGCAACTTCATGTGTGCGGATGAGGAATCCACGGTAGCCGTGAAGAACAATATCGGCCTTGCTTCCATGGTGCATTTCAAGGATTTCTATTACCGTCCGGCTAGCCGTCCGCCAGGCGGAGGCTGGTTTAACACTTCGAGCGGCAACTGGCTTCGCGGTGCCATTGTCGGCCAAGGCGACATCAAGATTCCTGAAGTGATTCGCATCGTGAAGGAATCCGGTTATGACGGCTACATCTCCATAGAGTTCGAAGGCATGGAGGATTGCCGGACCGGAACCAAGCTGGGCCTGGAGTATGTACGCAAAGTGTGGAACGAAAGCTGATCCTTGGCGTTTTTGATTCTTATGGAACCGATTGACGAGAAAGATTGAGGGAGGAGTTTTAACGATGTCGAAGCCTATCATGCCGAACAAAATCGGCGTTATTGTTGACAGCTTTCGGGTTGGCGTAAGAGAAGGATTGGTCAAGGCGAAAAATGTCGGTGCCGACGGTGTTCAGATCTATGCTGTCCATGGAGAGATGGATCCGGCCAATCTGTCCGCGTCCGCACGCAAGGAGCTGAAGGATTATATCGAATCCTTGGGCCTTGAAATCTCGGCGCTGGTGGGAGATCTGGGGGGCCATGGATTCCAGGATCCGGCCGAAAACGCAGCCAAAATCGAGAAGTCGAAACGCATCATGGAGCTGGGTCTTGAGCTTGGCACCAATATCGTGACCACCCACATTGGCATCGTGCCGGAGGACCGCAACAGCCGCGTATACGAGACGATGCACAATGCCTGCCTCGAGCTTAGCACGTTCGCCAAATCCATGAACGCGTTCTTTGCCATCGAGACGGGGCCGGAGCCTTCCGCCCATCTCAAGTCCTTCCTGGACGGTCTTGGCTCGAACGGGGTGTCCGTGAACTTTGACCCGGCCAATATGGTGATGGTGACCGGCGATGATCCTGTCCAAGGCGTCTATAATCTGAAGGATTACATCGTCCACACGCACGCGAAGGACGGTATCAAGCTGGCCGAGTTTATTGATCCGCGCGACGTGTACGGAGATTTCGGTTATGAAGCGCCGGCGCTTGATCATGACAAGATTGCCGACATGGCGGAGTCCGGCGAGAAGTTCCGTGAAGTTCCGCTCGGCGAAGGCAGCGTGGATTGGCCCGCGTATCTTCAAGCCTTGAAGGATATCGGCTACACCGGATATTTGACGATCGAGCGTGAAGTGAAAGCCAATCCCGAAGCCGACATCAAGCTGGCGGTTGACTTCCTGAAGACGTTCCGTGCGTAGAGCCTGACGAATCCTTCACAATGGATAGATGACAAAAAACGGGGCTGTCCCGCAGATGATCTACTCCCTTACGGGATACAGTTGTATGATTTCACCTGTATCCCGTAAGGGGAGCATCTGGGACAGCCCCGTTTGATTATGGATAAAATATTTTACGCTTATGATACGCTCTGCTTCCCGGACAGCGCTTCCAGAGCTCCCTGAGCATTGGCCGAGCGAATCTCCGCTTCGATGATCTCCAGCGAACCCACGGCACTCTCCGGCGTACATACCGTGACGGCTTTCCCTTGTGACACGCTGTCAATGAAGTAGCGGAGCTCCCGGTAATATCCGGAATCACCGGACAGCTCAGCCGTAAAGCCCGGCGCATCCTCTGGATACACCTTCACCTCATTGTTTTCAAATACGATGGTAGCTTGCTCCAGGTTCACGCGATATCCCATATAGAAGCCATGGTCGCCATGCAAAGTCCAATCCGCTCTGGCCGTAATGACCTTGCCGTCCGGATAGCTGTAATGCGTCGACACGATATCGTACGAGCTTCCTTCGATGATGTTCTTGGCGAACGTCGATACATGCTGCGGTCTGCCGAACAGCCAATGGATCATATCCACGTCATGGACATGCATATCCGTGATGCAGCCGCCGCTCTTGTCCCCCTCCAGGAACCAGCCTTTAGGAGGCTCGGAGCCACGGAAAAATTCGCCTGCCACGATCTGTCCGTAACGGCCGTCTTCAACGCAAGCCTTCAGGTATTCATACGCCGGCCAGAAGCGGAGACATTGACCGATCATTAGCGTCGCCCCCGTACGCTCGGCGGCCTTGACCATCCGCCAGCCTTCTTCGGAGCTGCCTGCAATCGGCTTTTCGCACAAGACATGGATACCGCGTTCGAGCAGCATGCAGGTCATGTCCGCGTGCAGATAGGTCGGCAAGCATACATCGACGATGTCGAGCTCCTCATTCTCCAGCATGCGATCGATATGGTCATACAGCCGGTAAGGCGTTAGATCATACACTTCCCGCTCGGTCGCCATATTGCCGTTTGCCTTGCTTTCTTTCAGTTCATCAATTCGGATATCGCAAATCGCGGCAAGCTCGATATCCGCACCTTCATCCATTAGTCGCATGTAATTGTCAAAGTGCATGCGTCCCATAAAGCCAAAGCCCAACAGTCCGATTTTCAGCATGCCGATTGCCTCCTCTTCTTCCCTTAAGATTGTCCCAAATGCTCGCGCACGGCTGTTTGCCGCAGCGTTGGCGTCCGGCCGAGAATCGCATCCATTGCGTTCGAGGTGTTGAAAATGATCTGGTCCGAATAATGCTTGTAAGCAGGGATCATCTCCGCGGTGACATAATTGTCATAGCCGATCCCCTTCAATGCCTCGACCACGGCTGGATAATTGACATCTCCGGCCAGCAGATCCACGAAGCCGTGCAAGCCTCCCGCTTGTCTGCGGTAGTCCTTGAAATGGACCTTCTTGATTCTTGATCCCAGAATGCGAATCCAATGCTCCGGATAACCGCTGTGCACGACGTTCCCTACGTCAAAATAGGAGCCGACATAGTCGGAGCCGATCTCATCAATGAAGGTGCGCAGCTCTAGCGGAGAGAGCAAAAATTTGTTCCAAACATTCTCGATGGCAATCGCCACTCCCGCGCTCTCGGCATAAGGAACCAGCTTGCGAATCCCTTCCTGCGCCCGCTCGTATGCAACCTCGTAATCGATAACCGCGGAGCCGGGGACGAAATCCACGCCAACCGCTCCAGGAATGACCAGGATTGCGTCCACTCCAAAAGCTGCGGCAAGCTCCAGCTGTTTTTTGCAAATATCGAATGCTTTTTCGCGCACTGCCGGGTCATCGCTTGTCATCGGATAATCCCAGTACAGGCCAGTAGCAAGCCCGGCGATTTCCAGATTCGCGTCCTCCAGCTGAGCCTTGATGTTCTTAACCTCCTGGTCGCCGGCCTGAAGGCCAAGCTCCCCATCCTTATTCAGCGACAGCTCGATCCCTTCGAAGCCGGCCTCCTTCGCCAGCTGGATGCATTCCGCGATCGACGCATCTCCTCGAAACGACCAAATGTTGATCCCTTTCTTCATAACAACTACCTCCCCGTTTGTTTTGGTTTGCTGCCAGACTGCCCGGGTTTGCCGGGTTTGCCGGGTTTGCCGGGTTTGCCGGGTTTGCCGGTTTATCGGCTTGCCGGGTCAACCATGAAAGCGAATGAAACTCATAGAAACGCAACATTTGACTTTTTCCGTCAAGTTGAAAGACAGGGAATGTCATGTAATAATACTTATATAATAAACAAACACTCGTCTGATTGATTTAGATAGAAAAGCGATTTTTTGTACTATTCCGTTATTATCTTAGATCGGGATGTACAGGTTAAAAGGAGGAGCAGCTTATGGCCGTTGAGGCATCGGAATACCCTCTGCAGCGGCTCGCCCCGGTTCAGCAGTGGTCCCCCAGCATTCATTACGCCCAGTTTCAGCGAATGGCGACAGGGGCTCTCCCGCAGCGCAGATTGTACGATTTCGAGCTGTTGTACGTCAGCCAAGGGGAAGCCGTCACGACGATGTACGGAAAGCGCCATGTTATTGAGGCAGGCCAGCTTATCTTTCTGCCCTCCGGCGTGTACCATCAGAATGAAGTGACCTCGTTTCCGGAAGCGCATTTTCTCGGCATTCACTTTGATTTTTTCGGAGAGCTGGAAATTCAGACCGAAGCGGACATGATTGTGAACGAAGCAGCCGTCGCAGCGGATAAATTTGCCCGGGAGGCCATTTCGGAAGCATTTCCTCCGCTCTCTTCCCGTACGATTTACACGCCTCCGCTCTCCTGCGTTCAATTGATGGAACGGGTCGTGGAGGAGTTTACGCTCCGTCCGGCGGGATATGAGCTTGTCTGTAAAGGATTGATGCTGGATATTCTCGTTCAGTTATTCCGCACCCATTCCTCCCAGGCTTTAACGGAAACGTCGCCTCATGACGGCAAGCTGATCGAGTTGATGACCCGCATAGAAAAAGCTCCAGCCGAAGACTGGAGCAATAAACGGATCGCGGCGCAGCTAATGCTGAGCCCTGATCATACCGCCAAGCTGTTTAAGCGCCTGGCGGGGATGCCGCCTAGCGAGTTTGTTCAATCGGTTCGCCACCGGGAAGCTCGGCGGCTGCTGCGGGAAACCGATCTTTCGATTGAAGCGGTCGGAGACCGGATCGGCTACCCGGATATTCACTATTTCAGCCGGATCTTCCGCAAGCTTGAAGGGATTACAGCGACAGACTACCGCAAGCTCTCGAGAATTCTGTAGAGAAGGCCGCATGCACGGGAGACAGAAGCTCAGCCGACTTCAACCAACGGCCGATCCGCTCCACCGCCTCCTGAAGCTGTGCCGAGGAAGACGCGTAGGAGCAGCGGATGAATCCTTCCCCGCCAAGACCGAATACGTGGCCCGGTACGGCAGCCACCTTGGCCTCGCGCAGCATCCGTTCAGCGAACTGCTGTGAGCTGAGTCCCGTCACGGCGATGCTCGGAAAGGCGTAGAAGGCTCCCTTCGGCTCGCGGCAGGAGAGACCGATCTCGTTCAGTCCTTGAACGAACATCTTCCGGCGTTCGTCGAACGCCGCCTTCATGGCTTCTTTGTCCTCCTGCCCGTTTCTCAGGCATTCGATCGCTGCGATCTGTCCCATAATCGGGGCGCAAAGGGCCGTATACTGGTGAATTTTTATCATCCCCTTAAGCAGCTCCCGTTCTCCGCATAAATACCCGACCCGCCAGCCTGTCATGGCAAAGGCTTTCGAGAAACCGCCGATGACGAGGGTACGGTCCCGCATCCCCGGCAGGGAGGCGATGCTGGCATGCTCCCCGACGTACGTAAGCTCCGCATACATTTCATCCGAGATGACGACCAGATTGTGCTGGATCGCAAGCCTGGCAATCGGCAGCCAATCGGCAGCCGTCATGACTGCCCCCGTCGGATTGCTCGGAAAATTGACGACGATCGCTTTGGTTCGTGGCGTAATCGCCTGCTGCAGCGCGTCGGCGGTCAATTTGAAATCCTGCTCCGCCGTCAGCTCCAGTTCCACGGCACGTCCGCCGTTTAGACCGACGAGCGGAGCATATGCAACATACCCCGGCACCGGAATGATTACCTCATCGCCAGGAGATACAAGCGCGCGCAGCGCCAAGTCGATCGCCTCGCTGCCGCCTACCGTGACCAGCACCTCCCGCGATGGCTCGTAGCTCAGCTGAAAGCGGCTGTCCAAATACTCCGCAATAGCTTCCCGCAGCTCCAAGAGCCCTTCATTCGGCGTATACATGGTCCGCCCGCTCTCCAGCGCCCGGGCGCACGCCTCGATGGCACGCTTCGGGGTAACAAAATCCGGCTCGCCGACCCCGAGGGAGATCACCTCCGGATCGGCTTCGGCCGCATTGAAGAATTGCCGGATCCCCGAGGGCGGCATGGTTTGCACAATCGGCGTCAGGAAGCTATTCGTTGTATTCATATTCGCTCTACTCCTTGTATGTGGTATTTTCGCTTAACCGTTCCGATAAGGATGAAGTAATGATGGCATCCAGCAGCATGCCGAATGAGAAACCGGCGGCCGCCGCGCTTTTGGGCAGCAGGCTCGTTCTCGTTAATCCTGGCAGCGTATTGACCTCCAATATAAACGGAACGCCGTCCTTCAGGATGATATCGACCCGCGCATAAACGTTGCACTTCAGCGCCTTATAGCATTGAAGCGCTGCCGCGCTTACCTTCCTCTGAAGGGTCTCCGGCAGCTCGATCACCTGCTCTTCCGCTTCGCCTTCCGCGTATTTGGACGTGTAATCAAAAAATTCGGCATTCGGCTTGATTGACACGATCGGCAGCAGCTTCCCGTCCAAAATGGAGCACGTGATTTCTTGGCCATCTATCCACTGCTCGATCATGACCGATCGATCCCATTGGAGGGCCTCCGCCACTGCCGCTTTCAGCGTATCGCGGGATCGCACAATCCGGGTACCGATGCTGGACCCTCCCGTGTTCGGTTTGACCACGAGGGGAAATCCCAGCGACTCCACATTCGCTTCCGCCAGCTCCTCCAGGCTGCTGACGATGAGCCAATCGGCCGTATGCAAGCTTTCATACCGAAGCAGCTTCTTGCTGACATCTTTGTCCATGCAGATACTGCTGGACAAGACGCTGCTGCCCGTATACGGGATGCCCATGGACTCCAGGGTGGCCTGCACCGTGCCGTCCTCCCCGTACTGGCCATGCAGTGCGAGCAGGGCCATGTCGATCCCTTCCGTTTTGTTGATCAGGTCGCGCTTGTGGTTGATTTCAATCGGGATGGCCTCGTACTTGGACGGATCCAGATGAGCCATCATTTCCTGACCCGTGAGCAGCGAAATGTCCCGCTCGGATGAAACGCCTCCCATGATGACGCCGACTTTCATGTTGTGTGCCTCCTTCAAGTAATGTGTGTGCAGCCGTAAAGCGTATAATCCGTAATGCAATAACGATGCAATATCGATGCAATATCGCAAAACTTGCTGTGGGGCTATTCAAGCACTTCGCTCGCGGATTGCTTCCCTTCTGCGGGCCTGGTCAGCACTACGCATGCGGATTGTACCTCCGATCCCTCTTATCCCCAGATTCCTTGTTATCCCATTTCCGTTGTTGGAATCCGGGGATAAAGGGGAGCGCTTCGCTTCTACGGTCCAATTCCGCCTGCTCCGTTGATGCGGTTGTTGCGCTGCGCTTCGACTGCACAAGTCCCTTTTGGGGACTTGCTCCGAACTCGAACTGTAATCGCTCCTTAGTCCGACTCTACCTGCTTCCATTGAAGCAGCCTCATCGTACCTTTTACTTTCAGCCTACTTCCTTGAAAACGTAGCGGGAGTTACGAGGGCTTACCCCCACTTCTCATGAACTTCGAGGCAGTGATTAGCTCCTTTTCTCAAAGCTCAACTACTTCGGGAGCCCTTCCGCTTCCTGGACCTTCCGCTTCGGGACCTTCCGCTTTAAGTTCATCTACTCCCGAGATCTTCCACCATTGAGATCTTCAACGCCCCATATACAAATCCACACAATCCTCTACACCATCTTCCTCGCGGTTTCGCCGATGATGCGGATCCCCTTCCGGATGTTCTCATCCGAAACGCGGGAGAATCCAAGACGCATCGTATGCTGCCCGCCGCCGTCGGTGTAGAAAATATCCCCCGGCGTAAACACCACGCCTTGCGCGGAGCAGGCTTTCAATAACTCGCGCGTCCGAAAGCCTTGTTCGAATTGAACGAATACGTGGAGCCCGCCGTCTCCGGACAGCCGGTGCTGCGGCAGCCATTCTTCGCAGCAGCTTTTGGCCAGCTCATATTTTCGCTTATATTCCGCCTTGGCCCGCTTCAGGTATTTCTCGAAATTGCCGTTATAGAGATACTGGTAGAGCAGGGACTGGTCCAGCGTAGAGGTGTGGATGCTGCGCGCACGCTTCACGCTCTCAAGGTAATCGATCAGGGTTTTATCCGCCAGCACCCAGCCGACGCGCAGTCCCGGGAACAGAATTTTGGAGAAGCTGCCCAAATAAATCACGCTGTTGTTCCCCCCGCCGGCACAGGCGACGAGCGGCGCGATATGCGAGCCGGAATACCGGAGCTCCTCATTGAAGCCGTCCTCTATCACCGGCGTCTCATACTCGCTGAGCAGCCGCAAGGCCTCGAGCCTTTTCTGCGGCGACATCACGATCCCCGTCGGATTATGGTAGGAAGGCACGAGGTACGCCAAATCATAAGGGCAGGCCGCAAGCTCGCGGGCCAGGTCCGTTAAGCGGATGCCGTCTTGCTCCATCGGAACGCCGGTGATGGCGTACCCGTGCATTTTGAAATTTTTAATGGCAGTATGGTGGGTCGGATTCTCGCATAGGATGCGCCCATGGCCTTTATTCAAGGCGGCAAGCACCAGGCTCAGTCCTTCCGTAAAGCCGCTGGTCACCAGCAGATCCTTGCCCGTCACATCAACGCCTTTATTCTCCATATAGTGAAGCAAATAATCGATCAGCGGCTTGTAGCCCTTGGCATAGCCGTAATTGAGGAGGACTTCTCCCTCCAGCGACATTCGGTCAAGAAAGGCGCGTTTTACATTTTGCAGATCGAACAGCTTCTCATCGGGCGCGATGCTTGTAAACGATATTGCCCCTTTGCCGGCACGGATGCCATGCTTCATCAAGTCATTCGCTTCCGCCAGCCTTGCGTAGTCGTTCAACCGGGAGCTCCAGTCCAGCTGTACATTCGCCGGCTGCGCTTCCGTTTCATTCGTGTTGATCGAGGGGATCACGAAATGCCCCTGGCCTTTGACGGCGTATATATAGCCTTCGTCCTCAAGGTCCGAGTAGGCATTCAGCACGGTGTTGCGGCTGACATGAAGCAGCGAACCGAGCTCCCGCGTAGACGGCAGCTTTTGATCCGCCTGCAGCGCTCCGGTCGTCATCAGCCGTTTCATGTAATCTTTGACCTGGATATAAGCCGGACGGTCATCCGCTAACGTAAAATCGGAATACATCCCATAACCCCCTTGCCACAATCATGGCATAATTTTGAAAGTTCCACTAGAACCACGACCTGTCGCTTTCACGTCCAGTGTGGTCGCTTGCCCGTGACACCGCGTGACATCCATAGTCCTATGGCGGCTCAAAGAAAACTGCCTGTCCATGCCGCCGATATTCGGCGTTGGAATCGAAGCAGAATTCCCATTTTTCTATACGGAACCATGATAAAAGTTTAACAGTTACCCGGTGCTGTTTTGTATTACTTGCTTATCCGTGATTGACAGATCCCTGGATCTAGTCACGATGTTATACTCCCTGCTTAATTCTACCCTAGTTTACGCCTGTTCAGGCCGTTATCCGTCAAACATGAGGTTGATGCAGCTTATTGAATTTAGATATGAAACAAGCTCCTTCCAGCAAAACAGGTTACTTCCTTCCTCTGTCATGTCACCCGTTTATACCGATAGGGAGCCGGGGAGCCCATGGGCCTGGGCAAAACAAAAAGCCGCTCCGATACCTTGTATCGAAGCGGCAAGCATCTGAAGGGGCCAAATTTCGTGAGCAGCCGGAAATAGAGTTTATGCAACTACCATCGACTCCTTGATTTTGTCATTAATCCATTGCCGCTTGGACAGCAGCCACTGCTCGTCACGCGGATACGTCTTGAAGGTGATCGGCTCTTCCAGCCCTTCCTCCAACGCCTCCAGCACGGCCTCACGGCCAATCTGCTGTTCCAGCAGCTGCAGCGCGCGGAGATCCTGGAGCGCTTCATGGAACACCTTCAACCGGATCGACTCCACAGGTCCGTCCTCGCCTGGATAGACAAGGAACGCATCGCCGGAAGGAAAGCCGCTGTCCGCGTCGGTTACCCGATAAGGATCGATCGCCCGCCGCGAGTATTGGGAGTACCAGAAATTGTAGCCCCAATGAAGGAAGCCTTCGATGTTGTATTTATAGAGCTGCATGCCAAGAATGCGGTTTCGAGCAGAAGGCAGGTTGAAGAACCGGTTGGACACCTCTTTATACTGCGAGCAGCAGTAGTACGTCCAAAGCCCCTCAACCCCGGCTTCGAGAAACGGCTCGATATGGTTGCTAGCCGGGATCGGACGCTTTACGAGCCCCTCCTCATAGAACGAAAGATCGGAGAGCGCGTCGATGATCGGGTAATCGGGCAGCAGCTCGTTCATTAAACGGCTCGCCTGCCCGTATGCCTCAATATGGGAGGCATGGGGCTCATCGGACACATGGAAATAACATCTGTCGTCACGCCCGTGATCCTCGATCCAGTCCCTTAAAGCCGGAATGAACTGTCTAAGGAAGGCATGATATTCCTCCCCCGACGCATCGGTCTCCCAGCCGAACAGCTTCTGACTCTCCCCGTTTACGTTCGCCACGATTTTCGGCGCGTGCTTCGCTCCCCATTGCGTGAAGAAATGGGAGAATTCCAGGTATTGAATGCCGCAGCGGTCGCACAGATCGGTCCAGCGGTCCAGCCTGTCAAACCCGAACCGGTAAGAGCCATCGGCGAGAACCTCGACATCCACAAGCTGCACCGTCGGGCGCTCGCCGCCCACTTCGGTATCCAGCGGGGGAGTAAACAGCGGCGTCAATATCATGTTCATTCCGTGCTCAGCCGCCGCCTTGACATACTGCTCGATCAGCTGCCAATGACGTTCGCTGAATACGTCTACACCATAGTAGGTTGCCAGGCAATCCGTATGAAACCATTCGGTATGAATCAGCGTCTGCGCAGGCAGCACCGCTGGAATCAGCTCCAGCCGGAACGTCTCTTCGCCGAGCTTCTCTCCCGAATCCGTCTCAAACCGCAAGCCGATATTATATGTACCGCCCGCTCTGCCGGAATCCGGCTCAACTGTAACCCATAAGCTTCTCCACTGGCTCGGACGCCCTGTTACAGCTGCGTCCGCAGATAGAGGCAATAACGGATCCGGATATAACCCCGGGGTGCTTCTTAATATAAATTCGTCATGGTCATGGTATGTCGGCAGATCCGAAGGGACAAGACCTACGGAGCGAATGGTTATATGCTCGCTCAGCTCGGATTCGACAATGACGCGGATGTTTTTCATCAGTTGGTTTGAACGGTAAGCCACTTGAAACGAAAACGTCTCATTCAGGAAAGCTGATGCTGCATCATACGGTGCCGCTGCCAGCTCTTCATCGGCAAACACTTTGGACAAGGAGCTGAGAAGCCGGGTCTCGAACGTTGGAATATTGCTCATTCGGCGATGCATCCTCTCTATCGTGATTTGAATCAATCTTTCGTATATCATACTAGCGAACTCGCGGAACTTGCACGAGAAAAAAATGATTTCGATAAAAAAGGGGACCATCCTCCTAGAAGATGGCCGCCCTGTTGCAAGTACGAACGTGTTTGGCCCCAACATGGAGGCGTGATCCGCTCCCGGGGACGCGCCCAGATCGCTTTATCGGTTCCCGGGCCTTGATCTCGACCCGTGCTCAATGGTAGCGCGCGGCCTTGCCCCATGACCAATGGTCGCGCCCGGTCCTGCCCCACCAGATTGCATCAAAGCCCATGCTAGTTCATTAATTCATCAATGAACGCTCGCACAGTCAGCTCCAAACCGCAGGGATTCCACCCAGCTTCAGTCAACGCCCCGGTACACCTCGATCGCGGAAATGTTCGGACACCATCGCGATTCCAAAATGGTGAACCGGATGTACCTGGACCGGATCGCCGGAAACTTGCAGATGCGTTTGCGGCCAATGACCGTTCCGCGGCAGATTGGCTTCCATGCGCCGCCCTCCTTGTACTCCAGCTCATACCGTTCAACCCGCTGCCCGTATCGATGCTCTGCCAGCACGATATGATCAAACTCCTGCTCGCTCCCGAGATCGACCTCGATCACGGCGTATTCAGTGCCCTCCTCCGGGCACCAATACGTGTTCTGGTCGCCGTCCAGCATGTTCGCGGCATCCGATCCCGGCATCGTCTCGGATGCCGCAATATGCGCATGCGCAGCGAGGTTCGTCTTGAACGTGGCGCGCAGCACCTCGCCAAGCTCCCGCAGCCGCTGCCTGTCGTTCTCGTGAATCAGCCCGCGGGGATCCGGTGGAATATTCAGGAGGAAGGTGGCGTTGCCCCCCACCGAGCCGTAATAAATATGGAGCAGTTCTGCAAGCGGCCGAACCTTATCGTCCTCCGAGGCATGGTAGAACCAGCCCGGGCGGATCGACGTATTCACTTCGGCCGGGTACCACACCAGCTCGCGCTCACTCAGGATGACGCTGCGGCTGCCAAGGTCCTCCTCGCTAGAGCTGTAACGGCGGGCGAACTCGCGATCGTCCGTCTGCTGGGATTTCTCCTGAATCGCTTCGTTCTCACGCAGCGACGCAGGGACGACGCTCCATTCGGACTCCCGGCAGTGCCCCGCCTCATTCCCGCACCAGCGTATGTCGGGACCGCATACGGAGATGGCGGCTCCCGGCTGCAGCTCCCGGATCAGGGCGTAATACGCCTCCCAGTCATATTCCTGGCGCTTGCCGTTCGGCCCTTCGCCGCAGGCGCCGTCGAACCACACGCAGAACAACTCGCCGTACCCGGTGAGCAGCTCTCTTAATTGGTTCAGAAAAAACTGATTATACCGCGGTGAATCTCCATACGTCGGCTCATGCCGATCCCAGGGGGAGACGTAGATGCCGAACTTGATCCCGCCCCTCCGGCAGGCCTCCGCGACTTCCCGTACCACATCGCCCTCGCCGCCGCGCCAAGGGCTGCTCTTTACGGAATGCTCGGTATACTTGCTGGGCCACAGGCAGAACCCGTCATGATGCTTGCATGTAAGGATCAGGCCCCTCATGCCGGCGCTGACGCAGGCCTCTACCCACTGATCGGCATCGAGCTCCGCCGGATTGAACAGCGCAGGGTCCTCCTTCCCCGTTCCCCACTCCATATCGGTAAACGTGTTTACCGTGAAGTGAATAAATGCGTAAAACTCCATGTCCTGAACGGCCAATTGCCGAGATGTCGGCTGAATGCGAGCCGCGTATTCGATCCTATTTTGCAAGCGATAAACCTCCTGTCTGTTACGAACCTTGGTTATCGAGCGCTTTCTGGTGAATTTCCAGATATTTATCCAGCTGCAGCCCTTTAAACCCGCTTACATAAGCGTCCCAATCCTTCTCGATATCCTTGCTGCCGGTTACGAATTGGGCCAGGTTCGATTTCACGTAATCCTGAATCGTTTTCTGAATCTGCGCAATGAATGTGGCGTCCGCTGGATCGATGAACACGTCGGTCGGGTATACAAGCTCAGGCTTGGCGAACGGCTCATATTTCTTGGCAGCGAGCCACAGCCGGTATTCATAAGCTCCGTTGCCCAGCGGATCCTCAGGCGCCACGAACGATTCGCGGATCGAGTTAACCATCAGCATCGTCCCCAGCTGCCACCAAGTGACATCCGGCGTTCCTTCGGGAACATCCCGCTTCAAGGCCTCGTACTTGGCAGGCTTGCCATTGTAATCAAGCGCACCGGCTTCCGCCTTCCTCCAGCCGTCCCCTTCAAACCCCCAAGAGGTCATGACCGTCCCTTCCTCAGAAAACAGGTAGTCAGCCAGCTTAATGGCGGCGATCCGCTCCTCCTCCGTCGCTTTATTCGTGATGACAAAAGAACCATCCCCCGCGCCGACGCTGTAGCCTGCCAGCTGTACACCGTTCGGCCCCTTCAGCGGCGGAACGACGTCGTACTCCTTATGGCGAGGCTTTGCATCCGTTGTATCCAGCATGCTGCTGATCAGGGCGTAGCCGACTGCGCCTACTACATTCTCGGATTTATTCCCGAGCTGCTTGACGGCATCGCCGTTTTGCGTGAACGCGCCCTTGTCGATCAAGCCCTCGCTGTACAGCTTCCGTAAGTACTTCAGCCCCTCCTTCCATTCAGGCTCCGTTGCGGACAGAATGACCTTCCCATCCTTCACGCTCAAATACGAGGTGCCATTGTTGTATATAAAGGCATTCATCAAAAAGGCGTCAACTCCTCCTCCCCACACGTCAAGCGAGGTGGTCAGCGGAATTTCATCGGCTTTGCCGTTCCCGTTCGGATCCTTCTCTTTAAAGGCTTTCAGCACTTCATAGAATTCATCCGTGGTTTGGGGCATTTCAAGTCCCAGCTTCTCCAGCCATGTCGTATTGATCCACATCCGCTGGCCGTACGTGCAGTGCAAGCACTCGTTCACCTTCGGCAGGGCATAAATGTTGCCGTCCGGCGCCGTCATGGCCGGGGCCAGGTACGGAATCTCCTCCATCGCCTTCTTAATGTTCGGCGCATGCTGCTCGATCAGGTCGTTCAACGGAATGAACGCGCCCTGCATTCCGTATTTGATCTGGTCCGCCTTGGAGATGCCGGCATTCATAATGAGGGCCGGATAATCCCCGCTCGCCAGCATAAGCAGCTTCTTGTCGTTGAATACGGCATCCGGGGTCGTATTCCATTTGAATGTGATGCCGAGCTTTTCCTCAATATGCTTGGAGAACGGATTGACGTCCAGGCTTTCAATTCCTGCGGACTGGGGCGCGAATACCGTCAATTCGACCGGAGCGGCCGAATCCCCCGGCTTAGCGGTGCTTTCTCCTTCTTCTTTGGGTTCTGCAGGCTTCGAACAGCCCGATAACGCCAAGACGATGACCATAATCAAACTTAGGCTCCATACGATGGTTCTTTTCAAACGAACTCCTCCTCATGAATGGAATTTGAACGCATGTCTTACCATCTTTCAATCCAAGTCCTTCTAGATTTACCCCCGTAGCTGCTGTATTGCTTGCATGTCAGGCTGTACCTCACCCCCTTCCCTTGCGGCTCCACTTTGGCTTTGGCTATCCCTTGAGCGAACCGATCATCACGCCCTTGACAAAATACTTCTGCACGAACGGATAGATGATCAGCACCGGGGCGCTCGCTACCACAATCAGTGAATATTTCAGCAGGTCCTTCATCCCCTCGCGGACAAGCAGCTCGTTCACGTTGGTGACCATCTCGGCGCTGACGGAATTCAGAATCAAAATGTCCCGTAGGAAAATTTGCAGCGGGAACAAGCTGCTGTCCTTCAAATAAATCAAGGCGTTGAAGTAGGAATTCCAATGTCCGACGGCGTACATCAAGGCCAGCACGGCAATGATCGGCTTGGATAACGGCAGGGCGATTCTGAGAAAAAACGTAATGTCGCTGCTCCCGTCCATCTCCGCCGCTTCGGCCAGCTCTTCCGGAATGGTCGTCTGAAAGAAGGTTCTGGCAATGATCACCTGGAATACGGCCAGGGCTCCCGGGATGATCATCGCCCATCTTGTATCGAGCATCCCCAGCGATTTGACCAGCAGGTAGTTCGGGATCAAGCCCCCGTCGAAGAACATCGTGAACACCAGCAGCATCATAATGATATTGCGGACATAGAACGTCTTTCGGGCCAGCGGATAAGCCAGCATGACGGTAAACGCTACGTTCACGAGGGTGCCGACCACCGCATAAAATAGCGAGTTGCCGAACCCGATCAGCACATTGGCATTCTGGAATACGGCTTTATAGCCTATCAGCGAAACATCGACCGGCCACAGCCACACCTTTCCGGAGGATACTGCCCCCGGCGAGCTAAAGGATGCGCTTACAATATGGAGCAGCGGAAACAGAATGACGATCAGAATAACCGACAGAAACAAATACACAAAGCCGAGAAACAACCGGTCCTGGACAGACTCCCGAATAGCGGTTCTGCTCATGCGAATCCTCCTTTCTTACCATAGGCTCGTGGACGATACCTTGCGGGATACAAAATTGACGATAACCAGCAAAATAAAGTTAATGACGGAGTTGAACAGGCCGATCGCTGCCGAGAAGCTGAAGTTCGCACCGAGCAGTCCGACCTTGTACACATACGTGGAGATGACCTCCGACGTATTCTGGTTGAGCGGGTTTTGCATAAGATAAATTTTCTCGAAGCCAAGGCTCATTACGTTGCCAAGATTCAGGATCAGGAGGATGACGATCACCGGGAACAGGCTCGGAATATCGATATTGATGATCTTCTGAAGCCGGGTCGCTCCATCTACCCTGGCCGCCTCGTACAGATCCGGATTCACGCCGGCGAGCGCCGCGATGTAGATGATGGCTCCATAACCGGTGAACTGCCATGCGTCGGACCAGACATAGATGGACTTGAACAGCCCCGGGATGCCTAGAAAATCTACGGGCTCAAGCCCCAGCGCCCGATACAGATTGGACATGAGTCCGGTATTCGGCGATAAATTCACGATGAGGATCGAAACGATGACCACGGTCGAAATAAAATAAGGCGCATACGTGACCATTTGGACCGTCTTCTTGAACCTGCCGTTACGTATTTCATTCAGGGCCAGTGCCAGCAGGATTGGTGCCGGGAAGCCGACGAGCAGTCCGTACAAGGAAATTTCCAGCGTATTTCGGACATACTGCCAGAAGAACGGAGCCTCAAACAGCTGTTTGAAATAATCGAATCCCACCCAGGGGCTTCCGAATATTCCCTGAACGACGTTGTATTCCTTAAATGCAATCAGAACGCCGAACATCGGAACATATTTAAAAATGACGATATACAGCAGAGGGAAGAACACGAGCAGGTAAAATTGCCAATGCTTCATCAGCTTCTTCCTTGTTCTGCTTCCGGGCTTGTGCAATGGGACATTCATTCCGGTCGTTGCTTCCATTGCTTTGCTCATGCGAGCCATCGGGCTGCCCCTCCTTTTCGGTTTTGATGATCCTTAGTCTAGGAGGAGCCGCCCGGCCGTTCAATAAACAAGATTCGCCGGACCAACGTATTTCCGCGAAGCAGGCCCGGTGCCATAATTCAGGGGAGCATGGGGCGGGTAAACCTTTTTCCGCCGGTAAACCAAACTCCTCGCCCATTAAAAATCCCGCAGAATAGCGCATTCCGCGGGAATTCAAGCATCTTACGTATCGTGCATGGGCCGCCCCTCTCCTAGCCTCCGGCGATGCGGTTCGCATCCCCGGAAGCCGCCTGGTCCCGATATTCGCCAGGGGACAGGCCCACTATTTTTTTGAACATCCGGCCAAATGAGATGGCATTCGAGTATCCGACCTTGGTCGCGATTTCCTGAACAGGCAGGGTCGTCTCGACTAGCAGCCTCCGGGCATGCGTGATCCGCAGCTCAATCAAATAATCCACGAACTTCTGGCCCGTCTCCTCCCGGAACAGCTTGCTGAGCGTTTTCCAATTCATATGGAACCGTTCGCTCAAGTAATTCAGCGACAGATCGGGATTCGCCGAATTCTCCTCCATGTACTGCCGAATTCGCCGGATGGTATCGGCATGATTGCGCCCGTCGAGGATCGAGGCCATGCCCTCGTACAAGGACGAGAGCGCATCGCCGCAGTTTTGCTGCAGCTGCTCCAGCGTGTCCGATCGCTGCAGCGCATGCCGCAGTTGAGGCTGTCCCTCGCTGAGCCACACGTCCTGAAACTCCTTCGCCATGCAGGACAATTCCCGGCCGAGCGCATAGATCAAGTAATCCGCTAGACTATGAACCCCGTCCCGGTCCAGCATATTCTTCTCGATATGCTCGATCAGGGTTTCATATTTCTCCCGCCAATCCGGATTCACCATGCGGATGGACTGGGCGATGGAACGGATCAGATTCAGGAAATCAAACGCATGTCCACGCTCCTCGCCGGCGATTTGTCCATGAGGAATGATTCTGTTCTCGCCTAGAATCATTTTATATTTCAGTGCCTTGAGCGCCTGGCTGTACGACGCCGGAATTTCCGTATACGGCTCCGCCAGCTTTCCCATACCGATCGTTACGGTCAGCTTCAAATGCTCCTCCACCCACCGGCGGGCATCTTCGAGTATAGCGGCAGCCTGCTGCATCGTATCCGGAAACGGATCAACCTGGATGATAACGCCCAGCTTCGATGCGGATGTCCATTCCGCCCAAAGGACGGCTCCCCGTGCGGCTGCCGTTTCCTGAACCACGCTCTTCAGAGCAAATTTCAATAAATATTGATCCTGCTCCCGGTACTGTTCGCAGAAGAGGGCGTACTTATCGATCTCCATCACGCTGACGATCTGAGGAGAGGCGAGATCCGGCAGCTCGATCAGATCCCTCTGTTCATTCCACTGCTCCAATTGCAGCGGATACTGCCCCTCGATCAGCTGCTGAAACAAATAAGCCTTCCGAAGCAGCAAATCCTCGCGATGCTGCTGCTGAAAGCTGTTGGACTGCTCCAAAATGCTCTCAAGCGCCGATTCAATGAAAGCAAACTCATCCTGCTTGCCGCCGTGAAGCAAGGCGTTTGTCTTGGTCTGTGTATATTTCTGAACCTGGGACACGATCGCCTCGACCGGCTTGTAATTTCTGCGTGTAACATAAACGATCCACGCAATGCCGGCCAAACACATCAATATGCCTACCATGAACCACACGTTGTACAGCTGGCTTACGATGCCGACCACCCTGCCCTGCGTCAGGCCGCCCTCATATACCCAGCCCGTGTACGGAGAGACTGCGCTGGACACCGGCTCTCTGTCCTCCGCCGCCATCGCCCCCGGGGTCATGGAACGGCCGTCGGCATCCTTCATTCGGATAAAGCTGACGTCCGAGTTATACATCCCCTGAACCATTTGGGATATGGCATCCACGTTGATGTTGACCGCAATCAGCCCCCGGCCGCGGGATACGAACGGGGCGTCCCGGACGAGCGTGACCGTCTGCCGTGCACCGTTAAAGCTGAATTCGCGAAAATCCCGGATGCCGCTCCACTGGGCTTCGCTGTTTTTCCGGCTCAAGTAAGGTTTAAGGAAGGCATAATCCGCATAGTCCTGAAGCTTGAAGGCGGAGGATGTGGTTAGAACATATTCATCCTGCGTGCGCACCAGCGCCATGGAATCCACAAGGGGACTGGATACCTTGAACTGCTTCATCGCTTGCAAGGCCTGCATATTCAGGTAAACGTCATCCTGATTCTCGGAGCTGAAAAAATCGGACAGATCCGGATTAAACAGCAGCTCCTGCACCAGCATCTGATCAATGGACTTCAGCGAGTTATCCACCGACCGCATCGCCTGCTGGATCATCGTCTCATTGGCTTGCACCGCTCCCTGCCGCGACTGTTCGCCAAGCATTTGGAAAAACACGAAAAACACAAAGGAAATGACAATAAAAAAGACGGGCATATACGATAGCAGCTGACGGTAAAACCATGCTTTGTTCCCCATAGACATCCCCCTGACCCAAAAGGTTGTTCATCCATACCGATTCGTCAGCCATGCCGATAAACATGCTGACCGTGTTTGGCCCGGAACCGCCGGAGTATCTGGAAGCGCTTTCTAATTAGAAGCCTTGCGTTTCTATGGAACTTGATTGCTCCCTTTCTCCGCATTTCATGTAATAGCTTCATATTAGAAGAAAACGCGCGATTTACCAACACTTTTATGGAGAGGAGTTGAAAAACATGTCTCTGGTATTAGCCCGATAGGAGAGACGGATCAGGCATGACCGGTTAGGATCTCCGATATGGCCGCTTGAAATCGTATATACACTGTATTTTGTGGAAGTCATCAAGACGATCACAGGCTATCTCCGGTTCAGATCTCGCCGCTGGCAGCATGCTTTGGTTGATGCACCCTTAAGCATGCCAGTTTCACCGGGAGGGATCGGCCATGTTGCAGGCACATCTGCCGATCGCTGATCCCTTCTCCCCGAAGTGAAGTTTCCTTTATGGTATTAGTACAGATTGCTTGTTTATTTTTTTGGGGGGTCGACAAACAACCTCCATTTCATTGGAGGTTGTTGGTTAGTATGTCTATGCTTGAAGGGGTTGTCACACTCCATCCCCCTCTATAATTAACACTCTTCAAACTGTTCAACCGCGTGCCGCGGCATCCGCATAGAAAATAATCGTATAAAATTTCGTAATCTCGTTCCCCGGGTTCCGGTAACGGTGGGGACGATTGGCCGCGAAATGCACGGAGCTTCCCGCAGGCACCGTATAGCATTCATCCTCCCGCCAGAGCTCGAGCTCTCCCTGGTGGACAAATATATATTCCTCGACGCCGTCGTTATGCGCTTCCGATCCATGATCGCACCCCGGATCCATGATGACCATATACGACTCGAATTTGGTCCGCAGGTTGTACGAGAACAGAGGGTGCACCCGGTATGCGCCTTCTGCCTCATGGAAAGGCTCCACATCTTCGGGCGATACGACCGTCACCTCGGTCTCCGCTTCCTCGATCAGCGTCGTGAATGATATTCCCAGACCGCTGACGATGCGCCATAACACCGAGATCGTCGGGTTCGAATCCCCGCGCTCGATCTGGCCGAGCATCGCTTTGCTTACGCCCGTCAGCTCCGATACATTGTCCAGGCTGAGGCCCCTCGATTTTCGAATCGCTTGTAAATTTCTCCCTACCTTTTTATGAATGGGTTCCAATCGTACAATATCCTCCTTCGGTACCTAAAACGGCTAGCTGATTTTGCTCTGATCCGCCCGCAGCTTCTCTGTAAGCTTCGATACCATATCATCCGTCATACGGTTCAAATCATATTGTACATCAAATCCCCATTCTTCGCGTGCGCAAGTTGCATCAATTGCGTCCGGCCATTCGTTCGCAATGGACTGGCGAACCGGATCGACCTGATAATCCAGCTTAAAGTCCGGGATATGCCGGCGGATGCTGGCCGCGATCGATTCAGGCTCAACGCTCATTGCCGTCACATTAAAGGCGTTCCGGTGCTTCAACCGGCAACCGTCTGCCTCCATCAGCGTAATGATCGCGGATATGGCATCCGGCATATACATCATGTCAAGGTACGTTCCTTTTGCAATATAGGAGGTGTATGAGCCGCTGCGAACCGCTTCCCAATACATATCGACCGCGTAATCGGTCGTACCTCCCCCGGGTGGCGCAGAGTGGGAGATTAGCCCTGGAAAACGGAGTCCTCTCGTATCCACGCCGTATTTATGATGGTAATAATCGCACAGCAGCTCGCCCGATACTTTGCTCACTCCGTACATCGTCAGCGGACGCTGCAGCGTATCCTGCGGAGTCGCACGCTTCGGGGTATCCGCTCCGAAGGCTGCGATCGAGCTCGGCGTAAAGAACTGGCATGACAACGCCCGTGCCGTCTCCAGCGCGCTCAGCAGGCCGCCCATATTCAGATTCCAGGCAAGCGCCGGATTCGATTCCGCCCGCGCGGACAACAGGGCCGCCAGATGAATAATCGTATCTGCACGATGTTCTTTAGCCGCGTCATAGAAGGCCTTGCTGTCCGTAACGTCCAACAGCCGAAACGGTCCGCTCTGCACCGCTTCGCTTTGCGATTGACGAATATCCGTTGCCAGCACGGCTTCATCCCCGTAGATTTGCCGCAGCTTCACGATCAGGTCCGAACCGATCTGACCGAGTGCACCCGTGACCAGGATTCGTTTCATGAATCATGCCTCCTTCTTAGATCAGACCAAGCTCGCGTCCGATGGTTTCGTATGCCGCAAGCGCGCGGTCCAGCATTTCCTTCGTATGGATCGCGGTAGGCATGTTGCGTACTCTCCCCGTCCCTTTCGGCACTGTAGGGAACACGATCGCTTTGGCGTAAACACCCTTTTCGTAGAGACGGGTGCTGAACTTCTGAGTCGTCGATTCGTCCCCGATGATGCAAGGCGTAATCGGTGTTTCCGTAGCGCCGGTCGAGTAGCCGAGCTGCCGGAGACCTTCCTGCAAGTAGCGGGTGTTTTCCCACAGCTTCGATTGAAGCTCCTTGCTGTTCTGAAGGATATCAATCGCGGTGATGCATGCTGCTACTGCACCCGGAGGGAGCGCGGTCGAGAAGAGGAATGGCCGGCTGCGGACCTTGAGCCAGTCGATCAAATCGCTGGATCCGGCTACGTAACCGCCGACCACGCCGACAGCCTTGGACAGCGTTCCGATCTGCAGATCGACCCGGTCCGACAACCCGAAATGCTTCACCGTCCCCGCTCCGTCCCCAAGGACCCCGGAGCCATGGGCATCGTCAACATAAGTAATGAGATCATAAGCCTCCGCGATTTCCACGATTTCCGGCAGCTTGGCGATATCGCCGTCCATGGAAAATACACCGTCGGTTATAACCATAATTTTATCGTATTGCCCGGATTCTCTCGCCTCGCGGGCTTTGGTCCGCAAATCATCCATATCCGAGTGGTTGTAGCGAATCACCTTCGCTTTCGTCAGCCGGCAGCCGTCAATGATCGAAGCATGGTTCAGCTCATCCGAGAGAATGGCATCCCCGGCGCCCATCACAGCCGAAATGGCCGCCATATTGCAGTTGAACCCGGATTGGTACGACAGCACGGCTTCCGTTCCTTTGAACTGGGCCAGCTTCTCTTCAAGCTCCACGTGAAGCGACAGCGTTCCGTTAATGCTGCGCACGGCGCCGCTTCCTGTCCCAAATTCCCGGGTTGCCCGGATTGCCGCTTCCTTCAGCCGCTCGTCATTGGCAAGGCCCAAATAATTGTTGGAGGACAAATTTACGAATTCGCGTCCTTGAATCTTGATGATCGGACCGTTCGGGCTTTCGAGCGGCTGGATCGTATTATAGAGCCCCTGCTCCTTGAGTTCGGTTAAATTTTGCTGCAAGAAAGCGCTTAACGAGTGACTTGGCATATCATTTCCCTCCTAAATGGATGATGAATCTGAAAGAGGTTGTTCAAAAAGTCATTTTTCGATCACGAAGGGAGTCAAGAAGTATCTCGGCATCGAATCTTGAATTCAGCCGGGCCTAAGCAGATGCTTCCGAAGTATGTTTCCTGCGGAAACATTGTAGGTGCTCACGTACCCAATACAGCAGATGTTTCCGAAGGCGTTTTCTGCGAACACGTGTAGCTCCGCTCCTCAGTCCCTATCTTCATCTAACCTAAAGCGTTTTGAAGAAACGCACTTCGGAAGCATACGCTTCGGTGCTGAAAACCGACTTTTTAAACTCGCACTGAACATCCTATCAATTACAACTCCATTGTATGCAAAACCTCACATATATGCAATATCTCGCACAAATATATGTTATATTAGACTATGAAATCAAAAATCCCCCGTGCCATGATCTAAAAAGACAGAGCGTCTTTCCTATCATTACCCCGGAGGATGCTTTCAGATAAAGTATTATCCCGATCTCACTCGCTATTTCTTCGATAAATTCAAGCTCTCGCTATGAAGCAACTAGTAAAAGCTACAGCTGTTCAAAGCAGAGGCTATATCAGCCCTGTGCAAAAGCCCGGTCAATCGGAAATCGCCGCATGCAGAGCCTCCACATACGCCGTGGCCAGCTTGGAGAGCGCGATATTTTTATGATGGATCCAGCCGACGTTGATCGTCTCATCGCACGCCAGAGGGACGGGAATGATCTCGTTGCCGTTCAAATCCGCACTGAGCACGCCCGTGGAAATCGTATAACCGTTCAGGCCGATCAGCAGGTTGAACAAGGTAGCGCGGTCGTTGACCCGGATGCTTTTTTTATGCGACAACGTACTCAGAATCTCCTCGGAGAAATGGAAGGAATTATATTCCCCCTGTTCGAAGGACAGGTACGGATAATGCTGCAGCTCTTCGATCGTGACGATGGACTGCTTGGCAAGCGGGTTATGGATGCTGATAAAAATATGCGGCTTCGCTGTGAACAGGCTGTTAAACTCTAAACCGGCGTCCTTCAGCAGCTTGTTGATGACCTTGGCGTTAAATTCATTAAGGTACAGGATCCCGATCTCGCTGCGGAAGGTCTTCACATCCTGAATGATTTCATAAGTCTTCGTCTCACGAAGCGCAAGCTCATACTCCTCCTGTCCGTACTCCTGAACCAAATGGACGAAGGCATTCACGGCAAAAGCATAATGCTGCGTCGACACCGAGAAATGCTGCGGTGACGGCTTGGCGTTCAGATACCTTCCCTCCAGCAGCTCCGCCTGCTCGACGACCTGCCGGGCATATCCGAGAAACTCGGCTCCTTCCTTGGACAGGATGATTCCTTTGTTCGTCCTTTCAAATATCGTGATGCCTAGCTCCTCTTCCAGGTCCTTGATCGCATTGGACAGGCTGGGCTGGGAAATAAACAAACGCTTGGCTGCCTCATTCATCGAGCCCCGGCCCGCAACCTCTATCACATACTTCAATTGCTGCAATGTCACCGTAAATCTCCCCCTTCTAACACCGGACGTTAACCCTGATCTTTTACATGTTTACGAAGGACCAATGGCATAAAATTTTATTTTTTGAGCCATGCGGCCGATAACATAATTACAAGAAATCTTTAAAATTTAAGCTGTATATTTTAAGTCCAGAATTCTTGATCTGAAGAAAAGCACTTCCTCTGCGCCATTGTACTTATCCCAAACACATGGATTCGCAGAACCTGCTATTGTACCCTGCCAAATGAAAAGGAGTCCGATCCCTGACCATGATGAATCGTAAGAACAAACTTATGAATGCCGTATCGCTAGCTATTATCGGAATTACCGCTATTGTACATCTTCTAGCCCGCAGGTTCCATGTGTTCGACCAAAACATGCACGCCCAGGAGATGCTCTCCTCTGCACAAATGGAAGGCCAATTTGGAGCCATCCTGAACGTGCTGCTTGTTCTGCCTGCACTGCTGCTGGCGGTTACGCTCGTCATTTACAGCCGCAAGCCGGACCACCCGAGTATTCCCTACCTGCATACCTTAGTTCTGACCCTTGGCAGCATCTCGGTCATTGCCGGCGCAGGGGGGCATGTCGAATTTCACTTTTCCATCTTCATGGTGATCGCAGCCCTCTCTTACTATAAAAATATAAAGCTCATCTTCTGCATGACCGGCATATTTGCCGCGCAGCATATTCTCGGGTTTCTTCTTATTCCGGAGCTTGTATTTGGAACGACGAGCTATTCTTTAACGATGCTGATCATTCATGCGGTATTTCTCATTCTTACCTCGGCTGCAACCAGCTGGCAAATTCACAGCACGCTGCAGATCGAAGCATCCTTGAGAGAGGCGCAGCATCAACAGCGTGCAGCGATGATGAATGACATCACGTCTAAGCTGGCCGACTCCACCCGCCAATTGAAGGAGACCGCTGAGCGGCTGGCCGGGCAATCCAGGCAAAGCACCGGGCTAAGTCAACATCTGGGGAAAATCATCGAGGACATTGCTCATGGAACGAGGGAACAGATGGCTGCGATGGAGCAAAACCGCGCCATCATTCTCGAAATTGGCGGAAGCATCCGCCATGCGGCAGCATCGGCGTCGGAAGCCGCCGGGGCCTCCGAGGAATCCGCGCGGCAGGCGGAATTCGGCCGTCATATCATCGGCAATATTTTATCCGAAATCAAGAATACCGGACACTCGGTTGACCGAAGCCGGAATACGCTGATGGTGCTGAGCCGGCATGTCTCCCGAATTGGCGATATCCTCGAAGTGGTGCGAGGTATCGCAAGCCAGACCCATCTGCTGGCATTAAACGCGTCGATTGAATCGGCAAGAGCCGGGGAAGCTGGCAGGGGGTTTGCCGTCGTTGCCGGCGAAGTACGCAAGCTCGCCGAGCAATCCTCGGCCTCTGTCGGCGAAATCACCGAACTGATTGACAGTATACATAGGGAAACCGCCGATCTGCTCGGCAGCATCGGCCAAGTCCACAACAATATGAGCTCAGGGGTCCAGGTCGTCGATCAGGCGAGGGCCTCGTTCGATGTCATCCACCATGCCGTGAAACAGTCTGCCGACCAAATGAAGGAAATATCCGCCGCGACGCAGCAGCTGTCCACCGGCTCCGACCGGATGAATCATTCGATTCAAGAAATGACCCGTTTTACGAACGATACCGCGGCCCATGCTCACGACATCGTCGAAGCTTTCCAAGAGCACGCCGCATCCATCCGGCAAGTGTCGGATGCCGCGGATCTTATGGCGGCGCTGGTCACGGACTTGAACAGCATTATGGACCAGCTGGCGAAAGAGGCGACCGATTAATTGCCTCATCCGCCTGCCAAGGCTTTGAATGCTTTCATTACATAAAAGAAGAGACCGCTTCGTGGTCTGCAGCCCATCTATTCCCCCTGTTGTAGGTGGGCTGTTTTTTTTCATCCTAATGGAAGTTTTACCGTAAACTCGGAGCCGACCCCCACTTCGCTCCTTACCTGGATGCTTCCCCCATGGACTGCAACGATCTGATGTGCAATCGACAGTCCGAGCCCTGAGCCACCAGCGGTTCTTCCTCTTCCGGGATCGGCGCGAAAGAACCGGTCGAACAAATGCGGAATCGCTCCCTCTGGAATTCCGGATCCGGTATCGGTGATCGAAATCGAGACGCAATCATGAATGATCTGCATGCAGACCGTAATCTTCCCGCCTTCCCGCGTATGTCTTAGCGCATTCGTCAATAAATTCAGAAACACCTGCTTCATCCGTCTAGGATCCAGACATACCGTCGGCATATCTACATTACAAGATACGGCCAGACTGACCCCATATCCATCCGCTTCCGGCTGTACCAGCTCAATCAGCTCCTCCATAAGCATAGGCAAGTTCGTTGGTTCTTTGTTTAACGTAAGCTCTCCGGCTTCCGCCGTGTTCAGCAACTGCAGTTCATCCACTAGCCTGATCAGCCGCAGCACTTCATCATGTACGGAGAGCAGCGCTTCCGGCTTAACGGTCCCTTGAGACTGCTGAATCAGCTCAAGTTTGGATTGAATGATTGCCAGCGGCGTCCTAAGTTCATGCGCTACATCCTCAACAAGGCGCTTTCGATTATCCATCAAGTCGCGGAGCTGGCCCGTCATCGAATTAAACGCCTCGCCGACCTGACCGTATTCGTCGGCACGTTCAATCGGGACTTCGGTGGCAAGCTCACCGCCCGCTACCCGGCGCATGACGCGAATCAGCTTGTTCAAGGGATTCACGATCAGCCCCGAGAGCCAGTAACCTAGGATCAATGCAGCTCCCGCAATAAACAAAGTCATGTTGAAGGCCTTGATCTTCATCTCTGCGAGGATATACTGGCTTACCCCCTCCAAAGAGATCATTCCTTCATTGCTTCCACCGCCATCCGTGTAATATCGGGCGAATAGGCTCCCCAGGTAACCTTGTGTAGTTCCGATATAGGCCGCGCTGACAAGGACTACCAGTACGCCCATCGCCAAAAAGATTTTGCCCCGTACACTCATCCTTCTTCACCGAACCTGTATCCGAATCCGTACACCGTCTGAATATATTTCATCCGCTCCGGATCATTCTCCAGCTTTTTCCGAAGCTTGCTGATATGGGAATCCAGCGTGCGTTCATAATTCATGAAATCATCGTCCATGGCGGCTTTTATTAACTGCAGCCGGCTGAAAACGACGCCTGGTCTTGCAGCCAGTGTCAGCAAAATTTTAAACTCGGTCGGGGTCAGGGGAATGAGTGCGCCGTTTCTTGTAACCTGGCATTTGGTCAAGGAAATACGAAGATCTCCCCGCTCAAGGTCGGCCGCTTCGTCGTTTCTCGGATCGATTCTCCGAAGCAATGAACGGATCCGGGAGGCAAGCTCCCGCAAACTAAAGGGCTTGGTCATATAATCATCCGCCCCCAGCTCCAGGCCGATAATTTTATCCGTTTCCTCCGTTTTGGCCGTCACCATAATAATGCCGCAAGAGCTGACCTGTCGTAACTCCCTGCAAACGTCAATGCCGCTCTTACCCGGAAGCATCCAGTCAAGGACTACGATCGCGGGCCGTTCCCTGCGTGCGGCTTCCACCGCGTCAAGACCATTGGTAACTGCGTATATGAGGAATCCTTCGGCCTCTAAATATTGCTTCATCGACTCGAGCATCGCCTTTTCATCCTCTACTATCATCAGTTTCGTTTCCATAAGCATAATTTCTCCTCTTTCGTTTGTAGCCATTATAACCCGAATATGGCCATAAAAAGCGCTCTTACACATAATCAATAGATCGTTTCCACAAGTTCTACACAATCGGACGGTACACTGGTTACATCAATGAAAAGACAAAGGAGAATTGAACTTATGAGAACTTGGATTATGATTGAATACGGAGTCACAATCGCTCTTGTGCCGCTCTGGTGGCTGGTCTATTCCCGGGCTCGACATGTGCTTGACCTTAACACTTCCGAATCGTTCCACACCCATCTGCGCAGCCTACGATTCCGGTTATGGCCGGCCGTCTGCTTGACCACGGTCAAGCTAGCCGCAACGATTCGGATGTGGATGACCGACTGGTCCTTCGTCGAAGACAAGGTGCTGATCCAGTGGCCGCTGTTCCTATGCGGCATGTCCGCTATTTTCATGTTCTCGCTTCCGGAACTCTATCGACGTGAACAGTCCTCCTTCTCTTCCATGAAGAGGAGAGCGGGAGGCCTATCTAACCCCGTCATATTCCTGCCGTTTTCGGCAGCATTTATTGCATCCGCAGCTTCCGCGATCCAAATGCTGTTCTTCGCGCAATCCCCCCTTCGATTCGAGACGTTATATGGGGTTTGGGCAGGGCTTGGTCTTGCGGTTGCTCTCCAAGCCTTCACTTATCGAAGGCACCTGAATCGTCAAGCCGCAGGCGGAAAGTTAGCCAGGCAAGAAAACTCAGGGAAACGCTTTCTCCGCATGGTCCAAAAGGGCATGGTCCTTCTTGTTGTCGTCTCGACGATCGTTGCATCCGGCCTGCTTTCATCCAGACTTCCGGATCGGATGAGCATGATGGATCACGGTAGCCAAAGCGCCCATAGAGGCCACGTCAATGCAAGCCACATTCTTGCGGGTCTCGATCATGCAGACTCGCCTGTTTCTGCGGCTATAAAGAGCCCGGAAGCCGTCAGCGTCGAGGACTTGAGAGGTCCGCAAGATGCGCCGCCGGACCGCTCCTTTACAATATCAGCGTCAAAGCTGATAACAACGCTTCCCACCGGAGAACATACGGAACTCTGGACCTTCAATCAAACCGTCCCGGGACCAGAGCTTCGAGTAAAGGAAGGTGACCTGGTCGAAGTCGTATTGCACAACGTTGATATCGAGGATGGCGTCACCATCCACTGGCATGGCCTGAATGTCCCGAACGGCGAAGACGGCGTAGCGGGGCTGACGCAAGATGCTGTGATGCCGGGAGAACG
This sequence comes from Paenibacillus ihbetae, assembly GCF_002741055.1. Classification (NCBI taxonomy): domain Bacteria; kingdom Bacillati; phylum Bacillota; class Bacilli; order Caryophanales; family Paenibacillaceae; genus Paenibacillus; species Paenibacillus ihbetae. The sequence goes on along the minus strand of NZ_CP016809.1, from coordinate 4,970,494 downwards.
GTTCGTTTACCGTTTCATTACCAATCAGACGGGAACTTACTGGTATCATTCGCATCAACAATCCTCGGTTCAAGTTGCCAAAGGGCTCTACGGCACGCTGATCATCGAACCGAAGGAAGGTATCGCGGAGGATATCGATCTGACCGTCATGTCCCACCCTTATGGGACGAGCAACGACAGCACGATTACGCTGGGTCCCACTGGCGTGCTGTCGCGCCGGATCATTGAACCGGGTACAGCCGCCCGTATCCGGCTCATTAACGCCCATAACATGCCTCGTATTTTTTACGTATCGGGAGCGCGGTATCGAGTAGCCGCCATAGACGGGGGCAATCTGAACGGACCAGAATGGATGGAAAACCGGCCGCTTCTGCTTGCCGCCGGCGGAAGGTATGATCTCGCCTTGATCATGCCGGAGCATGCCGTTTCGGTGTCGCACAGCCTGGGTACGATCAACGAAACCAGCGAGGCCGTCGTCTTCTCGGCTACGGATCACGACATGCCGGCTCCCGGGGTTGAGGGAACGATCTTTGACCCTGCACACTATGGCGCTCCGGCGCCGGTTCCCTTTGATTCCGACACGAAATATGACAAGACGTTTACGCTGGTACTGGACAATCGGGTTGGATTTTATAACGGAACCATGACCAATTTACAGACGATCAATGGGTATGTCTTTCCGGATACGCCCTCGCTGATGGTAAGTGAAGGCGATGTCGTCAAAATGAAATTCGTCAATCGCGGATTCATGGATCATCCGATGCATCTGCACGGCCATCACCTATTGGTGCTGAGCCGGAACGGCATACCGGTTCAGGGCAGTCCGTGGTGGACCGATTCCTTGAACGTAGCCCCGGGCGAAGTGTATGAAGCCGCTTTTGTTGCGGATAATCCCGGACTGTGGATGGATCATTGCCACAACTTGGAACACGCCGCGGCAGGGATGTCCATGCACCTCATGTACGAGGGAGTCTACACTCCATTTGAAATCGGCCGGGCTACGGTCAATATCCCTGAATAATGTGTGACAAAGTACGCGAGGGCAGTGAAAAACCCTTCCGGGAGCAGTGCCTAAAGGCTTGCTCTTGGAAGGGTCATTTCAGCATACTCTACTGTTCTCCCGCCTGAAACTGCTTCTTGGCCCATTCCGCGTACGACGGGTGGCTGTCAAGCAGCTCCTCGTGAGTTCCGCTGCCGGTAACCCTGCCGTGCTCCAGCACGATAATCTGATCAGCCGCGACAACGGTGGACAGCCGGTGGGCGATCACAACCGTTGTCCGCTCGATCATCAGATTGCCGAGCGCCTTCTGCACCTCATGCTCGGAATGGCTGTCCAGGCTTGCGGTCGCCTCGTCGAGCAGCAAAATATCCGGCTGTCTAAGCAGCGCTCTCGCGATCGCCACACGCTGCCGCTGCCCGCCGGACAGCTGAATCCCCCGCTCGCCGACCTCCGTCTCGTATCCCCGCGGAAGCGACTCGATGAAACCTTGGGCATAAGCAAGCCTTGCCGCTTCCGCTACCTCTTCATCCGTCACCGGCTCCTCGCGCCCGTACACGATGTTATCCCGGATGGACCCGGTCATGAGCGGGCTGTCCTGGGATACGTAACCGATCTTGCGCCGCCAGGAGTCCAGGGAATAGTCCCGGATCGATTCCGAGCCGAAGACGATATCTCCTCCGCTTGGCGCATAGAAGCGCTCGATCAGCGAGAATACCGTTGTCTTCCCGCTCCCGCTCGGCCCGACAAGGGCCGTAACCTTTTTGGCAGGAATGGAAAAGGTCACCTCGGACAGGATCGTCTCGCCTTCATGGTAGGCAAACGTCACATCCTCAAAGCGCAAGTCGCGGTGCCCCTCGGGTGCCGGGCGAACGGCACGGTCGTCCCCTTCCGACCGGTATTCCAGAATCAGCCGCAGCCGTTCCGTTGCGGCCATTACCTTTTGCAGTTGGGAATAGAATGTCGCGAACTGGCTGAAAGGAAACATGATCTGGAACAGCAGCAGGATGAACGACACCAGCTCCCCGGCGCTGAGGGCGCCGGAAGAGACGCGCACGCCGCCGTAGCCGATAATGACCACGAGCAGCACAACCATCACCATCGACATCAGGGGGACAAGCACCGCGTTGATTCTGGCTTCCTTCATGCCAAAGCGGTACAGGCTGTCCATATCGCCGAAGCCGCTTTTCTCTTCCTTTCGTTCCGCGTTGGACGCCTTGACGAGACGAATCTCGCTGATGACCTGGGTCAGCATGGCGGAAAGCTGGGCAAGCTGCCCGTACATGCTGATGGAGATTTTGTACATTTTCCCGCCGATGGGCATCAGGATGCCGAAGCCTACGGGCACGGCCACCAGGATGATCAGCGTCATCTGCCAATCCAGATAGAAGAGGATGGCCACCGCGCCGATTACCGTCAGCAGATTCGAGCAGAAGGCGATAAGATGGTCGGTGATCAGCGTCTTGATCTCGTTCGTATCATTCGTTACCCGGCTCATCGTTTCGGCCGAGCGCTGACGGTCAAAGAACGGGACCGGCAGCGACAGCACCTTGGTCCAGAGCCGTTTGCGGATTTTATTGACCATCTGGTTGCCGACGTAGGCCAGCATGTAGTAGGACAGTCCGCTGGCTGCGGCTTCAAGCAGGAAGAGCGCAGCCAGAAAAGCGACCATGCGCAAATTGAACGAATCCGCCGAGAAGCTGTCAATGAATTGACCGGTGATGAGCGGGACGACCAGTCCCGTCACCGCCCCGACCAGGCTGAGCAGGATCGCTGCCGCAAGCACCAGCTTCGGCATGCCTGCAGCCTGCAGCAGTCCGGTAAAATACCGGACGGTGGTCCTCGTTACTTTGCCTTTCTCTTCCGCAGCGTTTTGTTCTGTTCCGATTCCCATTTCAGATTCCCCCTCCCAAGGTTAAGACAGATACGTTTCCTTGATAAACCGGCCGGTATGCGAGGCTTCGACTGCCGCAACCTCCTCCGGCGTGCCGCTGGCTACCACGTCTCCGCCTGCTGCCCCGCCGCCCGGCCCGATATCGAGAATCCAGTCGGAGTTCCAAATCAGATCGAGATTATGCTCCACGAGTATCACGGTATTTCCCGCATCGACCAGACGGTTCAGCAGGACCAGCAGCTGCTTGACATCCCCCGGATGAAGACCGGTAGACGGCTCGTCGAGCAGGTACAGCGTATGATTTTTCGTTTTCTTGCTGAGCTCCTTCGCCAGCTTGATCCGCTGTCCTTCTCCGCCCGAGAGGGTGCGAACCGACTGCCCCCACTTCAGGTAACCAAGGCCCACGTCGCAGAGCAGCCTGGTCAAATCCATAATTTTCGGCTGATCCTCCAAAACGGACAAGCTTTCCTCCACCGTCATATCCAGCAGATCGGAGATGGAGAAGCCGTTGTATGTCACGCGGAGCACCTCTTCCTTGAAGCGTTTCCCCTTGCAATCCGGGCAGCGAACCTCGATCTCCGGCAGAAAATGCATGTGCAGCGGGACGACGCCCAAGCCCTGGCATGTCTCGCATCGGCCGCCCTGGGTGTTGAAGGAGAAGTGCTTGGCCGTCAACCTGCTCCGTTTGGCTTCCGGCAGCCCGGCGAACCAGTTCCGAATATGGGTGTATACATCGGTATATGTGGCCACGTTCGAGCGCTGCATGCGGGATACCGGAGATTGATCGACGGTGATCAGCTGGCCAACCGCCTCCCACCCTGTTATCTCCTTACATCCCGGCGGCGTCTTCCGCTCGCTTCCCGATTCGGCCAAAAGATCGAACAGCAGCGTGGATTTGCCCGAGCCCGAAACGCCCGTTACGGAGATCAGCGTGCCGAGCGGGAAGGAAGCCGTAATATGCTTCAGATTTCTCAGATGCGCGTCATGGATCGTCAGCATGCTTCCGTTGCCGCGTCTGCGCCGCGGCGGCTTCTGTACATCGTTCTCGCGGAAATACGCTCCGGTCACGGAGGCCGGCTGTTCCATCAACTGCGCCAGCGTTCCCTGTCCGACAACGGTTCCGCCCATCGCCCCCGCACCAGGTCCAATATCGATAATATGGTCGGCAGCCCGCATCACGTCCTCGTCATGCTCGATCACGAGCACCGTATTGCCCAAATCCCGCAGCTGCTTCAGCACCTGAATCAAACCGCGGGTATCCTTCGGATGCAGCCCGGTGGTCGGCTCATCCAGAATATACAGCACGCCCGTGAGACCCGAGCCGAGAATGGATGCGAGCCGAAGCCTCTGTGCCTCGCCCCCCGACATCGTGATGACCTGCCGGTCCATCGTCATATAGCCGAGACCGACATCGATGATGCGCTTCAAGCGGACAATCGAATCATGAATAAGCGGCTCCACGATGAACAGCTGGTCGCTGCTCAGCTTCTTCATGAGCGCTTCCATCCAATGGAGGGCCTCGCCGATGGACCAGGCATTCACTTCCGTGATCGGGGTTCCGTCGACCAGTACGCGTCTGCTGTCCGCCTTCAGCTTCGTGCCTAGGCAGTCCGGGCAGACGGATTCATGGAACAATGCGGCCTCGCCGGATTCGCTTCCTTTCTCCCGGTACCTTCGCCATATGCCGGTCACGACGCCTTCGAACTTCCCCTGTCCGACCGACTTCGGCGGCTTGGCATCCGGGAAATGGCGGCTGAATGCCTCGCTCTCCACGCCGTAATAGAGAAGGTCCCGCTGGGCTTCGCTGTAATCCCGGAGCGCCATATGCTCGTCAAACGCGAAGCCGTAGTGCTTCGCCGCGGCTTTCAGAATGTTCGTGTTGTAATCGATAAGCACGCTGTACCAGATGGTGACCGCGCCATCGCGCAGGCTGAGCTCCGGACGGAACACCGCATCCAGGTTTAAATCCACGGTGTGACCAAGTCCGCTGCAGGTTCCGCATGCACCTTCCGGCTTGTTAAAGGAAAAGTGGGACATCGTCAGCTTCTCCATGGCATGTCCGCATCGCCTGCAGTGAACCGTCTCAAAGGAGTCTGCAGCCTCGTTGTCCTCCGAAGCGCCATGATACGTTTCGCCTTCAACATTCGGCACGACGGTATCGCCGCAGGACGGGCATTTCCGCTCACCCAGCTTGGCATACAGGATCCGCAGCAGCGTGTAGATGTCCGTCACCGTTCCGATCGTGGAGCGCGGGTTCCGGTTCGTGATGTGCTGGCCAACGCTGATGGAAGGCGAGAGCCCCTCGATCGCGTCCACCTTCGGCTTGCTTACCGAATCCGACACCATGCCCATGGATTCCATGTACTGCCGCTGACATTCCCGCTGAAGCGTGTCCATGGCCAGTGTCGACTTGCCCGAGCCGGAAGGACCGGTTACGACGATCAGCTGGTATTTGGGGATTTCCAGCGAGATGTTTTTCAGATTGTTTTCTCTTGCGCCGCGAATTTTGATGGTTCCTTGCATGATAACCTCCTCAAAGTTTTGTGGAGCATATGCTTCGGAAGGAGCTACGTCGCAACAAAACTCGCTTCGGAAGCGTTCGCTCCGTTTTGTGGAGCAAATGCTTCGGAAGGAGTTACATCGCAACAAAACTCGCTTCGGAAGCACCAGCACCGATTACATCCCCATCTTACAACATTGATGCAAGTACAAAATTCCAGGAATTCGACCATTGACGCACCGCTACTTTCCCAGATCAATCCCGTCATGGTGCTTTAAGGTTTAGTTATAATGTTTGAACGGCTACATTCCGCTAAAAAGCTCCCGCTCGACTTCCAGCTTGTTCCCAATCATCCAGTAATCGTGTATGCATACCAGGACCCGCTTTATTCCCGTGGTCCATCATGATACAATCCACCCAGAAACGTAATTGTACAAGCCAATCCGGAGGAGGTAGTGATCCATGGGAATCCGGCCCATCGAGATCGCCAGAAAGCTGGGCATCAGCACAAGCGCGCTTCGGCACTATGAGAGCTGGGGCATCGTTCCGCCGGCTGAACGCACTGCAAGCGGCTACCGGATCTACACCGAGGAGCATGCGGCATACTTTGAATGCATCCGGGCCATGTTTCCGGGCTTCGGCGTCGATGTTACGAAGAAAGTGATGAAAAAGCTGCAGGAGAAGGAGCTCGATGAAGCGCTATGGATCATCAATGAAGTGCAGGCCCGGCTCCATCGCGACAAAACCCTTGCCGAACGAACGATCCGCATTCTGGACACGGAGCAATTGGATGATGCCGATACCCATGGCCGCAAGGATAAGATGACCATCGGCGAGGTCGCCGCCGAAACCGGCGTTGAAGCCACGGCAATCCGGCATTGGGAGAAGGAAGGGGTCATAACGCTGCCGCGCGATGAAGAGAATGGCTATCGGACGTTCAACCGGGCGCTGGTCCGGCAAATCCTGATCATCCGCATTCTACGTTCGGCCAATTATCCGCTTGAGGTCATTAAGGATGTGCTGCAAGAGCTCCAGCATCACCAGGTCCATAATGCAAGAAGGCTGTTTAAGGAGACGCTTGTCTACTTAAATCACCTGAATCACCATCAAATCCGCGGCGTCCATTATGTGTACCGCCTGTGTGAGGTGCTGAAGCTGATATAATCAAGGCAGCAGGCCAACCAACGCAAAAAAGAGATGTCCGCGAGATCCAATGATCTTAAGGAACATCTCCTTTTGTTCGAATCCAAGGCGGCTCCCGCCAAGCGTCAGCCTGCTAACAGGCTCTTAAGGCGGCTAGTCAATGAACAGTACGGTCTTGCCGCGTGCATGGCCCGTTTCCACCAGCCGGTGCGCCTTCGCAGCTTCGCTGAGCGGGAACACATGCGAAACGTGAATCCGAAGCATTCCCTGCTCATATAAACGCACGAGCGCATTTAACCGGGACTGGGACCTTTGGCTGCGAATCGCAAGAACGCCAAGCTCGCTTACCGCTTCAAACGAGGCGATCGTGCCGATCCGGCTCCTGTCATTCACCAGTTCCACCGATGCCCGCAAAGCCTCCTCGCCCGCCGCATCCAAAGCTGCATCCACCCCCTCGTGGGCGATTTCCCTCACCCGATCGACCAGACCCGGACCATAGAGGACCGGAACCGCGCCAAGCGAGCGCAGGTAATCATGGTTTCGCTCGCTTGCCGTTCCAATAACCTCCTTGGCTCCAAGGGCCAAGGCGATCTGAACGGCAAAGGTCCCTACTCCGCCGGCAGCCGCATGAATCAATACGGTGTCGCCGGCCCCTACTCGCAGCTGCTCCAGGGCCGTATGGGCTGTTTGCCCGGAGGCGCTTAGGACGCCGGCCTCCTCCCAGCTCATGGATTCAGGCTTTCGCACGATCTGATCCGCACTGACGACGACATACTCCGCATAACAAGCAAGGAGCGACCATCCGAGCACGGCGTCCCCGGGCGAAAAGCCGGCTACCCCCTCCCCGACCTGATCGATTGTGCCGGCAAACTCATTGCCGACGATTTGAGGCCGCTTCAAGGTTACCGACGGAGGCGTCCATCCGGTGCCCCGCACCGCACAGTCGGCAGGCTGCACGCCCGCACTCCTGACTTTTACCCGCACCTGACCCGGTCCTGCCTGCGGATCCTCGAAGTCTATGATGCGAAGGACCTCCGGCGGCCCGATCGAAGAAAAAGCTGCTGCTTTCATGGATCTCATCCCCTTTTATCGATTGATCTTCCTCTCGATTTCATTCTATAATCACCGATAGATAATAAAAAATATAAAATAATCCATGAATATATATACTGAAGTATATAAGAAAGGCAGGAGATACGATGGAGCTGCTGCAGCTGAAGTATTTTGTCACGGTCGCCAGGCTTGAGCATATGACCAAGGCCGCCCAGGAGCTTCGCATTGCTCAGCCCGCCCTGAGCAAGACGATTTCCCGGTTGGAGGAGGATCTCGGCACCCCTTTGTTCGAACGGCAGGGACGGCAGATCCGGTTGAATGCCTACGGCAAAGCGTTTTTGGCGAGAGCCAGGACGGCGCTTCAATTGCTGGAGGAAGGTCGAAGGGAGGTTGCCGATCTGGCGGGACTGGAGCGCGGCCGCATTCATTTGGCTTTATCGAACATGGAGCAGCTTCGCGAGCCGCTGCGCCTATTTCTGGAAAAGCATCCCGAGATCAATTTCCACATCGTTCAGTCTTCTATGGAGGATATGGAGCAGACGATTGAGTTAAGCGAGGTCGATTTCTTCCTCACCTCCATGCCGATCAAGCATCCGGATATCGACCACCTTCCCCTGCTCGACGAAGAAGTATTTCTGGCGGTCCCTCCGGCCCACCGGCTGGCTTCGAGAGCCTCCGTCCATTTAAGCGAGGCCGCGCAGGAGCCTTTTGTCGGCTATAAGGAAGGACATCCCTATCAAAAAATGAACAACGAGTTTTGCAGCCGGGCCGGATTCATCCCGAACGTCGTCTGCGAGGTCGAGGATCCCGGCACGATCGCCGAACTCGTCCGCAGCGGATTCGGCGTGGCGCTCATCGGCGAATGCAAGAGCGGCGAGGAATTGAAGCTCGTCAAGCTGCGCATCGAGCAGCCCGAAACCCGCCGCACCTTCCGCATCGCCTGGCTGCGGTCCCGATATTTATCCCAAGCCGCATTATCTTTTCGCGATTTTTTGGAGAAGTATTATCGGCTGCAGGAATTGAAATGACCCCGTCATGAAGCCGCGCTTATTGCGCGGTTTTTTACCATGTAAAGATGAATGAGCTACGTCAATACACCAGAACCGTACTCGAAGAATCCGATCGGCCCTACGCGGTCCTTTTCCAAGCCCTATTGACAACGAATGAGCGAAAAAATAATATTGAGTAAATACTCAATTTTTATTAACAGGTCGATGTTCGCCTGACGCTTGGGCCCGCTATAACGTTATCATTATGGTGATTGTCTCCTTTTTTCGAATCGGCAGCCCTTCAAAAACGATATTCATATCAAGACCGAAATTCCAACCACAAAGGCGGTATTTTCTTATGCCAACCAGCAAAGCGAATGCAAAAAAAGAACGGATTCTTCAATCAGCTCTAAATCTGTTCTCCAGACAGGGATACCATGCCACAACGACTAAGGAAATCGCTGCCGAGAGCGGGGTAGCTGAAGGCTTGATCTTTTATCATTTCGGCGATAAGCGGAAGCTGCTGCTTGATATCGTTCGCAACTTTTCCTTTATTCCGCAAGTACAAGCAGATGCGAATGCGCTGGCTGAGCTGTCGACGGAAGAGGCCTTGGTCCGCTATGGCATGAAGTATCTCGAGTTTCTGAAATTGAATCAGGAATATATCATGCTCATCTGGTCCCCGGAGTTCGTTAACGATGCCGAGGTATCGGCTGAAGTTGCCAGGCTGATTGGCGGGTTCGGTACGGCGGGCAGGAGCGTGTTGAAACGGCCGGGAGCATCCGGGCCTCCTCAGGAATTTACCGTCCAAGTTGCGATGATGATGATCACCTCTTCCATTCTCGTATACTTCATGCTCCATTCCCGTTTCGGCGAGGGTTTCATGCCGCTTGGAGGCGAGGCGTATGTCCGGGAGCTCGTCCGTTTGCTGATGCACGAATGGAGTTAGGAACATCGGATGAAGATCGAAAGACCCGCGCAAATCGTTTATATTGCAATGAGTCAATTCCTTTGCGGCGCCTTTATGAACAGGCTGCTGTCCTGGTGATTGCTTCTGAATCCTGCTGATTGCTTATGCGATTGTCGCTAAAAAGCGTCAGCTTATTTTACGATCATTTTTTGAGTATCCGCTCAACTTGTGCATTTGGTCGAAGGACCTTTGAAGGGAGAGAATGATATTGACGGAATCTTTAGGTTGGAATTGGAGCATGGAAATGCTGTTATGGCTGCTGCCGATCGTGTTCTTCTTACACGATGGCGAGGAAATCGCAACCATGGAGCGCTGGGTTAGGAGCAACAAAGACAACCCATCGCTTTCCAGCATTTCGTCCGTTCGGATAAGGTGGGATAAAAATCTGACGTTCTCTTTTACGTTTGCCGTACTGGTGCTCGGCCTCGTGCTATCCTCCGTTACCTGGCATGCCGCTGTTCGTTATGAAGCGGCCGGCAGCACGCCGTTTCTGTACGCCGGATTCGTTGCGGTGTTCCTCCTGGACGGAATAAAGCATGTGGGGGCTACCATGCTGACGCGGAAATACACGCCTGGCGTGATTACGGCTGCTCTTCTTGAAATTCCTTTTGGCGCTTATGCTCTGTACAATCTATTCCATCTGAAAATGATCGATCTCCCAGCCCTTGCACTTGGCTTGGCCATCGCTGTGCCGGTTACGCTGTTTCTTGTATGGTCGGGCTTGACCCTCGGCATGCGGCTCGCTCCGGTCCGTAACATGCCTTTCGAATAATCCGGCTCACCCGCATCCCAAAAAGCGTACTTCCGGCATTCCATAGCTTCATATAAGCCAAGCGATCGATCATATCGTAAAAGGATGGCTTCAAGCCGCGATCGTGAACGCCAATAAGGAAGCCGCCCCGGGAGGCAGACGGGTTCAGCTCGCCGCTTCCGCAAGGCCAATCGCCGGTCATCATCCTCCTTAAACTGCTGTTTGACTTTTGCCCTCATCTGCCATATAGTTCATTAATGAAACTATTTCATACACGAACTATTCGGCTCTGGAAAGGAGGGCTATCGGTTGAATGACAAGGCGAAGCAGTGGATCGACCGGTATCTGGATGTATACCAGTTGGTTACCCGGCGCATTAGTGCCGAAATGCGGGAACATCTTGGCGAGGATCTGACGAACGACCAATTCCAGGTCGTGCGCCTGATCAACAGCATGCCCCAGTGCACCTCTTCGCAGCTGGCCGACACGCTGGCCGTAGGCAAAAGCTCGATCACTGCCATCGTCAACCGACTCGTTGACGCCGGGATCCTGTACCGGACCCGCGACGAAGCGGATCGGCGGCAGGTCTATCTGGCGCTAACCGATTACGGCACATCCATTTTCGAATCAGCCCAGGAGCAAGTACGGAATATCATTTCCCCGTACCTGAAGCATTTCGAAGAAAAAGATATCGAAATGTTCATATCGATGTTCGAGAAGCTGGGTCAATTGATGCAGGAATCAGGAGGGAGAAAAAATTGAAAGCCATACTCAAAGCAAGATGGCTCATTATAGTCCTATGGCTTGCCGCTGCCGTCTCATTATTCTTGACGGCACCGTCGATGGCAGATCTCGTGCGGGAGAAGGGGCAGCTGTCCGTTCCTGACGGCTACACCTCGTCCCGAGCTGCCGAAATGCTTAAAGAAGCCTCGGGAGGCGAGGGCGGGGAAACCCTACATCAGGTCGCCCTCGTCTTTCACAATCCCGATGGACTGAGCGACGCCGACAAGGAGAGCATTAAGCAAGGCATTCAGAGCCTGAATGACAGGAAGGAAAGCCTGAATATCGACTCCATCAATGAGCCGTTCACCCAGAAGGAGCTCGAGGATACGCTGATTGCCAAAGACGGCAAAACGATCATGACCGCCTTGCAGGTCAGCGGGGGCCAAGAGGCCGTCAAGGCGCTGCCCGAACAGGTCGATCAGATCCTTCAAGGCGTAAGCGCCGAGCATTATCTGACGAGTGAAGGACTCATTAATGAAGATACGATCGTCAGCTCGGAGGAAGGGCTCAAGAAAACGGAATATATTACGGTCATCTTCATTCTCCTTATTCTCTTCATCGTATTCCGTTCGTTTGTCGCCCCTTTCGTTCCGCTGCTCACCGTCGGTCTCAGCTACATTGTGTCCCAGTCGGTGGTCTCCTTCCTCGTTGACCGGTTCGACTTCCCGATCTCGACCTTCACCCAAATCTTCATGGTTGCCGTCATGTTCGGCATCGGGACCGACTACTGTATCCTGCTGATCAGCCGCTTCAAGGAGGAGCTGACGGCCTCGGACGATACGAAGTCGGCCATTATCGAAACGTACCGGAAAGCGGGCGGAACCGTATTTTATTCCGGATTGGCCGTATTCGTCGGCTTTATCGCGATCGGCCTGTCGAAATTCATCCTGTATAAATCAGCGGTTGCTGTTGCCGTCGGCATTGCCGTCATGCTGCTTGCCCTGATTACCGTCGTCCCGTTCTTTATGGCGGTGCTCGGCAAGAAGCTGTTCTGGCCATCCCGCGGGAAGCTGGAGCACAGCGAGAACAAGCTGTGGGGTGCGGCCGGCTCCTTCTCGCTGAAAAGACCTTGGGCCGCGCTGCTTGTCGTGGCAGTTATCGTGGCTCCGTTTCTCGCGACATACAGCGGCAAGCTCTCCTTCAACAGCCTTGAGGAGATCGGCCCGAGCTATGAGTCCGTCAAGGGCTTCAACATTATTTCCGACAGCTTCGGTCCCGGACAGTCGATGCCTTCCACCATCGTCATTAAGAATGATGACGAGATGGATACGGCGGAATATATGGGGCTTGCGGAGAAGATCAGCCGGGAAGTGGAAAAGGTCGAAGGCGTATCCAGCATTCGCAGCCTCTCCCGCCCGACAGGCGAACAAATTCATGACTTCCTTATTCCGACTCAAGTGAAAACGCTGAATGAGGGTCTTACGGAAACGAATGACGGGCTGGCACAAATTCAAAGCGGCTTATCCGAAGCAGGCAAGCAGCTGAGCGAAAATGCGCCCAAGCTGAATGAAGCCGCCGCCGGCGCGAAGGAATTAACGAAAGGAACGGCCGAGCTCAAGGCCGGCATGAATGAGCTTGCGCAAGGCCTCAAAGCCATTGAGCAAGGGATCAAAAGCGGATCCGTCGGAGCCGGCGAAATCGAGTCCGGGCTTACGCAAGCGGCGCAAAGCGCGAAGGAGCTTGCGAACGCGCATGCCAAGCTGCTTGAAGGCTATAAGCAGCTGGATACCGGACTTGCGGCGCTTAACGGCGGCGTAAACGGAATTCAGGAGCAGCTTGGAAGCGTAGCGGCTGCGCTGAAGGGGCTTGAAGCTTCCTTCTCGGGTCTTGAGAATAGTCATCCTGAAATCATTCAGGACATGAATTATCAGACGATTAAGGGAACCGTGACCCAAACCGCCGCCGGCACTGCCGAGCTGGCTGCAGGGCTCGGACAGCTTTCCGAGCAGATGAAGGGCGCGGCCGCCGGCCTGTCGGAAGCCAACAAAGGCTACGCCCAAGCTGCCGCCGGACAGACCGCGCTTGCAAACGGGCTGCAAAAGCTCGCGGCAGGCATCGGCGAGCTCAAGTCAGGACTATCCCAGGCCGCGGACGGCCAAGGACGCATCGTAAACCAGATCCCATCCATTACAGGGGGACTGGACCAGCTGCAGGGAGGCCAACAACAGCTGGCTGACGGGTTCGGTGATCTTACCGGACAGCTTGGCGAGCTGACGGAAGGCCTAAACTCCAGCGCGGACGGGTTAAAGCAGATTACCGACGGATTAAGCTCGGCCCAAGACTATCTGCAGCAGATCCAGGATCTCCAGGACGACGAGCTCAGCGGCTTCTTCATTCCGCAGGAAGCGCTGGAGAACGACGAGATGCAGACGGTGTTCGATACGTACCTATCCGATAACCGCAAGGTCATGACCCTTGATGTCGTGCTGTCGACCAACCCGTACAGCGAGGAAGCGCTGGGAAGCGTCGAGCAGATTGAGGCGGCCGTTGCCCGTGCGGTGAAGGATACGAAGCTGGAAAACGCCGAGGTCGCCATCAGCGGCATTACGAGCACGAACCATGACCTGCAGAGCATCTCGGACGAGGACTATACCCGTACGGTTATTCTGATGCTCAGCGGAATCTTTATTATTCTGGTCGTGCTTCTGCGTTCCATCGTGATGCCGATTTATCTCATAATCTCCCTTGTTATTACGTACTTTACCTCGGTTGGGGTGACCGAGATGATCTTCGTGCACGGCCTGGGTTATTCCGGCATTACCTGGGCGACGCCATTCTTCAGCTTTGTTATGCTGATCGCACTGGGCGTCGATTACAGCATCTTCCTGATGGCCCGCTTTAACGAGAACAAGAGCTGGGATGTTAAGGATGCCATCCTTCACGCCATGCGGAATATGGGGACGGTCATCTTGTCCGCAGTCGTCATTCTCGGCGGAACGTTCGCCGCGATGTATCCGTCGGGCGTCCTGTCCATGATGCAGATCGCCACCGTCGTGCTGGTCGGACTCGTGCTGTACGCCCTCGTATTTCTCCCGTTCTTCGTGCCGGTCATGGTACGCATCTTCGGCCGGGCCAACTGGTGGCCTTTCACGCCGAAAGAACGGAGCTCGGAGAGCAGCCAGCCTGGTCAACACGTAGGCATGTAAGCTGCCCCCGGATTTGCTTGCGCCTGAGCGCAAGTTCCATCTTTTGAATCATACCGGCGCTTTTCGAAAGCTTTGTGCTTTTACGAAAAGCCGCCGGTTTTTTTATGAACAGATGCCCTGCAAGCTTGCCCTCTTCTCGGCTCATCGCATATCCAAATCCGCTTTCCATTGGCTTGGGCCGCTTGCTCAAATAGGAAATGTCTGTACGGCTGATGTATTTTTGCGTATATTTGAAAGTAAGACTTCTTAAAAAGGAACGTGAACGGTGACAACCCTACGCGCAAAGAACCATGAACGCTTTCGTTTTACCAAATTGCTCCAGCACCTTGCGGCATTCGTTGTTTTTCTGAGCATGCTCCTCGGAATCCGCTGGCTTTGGCTTGAAGCCTACGCCCCTCCTGCAGATCAACCGAAAGCCTCTGATGGGGTGCTCGATCTGAGAGGCTGGGATCTCTTGGGCTCCAAGCCCATTAATTTGGACGGAGAATGGGCGTTCTACCCGGACACCTTGGCAAATGAACAGGAACTTAAGACGTCTGAGACGTCATCCTTCGTGCATGTACCTGGAGACTGGAATAAAGGCCGGGTGCATGAAGCGAAATCATCATTCGGAAACGGGACGTACCGGCTTCGCATCTTGCTGGATCGTCCGCTTGCGGCCCCCCTCTCGTTCTGGGTTCAGGAGATTCAATCCGCGACCACCGTGGACATTAACGGGACAACGGTAGCTTCCATGGGAAGGACGGGAGAGACTGGCCAAGCTTCCTATCAGCCGAACCGCACCTCTTTCGTTGTCAATTATGTTCCCGACCGGGAGGCTCGGGAGCTTGATCTGGTTATCCGGGTCGCAAACTATGAGCATCCTTACATGGGCGGAATATCAAAGCCGATCAAGCTGGGATCGCACCAGGCGATCCAGGATGAGTACGGCGTCTCCGTCGATCTCCAGCAAATTACGTTTGTCGTCCTGATGCTGCACGGATTGTACGCCTGCATTTTATACTTATTCAATCCGCGGGAACGGTCGCTGCTCGACTTTTTCCTGCTGCTTGTATCGGCAGCTTTGAGTGTCGTCACATCGCACGACAGCCTCTTGATGAAGTGGGTCCCTTTAAATTATGAATGGGAGCTTAAAGTAACCTTTCTCTCCTATTCGTGGCTCTCCTATTTCATATGGAAGCTGAGCCGCAGCTTTACCGCCCGAAAACGGAACTTGTGGTTTAACGCCTTCAGCGGGCTTCTGATCCTCTATACGATCGTGGTCTTTGCCGCTCCGGGGCCTTGGGTTCACGGGATGGTGGAATACCGGGTATTTGCCTTCTTTTACTTGTTGCCGATCCTGCTCTCGGTCTACGTATTTACGCGAATGGTCCTTGACAGCCGGGATGATGCGATATTCCTCCTGCTATCAGCCAGCGGCGTGATGGCGAGTGTCATATGGGGGGCGATCAGTAATTATTGGGAGCTGCCGGCCGTATATTATCCGGTGGACGTGCTCGCGGCCCTAATCGGTTTTTCAGCCTATTGGTTTAAGCGATACTTCCGCAACATTCATCAAATCAGCAAACTCAACGATAAACTGAAGCTCGCGGATCGAATGAAAGACCGCTTTCTGGCCAACACGTCTCACGAGCTGCGCACGCCGCTGCACGGAATCATGAATATCGCCATAAGTCTCGCCGAACGGGAAAAGGAAACCCTCAGCAAGCAGAGCAGCGAAGACTTGAACCTTCTGATTACGGTCAGCCGCCGCATGTCGCATTTATTAAATGACCTGCTGGATGTCGTGCGGCTTCAAGAGAAGCAGATTCAGCTGCAGCCGATCCAGGTATCGCTGGTATCCGTCGTTCATGGGGTATTCGATATTGTAAAGTTTATGACGGAAAGCACGGCCGTTCGACTCCAGATGAAGATCCCGGACTCCCTTCCAGCCGTCAAAGCGGATGAAAAGCGGCTGGTTCAAATTTTGCTCAATTTGATCCACAACGCCATCAAGTACACGGAGAAAGGAACCATTACCGTCTCTGCCGCTGCAGATAGCAGCAAAATGACCATCACGGTCTCGGATACGGGCATCGGGATGGACGCGGAAACGATAAAGCGCATTTTTCTTCCGTACGAGCAGGGCAATCAAGGGTTGAATGACGCGAAGGGGATCGGCCTTGGGCTCAGCATCAGCAAGGAGCTCGTTGAGCTTCACGGCGGCGAGATGTCTGTCAAATCGGTAGAAGGAAACGGAACGACGTTTGCTTTTACACTTCCGCTTGCGGACACAGACACGGGAACAGGGAGCTCGTCTCCGCAGCAGGTTCCCGTGCCTGCCGTAGGCACAGCTGCCTACGAAGAGCTCGCGGCCAGCTGGGACATCGCCAAAGGCGATTCTCCTATTCAGGTTCCGGCAGGATCCCTCGCCCAAAATCATCCCGTCAGCATCCTGGCCGTGGATGACGATCCTGTAAACCTGCGGATCCTTGCCGGCATTCTCTCGACGGAGCCGTACAACCTGAAATTCGTAGCCTCGGCTGCCGAAGCGCTTGAGCTTCTGGGCTCGCAGCCATGGGATCTGCTCATTGCGGATGTCATGATGCCGGAAATGTCGGGCTACGAGCTTACGCGCACCGTAAGGGAACGCTTTAACGCATCGGAGCTGCCCGTTCTGCTGCTGACGGCGCGGAGCGAGTCCGCCGATGTGTATGCCGGCTTCCAGTCCGGGGCAAATGATTATGTGACAAAACCGGTTGACCCGGTGGAATTACGATATCGCATCCACTCGCTGATTACGCTGAAGCATTCCGTGGATGACCGCCTGCGCATGGAAGCTGCCTATATGCAGGCGCAGATTCACCCGCACTTCTTGTTCAACACCTTGAATTCAATTATGGCGCTTAGCGATATGGATGTCGATCGCATGCGGAGCCTTGGCGAGGCTTTCAGCTCATATTTGCAGATCAGCTTCCACTACCGGAATCAGGATCGACTGGTGCCGCTCCAGCAGGAGCTTGAGCTTATCCAAGCCTATTTATACGTTGAGAAAGAGCGGTACGGAGAACGGCTGAACGTGGTCTGGGACGTGGAGTGGGATATTCGCGTCCTCATCCCGCCGCTGGCCATCCAGCCTCTGGTGGAGAATGCGGTCCGGCACGGTATTATATCAAGAGCCGGAGGCGGTACGATAACGATCAAAATTGCAAGGCAGGAAGATTCCATTGCCGTTGAAGTGGCGGATAACGGCCTCGGCATGGAGCCCGACCGCGTTGCTCAGCTGCTGCAAGCTCCCGGCCAAAGAAAAGGCGGGATCGGCCTCTATAATACGAATCGGCGGCTCCTGCAAACCTTCGGCAGCGGCCTCGTGATCAAGAGCGCCAGAAATCAAGGCACGACGGTTTCATTTAAGATCCCGGCGGATGCGCAGCCGAATGAAGATTTTACCGATTTTTAGCGAGAAGCGAACCGAAGGAACATGGCTTGCCGCCATCCAGCAGGAGTTTGGCAGACGGGAAAGCCATGATCTCGATCCTAGCAGGAGGGCTGGTAGGCCGTATCTGCCGGGGCGTTCTCCGGGCGGAGTTTGGTAGATGGAACCGGCTATGACATTGCCGAGCTGAGTCCGGCAGACCAGACAGACGGCTGTTTGGTCGTTCTCCAAGCGAGTAAATGCATTGTATTCTCCATTAGTGTAGCAGGAGCATCGCCCCGCGGTGCTTCCTGCTTTTTTTGCGCCAATAATCGCACTGACGTTTTTCCTGTTTCTTATTTGTCTTTCGTTATTCCGCCTTGGCCAAGCCGCAGGTAAATCAACTGGTAAGACGGTCATAATTTTATTGCTAACAAGGGAATACTGTTCCTAAAGGGGGCGCATTATGGAAAAGATCAACAGCTGGCTGAGTCAATTGGCTCACAATTATTTGCTGATTGTTATTGCAGCCATCCTCTTTTTCGGCATTAAATCCGTTATTGGGATCCTAACTTACAAACACTACAATAAAGAATTGCAGCATTTGCACAAAAAACTGGACTCTCTATTGAAAAAGATCTCCGAAGATTGAGGTATAGCTGTTCGGTTTCTAATCTCTAATGAGTCCTTGCACCGGCAGCTTCCCCATATCCCTACAAGCGCAGCTGATCCCCTCCCTCCTTTCCCCTTGCTCATCCTCCAACACGAACCTTCACGTTCTGTCCCTACACTTCATATTAAAAATCTAAACATTTATATAAGGTCACTGGGGAGAGCAACCGATGGCTTGTCGTCCAAGCGTCATTGCTGAGACATTGCTGAAATCGTCTTTACACCGCGCGACGAAGTAAACCATGGCACAACCGTCATGTTCCCCTTATACCTATTGCCGGCTCCTCGTATTCCAGGGAGGCAGTGACCGCTGGCCATAGACTCCAATGACCATAATTGTTCGAATCGAACAAATACGCCTCGTTATTGGATAAATCGTTGTTATCCCCTTATCCCCCATCCCGGCACAATTTCATGAAGCTCGAAAGCATCCACAATAAGACTGTTTCCATTCTGATAGTGTGTATTACTGGTTGCTCCGTTCCCTTTCACACCAATGATGCTGTTGGCATAATTCGTACCTGATTCCCTGGCCATAAAAGGTACCGTAACAACACGCAGTGGCACCTTGCAGTAATCTTATGAGCTTTTAAACCGACGTATATGATCTTGCGATACAGCAATCGGAAAGAAATCGGTCTTTAGCATCATTGGTATAATGGTTTTCGAGATTGAGTCGCCATCAGGAAAGCCCTGTTGATTACACCTCGCCACTAAGGAGCAATCAAATCATGAAAACTATGTACAATCAAGCCCATGTTAAGGAACTCATGAACCGCATCGAAAATCTGAATCCGAGCTTACAACCGAAGTGGGGTAAAATGAACGTTGCCCAGATGTTAGCCCATTGTTCGGCTTTCCAGGATATTGCCATGGGGAATTCTTTCCCTCCTAGAGGCCTGCTGGGGATATTGATCGGCCGCTTTGTGAAACCGATGTTTTATAATGCGAAGCCCCCCGCTCGCAATATGTCCACGATCCCCAGCATAATCATTGCAGATGATCGCGATTTTGAAGTGGAAAAAGAAAATCTGAAGGCAAAAATCGTCCAGCTTCAGAAAGACGGGCCGGCGAAAATCACGACGCATCCGCATCCCTTTTTCGGCAAGCTGACCGCTGAACAATGGGGAATTGGATTACACAAGCACCTGGACCACCACTTAAAGCAGTTCGGCGTTTAGGCGCCTTTCCCTGCCAGCAAGTCCCTTTTCGAGACTTGAGGCGTTACCGCGCCTCCGGCAGCACGCAAAAGCGTGCCGAACAGCCCACGGCTGCTCGGCACGCCTCTTCCACCGTTACCCTTTGATCGAACCGATCATGACGCCCTTTTCGAAATATTTCTGCATGAACGGATAAATGACCAGAATCGGCAGCGTCGAAACGATAATGACCCCGTACTTGATTTGATCCGCATACCGCTGCGCATATCCGCCCGCATCGCCGCCGGTGCCTGCCCCGTTCGCAAATACCTGATTGGACAGCAGGATGTCCCGCAGGATGATCTGCAGCGGCTGCAGCTTCGTATCCCGAATATAGATCAGCGCCGTGAAGAAATCATTCCAGTGCCCCACCAGATAATAGAGGGCGATGACCGACACCATCGCTTTGGAGAGCGGCAGCGCCACTTTGAAAAAAAACGTGAAATGCGAGCAGCCATCCATCACGGCCGCCTCGTGCAGCTCCTTCGGCAAGGACGTTTCGAAGAACGTCCTGGCGATGATGAGGTAAAACACATTCACCGAAAAAGGCAAAATGAACACCCAGATCGTATTGGTCAGCTGCAAATCCTTCATCAGCAGGTAGGTCGGAATCAGACCGCCGTTGAAAAACATCGTCACCACGAAGAAGAACATGAGGATCCGTCTCGCCCGGAACTCCCGCCGCGACAGCACATAGGCCGCCGGCAGCGTGAACAGCATGTTCACGAGCGTCCCGAATAACGTGTAAAATACCGTGTTCCGGTAACCGGTCCAAATCCGCATATCCTTGAAAATTTCCTGATATCCGAAGAAGCTGATGTTTTTCGGAAAGAACAGCACTTTGCCGGTCGATACCAGCGTCGAATCACTGAAGGAAGCGATAACGATAAAATACAGCGGGTAGGCGATCAGAAGAAAAATAACGGCACACAGCAGGGCCAGGACGACCCTGAAGGCGAATTCTTTACCGGTGGCCCCGGCTTTTATGTGATCCATGGCCGTTCCTCCTCCCCTCTCTCATTAGAATAGGCTCGTATTGGACACACGTTTTGAAATGGCGTTCATGGCAAACAGAAACACGAAATTAATCAAGGTATTAAACAGCCCGATGGCTGAAGCCAAGCTGAATTGGTTGGAGATGATGCCAATCTTGTACACATACGTCGCAATGACCTCGGATACCGGCAGGTTGAGAGCGTTTTGCATCAGGAATATTTTCTCGAAGCCGGTGCTGAGAATGCTGCCCATGCTGAGAATGAACAAAATGATGATCGTCGGCACGAGCGCGGGAATATCCACGTACCGGATCGTCTGCCAGCGGCTGGCGCCGTCGATTTTGGCCGCATCATAGAGCTGGGGGTCTACTGCGGACAACGCCGCCAGATAGATAATGCTGTTCCACCCGCAATGCTGCCAAATATCCGAGAGCACGTAGACCGGGATAAAGGTCGAGGTGGAGGCCAGCAGATTGATATGTCCGAGCCCGATTGATTTCATGAAATGACCGACCACGCCGGTTTCCGAGGACAGCAGCACGTTGAGCATGCCGACCAGAACGATGACGGAAATAAAATGAGGCAAATACACCGTCGTCTGCATGAGCTTTTTCATTCGCTTTTTTCGAATCTGGTTCAGAATTAGCGCCAGAATAATCGGAGCCGGAAAGCCCAGAACAATCGAAGCCAGGCTGATTAGAAACGTATTGCGCATCAAATCCGTGAACAGATAACTGTCGATGAACTGCTCGAAATATGCAAGCCCTCTCCATTCCCCGCCGGTAAGGCCTTTGGTAAAATCAAAATCCCGAAAGGCCAGCTGAATTCCGTACATGGGGATGTAGTTGAACACCAGAATGACCAGGATCGCCGGCAAAATCATAATCCATAATTGATAATCGCGTACCAAGCTCTGAATGCCTTTGGGTGACCGCATGATATCCCTCCTTCGCTGCTAGGGGGACGAGGCCATCTTCACGCCCGGACACGCTGCAGCCTACAATGCCCCGCTTCCTGCTCGGCCCTGCCCGCATATGGAATACGCCATACTTACCGCTGAGTCATCCAGGGTATGCGATGGAATAAGGGAGAGGCCGAGGCTTAATAGCTAGCGGTGATTCTCACTGCGCACGACAATCGCTACAGCATGCTGCGTGAAGATCGCCTGTTTCCCCGATTAGTTCTTGCTCATGTACTCGTCGTAATATTTCTGCATGATCTCCAGGTTTTGATTAAGGCCGGCCTTCTCGCTTTCCTTCACGTAAGCATCCCATTCCGATTCAATGCCGCCCTTGGTCACCCATTTGGCAAAGCTGGACTCGGCCAGATTCATGACGTTGGTGTTGTTCAGGCTCATCGTGTTGTTGTCCATCGTCGAATATTTAATGAACATGCCCGGAAAAACATCCTTCTCCGGATCGACCTCCAGCGCTTCGGCAAGCGGCTCCGATTGGCCGAGCACCTCCTGCATATCGGTACCGAGCGTCAGCTCCAGCGAATCCGGAATGTAGAAAGCCCCGTTATCCGCCATCGTCGATGTCCATTTCCACGTGCCCGGATCCATTTTGTCATCCGCCGGAGGCAGAACGCTGTATGTACCGTCCCCGTTGTCTTTAATATTCGGCCCAATCGATCCGAACAGCACCTGCATCCCGACTTCCGGCGCGTACAGCTCGTTGATGAACCGCATCGCCGCTTCCTTCTGCTTGCTCTTTGCCGACATGACGATATGGTTCGTTCCGTAGTTGAGCGAGTAGTAGTCATAGCTCCAGGACAGTTCTCCGGCATAATCGGCCGTCGCCTTAAGCGGCGGCATGGAAGCGTATTGCGACGCAAGCTGCTGTCCGAACCGATCGGAAGCCACCCAGCCCCAAGTAAAGCCGACCTTCGCCGTATCCCCTTCGCCCCGTGCAACGGACTGATACTTGGTATAGTCGTGCGTAAACACTTCCGGATTGATCAATCCCGCCTGATACAGCTTATGAAGAAAAGCGACCATTGTCTTGTAGCGCTCGTCCGTAAGATAATTCTTCACCTTGCCGTCTTCTACAAAATAGCCCTGCGGGCTCCCGTCCGTCAGTGTGATCCCCATGCTGCCAAGCATGACCGCCGGGTTGAAATATCCGCCGATGCCTCCCGGCCAATCCATCGGTATTTCGTCATTCGGGTCGCCGTTGCCGTTGGCATCCTTCTCTTTGAACGCGACGAGCACCTCGTACAATTCGTCCCACGTCGTCGGCATTTCCAGCCCGAGCTCATCAAGCCACTTCTGGTTAATGAACTGACGGCTAGCCGATGCGGGCCAGAAGCGTTGATATTTCGGAAGCCCGTAAATTTTCCCGTCGGGCTGGGTAGCGATGAGCTTCGTATCCGGCTTTTCGTTGAACATCTTCTGCACGTTCGGTGCCTGGTCAAGCATGCCGGACAAGTCCTGGAACAGTCCCTGGAACTGGGCGAAATCCGCGTCCGTGATCACATTCGGTCCGATGAACAAATCCGGAATGTCGCCGCTTGCCAGCATCGTTCCCTTCTTCTGTCCCCAATCGGCCGTAATTTCCTGCCATTCGATCTCCACCCCGGCGGCTTCTTCCACTTTCTGCAGCCACTCCATCTCAGCCAGCGGCTTTGTCAAAGCATGCTTGGTCATGATGGCCGTCAGCTTTACTTTTTTGTCTGAAGTGTTACCCGGTGGTTCGGCTGAATCGTCCGTTCCGCTTCCGGAACCGCTGCATCCGGCCAGCAGCATCGCCATGACCAAGAAGAGTGAGATGTAAACGTTTACTCTTTTCCGCATTGTTCTACCTCCAGCTATTTATTTGCAGCATCCAATCCCTCTCGGGTTTTTGCCGCAGCTTTGTCTGCCCTGATCGGACACCTATGACTTTAAATGGAGGCGGGAAGCCGCGTAAACGGACAGTATTTTACCGATACGCATTTTTTGAAAGCGCTTATATCGCCAAAGAAGAGGCAAATCAGGGATCTGCCTCTCTATGCGGACATTCAAAAATTGTAGATATTCAAAAATCGCCGGCTGCATGCCGCATCGTCCGAGCGAATATGAACATGCAGCAACCATCATTTTGCCGCACGCCGGGAGAGGCACGCGTGCCTAGCGTGCTTCGGCGGACATGGCCAACGCCATCGGCGGCTCACGCGTCCTTGTGAGTGCTCCGGTATTGCCCCGGCGTGGTGCCCATGATTTTCTTGAAGGCCCGGATAAAGCTCGAGGTATTGGTGTATCCCGACTTCTGAGCGATCGACTCCAGCGTTTCGTCGGTCTCCCGCAGCAGCTGAATCGATGTTTGAATGCGAAGCCGTTCGATGTATTCCTTGAAATTTTGTCCCATCGTTTTCTTGAAATGGTGGCTGAAATTCGATACGGACATGCCGAAGTGGTCAGCCATCAGCTGCAGGGAGCAGCTCGGATCCAACCCTTTGTCATCGATGACCGCCAGGATCTCTTCCCGTGTTGCCGTGCGGGCGGCGGGGATCGTCTCCCGGATGAATTCGCACAGCTTCAAGCTGCTCTCGCGAATAATGCCGGTCATTTGCTCCATGGTATAGCGCGGCTTGAAAGCCGCGTCCGTCAGCCGCAGGAGCGTTTGATCTTCGCGGCGAAAGCGCTGCAGGCCGTTGATGATGACGGTCACCGTGTTTAGATACACGCTTCGGATCATATGCGGCGGCATGCCGTCACTGCGGATATACCCGATCAGCCGTTCGGTCAAGCCGGCCACCATCTCGGGCTCGTTCTTCAGGATGGAGAGCTCCAGCGACTGCAGCATCTCGGCGACGTAAGAGACGGCGCCGGAATGCGTCGCTCCGATCTCGTCAAAGGTCAGCACCGGCGCTGCTTGGCGAACCCGCACATGCTCCACCGTCCGGAGCGCCTGCAAATATGACGTTTGCGCCGCCCTCGGGCAGCGGTATTCTCCCGGCTTCCCGATGCCGATCATCACCCGGGTCCCCTCTGCGCTGACGAGCTCCTCCTGGAGCTGCGTCAAAAAGGCTTGAAGCGGAAAGCTCGGTGGATGAGCGCAAATCAGGACGATTTCATGATGATACACGCTTCTGCAAAAATATCCGTTCACGCCGTCAGGCCAGCGATCCTCGGCTTGCCTGCAGAAATCCGCAGCGGTATTGAACTCTTCCCCGGATTCGCACGCCAGCACGGCCACCGTAAGAATGGTATCGCCGGACACAGCCGGATGGCCCCCCTGCATCGTCTCAAGAACCGAAGCAGCAGGCGATGGTGCTTCTTGGGCCGGGTCGACCGGCACAGCAGCCGGTGGTGCTTCTTGGGCCGGGTCGATTGGTGATGGAGGATCGTGAAATGGGGAGCCCTGAGGCTTGGTTTCGCTGCCTGGCCGGAATCCGCCAAACGTAACTCCGACCTTATCCGCCTCCTGCGCGAATGACTCCCACGTCCCGTATTGCCCGCTGACGAGCCCGAACAGGATATTATCCCGCATAATCGGTAACGTTCCCTTCACCCTTTCGTCAAGCCTGCTGTTGGCGGCGGACAGCTCGCTGAGCGTATAGCGGATTGTATCGATCTCGTTCATGGGCCTTCGCTGCTGCGGCTCGAACAAGCTGACCGCCACATCGACAAGCCGCCTGATCGGATGATAATTTTTACGGATGGAAATGTAAACCACGATCACCTCAAGCAGCAAAACAAGCCCGACGAGGAGGGCCGTATTCCATTGAATGGTCCGTAGGCCTTGCAGCGATTCCGACACCGGAATCAGGCTCACATATTTCCACCCGTTCTTATCCGATACCGACGTCGAGACGAGATACGAAATCCCGTTGATCCGCTCGATTCCGGATGTGGACCCCGGGTCTGCTCCCATGCCCTGTACGAGCGCCGGCATTTCATCGGACGCCTCATAGATCGTCTTGTTGGAAGCGACCAGAGGCCGTCCCTCATGATCAAAAACAAAAAAATCCCCGGTATAAATTTCGGATACCGACCGCATCATCCGAAGGATCGTGTCCTCCCGGACCATGATAAGGACGGCGCCCGGCGAGTTGGAGCCGCCGACCGGCAGCGGCTGAAGGAAGGTCAGCAGCCTGAGCCGGTTATGACCGGGAATAATGACGTTCTCCACCGGCCGCACGATGGGCCGGCTTAATGTGTTGAGCGTGTTCACCATCTCCTCATGCGGCCAGGCCTCATAATAGAATCCCACGCCGGGAATCGCCAAATCCTGCACGCTGTATGCGCTTCCAGTCTTGGAAAACAAATAACCGATGTTCTTCACGTACAGCAGCGTGTTGTAAATAAAGGCATCGGTTGCGTTGTATTTTTTCATTTCATTGGCAATGAGCACGCGTTGATAGTCGCTCTCCTCCGCCTGGTACATCCTGAATTCGCGGTTCTGGACAAGCTCGTACGGCAGGTTGTACACATACCCCGTGAACGTATCCATAGTAGTCATAAACTGCTCGGTAATATGCGCGTTCCAATCCAGCTCCTTCTCCTTCACGACATCGGCGGAATACGGGTAGTAATAGAACAAAATCATGGCAATCGGAAACAGCAGCACAAGAAAATAGGAAATCAGCAGCTTGGTCAGCAGGTTCGCTTTCGGCTTTCCCAATCCGTCATTTCACCTCCAGTGTTCTCACATACTTGAAAAAGTTATATATAAGAATACGAAATTTTCATAAAAAAGAAAACTCAATTCCCGGGATCAATATCCAGAGAATTGAGCTTGTTTCCGGCTGCCCGCCGTTCAGGATTGGGTCTGCCGGAGCGGCTCGGCTCCCCATTTCATGGCCCAGCGCTCCATTGCCGTCAATGAATCCAGGAAATCCATGCCTTTCGCCGTCAGGGCATATTCCACCGACACCGGCACGGTCGGAATTACCGTCCGGGAGACGATCCCGGAAAGCTCCAGATGCCGCAGCACGTTGGTAAGGGACTGCGTCTTCACGACCGCGACGTCCCGATGAAGCTGGTTGAACCGTTTGGGTCCCTGCGCCAGCTGCGCGATGACCAGAAAGGCCCATTTTGCGCCGAGTATTTGAAGAACCGTGCAGATATGCTTGAAATCATAGAGCTCTGTGTCACGAGCAGCATCATGTTCATCTTGAAGCTGGTGACTTTGCTCTTGCTCCACAAGATTTTCTGCTCCCTGAAGCTCTTTCCTTAACGTGCCCACCGCTTCATTCCTCCTCATACACTTACTAATTGTTAGTAAATCCAACGAGCTGGATAATATCTATTTTATTTGCCTTCTTACATAATATATGGGGCTTACTTATAATACAAACACAAAGAGATCTCGCGTAAGTTAAACATCCGAATCGGCATGTGCTAGCCATGATCCGGTGAACTCGGATATTCCACAAAGCTGAAGGGATGGATTCGTGTATGAACAGACTCACAATGTATTTAGTCACGCTCGGGGTGTTTTTGACCGCTACCTCCGAGCTGGTTGTCTCCGGCATCTTGTATCCCATATCGGAGGACCTGCATATTTCGCTTGCACTCGCCGGCCAATTGATTACGGCCTATTCCTTATCGTTCGCCATCGGAACACCGATCCTGGTATCACTTACCGCACGCATGGACCGAAAAAAGGTGCTGCTTGGCTCGCTCCTGGTATATATCGCCGGAAGCCTCGTTTCCTTTGCCAGCCACAACATATGGCTGCTCATGGGAGCCCGGGTTCTGCTGGGCGTGAGCTCGGGCGTCTATCTGGTGTCCGCCATGGGAGCAGCCGCCAAGCTGGCTGCTCCGGAGCAGCTGGGCCGGGCCATCGGAACGATCGTTCTCGGCTTCAGCAGCGCTATGGTGCTTGGGGTTCCGATCGGCATAACGATCGCAAATGCCCTGAGCTGGCAGTCCATCTTCCTGCTGCTGGCCGTGCTTAGCCTGCTGATTGTTTTCCTTCTCGCGCGTCTCCTGCCTAATGTGGAAGGAGATGAGCCGGTACCGTTTCATCAGCAATTCAAAGTGCTGGGCAGCATCCTGATAGTCAGCGCCTTGCTCCTTACGCTGTTCCGGGAATCCGGCAATTCAGTATTATTCACCTATATTGCGGCATTCCTGCAGGACATCTTCCGGATTTCTCCTGCAGGAATCAGCCTCGTCATGCTTGTGCTTGGCGTTCTGGGCGCCTTCGGGGCAAGACTTGGGGGATACGGCGTCGACCGGTTCGGCGCCCCCAAAGTCATTATCTCCAGCATGCTGATCCACATCGGGGTATTCGCCATTCTTCCGCTCTTGCACTCCCCTCTGATCGGCCTTCCCCTTATCGGACTGATGGCCGTCTCGATGTTCGCCGCGGGTCCGGCCGTTCAGAGCTATTTCATCCAGCAAGCCCCGGGCTCTCCGAACCTGATTTTGAGCTTGAATACGTCGATCATCCACCTGGGGCTTGCGGCTGGGGCCGGAGCCGGCGGCTTCATGGTCAACACGTCCTCCACGCTGCAATACCACCCGTGGGTCGGAGCGTTCGTGCTTGCGCTTGGCCTGGCAGCTGGGCTGGTCAGCTTCTCTGCCGGAAGAAGAAAGTCGCTTTCCAAAGCGCCAGCCGCCTGATCAACAGGCGCATTAGGAGACGGCTCGCAATGGTTCATGAAAGCGAAAGTAATGGTTCATGAAAGCGTAAGCTGTGATTCATGAAAGCCAGAGCCGTCTTTCGGTTTTGATCGTGACACGAGCCGCTCCGTCATTTTTTGTGGTCCTATCTCGATGCTAACCGCCTTTAGCCCCGGGGCCCTCTGAAAAATGGGCTCACGCCCTTCTGTCCACAGTCATACCGTATTCTATAGGTTCATGCCTACTCCGAAAAAAGAAGGGCGGAAGCAGCTATGGCAGTGTCTTATATGGATTTTACTTCGCCGTCTGTACGGTTTACTTACGACGTCAACCAAAACCGATTTTTCACGAAGGATAGCCAGAACTATATCAATTCCCTATCCATCAACCAATTGAATACGCTTGGCAATGCCTCGCTGCTGGATATCTATCTCAGCAGGGGCAATGTCGTGGAGCCGCACATCCACCAGAACGCATCCGAATTAGTGTATGCCGTCACGGGAGCGGCAACGGTATCCATGATCAATCCGTTTACGAAGGAGCTGTTGAATTTTCCGATTGCGCCGGGGCAGGTTGCCCTCGTGCCTCAAGGCTGGTGGCATTACGAAATCGCTACGGCTGACGATACGCATTTATTGGCCATCTTTGACGCTCCGGTTCCCGAGTTCATCGGGGGCTCCGATCTTCTGCGGCTGACACCGGCCAGCGTCTTTGCGCACACGTACTGCCTGAATGAGGCCAAAGTGAAAGAAACCCTCGCGCCAATTAAGGATACGGTCGTGATCGGCCCGCCGAAAGACTGCCCGAACCAAGGGCAGGTCCAGGGTGAAATGACTCAGCAGCATCCTTCCTATCATCAGCAGCAAAATCCGCACGGCTCCCCTTATAAACGCGATTATTACGATATGTTTCAGCAGCAGCAGGAGCAGCTGCTCGAGCAGCAAGAGCGCCATTTCCAGCAGCCGTTTCATCACCCCTCCGGGCAGCAGCCGCAGGAGCAGCTCCCCCGTCGTCAGGTCATCGGAAACGGCTGGGACATTTTTGCCGAGGAATTCTAGTCAGGAAGATTTCACAAGACGGGATACGCCGCGGAAATGCGGGCGTATCCTTTGCTTATGTCCCTGTCAATGGCATCCTTCTTCCGCCTCTTATTTCGCATTCGCCAAAAAACGGTTAGAATAAGAAGATACGGCATTTCGAATGCCAATGTAAATCGAAGGAGGAACCATCATGAGCGTTGATTATAAAGCGTATTTCGCGGAGCACCGGGAGACTCATCTTAACGAGCTGAAAGAGTGGCTGTCGATCCCGAGCATCTCGGCCTTGTCCGAGCATAAAGGCGACGTTGCCAGAGCTGCGGAATGGCTTGCAGGCAAGCTGACCGAGGCGGGACTCGAGCATGTTGAAATTCACCAGACGGACGGACACCCGATCATTACCGCCGATTATCTCCACGCGGAAGGAAAGCCGACCCTGCTGATTTACGGCCATTACGACGTCCAGCCCGTTGACCCGCTTCACCTGTGGGAGACGCCGCCGTTTGAGCCTGCGATCCGGGACGGCAAGCTGTACGCACGCGGAGCTACCGACGACAAGGGTCAGCTGTTTCTGCATGTTAAGGCGGTCGAAGCCATTTTGAAGCAGGAGAAGGAGCTGCCTGTCAATATTAAGTTCTGTATCGAAGGGGAGGAGGAGGTGTCCAGCCCGAACCTGCCGCTGTATCTCGATAATAACAAGGACAAGCTGGCTGCCGATGCGATTCTGATCTCAGACACTTCCCTGCTTGCTCCGGGCAAGCCTGCGATCTCGACAGGCCTTCGCGGATTATGCTCCCTCGAGCTGTCCCTTGAAACAGCCAACACCGATCTTCATTCCGGTACATACGGCGGCGGCGTGCCGAACGCCCTGCATGCGATGGTGTCCTTGCTGGCATCGCTTCATGACGAGCAAGGCCGCGTCGCGGTTGACGGCTTTTACGACGGCGTGCTCGAGCTTTCCCCTGAAATGCGCGAGGAATTCGCCAAGCAGGAGTTTGACGAAGAGAAGCTCCAGAAGGATCTCGGGCTGGATTCCCTCTACGGCGAAGAAGGCTTCTCCTTCGTGGAACGCGTCGGCGCGCGCCCAACGCTTGAGCTGAACGGGGTATATGGCGGATTCCAGGGCGAAGGCAGCAAGACGGTCATTCCGAGGGAAGCCCATGCGAAAATCACCTGCCGTCTGGTGGCCAACCAGGATCCGCAGGCTGTTCTCGATGCGATCGAGAAGCATCTGCATGCCCACACCCCGGT
Source organism: Paenibacillus ihbetae (assembly GCF_002741055.1). Taxonomy (NCBI): domain Bacteria; kingdom Bacillati; phylum Bacillota; class Bacilli; order Caryophanales; family Paenibacillaceae; genus Paenibacillus; species Paenibacillus ihbetae. The sequence continues at coordinate 4,940,165 of NZ_CP016809.1, read as the reverse complement.
CGGCGCCAAGATCGCCTTCAAGCCGAAGGAAAAGGCATTCGCCTTCAACATCGATCCGTCCCATCCGATGCTGCAGAAAGCCGCAGACGCCTTCGAGAACGTCTACGGCACGCGTGCGCTGTTTACGAAAGACGGAGGATCGATTCCGATCGTGGAGAAGCTGTCCAGCACGCTGAACGCCCCTGCCGTGATGATGGGCTTTGGCTTGCCGGATGAAAATCTGCATGCGCCGAATGAACATTTTAATTTGGAAAATTTCGATAAAGGCTTGCTGACGATCGTGGAGTATATGAAGCTGGTCTAATTGTGCACCATGCTTGCCAGCCCTTTGCCAACTTCCTATACAGTTCACAAATATGAACGAGCGCATAAAGAGCACGGATTGTCCCACCGGGGCATCCGTGTTTTTGTTTGTTCCCGCTTTTTACAAACCGATGCGTCCTTAATTCCAGTACGGGGATTTGTCTGGTCTGTCCCCATGCCGATCGCATGCGAAAACAGCATCTCCATTGACAGGAACGTGCAGGCCCCCATGTGTTTACACGTATGGAACAATCATGCAGGGGCATGATAATGGCCAAAGGCAGATTCATAATAAATCTCCTGACGACTTGGCAGTTCGTTTCTATATGTACATATCGGGTATTAGAATTCCGAGTGCATCTTTGTTTAGGAGGGATTCTTGATGAGAGCAGTTACGTTTCAGGGAGCCAAGGACATTCAAGTGAAGCAGGTGGAGGCTCCGTCGATCCAAACCGAGGACGATATCATCGTTCGAATTACATCAACGGCGATTTGCGGCTCGGATCTTCATATTTATCTAGGGGGTATGCCGGCGGCGAAGGATTATGTCATCGGGCATGAGCCCATGGGGATCGTGGAGGAAGTCGGCTCCAACGTGACCCGCGTGAAAAAAGGAGACCGGGTCGTGATTCCGTTCAACGTATCGTGCGGACACTGCTATTACTGCAGTCACGATATGGAGAGTCAATGCGACAGCTCCAACCGCAATCCGGATGTCCATTCCGGCGGATATCTCGGCTTCACTGCCCGTTACGGGAATTATCCCGGCGGTCAAGCCGAGTATTTGCGGGTGCCTTACGGCAACTTCATGCCTCTGGTCATTCCGGAATCGTGCGAGCTTGAGGATGAGGCGCTGCTCCTCCTCTCCGATGTGCTGCCCACCGCCTACTGGAGCGTCGAAAATGCCGGCGTCAAGCATGGCGATACGGTAACGGTGCTGGGCTGCGGGCCGGTCGGACTGATGGTCCAGAAGTTCGCCTGGTTGAAAGGGGCAAAACGAGTCATTGCCATCGACAGAGTGCCGTATCGCCTGGAGAAGGCAAGAAGGATGAACCAGGCTGAAGTCTATAATTTCGAGGACTACGATGATATGGGCTTGTACATTCGCGAAATCACGAAAGGCGGTTCCGATATCGTCATTGATTGCGTCGGCATGGACGGCAAGAAAACGGCGATGGAGGCCATCGGCCAAAAGCTGAAGCTCCAGGGCGGCACGCTGAGCGCGGTCGACATTGCCATCGAGGCGGTCCGGAAATTCGGCACCATCCAGCTTACCGGCGTATATGGCTCTTTGTACAATATGTTTCCGCTGGGGCATATTTTTGAACGAAACATCACGCTCACGATGGGGCAAGCGCCCGTCATCCATTACATGCCGGAGCTGTTCAAGAAAATCACGGCCGGGGAGATCGATCCGACCGAGATTATCTCCCACCGCCTGCCGCTTGAGCAAGCCAGCGAAGCCTACCGGATTTTCCATGAGCATGAGGACGAATGCACCAAGGTGGTACTGAAGCCTTAACCCTCATCTGCTAATCCCATTGTTTAAGCTAAGCGGTCCCGCAGCCTAGCGGAAGGCCGGGGACCGCTTTGCTTTTTATTGCTTTTTTCGGAATCCCCCGCTGTCTATGCTACCATCCTATGGTTCCGGATTTACCCGAAGAATCGTCCCGCACGGGTCCGAGATCCAAAACCCTTTCGAGTTTTCGTAAATTTCCACTTCATCCCGCCGATCAACGCCCTGCTCCCGCAAATATTCCCCCGCCAGACCCGGGTTATTCGTTTGCACTTCCAGCCATACATCGTTCTGAGGATAGGAGTCCTTGCAATCGAGCCAAAGCGTGTTCGGCCCCAGGCGAAACGAGTGGGCATCGTCCCTGAACCCCAAATACGGAAGCTTCAAAACGTCCCGGTAAAACCTCACGGTTTCCTCGTATTTGTATTTCGGAATTTTCAGCGCAATATTGTTGCCGCCCGTAAATTGAATATCTGCTTGTGACATGGCGTTTGTCCCTCCCGCTTTTTTGAAGTTATTATAGCACGCATCCTCCCGCCGAAATTCTTCCAGATTGCCAAGATGCAAATGCAACCTAAATATCACTGACCGTAACTGTCAGGGATTCGGGAATATACTTGCCCTATGGATAGACACTTAAAGAAAAAGCGAGGTTAGTCAGATGTTGAATATCGAGGATTTTTGCGAACAATGGAACAAAGAGGTTCAAATCACCGAGCGGGTAATGAACGCTTTGACCGATGCATCGCTGAAGCAGTCCATTACGGAGCAGCACCGTTCGTTGGGACAGCTCGCCTGGCATCTGGTCATGTCGATCCAGTATATGAGCATGCTCGGTTTGAGTTTTGAAGGTCCGTCGCGGGAGCAGAAAATTCCGGATTCCGCGAGCGTCATTCTGGACAGCTACCGCGGGGTTAGCCGGGCATTTACCGACGCCGTGAAGTCTCAATGGACGGAGAAGGATCTTTACGTGTCTCATGATATCGCTGGAGAGGCCTGGAGAAACGGAGAGTCATTGCAATTCCTCATCGTCCATCAAGCCCATCACCGCGGACAGATGACCGTGCTTATGCGGCAGGCCGGCATCCGGATTCCGGAGCTCTACGGCCCAACCTATGATACCTGGATCGACAAGGGCATGGACCCGCTCGTCTAAAGGCGATACAATCGATACGTGCGGGAGCGCTGTTCAGCATGTTGCAACCGAAGCAAAAAGGCCTTTCATGGCATGAATTCGGAGTTATTGCAGCTCGGACGGCATTCCCCCCAATGGATCGGAAACCAAATAGCGCCTCCTGGGTTCCGGCATGATTCGCGAAAGGGGCTGTACACCGATGGCTAAAGCCGATAATATGCTGTCCATCCTGTGGATGCTTCGATCGGGCAGAAAAATAACGGCTCAGCAAATCGCCGACGAGCTGGAAATTCATATCCGCACGGTCTATCGCTGCATCGATTCCCTATGCGCCAGTGGAGCGCCGATCATTGCGGATTCGGGACCGAACGGGGGCTACCGGCTGCTCGGGGCCTTTGCCGAATCCCCGCTCATGTTCGATGCGGACGAGCAGAAAGCGCTCGTGCATGCCTCCATTTTCGCAAGAGAAGCGGGTTATCCGTTTACGGAAGCCCTGGAGCGGGCCATCCATAAGCTGAAGCGATATACGAACGAGGAGCAGCTTCATCAGATCGAGCTGCACGGCGGCGGCATCTCTGTCCTTCAGCCACCTGTCAGCCAAGAGATCCGGTCGCTGCTCCAAACGCTGGAGAATGCGTCGGCTCATGGCATCACGCTGAAGATGACGTACTCCAAGGGGAGGGGGCAAGACGCCTCTGTCCGGGAATTCGACCCGTACAGCATCGTCCATTGGAAGGGCCACTGGTATGCCGCCGGTTTTTGCCGATTACGCCAGGAGGTGCGAAGCTTTCGCGTCGACCGCATGTCCAGCCTGGAGCTGACCGATCATCGTTTTGAGCGGCCGGATAACTTCTCGGCCAAGGATGTACTGCTCGGCGGTTTGGTTCCGGATACCGGCAATGCGGAAAACTTGGAATACGTCATCATCCGGGGCCATGAGTTTACGCTGAACGAGTTGTGCCAGCACTGGCTGTTCGGGCACACCCTGGTCAAGCGCCTGCCTGAAGAAGCACATTTCCGGCTGGCCGCCGATTCCCTTATGTCGTATGTCCCCTACTTCCTGCTCCCTTATGGCAAAGCCCTGACCGTTCTCGAGCCGAGGTCTCTGGTCATGCGGCTGTCGGAGATTGCGGGCGGCATGGCCCGGCATTACGAGGCATTGTTGACTGAAATGAAGACAAACGAGGAGTGATACCCATGGAGAAATTCGCCATGTACGGAAAATTAATTGCCCATCCGGGCAAGCGCGACGAGCTGGCAGGCATTTTGCTTGAGGCAGCGGACATGCTGAGCGATAATGCGGACTGCGAGCTGTACATCGTCAACGTTTCGGACAGCGATCCGAATGCGGTATGGGTCACGGAATTGTGGAGCAGCGCCGAGGCGCATGCCGCTTCCCTGCAAGGTGCGGATACATCGGAGCTCCTGCAGCGCGGCCGCAAGCTGATCGCCGGCGCGGAGCCCCTGAGGCTACAACCGCTTGGCGGCAAAGGGCTGTAGGCTCCGCATAACCCAATGGACGTTACATAAAAACAAGGTCATTCGGTAAACGTTCCGACTGACCTTGTTTGCATTGCCGCCCGGGAGGCGTCCGTTATCGCTGCCCTGCCATGGGCCTCAGATGTTGTTTCTGTACTCCGATGGGCTGTAGCCCACCTCTTTACGGAATGTTTTCGAAAAATAATTTGCCGACTCGAAGCCGGTCGCATCGGCGATTTCCTTGATGCTGAGGCTTGTTGTCCGCAGCAGCAGCTTAGCGCGCTCCATCCGTTTAACGCTTAAATATTTTTGAGGCGTGATTCCGAAGTGGCGCTTGAAGTATTTAATAAAGTAATTCGGATGCAAATGCAGGGTTCCCGCCATCTGTTCCAGCGTGATCTCCTCGTGCAGATGATCTTTAACATACTGCTGCACCTTGTTGAGACGGTCCATGTCTCCCGTCCGGTGCGAATGAATCTGCGGCTCCTGATAGGCCAGCACTCTGGAGAGAATATCCAGCATAACGGATTTCTCCTTCAAGCGGGCGGCAGCCGTATCGGTATGATGGGCATTCACCAGCTCCTGAAACAAATGCGACATCTCCAGCGGCTGGTCCAGATCGTAGCATCTTGGAACATCCAGCCAAGAGAACACATCCGCATCGCCTACGGCTGCCGAGAAATGACACCAGTATTTCAGAAACGGCCGATCGCTTATGGTGGAATAGGATTGCTTCGTCCGGGCAGGCATCAGAATCAATTGGCCGGGCTTCGGATACAGCTCCTCCTCTCCGATTTTCACCCAGCCCTCCCCTTCGAGAATGAAATAGAGCTTATTATAGGACACGGTGTAATCCAGCTCTCTCCACTCCAGCCAGCATTGCGTCTTCTTCGCTTCCAGAATTTGAACCTGCATGTTTAGGAGCATCTGCTGAATCGCTTCTTGCTCGCTTCGTTCACTCTTCATCTTCCCTGTTCCTTCAAAGTTATTATAATACCCGTCAGAGTTAAGTAATTATCTATTCATACTAACATATTCTTGTTAAAATCAAACCCGACAAATCCTAGTACCGAAAGGTTGATCCTATGACGACAACTGCCGCTTCCCAAAATCAAGTCATCCTCGAGCGAAATGAACGCGTACGTTGGTTCCAGAACGACCGCTTCGGCATGTTTATCCATTGGGGACTCTATTCGATCCCGGCTAGAGGCGAATGGCTCCGGAGCACGGAACAAATGAGCATCGAGCAGTATCAGACCTATTTCGATGAATTCGACCCCGTAGATTATAATCCTCGCGAATGGGCCAAAGCGGCCAAAAAAGCCGGCATGAAGTATGCAGTGCTTACCGCGAAGCACCATGACGGCTTCTGCCTGTTCGACAGCAAGCTGACAGAATATAAAGCAACCAATACCAAAGCCGGCCGGGATCTCGTAAGAGAATTCCTGGAAGCTTTCCGGGAAGAAGGACTCAAGGTCGGGCTCTATTACTCGCTGATCGATTGGTATCATGAGGATTACCCCGCTTTCGGAGACCGGATTCATCCGATGAGAGCAAATGAAGCCTTCAAGCGGGATCCGAACAACTTTGACCGCTATTTGGATTACATGCACGGTCAAATTCGCGAGCTGCTGACCGACTACGGCAAACTGGATATTATGTGGTTCGACTTCTCATATGACAACATGCGCGGTGAAGTATGGCGAGCTACCGAGCTCATGAAGATGATCCGCGGGCTCCAGCCGCATATCCTGATTGACAACCGGCTGGAGGGCAGCGGCGAGAGCGGCGGCAGCATCTACACGACCGAGCCGTCCATATACAGCGGAGATTTCGCTTCCCCAGAGCAGATTATACCTCCGCATGGCGTCGTCGATGTGACGGGCGCGCCCATTCCTTGGGAGGCATGCATTACGCTGAACAACAACTGGGGATATGCAGCCGCTGACCGCAACTACAAATCGGCGACCACAATCATCCGCAAGCTGGTGGAATGCGTCAGCAAAAACGGCAATATGCTGCTTAACGTCGGGCCGGACGCCAAAGGCGCCATCCCGAAGGAAAGCCTTGATGTGCTCGCCGAAATCGGCGATTGGATGAGCCGCAACAGCGACAGCATTTACGGATGCGCGGCCGCCGAATTTCCAAAGCCGGAATGGGGACGGTATACCCAGAAGGGCAGCAAGCTGTATGCCCACGTCTTCGAGGAGCCGATCGGGCCGATCAACCTCGTCGGCTTGGCAGGCAAGGTCAAGAAAGCCCGGCTTCTCGCCGACGGCTACGAGCTGCTCCTCGGCCGCCCATGGAGTGCAGCCGAATTCACCGAGGACGCATTCGTCAGCTTTGCCCGTCCGGAGCACTTCACCTTCCCGCTCCCGGACAAGCGCAATACCGTCATCGAGCTTGAGCTTGAGGACGGGACAGACCGATCATAACTACATCTACAGGCAAGCAAGATAGAGCCTTCGCAGGATGCATACATGGCATCCTTGCGGTGGCTTTTTGCTTTTATCGGTCCCTCCCCTTAACTCGACCTTCCAACAAAGCCGGTTATTTTCTGGATACAGAACCTTATCCGAATGAACCGTATAAAAGCCCCTTCTAATTTCAGGGCGAACGGCATATTCTCGTCAATCACGAGGCTCCATTGGCCCTCCTCCTTTTTCACAACCTGTCTCTTTAGAACCTCTCGCAAAAAAAATTCATATTGCAACAAAACTGTTTATACAATATACTGATTAACAAATAAACTGTTTATATAATAAACAATAAATGAAGGAGTCGATCATGCAAAAATACGCCGTAGAAATTCAAGGTCTGTACAAACGGTTCGGCAGCCAGCAGGTGCTGGACGGAATCGATCTGAAAGTGCCGGAAGGCAGTGTGTTGGCCCTGCTCGGTCCCAATGGAGCCGGTAAAACCACCTTGGTCAACATCATGTCAACCTTGGTCACTCCTGATGCGGGGACATTGCATATCAACGGGTACGATGTGAGCCGGGAGCGCGAGAAGGTACAGCAATCGATCAGTCTGACCGGTCAATTCGCCGCCGTGGACGAAGTGCTGACCGCGGAAGAAAATCTGCGGATGATCTGCAGGCTGTCCGGCCTCACGGCCGCAGAATCCCGCATTCGAAGCGCAGAGCTCCTGGAATACTTCGATCTGGCACCGGCACGATCCAAGCGTGCAGGCACCTTCTCGGGCGGCATGAAAAGACGCCTGGATCTGGCGATCAGCCTCGTCGTTCCAAAGCCCGTTCTGTTCCTGGACGAACCGACGACCGGGCTTGATACCCGAAGCCGCCGGTCGCTGTGGGATATGATTCTGCAGCTGAAGCGCCAAGGGATCACGATTGTCCTGACTACGCAGTATCTGGAGGAAGCCGATCAGCTTGCCGACCGGATCGCGGTGCTTGATGGAGGGCATATCGTGGCGGAAGGCAGCCCGGAGGAGCTAAAATCCCGGGTCGGGGGCGAGGTATTGGAGCTGCGGAACGCGGATGATGAAGTCATTCATCGCATGCCAACGAGCGGCTCGATAGGCGATGTTGCAAGCGCGCTTCAGGAGCTGATGCGCCAGCTGCCGGCAGAAACGCGGGTTGGCCTCCACAGTCCGAAAATGGATGAGGTATTCATCGCGCTGACTGAGAAGAGAATGGAGGAGATCGTATGATAGTCAAGCCTGTCCACAACGCAAAGAAAACATCGCTTGCCGTTACCCAAAGCGTCTTTATCGGACGCAGCCTCCGCCACAGCCTCCGCAATGCGGATGCGATGGTGATGGCGATTCTGCTGCCGGTTCTCTTGATGCTGCTGTTCACGTACGTTTTCGGCGGAGCGATCGATTCCAGCGGCGATTACGTAAACTATGTCGTGCCGGGAATTATTCTGCTATGCGCGGGCTTCGGCTCCTCCTCGGTGGCCGTTGACGTCGCGCAAGATATGACGAACGGGATTATCGACCGGTTCCGGACGATGCCGATCCGCAGCATTAGCGTCATTACCGGGCATGTCGTCGCCAGCCTGGCCCGCAACCTGCTTGCAACCGGCGTTGTGCTCGCGGTTGCCTTGCTTGTCGGTTTCAAGCCAACCGGAGGCCTGACCGATTGGATATTCGCGGTAGGTCTGATCGTCTTGTTCATCCTCGCCTTCACCTGGCTGTTTGCAGCGATCGGCATGGTCGCCGGCAGCCCTGCTGCAGCGGGGAGCTACGGGTTCGCCCTGCTCTTTCTGCCTTACCTCTCCAGCGCCTTCGTCAAGACGGATACGATGCCGGAATGGCTGCAGTGGATCGCAAGCAACCAGCCTATTACGCCGGTGATCGAGTCCATCCGCGGATTGCTGATGGGAGCTTCGATCCGCGAGTTTATCGGCTGGGCAATCGGATGGTGCTTGCTCATTTTGCTCGTCTCACTGCTATGGGGGGTGTGGTCATTCCGCAGAAGAGCAGGCCGTCGTTAATTAGGGCCTGGCACGTAAACAAGTCCGGGGTACCGGCTGCTGTTCGGCCAAGGCCGCCTTATCATGCCCAACAAGCTTTTCTCGCGTCTGTCATCATACTATAGCTTTTCGCTTTACCACCCACCACCACCCAGAACTTCGGCGCATCCCCTTTAAACACAAAAAGCGATCCGAGCGGATCGCTTTTGCCTTTTTTCAGGTTCGTATATTTGCATCTGCTCATCGAGCGGCACTCGGCACTCGCTAACGGTTCCTTTTTGCATGTTCCCTGAAACGAATAATTTCACGAGCCTCGTTACCCGTCAGCCTCCTCTTTCTCCTTCCTCTGCTTGATTCTTACTTGCCTGCTCCTTACTCTGCTCCTTCCCTTTCCCCTTCTCCTGCTCCGTCTTCATCTCCAGATAGCGCTCGATTCCGTCCAGAATGCGCTCCAGCCCGAAATCAATGTCGTTCCCGATCGGATTCTCTCCCGGGTTCTCTTCCGTATAGACGCCGGACATAATGACGGGGTACAGGTACGGGAACTGGTCGGGCTTCACGAGCGCCTTCAGCGCGAGGGTATAGTCCGTCCCGCTGAACCGCTCCGCGGTGGACCCTGATTTGAGCGCAAGATCCATATCCCGTTGGATGAGGCCGCTGGATCTCGCGTAGTTGCTCAGCAGCAGAATGAAGGAGATCTTTTCATAGTCATTCAGCGGAAAATCCCTCATGAAGCGCAATCCCCAATCGATGACCCGGAGATTGTTCGGGGTTATCGGTACGCCGGAGATTGGAATGTCGCCGAACCAGGGGTGGTCCCGGAATACCTGCATGCTTAATTTGACGAATAGGCGCATGTTGTCCCGCCAGTCCGGCGCATCCTCGTCCGGAAGCGGAACCTCGCAGACCGCATCCTGCATGAGCAGCAGAAGGTCATCCTTGCTCGGAATGTAGCGGTACAGCGACATGGCGGTGTACCCTAAAGACGATGCCACCCGGTTCATCGAAACGGCAGACAGGCCGTCACGATCCGCAATTTCGATTGCAGCGTCGACGATCTGCCGGATGCTGAGCTCCCTCTTCGGCCCTCGCTGCGGGGGCTTGACCAATCCCCAGCTGAGCGCAGCGCCGCCGGGCAGCATGGGCCCGATTTCATGCTCTGTCGTATTATCTTTTGACATAACGTATGCGTCCTTTCCCTAAGGCTGTACATCCCGATAAGCCATTAAATTGTTTATAATATAAACAGTATATCACAGACTGCGCTTTGCCGGCAGGCCGATCGGGAATCATGGAAATGCTGTTGGCATCGGTACGCACGCTCTTTACAATGACAGTCGTGATCCGGAGCACATCGGATGGGGGATGTATGCCAATTTCCATGTGCGAATCAATGCATCAAAATATTGACGAGCTTGCCGAACGGATCGCGTACGAAAAATCGGCGAACGCCCCAAGGCTCATCCACTGGGCCGTATTCGACAGGGAAGCCGGCGTTGTTCATATCGGCCAACACCGCCTCGACATCGTCGACTTCGATGGAAAGGTCGGGTACGGGCGTGCCGGATCCTCCCTCTTCGGCAAAGCTGATCTGTACCTGCATCGTCTCCGGCGACCCGTAGGTGGCGATCCAGCCGTGATCCATCAGCAGATCAAGACCAAGCACGTCCTGGTAGAAGCGTTTAGCTTCCGCAACTCGTCCCGTATCAATATTAGCGACAATTCGTTTGACTGCCACAGCACCTATTCCTCCTTTATTAGAGCCTACACTCTTTAGCTCTTATGCTCTCTGCCCTTCTAGCTTTCTGCCCCTCTCCCCTTCTACTCTTCTACTCTCCTGCTCCGTATAAATCCCTTTTCTCGCACTCCCCAAATCAACGAATCCGGCGTCCACGCTGCAGCACACGCTTATCGCTTGCTCTGAAGTATAACAAATTCTTCCATAAAGAAAAACACCTGCAACACTTCATGCACGAAGGACCGTGATCACCGATCGGCTGTTCCCTCCAACGCGTCCATGTTGAACGCGAAGAAATTCGGTTAATTATATTATTGTATTCCATTACACGATCGTTAGGAGGCATTCATGGTGTACAAGGATCTGGAGGGAAGCACAGCCGTCATTACCGGCGCCTCGTCCGGCATCGGGCGCGCAATCGCTCTGAGGTTCGGACAAGAAAAGATGAACGTGGTCATCAATTACGTCAGCAACGAGGATGAAGTGAACGCCATCGTACGCAAGATTGAATCCTTCGGCGGAAAAGCCATCGGCGTGTATGGCGACGTCACCAAGGAAGAGGATGTCAAGAAGCTCGTAGCCGCCGCTCATCATCATTTCGGCTCCTTGGAGGTCATGGTGAATAACGCTGGCATCGAAAACGAAGTGCCTTCCGAGGATTTGACGTTGGATAACTGGAGAAAAGTGCTCGACGTGAATTTAACCGGGGCCTTTCTAGGCTGCCGCGAGGCAATCGATTACATGCTTGAGCACCGGATCAAGGGACGGATCATCAACGTTTCGAGCGTGCACGAGAGAATTCCGTGGCCTCATTTTCTGCATTATGCGGCCAGCAAGGGCGGGATCAAGATGATGACCGAAACGCTGGCGCTGGAATTCGCACCGAAGGGGATCCGAGTCAACAATCTGGGGCCTGGTGCGATCGACACCCCGATCAACGCCGCCAAATTTTCCGACCCTGCCGCCAAGGCGAAGGTGGAAGCCCTGATCCCGCTTGGGTATATCGGCAAGCCCGAAGAAATTGCCGCTGCCGCCGCCTGGCTGGCCTCCTCTGAATCGAGCTATGTCACAGGCATTACCTTGTTTGCGGACGGGGGTATGACCAAGTACCCCGCTTTCCAGGGAGGGCAAGGCTGATTGCTGCGGCTCGGCCATTGACTACACGGACAGGAGGAATGTATACATGCTTGAAGCCTGGTGGAAGGAAGCGGTCGTCTACGAGATCTATCCCGTCAGTTTCAAAGATAGCAACGGGGACGGCAAAGGCGACCTTCGCGGGATCATTTCCAAGCTCGATTATTTAAAGGATCTCGGCGTCAATGTCATATGGATCTGCCCGATCTACGAATCTCCCGGAATGGATAACGGTTATGATATCAGCAATTATTATGCGATCAATCCGTCGTTCGGCACGATGGAGGATTTCGACGAGCTGTTAAAGGAAGCTCATGCAAGAGATTTGAAAATCATGATGGATCTGGTACTGAACCACACCTCTGACAAGCACCCCTGGTTCATGGAATCGAGATCCTCAGCCGATAATCCCAAACGGAATTATTATATCTGGCGCAAGGGCGTGAACGGGCTGTTCCCCAACAACTGGGAGTCTTATTTCAGCGGCTCGGTGTGGGAGTTCGATGAGAGGACCGGCGAGTATTACATGCATTTGTATTCCAAGCATCAGCCGGATCTCAACTGGACGAACGAAGAAATGGTCAAGGAATTGTACGACATGATCCGGTGGTGGCTGGAAAAGGGAGTCGACGGCTTTCGCTTTGATGCCATCGCTCATATCGTGAAAGCCAAGGGTTTGCCTAATGCCGACAATCCCCAGCATCTGCCGGTCGTCAGGGCCTATCAGCTTTTTTCGAATTTGGAAAACGTCCATGATTTGCTGAGAAGGCTGAACGACGAAGTGCTGATGGATTACGACATTATGACGGTCGGGGAGACCTCGGGCCTTGGCCCGGAACAGGCGCTGCAATACGTCGGGGATCAACGGCACGAGCTGGATATGGTGTTTCAATTTGAACATATGACCCTCGATTCCGTCTCGACGGGAACCGGGAGATGGGAAGCCCGCTCCTGGACCCTTCTGGAACTGAAAAAGATTATGAGCCGTTGGCAAACCACACTTCATAACCAGGGCTGGAATGCAAACTACTTGGGCAATCACGACCAGCCCAGACCGGTATCCCGATTCGGCGATGATCGGCAGTTCCGTGTCGAATCGGCCAAGATGCTCGCAACCTTCATGCTTACCTTGCAGGGCACCCCTTATATTTACCAGGGCGAGGAAATCGGAATGACGAATGCAGCCTTTGAGAACATCGGCGATTACCGGGACGTCGAAACCCTGAATTATTACGAGCAATCCCAGCTTCAAGGCAAGCCGAATGACCAGATCATGGCGGCCATTCAGGCTAAAAGCCGGGATAATGCCCGTACTCCCATGCAATGGAATGCAGGCCACCAGGCTGGATTTACGACCGGAATACCATGGATCAAGGTGAACCCGAATTATACCGAAGTGAATGTGGATTCGGCGATGAAAGATCCGAAATCCATCTACCATTACTACCGGAAGCTGATCGCCCTTCGCAAACAGCATAAAGCGCTTGTGTACGGGGAATATAAGCTGCTCCTTCCCCTGGATCCCGATTTGTATGTGTATATCCGAACGTTGGAGCAGGATACCATACTCGTGATCCTTAATTTTTTTGACGAAATGCCCCGGATGGAGTGGCCGAAGCATCTTCGGGACCTAACGCGTGAGCTGCTGATTTCCAATTACGAGCCCGTGCCGGATGAGTTGGCGGACCAGATCGATCTCCGCCCTTATGAAGCCAGAGTTTACCGGCTGTACTGACACGCACTTCGAAGCAGAAATGGGAAAGGCACCCCGCTTGCAGCCGATCGACTGCAAGGAGGTGCCTTTTTGGGCGTTGCTTTACCCCTTCGTTCCGCCTTGGAGCCCGAAGCCCTTCGACATAAATTGCTGCGACAGAATGTACAGGATGATGGCCGGTATGGCATAGAGCACCGAAAATGCAGCAAGACTGCCGTATTCGACCATGCCGTATTGGCCGAAGAACTGGTACAGCTTGAGGGATGCCGGGAATTTTTCGGGAGACTGGAGCAGGATATACGGCACGAAAAAATTGCCCCAGCTGCCGGAGAAGGTGAAGATCGCAACCGTGCAGATGCCCGGGACCATCAGCGGCGCAACGACCTTGCGGATGCCGGTAAACACCGAGGCCCCGTCCACCCAGGCAGCTTCTTCGAGATCATTCGGCACGGAATCCATGAAATTCTTCATCATCCAGATGCCATACGGCATGGATGACGCCACATAGAACAGGATGACGCCGAAGATATTGTCATACAGCTTCAGTCCCAGGAACAGCTGATAAACCGGCACCATAACGGCTGTTATCGGAAGCGAAGTCATGAACAGAATCGTCAGCATGAAAGGCTTCTTATATTTCATCTGATACCTGGATAAAGGATAAGCGGCGAGCAGCGCCAGCAGAACAACCAGAACGGCTTGGCCAAGCGACATGATAAGGCCGATCAGGAACGCCCGCTGATTCTCGCTGCTGGTGATGACCTCGGCGTAGTTCGCCCCGGTGATGCGGCTCGGCATCTTCAGCGATTGCATCGCATTTGGATCGACGGATGCTACGAGCACCCACAGCAGCGGCAGCAGGAAGCATATCCCGATTCCGGTAAGGACGGCATACGGCAGGATGCGATACACGAGCTTGCGTTGTTTGGCATTCATATCGTTTCACCCCCGCTTTACTCTTTCATCGATCGAATATACAGAAGACTGAGAACAATGCCGATCAGGAGCAGCAGCAGCGAGATCGCGGTTCCATAGCCCAGCTGGTAATTGACAAAAGCCTGGTTGTACATGAAGATCGGCAGCGTGGTCGTCGAATTGCCAGGCCCTCCGCCGGTCATGGCATAGATCAGCCCGAACACGCCGAGCGTCTGCAGCGTGACGAGCATCATATTTGTCGTGATCGTCCCTTTAATATACGGAATGATAATGCTCGTGAAGATTTTCCATTTAGACGCCCCGTCGACGACTGCCGCTTCTTCGATCTCATTCGGGACGTCGTCGAGCGCGGCTTGGAACACCAGCATGGAAAAGGCGGTGCCGTGCCAAATGTTCGCCAAAATGATCGTCAGCATCGGAACCGTGAACAGCCACGTCACTTCGGAGAACCCGAAGAAGCCAATGATGGCGTTCAAAGTGCCCTCATCGCCGAAGAAGCTGTAGAGGCACAGGGCGCATACGATTTCCGGGGTCACCCATCCTGCGAGGACAATCGTGCCGATCACCCGCCGAAATGTCCGGTTTCGCTGCTTCATCAGCAGCGCGATCAGGAAGCCGAGCACCTGCTGTCCAATGACGGCCGAGCCGATGAGGAATACGAGTGTATTCCATATGCTGATGCGAACGGTAGGGTCTTGAAACATTCTTGCATAGTTCTCAAATCCGATGAATTTCAGCTCTCTCGCGGCTTCGCCCGTTAACGCCAGGTTCGTGAACGAATAATAGAAGGTCAGCAGAATCGGATAAATAAAAAACACAAGCATGATCGCAATCGAGGGAAGCAGATAAAAGAGCCAGGGATACGATGATTTGCGCTTAATCAAAGCGTCGTTCGCCGATAGACTGCTCATGCGTACGCTCTCTCCTTTTCTCCTGATGATCGTGAAATGCCGCCTGCCCAAGGCCTCTCTTATCGATCGGGACCTTGAGCAAGCAATGGCATCCATTTAAACAATTGTGGATGGGCCTGGTTATTTCTCCACAACCTTCTCCGCGCCGACGATCCGGGTAACATCCTGCGCGTATTTATTCATCGCATCGGCAGGCGAGGTGCCCGTGGCAACCGATTCCACCATCGTTTGGATTTGCGTCGACACCTCCGGATACTTCTCCTGGGCCGGGCGGAATTCTGCATTCTGCAAATATTCCGTCGCGATTTCGTTAAACGGCATCTTCGTGTATTCCGGATCCTTCGCCACGTCGGCGCGGACCGTAATGTTGCCCGAGGACATGACCAGCTTCTGCGTATTTTCCTTGTTCAAGGCAAACTTGATGAACTCCCAGGCCTTATCCTTGTTCTTGGAGTTGCTCGGAATCGACAGCGCCCACCCGCCGGCCAACGTGATCGAGCCCGGAGCCTGGCCTTGGCTGGTCGGCATCGGCGCGAACCCCAGCACATCCTTATACTCCGGCCAAGGCGCGGCCCCGGTTTCGAGATAGTTGCCCGTAATCCATGAGCCGTCAAGCGAGATTGCCAGCTTGCCTTGCGGCAAATACTCCCGGGATGCGGTATTGCCGGCCTGACCGTTCAATACCTTCGACAGCGGCGGCCCGAGCTTTTCCTTGTTGACCGTCTCCACAAATGTCAGAGCATCCAGGATGCCCTGGCTCTTGATGATCCATTTGCCGCTTGCGTCATCGTATAACCGCTCGCCCGTTCCGTAGAGCAGCATCTCATAGGTCTGCATGGAAGTCGCTTCGCCGGTCGCCTTGCCCATGTTCATCCAGATCGGCACGATATCCGGCGCCTTCTCCTTAATCGTGCGGGCGGCATTCAGCACATCCTCCCAAGTTTTCGGCTGCCAATCCTCCGGAAGCCCGACCTGCTTGAAAATATCCTTGTTATACCACAATCCCCGCGAATCCGTATTGTATGGAACGCCGTACACTTTGCCGTCGCTGGCGGTCACGCCCTTCTTCATCGCCTCGATGAACGAGCCGTTGCCCCAGTCCTCCCACTGGGCCAGCCGTTCGTCAAGCGGCTCCAAGTAGCCGGCGCTGGCATCGGAGTTCAAAATAAAGGTATCCTCCGTGACGATATCCGGCGCGGTATCCTTGGATTTCAGCGCCAGTGCAACCTTGGCGAAATAGTCGCCTTCGGAGGCCTGGATCGGTGCCGGCCGGATCTCGACGCTTTTGTCCGGAAAGGCTGCGGACATTTCCTTAAGCCATTTATAAAACGAACCGTTCTCGCCGATCCCGTCATCCCGGAACGTGACGTTAATGACGGTCTTCCCTCCGCCATCGGTTCCCCCGCTTCCCGCATCGCCGGGCGTTTCCTTGCCCCCCGTACAACCGAACAGCATGGAAACGCTCAGCAAGGTCGTAGTTACGAGCCCCAATCCTCTCTTGAGTGATTTCAATGTTCTCCCTCCCTATGGCTGCCACAGCATCTAGTAAATATCCAGATTTTGTATACGCTTACGAGAGCGTATATTTATCTCTATTTGCGTGACAGCCTGGATATTCTGAACTTTTTTTCGGGGCGAACAACCGAAATAATTCTAGTTAAGCATCTATGGATTCGATCGGCGGCCTGACGGAAGGCTCCATCAAATAAAGACGGGCGGAGGGCAGCGTAAGGTCCGCATGTCATTGATGAAGACCATCAAAGCGGATATAGTAGTATTATTCCGGCCTTTTGTTGGCTAGATCATAGTAGATGGGAATGACATGACATGAATGTGATAACAATGACCTTCAATTTACGCGTGAATGTGGACAGCGACGGCAGCAACGCTTGGCCTCACCGGAAGCATCGAGCAGCTGCCGTCATTGCAGAGGCATCCCCCGATTTGTTTGGAACCCAAGAGGGCTCCGGTGCCATGCTGCGGGATCTGGACGAAGCTCTGCCCGAGTACGGCAGAATCGGAACGGGACGGATGGGGCAAGGCGACCGGGACGGAGAACACTGCGCGATCTATTACAAGCAAGCCGATTTCTCCATCCTGCGGGAAGGGCAGTTCTGGCTGTCCGAAACGCCGGAGAAGCCAGGAAGCCTCGGCTGGGACGGCAGCTATCCCCGAATTTGCACATGGGGACTGTTCCAAAGCACGAAGGACACTGGCGTACGTTTTTACGTCGTGAACACGCATTTTGACCACATGGGCGCAGTTGCCCGGCAGGAAAGCGCCAAGCTCATTCTCGATCATATTCAGCGTCTGACGAAGGAAGCATCGCTTCCGGTTATTCTAATGGGCGATCTGAATGCAGGACCCGGTGAAACGGAAATTGAGATACTGCGGGAAGCGCTTCAAGACGCCTACGAGCTTCTGGGCGAACCGGCAGGCCGCACATTCCATGATTTCAAGGGTGGACTCGAAGGCGAACCGATCGACTATATTTTTACTACACGTGGTGTCGAGATGGTGGAGACGATCATTTATCGGGATACTTACGACGGGGCCTATCCGTCCGACCACTACCCGGTGTCGATGAAATGGAGAGCAGCATCCGAATAGAAAGAGGCGGCAACCTTTCATCCTTCCTTCGCCTCTTTCGTGGTAATGGCTGGCATCATTAAAGCAGGGGCGGCCCCAAAGCCATCAGGATTCGATGACTTTTGGGACAGCCCCTTTTTGATCCGAAAAATCCATCCCATTATGTGATGGCGGCTACCGCCCTGCTTGATAAAAAGATACAGCTCTCGCCGTCCATTCCGTAGGCAAGAAAGAAGCGGTAAGAAGCCGGGGAATCATGGCTCAGCTCTTACCCGGTTCCCCGCCACAACTGATTCGATTCATTCGAAAGCGAATCATTCAGCGCCAGAAGTTACTGACGGATTTCATAAGCCCCCTCCCGCTGATGGATCTACCGGGCCTGATGTTTGATGACATAGAGACCGTCGGCTGCAGTCCCCTACAGCACTTCTGTGGCTGCTCGAAGGAATCGCTGCTGGCCATGCTGTTTTCTCTCGATATCGATGAATTGAGGCAAGCCTGTAAGCCGGAGATCCAATCGAGATGGTCTGCCATCGCTGCAGCAACAAATATCGGTACGAACCAGAGGAGATTGCCCGCCTGCTCTAAACCTTTCTAGCAGAAAACCCATACCACCGCGGCCTCAGCATCATTAGATATATTATCAATCTATTAAAGGCGGTGGATCTATGGGAACCGTTGCTAGAATGAGCACACATCACATCTGCCGCTTTGAATCCGCGGCCAAGCCGCAGCGAAACATCGGGTGGATTTCGAATAATTGGTCCGGCTACAGCATCAAGGGGGCAAAAGGTGCGTTTAGGCGAATATCCGGGGAGTGGAATGTTCCATTTCTTCGCCCAAGTGGAGGCTCTTCCTATTCATCCGCTTGGATCGGGATCGATGGCTTCGGCAACCAAAGCTTGATTCAGACGGGCACCGGGCATGATCTGATAAACGGCAAGCCTTATTATTATGCGTGGTGGGAGATCCTTCCCGCCGCCGCGACCCTAATTCCGCTGCCTGTCCATCCGGGGGACCGCATGTCGGCCGTCATTGCCAAAAAGCGCGGGAGCACCTGGATTATCTGCCTCCGGAATGTGACAAAAGGCTGGACGTTCCGTATAAGCCGCAGATACCGCGGTCCGCAAACCTCTGCGGAATGGATCGTGGAGGCGCCGCTGGTAGGTGGCATACTCTCCAGAATGGCGCGTCTATCCGACGTCGCTTTCTCCCGGTGCCGCGTAAATGGCAGCAATCCTAAGCTGAAAGCACGCCATGGAGGGCTTATGCTTCAAAATTTGATGATTACTGCAATTCCATCGGATCCTTCTCCTTGCGGAGACGCTTTCGTCGTGAAGAGCACCCTTCGGTAATGACAGTTCGAAAGCTATAGGTTCGGCCATGAGTCGCAAATCGCTTGCGCGAATACTGGCAGAAATCAAGTTTCATGATATGAAGCCTCGAAACCCCTTGGTAAAATCAAGGGTTTCGAGGCTTCATATTTTCGAGAAAATATTATTTACAAATCATTCAGCTATCCTACACTGCGCTCAGCCACAAGAACACCATATGCCTTCAGTCTCCAAGCTGCATGCAATGCATCATCGCTTGTTACCGACTGCCATGCCGAACCGAGCGCAGGCATAACGACCTCGTCGCCCGAAAAATTATGAACGAACAGATACTCCTTCTCGTCGTTGGAACGTACCGTTGTATATACGCCTTCAGGCAAAGCCGCTGCTACCGGCTTATATAACGATGCAGCTGCCGCTATATCCCGGTAGAAGTCATCGTAAAAGCCATCCTCAAAATGGCTGGACACATAGTAGGACACGCCCTCACCATATGTATGTCTGGTCAACGCAGGACGGCCCGCATAAAAATCATCCTGGTACACCATCAAGGCTTCGGCGCCCTTTAGATGAACCAGATCACAGAGCTTGCTGCAGGAATAAGTGCCTGCGAGCGATGTCTGCTCAAGACCAGTTATATGCTGAACAACCCCTCCGGCATTTTGTTCATGATCATATAGGCCGTCAATCTCCTCGCTGACGACACCCGCCACATCGCTCAGATGATGGGGTGCTTCCCCTTGGAACACCAGATCATTCTCATTCACGATCCCGCTCCAGTAAGTCAGCACCAAGGTTCCCCCCAGCTCAACGAAGGCGCGAAGCTTGCGTTCGAATCCGCAGCGCAGCATATAGAGCATGGGAGCGATAACCACTTTGTAGCTGTCTATATCGCATTCCATATCCACGAAGTCCACCGTAATCCCCTGCTTCAGCAGTGCCCGGTAATGGGACTGAACTTCTTCGATATACCCCATCCCTTTGTTGCGCGGTCCTTGGGAATCCTCAATCGCCCATTTATTTTCCCAATCATAGACGATGGCGACTTCTGCGCGGCTTTCGGTCGCCGCAACGGGAGACAGCTTCTTAAGGATATTTCCGAGCTCGGCGACCTCTTTAAATACACGTGTATCCGGGCTGCCGTCATGCGAGACGACGGCGCCATGGAATTTCTCGCTGGAACCCCGGCTTTTGCGCCACTGGAAATACTGCACAGAATTGGATCCGTGAGCGACGGCCTGCAAGGAAGACAAGATGTGCATCCCCGGCTTCTTCAGCTTCGAAACGCTCTGCCAATTCGTCATGCTCGGCGAGCTTTCCATAAGCAGAAACGGCTGGCGCTTGATGGATCGCATCAAATCATGATTCATGGCAGTGTCTACGGCAATCTCGAAATCGGACTTCTTGTGCCAGGTCGGATAGTTGTCCCAGGATACGATATCAATCGCATCCTTGAATTTAAAGTAGTTCAGGCCATTGTAGTAATACATGAAATTGGTCGTAGCCGGCAGGTCCGGATTCACGGATTTCACAACCGCGATTTCATGCTTCATGAAATCCAGGGTTTGATCCGACACGAATCTCCGCCAGTCCAGATTCATCCCGTGCGTCGCATTCTCCCCGTGGGGCGCAGGGGATTCAATCTGGGACCAATCGCTATACGTATGGCTCCAGAAGGTGGTCCACCACTCTGCATTCAGCTTGTCTAACGTACCATATTTCTTCTTGAGCCAACCTCTGAACGCTTCCTGGCATAAATCGCAGTGGCATTCTC
Organism: Paenibacillus ihbetae; assembly: GCF_002741055.1. NCBI lineage: Bacteria > Bacillati > Bacillota > Bacilli > Caryophanales > Paenibacillaceae > Paenibacillus > Paenibacillus ihbetae. Next base: position 4,919,163 of record NZ_CP016809.1, on the reverse strand, counting down.
CGCCGAACTCATTGGAAATATGCCAGAGCTTCACGGCCGGATGATTCGCATAACGAACAGCCAGTCTTTCATTCATCTGCTTGATCTTCTCACGGTAGATCGGAGATGTATAGCAGTGATTATGCCGTGCCCCATAAAGATTGCGATGCCGATCACTTGAAACCCGAAGCACCTCGGGATATTTCTGTGCCATCCATACGGGACGGGCTCCGGAAGGCGTCGCCAGGAATACGGAGATTCCGTTCTCATGCAGCGAATCCAGGATTCGGTCCAGCCACTCCCACTTATATTTCCCTTCCTCGGGCTCCAGCACGGCCCATGAGAATATTCCTACCGACATGACATTGCAGCCGGCCTTCTTCATCAATTCAATATCCAATTGCAGCACCTGCGGATCATGCAGCCATTGTTCCGGATTGTAGTCCGCCCCGTGCAGCAAGCCATTTTTGAATTGCGTAAGCATGTTTGTCGATCACCTCCGGTGTTATATTACTTGACGGATCCAAGCATCCCTTGCACGAACTGCTTTTGCAGCAGGAAGAAGATCAGGACCGTCGGGAGCGTCGTGATCACGATGGCAACCATGATCATCCCGTAATCCGGATTATAAGAGGAAGCGAGTGACGAGACAATAAGCGGAAGCGTCTTCTTATCCGGCGTTTGCAAGGCAATGAGCGGCCACAGGAAGCTGTTCCAGTAGTTCATAAAGGTTATGATCGCGGCTGCCGCATACGTCGGCTTCATTGTCGGCATATAGACATGTGTAAACAACCGCCATTCGCCGAGTCCATCTACCCGTCCCGCCTGCAAGAGCTCGCGCGGGAATGATTTTGTATTTTGCATAAAGAAGAAAATCATGAACGCTGTCGTTATGGTTGGCAGAATCACGGCCGTTGGCGTATTGAGCATCCCCATCGAGCTGAACATACGGAACAGCGGCACCATAACCGCCGCGAACGGCATCATCATGGACAGCATCAGGATGCCGAACAACCGGTCCTTGCCCTTCGTCCGATAAATCTCAAATCCGAATCCGGCCATGGAGCTTAGAATTAAGGTACAGACCGTGCCGATCACCGCGATCACCGCCGAGTTCCAAAAGGCCCCGCCCAGATCCGTCATATCGAGAAGCTTGTTAATATTGGTAGACAGCTCCGATCCGAAGCTGAACTTGCCCTTTACAATGTCGGAGGAGCTGTTCGTCATGCCGATCAGCATCCAGACAAAAGGAAACAAAGAAACCACCGAGGCCATGATTAGAAACAGATGGATAGCTGCTGCCGAAACCTTCCTCATTTCTTCTCACCTCCGACCTTCAGCTGGAGAAAAGCCAGCACCGCAACCATAATGACGATGGCGTAGGATACCGTTGCCGCATAGCCGAAGTTTGGTGTATACATGAACGACAAGTTATAGATGTATTGGGAAATCGTCATCGTGGAATTGCCGGGTCCGCCGTTCGTAATGTTCACAACCTCATCGAACAACTGCAAGGTACCGTTCGTCGAGATGATCGCCGTAAACAAAATGATCGGCTTCAGCATAGGAACCGTAATGCTGAAGAATTGCCGCGTTTTGGAGGCCCCGTCAATGGAAGCCGCTTCATACACGCTGGGATCGATATTTTGCATCGCCGCTAGATAAAAGATCATATTGTAGCCGGTCCAGCGCCACGTAATCGCTGCAATAATCGCTACTTTCGCCCATACCGGATCCATGAGCCAGGCGATCGGCTCATGGATGATGTGGATCGACATCAGCATCCGGTTCAGAATTCCATCCACTGCAAATATGCTCTTGAACAGCACAGCGTACGAAACGAGCGAGGTTACGCACGGAAGAAAGATGGCGGTACGGTAAAAGCCTTTGAATTTAAGACCCGGCATGTTCAAGAAGTATGCAATGACCAGACCCAGCATGAGCATGATCGGAACCTGAACGATCAAGTATAACAGCGTATTGAGTACAGCCTGCTTGAACATCGGATCCGAGAACAGCCGTGCATAATTGCTCAGCCCGACATAATGGTACACATTCCCTTTTCCCGACTGAAACGATAACAACAAGGATTGAATCATGGGATAGAAGCTGAACAATAAGATGAGCGCCGAAGGCAGCAGCACGAACTGCCATCCCATGAGATTCGATTTATTCCATTTACTGCCCATTTCTTACCACCTGCTGACTTTTAAAATTATTGCACTTGCTGTTCGAACAATTTCTGAATGTTAGCCAAGCTTTGGGTCAGGTCGGATCCATTCAAAATGTTAGGCAGTTCATTTTTCAGTGCATCTTTTGCTTCTTGCGTGTACATGCCCAGAGAAATGCCCGGTACTTCGGTAGACCATTTCGTAAAATCAGTATAGATGGCTTGTCCACCGAAAAATTCCGGTGTCTGGCTGTAAGCTTCGCTGGAGAAGGAAGGAATGTAGGAGCCGACGCCGCCGTTTTCTTTCAGGAAGCGCTCGTAGAATTCACTGCTGCCGCCAATCGTCTTCGCCAAGAAATCGATCGCCAGATCCTTGTTCGCGGAGCCTTCCAGGACGAACCAGCTGGAGCCGCCTTCGTTCGAAGCGTTCACAGCGCCCTCCACATTCAATCTCGGAATCGGAGCCACTCTCCATTTGCCGCTTTGATCCTTGGCATCCATGATCGAGGAAATCTGCCATACGCCGGATACGACCGTCGCTACATCGCCGGCGTTGAAGCTGCCTACAAACTCGCTCCAGCCCGTTACCGGCTTGGCAATTCCGGAGTCGGCAATCGCTTTGTACACACGGAGCGTCTCCGTCATGACCGGATTATCAACAAAATTGCCTTTGTTATCCGGCGTGATGTACCAGGATCCGCCGGATTGAAGCAGGATCGAGGTCAGCGCTTCGTCGTTCGGGTTAATGGTCGACATATATTTCCCTGTCTTTTCCTTGACGACTTTGCCGATTTCAATGTACTCATCCCACGTGATGTTCTCAAGGTCCTCCGCCTTAAATCCGGCTTGCTCCAAATAATCGGAACGGTAGAACATGCCGGTGACCCCGATATCGAACGGAACGCCGTAAACTTTTCCGTCGATCGTAAGCGCATCCACTTTGTACGGGGAAAACTGGGAATAATCAACCTTATCCGTAAAGTCCGCAAATGTGCCTGGATAAGCGGTTACATACTTCTGAATATTCGGATCATTCACCAGAATGATGTCCGGAAGGCCTTCCTTAACGCCGGAAGCCAGGTTGGTGTTCAGCTTTTGCTCCAAATCCGTTTTTGCCATATCTACGACTTCCAGTTCAAAGCCCGGATTTTCTTTGGCATACAATTCTTCGGCGATTTTCAGGGCAGCTCCGTTAAAGGACGGATCCCATGCCCATGCCACAACCTTCTTGCTTGCGGAGCCTCCCTCGTTTCCTGTTCCCGACTGGCCTGAATCCGATGACTTTGAAGAGCCGCAGGCCGCCAATAACGAAGCTGTCATGGAGACGAGCAGCAATACGGATAGCAATTTTTTCAATCTGTACAACCCCTTTTGTTCATATATTTTGTAAGCGCTTCATGATTCGATCTCTATTCTATGTCATTCAAAATAGGGAAGTATAATTCATATTCAAGCTTAAATCGTATTAATTATGGCCCTCTTGTCAAACGCCTGTTTATTATAGTAAAAATTATGGGTCGTAGAAATAATTATTGCATGTTGGATTCATTCAAAGCTCTATCATACCTTTATCTTTCACATTGGTATATGATGAGGAAATAAGAAATTGCAACGAGGTGTAATCATGGATAACCCTATCGCTACCTATCGGGTCATGATTGTGGATGATGAAGCCATTTTACGTACCGGCATTTTACATCTATGTAATTGGAGCGAATATGGAATCGAGATCGTCGCCCAAGCTGCGAATGGTCAAGAAGCGCTTCAGCTGATCGAAGCGGCCGCCCCCCATGTCGTAATTACCGATATTGTCATGCCCGTGATGGACGGGGTGGAGCTGACCAAGACGATGCGTGCACGGTATCCCGACATCAAGATCGTCGTGTTAAGCAGCTATAGCGAGTACAATTATGTGCGCGAAGTGTTTAAATACGGGGTTACGGATTACTTGCTCAAACCCAGGGTATCGGCAGCCGAACTCGTCTCGCTCATTCAGTCCTTATGCAGCAGCATGAATTTGAACAGCCCTGGCAGCCAGCCGGCGAAAAAAGATCCCGCGCTTATGCTCGGCCGATGGCTGGATCACGAAACGGATGAGGAAGTCAGGGACGATATCACCCTGGAGCTTCTTGACATTTTCAAGCGAAAGCATTTCATTATAGCCAAAGCAAGCACAGCCCTGCTCTTATCCCGGACGAAATGGACGCAGAGCCAAATCGAGGATCAGATCATTGGGGTAGCCTCAGAGCAGTTAGCGGGGCTGCCACATTGCTGCGTGTTCCTGAAAAATGAAGCGCTGCTGCTCGTTAATTATGATTCCTCGCAAACCGTAGAAGTCACCGCTGCCTTGCGGCGATTCGCAGAGCGTGTCAAGGATTCGTTGACATATATATGCTATGTCCTCTCGCATCCATTTGATCATTTCCGCTCCCTTAAAGGGGAGCACGAAAGATTATCGGCACATCTCGGAAGGCTGTTGTATTTTAGCGGGCAAGCCATGGTGGCTGAAGACGGGATTACGATTAGCGGCGAGAAAACCAGCTTCGATGAACGGCAATATATCAGCACGCTGCGCATGTTTTCAACGGACGAATCGATCGCGATGATAAGAGCCCTTTTCTCTGAGACGAAGGCTCATCTCTCGTATGACGAATACAGCTTGAAACGGCTATTCCAGAATCTGGTTTACTCTACCCTTTTTACCCTGGAGCAGCTCAAACAACCGATAGCCGAGCTTGGCTCCTCCAAGCTGAAGCTCTTCAAAATGATTGATCTTGCCTTTGATATCGAGGAGCTGGAGCATATCATGGTTCAATTTCTGGAGAAGGTTAAACGTGTCGTTCAAGGCAATGATTATCGGCAATCGATCATACTGCACCAGATCTATGAATACGTAAATGAACATTATGCCAATGAAATATCATTATCGGAAATGGCAAACGCGCTGCATTTGAACTACACCTATTTGTCGTCTTATTTTAAACAGCGCACCCAAGAGAACCTCACGTCCTATATTAATCGGGTTCGCACGGATAAGGCCAAGGAACTGCTGCTGGATCCATCGCTTTCCGTGTCGGAGATCAGCCGCCTGACCGGCTTCTCGGATCATAATTATTTCTCGAAAGTGTTCAAGAAGATGACGGGAATGACCCCCGTCGAATACCGCCATCAAATCTCTCATTAAAGAAAAGTCAGGTGCTTGCCATGCTTCGAAAAAACAGCATCTTCATCAAGATGCTCATTCTGATGCTGTCGGGGATCACGATTATTTCCTTTGTGCTCATCGTTGCATCGTCCAATATTGCAGAGCGCATTCTGCTCAACCAGGTCGTCCGAAACGCTTCGGCCAACATGAATATCGCCAAGGATGAATTGCTCAGGTATAACGACCAGGTGGTTAATACCATGCTTCAAATCAACAGCAGCCACGAATTCAAGGATTATATTACCAAGCCTGCCAATACAACATTAGAGCAAATCAATCTGGCCATCACCCTGGGCAGGTACATCGACGTGTACAAGGAATATTTGAGTCCTGAAAAGTCGCATATTATTGTATCCGGCCTTCCCGGCGAAGGCGGAAGACATTATTCCAGCAACGCGCTCAAATGGGACAAGATTCCACAGGATATCGTCTCTACGTACATGACCATTGACGGGAACATCCCCAATCGGATCAGCTACCACAGCAGCCCGGATTTATTTGCGGAAACCGTTCCTTATGACAACTATATTTTTGCGACAAAGCCATTGGTGGACAGCAGTACGGGTTGGATGTACGGCTATGCGGCCGTCGTGATGGATGAACAGAACATCAAACAAAAATACAATGCCTATATCGCCAAAGGCATTCATATTTCGCTTATATCATCCGATGGTACGATCCTGTCCAGCAGTGACAAGGATTCGATCAGCAAGCGGGACCCTGAACGTTTGTCCCTGGCAGCCCAGGCTGCGTCCGAGCAGGACGGCGTATGGACCGAATCGGAGGATAAGGAGACCTATATTTCCTACTATCTTCCCGAGTTCAATGCCTATTTGCTGGAGGAAATCAACCAACGAGCCGCTTTTGCGCCTCTTTACAGCCTGTCTGCCGAAATCTTCAAGGTTGTAAGCGTTGTACTGGTCGTTAGCTTGGTTTTTGTCTACTTCCTGAGCCGGCGGATCACCCATCCGTTGAACAAGCTGGTCAAGACGATGAAAACCTCGAAGGGGAATAATCTGATATTCCATCCTTTGGAGGAAAACGGCAGCTATGAAACCAATATATTGGCCAAAACCTACAACCGGCTGATTAAGGAAATTGACCAGTATACCGAGCGGCTTGTCCATGAGGAGCAGGAGCGCCGAAAAGCGGATCTGAACGCATTGCAGATGCAGATCAATCCGCACTTCCTATACAACACATTAAGCTCTATCAAATACTTATCGAAAATGCACCACACGGTTCAGGTAGACCAAACGATCGACAGTCTGATTTCCTTGCTCCAGAGCACGCTGGGCTCGACGGAAGATATGGTCACCGTGGACACAGAGATCGAGTCCCTCAAGCATTATGTGTTCATTAACCGGATCAGGTATGGCGAACAGATCGGCGTGCATTATGAAATCGCGGAGGACTGCAGACAGCTGCTTGTACCCAAGCTGATCATCCAGCCTTTTGTGGAGAACGCATTCTTTCATGCTTACCCTGGGTATGTCAGCGGAAATATTCATATTTTCATTCATCGGTTCGAGGAACATTTAATTATAGAAATTATGGATGACGGCGTGGGGATGAAATATGCTGAGGATCAGGTTAACGAGAAGAAGCGGCATCATCTATCCGGTATCGGGATCAGCAACGTTCACGGCCGCATTCAGTTACTGTTCGGCCCTCAATATGGCGTGCATATCCAAAGCGAGGAAGGCTACGGCACCGCTGTGAAAATAACGCTCCCTGCTTCACGGAAGGAAGCCTATGAGAACTCGGCTTAAAGCCTCTCTAGCTTTCTGGAGATGCTGCAGCTCATACGCCAGGAGTAGAGCTGTTTTCTAGTCGTAAGCTGCTTGACATCATCCAGAACCAGATAAGCCGCCTTCATGCCCGGCTAATGTGCGGGGCATGAAGGCGGCTTATTCGTTTCGTCAAGCTTCGTAGACCCAACGGCCCCGATGAAGCACAGCCTTGCGCTCCGGCCTCCTCGCCACGGCTTCGGCCGAGCAGCTGGCAGCTACGATGACGGCATTGGCTGCATCGCCAACCTTCGGCCACGCCCATTGTCCATTTCTGTCCAGCGGCGTGATTCCTCCGGTAATGAAGCCGAGGGTCTGTCCCAGCGAACGCTCATCGCTCAGTCCGAAGCGTTCGGCCAGCGTGCCCGCCTTCGCCAGATTGTCGCCCGTGCCGAACGGCGACCAGTGATCCATAATGCTGTCCTGGCCCAGCGATACGTTGACCCCGTGGCGCTCAAGCAGCGGGATCGGAATCGTACGGCCCAAGGATACGGACGAGGCAATGGAAATCCCCAGCTCCGCTAGACGCGCTGCCATTTCGCTTGCCTCAGAAGCCGGGACATCGGCCAGAGCCAGCGCATGGCTGAGCGTCACCCTTCCCTGCCAGCCGGCCTGTTCCGTCAGATCGGCCAGATGCCATAACGTCTTCATCCCGACATCCCCCGGCTCGTGAAGATGCAGGTCGATATCGGCATTTGCTTCCACCGCAAGCTGCATCACGGTGTCGAGGGATTTTTCCATATTCTCGTCCAAGGTCGCCGGATCGACCCCGCCCACGATCGACGCCCCGCTGCGGAGCGCTTCCCTTACAAGGGCCGAGGATTGGCTCCGCAGCAAGCCATGCTGAGGAAAAGCAACGATCTCGACCGACGCCCTGTCCTTGTAATGCTCCGCCGCTTGCATCGTTGCTTCCAGGTTGCGGAGGCCGATGATCGGATCCACATTGCAATGGGAGCGGATCTGTGTCGATCCGAAGCGGATCAACAGGTCCAAGAGTCCCTCGGCTCTTTCCCTGGCGACAGGAAGCAGCTCGGGGAGAAGACGCTCCTCTTCTTCCAGCCGGCTGAGAATGCCCTTCGTCGGAACGGTAGGCGCCTTCCAGGGGCCGCCGTAATAGGTTTTGTCCAGATGGATATGCATGTCCCGAAAAGCCGGAAGCATAAGTCCTTGGCCCATATCCCGCACCGGCAGCGTCGTTTCGGGCAGATCATGCTCCGGGCGGATCTCGGCGAATACGCCGTTCTCTATTTTCACATGAAAAATCGCGGTTTCCGTGCCCGCCACCACATCATCCTCATATCGATAGCCTGTCTCCAGCCGAACGTTCAAGAGCCAGCAGGCAGCGCCCTGTCGTTGTTCTGTCATCCGGTAATCTCCTCTCTTCCGCTTCACCGATGTATGCCGTTCATCAAGACCCGGCGGCCTCAAGCAATATGCGTTCGATCTCTTTAAATCCGCGCTCCTGCGCGTGCTGCAGCGGGGTAACCCCGTTGCCGTCGGCCAGATCGATATCGGCCCCATGCTCAATCAGCAATCTGACGATCTCCTGATGCCTCTCCCCGCCGTCTCCCAGAATGACAGCCTCAAGCAGGGCCGTCCAATCCAGGTTGTTGACATGATTGACGTCGACGTCCGTCCGGGTCAGAAGCTCGCGTACGATTTCGACGTGTCCCCGTTCCGAAGCCGGAATCAAAGCCGTTCCGCCAAATCGGTTGGTGAGCGTCGGATCCGCCCCGGCGGCAATCGCCAATCGCAAGATCTCAAGCTGCCCTTCAGCACCGGCATAGAGAAATACATTATTAAGATTGCGGTCCCGGATATCGATATCGGCCCCCTCTTCGATCAGCAGCTGCACGGTCTCAATATGATTGTTGTAGGCAGCAGCCATCACCGCTGTTCTGCCGGCCTCGTCGGTTGCATTGATCGCTGCTCCGGCTTGCAGCAGTTCCTTTACACGCTCGGTGTTCCCCTGCTCCGCGTGTTCGATGAGACTCTGATTCATATTCATATCCTCCGCCTCTCCCTTCTTCGGTTCGGATTGACAAGCTGACAGAACAACCACCAATACCATGGCGATTACAAGTCTCACTGGATCCCTCCTCCCCATCTGACGTTTATATGGGTATGCTATCATGAGAAAGAAGCTTATGAAAAATATTAAAAACATTGATGATCCATAGCTTTATCATATGAGGGTATTGCTAATGTCCAAGGGGCGCTAACGAAACCGCCATTCGCCATCCCTTTATCGAATCCGGCGCACCAGGTTAGAACCAGCCCTAGGGCTGCGCAGCGGCTCTGCTATTTCACAGCTTCTGGAGAGCAAACAGCGGGTCCATGAATGCAAAAAGAGGACAAGGTCGCCTTGCTGACCCTGCCCTCTACCTAACATGAATATTGGATTAGATTACCGCGACCGGTATAACCCGGCCCCTTCATGCTCCTGCTGCTTTTGTCCTTGGGAGTGTAGATACAGCTCCTCGTAATACCCATGGGAATCGAGCAGCTCCTGATGTGTGCCCTGCTCCACGATCCGGCCTTTACTGATGACCAGAATCCGGTCCGCCCCCATGATCGTTGACAGACGGTGGGCGATCACGAGCGTGGTCCGCCCTTGGGCGACGAGATGCAGCGCATTCTGGATCAGCTGCTCCGTTTGCGAATCGAGGTTTGCGGTTGCTTCGTCCAAAATCAAAATTTTCGGCTGGAATACGATAATCCGGGCGAAGGAGATCAGCTGCCGCTCGCCGGCGGAAAGGCCGCTGCCCCGCTCCGACAGCCGGGTGTCGTATCCTTTGCTCATCCCCTGAATGATCGGGTCTGCACCGATAAATCGGCATGCCTCGATCACCCTCTCCCGGGAAATGCTGTCGTCGAACAGCCGCACATTGTCCAGCACCGTCCCGGAGTACAGATAGGGCTCCTGCTGGACCAGCCCGACGATCCGGTGCAGGTCCGATTGCGCCATCTCCCGAATATCGATGCCGTCGATTTTGACGCTTCCTTCCCGTACATCATAGAAACGGCACAGCAGGCTGATCAGCGAGCTTTTGCCCGCTCCCGTCGTGCCGACGATACCGATCATCTCGCCGGGCTTCACATGAAGATCCAGATCCTCAATGACCGGCGCTCCGTCCCCATAACCGAACGTAATCCGATTGAAATCGATCCGTCCCTGAACCTTTGCCTGATCCACCCGGGCCGGCGTCTTGGGATCGGTCACCTCCGGCCTGATCGCAAACAATCCCCAGATCCGGTTGATCGCGACGGTCGCCGATTGCAGCGTGTTCCACTGCTGGGTGATCGTATTGATCGGCTGGAAGAACATCCGGATGTACGTGATGAAGGCATACAGGACGCCGAACTCGAGCGTCAGCCCCAGAACGGCGCGCCCGCCGAGCCAGGTCACGACCGCTATCGCCAGATTGTTCAGGATTTCATACGTCCGGTTGAACAGCACGTTGGTCCGGATCTCCCGAAGATTCGCCTTGAAATAGGAATCGTTGCGTTCTTTGAACTGTCGTTCCTGCTCCTCCTCCTGATGGAATACCTGAACAAGATTCATCCCGGATAAGTTCTCCGCCGTGAACGCGACAAGCCGGGACAACCGTGTTCTTGCCATCTGATACGTTTGCCGCATATACCGCCGGAAGGCGATCGCGATTCCGGCGATGATGGGCAGCAAGATGAGGCAGTACAGGGTAAGCGTCACGTCCAGCTGGAACATCAGCACCAGGATGAAGATCAAGGTGAAGCCGTCGCGGAAGACACTCAGCAGCACCTGGTTGAAGAACTGGCTGACCGACTCCGTGTCGCTGGATACATGCGTGATGAGGCTGCCGCTTGGCACCTTGTCGAAGTAAGACATCGACAGCTTGGATATATGCGCGAACAGCCGCTTCCGTATGCTTGCAACGATGCTCTGCCCGGCCTTCTGCAGCAGGTTGTTCTGCAAATAGGTGAAGACCATGCTTATGAGCGACAAAAGAAAGTAGACGACGCAAATGATCATCAATCCCCGGACATCATTCTTGCCGACCAGCAGATTATCATCGATCGCGATTTTCATCAAGTAGGGCTGCAGCAGCTCGGCGGAAATGGCAATCAAGGTACAGCCGATAAATCCGGCAAAGGTAAGCCGGTGCTCTTTCATGTATCCGGACAACGCGCGGATGGTCGAAACCGGCTTCGCCTTCGGCGCAGGTGCGTTCGGGTCGGCCTTCTGATCCATCTGCCAATTGTTAATGGCCTGTGCCATGGTGCACCATCCCTTCTTCCTGGATGTCGTGCAGCATCCGATACACCCCGTCCTGACGCAGCAGCGATTCATGCGTGCCTTGCTGCACGATTTCCCCCCGGTCCAGAACGATAATGTGATCGGCATGCTTCAGCGCACTGATCCGGTGAGCGATAATGATCGTTGTCTTTCCATGCCGAATGCGGCGGATCGTCTCCATGATTTCCGTTTCCGTTACCGCATCGACGGCGCTGACGCTGTCGTCCAGGATAAGGATGGGGGCGTCCTTGATAATGCCCCGGGCCAGACTGGTACGTTGACGCTGCCCTCCGGACAGCGTAATCCCGCGCTCGCCGAGCCGCGTCTCGAACCGGTCCGGGAATTCCGCGATATTGTCGTATACCCTCGCCTTCCTTGCTGCTTCCTCGACATCGGCCAGACCAGAATCCCGCTTATAAAAAGCGATGTTCTCCCGAATGGTCGAGCTGAACAGGAATCCATCCTGCGGAACGTAGGCGATGCCCTCCCGCAGACTCTTAAGCGTAAGATTCCGGATATCCTCGCCGCCGATGCGGATCGTGTTCGGTGGCGGATCGTAAGTGCGAAGCAGCAGCTTCATGAGGGTGGTCTTCCCGCTGCCGGTGCGTCCGATAATGCCCAGCGTTGTCCCGGGGGGGACCTTCAAATGGATATTCCGAAGCACGTCCCTGGCTTCGTTCCCCCCTTGGCCGGATCGATCGTAAGCGAAGTTCAAATGCCGTATTTCGATCCCCGTACGGTCCGGATCCAGCTCCTTGGCATTCGGCAATTCCTTGATATCCGGCTGCTCGTCAAGCAGGGCGTTCAACCGGTCAAGCGAAGCCCTTGCCCGCTGGACCGCGTTGATGACGTTTCCGATCTGCTGCAGCGGGTTCATCAGCATGCGGATGTACAGCGTCAGTGCAACAAAGTTTCCGACCGTCATGCGTCCGATCACCGTCAGGTATCCGCCGAACAGGAGCGCGATGATGAGCGAAGAAGCCCCTAGAAACGGAATGATGGACTGGAATAGCGATGAGGCGCGCACCATGCTTAGCTGCTTGTTCTGAATGCTGTCAACCGTTGCACCGAATCTGCGTTTCATAATATCTTCCACCGCGAATTTCTTCGTAACGCGGATGCCGCCAAACTGCTCCTCCGCCGATTCGGTCATGACGCCAAGCGCCTCTTGGACCGCAAGCGATCTGCTCCGGATGATCGGTCCCAGCCATACGACGATCACCGGAATTAACAGAAGAGGAGCGATGGATGCAGCCACCACATAGAACGGAACATTCGTAATCATCAGCATGACGATGGTGGACACCAGCAAAATCGACGCATTCACCGACTGGTTAACGCCCATGGAGATGGATTCCCTCACGGTCTTCACATCGTTCATAAAATAACTGAGCAGCTTGCCGACGCCGTTCCGGGAATAGAAGCGCTCGCTCAGCCCGGTGAAATGCACGAACAGCCGCCGCCGGTTGACGAATTCGAAATATCGTCCCGTGTACATGACCAAATATTGGCCGATGCCCCCTATCACTGCAAAACCGACACCGATGCCGAGCAGCGTCCAGCTGTACGATGCGATGCCGTCTGCAGACAGCAGCCCGTCCTGCAGGTCGTCCGTGAAATGACCGAGCACACGCGGAAAATTGACATGAAACATATTGGCTACCAAATGACAGCAAATCGACAACACATAAATCGGCCACGTCTTCTTAAAAAAGTCTCCAAGTATTCGATGTGAGTCCAATTTCCCATATCACTTCCTCTTAAGTTAAGTTCATTGCCTTATCCGAATGTTCCCCCTTTCGTTCAAAGCTGTGATACCTCCATCTTATTAGTTTCTATAAAAAAAATAGTCCTCCTTCCATCTATGCGATATTGGCAATGGAATCTTTGAAATCGCTTTAAAGACAACGAGATTTTTCAGGAGATAACTTGATGATTGTACTTCAGGCTATCCAGCACGGGATGGTAGGGAGCGTGCGACTATGTTTGAACTGACTACTATAAATGTGAGAGACCCTGTACTTTTTTGACAGGGTCTCTCGACAATCTGACTAACCCTAAACTAAGGTTTAGTTTTTTTGTTAGAAATCAATATCGGCTTTTCAACATGCTTACCGGTTCTAGAATCAATAATGAAAAATCCCCCTGAGAACTCGTTTTGCATCAATGGCCTAAAATTAATGCTTGAACTCCGTAGGGTTTATTTCCAAATTGTGCAATTTCCTTATTCTAGGTTTCCTCCTTATCTATGCGACTTTCTGTATAAATGGATAACGCCATGAAGTGCAAATCAGAACCCCGTTCGATAACATTGTCGTTGCCAATACAAACCATTTGGACTTAATGAGTTGTAGACGTAAAGCTCATCGCTTCCCTTAAGGAAGCCAGGGAGACCGCTGGCCTGTATAGGTTATGGCTAACGCGTGCATAGCCCGGGTGCAAGCAATGTACAGCAGGCTTCGATCCATCTCAGAGCGGTAGCATTCGGCATCCACGAACGGGATGACGACCTGATCGAACTCGAGGCCTTTGGCCATATGCGAGCAAGTCACCGTAATGCCTTCATGGAACTGCTCGCTCTCGAAATCGAGCAAATGCACATTCCCTTGCAGGTGATTCAAAGCATCAAGCACCTGCCTGGCCTGCGCGCGCGTCTTGCAAATGATCCCCATCGTATGATAACCCGATTGCAGGAAGCCCTCGCTAAGCTTCCTCAGTGCATCCAATTCATGTTCATGGCTGTCACATGTATGGATACGTGGCGGCTCGCCATGACGGTCGATCGGAATTATCGTGCCGCCGGGCTGGATCTCCTTGGCAAACTCCATAATCTCCAGGGTCGAGCGATAGCTTTTGGACAGCTCAATGGTATCTGCCTGCGGAAAGATGGCTTTGATCGTCTGCAGGGTACTGGAAGAATAGGCATTAACCGACTGCTTGCTGTCACCAAGGATCGTCTTCTTGCAGGAGAACCAGCGGGACAGCACTGCATACTGCACTGGCGTATAATCCTGCATTTCATCAACCAGCAGATGCTTCACCCGGTCGTATGGCGCGCTGCCTTCCAAATACATCTTCAGGTAGATAAGCGGAAAAACATCGGCATACTCGATCAGGCTCTTCCCTTTCATCTTAAACAGCTCCGGCTGATTTGCATGCGCATAAAACGCCTTGTACAATCCGAGCGGCTGCTGATATTTATACATTTTCTTGACCGCGGTTTTGATTTTGTTCGTTTCGGATTTCGTGAGCCGCTCCCCGTCATCCGTCCGTGCCCCCGAGGCTAGCAGAAGCGCTGTCTTTTCGAGCCTATGTTTAACAGGCAGCTGCATATTCCGCTCATAAACGCTCCAAACCTGCTGTGCCGACAGCTGCACCCGGTCCATGAGAATATCGGCAGGCTCGAAGAAATGCTTGTCCGCATAGCCCATGAAAGCTTCAAGCTGACGGACAAATTCCCGGCTGGCCTTAAACCTGATGCGCTCGACACTGCCAGGATCGTCACGGTTCAGCAGCTCCTCCACCTGCTCATAGAATGTCTGGAAGCGGCACATACCCGCAAGCTCCTTCTCGGCCAGCTCCTCCATTCCTACTTCCATGATTTTCTCCTCGCCCAGCTCCGGCAGCACGTTCGAAATGTAGTCGGAGAACACCTTGTTCGGAGATATAATGAGGATATCGCTGGAGCTGAGCGTTTCTTTATACCTGTACAGCAAATAAGCCACTCTGTGCAGTGCAACGGACGTTTTGCCCGAACCGGCCGCCCCCTGAATGATCAGCTCGTTCGAAGTTTCGTTCCGGATAATGGCGTTCTGCTCCTGCTGAATGGTAGCCACGATATTTTTCATTTTCTCGTCCGACGTGCTGCTCAGCTCCTTCTGAAGCACATCGTCATGAATATTCATCGAGCTCTCGATCATGTACTCCAGAGCGCCATCCTTGATTTTATATTGGCGTTTTGCCGTAATCTCGCCGTCAACGTTTCCCATGGGCGCAAAGTAAGATGCAGGCCCCGTCTCGTAATCGTAAAACAGGCTGGCCACCGGCGACCGCCAGTCGTAGATCAGGTGATGCTGGCTCTCTTCTTCAACAAAGGAATGAATGCCGATATAATAAGCGCCGGCATCAGGCTGCCGCATTGTGCGAAAATCTACTCTGCCGAAGTAAGGCGAGCCTAACAGCTTGCGTATTTTTTGCAGCCGGGCCACCGTCTTCTCACCGGCATCGATCGACAGCGAAATGTCCACACGGTTCGCCGCCCGCTCGGCGGCATCCAGCTGCGCCATATTGACCCACAGGTATTTCTTCGCCTCAATGATGTCCCGATACGAATCGGATACCTTCCCTTCCAGCTCCGCCAGCGTTCGCTGAAGCTTCTTTTGAACATGCGCAAGATATTCACGCTCTTCCGTTTCCCTCTCATTCAGCATAACCCTTCGCTCCCTCCCTTAAAGAATAGCTTTAAGTATAGGGGTTTCCGGGAAAAAATATAGACTTATACTTTCCGTTGTAGTATTATATTTTTATCGTGGGTCCAAAAAACCTTATACGATGATGTGCAATTTCATTCATACGATCATCATAATAACCAGGCTGCATCCCCGGATGCGGACCTGGTTTTTTGTCGTTTTCATCAGAAATATGCCGGGGTGGTTTGCCTGCATTGACGTAAGTTTACAGCTTGTTTTCTTCGGTAATAATGTGGGAATAGCATCAGTGAGAGGAAGGGTATTCCCATGCGGTATCGAAGAAGAACCGGCCATTCCAGTAAAAACAACACCAAGGATATCCCACCGGCCAACTCATCGACGAATGATACCGATGCATTAAACCCGGATATCAAAAGCAGCCTGGAGCATATCCGAACCACCCTTGGTAACAGCACCGATATCGTGATCAGGGAAATTCCGCTTGATGAAGAGGAAAAACACTATATTGCGATCCTCTATACGGACGGCTTGGCCGACCAAAAGATCATCTCGGAATCCATCATGATGGTCGTGGCGGATGTTTCAAAATCCCTTGTAAGAAAAGATTACGATTACTCGCAGCCTTTGGACGGGCAAAAAATATTAGAAAAAATCTCTCTTGTCAATCATGAAATCCACACCATAACCGATTATAAAAAGCTGTTTCATTCGCTCTTGTCAGGGGACACGATTTTTCTGATTGATGGATTGGATCGTGGGATCACAGCATCTACCCGGGGGTGGAAGGATCGCGGGGTTATGGAAACGTCAGCGGAAAATGTCGTCCGCGGTCCGCGCGAATCCTTTTCGGAATCGCTGCGAACCAACACGGCCTTGATTCGCCGAAAGATCAAGGATCCGAATCTGTGGATGGAAACGAAGCAGATCGGCCGAATAACCCAAACCGATGTCGCCATCATGTACATTCATGGCATTGCCAATGACAAGATTGTCGAGGAGGTCCGCACCCGGCTTGACCGAATCGATGTGGACAGCATTTTGGAGAGCGGGTATATCGAGGAGCTGGTCCAGGATAAGACCCTGTCTCCATTCCCCACGGTTTACAATACCGAGCGCCCCGATGTGATCGCGGCTGAGCTGCTGGAAGGAAAAATCGCCATCCTCGTTGACGGAACTCCGTTCGTTCTGGTAGTCCCGGCGCTTTTTGTTTCGTTCCTGCATGCGGCGGAGGATTACTACCAGCGTGCGGATATCAGTTCCTTCCTGCGCTTGCTGCGCTATCTGAGTATCTTCATTTCTTTGCTGGGGCCTTCACTCTATGTGGCCATTACCACGTTTCATCAAGAAATGCTGCCGACGCGCCTTATATTCGGATTGGCAGGGCAGCGGGAGCAAGTCCCGTTTCCCGCGTTCGTCGAGGCCGTCCTCATGGAGGTCACCTTCGAGATTCTGCGCGAGGCGGGCGTACGGCTGCCGAAAAATATTGGCTCGGCGATTTCCATCGTCGGAACGCTGGTCATCGGGCAGGCCGCTGTTGAAGCTGGGATCATCTCTCCGGCGATGGTCATCGTGGTTGCCATTACAGCCATTTCCAGCTTTGTGGTGCCGTCTTTTAACATGTCCATTGCTTTTCGGATGCTCCGGTTTCCGCTGATGGCGCTTGCCGGATCCTTTGGACTGTTCGGCATTTTAGTCGGGGTCATCGCGATTATCCTCCATTTATGCAGCCTTCGGTCGTTCGGAATCCCGTACATGTCCCCTTTCGCACCGTTAATTCCGGAGGGGCAAAAGGATTCGGTATTTCGGCTGCCGCACTGGATGTTATCAAGCCGTCCCCGATTGATTAACCAGACCAATTATAAGCGCAGAAAACGTACGCCACCTCGAAAATCGAGGGAATAGACAGATTGAGACCAGCGGGAAAGCGAGTGAAATTCGGATGAAACGGATTTTGGCGTTGATTCTC
This sequence comes from Paenibacillus ihbetae, assembly GCF_002741055.1. NCBI lineage: Bacteria > Bacillati > Bacillota > Bacilli > Caryophanales > Paenibacillaceae > Paenibacillus > Paenibacillus ihbetae. The sequence continues at coordinate 4,901,347 of NZ_CP016809.1, read as the reverse complement.
TTACATATCATCGTGACTCTTCTTCTGAGCGGCTGCTGGAACCGCAGAGAATTGAACGAATTGGCCATCGCTGTAGCCGCAGGGGTTGACTGGGTTGATGGCCGCTACCGTTTAACCGTCCAGGTTGCTATACCGGGGCAGGTCACCGCCAAACGAAGCGGCGGACCTCAAGCTCCCGCTACTCTGTATACAGCTGAAGGCGATACGATCTTTGAAGCATCTCGAAGGATGACGCAGATTAGCCCGCGGAAGATTTATTTTTCCCATCTCCGGATGTTTCTGATGGATGAGGCGATGGCGAGGGAGGGAATCGCCAAAGTGCTTGACCTGTTATCCAGGGACCATGAATTCAGACCCGATTTCTACCTCGTGGTGACCAAAGGAGCAACAGCGGAGGAAACCTTGAAAATCATGACGTCCATGGAGACCATCCCTGCCAACAAACTTTATGAATCCTTGCAAATCTCCGAGAAGTCTTGGTCATCCAGCATGGCCGTTACACTGGATGAATTGATCAACGACCTTATCAGCAGCGGCAAGCATCCCGTGCTAACAGGGCTGGTGATCACGGGGGACCGGGAAATCGGAGGAACGAGGAAAAATATTGAAAATATCGAAACACTAAGCCAATTGAAATATTCCGGCCTTGCCGTTTTCAAATTCGATAAATTGGTCGGCTGGTTAAATGAGCGGGATAGCCGAAATTACCGGCTCGTAACAGGGAATGTCAAAAGCTCTGTAGGCTTCATTCCCTGCAAGGAGAAGGACGAGGGAAAGATCATCATTGAGACGCTGAGGACCCAAGCCAAGATGAAGGGAAGCATAGTGAATGACCGCCCGGAAATGGATGTCAAGATTCGCATGGAGGGCAATATTGGTGCCGTGGAATGCAGCAGCTTGGATGTATCTCAGCCTGCGACCGTGAAGGAGCTCGAAGCTGAAATGGAAGAGGATTTAAGGCGAAGCTTGGAGTCTGTTGTCGACAAAGTACAAAAGGACCTTAAAGTTGACATCTTCGGCTTCGGTGAAGCGCTTCGTCATTCGCATCCGAGAGAATGGAAGAAAATGAAGGAAGCGTGGAATGACCGATACTTTCCGAACCTCGAGACCCGTATCCATGTGGATTACAAAATCCGGCGAACCGGCACAACCAACGACACTTTTCTAAATAACCTTAAGGAATGAGGCGAACGCATGCTGAATATTGCGATAATTGCGGTTTCTGCCGGAGTCATAACCTGGCTTGAGCTGCCAAGGATGCTTCGTGAAGGAGAATACAGGGAAATCTGGGGGTTTGCCGCATTTTTGCTATTGGGTATTGGCATCAGCGTGGCCCAGACGATCATGAATGATCTCCCGACACCCGTGAATGTGATCACCATGGTGTTCAAACCGTTCAGTGATTGGCTCTCAGCCGTCGGTTTGATTCAATAGGAAAAGGAGCGGGGAGCATGCCCGTAATAAAAATTTCTTTGCGCCAGATCAGCATTTTAACCGCTTTGTATACGATCGGCAGCGCGATTCTTATCGTTCCATCGGGATTGGCCTCCATTGCTAAGCAAGATGCCTGGATTGCCTGTTTGGTGGGGGCCGGCCTCGGATTTATCATCTTGGCGGTGCAGATGCAACTATTCAGAAAGCACCCGGAAGCGAATTTGATGCAATGGGCCGAAAAGCTGTTTGGGAAATGGATCGGTAAAATGGTGAGCTTCTTGCTTCTGCTTACGCTATTCCTTGGAGGTCCCGCCACAGTATTACACGAAATCGGCATCTTCATGACCATCCAGATGCTCCCTGAAACACCGATTCAGGCCATCATCTTCCTCTTCGGGGCGCTGGCTGTACTGGGAGTGCGTTTGGGGCTGGAAGTACTGGCCCGCGCGGCGGAAATGCTGTTTCCCTGGTTCTTGCTCCTGTTTCTGTCAATGAGCGTCTTATTGTTGTCGGAGATCCGATGGGAATATGCAGGGCCCATTCTCGAATCAGGTGTAAGCCCCATCTTCCCGGCCGCCTTCTCGTTCATCAGCATTGCCTTTCTGCCGCACATCGTGTTGATGATTATCTTTCCAGGAGCCGCCAACCGACCGGCGGAGACATACAAAGCGGTATATATTGGAAGCATAATTGGCGCTGGTGTCCTATTTGTGATTATTGCATTATCGATACTGGTTTTAGGCCCGGACATTACAGCCAGAAATATGTATCCCAGTTACATGCTGGCCAAGAAAATCAATATCGGAAATTTCCTTCAGCGAATCGAGGCAGCCATGGCGGTGATGTGGTTTATCACGTTGTTTTTTCGGATCTCGTTGTATTTTTACGCCATTGCGATCGGCATCAGCCAAATATTCAATATTAAAAACTATCAGCCGCTGGTCATGCCGCTTGGTTGGGTTCTGGCTGCCGTTTCCGTCTTCATCTATCCCAATGTTCCGTTCAAGCTGCAATGGGACGCAACCATTTGGGTACCATATACGATCACCGTGGGCTTTCTTTTCCCATTAGTGCTGCTCGTCATGTACGGCCTGCGTAAAATGCTGTCCAAAAAATCAAAAAAGCCATCAGATTCGGCTTGAGCCGCATTGATGCTATAGACATTCACATGGACAATGTATAGCCCCCAAGCAACAGTATGCACAAAAAACGAGCTGAATCCGGTTGCCGGGGTTCAGCTCGTTTGAGTGCCTCTTTGGGCGCCCAAGTCCTTTTTCGGGACTTGTTGCTGGCTTAGGCGCCTCTTCGAGCCTTACAAGTCCCTTTTCGGGACTTGCTGCTCGCCCTCAGCAACAGCACCACTTGGGTGCTGCGCCCCGTCTACCTTATTTCGAATTTTTCATATCGTGAGATATTGAGAATAAACAAATCTACACTACCCATCTAACCGCTCCTTACCACTAATCCAACCAATCCAACTAATCCAACTAATCCCACTAATCCATTCAATCAAACCAAATTAACCAATTTAACCAATCTAACTAATCCATTCAACATCAAAGATTCTTACTAATCCATTTACTCAATCAAACATTCTAACTAATCCACTTGCTCCATCAAACACTATGAATCCACCTGTCGTTCCTGTCGTTTTTTTATCCCACTCATTTGATTCCAAACATTTGATTCCACTCGCTTTGCTTCAATTGTATCCCCATACGTCTGACGTTGCCTCCATACGCTTGCTTTTATACCTTTGCTTCTATACGCGTTTGTTCTATAGTCTTGTTCTATACGTTTCTTCTATACGTTTGTTCTATAAGCTTGTTCTATACGTTTACTTCCACAATTTCATCTCCATACAGTTGGCTTCCAGACGTTTGCTTCTACCCATTGCTTTACCGTATTTCGTCACCCGCTTCATTTCCCGCTGCTGCCATTACTTCGACGCAGACTCCTGCGCCATCAGCTCCCGCGCGTATTCGTTCAGGTTGATGGACTTCCCGCGGTTCAGTCGTGATTCTTCCGCCGCAAAGGCGATGAGATGACTCCGAACGGAGGCGCTCGCCGACGTCAGGCTCTCCTGGCCGCTGTAGCCTCTGACCTCTTGGAGGAAACTTGCCACGATCCCGCTGTCGCCGCCGCCGTGGCCGCTGGCCTGGGAAGGGATGGAGATTTCCGTCTTCTGCCCGGTCAAAAAGTCGTACACCGTAATCATTCCTTCCTCGCCGCGAAGCTCGCCGCGCGTCCCCATGATCTGGATTCGGCGTTCCTGCTCGTAGGTGAACCCGCACATGCTGAACATGGCGGTGGCTCCCCCCTCAAACTCCATGTTGACGACCTGGTGATCGACCACATTATTGTCGCTCCGGTAGACGCAGCGCCCGTAGTCGGTATTGCGCAGGCCTTGAATGATATTCGCCTTGGTCAGCTCATGCGTAAAATGTCCCGCCCAGCCCTTGTACTGATCACTCAGATAGAACCGGGGCGCCGAGTAAGGGCATGTGGATTCTACCTTGCAGTCCAGACAGCGGTCAGCCGATCCTTCCGGCGCCTGGTCCTCGCGAAAATGCATCAGGGAGCCGAAGGATGTAACCTGCGTGCAGGGCTGGTCCATCAGCCAGGACAGCACATCCATATCATGACAGGATTTGGCCAAAATCATCGGGCTCGCCTTGTCAGCGTTATTCCAGTTTCCGCGTACAAAGCTGTGGGCGATATGCCAATACCCCACGTTCTCGTTCAGCTGGATCGAAGCGATCTCCCCGATCGTCCCCTGCTGAATCACGCGCTTGATCGTGCTCCAAAACGGAGTATACCGAAGAACGTGGCAAATGGTCAGCAGCCGGTCATTCTCCCTTGCCGCCTGCTCCATCTCCAGACACTCCTTCGGATCCGGAGACATCGGTTTCTCCAGCAGCACATGGTACTTCTGCTTCAGCGCCTGCATCGTCGGTCCGTAATGCATCCGGTCCTGCGTGCAGATGAGTGCGATATCGGCAAGCCGGGATTCCGCCAGCAGCGGCTCCCAGGATTCATAGCATCGTTCCGGCGGGATACCGTGATTCTCGGCGAACCGGTGTCTGCGCACGGGATCCGCCTCGGCCACGGCGACGAAGGTCAGCTCATGCGGGTAATCCAGCGCATACGGGGCATAGCCCCCGGCGCCGCGGGCGCCTGCTCCGATCAGGATTGCTTTTAGTTGTGTCATGTCATGTCGCTCCTTTGCATTCACACACATTCACAGTTGTATGAACATCTTGTTTATTGGTTGTAGCGTTCCGCCGCCGACTCGTAAATGGCGAGATATCGGTCGAGTCCCATTTTCTGCAGATTGGTGACATATTGGTCCCAATTGTCAAAGGACTCGTTGCCGGAAATGAATTTATCCCTCATTTCATCCACGTAGGTGGTAATGTCCGTCTGTATGCCGGTAAGCTCGGACTGCTCATCGGCCGTAAAGTTGAACGGCGGCCATATTTTGTCCTGCGGGATGACGTAAGGCTCAGCCTTTTTCGCATTATCCACGGAGGTCGGCAGCCCTTCCGCACCTTTAAAATACTTCTGCGTCACGAAGCCCGGATAATATCCGCCTGGCCAGATCAAATATTGTCCGACCGCCTGGTCCAGATTCAGCCCGTCCGGGTTGTTCTTGATTTCGTCGACGTAATCCACGTTACCGTCCGCATCTTCCTTATACGTTTCGTCTTTCCACCCCATAAAGAACAGCCTGATGCCTTCATCGCTGTAGAAGTAATCCATCCAGCGGATCATGGCTTCCGGATGTTTCGCTTTGTCCGTGAGGACGAACATGCCGATATTGCCGAGCGGGGATCCGGTTGCGGTGTACATCTGATCTCCATGCGGTCCCTTCAGCACCGGCAGGCCAACATAACCTTCCTGGTTATAGATGGCGACCGGGTCCACATTATCCACGACGCCAAGCAGGCCTTCCACGCCCTTCGCATCCACCTCGGTGCTCTTCACGGACATGATGTCCTGCTCCAGCAGGCCGTCCTTGTACAGCTTGTTTACGTACTGCAGGAGCTCTTTATACCGCGGATCGGTCGGAATGAACCGGACCTTACCCGTCTCGGGATCCGAGTCGACGTATATATTCGACGTGCCGTGATTGTTGAGGCCGAACGAACCGCGTAAATAATTCACGATGCCCGCCGCTCCGACGCCGCCCCAGGCGATTTCATCCTTCTGGCCGTTTCCGTTCGGATCCTTCTCTTTAAATGCCTTCAGCATATTGTAAAAATCATCAAGCGTCTGCGGCTCGGATAATCCCAGCTTGGTCAGCCATTCCGACTTCACCCACGGCGTGCCGTACAGCACGGATTTGAATTCCGGATCATACAGCGTCGGCAGGCCGTAAATATTGCCGTCCGGCATCGTAATCCCTTTCTCGATGATCGGATACTTCTCCATGAGGGCCTTAAAGTTCGGTGCGTACTGATCGATAAGATCATTCAGCGGTATAAACGCCCCCTGCTTGCCGTATTTCAGCAGGTCTGCCCGCGGGAACGCCGAAGCGTAGAACATTTCCGGATAATCGCCGCCGGCGAGGAGCAGATTCCGTTTTTCCGCGAGATTATCTTTATGCACCGTGTCCCACTGGATCTTGATGTTGGTCGTCTTTTCATATTCCTGCCAAAGCTTGATATTGTTCCAGTCCGCATTGGCAAAGAACTTTCCGGCAAAGCCGGTCACCGTAATCGGCTCGTTCACGATCGGAAACCCCGTCTGATTCAAATTGGCCGCCGTTTCGCCCGGCGTTTCCCCTTCCTTCGACCCTCCCGGATTTTTCGAGCCGCAGCCGGCTGCCAGCGATACCGACAATACGCAGGTCAGCAGAAGACCTCCCCATTTCTTCAGCTTCATGCTTCATCCTCCCTTTTTCTCAGCATCCAATCATTTATCCATGCAAGGAATTATCCTTTGATGGCTCCAATCATGACGCCCTTCACGAAATACCGCTGCAGAAACGGATAGAGCGCGAGGACCGGTAAATTCGCGACCACAAGGACCGCATATTTGATGCCTTCCACTTCCCGTTGCTGCTTGATCGCCGACTCGGTCGACATCTTCACCATGTCATTCGTTTGACCCTGAATGAGAATTTCGCGCAGGATCAGCTGCAGCGGAAATTTCTCCTTATCGGATAAGTACAAGAGTGCGTTGAAGAACGCATTCCAGTGTCCGACCGCGTAGAACAAAATGGTTACGGCAATGATCGGCATCGACAGCGGCAGGATGATCCGGGTCAAAATTTTGATATTCGAGCAGCCGTCGATGGTCGCCGCCTCCTGCAGCTCGTTCGGAATGGACTGCTGGAAGAAGGTTCGCATAATGATGATGTTCCAGATGGATACGGCGTTCGGTATGATCATGACCCAAAGTGAATTCAGCATGCCCAGGTTCTTGATGAGCAGATAGGTCGGGATCAGCCCGCCGCTGAAAAACATCGTGAAAACGAGCAGTGCCATGATCGCATTGCGCCCGACAAAGTCCTTCCGCGACAGCGGATAAGCCGCAAGAATCGTCATTGTCAGGTTGATGAGCGTCCCGAGCGAAGTGTAGATCAGCGTGTTGGTAAAGCCGCTGATGATATCCTGATTTTGAAATATTTTGACATAGGAGTTCAGATTGAAGCCTTTTGGCCACAGCAGCATTTCGCCCCGAAGAACCGTCTGCGGATCGCTGAAGGATGCGCTTAGCACGAACAGCAGCGGGTACAGGACAATGAGCGTGACGAGGATCAGGATCGTGTAATTAATGATGTTGAAGATGCGGTCTCCCCTGGATTCGATTTGCATGATACTAAAGCGCCCTCCCCTACCAAAGACTTGTTTCGCTCACGCGTCTGGAGATAAAGTTCACGACAACCAACAGCACGAAGTTGATGACGGAATTAAACAATCCGACGGCGGCCGAGAAGCTGTATTCGGCATTCTGGATCCCCATCCGGTACACGTAGGTGGCAATAATGTCGGAGCTCTCCATGTTCAAATTGTTCTGCATCAGCAGCACCTTCTCAAAGCCGATGCTCATGATGCTTCCGATGTTCAATATCAGCAAAATGATGATCGTCGGCATGATGCCGGGAATGTTAATATGCCAGATCCGCTGGAGCCGTGTAGCCCCGTCCACCCTCGCGGCTTCATGCAGCTGGTTGTCGATGCCGGCGAGCGCGGCCAAATAAATAATGGAGCTCCATCCCATGGTCTGCCAAACATCGGACAGCACGTACAGCGTTTTGAACCAGCCCGGTTCAGTCATGAAATTAATCGCCTTGCCGCCGAACATCTCAATAAAATGATTGAGGATGCCGTAGCGCGGCGACAGGAAAATCATCATCATCCCGACGACCACGACGATCGACAGGAAATGCGGTGCGTAGGTTATCGTCTGTACGAATCGCTTGAATTTCTCGGCACGAACCTCATTCATGAGCAAAGCCAAAATGATCGGAACCGGAAAGCCAACGGCGAGGCTGTACAAACCGATCCCGAGGGTATTCTTTATCAGACGCCAGAAATAATAGCCGTTGAAAAACCGTTCGAAGTGGTCTAGCCCGACCCAGGGGCTCCCCCAGATCCCTTGAGTTGCGATAAAATCCTTAAATGCAATCTGGATTCCGTACATCGGGACATACTGGAACAGGATGTAGTAGGCAATGACCGGAGAGATCAGGACGTACAGCTGCCAATTACGCCAGATCCGGTTCCACTTATAGCGGCTGCGTTTCGTTTCAGTTGCCGCGATGGCTGGAGACTGCAGCGACGTGTTGGCCAATTTAGCATCACCTCATTGAGAAATAGTAGGGGGACGAAAAATCGGTGTAGACTGCCCCTGAAATGACAGCGCTTGCAATTTTGTGATTAAAAAAATGAAAGTTTCCCCCTTCCTGCATACGATAAAGCTTTTTCGAAAATGCGTTCCACCATCTTCCCCCTTTTGGTTTATTCGTTATGTCGCATTGGCAGCCAAGAAGCCATCTATGCATTAAACCCATGTGGCATGGGGTTTAATCCGGTTTTTGGATAGAAACTCAAACTAAATGATATAAATTTGGATAGTTATTTGGATATCTCGAGCAGGTAATTTCTAGAAATGGGGTTGGACGAGATATTTAGGGACGGTGACTCGTATACATAAAAGCTTGCTGTACAAGCAAAAAAACGAAGACAGGACAAAATGAGTTGGATAGAGGAAGGTCTTGGGTAATCCAAAATATGATCAAAAATATCCAAAACCCTTTGATTTTTTTCTCATAATAATATAGGGATATCGTCTTGTCAAACATTTTTTTGGACCAATTTTGGCATTATTTTTGGATTTTTGGCACAAAATCATCACAAATACAGCAGAAAAGCAATACAAAAACAGTAAAAAAACACTACAAATACAGCGCAAAAACAGCCGCAAGCTATGCAAGCTAGCGGCTGCTCTTTACGTACCTATATCCTGCTTGTTGCACACTGTCAAACCATTACATTCGATCCAATCTGGAGGACTCCCGAATGATCAGAGAGCAGGGCAGCAGTATTTTCGTGGCGGTCGGGAAATGTCCGTCCAAGTAATCGACGATAGATTTCGCGGCGACTCTGCCGATTTCATGCTTCGGCACCGAAACGGACGTGAGCGGCGGTGTCGTATACTGCGCTACATCGATATTGTCCATGCCGACAATCGCAATATCTCCCGGGATGGTGCCGCCGTTCTCGATCACCGCCCGCATGGCCGGAATCGCCAGCATGTCGCTCGCGCAAAATACCGCTGTCGGCCATTCCTCCTTCGGAAGCTTGCCCAATAAATCATTCATGTGGCTGAAGCTTCGATCCACGTTCCAGCCGGTGTTCATGATCCAGTCCTTCCGCAGCTCCAGATTCGCTTCAAGGATCGCGAATTTGTAGCCGACATACCGCTCCTCGCTCTCCATTTGATTGGAATAGGCAGGTCCCCCGATAAAAGCGATTCGCTTGTGCCCTTGATCAATCAAGTGGCGCACCGCGGATCTGGCGGAAAGCACCCGGTCGCAATCCACCACCGGGACGGTCAAGCGTTCATCGTTTAAGCTTACCCCCATAATCGCGACGTCTTCCTGCTGGATGAGCTCAAACAATTCCTGGTCATACCAGCTGATCGCAACCATGCCCTGGGCCCCGGTCTCCTTCAGCATCAGCCGCAGCCGTTCTGCATCGCTAACCTCCTCGCAGGTGCGAACGATGGCCGGCGGCTGTCCGAGCTCCTCCATTTTTTCATGGAAGCCTGCAAGAACCTTTGAGAAATAAGGATGGTCATCCATCAGAAGCTGAGGCACGATACAGACGATCCGCTTGATCTCCGTTCCATTATCACGTGCGAGCTGCATGGGTTCCTGGAGCTTATACCCCAGCTCAAGCGCCGCCTCCCTGATTCTCTGCTTGGTGTCTTCGCTGACCGGACGGCTTGTATCGTTGCTGATTGCCCGCGAGACCGTGGATATGGATACCCCGACCCGCTCGGCAATATCTTTTAGTCTAGCCAAACGTATTTCCTCCTCCGCAAAGTTGGAGCCAAATTTTCGCTTTCTGTTGATCCTATCATACCTTGGACCCATTTAGAGCGTCAAATCGCGCTGAAGAGGCGTATGGATATCATGAAACAGCAGCAGACAGAACCGGCGGACAAGCCTTAAGTTCAGGAAGATACGACCGTCTGTCCGGCCTCCTTCTCCTGCTTCCCGATGCGGAACAGCACCAGCGCCAACCCCACGGCGATTGCAACACCCGCTGCCCCAAGCCATGTAATGGATGACAGGGATATGCTATCGACGGCAATGCCGCCGAGTCCGGCCCCCGCAGCCATGGACAGCTGCATCATCGACTGGTTCAGTCCCAGCATGACTCCCGATGATTCCGGCTCCAGCTGGACCAGGTTGAACTGCTGTGTCGGACCGGAGGACCAGGCGGACAAAGACCACAGGATCAGCATGGCGAACACCGGAAAAGCTGCAGCGGATGCGTTCGTGACCGATAGCAGGGCTAACGCAAAAATGTGGATGATCATCCCGAAGGTAAGGGTCAAGGGTACACCCCACCGGTCGGTGCTGTATCCGCCGAATTTCGACCCGATCAGGCTCGCAATGCCGAAAGCGAACAGCGCTGCGCTGATCCATTGTTCGCCCAAGCCGCTGACGCTTAGAAGATAAGGGGAAAGATACGTATAAGCTACGGAATATCCCCCAAGCCAGAAGAAGGTTATTCCCAAACCGAGCGCCACTTTCGGCTTTCGGAGCAGTGCAAATTGCTGAAGCAGCGGAACCGGCGCATCGCCTTGGATTTTCGGAATCGCTTTATATAAGACAACCATCGCTACCATACCCAGAACGGCAATCAGGCCGAACACCGACTTCCAGCCGAACGCGGCTGCAGTAACGCGCCCGAGCGGGACACCGATAATAAGGGAAGCCGTAAAGCCCATGACAACCGTAGCAATGGAGCTCGCCTGCTTGCCCTGAGGCGCAATTCGGGCGGCGATGCCGAGCGCGGTGACAACCACCATCCCTGCCCCCATCGCCATAATGATGCGCGCAATGACAAAGGGAACATAGCCGGGAAGCGCGAATGACAATAGGTTAGCCACTACAAACAGCCCGAGCGAATAAACCAGCAGCCGCTGACGCTCCAGCTTCGCGGTCAGGGCCATCAACACCGGGGTCAGAACGGCATACACCAGCGAGAAAATCGTAATCAGCTGGCCCGCGGCCGTAATGGTGATACCGAGGGAATCCGCGATTTTGTCCAAGATCCCGGAGATGATATATTCCGATGTCCCTACTAAAAAACTCACGATAGCCAGCAAGTATATTTTCCAAGCGTTCTTCATAATTCCACTCCTTATATATTTAGATATCGCAAAACATCGATATATGAAACCAATAAAAATACATATCGTAATATGTAGATATGTAGTGCGGAACAAAACTGAATATTCCTTGGCCAAGGAAGCATTCAGTTCTTGTCGTTATATTTCCTGCTTCAAATATTCGCCGATTTGACGGATGACTTCCTCATCACGCTTGTAATACGTAAATTTGCCGATCCGCTCGGTCTTAATCAGTCCGGCCCGCTGCAAAATGGACAGATATTGCGATGCTGTCGATTGCGTCATATTCAATTTCTCGGTCACCTGGCTCACGCATACCCCGATTTCCCTCATATCAATCCCTTCATGGGGCGTAAAATGCTGCTCAGGCTCCTTAAGCCACCGCAAAATATCAAGCCGCGATTCATTGGACAGTGCTTTGAAGATTTCGATTGGTTTCATACAAATTATTATATCGTGAATTATCGATATGTCAACGGTCGGACATTACGTGATCATCTTCAGAATATTCACGATCTCCTGTTCCATTATCGAATCCTGCACGGAATCAACATGATCCGGCTGGAACAACTGGTATTTTTTCAACTGGTAAAAATCCATCAACGCCTGCTTTAAGGTCATGTCGTAATGAATCGAGAACAGCGGGTCCATGATCCGCCGAAGCACGGCATCATCTTGAACCATGAACAATGCGGCATTCAAACGGTTGAATACGCCTTGCTCCATCCCTGCCTCGAAAAAAGTCTCCAAGTTGCGATATCGGATCTGCTGTGCCGCAATCAAACGGTCAAACAGCGCCGGGTAGGAATCTCTCAGATCTTCCAGGAAGAGATCCGACACGTAAACGACGCACCGCAGCGATTGCTCGTATATTTTCTGAAAACGTTCGGCAAAAGAAATGGATGCATCTTGAACGATGGCATCGGCCTGAAGCAGGTAATCGATATAATGCTTCACGACAGCCTCGATGACATCGTCCCTGGATGAGAAATGCTTGTACAAGGTTACTTTGCTAATATCCATGTAACTTGCGATTTCGTCGATTTTCAGTTGGCTGAACTTCGTTTTTCTTAGGACCGGTTTTATTTTCTCGATGTAATGCTCCGCGCTTACCGCCTTTTTCACCTGGATGTCCCCCTCCACTTTTCTAATCCCCATTATAACTTAGAAGTAAAATCATTAAACCCTTTTCACCACATTTACTATTTTTATTAAATTAACTAATTTAATAATTTTGGTTTACTTTGTTTTGATTTCGTCATATAATCGTATCGAAATGAACCAAAAGGAGATGAAGAATGTGAATACAATCCTCATTACAGGAGCTTCTTCAGGGATCGGAAGAGAAACCGCGCGGCATTTTTGGGAGAAGGGTTGGAATGTCATTGCTACCATGCGTTCGCCCGAACACGAAACGGAGTTTACCGGACAGGAGCGCATGCTGGTCACGAAACTCGATGTCACCCGGAACGATACCATCCAATCGGCCGCTCAAGAAGGAATTCGAGCGTTCAGCAAAATTGATGTCCTGCTGAATAATGCAGGTTACGCGGCGATAGGCGCATTCGAAGCTGCGACGGAAGCCCAAATCAAGCGGCAATTCGATGTCAACCTGCTTGGGGTCCTTCGCACGACGCAAGCTCTTCTTCCCCATTTCAGGCAAAGCGGCGGCGGGACGGTTATCAATGTATCCTCCGTAGGCGGAAGAGTGGCTTTTCCGCTGCTGTCGCTGTATCATGCGAGCAAATGGGCCATCGAGGGCTTTTCGGAATCCCTCTTTTACGAGATGGCTGCCCATCAAATCAAGGTGAAGCTCGTAGAACCCGGCAACGTGGCCACGGATTTTACCGGACGCTCCCTCGATCTGCTGACCGATACTTCGCTGGATGCTTATGCCTCGTATACGGAAACGGTTCTGCAAAAACAGATGAACAGCTTTGACGTCCATGCTTCCGAGCCGAAGCTCATAGCGGAAACGATCTTCGAAGCGGCAACCGATCCGTCCGATCGCCTCCGTTATCTGGTTGGCGCCGATGCCCATTACCTGATGGATCTGCGAAGCAAAACGTCGGATGAGGAGTTTATGGCAGGCATAACGAAGCAGTTCAGCTGAAGATCAGCAAAGACGCAAGCCGCCCTACAGCCTTATTTTCCAGGCTGGGGGCGGCTTATCAAGATTAATGGCTGGATGTCACCCGCTTCGCTCGGCCTTCTCCACGTACAGGAGGCAGCAGGGACAGCAGGCCCAGAACGGCTAGCAACGCGCCGACCCAAAGCGGTGAAGCCAGGCCCAGTCCAGCATCAATTGTCAGCCCGCCTAAAGAAGACCCGACCATGACCCCCAAGCTGATTACCGAGCTGTGAATCGTCGTAACAATGGATCCCGTATCGGCTACGCGCGTTACCCGGGTAGCCATCGCAGGGTTCATCGGCACGCCAACCAGACCGACGATCACAACCGAGATCACGGCGATCGCGGGGCTGTGAACGAACAGGCCGAACATCACGAGCGCAGCGGTCAGTGCGGTCAAGCCAATCGTCAGAATCGGCATCATGTAATGATCCGCCAGCCTGCCGGTAACGATGTTGCCGATGACCGTCGCGATGCCGTAAACGCCGAGCAGCATGGGTACGGCCTCAGCACCGAAGCCTGACAGATCGGTGAGTATCGGGGAAAAATAGCTGAACGCGGCGAAGGTCCCCCCGATGATCAGCATGCTGGTGGAGTATGCCGCCCACAGCCTAGGATTCTTAAGCGCGCCAATCTCCTCCCGAAAGCTGATCTTCTCGGACTTCGGCAGGGACGGGATCGTAAATAGGCCGATAAGTCCCGATATGAGCAATAGAATCACAACCGCCCAGAAGCTCGCTCGCCAGCCAAAATGCTGTTCGATCCAGATTGCAAGCGGCAGGCCGATGGCGGTGGCCACCATCAATCCGCCTAGAACGATCGAGGCTGCACGTCCTCGGGCACTCGGGCCCACCAGGCTGAAGCAGATCGTCAGCGATATGCCGAAGGCCGCGGCGGAGGATAGGCCGGTAATGATCCGGGCCGCCATCATCACCTCATAGCTTGGAGCCACAGCGCCAAGCACCTGACCGGCCAAGAAGATGGCGGAGACGATCATGAACGATTGCTTTCGCGGCACTTTCAGCAGGACAGCGGTCAGCAGCGGACCTCCCACGATCATCCCCGCGGCATATGCAGTGATCAAGTACCCGATCGCTGCCACCGATACTTGGAATTCCGCAGACAGTGCAGGCATGATCCCCGCGACCATGAACTCGGAGGTCGTCATGGAGAAAATCATAAGACCCATAATATAAATGGATAACGGCATTCAAATCCACTCCTTCACAAACATTTTTGTAGTGATCGGTAAAAAAATCGGTCGGTCATCGTCTATGCCGCACCAAAGCTCTTATTGGCGGACATGGGCCCACTCGGGCTTTCACTCGGAACTGTACCGGGACTACCTTCTTCGCCAGACATTAATGGCTTCTACCGGCATTATCTTCTTCACCAGACTTTATAGGGCTTCACCGAACCATTCACCGAACCTCTTAGCGGGCTGACACCGGACCGTCAAACGTTTTCTGGGAGCTGCTTTATTGGCAGCCTCAACTTTTTTACTACAAAGTACAAAATTGATGTAATTAAACGTCTTTATCGCCGCCCGCCCTGCCTAAACGAAGCCTGTAATGGCTGCTGGACGATGCTGGCCGGCCTCAACGTCCGGAAAATGCGCTATGCTGTTCTCACTCTAAACGGCTCCTTTCCTAAGTTTCCAGCTAAATTATATATATTTTGTAACGATCGGTCAATAAGCTTCGCCAGCATAATTCCGATCTAAGGAAGGCCCCATTTATCCCGTCACATCCCAAACGCGAACAACCTCGTCTCACTTACTGTAAGACGAGGTTTCCGCGTTCCGCTCCCGGCTTACGCCTGCACTTCTTGCGCAGCGTCCAACAGAACGGCGTTGATCCCGTTCAGGAAAGCGAGCGCGCTGGCCTTGATGATATCCGTGTCCATCGCGCGGCCGGAATAGCTTTTCCCTTGATACTCGATTCGGATGTTGACCCGGCCGATGGCTTCTTTACCGCGGGAAAGGCTGTTGATTTTGTAATCCTTCAGCTCAACGTCCAGACCAACGATCGTCTTGATGGCACTGTACAGCGCATCGATCGGGCCGTCTCCGACCGTGCTGTCCTGCACCATCTCCCCGCCTTTTTTCAGCTTGACCGTAGCGGTAGGATGCAGAGCGTTCGTGACAACCTGGAAGGAATCCAGCTCATACAGATGGCTGCCGGCGTCTTCGTAAGTCCGGTGATGCGTAACCAGGTAAAAGACGTCATGGTCGTACACTTCCTTTTCGCGTCGGCCAACTGAAGGAACTTCGCGAACAGCGCCTCGAATTCCTCGCCCTCGCCTGCGTCAAAGCCCAGCTTCTCGACCGCGTTTCGGAAAGCGTGTCTTCCCGACCGGGCCGTCAGAATCAGCTCCATGCTGTCGGCGCCAACCTCCTCCGGCGACATGATCTCATACACCTGCTTATCCTTAAGCAATCCGTCCTGATGGATGCCGGAGGAGTGGGCAAAGGCGTTCTCGCCCGTAATGGCCTTGTTCACCTGCACATCCAGCCCCGTCAAATACGTCAGCAGGCGGGAGGTCTTGATCAGCTCCTTCGTCCGGATGTTCGTGCTCGCGTTGAAATAATTCTCCCGCACCTTCAGCCCCATCACCACTTCCTCCAGCGATGTATTGCCGGCGCGCTCTCCCAATCCGTTGATGGTGCACTCCACCTTCTCGGCGCCGTTCTTAACGGCTGCGAGCGTATTGGCCGTAGCGAGTCCCAGGTCATTATGACAATGAACGCTGAGTATGACTTGATCGTTCAGGTTTTTGAGCCGCTCGTTGATTCGGCGAATCAGCTCGCCGAACTCTTCCGGCACGGCATAACCGACCGTATCCGGGATGTTGATCATCGTTGCCCCCGCCTTGACCACCGCTTCGATCGTTGTCCACAGGTATTCGAAGTCGGACCTGGAAGCGTCCTCTGTGGAATACTGCACCTGCGGCAGCAGCGTTTTCGCATATTTCACCGCATCGACGCCCATTTGCAGCACCGCATCCTTGGAGCGGTTGAATTTCTTCTCGACATGGATATTCGAGGTTCCGAGCACGATATGAATCAGCGGGTTTTGCGCCGGCTTGATGCTTTCGTACACCGCGTCGATGTCGCTCTTCACGGCCCGCGCCAGCGCGGTAATCGAGACGCTGTCACCTACGGTTCGTGCAATTTCACGGACGGATTCGAAATCCCCGGCCGACGAAGCGGGAAAGCCCGCTTCAATGATGTCCACGTTCAGCCGTTTCAGCTGCTGGGCGAATTCAATCTTCTGGTGCACGTTCATTTTCGCGCCCGGTACCTGTTCTCCGTCGCGCAAGGTTGTGTCAAGAACGATAATGCTGCGTGTCATTTCTGATTCCTCCCTGGAAAGTTATCGTTGATCTATATCTATTTCAAGCGGGGTTGGTTAAACCCGGAATTTAACCAACAAAAAAACCCCGTCTCTGCTATAGAGACGAGGTTGAACCCGCGGTACCACTCTAATTCATTTTACAAGTAAAATGATCTTCTTCGATGGCCATCACCATCTATCCCTGTAACGGTGGAACTCCGGCTTACCCTACATTGTCAGGCAGCTGTTCATAGACGAGTTCAAAGGGAACGACATTACCGTTTCGCACCTGCCAACGGCTCTCTGAAAAGTCATTTCACTTCTACTATTTCTAATCGAAACATTTGGATTATGCGGTTGAATTGATAACTATGTTAGGGAATGAGCAGCGATTTGTCAACCCTTTATTTCCCAATTGGTTATACCAATGAGTGTGCCGGCAGCAAGCCGGATTTTCTCACATTGTCCAGGAAGTCCTGGAACTCCGGAATATTCAGCTGCTGAGCCGCATCGGACAGAGCGGTCGCCGGATCGGGATGAACCTCCACCATGACGCCGTCCGCGCCGGCAGCGAGGGCCGCTCTTGCACAAGGAGCCAAAATATCCTTGCGTCCCGTAGAATGCGTAACGTCTACCAGCACCGGAAGGTGGGTTTCCTGCTTGAGGATCGGCACCGCCGAGATATCCAGCGTGTTTCTCGTGGCCTTCTCATAGGTCCGGATTCCGCGCTCGATCAGCATGACCTGCGTATTGCCGCGGGATACGATGTATTCGGCGGCATGCACGAATTCATCGATCGTTGCCGCAAGCCCGCGCTTCAGCAGAACCGGGGTCTTGACGTCGCCCGCTGCTTTGAGCAGCTCGAAATTTTGCATATTCCGGGCGCCGATCTGAATGACATCGATATAGTCGCAGGCAAGCTCGATATGAGCCGGATCCACGATTTCGCTGATCGTTTTCAATCCGAATTCGGAAGCGACCTCCTTCAAAATTTTAAGCCCCTCGACGCCCAGGCCTTGGAAATCATACGGCGACGTTCTCGGCTTGAACGCCCCGCCGCGCATCACGGTGATGCCCGTTTCTTTCAGAGCCTTCGCGACCTGGCGAACCTGCTCGTAGCTCTCGACCGAGCATGGTCCAGCAATCATGACCGGCGTTCCGCCGCCAATGACCGTATCCCCAAGCTGGATCAAGGTGTCCTCCTTCTTCTTCTTGCGGCTGACGAGCAGATGCTTCTTGTGGTCGACCTGCTGCAGCTTCAGCGATGCCTGGAAGATCTGCTTGAACAGATGCCGCACCGTTTCGTTGTCGAACGGGCCGTGGTTGTGCTCGACCAGGGCATCCAGCATTTTTTTCTCGCGTACCGGATCGAAATTCGGCACTCCCTGCTTCTGCTTCTCCTGCCCGATCTCTTGGGCGAGGCGCGCCCGCTCCGACAGCAGCTCCAGCAGCTGCAAATTCACGGAATCCAGCTCCGATCGCAATTGCTCCAAACGTCCTTGACTCATATCGAATCTCTCCCTTATGTGTATGATTTGAAATAAATAAAAAAGACCCCCCGCCGCAAGGGACGAGGAGTCGTGGTACCACCCTTATTAGATATGCGAAAAAACCGTTGCTTCTTCGCTTATCTCACTTGAACCTCTTAACGCGAGGGCCTCGGGTAAACCTACCGCTTCCCATTCTTAGGAATGCAAAGCTATCGGAATACCGGCTCCGGAATGAACTTCGGCGGAGAATCTTCACCCGGGCGCTCTCAGTCGGTGGCGGCCCTTTCCTGTCAGGAAGCTTCTGTCGCTTACTCTTTCCATCATTGCTTGTCGCAGCATGTCTTATGAATTTATAAAGCATTGTATTACACACGACAAAGGAATTGCAAGAGTATATTTTAAAGCTTAGGTGCTTTGGTGTGGTGAATCGCCAAATACAGGGCAACGGACTCGAGGCCAGGCTTTGTGTTAAAAAGAAATGCCGGCGGGCTCCGCCGCTTCCCTGTACATCCATTTCCCGTTGGTGAAATCCGGGATCGCTACGGCGGCGCTTCCAAGCTCGATCGATTGTTCGGACAGGGCGGTCACCGCCATCCAGGACGCCATATCATAGACGTCGATCGGCATCTCCCTTTCCTGAAGAACACTCTCCACAAATGCGCGGAGGCACAGATAGTCCATCCCGCCATGGCCGCCCCGCACGCCGTCTTGCATGTATTCGGCCCACAGCGGATGCTCGTATTCCTGAAGGTAATGGGCGAAGGGTTCCCACTCATGGAGCGGACTTCGTCCTTCCAGGTGAATGACGCCTCCGTCCTCCATCCAGATGCCCCGGGTTCCCTGAACCCGCCCGCCGCGGGAATATGGACGTGGCAGCGACGTATCGTGGGTCAGCAGAATGGTCTCCCCGTTCGCACATTGAATCATGGTTGTTACGACATCGCCAAGGGCCATGTCCGTCCGCGCCACGGGATGGTCTTCGCCCAAATGCCGGCGGGCCCAATCCCTTACGCCGCGCGATTTGGTCGCCATGGAGGACAGCTTGGTCATCCGGTTTCCGCGATTGATATTCAGCAATTTAGCGGCAGGGCCCAGACCATGCGTCGGGTACACGTCGCCGTTGCGGTGCAAGTAATTGTGGATGCGATAGTGGCGGTTCTCCATTCCTTTTGCAACCTCATCCCGGAGATCATGCCCGTAAGCCCCTTGACAGTGGATCAGCTCGCCGAACACCCCCTGCCGGACCATATGCAATAGCGCCATTTCCTCCCGGCCGTAACAGCAGTTTTCCAACAGCATGCAAGGCGTGCCGGTCGCTTCATACGCGCGCACGAGCTGCCAGCATTCCTCCAAGGAAGCGGCTCCCCCCACTTCCGACGCCACGGCCTTGCCGACCTGCATGGCCGCTATGGCAATCTCGCTGTGGCTGGTCCAGGATGAGGCGATGATGACCGCCTCAACATCCTCGCGACCGATGACCTCGCGATAATCCGAGCAGCTGGCTGGGGCAGGTCTGCCCATATCGGTTACCACTCTCGCGGCCTCTTCAAGCCGATCCTCGTAAAGATCGGATATGGCCGCAATTTCCACGTCCGGCATTTCTACAAGCAGCTCGAGCAGACTTTTGCCGCGCTTGCCCAGACCGATGAAGCCGAGCCGCAGCGATTGTCCTCCCCTGCCGATCATCCTGTTCATATTTCGACTACGCTCCTTTTCGATTGACAGGCTATGGATGCTTCCTTAACCTGCATCACGTAAAATGCTGTTCTCCGCGTTTCCCCTCATCGGCTTGAATATGCCGACCTCCGCGTAATTATTCCATTGATTCGAGGTATTGCCCGTGCCGTTAATGCGGATATACCTCGCGGTGACTTCCGGAAAAAGGAACACCTCCGGTTCGGCCGTCAGTCCCGAGCTGATCCCCTCGGCATACACCCGCTCCCAATGAGCACCATCGACGGAAACATCGATAGTGAAATAGGACTTTCTCGTATTTCCGCTGAAAAACGCGATCGATACCGCTCCAACCTGCTTGGACTCCCCAAGGTCATACTGAATCCACTGCGGTCCCTCCGAGGTCCAGCGGGTAATCATGTCTCCGTCCAGCGTTTTATCGGGCGTATGGCCTTGGTTCGCCTGCGGGACTGCGCTGGCCGTGACCTCCCGGACCGGCAGACGGAAGCCCGGAGGGGGATCGCCGATCAAAGGTCCGACCGTAAAGGCAATCGTATATCGGTTGCTCACTTCCGGCCTCGACGGATCGGTCACGTCAATATAGGTTTTTCCCGGAATACTTTCAGCCGTCTGGACCGAAACCTCATGACCGGACACCGCCTCGACCTTCGGCACCTTCGACCGCTCCCCGTACGGCACTGTCCATTCGTAATATGTGCGCTGCGGGTCAAATCCGGCAAGAGGGACCCCGTCCACGAGGATGGATTCGGCTTCAGGCAGCGGAACCTTCTCCGGCAGCGGACCATCCGGGATCGTCCAATCATCGAGGCTGCGGACGTCCGGAGACCCTTCCGGCAGCGGTGCCGAGGCTGTCAGCGGAACCATCCACAGGGACAGACGTCCTCCGGTCACGCCCTCCATATGAACGGCCAGCTTCCGGATGCCGTGATTGACGGTTTGCCCCGAAGGATTCGGCGTCCCTTCCAGCGGCTCAGCCTTCATCGCACGAAACGCCGCTCCCTCCGGAGCGTCCAGCATCCGCACGTACAATTTCTTATCGTTCTGTGTCAACACGGCCTCTTGTCCGCTGCCGAGCACATCGATCTCGGCTTCCGTGTGCATGAACCAATACAGCTCGGACGGCGACTTGAGCTCGAACTCGTCTTGAACAATCAGTTGCTCGCGATCGCCGGTCAGCATCAATCCCCGCTTGTAGGACCATGCATCCTTCGGATACCGCTCGGTCAGGTCGATCACGCCAAATGCGCCGCGAGGCTTGGATTCGCTCCGGACAAGCGGTGCCTTGGCGTCGTAATCCTGCATAAACACAGGGTTTGCTCGCGGATTGATGACCATGACGTTCTGCCCCTGCGCACCTTTGCGGTAATAAGTCCAGCGTTGACCGCCGGCATAATCCCAGAAGCCGGGGAGACTGTAATTCTCCATCCCCAGATCGGTTGCCCAGCGTTCTCCCAAGGCATCAAATACGAAGGTGCCGGCGTCCATATCGATATGGCTGAGCAGCGTATCGTTAAACCCCTTAATCGAGGCATACGCATCGTTCAGATTGGACCAGCCGCTGCGCATGGATATCGATTCGATTCCGGTAAATACCCGGTCCAGCCCTGCCGGCTGCTCGTCAAACATGCCCGGGCGGTAGAACAGCAGATAGTACGGGGAAAAAGCCCCTTCCCGCCGGGTCAGCTCTCCCGCATACCAGGCGTAATGCGGCTGATCGTAGAAATCGGCCATCCAGAGCGTTTGGGGATGCACGTTCGGCGTTGCCGAATCGTAAAAGTTAAAAAATCCTCCCGGCCCCCATAAATGCAGCGGATATTCCCCCGATGCCTTCACGCCCTTCAGCTCCGCCAAACCATAGTCGGTTCCGAGCGTATTATGCATTGCAGCAATCTTATAAATAAGGAACTCGGTACCGTACTGCCAATAATGCGGCCCTTCAGGCCATGAGCCGTCCTCCGCGAAGAATCGAAGCGTATTCTGCAGCTTTCCGTAGGACCCCCGGAGAATTTCCAGTCCGGCTTGAGTCGCTTTCTCGTCATCGCCGAGCATGGCTAGCGCCGCAACGGCAAAGCTGCCGTTATCCACGAAATTGATGTTGTTGAACTCCCCGTTATGGGTGAATTCCCCACGGTACCAGGAGAGCGCGTGACTGAACGCATGCTTCATGACCGCCTCCCGGACCATGCTCCGCTGTTGTTCCGTCATGGCGTCGTACAGCCAGTCGTAAGCGAACGTAAATCCCAGCGTCATATACGTTAAGGAGAGCATATTGTTATAGCGGCCTCCCCAATCCGGGAACGCCGCGGCGGATTCAAGTTCCTGCACGGCCCGCTGTGCGTAAACCTCATCCCCGGTTAGCCGGTACATCATCGCCGTACGGATCAGTAAATCCCGCACATTGCTGTTGCTCCCCCCGTTCGGAAGATAACCGTACGGCTCCGCATCCAGCAGCCGATCTGTTTCCCGCTTCAGCTGCTCAAACCAAGCCGTGACGTATTCATCCTTGCCGATCAGGCTGCGGGTCAGAGAAAAATCCTCCGCATTCGCCAGAACGCGCGGATGGACGCCTTCGTTGCGGCTGGATGCAAGCTTCTCCATCAAGTCTGTCTCATCCGGTATAACAAAGATATAGGCCTTGCCCGCAGCCGATTTGCCCGACGCCGTCGTCGCCGTCACTTCAAATGAATCGTAGCCCACATCATTCGAGGCAGGCGTATAAGTAAACGAACCGTCCGAAGCGAGGGACATCTCGCCGCGCGGAGCGCCGGCCAGCGTCCACTCCACCGCCTCCTCCGAGAGCAGACGGCCTATCCGCCCTTCTAATGGCGTGTTCTTCCCGGTGGAGTACCACAGGAGGTCAAGCACGGGCGGCCCGTCCTTCGGCAGCACCTCGATCATGGCCGCCGCAGCGGCAGGCCCTCCCTCCGTGCCGTTAGCCACAAACAGGAAGGAATCCGGGCCGGCGTAATCCCGGTTCGGGTAATAGCGGAACGAACCGTCGGAAGAGACGCTTACCGTGCCGTGGCGGGGCGCAGCGGCCAGCTCAAAAGAAACGGAGCCGCCGGAGGTGCCGGAGCTGTCCGCAGCGGTCAGCTGCCCGTCCAAGACGCCGTTTTCATTCACGTTGCCCGCATAGGGCTCGGCGGCCAAGCCTGGCGGAGTGTCTACCGTGACCACGGCCTGCCTCGTTATGCCCGACGAGTGGGAGGCGGCGGAAATGACCGAATAACCCGCATGATGCGCCGTTACTTCTCCCGTCTGATACACCGATGCCGCGACCGTGTTGGAGGAGCTCCACTCCAGGAAGGTATCGGACGCATTCTCCGGTGCAAAGGATGCCTGAATGCGTCCGGCTTCGCCCGCTCTCAAGCTGATGATCTGCGGATCGAGCGTAAATTCCTCAAGCGGGACATATTCCCGAAGGGAAAGCTGGTCGAACCATACTGTGCCCGCCGATTTTTCCAGAAACGCCTCCACCTTTCCCTGCGGGCTCGCATCCATATCGGAAGCGACATGGATGACATGGCTGAAGCGGGTCCAATCCCGGGTTCCCTTCTGCCCTTGGACCGCATAGCTGATGCTGCTCGAGCCGTTCCGCTTGTACTGAAAGCGTACCACGACCTGATCCGTCACCTGCTCGAGCTTATACATGCCGGTGAGCAAGTAGCTTTTGCCGGCTTCAATCCCTGCCGCAGGCAGCGTAATCGCTCCCCGGTCGGTGCCGGAAGCGGTGCCGGAAATGGAAACCGAGCGGCTCCCGCTATAATACACGTCCTGATCCACCGCAAACACCGGGTTTCCGGCCGCCCTCCATTCGCTGACATGCTCCGGCGCGACCTGGTTCAGCCAAGTGGACTTGGCCGTTACGGCTTCAAAGTCCGAATTCATTAGCAAATTGCCGGCCGGTACGGCCCCCTGAGCCGAAGCAGGCCTTCCCGCCGCAGGAAACACCCCCGCCGTAAGCGCGATGACCAGAACCATGGACAGCCAGCGCTTGAAGTTGAAGCTCATCATCCATTCCTCCCTCTCTCAAGGATTCACTTCGGGTTTATCGTTCCATCATGCTTGCTTTGATCTGCTCGTTAAGCGTACTTCTTATATCCAGCAGCCATCCCGCATCCCGCGGATATTGCTCAAAGGACAGCGGCGCCTCGAGCGCCCCCTCAATCATGTTAAGAACTTCGTCCCTCCCGATGGTTTGCTCCAGCAGCTCAAGCGCCCTGAGATCCTGCAGCGCTTCGCGGAATACCTTTATCCGTAAAGAGCATACGGGACCGTCCTCGCCCGGATATACCAGAAAGGCATCGCCGGATGGATAGCCGATATCCGCATCGGTGGTCAGATAGGGGTTCACCGGCCGCTTCGAATATTGGGAGTTCCAGAAATTAAAGCCCCAATGAAGGAAGCCCTTAATCCGGTACTTATACAGCTGCAGCCCGAGGATGCGGTTCCGCTCGGACGGAAAGGTGAAGAAGCGGTTTGCCACCTGTTTATATTGGCTGCAGCAATAATAGGTCCACAGGGGGGCAACGCCGGATTCCAGAAACGGCTGAAGCTTGTCCGTCGCCGGAATCGGATTCGGGACCAGCCCCTCCTTATAAAATGCATAATCGGACAATGCGTCGATCCGGGGATAATCTCCCACCGCTTCATCCATCATTTCCGCCGCTTTCCGGTAAGTTTCCAAGTGCTCTAAATGGGGCTCGTCCGATACATGGAAGAATATCCTGTCCTCAATGCCAAGCACTCGGATCAGCTGCACAAGCTCCTTCAAGAACCGGGTTAGGAATTCCCGATACTCCGCCCCAAGCGCATCCGTGTCCCAGCCAAAGAGGCGCTTCGTCTCCCCGTCCTCCCGAACCATGATTTTCGGCGCATGAGCTGCTCCCCACTGGGTAAACAAATGCGAAAATTCGAAATATTCGATGCCAAGCCGCAGCCCCATCTTGATCCAGCGCTCCAGCTTATCGAAGCCGAAAGCATATCCGTCACCGGACTTCTCCACATCCACAAGCTGGACCGTCAGCCGCTCTCCTCCTACGGCGGTGTCCAGCGGCGGCGTGAACAGCGGAGTTAGCAGCATATTGATGCCATGCTCCGCCGCAGTCTCGACGTACCGCTCAATCAAGCGCCAATGCTCCTCCGAAAACACCTCCACCCCGTAAAATTGTGCCAGACCGTCACAGTGGAACCATTCCGTCCGGATCAGCTGCTGCTTCGGCAGGGAAGCCGGGATCACATCCACTTCAAACCGTTCCCCCCCAAGCTCATCCCCATGCTGGGAATAAAAAATGACCTCGATGGCATGAATGCCGGGCTCGGCCCGCTCCGTCACCTGAACCTCCAACCATACGGACCGCCACTGATTTCCCGGGGAATGAACCCTATTCTCCGGATCCAGCGGGTATAACGGATCGGGGTAGAGCCCCGGAGTCGACCGCAGGATATGCCCGTCATGGTCCGGATAAATCGGAAATTCGGACGGGACCAGCCCGACCGAATAGACCGATACAGATAACCCTTCGGGGGCCTTTGCTTCCACGCGCATATCCCTCTGCCTCTCTCTTGTGCGATAGGCGGTTTGAAAGGCTACGATTTCCCGCCGCAAGGCGCTTGTCCGTCGATATGGCGGATCATTTAATTCCGAATCCGCAAACACTTTGGACAACGAACTCAGCGCCCGGGTCTCAAGCCCGCTGTCGTTCATACCAGTACCCCGCTTTCCCTTTGATGCTGCGCATCAGCGCTTCCAGATAAAAATAATCGCCCCAAATCATATAATCATCAGGACCTCTCCCTCCCCGCACATGGTACGATCCGTGCTTCAACAGACCTTCCGCACCGTCGTCATCCAGGGTTGCGCAGCGTTCCACCAGCGCTTTCAGCAGACGATCGGCCGCGGAACCGAGCTCGGACCCGATCGGGTCGTCTTCTTCCAGCAGCGAGCGGATTTCCAGCATGCCGCAGACGGCAATGGCTGACGCCGAGCTGTCCCGAGGCGTCTCATCCGCGATCTCCGCGTCAAAATCCCAGTATGGAATTCCATCCGACGGAAGGCGTCCGATAAAATACCGGGCGGCTCTTATCGCGGTCTCAAGATAGTCTGGATTGCGGGTATAGCGGTAGGATAACGCGAACCCGTACACGGCCCACGCCTGTCCCCTGGACCAGGTGGATCCGTCATGATACCCCTGATGCGTTCCGCCTCCGATCGGAATCCCGCTCTCCTCCCGGAAATAAAACGTATGATACGACGAATCATCCCCCCGCATCAGGTAGCGGCGGCTTTTGTCCGCCTGGTGCTCCGCGGCCTCACGGTACCGCATGTCGCCGGTCTGCTCGAAAGCCCAGTACAGCAGCGGCAGATTCATCATGCAGTCGATGATGATTCGCCCGCCGTTTTGCGGGTCGCCTTTCGGTCCCCATGCCTGCAGGTAACGTCCTTCGGGGCGCCAGCGAAGCATCAATTGCTCCGCCGCCTCCAGCGCGAGCGTTCTGGCAGCCTCGTCCCGGTCGATGATCCATGCCGCCACGGCGGAGGGCTGATACAAAAACCCGATGTCATGATGATCCAAGTTCCGGCGGGTCACATGCAGCCGTTCCCGAAAGCTCTCCACCTGCATAAGCGCCGCTTCCCTGAACTCTTCTTTCCCGGTGTACTCGTAGCAGAGCCAGGTCATCCCGGTATAAAATCCCTCGATCCAATCCCGGTTCTCCCCCCATTCATACCTCTTGTCCGAGGTAATGTGGGGGAACAAGCCGGGGGCACGACGAAGGCTGCCAAGCGTCTTCTTCCATGCGTCCTCCATAGCCTGCTCCCACATGCCGTTTCCCCTCCTATTCCTTGATCGCGCCGACCATGACGCCTTTGACGAAATATTTCTGCAAAAACGGATACAAGAACAGGATCGGCAGCGTTGCAACCATTACGGTTGCATACTTGATCGTCTGCGCCACGGGCATTCGGTCTCCCCCGCCAACCGAGGTCATCATGCTGTTCGTATCGTTCTGGACCAGTATCTCCCGCAAAATGAGCTGAAGCGGAAACAAATCCCGATCTCTCAAATAGATGAGTGCATCAAACCACTTATTCCAATGCCACACGCCATAGAACAGAATCATGACGGCCATCACCGGCATCGACAGCGGGATGACAACCCGGCATAGAATCGTCCAGTCATTGGCCCCGTCGATGCGGGCCGCCTCTTCTAGCGATACCGGCACGCTTTGGAAAGCGGTCCGCATTACAATCAAATTCCAGGTGGTCATGGCACTCGGGATAATTAATGCCAAATAGGTATCCGTCAAGCCCAGTCCTTGAACGATCAAATACTTGGGAATGAGGCCACCGTCAAAGAACATCGTCAACACGATCAAAATCATGATCAAGCTGCCCCACATCACGTTCCGGCGTGATAGCCCGTAAGCCCCGAGCGCAGTCATCACCATATTAAGCGTCGTTCCTGCGATGACATAGAACAACGTGTTCAGATAACTGTTTAGAATGTTCGGATTCTCAAACACCATTTTGTAGGAATCCAAGGAAAATCCGGCCGGCCACCACAAAATCCCCCGGTGCTGCACGAACTGGTTCGGATCGCTGATCGAAGCGAACAGCACGTAAACGATCGGGTACAGCGTAACGGCCGACAAGGTGAACAGCAGAACGACATTGGTTATATCAAACGCATGCTCGCCAAAGCTTTTTTTATGCACCATGCTGTCTGCCCCCTTCTACCACAGCTTCGTATCGGAATAGCGTTTGCTGATATAATTCGCTCCCAGCAGCAGCGCCATGTTAATGAGCGAATTAAACATGCCCACGGCTGCGGCGTAGCTGTAGCTCGCCTCCAATATCCCCTTGCGGTACACGTATGTGCCGATGACATCCGCCGTTTCGTACGTAGACGGATTGTACATCAGCAGAATCTTCTCATCCTGCAGCACCATGAAGCTGCCGATCCGCAAGATGAACAAAATGATCACCGTCGGCATGATGCCGGGCAGCGTAATGCGGAGCATCTGCTTCCAGCGGCCGGCTCCGTCCACTTTAGCCGCCTCGTAAAGCGAAGGGTCGATGTTCGAGATTGCCGCCAGATATATGATCGAGCCCCAACCGACGCCCTGCCAAATCGCCGAAGTCGTAAAGAGCGTCCGGAACCATTCCGGGAGCCGCAGAAACGGTATCCCTTTCCCTCCAAAGAACTGGATGATCTGATTGATCAGTCCGTCCGTCGACATGAAATCGACCATCATCCCCACCACGACCACGACGGATATGAAATGGGGGATATACGTGATGGATTGCACGGTCCGCTTAAAGAAGCGGCTCCGCACTTCATTCAGCATAAGCGCCAATAGGATGGAGGCGGGAAACACGAAGATCAGGTCATACAAGCCGAGTAATACCGTATTTCGCAATACCCGCTCAAAGAAAAAACCGGTGAAAAAGTCCTGAAAATGCTGAAAGCCTACCCACTCGCTATGCCAGATGCCTTTGCCCGGAGAAAAGTTCTTGAAGGCGATCTGAAGCCCGTACAGCGGCCCGTAATGAAAGATGGCATAAAAAGCCACGACGGGCAGCAGCATGAGATAAATCAACCGGTTGCGCCGGAAATCCTTCCTGACTCTCACGCCGAAGGGTTGGCTGATTCGGGCGGATGCTGCATCCTTCCTGCCTAACTCCACAGCTGTCCCTCCTTTATGCTATTTACTAAGGTTGACCGGAACCCATATATCGGCGGTCCCGGCTTCTTGATTAAAACAAGCCATTGTTAACGGCTGTTATAGCGGTCCAGCGCGGCCTGCTGAATGGCGACGGCCTCTTCGATTCCCATGCCTTTAATCGTTTCGACGAAGGCTTCGAATTGGTCGATCGGCTCCACGCCCATGATAAATTTGTTCAGCATTTCGTCGTAGTAGGTTTTCACATCGTTCATGATGGATGCGTACCGGGCCGATTCCTCTTCATTCGGAGAAATGACCGGCATCAAGCGGTCGTTCTTGGCATTCATCCAGGCTTCGATGGCCGACGCTTGCTGCGGCAGCGAGGAATACTGCTCCATATACCTGCGATCCTGGACGAACGGACCGGAGTATCCGGCCATCGCATACTGCGCCAAGGCCTGCGCAATCGGAAGACTGTCGTTTTTCGTGATTTGCTCGGTATACGTCGGGTACCCGTCAACCATCTCGTAGCTTTCTCCCTCGATGCCGAAGTTGAACAGCAGTGATCCTTCCTCCCCGTATTTGTAATCAAGCCATTTGACGGTGGCCTCCGGGTTCTGGTTTTTGGATGTGATGGCGGCGCCGTACCCCGTAAACGGAGAATCCTTCTGGCCCAGCGGCGGCGTCTCCCCCTTCTTCAAGGCCACGTTCGGCGCGCCGGCAAGATCAAAGCTGCCGCCCTTCCCTTCCATCATCTGCAGATAGCGGCCGATGCCGCTGCCCGTATAGCCGGTGAAGGCGCCCAGCGTGTTGTTCGTAATTTTGGCGTCCCACAGATTGGAGTCTCCGGAGAGATAATCCGGGTCGATCAGGCCTTCGGCATACCACTGGCTCATCGTTTGCAAAAATTCCTTGAATTCCGGCTGGATCGGACCATATTTTACGACCCCGTCCACTTGGTAAAAGGAGTCGGTGATCCCCCATGCCCCCAGAAACGCCTTATTCATAGAGAGCTGCCCCGGATCCAGGCGAAGCGGGATTTCATCGGCCTGTCCGTTCCCGTTCGGATCGTCGTTCTTGAAAGCGGTCAGGACCGTATGCCACTCTTCGATCGTTTCCGGCATGCCGAGTCCCAGCTTGTCCAGCCAATCCTGGCGGATGATCAGGCCGTTGTAGGTCAACAGGTAGTCGTCGCCCCGCAGAAACGGAAACACGTATATATTTCCGTCGTCCGAAGTAATCATTTTGCGATACTCCGGATTTTCGTCGAGCACCTTTTTTAAATTCGGGGCATGCTGATCAATAAGCTCATTGAGGCGAATCAGGGTGCCGTCTCCAATCAGCTTGTCGGGACCGCCCGAAACGGCGGACCAGTTGTGCTCGATCACGTCGGGCAGATCGCCGGACGATACCATGATGTTGAAGGAGTCCTGCTCCGAGCCTGCCGGAGGGTGCTGGAACTGCACCTTGGTTCCCGTAATTTCCTCCAGCTTTTGATATGCCTTGATCTCACCGGCATTTTGAAGGGTTGCGGAAGCGTTGGAATTCAACGTTACCCAATACGTCAGACTTTCCGGATAGCCCACCTCCTTCGGTGTCCCTTCCTGCTGCGTCTTGGCCGGATCGGCTTCGCCGTTTTGGTCGGAAGCGGCTTTGCCTCCGCCTCCGCTGCAGCCCGTTAATGCCAATACAAATGACATTATTAAGGAAACAAACATGACATTGCGATTTTTCATTTTAACCATTCCCCCTCCTCGTTGTTCATCCTGCGAATATCGCTCCCCTTATCGGGTTCCCCTTGAATTTTAAGGAATGGCGACGCTTTCGTATATTGCCAAAATTTCTTATAGCGTTTACATTTCTTCAGAATAAAGACCTAATTTTTAATGTTTTGTTTACAATTTTAACGAAATTTCACAATAACCTTCACGATATGTAATCTTTATTAACTTATATATAACAACTTGGAGCTCATAAACAGAAAACAAGCAGCTGTGAAACAACTACTTGTTTTCAACCAATGTTTTGTATTTACCCGGCGTGATTCCTTCATGCTTTTTAAATACGCGTATGAATCCGACATCATTGTTGTATCCGACGAGGCGGGCGATTTGGGATATGGTAATATCCGGGTCGCTCATCAGCTCCTTGGCCTTTCGAATGCGGATCTGGGCGAGATAGTCCGACATGTTCATGCCGCTGCTCTTCTTGAACAGCCCGGACAGATACTGCGGCGTAATTTGAAAATGCTCCGCAACCGCGGCCAGGCTCAGCATGGCGTCATCCGCGTTCTGCTCCAAATAGGCCTTGGCCTTATCCACGACCGCCGATGCATTGTTTATACGTTTCTTTCGCACCTGCTCGCAAACCTGTTGAAAGAGCGACGACACAAAGGCATACATATCCTCGACGCTATCCGCTTTGTTGATGACCTCCAGCGGTTTCAACCCGGGTTCGAACAGATCCTCGTATTTTAGATTCAGGGCGTTCAAAAGCTTCAGCAGCGTGCTGAGCAGATTGGCGAACAGCAGCCTCGCCAGCTCCGGCTCCTTATGCTCCATCTCTAAATTGCTGCGATATAGGTTTCCGATCAGCTGCTCGACCTTTTCCGTTTCCCCGTTCTTCACCGCATGAATGATCTGAACCTCGGTGTCCACCGGGAAATCGTAGACCAGTCCCGACCTGTGCTTCATATCATCATAGACGAGCACGGACCGGTTCTCCGTGAAAATGGAATAATCCAGTGCTTTCATGCTTTCGTCCATACATACGGGTACCTGTTCCATGCCCGAGTGAAGATCGCTCAAGGCAACGATTACGCCGGTCTCGAACTGCCCGCTGATCAATTCCTGGATTTTCCCCAGCCATTCGTACAGCGAAGCTTTATGTTGGTGATCCTTCTCGGAAACATTGAGTATGACGGCAACCAGATCCTTGTCCAGCTCCACGCAATGAAAGCAGTACAGCGGGTGGTCTTCCACGAGCTTCCCTGTCAGAAACCGCATGATCGCCCAGACCCTCTCCGTCTTCTCCTGTTCCTCCGCCCCCATGCCGCACAGCTTGATCAACGCCACGCCAAAGTAAGCATGCCTGAACTCGATCTCCATGAATTCCAGCGACTGGTCCGATACCGCTTGGGCATCCACATGACCTTTCAGCAGCCGCTGCAGGAAGTGGGAGCGGATGACTGGCTTCTGCTCCTTGAGCCTGTCGTTTATTGCATCCTTCTGGACAAAAGCGTCCTTCACGGCGGTCTTGATGAATTCGTATTCGTTGCCGTAAGCGGATGGGTTCGGCTGCTTTTTTTCCGAAATCAATCGGATGATATCCCGCACCGGCTGATACGCCCGATAGGTTAAGAACGCGCAGGCGCCGATCCCCCCGACTAAATAAATGAACAGCACGCTGAGCGCCCAGCTTTTGACGGTTCCTACCTTTCCCCAAAATACCTCATCCGGCACAGCGGACACATACTCCCACCCGCTGCGGGCGGAATGTGCCGACACGCTGATCGTGCTCGGACTCCCCTCCTGCATCGTCATAAGGCTCTCGCCGCTTCCCGTATGCAGCAAAACCTGACCTTCGGCGTTCTTAATATAGATCGTCCCTTGATTCGACCGGGTGATTTCCTCCAGCCACGTATGTATCTGCCGTTTATCGATTAACATCACCAAAGCGCCTTCGGGAGCGCGTCTCTCCCCCGACGGCAACGAGTGAACGTAGGTCAGCATTTCCGTTTTGTCATCGGGCCGGCCGATGGGTTCCACCGGCAGAAACGAATTATAATGAGGAGCATTCAATATTTGGTCCTTCCACTGCTCATACGTCATGCCATTGTATGCATACAGGCTCGAATAGAACAATTGGGCATTCGTTTTCAGCCCCGGCGTCAGGACGATGTCGCTGTTCCGGAAGTAGATGTACAGCTCGCGGACAAAGCTGTTGTTGTTTTTGTACCGCTGTATTTCCTCCATGAAATTGTAGAAGGCATAGTTCTCCTTGCCGTTCGTGATGCCATCCACGCTTAAAAGCGCTTTCATATCTGGATGGGACGTAATGTTGCGTGAAAGCTGGTACATCTCCTCTAGTTTGCTGTCAACAATCTGCTGCGCCTGCTGAATCAAAGCCTGGTTCAGCTTATTGGCGTTATCTACCATGACGCTCTCGATTCGATTATAGACTGCGGCAAAAACAAGCCCCGGAAAAAGCAAGATCAATAAGTACGACAGCAGCAAAGTCATAAACACTCTTCTGCGCATGAATCGTCTGTCCCGCATCATTGCCGATCCTGCCATATCCCATCCACCTCCATCGTGTTATACCTAGCATCATAACGCAATCCTTTCAAGATCGCACAACCAATCTTAAATATTGATAGTGCACTTTCAAATTATATAATGCGTTTTTCATGTTTAAACGAGCCTTCTGTCCTGTATACGGCTCCCCTTTGTTCCTATTAGCAAATAAAAGCGGGAGCCAAACCGCTTCGAAGCCATGAAGACTTCATTGGCCCCCCTCTTTAGTTTCGTATGGTCAAAAAAAGAGACTCCCGCCGCGAGGGACGAGGAGTCGTAAAATAACCCTGTTAAAGAATTTATAAGGTGCCGCGTTGCTGCCGGGGATGCGATACGTCTTGCCCGCTCCGCTTTACAGGGCTCCCCCAATATGTGAACAGCCGCCACACATATTCCAATGGCCCGATTGGAAACCGTCTTAGCCATACTATACTGAATACGGTTTGCAGCGTGAAGATGACGATAACCAGCAGCATTTGCATAGCCGGCGGCACTTTGCCGAACCAGCCAAAGCCGTAGCCGTAGAAGATCAATCCGCAGATAACGGATTGAAGCAAATAATTAGTGAAGGCCATTTTTCCGGGATGGGACAGGATGCGCAGTTTGTTGCTCCAGCCTCTTTTCTGGTATAAAAGTGCGAATGCACCGATATAGGCCAGCGCCACCAGCGGCGCCCCCACGAACAGGGAGGCCGCTTCGACCCAGGACGGAAGCCCTTTCGCCAGCGACATCATCACTTGAAGCGGAAGGCCGATGAGCGCCCCAAGCCAAATCAGTCTTGCTATAATCTTACGGTTTCCGTTCGGATCATGAAGAATCCGCTGTTTGCAGAAGTAAGCACCCAGCAGAAACATCCCGAGAATTTGCGGATAAAAGACGAGCATGTTGAACAACGAGGCGATGTAATCGTTGATGCGTTGAACCGTGATCTGAAGAAACGTACCCTCGCCGTAAATGGCCGCATCGCGTTCTTGAAAGTAAATCCCTATCCGATGGGCATCCGCCTGGCTAATCGGCTCGAATGCTTGGCTTCCGTTGCCGGGCGACAGCAGGCTGGCTCCCGTCAGCAGGACAGGAACGATCAGGAGCAGCGCCGCCGACCAGATCAGCAGCGTAGGCGGCTTGCAGCGCTGAAACAGCAGCAGCGCAAATCCCAGAATGGCGTAATGTGTCAGGATGTCGCCGTACCAGATCAGCAGGCCGTGCAGCAGCCCGAACGCCAGCAGGGCCAACAGCCTGCGGATGTACAATCGATGGAAGCGGCTTCCTTTTCTCCGGCTGCTCTCCTGCATTAGCACCATGCCGAAGCCGAACAGAAAAGAAAAAATCAAGATGAACTTCCCGTCGATCACAATGCCGCGCAGCAGCATCAGTCCTTGATCCAGCCATCCGTTCCATAATTCGATGCCGAAGGAGATCGTCTGCAGCGAGGTCGTAAAGAACGTAATATTGACTAAAAATATGCCCACTAATGCCAACCCTCGCAAACTGTCGATCATCGTCAAGCGTTGTTGCGAATTCTTGTCCATTCATTTCCCTCCTTACCCATGTATTCCAAGGTTAATGTACAATGATAAAGAATCTATAAAGTCCGCTATTCTGTTGCCGGATCTATGTTTTTGTTCAACCGGCGGGGTATTCTTTATTCTTTCTTTAGAAAATCCATATAGACTATGAAGATCCTGATTCTCGCAAGTCTAGCGATTGGAGGAAAACAACAACATGAACGGATTAAACGAGACGATTCTGCTTATCGACGACGAAGAGGACATCGTTTCATTTATACGCGACGCGCTTGAACTCGACGGCTACCATGTGCTGACTGCAGTGAACGGGCACGAAGCGCTCGCCCAATGTAAGCTTGAGCCCTCCCTGATCATCCTGGACGTGATGATGCCCAATATGAACGGCTTTGAAGTATGCCGCGTGCTCCGGGAAACGATGACCTGCCCGATCGTCTTTTTGAGCGCAAGCCAAAGCGAGGTAGACCGCATTCGGGGCTTGGCAGCCGGAGGGGACGATTATTTACTGAAGCCGTTCAGCCTTGCTGAGCTGAAGGCGAGAGTTCACGCCCATCTCCGCCGGGAGCAGCGGATCCGCACGCAGAAGGAGCAGGGCATCCTCCGCTTTCCGCCTTTAACGGTCGATTGCCTCGGCCGCACCGTAACCTGCCGCGGACAGGAGATCGTTTTGACAAACAAGGAATTCATGATTCTTGAGCTCCTCGCCATGCATCAGGGACAGGTTTTTACGCGGGAGCAAATCTACGAGAAGCTGTGGGGATATGATGCTGAGGGCGATGACGCCACGATCACGGAGCATGTCAAAAAAATCCGCTCCAAGCTCGCCGCTGTATCCGGAGAAAGAACCTATATTCAGACCGTATGGGGCATCGGCTATAAATGGGAAGTGAAAGCATGAAGGCGCGGTCGATCAAGAGCACGTTCGCCCGTCATTTCGCCTCCATCCTGACATGCAGCTTGCTTGCGACGCTTGCAGCATGGGGGCTGCTTGTATTGCTCTTCAATTATTTATTCAACCAAGGCGTCCTGCTCCCGGCGAATCACTATGAAGCACAGATCCCTGCCATCTCTGAGTTTGCGCGAACGAACGGCGAATCGATCATGAACGGTCAGGGACAGGCTGAGCTTAAGCGACTCATCCCTTCCGAGGGGTTGTCTTATAGGGTCATGGCTATATCAGGCGAACCATTATACGGAAATCTTACGCTGAAGGAGGAGCACAGCCAGCAGGACTTGGTGTCCCGATTGAATAAAACGGAAAGCGGCGTCAACCAAATCATTCAGAACCTTCCGGTGCTTTCGGACCGTGGCGAGCTGCTCGGAGCGCTGCTGGTCGGCTATTCCTTAAAGGTAAGCGCGGCGGATCCCTCGTTTAATCCGTTCGTTCCGCTTGGAATGTTGGTTTTTTTCCTGACCCCTTTCCTATTCATCACCATCTTCACGTACCTGTACGGCCGGCGGTTTAGCCGGCGCATCGGCGGGCCGCTTCAGCAGCTGCTTCAGGGAGCGGAACGGATCAAGGCCCGCGATTTGCAATTCGCCATGGACGGGGACTCTTCAGTGATCGAGGTTAACCAGCTGGCACACGCATTCGAGGACATGCGCCGGGAGCTTGCCCGCTCCATCGAGCGGGAATGGCAATTGGAGCAGGAGCGAAGCACGATGCTGGCCGCGCTGGCCCACGACCTGCGCACGCCGCTGACGATTATTCAGGGCCACGCCGAAAACCTGGAGCGGATGATTGGGGAGGAGCATGAGGAGAAGCGGAACCGGTACGTTCAGGTGATCAAGCGCAATACATCGCGTGCTGCGAATCTTTTGCAAGACATGAATGCGATCACGGAAATGGAGCAGGTATCCTTTCGCCTGAACCCGGTTGCGCTTGACATCGGGGAATTCATGGATGAGAAAAAGGCTGATTACGAGGCCCTGTGCAGCCATAAGAACATCTCATTTCGAACGGAATTCCAGGATGAACGGACCGCCAAGAAGCTTCCCGTCGTCTTCGATCCCGGCCGGATCATCCAGGTGCTGGACAATCTGGTCGGGAACAGCATCCGGCATACGCCTGAAAGCGGGAGCATCCTATGGCGTGTGGAAATTGCAGATACGCAGATCACCATGGAGGTTGCGGATAACGGCACCGGATTCGCCGAGCAAAATCCGGAGCAGACGTTCAAGCCGTTCTATCAAGGATCCGGCCGGTCCGCCAGATTAAAGGGCCACTCGGGGCTTGGCCTGTATATCGCCAAGCTGCTGGTTGGGCATCATGGCGGGACTATCACGGCCGGCAACCGGGTGAACGGCGGAGCCGTAATCCGTTTCTCACTGCCGCTCGGAGGAGTGCAGTCCTCCGGCGTACAGCAAAAGGACATCTCCTAAATCCGCACGGATTTAGGAGATGTCCAAATTGGAGAACTGACTAGACCTTAAGCCGATAGATCGCTTTATTGTCCAGCCCCCGCACCATCTGCGTCCACGGCTCGCTCTCGGCCGTCGTATCGAGCGCATCCTCTACCATCTGCAGCTTGGCGTCCAGCAGGTCGATATGATGAAGCGCGACCGCTTCGGCGGTCTGCGGCTGAACCGGGCTTCCCCACTCTCCCAGATTATGATGCGACAGGACCAAATGCTGCAGTCCAAGTACGACCTCGGATTCAAGCGGAATATGATGCGCGATGGCGGCCTCGACGATCCAGTTGGATGCCAGGACGATATGACCGATCAGCTTGCCCTGATTGCTGTAGTCCGTCACGACGCCCATCTGTGCAATCATCTCTTCGGGTTTCGCGATATCATGCAGAATGATGCCGGCCTTGATGAGATCCGGCTTCAGGAAAGGCCGCTGCCTGCAGATGAAATCGCCAATCTCGAGCATGCGCACAATATGGTAGGCCAAGCCGGCAAAATAGGCGTGATGATAGGTTTTGGCAGCAGGATAATGCATCAGCTTCTCCTCCACCTTGTCCACGCAATACTGTACGATCAGCTTGACTTCCGGATTCGAAATATCCTGGATTGCCAGCTTGATCGTATGCAGTAAATCAACGGGCCGAATGGGCGCAGCCCTGACATAATCGGTGATCGATACCCCGTCCTCTTCGGTCGCTTTGCGGATCCGGCTGATTTTTACCTGTGGCTGATCCCGGTAGCTTAGGACGGTTCCCCGGATTTTGACCAGCTGCATTGGAAAGAACGTTTCTTTATCCTGAATCGACACGTCCCAATACTTGGCTGATATCTGGCCGCTCGAATCCGACAGGATGATGTCGAAATAGTCCTTTGGCGGCGTGCCGTTCGTTTGCCTGAGGTTGAGCTCCTTCAATAAGTAAAATCCAACGAATTCGTCTTGTATGCTAAGTTGATTAATGGGCTTCATCTGGTTCCTCCCCGAAAATCTCGAGCTATATAAGATAACATAACTATAGCAAAATCTGTCGGTTAGCGTCTATCATCCTAGCCAGTCCCCTCAAAATGATAGAAATCATATACGGGCTGCGGGGGATGAATCCAGCAAAAAACACGCCCGAAAAGGCGTGTTTTTCTTGCTTACTACCGCATCAACAAGTCACTTATAACACCGTGGCGGACCCGGTAATTCATATTCGATTTATCGCTATTATGATTTCCACGCTCCGGGATGGTCGTCGCCGACCATATCCAGCTCTGCCGCTCTCGCGTTCATCTCAACCTGCTCGACGCTCTTGCAGCCGGGAATGACACAGCTGACGGCCGGATGCTTCAAGCACCAGGCCAATGCCCACTCGGCCATTGGAACGCCCTCCGGCACTTCATTCCTGCGAATCTCTTCCACAAGCTTCAGCTTGGCATTAATCTCGTCCTGATCACGGTTCTTGCGCACATTGTCGCTGAATACCGTCCCCGGCTTGTACTTCCCGCTCAGGTACCCGCTTGCAAGCGGAACTCTCGCCAACACCCCGAGATCCTGCCGCAAGCATGAAGGAAGGACCTCTTCCTCCGGCGCTTGATCGAGACGATTATAGACGACCTGAATAGCCTTGGCATTAAGCTCCGTCGCCTTGTCGGTTTGATACAGGTTTGTATTGCTTCCGATGGAAATACCCAGATGACGAATCTTTCCCGCCTGGACCTGCTTGTCCAGGATCGTCCACATGTCGTCATTGTTGAACACTTCATCGGAGCCGGAGTGAAATTGATACAGGTCGATGTAATCCGTACGCAGTGCTTTAAGGGATTCCTCGAGCTGAATCCGGATCTGCTCCGCATCCCAGGCTTCCTCCCAATGCTCATGCCATCTATGGCCGAACTTGGAGGCGATCACCCAATCCTCGCGGCGGTCCCGCGACAAGAAATCACCGATAAATTTTTCGGACATATGATGCGGTCCGTAACATTCTGCGGTATCCAGCAAGTTAATGCCGAGCTCCTTCGCACGGTTTAAGATGGCGTCGACTTCCTTTTGGTTGAAGTCCTTTCCCCAATCACCGCCAAATTGCCATGTTCCCACGCCGACTACCGATACCTTCAGTTCCGTTTTGCCGAGACGTCTGTACTTCAATCTCCTCACCCCTACTCGTTAATTCATGCGCCTATATTCTATTTGAAATTGAAATCGCTTGCAACTGCTGGCAGATTCTCTTCCCTGCCAGTTTCCTGTTTTGTTTTGGACGGTTGCTGGACCTGGACTGTTTAAGAACAAGTCGTGATGGTGAACCCTATAATACGTAATCAATGCATCATGATCCGGATGGAGGGAAAGGGGGAATAGTTGTTGTGAATGCTCGAACCTTGGAGCAATGGATACCGGAAATTAAAGAGAGCCTGAAAGCCAATACGTCGACTGATTTTCAGAGAATCATCGATGAGTTTCTCCCATATGATCTGGCGAGAATCCACAGTCATCTCAGCGATACGGAGCAAGCCCGCTTCCTGCAGTTCCTGAACGAGGATCAGCTTGCCGATATGCTCCAAGAAATGGAGCACGACCAGCAAATTGATGTTCTGGGCAGATTGGATCAGGAGAAGACCGCTATCATCCTGGATCTCATGGACAATGATGATTTAGCCATCTTGCTGGGTGAGCTGTCACAAGAGCAAAAAGAAGAGCTGATGAGGGGCATGCGTGACGAGGAGTCGCAATTCGTCCAGAACATCATGAAATTCCCGCCGGAAACAGCGGGTCGCATTATGACCAACAGGTATGTTTGGATCCCCCAGCACTATACGGTCTCCGAAGTCGTTCAGAAGCTGAAGGCCTTTGTCTCCATTGCCGAAACCATTAACTATTTGTATGTGATCGATCAGGAGCGGAAACTGGCGGGAGTCGTATCCTACCGCTCCCTCATCCTGGCGGACCCCGATGAAACCATCGTGGATATTATGAACGGCCGTGTGCTGTCCGTGCCTGTCGATGCAGACCAGGAGGAGGTTGCGCAGCTTATTCAAAAATATGACCTTGTAGCTATTCCGGTCGTTGAATCAGACGGAACGCTGGTCGGAATCATTACCGTTGATGATATTCTCGATGTCATTGTCCGGGAAGCCGACGAGGACATTCAGAAGATGAATGCCACAGGGAGCAAATCCATCGATTTCAATACGAAGGCCGTCATCGCGGCTGCGCGGCGATTGCCTTGGCTGATTCTGCTGCTCTTCATCGGACTGATCTCGGGGACGATCATTTCCGTATTCGAGGAAACCCTTGAACACGTTGTCGCCCTGGCCTTCTTCATGCCGATGATCGCCGGCATGACCGGGAACACGGGAACCCAGTCGCTGGCCGTCATCATTCGGGGCCTGGCAACGAAGGAACTGTCCAGACCGGTTGTCGTCCGGCTGCTGGCCCGTGAGCTGAAGGTAGGCATGATGATCGGGGTGATCTGCGGCATATTCATCGCAGTGATCGCGTACATCTGGCAGGGAAATTTATATCTGGGACTGGTTGTCGGCAGCTCGCTCATTGCCACTCTCATCGTCGGCACCATGGCGGGAACCGTCATACCGCTCATCCTGTTCAAGCTCCGCGTCGATCCGGCTGTCGCCTCGGGCCCGCTGATTACGACGATTAACGATATTTTGTCCCTGATCATCTATTTTGGCATCGCCACGCTGTTTCTGTCTTATCTTTAAAGATTAACCTCCCATTGGATTCTGCCTCGTCGCCAATGGTCGGGACGATGATTCCTCCTTCTTCCGAGAAGATCTAAAATTTTTAGGTATAATACCTAATTTTCTTAGGTGTTCTGGATCCTTCGGCTTTGCTACAATAAATATAAACGCTTACATGCAATGAAATGAAGGAGGATGTCCAAATGACCAAGCCTGTACAGCCGAACGAGCCGATCGTAACCCATATCTACACAGCCGACCCTTCCGCCCATGTGTTTGAAGGGAAGCTTTATATTTATCCGTCCCATGATCTCGATCACGACAATACGTCCAATGATAACGGTGACCAATACGATATGGAGGACTACCATGTGTTCTCGCTGGAGGATGTGAATGCGCCTTGCGTGGATCACGGCGAGGTTCTTCATGTCAAGGATGTGCCTTGGGCGCAAAAGCAGATGTGGGCACCGGATGCCGCATTCAAAAACGACACCTATTACTTATACTTTCCGGCCAGGGATCACGAGGGGATATTCCGGATCGGCGTAGCCACCAGCTCCTCCCCTTCCGGACCGTTTACGCCGGAGCCGAACTATATTCCGGGCAGCTTCAGCATTGATCCCGCCGTATTCGT
Organism: Paenibacillus ihbetae; assembly: GCF_002741055.1. NCBI lineage: Bacteria > Bacillati > Bacillota > Bacilli > Caryophanales > Paenibacillaceae > Paenibacillus > Paenibacillus ihbetae. Next base: position 4,860,177 of record NZ_CP016809.1, on the reverse strand, counting down.
GGACGATGACAACCGGGCTTATATGTATTTCGGAGGTCTATGGGGCGGCCAGCTGGAGAAATGGCAGACCGGCACATTCGTTCCGGATGCGGAAGGGCCGGCCGCCGATGCGCCGGCGTTAGGACCGCGCGTGGCCGAGCTTAGCGACGATATGCTGACATTCAAAGCCGCGCCGCAGGAAATTTCAATCGTTGACGAGAACGGGAAGCCGATTCCGGCAGGCGATGAAGACCGCAGATATTTCGAAGGCCCGTGGATGCATAAATACAACGGCACTTATTACTTGTCCTATTCGACAGGCTCCACCCACAAGATCGTATACGCGACGAGCCAAAGCCCGACTGGCCCGTTCGAGTACAAAGGAACGATCCTTACGCCGGTTCTCGGCTGGACGACCCATCATTCAATCGTGGAATTTCAAGATAAATGGTACCTGTTCTATCATGACAGCTCCCTGTCCGGCGGTGCGGACAATAAGCGCAGCGTGAAGTTCACCGAGCTGAAGTACAACGAGGACGGAACCATTCAAACGATCGAGCCTTACGGTAACGAAAGCCGTTGACCGCAGGTGAACGAGCGAGCTCCGTCCATTAACGACCGAGCCGTTTGACGCTTGCCGGTCATGCGGCGGAATACAAATGGGATAAGCCCGGTTATTCCGGACTTATCCCATTTACTTTTAAAATACCTCTCTCTACACCCCTCTTTTATATAGGGAAAAAGAGTAAATTGCCGGTACCAAGACAATCAGCACGATAATCGGCAATGTCGCATAGATCCCCTGAATATCCAGGAACGCCACGGCCATCAGGAGCAATCCGCCCACCATCCACACATACCCTGCAAAGCGATGGGTCCGATTCCAGTTGTCTTGACTGTTCAAGGTCCAAGGAAGCTTGATTCCCACGGTATAATTCTGCTTGCTCTTCGGCAAGTAGTTTCCGATGATGACAAACAGCAGCCCCACCAGTACGGGCACGAAGGTATCGATCGGAATATCGGCGCCCATCGCTTTAAATAACGTGACAGGCGTGAGGATACACGACAGAACGGGAATGGACCAGTAGCCGAACAGTCTTAACGCAGGTGCGGCATTCATCCGCTTCGGATCATGATTGAGCCCAACGTTTACGATCACGTTCAGCACAGCCATCATGAGCGGAAGAACAAAGGCCGCAACCGCCTTCGTTGCGTAATTGTCGGGATTGCCGGCCGCATCCCAGTGAATGGCCACCCGATCCGGCAGCCGGTCATACAGCGTGACCGACAAGACGATTGGCAGCAAGCACAGCAGCGTGGTCAGAATAAGCACGGATTTATTGTTTTTTTCCATCCTCTTTACCTCCATTGAACTGTGAGAACCACAGCATGATTTCCTCAATAACCGAAACATTGATCTCATAGTAAATATAGTTTTTATATTTCGATTCCGAGATGAGCCCCGCCTTCTTCAGCTGGGACAGATGATACGAGATCGTTGCGCCCGTCATGTCAAAGTGCTGGCCGATTTCGCCTGCCGACATCTTCCCTTTGCGGAGCATGATCAAAATTTCCCTCCTGACGGGATCTGACAGCGCCTTGAAGGTTTCCGGAAAACCCAAAATGCATCACCTGTTTCTATTTAGAATTTCTTCTAAATACATTATCTCTCAGCTCAGGACGGATTTCAAGATCTATTTAGAAATTTTTCTAAATTAAATTTATAAGTTAAGGCTGCCCATAAAAAAACGGGCCGCACCCCAATCGTGCACCCCGCTTAGCTGTTGATCATTATAGAATAAATCTACTCCACGCGCTCTGGAAATACCTTCTCGAATACCGGGAAGCTGGCCGCTTTGCCCGGATAATTCACCTCGCCCCGCTCCTCGTAGCCCAGCCCGCGATACAGCTTCAATGCCGCCGTATTTTTGTTATAGGTATCCAGCCGGATGCTGGCATATCCTTCTCGGACCGCATAGTTTTCGGCAAATTCAATCAGCTTGCGGGCAACTCCTTGACCTTGCGCCTGTGGATCGACGGCAAGCCGATGCATCACCAGATTTGGCCCCTCCTTCTGCTTCCAATCGATCCTCCCGTACTGCTCATCCTGATGCTCATCCAGAACAACGATGCCGAGAATTCGCTCATTCCCTTCTGCTACAAACAGCGTCCCCCGCTGGAGATCCTCCCCGATCACGTCCCGGTTCGGATACTGCTCGTCCCACTGATCGCTTCCGCCGGCCTGCATCACTTTCACGCAGCGGGCGATCAGCGCCATAATCTCTTGCAGCTCATCCCTGCGCCCAGTTCGAATATCAATACTCATTTCATGCACCTACTATCGTGGTTTTTCAATCAGTTTACTAAACATTGGGCAAGGATAGCAATTTGCTGTCGGATTAATGAATGAATGAACGGCTGTCGTATTAATGAATGGACGAATAATTGAATGATTCGCTAAGGGTCAATGGATCGCTTGGCACGAAAATTGCTTGTATTCCCCATAAGAAATGACGACACAACATTTTCGAAAGGGATGAGAGGATGATCAGAATTGAACGGGACAAGACCGGGCCGGTAGAGGTGCCGTCCCATGCCTACTACGGAGTCCGCACGATCCGCGCTGCCGGGCAATATCCGACGGTGAATGCCCCCGTCCATGGCGAATTCATTAAGGCTTTGGCCTGTGTCAAAAGCGCAGCGGTCCGTTCGGGTATCGATCAACAGATCGTGTCCGAGCGGATCGGAAATCTCATCATGAAGGCGGCGGATGAAATCAAGGAAGGAAAGCATTCGGAGCAATTTATTGCAGGCTATATCCATGGTTCATCAAGCCATCTCCTGAATGTAAATATAAACGAGGTGCTTGCCAACCGCGCGCTGGAGCTGATGCTGGAGGATAAAGGTAACTACGCCTTGATCGATCCGGACCTCCACGTAAACGGCCCTCATTCGGCCGACTGGATTCTTTCGACATCGCTGAATGTCGCCGCCCATCAGCTAACGCATAAGCTGGTCTCAGCCACCGAGGGATTAAAATATCGATTATGGATGGCAAAAGAACACCTCGAAGGACCGCACCAGGCCGATTCCCGGAATCCCGCCATGAACGTGCCGGTTCGGCTGACCCGGGCTTTCGGGGAATCCGCGAAGCAGCTGCAGCTGGATGCGGCGCGGCTCGCCGAAGCCGCCTCCCGATTAAAGAGGATTCGCATCGATTCGGCACCGGATGCCGTCATGCCCCATGCGAATCGTGAATTAACGGAGCGGACCGTCTCTTATTTGAGGCATATGACGCGCATTGAGTATTTTGCGGCAAGCCGCTGGGACGCTTCCTCCGGCAGCAAAAGCGTCTATGCTGACCTGTCATCGGTTCTGAAAACGTTGTCCGCAAATCTCTTCAAGCTGTGCAGCGATATTCGAAACGCCGCTTCCATCAAAGGGTCGGCTGCGAGCTCCGAGAGCCGCCGCTTCTATGAATCGGCCGGATTTCTGCATCAGATCTGCTTCCAGGTTATCGGATATGACCATATTATCAGCCTCGCTGAGGAGGCTGGTATGCCGGACGAGGAATCCGTTCCTCCGGTAACCCTCTATCATGTACTCGAATCGCTTAACATCATGGTGAAAGGGATCGAATCGTTTGCAGGCTCGCTGACACAAGAGCAGGACGATGCCGATCCGGCGGCCATGCAGCGGTATTGATGCATCCGTATTCGCTTCAAGGAAGGCCGGAGTCAAAATAAGGGTGCCCTCGGATACATCACTCCGAGGGCACCCTTTTCTATCTGCGTTTGCGTAAGGCGGAGGGCATAATCTGCATTTGCTCCCGATACTTCGCAACCGTTCTGCGCGACAGCCGGATCCCCTCCGCCCCCAGCACATCCGCAATATGCTGATCCGAGTAGGGACGGTGCTTATCTTCTTCATCGATGAGCTCCTTGATTCGCGCTTTCACGCTTCGAGAGGATATGCCATTTCCGCCCATGGTTGATAATCCGGCCGAGAAAAAATATTTCAAGGGAAGCACGCCGTGCGGCGTAAGCACAAATTTCCCCTGCACCGCCCGGCTGATGGTCGATTCATGCACATTCAGCTTGGCCGAGATCGTATTCATCTTCATCGGGGCAATGCCCCTGATTCCTTCCGCCAGAAACCTTCGCTGCTCCTCCATAATGGCAATCACGACCCTCATCAGCGTGCGGTTCCTCTTCTCCACGCTTCGAACCAGCCAGCGTGCGGATCGGACGCAGCTGTTCAAATACGAAGAGGCTTCAGCGGATCCACGCAGCATAACCCATTCCCTGGCGGAGCTGTTAATGGAGAGCCTGGGTAGGTTCACTGGATGCATCGACACCGTGAAGCCATCCTCATGGCTTTCGACGATCACATCCGGAACGATGTACTGTGTCTCCAATGCGGCAAACGCCAGCCCAGGACGCGGATTCAAGCCGCGAATATAATCCGCTGCCAGCCTTGCCTTCTCCACCGGGATGTTCAAAGCCGCGGCAGCCTTCTCCAGCTTCCCGTATGCCAGCTCGGGCAAAAACCGGTCTGTGATTTCATAGGCAAACGGCGGAGCCGCAGGGTCTCTCACAATCTGCAGCAGCAGGCATTCCCGCAAATCCCTGCAGCCGACCCCGGCCGGCTCCAATGATTGCAATGCCTCAAGCGCGGTCCGAAGGAGCTCTTCCGATACGCCTAACTTTCGTCTGATTTCGATGACGGGGAGATCCAGATATCCGTCATCGCTCAAATTGCCCGCCATAAATACCGCAATTCGGTATACCTCCTTCGGGAGGGAGAGGAGGCGCAGCTGGCTCTTCAGATTGGACTCCAGCGTGTCCTGCGCCTGCCTTGCGTTCCGTAATGGGTCCGGCTCGCGTCCATTGTCGATTGCGCCCCTGCTTCTGCCGCCGTACATGTCGTACCCCCGTCTGAAATCGAGTTCAAGGACCGGATTTTCGGCTTCCTGCTCCTGTAAATACCGGATCAGCTCTTCGGCGGACATGGTTAATATATGAATCGATTGCTTCAGTTCAGGAGTTATTGCCAGCTTTGTGCTTTGGTCCTGCACCAATTGATAGCCCAGCAACAGATTCTCCTCCTTCCGCAGGCTCTCTTCTAAGCCATTTCTGCTCTCCCTTGACTATACTCAAAAACAATCCAATTGAACATCAAGATGCCATGTCTAAATTTTTAGACGATATGACCGGATTTCCTCTGCCTAAAATCGCTCGGCTACCAGCTTCGCTTGGGTAAACAGCAGTAAATAGTCCCGTCCGCCGGCTTTCGAATCCGTACCCGACATATTGAACCCGCCAAACGGATGCGTTCCGACCAAGGCGCCTGTGCATTTGCGGTTAAAATACAGATTGCCGACGAAAAACTCGCGTCTTGCCTTCTCCAAATTCGCCCCGCTGCGCGAAATAACGGCTCCGGTTAAGCCGTAATCCGTATTGTTGGCGAACGCAAGCGCCTCATCGAAGGATTGGGCCTTCGTGAACGCAACCACCGGACCGAATATTTCTTCCCGCGAAATCCGGGCATTCGGGTCCACATCGGCAAAGATCGTAGGCTCGATAAAAAATCCGTTCGGATCCCCCGTTCCGCCACCAAGAACCAGACGTCCTTCCTGTTTTCCAATTTCGATGTACTCCTGAATTTTCAGGTAAGCCTTCTCGTCGATCACGGGGCCTACATCCGTCCCGGCTGCCGACGGCGCACCTATTGTGAGCCGGCTTGCCCGCTCCACCACCCGCTCCAGGACGGTATCGTAGACCTTCTCGTGAACGATGACTCTGGAGCAAGCCGAGCACTTCTGGCCGGAGAATCCGAAGGCGGACAGCGTAATGGCATCCACAGCCAGATCGAGATCGGCATCCTGGTCGACGATGATCGCATCCTTGCCGCCCATTTCCGCAACGACGCGTTTGATCCATTTCTGTCCAGGCTGGGTCTTCGCTGCCCGTTCGTTAATGCGGAGTCCTACATCGCGGGAGCCCGTAAAGCTGACAAAGCGGGTCAGCGGATGGTCAACCAGATAATCGCCGACCTCGCCGCCCGGTCCGGGAACAAAATTGACAACGCCCGCCGGCAGTCCCACCTCTTCGAGCAGCGCCATAAATTTCGCGGCAATGACAGGCGTCGGACTAGCCGGCTTCAAGACGACGGTATTCCCGGCAACGACGGCCGCCATCGTCATGCCTGCCATAATCGCCAGCGGAAAATTCCATGGCGGTATAATGACGCCGACGCCTAAAGGCAGATAATACAGCTCATTCTCTTCTTCCTGGCTGACCGTCAATGGCTGCGGCTGGCTGAGCCGCTGCATCTCGCGCCCGTAGAACTCCAGGAAATCGATCGCCTCCGCCGTTTCAACATCCGCTTCCACCCGGGTCTTCCCTGCCTCAAACGTCATCAAAGCGGAAAATTCATGCCTGCGCCGGCGCAAAACAGCCGCTGCACGGAACAAATATCGCGCACGCTCATTCGGATCGGTCCGTTTCCATGTCTCAAAGGCCGCCGCAGCGGCCTGGATGGCCTGCTCCGCATATTGTACGTCCGCCTGCGATACGACACCGACCACCTGAGCTTTGTTTGCCGGATTAATGGAAGCGGCCTTGATCTCCGTCAAGATGCGCTCGCCTCCGATAATTAGCGGATACTCTTTGCCAAGCCCGGCCTCCGTCTGCTCCAGCACGCGGTCAAATTCCGCATTGTTGCGGTCATCCTTGAAATTGACAAACGACTCGTTCCTGAATTCGGTTCTCATAATCGTTAACCACCCTTTCGCATGTGTGGAATCGCAAAACCTGTTCCACCAGTCCTTATAGGATAATAAGCAAATATCGTGCCAACGGTGCTTGTTTCTTCGTCTGGAACGTTTTTTGCTTGCGTTATCCTGTACAGATTCATTGCGTCAGCGATGACAGCCTGAAAGGAGAAATCAAACGTGGACAGTATCGAACTCTATCGAAAGGTATTGTTATCGGTTTCCGGCAATAGACTGGTGGAGCATCTTGCCCTTCGGTACGGCCGTAAATTAGCAGCAAAATTCATTGCGGGCAGCAGTCTGGAGGAGGCGCTGGACGAAATCGAGAGGTTGAACGGAAACGGGATCATGGTCACTTTGGATCATCTGGGAGAGGGAATCAAGCAAATAGCGGAAGCTGCAAGCTACAGGGAGGAATATGTACGCCTAATTAACGGGATCGCCAGACGGAAGGTAAACTCCAATGTATCGTTAAAGCCGACGCAAATGGGCTTGGCGCTGGACCCGGAAGCCTGTTACAGCAATATTCGGGACATCGTTGCCGAGGCTAAACAGCATAACAATTTCGTACGGATCGATATGGAGGATTCGCCCTATACGCAAGCGACCATCGATATCGTCCTTCGTCTTCACGGGGAAGGACTGACCAACGTCGGGACCGTGATTCAAGCCTACTTGCTGCGTTCCCGGGAAGACGTGAAGCAATTGATCGAAGCGGGCGTAAACCTCCGGCTTGTAAAAGGAGCCTACAAGGAGCCGGCATCCGTTGCCTATCAGCAAATGAGCGAAGTGATCGATAACTTCAAAGCACTCATTCAAATGCATCTTGACCAAGGCGTGTACACCGCCATCGCATCCCATGACGACCGCATCATCAATTGGGTCAAGGAATATGCGCATAAGAAAGGCATCAAGGCAGACGCCTTTGAATTCCAAATGCTGTACGGCCTGCGAATGAACGACCAGGCGCAGTTGGCAAGGGAGGGCTACCGGATCCGCTGCTATATGCCATACGGCAGCATGTGGTACCCTTACTACACCCGGCGTCTGGCGGAAAAGCCCGCAAATCTATGGATGGTCGTCAAAAATATGTTCAAGTGATTTACACTGAAAAACAGGCTCGGTATAATGGCCCTAACATGAGTTTGTAAGCATTTACATTTCTTATATCATAGGGGGCCACCGAATGAAGCATCGATTGCCGAGCGTGGAGCAGCTTATCCGCACGGACTGCATCATTGTTGATCTGACCGACCCGGCAGCAATCCGGAATGCCCTGGATACAGCGGGCTGCGGCCCAGTCTTTGTCAGGGACGAGACCGGCAAATACGGGCTGCTGCCTCCCTCGGCCGCGGATCCCGTACGGAATATCCAAGATGTCCTGATTCATGTCGAGACCATAAACGCAGATGAGCCATTAGCGAAAGCTTCTGCTGCCTTCACTTGCTGCTCATTGGCAATCGTACTGCAGAACGGCAGGGCACTCGGCTATCTATCCGCGCTGGATATGACGGATGCGGTGGTGCAGGCTCACCGGGTGCTGGAGGCTTACTTCGCTGCCACGCTGGATACCTTGGACCCGGATGTTGCCATCACGCTGATTGACGAAGAAGGACGCGTGGCCGTCTGGACATCCGGCGCGGAGCATATATTCTCCATTCCCAGGGGCGAGATCATCGGCAAGCCCGCTTCCGATTTCTTCCCCGTCGACCGGCTGCAGTCCCTGCGCACACTACAAACCGGCCAGCCGGCCCATAAAATGCAGCATCGGCCGCGTCAAGACCTGTTCGTCCTGATTAATTCCAATCCGGTTACGCTCGAGGATCGGATTATCGGCGCCGTTGCAGCGGAAACGGATCTGACCACCCAAATGCGGCTGCATCAAGAGCTGCTGCAGATGACAAGCAAGGTCCATCATCTTCAGAAGGAAGTGGCGATGCTGAGTCCTGCAGGAGACCCTTTTCAGCATATTAAGGGAACGAGCCGCGCGATTAAAAACAGCATCGAAACGATCAAGAAGATCAGCTCGACGAAAGCGACGGTGCTGATCCAGGGCGAGAGCGGGACGGGGAAGGAATTGTTCGCCAAAGCGATCCACGAATCGCGCGAGCCTGCGAACGCCCCCTTCATTGCAATCAACTGCGGAGCCATTCCGGCCGCATTGTTCGAGAGCGAATTATTCGGCTACGAACGGGGCGCTTTCTCCGGTGCGGACCCGAAAGGGAAGAAAGGAAAGATTGAGCTTGCCCGCGGCGGCACCTTATTCCTTGACGAGATCGGGGAAATGCCTCTCGACCTGCAGGTCAAGCTGCTGCGCGTGCTCCAGGAGCGAAGTTATTTCCCGGTCGGCGGGACCCAGCTGCATCGCGCCGACTGCCGGATCATCGCGGCCACAAACCGGGACTTGAAACGGATGATCGCAGATGGCAGCTTCCGTGAGGACCTGTACTATCGTCTGAACGTTGTGACGTTGGTCGTTCCCCCTCTGCGCGAACGCAAAGAGGATATATACGAGCTGACACAGTCCTTTCTTCATGAATTCTCGCTAGTCTATGGACGCCATATCCATTCGTTTACACCGGAGGTATTCGAGGATCTGCTAAGGTACGATTGGCCGGGCAACATCCGCGAGCTGCGCAACACCATTGAGCGGCTCGTTATCTTCTCTACCGAAGGAGAAATTCGCCGTGAATATTTGCCGGATCATATGTATTCCGGCGATAAGAGTCCTCTGCCGGGGGAGGGAAGCGGCATAGGCATCGCGCCTGTCAACGGTGCTGCTTACCAAGCTAGGCTTGACGAGTACGAGCGAAAGCTGCTGCTTGAAGCGCTTGAGTCTGTTAACGGAAACAAATACACGCTGGCGAAGCAGCTCGGCATTTCACGTGCGACGCTCTACAATAAGCTCAAGCGGCTTAATTTATAAGAGATGAGTTTGATTGGGCGATGTCTAATATTTTGGACACATCAAATTTGAATGTCTAAAATTGCATACACAAGCGCTATCCATCATCCGCTTCGCGAAACAGGCGGGGAATTTCGATGCAAAAAGATTATATCTCCTAAAATATGACAACCTATGATAGAATGAACATAAAAATAGTTATTTAGGAGGCATTCATTTGTTAGGTCGCAGCGGAAATCCAACACTTAATGAAAATACGTTTGAGAGGAGCGGGCATTACAATGATCGAGAGACGATGACCATCGGCGGAACGGTGAACAAATCGTTCATGCTGCTTGCGCTGCTTATCGGGGCAGCGGTCATTTCTTGGGTCATGTTCTTTAACGGATACGACATGTTCCCGCTGATGGTCGGCGGCGCGATCGGCGGCTTTGTGCTGGCGCTGATCATCAGCTTCGCGCCGAAGTCGGCGCCGTTTCTCGCACCGATCTACGCGGTTGCGGAAGGATTGTTTCTCGGCGCATTATCAGCAAATTATGAATCCCTCTATTACGGCATAACGCTGCAGGCTGCCCTGCTGACGATGTGCGTGTTCCTGGGCATGCTGCTTGCGTACAAGACCGGACTCATCAAGGCGAGCCCCGGCTTCCGGCGGGGAATCATTGCAGCTACGGCAGGCGTTGCGCTGGTCTACTTGCTCAGCTTCGTACTCGGATTGTTCGGCGTCACCGTTCCGTATTTGCATGACAGCACGCCGATCGGAATCGGGATCTCGATTGTCATCATCATCATCGCCGCACTGAATTTCGTGCTCGACTTTAATTTCATTGAAGAAGGGGCGCAACAGGGTGCACCGAAATACATGGAGTGGTACGGCTCCTTCGGTTTGTTGGTCACCCTCGTATGGCTGTACATCGAAATTATCCGTCTGCTGTCCAAGCTGGCGAATCGGGATTGATAAGCGTTTAGCATTCACGAATTTCGTCTTCGAGCTTTCCATACACAACACAAGAAGTCCGGCCAAGGTGCCGGACTTCTTCCGTTTCGTCATATACAATCATTGCCTGATTTCGCAAATTGTACACTACTTCACGCCATTGTACACGAACGCCTTAATAATCGAGCGCTGTGCGAAGAAGAACACGATCAGGATCGGCACGACGAGAATCAGGTTCGCCGCCATCAAAATATTCCATGTCGCAACGCCCTCCGTTTCCCGGATCTTCGCAATCCCGAGCGGCAAGGTTCTTGCCGTTTCGTTCGTCGTCATGACCAGCGGCCAGAAATAATCGTTCCAGTGGCTGATGAAGCTGAACAGCGCAATCGTGATCAGCGCAGGACGGGCCATTGGAATCATCAGCTTCCACATGATCTTCCATTCCTTGGCTTTATCCAGCCGTGCCGCTTCGATGAGCTCTTCCGGCACCTGCTTAAAGGACTGCCTTAACAGGAATATGCCGAAGGCGCTGGAGGCGAAAGGCAGAATCAGCCCCATGTGAGTGTTCAGCAAATGCCACGAGCTGAGCTGCAGATAGACCGGGAGAAAGATAAGCTGGGACGGAATCATCAAGGTTACCATGACGAATCCGAACAGAATGCCTGACCCCGGAAATTGGAATCTTGCGAAGGCATAAGCCGCGGGAATCATGGTCAGCATTTGTAAAATGAGAATGCCGCCCGCGATCAGGACGCTGTTGAAGAAATAATGAAGGAACGGTCCGGAATTCCAGGCTTGAATAAAGTTTTGCCACTGCGGATCGTTCGGAATCCATTCCGGCGGAAAAATCATCGTTTCCGGCAGGGTTTTAAGCGACGTCGAGATCATCCATGCAAAGGGCAGGGCGAAGATCAGAACAAGGCCCAGCATGCCGATCATGTTCAAGGCTTTCAGAATGCCGTTCATCACCTTGACCCCGCTCCATGCCTCCGGCCTTAAATTTCGTTCGGACGACTCTCTTGCCTGAACTGCTTTCTCTATTGCACTCACTTGAATTCGTCCTCTCCTTTCCGCTAACTATCTATACCGGATGCCGCTACCAGGCTTACCTGTAATGGACGCGTTTGGACAGCATGCGGAAGTAAATAATTGTAAGCACGCCGACAATGATGAGCAGCATGACGCCGGCTGCCGATGCATATCCGATCTTGAAGAAGCGGAAGCCGTATTCGTAAATGTAATATACCAGCGTGTTGGTCGAGTTGACCGGCCCGCCCTGGGTCATGATTGCAATCGTCTCGAAAACCTGGAATGAGCCGATCATGCTCATAATCGCCAAGAAAAACAGCGTCGGGGAGAGCATCGGCAGCGTAAGCTTCCGAAACGTCCGCCACCGCTTCGAGCGGTCAAGCGCGGCCGCCTCGTAAATGCTCGGCGGGATGCTCTGCAGGCCGGCGATAAAGACCAGCGTGTTGAACCCGATGCCCTTCCACACGGCGACCAGAATCAGCGACATGAGCGAGGTGTCCGGGTGGGACAGCCACTGCAGCGGCGACAGGCCGAACAAACCGATCACCCAGTTCAGCAATCCGTATTCGGGATCCATGAGCCAGCTCCACAGCAAGGAGATGGACACCAGGGAAATGATGTGCGGACTGAAGATCGCGCCTTGCACGAATCCGTAAAACAATCCCGAGCGGTTCAGCCAGAGGGCGATGGCCAGCGAAATGCTGAGCGTCAGCGACACCGTGGCAAAGGTATAGATGGTCGTATTCAGAAGCACCTGCATGAACTCTTTATCCGACAGCAGATCCGTAAAATTTTGCAAGCCGACATAGTTCTTCGTCGGGCTGACGAAATTCCAATCGAAGAAGCTGAGATAGATCATGTAGAAGATCGGGTAGATGAAGAATATGCCGAATACGGCAAGCGAAGGCGAAATCATGCCATAAGGCTTAAGCTTTTCCCACAAACGAGATGTCATGCTAGAGCCCCCCGCCTACTGATACCAATTCAGGCGTCTTCGTCGTACTGAACTCTTCCCCACGCCGGACCTCTAACTGTCTGAGCCTTTGGCCTTCGCTATTGAAATAGTACAGACGCTCATAAGGAACCGTCACCGAGACCAGCGTATCCGATGTGAGCGGTTCAAGAAACGTCTTGACCGAGAACATGCCGAGCGAGGACTGGATTTGATAAATATTTTCCGCGCCGAGGCTTTCGCGGGTCAGCACCATCCCGTCCAGCCGAAGTCCTTCGACTGCAGCCGGCGCTTGGAACAGCGCATGCTCAGGACGGAACCCGAAGCTCGCGATATCATGCCGCTTCCCTTGGGCCGAAGGCAGCTGAAGCTCCTGGCTTGGCAAAATGTTCATAGCCGGCGTACCGATGAATTGAGCTGCAAATACATTGGCCGGATCGTTATACAGCGTCATCGGCGAAGCCGCCTGCTGGATAACGCCCTTGTTCATAATTACGATTTCATCCCCCATGGACATCGCTTCAACCTGATCATGGGTAACATAGACAAAGGTGGTGCCGAGACGCTCGTGCAGCTGAATCAGCTCAGTCCGCATTTGGTGGCGCAGCTTCGCATCCAGGTTCGAGAGCGGTTCGTCCAGAATAAAAACCTGCGGCTTTTTGACCATGGCGCGCGCAAGCGCCACGCGTTGTCTTTGCCCGCCGGACAGCATTTCCGGCTTCTTCTTCATATAATCGCTAAGGCCGACGATTTCGGCGATGTCCTTGATCAGCTTCTCCCGCTCTTTCTTCGGCACCTTGCGGTTAATGAGCCCGAACTCGATGTTGTCGTAGACGTTCATCGTCGGGTACAGGGCATAGTTTTGAAACACCATGGCTACGTCGCGATCTCCGGGAGGAACCCCGTTCACACACTTGTCATCGATCCAGATTTCACCCTTCGTCTGCTCATCGAGGCCGGCAATCATGCGGAGCGTTGTCGATTTGCCGCAGCCTGACGGTCCGACGAGGACGGTGAAAGAACCGTCCCGAATCGTCAGATCCAAATTTTTGATGACTTCCTCTTCTTTGAAAAACTTGCTGATTCCTTTTAGCTCGATTCTGCCCATCTCACATACCTCCCGATTATTTGCTGAGCAGTGCGTTCGCCTTTTCGTTCGCCTCGTCCATCGCTTGCTGAGGCGTTACTTTCGGATCAAGCAGCGTTTTCTCGATCGCGCTCTTCACGAGTTTGGCCACTTCCGGATAAGCCGTCTCCATCGGACGCGGTCTCGCATATTCCAGCTGGTCCACAGCTACTTTGTATTGCGGATATTCCTTATACAGGGACTGCATCTCTTCCGTCTCCAGCGCCGACAAACGGGTCGGCAAGTAACCGACGTGCTTGCTTTGGTAAATCGTGCTTTCCGTTGTTGTCATGAACTTGATGAACTCCCATGCCGCAGCCTGCTCTTCCTCGCTCAGCTTGGATGTCATGACGAGCTGGCAACCGCCTGTAGGCACCCCGTAAGATTTGTTTGCCGGCATAAACGCCGTATCAAATTCAAAGTTATTTCCTTTCGAGATATCGATCGCTCCAGCTACTCCTGCCGTCGAACCGAATTTAAACGCGGAGGTTTGGTTCGCCCAGTCTTTATCCGCCGTTGCGCCCGCTTCATCGCCGACCGGAATTTTAATGAGTCCTTCTGACGCAAGCTTCTTCCAGAACTCCACCGGCTCTACCGCTTCAGGCGTGTTAAACAGGCCGGATTTGCCGTCTTCGGCAAGCACTTGGCCGCCGGATTGGGCGACAAGCCCTTCGTAGAACCAGATGTCAACCGGCATCGTCATGGCCGTAATCCCTTTTTCCTTAAGCACGCGTCCGTATTCCTCGAACTCGGCCCATGTCTTCGGTCCGGCCGGATCAAGGCCTGCTTTTTCCAGCAGCGAAACGTTCATATACATGATCGGCGTGCTGCGCATGAACGGAAGCCCGTACAGCTTTCCATCAACATAGGCATTTCCCATCAAGCCGGGATTGAAATCATCGATCTTCAGCTGGTCCTTATCCTTTTCGGCAAAAGGCGCCAGTTCCTGCAGCATGCCATATCTGGCAAACGTGCCCGTCGAGGCGATTTCCAGATCCGTTACGGCCGGAGCATCGCCAGCCGCAAATGCAGCCTGTACTTTAGCGTGCAGGTCATCGTAATTGCCCTGGTATTCCGCAACGACTTCAATCTTGTCCTGGGACTCGTTGAACCGTTTAACCAGCTCCTGCTTGGCTTCCTCGATTTTCTCCCCGAACGCGTACCAATACTTGATTTGGATCTTCTCGCCGGAGGCATTGCCCGTGTTCGCCGAGCCTGCGCTCGCGTTCGTTGCCGCGCCACCGCCGGACTCGCCGCCGCATGCGGACAGCATCATGGCCATCCCCAGCATCAGTGTTAAGAAACCGCGTCTTTTTCTTCTTTTCATTTCATTTCCTCCCATAGTTTTATTTCTAAAGAATTTGCAAAATTCGATTTCAGTCGCTCCCGGGTAAAAATATATTGACGAATTAAACCATTTCGTTGGGGCCATTGCTGATTGAAAGTTACTCTTTGGATTTTTGCAAAATCCTCCCCTTAATGCCATTTGGGACCCGGTCTATCAGGACTGTATGGGCATGACAAAAAGAAACCTGAACCAAACCATGCAAAAGTCTAAGATACGGACTCCATGGTCTGTTCAGGTTTCTCCATCACTCCAACCCCATCGGCTATTTACTTGTGTGGTTAGAAAAGGCAGGTTTGTCTCTTCAACCTGCCTCCATCTTATCGCCCATATGTTAACGGGATATGTGTGAATTGTTAAACATCCGTTAAGCCAAAACTTTCCTTCCACAGCGAAGGGCTTGAAGAGGAAATGGCGGTCGCCCCGTGCGCAAGGCACTCCTCCGCGTGCTTTCGCTGCGTAAGCAGCCCGCCGGATATGATGGGGAGCTTCGTCATCTCCCTTACCTTTCCCAGCACCTCCGGAATCCGGGCAGGCATAATCTCGATAACGTCCGGCTGCACCTGATCCAGCGATTGCGTGATGTTGGCAAGCCCCTCGGAATCGATCAGGAAGAAGCGCTGGATGGTGGTAAGCCCCAGCTTCTGCGCTTTCTTCACGACCTGGATCTTCGTCGTAATGATGCCGTCAGGCTTGATTGCATTCGCTAAATATTCCAATCCCGGCTGATCGAAGGACAAGCCGCCGATCTTCTCGACGTGAACGAATACCGGAATGTCATGCTGCTTAAACAAATCCACATAGCCTTTAATAACGCCGATGTTTCCAGTCAGCATGAATACGCAGCTTAATGTATTGCTGAATGTTAGGGCAGCTTCAAGCTGCCTGACGTCCCGAATCGATGCCACGTTCCGGCGCAGCTCAAGCAGCTCCCGCAGACCAGCGGCGGATGATCCCGCAAGCTTCCCCCGCTTTTCCGAATAGGACCGGTTGGCCTTTGATGGTGTCTGATTAACCATGGCTGCTGCCAGCCTTCACTGCTGCAGTATTTGCAAGCTCGGCGTCTCCTCTCGCGAGCAAAATGCTGCACGCTCGCTCAAGCTCCGCACCTCTCGCATTTGCATTCGGACTAAAGTGCTTCATATGGCGATGAATTTCAGGAAGCTGCTTCGAAAGCTCCATGTCATCAATGTCGACGGCATGGATGTGAATATAATCGTCTTCCATTTCGACGATCCGATAAGCGTGCTGGTCCAAGCAAGCGGACAGCTGCACGAAGGTCCAGTTGTTCTGTTGCGTAATGGAATCGACATGGGTATGCCCGTTGAAATAGACGGCTGAGCCCTGCTTTTGGCTTAAAATGCGCCACATATCGATCGAAGGGTCAATGGAGCCTTTGTCCCGATCCGATCCTGTCGTGGTCAAATGCACCGGGTGATGCGCGAACACAAGCATCGGCTTCGTGCCGGAGCTGACAACGATATGCTCGAACCAGCTCAGCTGCTCCTCGTCAAGCCAGCCTCCCCAGTTTGTTAAATCCATCTCTCTTGTCGTATCCAAAAATACGAACACCGCATGTTCCATGTCGAGCGCCTGATAACGGGCCTGGCCCGTCCTCATGAGCAAATCCCGCTTGGGCTGGGAATAGGTGTCGTGATTCCCGAGCACATGAACAAAGTTCGTATCGTAACGCTCCATGATTCCATAGACTTCATCAATCTCTCTCACCGTACCGAAATTCGTAAGATCACCGAGCGAAATATGCATATCCGCTTCAGCACTCATGAAATGGTGCAGCATTCTTGTATAAAACGCATCCCTTGCCATCACCCATGCGCCAATCTGTTCGTCCGCCTCGTGATAATGCAAATCTCCAAGGATCGCCAGCTTCATCTTCACACTCTCCTTATGCGTTTTGTCTCAGATCCATTATAGTAAGAGAATGTTATCCGAACGTCCCCTTTAGTAGATAGTTATGTAAAATAAGCTATTGCAGGGGCCTCGCCTTCGACATGGCAGCACACGCCGATCCAGTAGGAAGCCTGAGACTCGCAAAATGGAAGGCCAAGATATAGGCGGCAGTGATCGGTGCGGCAGGACCTGAGCGGTAGCGAACTCGGCAGTGGTTACATGGGCAGCTTGGATATAGCTGTGACGATATGGAAGTGACGATATTACAGTGGATTGTGGCCCTAAAGTTAAACGTTCTTATCCGGCCAAACAAAACCCATGACCCGCCGGGATTTCCGGCCATGTCATGGGTTGCACGATTTCTGGCTCTTAAGATTACATCTTTTCGACTAACTAATCCCCAAGCATGACCACGGGCTGCAATAAGCAGTTTATCGCTTGACCGCACGCATCCACGCCAAAGCAATCCCGCCCGTGACGATCCCCCAAATGGCGTTCGTTATCAGAACGCCGACGATGGCAAACGGATTCGTCACCGGTCCTTGGAGCTCGCCGGTCAGGATTGGCGAGAGAACGGCGCTGATCAGGATGACCAGAATGCCGTATACCATGCCGGTATACATCAACGTCATTACAGGCTGCTTCACTCGCGCGAGCACGGCAGCTGCAATCCATACGACGGAAATGGCAACCGTAAAAATAATGCTGCCGGCAGGCTGCCCGATTTGCTGCAGCAGGCCAAGCATGCTCATAAGCGGACGAATGCAAGCAACCACAGCTAAAATCAAGATGAGCTTTGCGTGTTTATTTCCATCTGTGACGCGGCTGTATTCTGGATAAGTTTTCATCAATGGCTTCCTCCTCCGGAGCGGAAATCCGGCCGTTAACCAAGCCGCCTGTCGGGAACCCGGAGAATCTCTTTGTAGTCCCCTCAACACAAGCCAGACCGGATTTCCCGCTCCCTTCTTGACCCTTATCATATCAGTCTCATGTTGCAAACTTATTGCGGTGCGTCACGGAAGCGATGAAATTTCAAATATTGTGCGCGGCCCCTCCTGCCTCTGCAATGTTTTGGTCTGGAACGGTTATTAAGAGCCTAACAAAGGAATTCATAATGGTTCATTCCGCCGCTTAGGTTCCCCAATAAAAGAAGGCAGCGCTGTAACAGCGGCTGCCTTCTCAGGCTGTCGAGAAAGTCTCGACAGCTATTTTCTTGTGAATTTAATTCAACACGACACCGCGTTAATGTTGTATAATAATAGTAAATAAACCGTTCGGAAGGGTGTTACATATGTTGCGTTCGAATCGAGAAAAACAGCAGACTTACGAATTTGTTTCGATTGAAGAATTGGTTCCTCAAGATCATCTGCTCCGTAAAGTGGACAAGTATATCGATTTCTCTTTCATCGACGAAAAGGTTCGTCCGCTTTACTGTGCGGATACTGGGCGGCCTGCTATCGACCCTGTCGTGTTATTTAAGATGATTTTCCTCGGTTATTTTTATGGCATCCGTTCCGAACGCCAACTCGAACGTGAAATTCAAACCAACCTTGCTTACCGCTGGTTTTTGGGGTTAGGTTTAACCGACAAAGTGCCGGACCACTCTACGATTAGCTGGAATCGTCGCACGCGCTTTAAAGACACCGAGATTTTTCAGGAGATCTTCGATGAGATTGTGCTTCAAGCTATCCAGCACCGTATGGTGGGCGGACGTGTCTTAGTTACCGACTCAACCCACGTCAAAGCGAATGCGAACAAGCATAAATACACAAAAGAACAGGTTTTGCAAAACACTCGTGATTATGTGAGTGAACTTAATGCGGCCGTAGAGGCTGACCGGAATGCACATGGAAAAAAGCGCTAAAGCCAAGAGAGGACGTGATCGAGGAAAAGGAAGTTAAAGTGAGCACGACAGATCCCGAAAGCGGTTATATGATTCGTGATGGGAAACCGGAAGGATTCTTCTATTTAGACCACCGTACCGTGGACCTGAAATATAATATGATTACGGATGTCCATGTCACCGCCGGAAATGTCCATGATTCTGTACCATATTTGTCCCGTTTGGATCGTCAACAAGAACGATTTGGTTTTAAAGTCGAAGCCGTTGCTCTGGACTCCGGGTACTTGACTTCACCCATCTGCAAAGGGCTGCAAAGCCGAAACATCTTTGCCGTTATTGCTCACCGAAGATTTCACCCGACCCAGGGTTTATTCCCTAAATGGAAGTTCACGTATGATGCGGAGCGCAATCTTTATGTTTGCCCTGCAAAGCACGAATTACCGTACAAGACGACCAACCGTGAGGGATACCGACAGTACGCTTCGGATCCACAGCACTGCAAGAACTGCCCGTTATTAAATGAATGCACGCGGTCTCGCAACCACCGAAAGGTGGTAACTCGTCATGTCTGGGAGGACAGCAAAGAGTGGGTGCGAGGCAACCGGTTGAGTCGATCCGGGAAATATCTCTACCGAAAACGAAAAGAAACGATTGAGCGAAGCTTCGCGGATGCCAAAGAGCTCCATGGGTTTCGCTATTGCCGTTTGCGCGGGCTGCAAAACGTCAGGGAACAGGCCCTGATGACAGCAGCTGTACAGAACATGAAGAAGATGGCGATCCACCTGGATCGCCTGGAAAAACGGGGGTAATCTCCCCGTTTTCACTTTTGAAGTGACCACTTGAAATTGAGAAACCCTGCACTTTAGAAAAAAGTACAGGGTTTCTCGACAATCTGAGAAGGCAGCGCTGTAACAGCGGCTGCCTTCTTCTGATTATCCTCGAGGTTCACATTGGATGAATAGGTTCCTGGACTAGATCTTCACAGCATCAGCATGAGGCCGCATTCGTTACGGTGCCTCTGCGGATCGTACCGATCCCTCCCCGGCCTTGTGCAGCTGCCGGCATTCCGGCTTATCACACACGCCGTAGTACACGGCAATCTTATTGGTGTCCACCGTATCTACTAGAGAGCTGCAATGCCTGCAAATGATAACGCCCATATTGATTTGCTTCATGGAATGGTACATGTCTCACTCATCCTCTCTTGTTCTTGTTTGATTCATTTGATTCGTATGGACTGCCGGGTCCTGCATAGGATGATACTTACAACATCCGAAAAGGAACGATCAATATATGATTCCTAAATACGCATCGGATACCATTAATGTACACTATAAACGAGATAAATTCAATTAATAACGACCTATTTATTCGAAAACATTTTAATTATGACGTCATATATAATAAAAAAGAATTCATCTTCCTTCCATGATGCAAAGCAATGCTTGATTCAAACAAAAAAAACGGCCCACAGAAGCTTCCTCCTGTGCAGCCGTTTCGGATGCCGTATATTTACGTTTAAACGTCTTCTTCTTCCGGGTCCATCGTATATTTCACCTGCATCATAATATTCTGCTCGTGATCTCCGAATTGGCGGCCGAACAGGTTCAGCCCGCCCTGGTGTACGGCATCGGGCTTGATGCCGATGCGCAGCCGCAGCTTCGGGCTTTCCGAGATGCGGAGATCGCTTAAGGTAACGTCGGAAATTTTCTCCATATCCAGCGTCGTCTTCTCATGATCGACCCGCCATGTTTTGAGAAACCCATACTGCGTCGCCCAGTCATACCACCAGTTCGGATTGAGCTTTCCGCGCCGGTCGCCGAAATCGCCGGGGCTGGTCCACATGCCGATCTCCACTTCATTCACCCATACCGAGATGTTAGACGGCCAATTACTGTCGTAATTGGGCGCCTCGGAGCACATCTCCATCGAGAGCTCGAGCGATTGGATGCGTGCACCGGCCGGAATATCCATCGGCAGCAAATATTCCAAATACCCTTTGCGCAGCCAGATGATCTGAGCGTTCACATGCTTGGGATGATAAAAGCTCGCCGGTTCGTCCTCCTTGATGATGTAGCCTTCAGCATTCGCCATCCCGCAAGTAGGGTGCACTTCGCAATCGCTGTAATGCCCGATGGGCATGTCCACCTCATAGACATGCATGACTCCTTTGGGCATGGTGTTTCTTAAATTAAGGGCGATATGAATGTCATCATAATTCCGGCTGCATACCTTCATCGCTCCGCGGGATGCCGGAAGCAATTCCGTATTGATGAGCTCTGCCGCTTCCAATACCTTGATATTGCTGGCCACGGTCGATACGGGAAGCTTAAGCGTCTCTGCGATTTCCATAATGTTTAAGTTTTTGGAATTCAAGAGGCGAAGAATATCTACCCGGGAACGCGTCGACAAAGCATGGGTTACCTTAACAAGCTTCTCCGGGTCGTTAAAACTTAGTTCCAGCACGAATCCGCTCCCCTTTATCTTAATCGTTACAATCATCTTACTTCGAACGGTAATGAAAAACAATGATGCCTGCCTCTGCTGCCGTTTGGCTTATTCTTGATGCTGATCGATTGCGGAATTTGAATAATGGAAGGAAAAGGACCCCCGGAAAATCCGGAAGCCCCTCTCGATTGGATTCGCCTTCGTTTTACTCACGCGGTACCCGTGCCCTGCATCTTAATTCGCCGGTTTAATATCAAAGAAGTCAATTTCGCCATACTCTTCGCCTTTCGTAAACCGGATCTTGTTGGCTCCGGCTTTCAGCTGGATTCTGGCTGTGGACAGTCCCCAATTCTCCCAGCCTTTATTCGTGATGTGGAACCGGCTCGGCTCGCCCGAGTTTACGCTCAGCTGCAGATAGGACCAGCCGCCCCCGGCCGTCCCGTTGGCGGTGCGCGCAAGCAAAATATATTCGCCTGCCTCCTGGACGTGAACGTTAAAATCTACGAAGCTCTCCGGGGTATCAATATGACCTGCCTTCCGGCCGCCTGAGCCGTTCGGGCTTTCCGATGCATAGGCCGCCCCGCCGAAAGCTCCCTCCTCCCCTTCATACCGGAGATGAGCCGGTTCACCGGAAGGCAGAGGAATCGGCGTGTTCGGATCGACCGGTTCGCCGAGATTCGGCGTGCCGTCCGCATGCCACGTGAATTTCTGCATCCGAACCTCCCGGTTCCACCCGGCATTATTGTATTTGGCCACATGATACATGATCCAGTCCTCCGTATCATCCGGAGACTTCGTCAACGAATGGTGGCCTGGACCGTAAAGCCCGTTGCCGGACTTGAATATAGGCTGGTCCCGCTTGGTCCATGAGGCGGGATCCATAGGATCGCTGGATACACTCGCGGTGATCAGTCCCAAGCAATAGTCATTGGTCCAGCTTCCGCTTGCAGAATAGACAAGATGAATAAGGCCGTCCCGGACGATGACCTGAGGTCCTTCATTGACTTGGGGAACATGATTCGTTTCCCAGCTGTACGTCGGTCTGGATATCTCCACCCGCTCCGAGTCGATGGTCCATGGATTGCTCATATGGGCAATATACAGGTTCTGACGGATATTGACGTCTCCTTCCCAGCCGGACCAGATGAAATACAGCTCCCCGCCGAGCTGCAGCACCGTCCCGTCAATCGCCCATTTGTTCGTCGGATCGGTGATCTGCCCCTTGTATTCCCACGTGCCTTGGGTCGGATCAGGCGATTTGTTCTCCATGACGTACATGCGGTGATTGACATTGTCTCCGTCATCCTTGGCGTAGTATATATACCAGGCGCCGTCAATGTAATGCAGCTCCGGTGCCCAAATGTTGCAGCAGCCCGTGTTTACCACCGTTGTAGGGGCCGCATCAATCGTAGTGAGCTGGGCGGATTTCCAGATCGTCACGTTGCCGCCGGTCGTTTTCGTGAAATAGTAATAGCCGTCCGTATGCTTATACACCCAAGGGTCTGCCCCCTCCTGCATGACAACGTTATAGAAGTTGTTCTGAACGGAGGCTGCTTGCGTCGTCTGTCCGATCGGAAAAACAAGCAGCGCGCATATCGACAGCAGCAAGGTGTTCCTGAAATTCTTATTCATCATCCGGTTCACGTCCTTTCGGTACATGTATGATCATGCGCCCAAACGGCTATTCGGCACGGTCCGCATTCGCCGCCGCTGCGGGCGGCGTTATGCGACCCTGCTTAGCACCATCGGCCGCAGGATGGCAAGCTCCGGGATATCAATCTTCGATGGCCGCTTTGCGCGAATTGATGCGGCGGATGGCTTCAGGGTCAAATTTCGCCTTTCTTTCGTAGGTATACAGCCCGTTGACTTCCTGCTCCACGTCGTATAGCTGCGTGTAACAGAATCCGAACATCATCGGATGATCCAGCAGCGTGCTCGTTAACCCCTCGTAACGCGCAAGGAATTCCTCTTCGGAAGCCGGTCTCTCGCCGTACCCCCAGGCCTTCCCGTCCTTCTGGTCCGGGTTCCACCATATCCCGCCGTACTCGCTGACGAAATAGGGCTGTCCTCCGTAGGTTTGCCGGTTCGGAAACGTATTGTACACCTCGCCGCCGTCCTTCATCGGCTCAAATTTTTGGCGGAACGTCTCCGGATTCTGATCATAGTCATGAATGTCGAAAATATCGGTGACGACATGGAAGTTCCCGCTGGTGTCGATCACAGGACGGGTCGGATCCATACGCTTCGTCACCTCGTAAACGATGCGAAGCACATCGTTATGCTGCTTCGTGCCATCCTTATCCCATGTTTCGTTAAACGGGCACCAGCCGATCAGCGCTGGATGATTGAAATCCCGCTCTACGCCTTCCAGCCACTCCGGCAGAAAATGGGACACCGCTTCGGTCGTCGTGATGTCCAAGCCCCAGTTCGCGTGCTCGCCCCATACCAGATAGCCTAGGCGATCCGCCCAGTACAGAAAACGCGGCTCAAAGATTTTCTCGTGAAGCCTGGCCCCGTTAAAACCGAGCTCCATGGAGAGTTCTATATCCCTGCGAAGATCCTCATCGCTCGGCGCCGTGTAGATGCCGTCCGGATAAAAGCCTTGGTCCAGCACAAGCCGTTGAAACACGGATTTGCCGTTAATCCGGAATGCCATGCCGTCAAGACGCAGGGTCCGAAGACCGAAATACGATTGGACGGAATCGCTTGCGCGGCCCTGATCGGTCAAGGACAGGGCCAGGTCGTACAGCCGCCCGTTTCCTGCTTCCCACAGGTGGATCTCCGACAAGGGAACGGTGAGCTTAACCGAAGGTCCGGATACGATCGCGCCGGCTTCGCCGACAAGCCGGCCGTCGAAATAGGCGGAAGCGGCAAGCCGCTCCCCGGCCGCGCTCCCTTCGACCGCAATCTCGAGATGCACGCAGGCATTATCCGGATCCCCCACCAATTTCATCGACGCCATATAAGCCTTTGGCACATGCTCAAGCCATACCGTCTGCCATATCCCTGTCGTACGGGTGTAGTCGCAGCCGTGCGAGTGGTATAATCCGCTCTGCTTGCCTCGCGGCTGGCGCCCCGAACGAACGTCGTCCTCCGCATATACCGTAATGACGTTGCTGCCCGGCACGACATGGGACGTAATGTCGAAGCTAAACGGCGTGTACCCTCCGCGGTGCGAGCCGGCAACCGTCCCGTTCACCCATATCTCGGCTGCATAATCGACGGCGCCGAAGTGGAGCAGGATCCTGCCCCCGGCCCAGTCTTCCGGCACGGTGAACGCCCGTTTATACCAGACAGCGGCCATAAAGTCTTTATATTCTACGCCGGAGAGCTTGCTCTCCGGACAGAAAGGCACCGTGATCGTCCCGGACAGCTCGTAACCGGGATCCGCCAGTCCGCGGTCCTTGCCGCTCTTGCCGTGATCAATTTCAAATTGCCACTGGCCGTTCAGATTGGCCCACGCGGACCGGACCCATTGGGGTCTAGGATACTCGGGGCGCGGGATGTTCGATGAATGAGTCATGGCTTTACTCCTTTTTAATGTCTGATTATGTCTATATTTGCAAAAGGCCTATCTTACCATTTCGGGATCTGCCTTCGTCGACTCGGCGTCAATATCCGGCTCCGCACTTAGCGGTTCGGTTAGCGTTCCCGTCATGATCGCGCGGATCATCTCAAGCGGCGCTTTCGGCCTTCTGTCATAGGTGAGCAGACCGTTGATCTCCTGCTCGACATCGGTCAGCTGCGTATAACAGTAGCCTTGCACCACCGGCGAGGTCAGCATCGGGTCGACGACGGCTTTAAGCCGGACCAGGAAATCCTCTTCGCTGTCCGCTCCCGAGTATCCCCAGCCCTCCCACTCGCTCTTCTTGAAGGCGATGCCTCCAAACTCCGAAACGAGAATGGGCTGGCCTTGATAGGAGGCGCCCCCGACGAAAATGCTGCGGTTGGCCGGCATCGCTTCCACGGCGGACTGCACGCTTGTATAGCGTTTCTCCAGCACCTCTTGACGGCTCTCATAGTCGTGAATCGTGACCAGGTCGGTGGTCATATGCTCCCAGCCGTCGTTATACACCACCGGTCGCGTATCATCCAGCGATTTCGTCAAATGATACATGGCCAGCCCGTGCTGCTGCTGCCGGCTGTCCATGCGGACATTCGGGATTCCCCAGCTTTCATTCAGCGGAACCCAGGTGACGATGCACGGGTGGTTATAATCCCGCTCGATGATCTCCTGCCATTCCTTGGTGAAGCGGCGTACATACTCTTCGGAATAGTCATACGCATTCGCCGCCTCGCTCCACACAAGCAGCCCGAGCCGGTCGCACCAATAGAGGAATCTTGGATCCTCCGTCTTCTGGTGCTTCCTCACGCCGTTGAAGCCCATCTCCTTGGCCAGCTCCACGTCGCGTCTCAGCGCATCGTCCGAAGGAGCGGTTAGGATGCCTTCCGGAAAATATCCCTGGTCCAGCACCAGTCTTTGATAATACGGCCGGTTATTCAAGCAGAGCTTGCCGTCCTCGATCGACACCTTCCGCATGCCGAAATAGCTCGCAACCTCATCGACGACCTCTTCGCCGCTTACGAGCCGAAGCTCCAAATCGTACAGATTCGGATGCTCGGGGCTCCACAGCCGGCCAAGGCCATGATCCGTGAAATCCCCGAGGCCGATGGTCCGCAGCTGCTCGCCGCTGCGGATCGAATATTGATCCTCAGCCACGACTTCGTTCCCGTACGTTACGGTAACCTGAAGCTTTATGTCATCTGCCGCTTTCAATCCGTCAACGAAGGTGCGAATCCGGATTTCATTCCGATCGATGTCCGGCGTGACCACCGTTTTTCTAAGATGCACGGAGGATAACGGCTCCAGCCAGACGCTTTGCCAAATGCCCGTCGTCCGGGTGTAGAAGATGCTGGCCGATTTCTCCAGCCAGTATTGCTTGCCCCTCGGCAGCGTCACGTCGCGGCTGAAATCCTCGGCCCTGACCACCAGCGTGTTGCTCCCCTCAACGAGGAAACGGGTAATATCCGCATGAAACGGCGTGTGGCCCCCTTCATGAACAGCCGCAAGCTGCCCGTTAACCCAGACCTTCGCCAAATAATCGACGGCGCCGAAATGAAGCAGAATGGTTTTTCCTTTCCAGTCTTCCGGGATGTGAAAGGTTCGCCGATACCATACCACATCATGGAAGGAGGGATCCGCGATGCCGCTCAGCTTGCTTTGGAACGCGAAGGGCACATTGATCTTTCGATGGAACGAATCGGAGCCATCCGCCTCATACCACCGTTCTTGCTCGCCGACGTCTCCGTCGTCAAATCCGAATTCCCACTCTCCATTCAGGCTCAGCCATGCCTTGCGCATGAACTGGGGCCTCGGATACTCCGGGCGCGGAGGCTGCGTATGGTTTGTTTCTGTCATCAAGATGTCATTCACTCCTCATTGATTCATTGTTGTATCTATCCTTTGATCGAGCCTACGTAAACGCCTTTAACAAAGTACTTCTGCAGGAATGGGTATACCATTAAAATCGGCACCGTCGAAACGACGATCGCGCAGTACTTCACCAGCTCCCGGAAAGCGTTCGCGCTCTGGGCGCTGTTAATGACGACGCCGCCGGCGCTCCCGATCGACGTTGCCGTGGCATCGTTCGCCACCAGAATTTCCTTCATTAACAGCTGCAGCGGGAACAGCTGCCGGTCTTTAAGCAGCACCATCGCATTAAACCAGGAGTTCCAGTTCCCGACCAGATAATACAAGAATATGACGGCGAGCGTCGCCCTCGACAGCGGCAGGATAACGTTGACCAGAATCTTCGCCTGGCCGGCGCCGTCAATAACGGCCGCCTCCTCCAGCTCCCTCGGTATGGCCTGGAAGGCGGTCCGCAGGATAATGATGTTCCATGTGCTGATGGCGGTCGGCAGAATCATGGCCCATAGGTTGTTGTACAGCCCGATGTCCTTCATCAGCAGGAACCAAGGAATCAGGCCGCCGCCGAAAAACATGGTGATCGTGATCAGGATCATGATGAAGTTTTTGAAATATAGGTCCCGCCTGGACAGCACGTATGCCCCCAGTATCGTCATCACCATGTTGACAAGCGTGCCGAGCCCGACATAGATGATCGTGTTTTTGTACCCATTGAGCAGGCTGTTGTCCTTAAATACCAGCTTATATCCGTCAAGCGTAAATCCAAGCGGCTTGAACAGCGCGCCTTTATGGGCAATCAGAGCGGTAGGGTCGCTGACGGAAGCGAACAGGATATGCAGGATCGGATAAAAGCATACCAGCGTCAACGCGGCCAACAATGTATAGTTCGCGAAATCGAATACGAAGTCTCCCACCGATTTATGCTTTCTTTTCCCTCGTGCTTTGATCTTCTTGTTATCGATCATGGCCATCTCCTCCCCCTACCATAAGCTGGTTTCCGATCTGCGCTTCACGATGTAGTTCGTCACCCAGAGCAGTCCGAAGTTAACGACGGAGCTGATCAGCCCCACCGCGGCGGAATAGCTCAGACTGGCTTCCCTGAGGCCCCGGCGATACACGTAGGAAGCGATGACGTCGGCCGTCTCGTAGGTGAGCGGATTGTACAGCAGGATGATTTTCTCGTAGCCCGATGACATCAAGCCGCCGATCGCGAAAATGAACAAGATGATGATGACCGGACTGATCTGGGGCAGCGTAATGTACCACATTTTCTTCACCCTGCTGACGCCGTCGATTTCGGCCGCCTCGTATAATGCCGGGTCGATCCCGCTCATGGCGGCCAGATAAATGATGCTGTCCCAGCCGATGCTCTGCCAGATGCCGGAAAACGTATAGATCGGCCGGAAGAATGAGGCGTACCCCAGGAGCGAGGAGTACTCTTTGCCTGTAATGAACTGCAGCAGTTGCGTAATGATTCCTTCATCCGCCGTGAAAATGTGGATGATCCCGCACACGACGACCAATGAAATAAAATGCGGCATGTACGTAACGGTCTGGACGGTTCGTTTGAACTTGGACGACCTGACCTCATTCAGCATTAATGCCAGAATGATCGGTGCCGTGAATCCGAAGGCGAGAGCCCACACGTTCAGCATCAGCGTGTTCTTGACGACCCTCCAGAAATAGGGCCCTTGGAAGAAATCGATGAAATGCTTAAAGCCTACCCAGTCGCTCTCCCCGAATCCAAGCAGCGGCTTGAAATCCTTGAAAGCGATCATGACGCCCCACATAGGGCCGTAGCAGAAGATCAGGTACCATGCGATCACGGGCAGCGCCAATAAGTATACAAACCAATTCTTCTTCATATCCCGCTTGATCAGCAGGCTCTTCCTCAGTTTGGCTTCCGCGGGAGCCGGGCTTATCTTCCTGTTTTTGCGAATGATCTCCATGATTCTACCACCTATTCCCGATATGGAAGCTATCGTTGGTTATACCGGTCCAGCGCCGCCTGATGGAGACTTAAAAATTCGTCCAAGCCCATGCTCTGCGCTTCCTTCAAAAACTGGTCATACGCGTCGACAGGCAGCTCGCCCATGATGATCTTGGCAAAATACTCTCCCCGGAGCGTCGACAGCTGGTTTCCAAGCTCGGCTTCGCGCGATGCCTCCTCTTTGGTGAAGGTGATCGGCGGCATGGCCATGCTGGTGTCCATGTTCTCCGTCCAATACTTCCGGATCTCACCGGAATAGCTTCCCTTCGCCACGATCAACGGGTTGGCATGATGCTCGTCGCGAATGTTCGGCCAGCTGTGCATGCGGTATTTCCACAGCGTCGTGGCGACCGGCTGTCCGTCGGGATCATTGTAAATGTAGCTGTTCTCAGGGAAATACGGCATTCCCTTGTCATCCACCAAATGAACGGTTCCATACTCGCCGAAGTTGATCAGTTCCCATCCCTTTTTGCTGTAGCTAAAGTCCAGCCACGCCATGGCTGCTTCCACGTTGTCCGCTTGGGTCGTAATCGCCGCCTCGGTGCCGGTGCGCATGAAGTTTTTGTACGTCGTCGCCGATTTATCGCCTTCGTTCAGGATCGGATTCAGCGCACCAACGAAATCGATGTCGTTCTGTTCCTTCCAATAGCTCCACATCGTATCCGGGGAGTCCATGATGACCGCCGTATCGTCCGAAATGGCGCTCGCCATCCGCTGGTTAAAGTCGGCCGTTGCCCAATCGCGGTTAAGGAGACCTTCCTTGTTCCACTTCTGCATGGTCGCCAAGTACTCTTTCGCTTTCGGCTGCGCAGGCCCCCATTGTACCTTGCCGTTCTCGTCCTGGAAGGTCCAGTCCCATACGCCGTAAGCGCCGTTAATGATGCCCGTAAAAATTTGGCCGTAACTCGATCCGTAGTTCAGCGGGGTCTTGTATCCGACCTCCTGGCATTTCTTCAAGAATGCGTACCATTCGTCAATGGTGTTCGGCACTTCCATCCCCGTCTTGTCGAGGGCTTCCTGCTTGATCAGCATGCCGAACCAGGTCCATTCCGAATACGGAGCGATTCCGTAGAAGCCTAGCAGCCTCCCGTCGTCCGTCACCGTCGTCTTCCTTCTCATCTCGTGGGAATTGCGCCAGGCCGTATAGTTCGGAGCATGCTTCTCCATCAGGTCGGTCAGGTCGATGTAAGCGCCGTCGTTAACCCCGGCTTCCAGCCCTCCGGGATACCGGCCCGGTTCAATGATGATGTCCGGCAGCTCGCCGGAGGAGATCATCAGCGTGAATGCATCCGCTTCCTGTCCTACCGGCGGCGTGATGAAATTCACCTTGATTCCGGTCAATTTCTCGATCTGTTTCTGAACGGCATGGTTGTTCATATCCGGTATGTTGGAGTTGGCAGGCATCCAAACATCCAGCACGACCTCTTCCTTGAACGGATAGGCGGAGTAATCGCTTGGAATGACTTCGTCGTATACATCGCCGAGGTATGTATCGTTCAGCGTGTTGTTCACCTCGTCGATTTGCTCTTGCGTCGGAGCCGTATTGCCGCGGATGCTTGCGCTAATGTCCGTAAACTCGACGTCGTTCTTCTTCTCGGTGGATACGGCCTCTTCGTTGCCTTCCGGCTCTTCCTTCCCGGAGCCTCCGCCGCTGCATGCGGTTATGGCCGATATCATCAGTATGGAGATCAGGAATAAATGAATCACACGCTTAAATTTCGCTTTCATCGTAATCCTCCCATAATCAAAATTGGTTGACCTTCCGTTCCAAAAACCCGCTCTTGCCTGCTTCCCCCTTTTCGAAATCAAAATGCTAAAGGCCTCTCCACAAACACCCTTGTTTAATACAATAAAACCGTATCTTTAATCGAAGTATAGGCATGATTTCATCATCTGTCAACGCTTTCATACATTAATTTTGTAATTATTATTCCTTCAAGCAATTCCCCATATCGTATAACAAAAAGTCGTTTCGAGGGGTTGAATACAGATAAAACCTCAATAATGACAAGGTTTTCGGGTGCATTAATTCAATTTGCTATCGATCTATTTGGATTGAAACAATCAATAATCCCGAAATAAAAAAAGCCTTTTATTACAGATTTTCCGTAACAAAAGGCTTTTTACTTCGGATCCTTCGTTGCTATCGGCTGCCGTTTTTCAATGGGATACGGATCTCCTGCATCATTCTCCCGAAGGGACGTAGAGCGTGTCGGAATCGCCTGCCGGAATTCCGAAATCCGGCGTTCCGTCGGGTTTCCATCCGAACTTTTGAATGCGGGTTGCGCGCAAGCGGGTATCCGCTCCCGGTTCAGGCAGGGCATGGTAGACGATCCAGTCCTCCGTCCCGTCCGGAGACTTCGTAAAGCTGTTATGGCCGGTCGCATAAATGCCGTTCTCCACGCTTTTGCGAAATACCGGTTCCGGGGATTTCGTCCACGCATCCGGATTCATCGGATCGCCGGACGCGTCCATCGTCAGCATGCCCAGCGCATAGTCCTCGGACCATGTCGTGCTGGCGGAATAGACGAGGAAGATGCGGCCGTTCCGATGGAGAAGGACAGGGCCCTCGTTGATGGCCATGCCTCCCTGCTTCTCCCATTCCAGAGTCGGAGCGGTGAGCAGGACATGCTCGCCGGTCAGCGTCCACGGGTCAACCATACGCATGATATATATCGCCGAGCCGTAATCCGGGAACCGGCCGTATCCGGCATACAGGAAATAGAGCTGGCCCTGCAGCGTCATCACGGTACCGTCCAAACCTGGAACGGGCGTGTCAAGCGCCCCCTTCCAGGTCCATTCGCCTTCCATAGGGTCGTCTTCTCCGTTCTCCAGGACGCAAATCCTGCGGGTATCGTCCCCTCCCCCGTCATTCGCCGTGTAATACACATACCATTTACCCTGAACGTGATGAATTTCCGGTGCCCATAAGTTATGGCTGTATCTGCCTCCAGGCTCCGGCGCCCAAATCGTTTTCTTTCGTCCTGCTGCGATGCGGCTCAGCGACTCCGATTTCGTCAGTTCAATACGATCCCGCGCCGTATGCATGAAATAGTAGAAGCCGTCGGTGTGCTGCCACACCCAAGGATCAGCCGCTTGCTCGACAATCGGATTGTGAAACGTTGCAGTTTGGGGCATTTTCTCCATCTCCCTTCGCATTTCGCGCGTCAGGCCCTACGCGTGGATGCTATTCCCTGATCCCTCCCGGACCTTTGGCGTTACGTTCCATCTTACCGATGCCGATTTAGGTTGTCTATGCTAAATTGAGTATATTTAAGTCCGGCGCATATAAGCCCGAACCGTTAACGGAGCGAATATCGCCACGATGACGGCGGCGCCGATCAGGGAGATGGACAAATCCCAGCCGACGGTACCCGAGTTGGTCAAGTCCCGGACGGCGGTAACCAGATGCGAGATCGGATTGACATTCACGAACCATTGCAGCCATCCCGGCATCGTCTCGACCGGCACGAACGCATTGGAAAGAAACGTGAGCGGGAACAAAACGATCATTGAGATGCCCTGCACGCTGGAGGCCGTACGGGCGATCACGCCGAAGAAGGCGAAAATCCAGCTGATCGCCCAAGAACAGACGATGACGAGCAGCGCGGCAAGCGCCACGTACCCCAAGCCGCCGCCCGGATGATAGCCCATCACATATCCCATGGCAAAGGTCAGCACCGTTGCGATGGTATACCTGACGGTGTCCGCCAGCAGCGCGCCGGCAAGCGGCGCGATCCGTGCGATCGGCAGCGATTTGAACCTGTCGAACACGCCTTTATCCATGTCCTCTCGCAGCTGTACGCCGGTAACGACCGACGTGGTGATCACGGTCTGCACGAGAATGCCGGGAATGATGACTGGCAAGTAGCTCTGCACGTCTCCGGAGATGGCGCCGCCGAAAATATACGTGAACATCAAGGTAAAGAGAATCGGCTGCATCGTCACGTCAAAGAGCTGCTCCGGCGTTCGCTTGATCTTCAGCAGCCCCCGGTACGCCATGGTGAAGGAATTCCGCAGGGACTGGCCGAAGCTGGTACGGTTCTTCAGTCGGGATTCGGTGCCGGATTTCATCGTCATCGTGCTTCTCATACGCTTGCCTCCTCCTTTTGCTTCGAATGTGGTTCCCGGGACGGATGCGATGTTTCAGCCTTCGCGGCATGCCCGGTAATGGTCAAGAACACCTCATCCAGCGTCGGCTTCTGGACGCTCATCTCAGCCAGGCCGATCCCCGATGCCCGAAGCTCGATCAGCAGGTCCGTCACCAGATCGGCATTCGCCATCGGAGCCGTGATCGCTCCGGCCTCCGGGGATACCATGGAGGGCGCCTGGAGCACACGTTCAACCATTTGGCGAGCCTGCTCGATGTTCGCCGGATCACCGACGCGCAAATGCAGCGACGAGGTGCCAACCGATGCCTTCAGCTCATCGGCGGTCCCTTCGGCAACGACCCTGCCGTGATCGATAACCGCGATCCGGTCGGCCAGCTGGTCCGCCTCCTCCAGATACTGCGTCGTGAGAAGTACGGTCGACCCCGTGCTCACCAGCCGGCGGATCGTATCCCACATCTGGGATCGCGTTCGCGGGTCGAGCCCCGTTGTCGGCTCATCCAGAAAAATAAGCGGCGGCTGGGCGATCAGGCTTGCCGCCAAATCGAGCCTGCGGCGCATGCCGCCGGAAAATTGCTTGAGCGGCCGCTTTGCCGCTTCCGTTAAGCCGAACTCCTCAAGCAGCTGTCCCGCCTTGCGTTTCGCTTCCGCGCGTCCAAGCCCGAGCAGCCTTGAGAAGATGATCAGGTTCTCGGTCGCGCTGAGCGATTCGTCAACCGACGCGTACTGGCCCGTGACCCCGATCAATTGCCGGACGATCTGCGCTTCCTTCCGCACATCGTAGCCGAAGATTCGCGCCGAGCCGGCATCCGGCCGCAGCAGAGTGGCCAGCATCCGGATCGTGGTTGTCTTGCCAGCGCCATTGGGCCCGAGCACGCCGTAAATGCTCCCGGTCCGGACCTTGAGCTCCACCCCGTCGACCGCCCGGTTGTCGCCGAACGTTTTGACGAGCCCGTGCGCTTCAACTGCCCAATCCCCGCTGCCTGGCTCCCATTGGTATGGATTGATCTGCTTCAATTTATTTCCTCCTTCATCGTGATGATTTATGTAAGGAGGGTAACATGCTTATTTAAACGGAATTTAAATCCGCCTTACTTTGCCTCAAGCAACAAACGCAGCTTCTCAAGCGATCATTGCACGAAGCGCCTTACAAAGCGTGGCGCAACAGTTATCGGCACGCCTCGTATACGAAAGAAAAGCGCCATTTCATGCTAAATCAGCTTCGAAGCGCTTCGTATTATGAAAGAAAAAGTCATTTCATGCTGAAAAAAACCGGCTTCGGAGCGCTTCGTGTTTAAAAGCGTCCTACCAAGCAAAAAAAGTGCCCCGCAGATCTAGTGATCTTATGGGGCACTTTCTTATTTTATTTCGAGCATCAGAGGATGTTCTTACGACATTTTGACCAAGCTGTAGTTCTTCTTCCCCTTGCGGATGATGATGAACCGGCCGCCGATCGCTTGGTCGGCGGTTACTTCATGGCCGACATCGCTAATCCGCTCGCCGTTCATGGAGATGGCGCCGTTATTGATATCCTCACGCGCCTGCCGCTTGGAAGGCTCGATGCCGAGGTCGACCAGCCAATCCACGATATTTTTCGTCTCCGGACCTGCCTCGTAGGTCGGCATTTCCTTAAAGCCCTGCTCGATCTCATCGGCCGTCAAGGACTTGATATCGCCGCTGAACAGCGCTGCGGTAATGCGCTTCGCCTGCTCCAGCATCTCCTCGCCGTGCACGAACCGCGTCATTTCCTCGGCAAGCGTTATTTGCGCTTCGCGTTTATGCGGCTCGGTCTCCACCTTATGGGCAAGCTCCTCGATCTCCTCTTTCGAGAGGAACGTGAAGTACTTCAAGTATTTCACGACGTCACGGTCGTCGGTGTTGGCCCAGAACTGGTAGAACTCGTACGGCGTCGTTTTCTTCGGATCGAGCCAGATCGAGCCGCCGGCCGTTTTCCCGAACTTCGTGCCGTCGGCTTTCAGCATCAGCGGAATCGTCAAGCCGAACGCCTTGGCTTCCGCGCCTTCCTTTTTCCGGATGAGGTCAAGGCCGCTTGTGATGTTGCCCCATTGGTCCGAGCCCCCGATCTGGAGCTGCACGTCGAAATTCTTGTACAGATGCAGGTAGTCCAGCGACTGCAGAATCTGGTACGAGAACTCCGTGAAGGAAATGCCGCTTTCCAGCCGGCTTGCCACGACGTCCTTCGCCAGCATCGTGTTGATGCTGAAGTTTTTGCCGTAGTCGCGCAAAAATTCGATAACGCCGATGTCCTTCGTCCAATCGTAGTTGTTCACCAACCGGATCTGGTTGTCGCCCTCGGTGATGAACAGCTTCTTCATCTGCTCGGTCAGGGCGTCCACGTTGGCCTGTACCTGCTCGAGCGTCTGCAGCGAGCGCTCGGTTTGGCGTCCGCTCGGATCGCCGATCGTCCCGGTCGCGCCCCCGATCAGAATGACCGGACGGTGTCCTGCCATCTGGAAGCGCTTGAGGACCATAAACGGAATCAAATGCCCGATATGCATGCTGTCGCCGGTCGGGTCGACGCCGCAGTATACGGAGATTGATTTTTCATTCGTCAATTCGCGGAGGCCTTCGGCATCCGTCTGCTGATTGATGGCATCGCGCCACTCGAGTTCATCGATAATGTTCATTTCTGCATCCACTCCTTGAATTCGTAAACTTCTGCTTGTCAAAAAGCTTTAAAAGGCTCGGTTATAAAACCATAAAAAAAACGCCCCCATGTCTATGACAGACACAGGGACGATTGAACACCGCGTTACCACCCAGATTGCACCCCTCCAAGCGCCGGCGCCTAGGCCGCAAGCAAGGATGCCACTCGTCGGCGAGTTAACGTTCGCCTAATCCCGCTCGGCATTACCCGAGATACTCCAGAGTGTATTTCGCCAGCTTAATATGTGCCAAGGTTCCATCCTCCTCGGCTTTCTGGAACAGGGATTAAGCAAGCTACTGGGCTCTTTCAACGTATATCCTATATAAGATTACAGACAGTATAGTGAAATACGAATTGAATGTCAACTGGCCATCTGATTCGATCTTACAGCTCGGGGTTCACACCATACTTGACAGCCTATTGTTTAGATTCTAAACTAATGGCATGAATAATGAATCCAATCCAACCCATCAGGAAGCGAACCGCGGCAGCAAGAACTTAGGCCGGCTGATCCTGCAGCTGAGACGCCTGGAGCGCCAGCCTCATACATTCGGCCGTGCAGGCAAATTAACGCCAAGCGAGATCCATACGATTGACGCCATCGGTTATGACGGAGCCATCCTCATGAGCGAGCTCGCCTCGCGGCTTGGCGTGACAAAGGGAGCCATCACGCAGGTGGTTGATCGGCTGGAAGCCAAATCGCTCGTGACCCGTTCCCCCCATCCTCATGATTCAAGAAGCTCGATCGTTTCGCTCAGCGAAGACGGAAAGGAGGCATATCGGGCCCACGAAGCCGTGCATCTCGAATTCTATAATCAGCTGAGATCGCAGCTTAGCGAGCAAGAAATAAAAATTTTTGAGAAGAGCATTGAGATATTAAATAATATGCTGAGCAAATAACTATTTTTTTTCGATAAATAGTTTAGAATCTAAACTAAAATCCGAAGGAGGCTTCCCATGAATCTTGATACCCATCCGGCTCTCATCGGAACAGCGAAACATCGATTGTGGGTCTTGTTTTCAATCTGTACTGGCGCATTTCTGACCCATTTTACTGCCGGCATTGTGAATGTATCGCTTCCTTCCCTTACATCGGTATTCCAAACGGATTTGGATATCCTGCAGTGGATTACGACGGCATACTTGCTTGCCATTGCGGCATTGCTGCCGATCATGGGGAAATTGGGCGACCGTTACGGGCATGGTCTCATTCATAATATGGGCTACTTGATCTTTGCCGTAAGCTCTCTTCTGATCGCCTTGTCTCCGAACGTTCTTGTCCTAGTCTCGTTTCGAATCCTCCAAGGGATTGGAGCCGCCATGTTTCAAGCAACCAATATTGCGCTGATCCAGCTTTATTATCCTAAAGAACAAAGAGGCCGCGCCCTCGGCATCATGAGTTCGGTCGTCGCCCTGGGAGCCATGACCGGCCCGCTCGCCGGCGGACTTATTGCCGAGCGGTTAAGCTGGCATTGGTTATTTCTGATACATCTGCCCATTGCAGCCGGAGCGGTTGCACTCGCTTACCGATTCATCCCCATTCAGCGTCCTAGCGGCGATTCGCCATCCATAGACCGAGTCAGCGCCTTGTTATTCGTTGCCATTATCGCATCGATGATTTATGGGTTATCCAGCGGGAATGCGCAGGGCTGGTTTTCTGCAATCATCCTTTCGGTTTTTGTCGGCGGCGGATTCGTGCTCGCTTTGTTCTTGCGGCGTGAATCGCGCCTGCCCGTCCCCTTTTTACCTTTGCAAGTTCTGCGCATCCCTTCGGTCTTATCGGGGCTAGTGACAAGCTGTGCCTCCTTTGTGCTGATTAATGCCATATTAGTGGTCATGCCTTTTTATTTGTCCCATATGACCTCATATCCTCCCGCGTATATCGGCTTGATCATGACGGCTTATCCCCTGCTGTTTGCCATATCAAGCCCGGTGTCCGGACATTTATCCGACCGAATCAATCCCCGGCTGCTCATGTTCATCGGGCTCGGGTGCATCGTAACTGGACTTGCGGTTTTTTCTTATTTTCTAGCTTACTTGACGGTCCCCGGCCTGGTAGCCGTACTTGCCTGGATGGGGCTGGGCATGGGCTGCCTGGCTGCGCCGAACAACGGTTACATCATGCGCAGCGTCCCCTTCCGGTATGCCGGTTCGATTGGAGGCATGATTGCACTGACACGAAATGCCGGAATGGCCCTCGGTGCGGCTGTAGGTCTCGGCATGGTAACCGGACATGCGGGAACGGAGTTTTCGATTGCAGATTTTGAACGGATTTTTAGAATCAACGTGATCATCGGCCTATGTTCCTGCGCTGCTTTGGGATATGGAGCGTACATAGAGCGCCGAAGCAAGCCTATTTCTAAACAATCGGAGGAAACAGGATGTTGAAAGATAAAATCGTCGTCATTGGCGGATATGGTCATGTAGGACAAATGATATGCAACGACCTCGCCCACTTCTATCCCGGCAAAGTCTTCGCTGCAGGAAGAAGTCAAGAGCGGGCCGAAGCATTCAGCCGCGCCACGCAGGGCCGCGTGGAGCCGCTGCGCATCGATGCGGATGCAGGCGTAGACCCCGCGTTGTTGTCCGAAGTGAAGCTGGTCATCATGTGCTTGGACCAACAGAATTCGGCATTCGTTCAAGCCTGTATCGGGCAAGGCATCCATTATATAGACCTTTCGGCGGATTATCGATTGTTGTCTCAAGTGGAGCTGATGCATCCCCTGGCCGTTACTCATGGGGCTACCGTCATCCTCAGCGTCGGTCTTGCACCGGGCATGTCGAATCTTTTATCGCTCCATGCCAAGCAGCATTTGGATGTTACAGAGGCTATCTATATTTCGCTTATGCTGGGTCTCGGAGATTCCCACGGTAAAGCAGCCATTGAATGGACCGTTGATAATTTGCGCTCCAACTTCACGACGATGGAGCAAGGGAAAGTGATACAGCATACCAGCTTTGCCGACGGGCGCAAAACGGATTTCGGCAACGGACAGGGCAGCCGTACAGCATATCGATTCAATTTTGCCGATCAGCATATATTGCCGCGTACGCTCCAAGTGCCCAGCATATCGACACGACTTTGCTTTGACAGCCCCTTCATCACCGGGTTATTATCCCGTTTCAAACGGCTGGGCGGCCTCAAGCTGCTGAATATACCCTGGATTCGGGATGCTGCTGTTAAAGCCTTTGCATCCATGCGGATCGGTAAGCCCACGTTCGCATTAAAAGTCGATGCGGTGGGCAAGAAGCAGGACCAGCCAGCTCTTGTGGAATGCTTCCTGCAAGGCGTTCACGAGGCCGAAGTCACTGCAAAAGCAACTGCAATCGTGGCTAGGAAGCTCTACACTTCCCATATGCCGCACGGTGTCTTTCATATCGAGCAGTTGTTCACCATTGATTCCTTCGACGAAGAACTGAAGGAGATGGCCCATATGTCATCACGGCTTCGCATCGGAACGTCGCCTGGCTCGGACCAGATGACAGAGACCTCAAGCTGAGAAAATCGATCATTTGATGGTTAAGGGCTGACTCATTCCCGATGTCTAATATAATAAAACAACCGTCCCGATGAATTCCATCAGGACGGCTGCCATTTATTCTACGCTTTTATCCATAAAACCCAACGTTTGCAACGTGCGCATCAGGACCAGAGCAGCCTGCGCGCGGGTAACCGGCGCTTGTGCCGCGAATCGACCGCGGTGATCGCCCTGCACGATGTTCAGCTGCACGAGCCGGCTTACATCGTTCACCGCCCAGGCGGGTATTGAAGCCTGATCCCGGAATGCAGCCGAGTTGCCCTGCCCTCCGTTCCCAGGTACGGCGGCTGCCGCATTCATCGCACGGTTCACCATCACGGCCATCTCGGCGCGGGTCAAGGCGGCGTTCGGCGCGAAGCTGCCCCCGCTGCCTTCGATGATGCCATGCTCGACTGCAGCGCCGATCTCGCCTGCATAGGCGTCGCCGTCGCGAACGTCGCGGAAGTCCCCGCCGCCCGTAACCGGACCCAATCCCATTGCCCGCACGAGCAGTGCCGTGAACTCGGCGCGCGACATCTCCTTGCCCGGGGCGAACGAGGTCGGGCTGACGCCGTTTACCAGCAGGCGGGAGGCCATCGCTTCGATTTCCTTGCGGGCCCAGTGCCCGTTAAGATCTTCAAACGATTTGCGGTATTCCAGCAATGTGTAAATTCCGCTGCCCGCATGCTTGATTTCGACGGCAGGCTGTCCGTGCCAGATCGTCTGCACGGCAGGAACGAACCGGAAGACACCTGCTCCCTCGTCATAGATCGCAGCCGTGACCGCTGCCGGATTCTTGCCTGCCGGGAGCGGCAGGATTCGGCTTACCGGAAGCTTGCCGAAATCCTTGATCGGCTGCTCCTTGCCTTGCGGCCCTACTGCTGCGCCGATCCGAGCTCCGCCGTTTCCGGCCAGCTTGGCCCCCATGGAAGCGGCCTTGCCGCTCATGGCAGATACCGCGGCGCTGTCAACAGGCGTCACGGACAAGCTAACATTCCCCTCGCCCTTAAGCGCCTCAATCGGAAGTCGGATCGCGCCAGACGCTGTTTCCAGCACCAGCTTCGCCTGCTTCGATTTCGCTGCCGCTCGGTTCACCCATTCTGCCGGAATGGACAGCTCTGCAGCACCGTTCGTTTCAGGAGCACGCACGACCAGCTCCTGCTGTTCTCCGGACAATGCGGTTACCGCTCTGTTCCAAGCCTCTTCTTTCAACGTGATCCGATCAACGGCACCGTCCTCCTTGATGATAAGATCGTTCCCCTCAAGGACACCGGACGGCGCTGCTTCTCCGCCCGTTGACGGCGGCGTTACAGACGGCGCATTGCTGCTGCCTCCCGAGCCGCCGGAGCCGGATCCAGGGGCCGGGTCAGTCGACCCGCCTCCGTTTCCGGGGTTTGCAGGTTTCTTCTGTTCGGTGATCCGCCCCTCTACTTTCGGTGACACCGTTCCGCCGAGCTTGCTCACATGCTCCATGAAAATTTCATAATCCGGATAACCCAGATCCTCGTTATACTTCCCTTCCGC
The DNA here is from genome assembly GCF_002741055.1 of Paenibacillus ihbetae. NCBI lineage: Bacteria > Bacillati > Bacillota > Bacilli > Caryophanales > Paenibacillaceae > Paenibacillus > Paenibacillus ihbetae. The sequence continues at coordinate 4,819,690 of NZ_CP016809.1, read as the reverse complement.
AATCGCTTCGGCAAAGGATTTATAACCGTCTCCGCCGTTAGCTACAAAGCTGTTGGTCGCCATCCGATAGGTCTCGGTCGGAACCAGCGGCTTGTAGCTGCCGTCCTTCATGATCATAATATCGTACACCCGGTCTCCAGCCAGAGCGGAAGGATCCCATTTAAACTTCATACCGGCGACTTGCGGGAATTTGCCTGGAAGATCCGCCAGCTTGGCGCCGCTGATTCCGTTTTCGAGCCCGTCCTTCAGCTGCTGTCCGGTGAGGTCCAGGACAAACAAAGTGTTGCCGAACGGCATCACGGTCCGCAGCTCGCCCATCGTAATCTCGCCTTCGTCGATGGAGGCGCGAATGCCGCCGCCGTTCATCAGCGCGATGTCGGCGTTTTTAAGCTCTTTAGCTTTGGCGAGCATGCCGTCTGCAATCAGATTGCCCAGATTCGTCTCCTTCGAGCGGACATTCTGCCGCTCGCCGTCCAGCTTAACGGTAGCCGTACCGATCACCTGCTTCATTAATTCGTCCAGCTCGGCTTTATAAGGAGCCAGCATAGCCTTCGCCTGCTCGTCCTCCTCCACGCTGGCGTCGACCGCCAGCAGTTTGCCGTCAACCTTGCCTTCCTCCGTCAACACATTGCCGTGCTCATCAAATTCCAGATCCACGCGGCCGAGATATTTGCCCCATTCATTCGCCTGCACGATGACGGTCGGCGTCTCGTGCCGGCGGTCTGTCACAACTTCGGGGGCATCCAGCTTGGTATGGGTATGTCCGCCGACGATCAGGTCGATGCCCTCAACGGCTTCAGCCAGCTCCTTGTCCTTGGCATAGCCCAGGTGCGACAAGGCAATGATGATGTTCAGACCGTCCTTCTCCATCGCTTCGACCGTCGATTTGGCCGAGGCTGCCGCTTCATTGAAGATCACGTCTTTGCCCGGGCTTGAAGTTTCGGCCGTATCCTCGGTCGTAAGGCCGAATATGCCGATCTTGTGCCCGTCCACCAGCATCGTCACATAAGGGTACACTCCACTGTTCGCCGTCGTTTTCGGCTGAGCGGCATCTATGACGGCCGGCGGCTTGAGAAGATGCGAGATTGCTGCGTCCCGGCTGAGATCGACGTTAGCGCTCACCAGCGGGAACTGTGCCTTGGATACGAACTCCGCGAGCGCTTTGGTCCCCTGATCAAATTCATGGTTGCCGAACGTCATGGCGTCATAGCCCATGTAATTCATGAAAGCCAGATCGGCCAAACCGAACCATTTGGTAAAGTACAGGTCGCCCGAGAATACGTCACCTGCATCCAGGAGCAGGCTGTTACCGCCTTCCTCACGCACCTGCTTCACCAGTGTTGCCCGTCTCGCCACATCGCCCAAATGGGCGTGCGTATCATTGGTATGCATGATCGTCAGCTTCCAGCCTTCCTCATCGGCCGGACCGTCCGTAACGGTCACTTTAGCCTCCGCAGAGCCATAGCCGTCCTTACTCCGGACGGTAATCACGGCTTCCCCCGGAGTTAATGGAGTCACCGTTCCGCTCGCGTCCACGATCGCAACCGCTTCATCCGACGAGCTCCACTCCAGCTCGGAGGAGCCGCCATTCGAAGCTTCTACCACTGCCTTCAGACCCACGCCGGCTCCGCCCGCAGTCAGCTTCAGCGAGGCTTGGTCAAGCGTGATTTTGGTAACCTGAAGCTCGAGCAGCGCCACGGTTCCGCTGACCTCATTCGCTACGAGCAGCAGCGGCCGCCCGGTCAGGCTATCCGACGCCGGGATAAACTCCAAGCCCTCGGGACCGGAGTCGGAGGTAATCCCCGCCTCGAAGTCCCGCGTATTGAAATAGTTCAGGAACTCGGGCGCAGAAGGGTTCGTCACGTCATAAGTCATCACGCCGCCGATGCGTTCCAAGCCGATGAAGGCCAGCGTTTTCGCTCCGACCTTGCCGACGGCTGCATATTCAGGCTCAGGGCCTTTCTTCGAGCTTCGGCCGTCCATCTCGTTTTTGTCGTTGCTCGCGTTAAAATATTTCGGTAAGCGGTCTGCCGTAATTCTTTCGAAGTCGCTGCCGCTGTCGTACACCTGGGACATGTCATCCGCATTCCAGATGGAGAAGGAGCGCGCTCCGTACATATACAATCCGTCGCTGCCCATATCGCTCGCAACTTCAACCTTATCGTAGGTCGTTCCTTTATCCGCCAGAAATTGGGCTGCCGGAGAGGAAGGATCAAGCAGGGCCTTCATATCTCCTACTTTGCTTTCATTGGTGCGCTCATCCCAGCCCGTTGCGTCGCCTTCATTAGCGGACACGATAAACTGCTGTCCGCCCACGCTGTAAGTCGCGATGCCGTCCGGCATGTACATGCCGTAGAACGGAACGTTCTCGAACTTGATTTGCCCGTCCTTCAGCAGATCCAGCGCATGTTCCGGCTTGCTGAAATCCTTGTAGCCCAGACCTTTGACCGAACGAATCGTCTTCGCTGCCAGGTCTACTACGGCAATCGCATTGTTCTCCTGAAGGGAAACATATGCAGTCGTTTCGTCTTCCGAGAGGGAAATATACTCCGGCTCGAGATCGCGGATGGCGTCCGCCTTGGTGCCGGCGCTTCGGATTTGACCGTCCGCACCAACAGAGCCGCGGATATGAACCGTATCGTCAATGACTGACGGATCGTCGAATTTTAGATGGCTAACCTCATGGGTAACCGTGTCCACGATCGTAATGCTGCCTTCGGGATCGGGAGCGGTCTCGGTGCGGGGCTCGCCTTCATCGGCCGTCAGGATATAACGCCCATCGGACGTGAATTTGATCATATCCGGCTGAACGCCGGTCTCATAAGTTTCCAGCAGAGCGCCCTCGTAATCGAGTACGAGCACTTTGCCGGGCTTCGTGTGATCCAGCTCCTGGACCGCGATTGCGACCCGCTTGTTCTCGGTATTCACATCCACGCTCGTCAGATCGCCGTACTTGAAGCCGTCCGTCTCGGCGAGCGCCTGGACGTCGATTCCCTTATCCTTCACAAGACTCCCGTTAGCCTCCAGCGAAATGATCTCCAGGCTGGCCGGCTGCGTCGAGCCGTTGACCAAATAAAGCTTGCGGTTCTCCTTATTGTATTTGACGATTTCCGCTACGCCGCCATCCTTATTGGAGGTGCCGACAGCATAATGGCCAATCATCCTCATGTCGAGCTTGTCCGCTATAGAAACCGGCGCCTGACGCAAGCCCAGTACCTGAAGCGTAAACGCCCGCCGCGCCGTGAACGGAACAGGGGAGCTGTCGGCAACCGTCACTTCAACGGAGTGCGCGCCCTCTTCTCCCAGCGCTGGGACGCCCTCGATGATCCCGGTATCCGGGTTCATCGACAAACCGGCAGGCAAACCTGCGGCGACGTAAGTATAAGGCGCTTGCCCGCCGTATACATCGATCATGACCGAATAAGGCTCGTTCACATACGCTTCCGGATAATCTGTTTCCGTGATGCCAAAATCAGCGGCCATCGGAGCTGCGGCCTGCTGGGCTTGGGCGTTGTGCGTTTGGGACGGATCGACTCCCGCGTCTGCGAATACGGTGCCTGTCGAAAATAGGGAGGCCATCGTAAGTTCCGCCGCTATAAACAGCGATACCGCCTTCATTGTTCTATCCTTCAAATTCGGTTCCCCTCTTCCAATTCTATATTCAACTATAGAGTGTAAAGAGAGATTGTTAACGGCCGCTCAACGGAAATCACGGTTTATGTAAAGGAGTCTTACTAATGTTTTATATGGATCACTAAATTAAATGAACGATCTTTATCATTTAGAGACAGGAAGTGGTCCCGACTGAACAATTGTCCGGTATTGGATCGGAGTGACGCCTTCGAGCTTCTTGAATTTTCTGATAAAATTCGTAGGGTCGACATAACCAACTTCCTGTACAATATCCCCTAATGTCTTGTCCGAATGAATCAGGAGGTCTTTCGCTTTCTCCATCCGAACCTGGTCGATATAGTGCTTCAAGGATTGTCCCGTTTGATTTTTAAAGTACCTTGTCAAATATGAAGCGGAAAAACCGAATTCATCGGCAATGGACTCCAGACCAATCGACGGATCCGTGTAATGCTCGTGCACGAAGACCCGAAGCTGCTCCAGCAGGCCGCGGTTTTTACTGTCCTTTTGACTTGCCACGTAATTGCATATTTGTTGACAATAGTCGATCATTAAGCGCTCGAGCTCGGAGAAGGTTTCGAAGCGCGAGGCAAACATTTGCTCCACGGTCAGATCGGCGTTATCAAGCGGAATATTCATCTCCACAGATGTTTTAATGACTGTATTGATCATATCAAAACAAATATATTCGACTTGCTCAATCGAGATCGGCTGCGCGGCAACGCTGCTCATCATATGACACAGTACGCTTTCGGCCTCTTCGCCGTTACCTTGCTTGATCGCCATGACGAGCTGCTTCTCCATCTCAAGCGGATACCAAATGGTATTTTCCTTCGACTGCTTGATCTCGTGATACGCAATCACCTTGCCCGCACCTTTAACCAGCTTGTGCCGCAGCGCATAATCGGCCTGGGCGAAGGATTTATGGATCATCGCGATATCGTCGTGAACTCCCCCCACTCCGACGGTCACTGTGAGACTGTAATACTGACGAAACAGACTGGTTGCCTTCTCGGCTAAGCTTACTAGCGGCTTCAGCAGATCTTCCCGCCCCGCCCTCATATTAAGCACTAGCGCGACCCCGCGCCCTTGAAGAAACTCTACGCCGTATCCGCGGCCAACTTCATCCGCCAAATCCTCCAACATCTTCACCAAGCTGTATCGGATAACGTCCTGCATCGATGAGGTATGAGTCAGGGTGAACGCTTGTATATCATCGATCCGGAACAACAGTACCGCATAATAAGGTTTGTCGAATTGCAGCGATGCGTGCCCTAAGGTTTCCGGAATTAGATGACCGTCCAGTTTTCCGTCTAACAATGCTAAAATATACCGTTCCTTTAATAATGCGGCCTGACTCTTCAGTTCCAGCGATAAGCTCTCATTCTCCTTGGCAATCTCGCCGAAAGCCTCCGATATGATCTTTAGCTCGTCCCGGTCCGACGGTGTCTTAAAAATTCCCCGTTCATTAACGATAATCGCAAGCTTGCGGATCGGCCGGTAATTCCGAATCGAAAACACAATCGCCATGATGATGCCGATCAGCAAAACAGCCGTAACTGCGAAATTAAATATGGTTCTTGTTTCGTTCACTTTACTCAGCAGCTGCCCCTGATCTAATACGGCAATATAAGACCACCCTGTGGTTTCGGATGTAATAGGCAGCACGGAATACGGCTTGCCCTCAACAGTAACGGTGTCTTTCATCGCTTCTTGGCTTGCTTGCTTCACTGCTTCGAACACCGCGGCCATTTTGTTCTCGGAATCGTGATTGGAAACGCTCATGACCGGCGAATCCTGATCGTCGAGAATATAAATAAACCCGCTGTATCCGTTCAAGGAGCTCCGGATCATCTTTCGAAGCTCCTGTTCTTTTATCACAAAGAGGATAAGTCCGTATTTCTCCGGCAGCGGATGAACATACAACAATCTCCCCTTGTCATCCAGGCGTTTGTTTATTCCTTTTGTTATAGGAGATATGTCGTCCGACGTTAAATAATTTTGCAATTTGTACGTTCCGCTGGAAGCATAAAGAAGCTGCTGTTCGTTTCTTTCATAATAAATCGCCACATCTTGTATAAATCCGTTCGATGAACGATATTTCCTTAATTCATTGACCGCTGAGTACATCCCGTACCCATCTTGGGAGATCATGAATGGTGTCAATGCTGGATTCAGCGTGATTTGCAATGCCGTAAGATCCATTTCTTTGACCCTGGTATCCACGATTTCTTTAATTTGCCGCAGTTGGGTTGTCGTTGATTGTTCAGCTGCATTCTGAATAACGGAAATGAAGGATCCGTATACGACGGAGCTAATGATAAACAGCAGCACGACAACGATCAATACGTAAGAAAACAGATAGTGATAGAACCGCTTCGAATGCTTAAGCCCGTGACCGATTTCCTTGCACCAAGACTTCATCCATGATCTCACTAAGATATTTCCCTCCTAGGCGGCTCAGCTGTAATGTACCTTTATTATCGCGTGAGGCTGTCAGCAAGTCTATAAACTCACAACAAATTTACAATAAATTTACACACATTGTCATGTTCAACCTTTTAACGAGCCTACCAGCACACCCTTCACAAAGTATTTCTGCAGGAATGGATATAGCAATAACACAGGCAGGTTCGCAATGATCACAACGGCGTATTTGATCGACTCCGCTTCCATGATCCGCCGTGCCATCCCGGTTGTGTCCCCGGATTCCATCATGCTCGCCATCTGACCTTGAATCAGAATTTCCCTCAAAATAAGCTGCAGCGGGTATAAGTCCCTGTCTGTTAAGTAGATCAGTGCATTGAAGAATGCGTTCCAATGTCCAACTGCATAGAACAAAACCATGACGGCCAGTATCGGCTTGGATAACGGCAGCACAATTCTCAATAAAATTTTGATATCCGAACACCCGTCAATTTGAGCCGCTTCCTGAATTTCATAGGGAAGGCTCTGCTGGAAAAATGTCCGCATGATGATGATATTCCATACCGACACTGCGTTTGGGATAACCAAGGCCCATATCGTGTTGAGCATGCCCAGATCCTTAACGAGCAAATAGGTTGGAATCATTCCGCCGCTGAAGAACATTGTAAATACGATAAAGGCCATCAGGGCGTTTCTGCCTCTATAGTCCCTTCGCGACATCGGATAAGCGGCCATAACGGTAAGAACAAGATTGATCGCCGTACCTATTGCTGTATAAAGAACCGTATTCCCATAGCTTCTCAGCAACTCGCCGTTCTGCAGCACAATTTTATATCCGGCCAAAGTAAAGTCTCTCGGCCATAACCATACCTTTCCCGTTAACACGGCAGCCGTATCGCTGATCGAAGCAATCAAAACAAACCACAACGGATAAAGGACAGCTATTAATACCAGCGTGAGGAGGACGGCATTGACGATGACAAAACATTTATCCCCAAACGATTCTCTTTCCATGTTCGATTCCTCCCTTACCATAGGCTGGTCTTCCCGATCTTTTTGGCCGCATAATTCACAAGTACGAGAAGCACACAATTAATAACGGCGTTAAACAGGTCGACGGCTACCGAAAAACTGTACTGGGCGTCCAGAATACCGCTTCGGTATACGTATGTGGAGATGACGTCGGAGGCTTCCAAATTCAAGTCGTTCTGCATCAGCAGGATTTTCTCATAACCGACTGCCATAATATTGCCGACATTCAGGATTAACAGGATGACGATCGTCGGGGCGATGCCGGGCAGATTCACGTGCCAAATTCTTTGAAGGCGGGATGCCCCGTCCACTCGTGCGGCCTCGTGCAGAGCCGGGTCTATGCCGGCAAGGGCGGCGATATAAATAATAGAGCTCCAACCCATTTGCTGCCATACACCGGATAGGACATAGATCGACTTGAACCATACCGGCTCCATCATGAACGAAATGGGTTCACCCCCAAACCAAGTTATAACGCGGTTGATCATTCCATCTACAGGGTGTAGAAAGATGAAGATCATCCCAACCGTCACCACAATCGATAAGAAATGAGGAGCGTAGGTAACGGTCTGCACGGTCTTCTTGAATTTGCTATTCCGTACTTCATTAATCATTAACGCTAATATAATCGGAACCGGAAAGCCGACAACAAGCTCGTACAATCCGATTTCGAGCGTATTCCGTATCAATCGTTCGAAATAATAGCTATTAAAAAAACGTTCAAAATGATCAAATCCGACCCAAGGACTGTCCCAAATGCCACGATTGGCTATAAACTCCTTAAAGGCGATTTGCACCCCGTACATCGGGCCGTATTTAAAAATGATGAAATACGCTATAACCGGTAACGTGAGGGCGTATAACTGCCAATTTCTCCAAGCCGACTTTCTCCAATATTTCGATACAAACATCGCTTGCAGCCCCCTGCATCATCGTGATAAAACCAGTTCCCATGGAAATCCGCTGTTTTCCATGGGAACTGGAATGATAGAGATTAGAGATCAAAATCTTACCGTGTTCTTATCCGTTCTTGTATCTCTCATAAGCCGCCTGGTAAATTTCCATATATTCGGCCAGGCCCATCTTCTCAATCGTCTCCACATACGTTTCCCATTCACTGAACGGCACGTCGCCGGTGATGAACTTGGCTTGCATCTCACGAATATACGTGGAAATATCGGAATCGATCGCAGCCATTCTTGTATTTTCCTCCGTCGTGTAGCTGAACGGCGGCCACGTTTCTTCCGGTACATAGGGTTCCAGCAGTTTTGCAGCTTCTACGGATAACGGCAAGCTTTCACCGCCGCGGAAGTACTTTTGTGACACGATCCCTGGCATTCCCCCGCCCGGCCAGACAAGATATTGAGCGATCGCCTGGTCGAAGGACAGGCCTTTCGGATTTTTCACGATTTCGTCCAGAAATTCCGTCGTACCGTCAGCATTCCTTTTGAAAGTTACCCCTTCAAAGCCCATAAAGAACATTTCCGTGCCTTCGTCACTGAAGAAATAATCGATCCAGCGCATCGTCGCTTCCGGATGCTTATTGGCATTCGTGATGACAAAGTGTCCTAGTCCTGTAAGCGGCGAATTGCTGACTACCAGCTTATCGCCATGCGGCCCTGCCAAAACGGGGGCGCCGGTGAAATTCTCTATGTTCGCCCAGGATTCCGGATCCCAAGAGTTGTAAACGCCGTACACATCCTCACCCAACCGTGCAAGCAGCTCCGAAGAATTCACAGTAAAGATGTCCGGGTCGATTAATTCCTCGCTGTACAGTTTGTGAATATACTCCAGCATTTCCTTGTACTTCGTGTCGGTCGGGAAAAATCTCAATTCATCGGTTTCCGGATTTACATCCACATAAGCGTGCCGGGATCCGCGGTTTTGAAGACCCCAAGCGCCGTATAAATATTTGGTTAACCGGCCGATTCCGTCGGCTCCGAATGGAATCTCGTCCGCTTTGCCGTTCCCGTTCGGGTCTCCTTCTTTTATCGCTTTCAAGTAGTCATAGAACTCATCCGTCGTTTCCGGGAGCTTCAGATCGAGGGTCTCCGCCCATTTCGTATTGATCCATTGCTTCGGATTGATGAGAACCGACGTGAATGCAGGGTCGTACACTCGCGGGATCGAATAGATGTTGCCGTCCGGCATCGTTAACCCTTTCCGTATGTCGGGATTTTCATCCAGAAGCTTCTTGATGTTAGGTGCATAGTTGTCGATCAAATCGTTCAGCGGGATAAACATTCCCTGCTGTCCGTACTTCATAACGTCTCCGTCCGGAATGCCCGCTGCATAAAATACGTCCGGCAGCTCGCCCGATGCCAATATAATATTGCGTTGTTCATTCAATACGGAGGTGCTGATCATTTGCCACTCAACGTCAATGCCCGTCTTCTTCTCATATTCATTGAACAGCATCACATCGTTCCAATCCGGATGAGATCCGGCCGGCAATCCTGCGACGATATCCAGCTTAACGGGTTCATTCACGATCGGGAATCCGGATGCGTTCACTAATGACGCCTCAGCAGAAGGCTGCTCCCCTTGTTCATTGGATGTATTGGCTGGCGCCTCAGGCTCGGCATTATTACTGCCGGAGCTGCACGCCGTAACAAATAATAGAACCATGATGACGGTAAGAAGCAGGGGGCGTTTTCTCGTTCTTTTCAACATTCTCATCTCCTATGATTTCATGGTTGAAAGCGGACTTTGATTTCAGCAGCCGAGGCAGCATTACCGCTGCCCTGTGTCGCTTCCAGCTTTATAAAACGTACGCCTCCGGCACTGAAATCCGCCTTTTTCGGGGAATAATCGTGCTCCCAAACCCCGTCCGCTATTTTCATAAAGGATTCGCCGTCACTGCTGACATAAATGTTGTATCCCGTAACGATTCCATCCGGCTTGAAATCGGTGCGGGTTTGGTAGTCCAGCCCCGTGACATTATAAACATCTCCTAAATCCAATAGAATGGATTGCGGAAGCGGTTCTTGCGGCGCCCACTCTGTATGCCACATGGTATCCCGGTTCCCGTCGATCGCCTTGGACGCTTCATACCCGGCATGTTCGCTTGTAGAGGTTGCCGTCATTTGGAATCGCGGAACAACATGCTCTACCTGCGGCGGTCCGCCCGGAAGACGGTTTCTATTACGGATCATAAGATCTGTAACGACAGCCGCATGGTCGGAATAGAAAGGAACGGCGCGGTTTTGATGCTCCGGAAGCATTTCATCCACGGTGTAGGAATCAAGCACTCGAATTTCTTGTCCTTTCGTCCAAATATAATCGATTCTTCCCGGAGCCATCCCGAAACCATGGTACGGGCTCCATGTGCTGCCAGGATCGCGAGCTGCATCAGGGTTAGCCCAACGGTAAGTATCGATAAAGCCTTCCTCCTGGATGAGCGTTGTGACGGGCCATTGAAGGACGAGGCCTGCATGACCCGGCGCGTCTGCAAACCGACTGCTCCAATCCTCCGCTGACATCGTATTAAAATCACCTGCCATAATGATAGGCGAAGAATCACCAGTTAATAATCGGGGATAATTCTCGTAAAGGATTTTTCGAATCATTTGCATGCGGCGAGGCTGCAAGTCGGTCGCTACAATCTCGGCATTGGTGTATGTTCGAGGAATCCCGTATGTAATTTCGCCGACCGTTTGGTTTACGGCATCCCAAGCCCAGCCGTCATGATATAACCATGTATTGAACAGATTGACCTCTTGGCCGTCAGGTAACTGGATCTTAACCCCGCCGAAGTGGAAGCCGCTCATCAATCCGGCATGCGAAATGATCGGATATTGTTTCATAACGGGATAGCGCGTAAATATCCATAAATTATCGTCATTTGGCTGATGTGCCGCTTGGTTCGTTACTTTGATTCCGCTGTATCGAAGATCTTCTGGCAATCCCTCGTTGATTCCCTCCAAGATCTTTTCTCCTGACGCATAGGTTTCGATCGTGAATAAAACATCAGGATTTTCGTGGCGGATGACCTCGATAATTTGCTCCACGTTCTCCTGGCCGCCCGCCGAACGACCGCCGCCCCAAATGTTCCATTCCATGACGCGCACCCGCGTACCCAAAGCACCTTCGGTATATTCATGGTTTACAGCAATTTGGAGTTCACCTTGCGGCACATCGAATTCAGAGGAAACAACCTCCGCTTCGCCTTCCGGATATAAAACCTTTCGTGCGATCACTCCTTCTTCCCCGCTGACTGTAATTTGCACCTCGTTCCCGAGTCCGGCATGGCCGCCGGAACCTGCCCACACCTTGCATTCCTGTCCTGCGGCATGATGCGTTACCGTATGCAAATCGTTTCCTTCTATTGAAAGACGAGCCCGAGCTGCGGTTCCTTCTTCACACCGAAGCTCTAGTTGAAATTGAGTCCGGCGAGGAACGGAATCTCCTACGGCATAAACCGAAAAGGTTACGGTGTCATTCTTAACCCCTCCCTTAAACGGCTCTGAAGCGGCTTCAATCCTGCTTAAAGGAAAAAAAGCAACCAGCAGAACGAAACAAAGTGCCGCAGCGACTTCCTTCCTTACACGCATCATGGATATAGAGATCCTTTTCAGATGAATATCCTCCTTTCCAAATTGAGCTGTTTATCGTTCGGAAGCAAGCCAGAATTTGTCCCTCGCCTCCTCCCTGATGAGACTACCATCCCCGCTTTTTAACGTCTATCGGCATTCCGGACGCACATCTGCATTTTTGAACAAAGATACGTCTACGCTTGTAGTTATTGGGGATTTAATCCGGCCAGCCCGTATTCCAACCGGATTGAACGCGATCACCGGCAAGCTTCCCATGGAGTTGTTCTGCTTCGCGCTGGTCTCGCTGGTCTCTCTGGTCCTCATCGGCCTGAACGAGCTCAAGTCGTACATCGAGCGCGAAGGCAAAGGACATTCGGTCTTTCGATTTGAAATTTATATCCATTAATGGCCAGTCCGCAATAATCGAGATCGGTGCCGCCATAAAGCACAAAACGCAAGTTCCCGGCTAACTCGCCTCGGAACTTGCGCTTTGTTTCATAGAGTCGGTGATGCTTATCCATCTATCGCAGCTCATTGCATTACATAGCATCGAGAATATACTTTTGCGGGATGACCGCCTAGTAAGCCTTAGTTCAGAATCGCATTTCCGCTGCCTTCCCCCGTAATAATCAGCTCGGCCTTGGCGAGCTCCTGCGAACAACCGCCGATCCCGATTGTCACACGGCATGGCTCGACCGCAAACGACATCTCCCGGTTCCAGAAAGCCAGTTCCTCCCTGCCCAAGCTGAAGGTAACGTCCCGCTCCTCGCCGGGTGCCAGCTCCAGCTTTCGAAACGCCTTCAGCTCGGCAATGCGGCGGGTAATGCCCGATTCACGGGCCGAGATATACAGCTGAACGGTTTCTGCTCCGGGGCGACGGCCCGTGTTGGCGAGCCGGACCGTCACGGCGACTTTCCTGCCCTCCTGCAGCTCGAAAACCGAGATTTCACCCCGCGAGAGCCGAACGTCCCCGTACCGGAATTCCGTATAGCTTAGCCCGTAACCGAATGGATACAGCGGGGCGGACGGCATATCCACGTACACTCTCGGCCGCCCGGGATCCTTCTGGTTGTAATACACCGGCAGCTGTGCGGCGGAACGCGGAATCGATACGGGCAGTTTGCCGCTCGGGCTCGCCTTGCCGAACAGCAGCTCGCCGATGGCGGCGCCCCCTTCCGGCCCCGGATACCAAGCGCACAGCACGGCCTCGCAGTGCTCGACCACGCCGGCGAGCGCATGCGGACGCCCTTGGATGAGTACCAGGGCGACCGGCGTTCCCGTCGCAGCCACTTCCTCCAGCAGCCTCTGCTGCTGGCCGCCCAGCGAAAGATCGGCCAGGTCAACGCCCTCCCCGCAGTCCATCTCGGAAGGATTGCTCGTTTCGCCTTCGGGGACGATGGCCTCGCCATTGCTGTCGAACATCCCGTCAAAGCGGCGGGCGCTGCTGCCGCCCAGCACGAACACGCAGACGTCCGCCCCCTTCGCCGCCTCCACGGCCTCGGCCAAGCCCTCCTCGGACATATCGCGAATGCCGCAGCCCTTAGCGTAGACGATGTCCGCGTTTGCAGGGGCAGCCATGCGCATGCCCTGCAGCACTGTAATCCCGGTGCCTTCGCGTTGAACGCTCGTATAATCGCCGAGCTGATTGTAGAGCTGATCGGCGTTGGGGCCGATCACCGCGATGCGGCGGCGCTCCTCGCCCAAAGGCAGCAGGCAGCCTTCGTTCTTCAGCAGCACGGCGGATTCCCTGGCCACCTGCCGGTTCAACTCGCGGAATTCGGAACGGCCGACAATGGAGATCGGGCCGCTCTCGCTGACATATGGATTGTCGAACAGTCCCAGCCTGAACTTCAGACGAAGCACCCTACGCACCGCCCGGTCGATGTCCGCTTCCCGAACGAGCCCCTGCCGTACTGCGCCCTCCAGCGTCGAGAATGCCGTATCCCATAGGCTGAGATCCACGCCCGAGTCCAGGGCGAGCGCTGCGGCGGACTCGTAGCTGCCCGTCAGCGCCAGAAGCCGGTCGATTGCGACGCCGTCGGCCATGACGATGCCGTCAAAGCCCCACTCCTCGCGAAGGATGCCGGTTAACAGCCGCTTATTCGCATGGCAGGGCACGCCGTCGATCTCGTTGTACGCCGCCATGAAACCGGCGGCGCCGGCCGCCTTCCCGGCCATGGCGGCGGGAAGGTGGATCTCGCGCAGCTCGCGCTCCCCGATCGGAGCCGGTCCCGCATTGCGCCCGCCCTGCGCGGTGCCTTGGGCGCATAGATGCTTGAGCACGACCGCGACTTTATCCGGCCCGGCCATCTCCTCCGGCTTCTCGCCCTGCATGCCCCGCACGGCCGCTTCCGTAAACCGGGCGGCCAAGTACGGATCCTCGCCGTAGCATTCCTCGGACCGGCCCCAGCGCGGATCGTGGAGGATGTCGAGCGCCGACACGAGGCCGACGTGCGCGCCGCGGCTGCGGATCTCGGCGGCCGCCAAACCATAAGCCCGCTGAAGCAGCGCCGGGTTCCAGGTAGCGCCCGCGGCGAGATTGACCGGAAGCAGCGTCCCATCGAGCGCCTGATGCCCATGCGGACACTCCTCCGTCAGCAGCACCGGAATGCCGAGCCGGGTATGCTCCATCACGTACCGCTGGACCATATTAGCCGCTTTCGCGCTCTCCGCCGCCGTAATGCCGTTGCCGTAGTGGACACCGGACCACGGATCGCTGCGGAACAGCCCGTAAAGCGCGCCCATGCCGCCGCCCCAGGCCACCTCGGCCTTGAGCTCTTCGGTCAGATGGAACCCATCGTCCTTTTTAACATAGGCGTTCCACCCATACATTCGCTGGTTCAGCTGCCCTACCTTCTCCGTCAACGTCATTCTTCCGAGCAAATCCTCGATTCGCTCTTCCAACGGCGCTCGGGCAGACTTATATTTTTCCATCTTTTCATTCCCCCGCTTCATCGATGTGGGCTTCGGCCCTTAATGCACCCCGCCGCCCGCGTCCCTCGCGGCGCTGAGTCCGCGGTACTCCTTCGGCGTCATTCCGGTGTACGTTTTGAATACGGATACAAAATATTTGTATTCCTTATACCCTACTTTGTCCGCGATTTCAAACACTTTGTCATGCGTCGTGGCCAAGAGCTCTTTCGCATGCTCCATCCGCATTTCGTTCATATATTCCGTAAAGCCCTTTCCCGTGCTCTGCTTAAAAATATAGCTGAAGTAACTGGGCGTTATTTTCAGCCAAGACGCCACTTCGGAGGCCTTTAAATCGGCTCGGTAATGCTCGTTCATATACTTTTTCGCCTTTTCGATGATCCAGTACGATTTATCCATGCCGGACCGCTCGATAAACTTCAGCCATTCCCGCATATGTCCCTGCACGAGACGCTCCAATGAGCCATAAGAGTTGAAGTGGTTCATATCCGGGCTTGCCAGATGGACATCGTCTAGCCCGGTCTGGCCGCTTCTCCGCATTCGCTGCCTTAACAACACGGCCAATTCTTCATATGCGATCCACAGTTCCTCCGGCAAAAACCGCTTTTCCCGGAAAAACGCGAACATTTCCGCAACGAGCGCGTCCAGCTCGTTATGATCCCGCTTGAGCATTGCCGCCATCAGATTCCGTGCCGCACCCTCCGCATCGAAGTCGGCTGTGGCTGTACCCAGGCCGCGCCCGGCCGTGCGCGGGTAATCCGGAAGCAGCACCGTCTTATTCTCCAGCAAATGATAAGGCAGCAGGCGGCTAGCCTCCGCGCACCGCTCGGCCGTCTCGGTCAAATCGCCGTAGTGCCCGGAAGCTCCGCAGCATATCCCGGCCCTCTGCAGCACGGGCTCGGCCGCCTCCAACAGGCGGTCCCAGGCAGCTAGATCCATTCGGACCTCGGATACGATCAGTGTATACAACAGATTTTCGTGGTCAAATACAGAAATCAAGCGGAGAAAAGGACTCCGCAGCTCCGCATGCAGCCGATCCACCCAATCGTCCTGAATTTCGTCGTAATGTTCCGGAGGCTGCTCACCGAACCGTTCCATAAACCGAACCATCTGGGTTGCCAGCACGCGAAATTCCGCTCCATGCAGAGACGGCGGGGCTTCTTTGAGGTAAGCAGTCCCTTGACGCGCCATATTCGACAGCCATAATTTCGCTTCCTGGATGCCCCCGTCTCTTTCCCGGCCCCGAACGCCTTCGACAATGGCCTTGACGACTTCCGTCAATTCATCGATATCGACCGGCTTCAGCAGGTAGTCGCTAACGCCCAGACGAATCGCCTGACGCGCGTATTCGAAATCCTCGTAGCCGCTGATCATGACGATGCGGACATTCGGAAACCGCTCCTTCAAGCGCTCCGCCAGCTCAAGTCCGTCCATCCCCTCCATGCGGATGTCGGACAAGACGACATTCACGTCTCGCTCCTCGACGAGCCGCAGTGCCTCCGCCCCGTCATAGGCTACGTCCACGACCCGGACGCCAAGACGCTCCCAATCGATCGTGCGCCGCAATCCTTCGCAGATGACCGGCTCGTCGTCCACGATCAGCATATTGACAAGCTTGCCCCTAACCGTCCATTGATTGTCCATGCTTATCACCGCCTTGATCTTGAATATGTCCCCCAGGAAGCCTCAGCCTGACCCAGGTGCCTTTTGAAGAAGTGCTGACCAACTCGAGCCCATAGCCGGGTCCGAAAAAGATCGAGATCCGCTCATGAATATTGGACATCGCTCCCTGCCGGCCCCCTTCCCTGGCCCTCCCCTGAAGCGATGCCATCACCTCTTGGCGGCGCACTGCCGGCATTCCCTTGCCGTTGTCGATCACGTCGATCACGATTTCATCGGCGACCCGGGAAGCGTTCACGAGGATGTCATTCATCGGTTTGCCCCGGTCATACCCGTGCTTGAGGAAATTTTCCACCAGCGGCTGGATGGTCGCTTTCAGCATTGGCGTATCCTCCAGGCCTTCTTCCATCGATAACGTATAGGTCAGCTTGTCACCAAGTCGTCGCTGCTGCAGATACAGATACGATTGAACGAATTCCATCTCCCGGCGCAGCGTCGTCCGGTAGCTGCCGTTATTAACGCTGGCGCGGAAGAACTTGGACAGCATTTCGATCAGCTGGCTCGATTTTTCCGCATGCTCTAATCTAGCCGTCCAACGGATCATGTCCAGCGTGTTGTAGAGAAAATGCGGATCCATCTGGTTCTGCATCAGCTTCAGCTCGGACTCGCGCTCCCGGAGCTCCAGCTTGTACTTATGCTCGATCAATTGCTGGATGGTGGATACCATTTCGTTGAACGTCCGGTTCAGCTCCGCGATTTCATCCCGGGATTGGATCGGGACGCGAGCGTTGAAGTCCCCGTAGGCGACTCGGCTCGCCTCCTTCTTCAGCCGCAATATCGGAGTGATGATCGTATAATGAAAGCCGATCAGCGCCGTCAAACCGAGCAGCAAAATCGCGGCGAGTATGAACAGCATCAGCATTTTGACGCCGCGGAACTCCTCCGCCACGGTAGCCTCGGGAATCAAAGCCACGACGTTCCAGCCCGTGCTTTCGATCGGCTTGTACAAGGTTAAATAGCGTTTGCCTTCAACCGGATAATGAAAGAAGCCTTCCCTTCCGGAGGAAAGCTTGCTCACCAGCGTCTCGTCGGGCGCAAATTCTTCGCTCAATCCGCCGCGAGAGCCGAGTACGATCTGACCCTGCTCCCCAACGATGAACACGCTTCCCTGACCCTCCTCGAATATCCCCTTCTCGAGCAGATTGACGATGCCGGCCTCGTCCATGCGGATAGTCAGCCTGCCTAACGGCTTCGTAATGTCATTGTACGAATTCAAAATCCGGAACATCGAGAGGAGGCGGGTGGGCCCGTACCAATCGCTGTTCAGGCTGTAACCCTCCGTCCAGACAATGCCCCCCTTGCGGGCCTCGGCCTGATGCACCCACATCGATTCATCCCCGCTGAACGGCTCGCCCATCTCGATGAAACTTCCGTTGTAGCCGGAAATTTCGATCGAGCGGATATAGCTCCGGGACATGAGCTGAAAGGTAAGGAATTCTTCGATGTTGCGCTTGAGATTGGCCTGCTGGCCGCTGCTTAGGGGAGGTGATGGCCTCAGGAAGGACCGCATATCCGGACTAAGGATGAGATAGTTGGCGATATCCTCCACCATTTTGGTTTGCTCTCCGAGCTGGCTCGCGACGTTATCCAAATTCCGTTTGGTAGAGTTCATGAATTGGTCCGTCAGGACCTGATTGAATTTATATTGAGCGACGACGCCGACGCCGAACGTAGGCAAAATGACGAAGAGAAGAAAAATCGCGAGCGCTTTCCGCTTCAAGCCGAAATTTCCCAGGTATTTTCCGTAACGGGTCTTCATGCTGTTCTCCCCTTCCATCCGCCTGCCCCCGCGTTAGCCTTTGACCGCGCCTGCCGTCATTCCGTTCACGAGCTGCTTCTGCAGCAGCAGATAGAAGATCAGGATCGGTATGAGCGCGATCGTCAGAGCCGCCATTTGAAGCGTAAGGCTCGCCGTTTCAATGCCGGCGAAATTGGCCAGCCCGAGCGGCAGCGTTTTAAGCTCCGTCGAAGTGATCAGGACCAGCGCAAACAGGTACTCGTTCCAATTATAAATAAAGTTCAGTATAATGACCGTCGCCAGGGCCGGCCGGGTAATCGGCAAAATAATCGACCAGAAGATGCGATACACGCCCGCGCCGTCCATGACGCCCGACTCTTCCAGATCTTTAGGGAATCCCCGCATAAAGCCCTCTAGAATAAACACGGTCAATGACAAGTGAAAAGCCGTATACGGCAAAATCAACGACCAGTACGTATCGAGCAATTGCAGCTTTTGCATAATCAAAAAGATCGGTATCAAGGTTGCATGGATCGGCACCAGCATCCCCAGCAAGAACAAGCTATAGGTCACGCCCCGCAGCTTGAACTGGAACCGGGAAAGGAAATATGCGGCAAGCGCCCCCAGAAGCACCGTAATGATCAGGGAAGCAAAGGTAATGATAATGCTGTTCAAAAAATAAACGTCCATGTTCGCAACTTCCCAAGCCTTGGCGTAGTTCGAAATCTGCAGCGTATGCGGCAGCGAAAACGGCGAGGAAGCGTATTCCTGCTCCTCCTTGAAGGAGTTGACCACCATCCAAAAGAGCGGGATTATATTCATAATAGCGAACAGGCCCAAAAATGTGTATGCGAATAACTGGAACAGGCCCGAATTTCTCTTCATGGCGTTTCCTCCTTTCGTTAAGCGTCCTTCTCGCGTCCGATCCGATTGATGAGCGTAATGACGATCAGGCTGAACAGCAGAACCAGGATGGATACCGCACTGCCGTAACCGTAACGCATGTTGATGAACGCGCTGTTGTACATGTAAATGGTCATGACTTCCGTCTGGTGCGCCGGGCCGCCGCCCGTCAGGATCTGAATGAGGTCGAAGACGCGGAACGAGTTGCTGATGCTGTATACCACGCCGACCATAATCGTTCCCCGGATCATCGGAATCGTAATCCGCAGCGTTCGCTTCAGGCCGGTGGCCCCGTCCAGCTCCGCAGCCTCGTTGACTTCATCCGGAATGTTCTGCAGTGCAGCCAGGAAGATCACCATATAAAGGCCGCAGTTCTGCCAAATATAGGCGATGCTGATCGACAGCATCGACCATGTCGAATCTCCCAGCCAATTCTGCTTCCAGCCGTCCAGCCCGATCATGCCGAGCAGGTTGTTCAGCATGCCGTATTCGGTGTTGTACACCATGCCCCAGATGAGGGAGACCATGACCGAGGAAATGACGACCGGCATGAATCCGATGGTTCGGAACAAACCGGACCCTTTCATGCCTCGGTTAAGCAGCAGGGCAAGCAGCAGGCCGAGCGGAATTTGTCCGATCAGGCCGGTCACCATGATGATGACGTTGTTTTTCACCGAAAGCCAAAACGTGTCGTCGCCTAAAATTTTTACGTAATTATCAAGCCCGGCGAAAGTCATCGAGCCGATCCCGTTCCAGTTCATCAGGGAATAATACAAGGACAACCCGATCGGAACGATGGCAATGCCCAGATAGATGATCAGCGCCGGAAACAAACCGAGGAATATGGCGAGTTTGGTTCCTCTTAGCGTTTGCATCAGGGTTCCTCCTTTGTTGCACCCCTGCCCAACCCCCGAAGAAGGAAGAAAACCCGTTGAAGCTCGGGTTTTCCACATCGTTTCGGATTTGGGCAACAAGGTGAATGATTGAATGGTACGTTACAGTTACTGCTATTGATTCATGTCGTCAAACGTTTCCTGCATTTCCTTCGCAACCTCTTCCGGCATCCCGTGGCCGACGGTCAGCGCCTGCAGCCCGTTCTGAAGCACATCAACCACTTGAGTCGGAATAACGCTGTCGAATACCGGGGCAGTGCCATTGCCTGTCAATTCCAGCATTTCTTTCAGATATGGGCTCGCATCCTCCGGCACCTCTACCTTCGCCGGGACGACGACGCCGCTGCTGATCAGTTCTTTGTACAAATCCTCGCTGACGAAAAACTTAAGAAACTCCTCAGCGGCTTCCCGTTTCTTCTCGTCCAGCCCGCTCTTGATCGCAATACCGTACTGAACGACGCCTGCGCTCTTGGACGGATCGCCTTTGCCGCCTTCCACGCTTGGGAACAGGGCAATGCCGAACTTGTCGCCTTCCTCGTTGTTGATGCGAACCCGGCCGTCAACCGTGGCGGACGAAATATGCATAGCAGCTTTGCCTTGGATGAAATAATCCTGCGCCTGCACCGAGTCCATGTTGTTGGCGTCGGTATTGAACGCATCCAGCTTGGTCAATTCGTCGATGACCGACAACGCCTTCACGAACTCCGGATCGGTAAACTTGGCCTTCTTCTCCAGGACGTTCGTTAAGAAATCACTGCCCGTAAAACGGTCGCCGATGATCGAAATATAGGACGATTGAAGCGGCCATTGTTCCTTGTTCCCGAGTGAAATCGGCGTAATGCCCGCCTCTTTCAGCTTTTTAACGGCATCGATGAATTTATCGTACGTATCGGGGAACTGATCATAGCCGACTTGTGCGAACATGTCCTTGTTGTAATAGATGATATCCACAAAGTTTTGCTTCGTTGGCACTGCGTACTGCTGCCCGTCCACATTGAACCCGGCCAGCGCCGATTCCGGCAGGATTGAGGACCAGTTGTCCATCAGACCGTTGATCGGCTGCAGCAAATTCCCCGCCACCAGCGGATCGAGGTCCGCTCCCGGCCAGACCACGTTAATATCCGGAAGATTGTTCCCTGCCGCAAGCGTACGCAGCTTGGTCTTGTATTGGGCGGCCGGCACGCCGTCTTGCTTGATCACGATGTTCGGATGCTGCTTCTCGAATTCGGCAATCCGGGCCTTGTACACTTCGTTGTCCACGTTAGGCGAAGTCCATGGATGCATCATATTTAGCGTGATTTGCTCTCCTTCGGCCCCGCTGGCGCTGCTTCCAGCGTTGTCCTTGCCGCAGGCGGCAGTGAAGAGTGTAATCATCGCGACCAGTCCAAGCAGCAGCATTCTTTTGCCTTTGATTGTTTTGTTCATAACCAGCCCTCTTTTCGTCATAATAAAAGTCTCTGAGATAATAAAATTAAATGGTGTATTTACGATCACAACGGGTTATCTTTCCTGTAAAAAATGACTGTATGCGGTTTCAAATTGCTATCATGATGAACCGCGGTATTCGCGGTCATCTCCTGATCAGCTTTGCGGTTCGTTCAATATATAATCGACCAGCTCGTCCAGCGGCACGGTCGCCAGTGCAATCGCCGTATCGGTCACACCATAGTAAATGTATAACAGACCGTCCTTCACCACATTGCCGGTCGGGAAAATAACGTTCGGAATCTGGTACCCGAATTTCTCGTAATACGTCTCCGGCTCCATGATGAAATTCCGGGTCCGGGCGATGACTTTTTCCGGATTGTCGAGGTCGAGCAGCATCGCCCCTACGCGATATACCACCTCGTCGTCCACGCCGTGATACAAGACGAGCCATCCGCGGTCCGTCTTAACCGGCGGCGTCGATCCGCCGATCTTTCGCGATTCCCAGGCCGGATTCTCCCCTTTGGCCAACAGTCTTGGCTCCTCCCAATGAATCAGATCATCGGAATACGTGATCCACATCGCCGCTTTGTCCGTGCCGTATTGATCCCCCACGTATTCTTCTGGCCGACGAAGCAGCACGTATTTGCCGTTGATTTTTTCAGGGAACAGGATGTTGTCCCGGTCATTGATGTCCAGCGGCGTCGTGTCGGTCAAAAACTCCCAATCGATCAGGTTTTTGGAGGTGAGGATCGAGGAACGGGTCAGCCAGTGGCCTTCCTGTTCGCCCCAACCGTCCGGATATTCCGGAATCGAACGCTCCGGGACGCCCCGTCCGGTCGGATAATAGCTCATGGCGCAAGGGCGCAGCGCGTAGTTCATATAAAAAGTGTCGTCAATCTTGACAATGCGCGGATCCTGCACGCTGCCGTACGGGAACCCGAGTTGGTCCGGCGTCACGATCGGCTCGTCTTTCACGTGCGTGAAATGCACGCCGTCTTCGCTTTCCAGCAATCCGAGGAAGTTTTTGCACGGCGTAAGCGAACCGGCTGTCCGCTCGATCATGTAAAACTTCCCGTCCTCGATAATGACGGCAGGATTAAATACGGTAACTTTCCGCCATTCGTATCCTCCCGGCACCACGATCGGATTTTCCGGATGTCTTTCAATCTTCATCTGTAGGCCTCCTCATGTAAATCCCTAAAACTTGGTAACCCTAATTTCGCTTGCGTTCCATTGCTTTTGAAGCGTCTTGATTCCTTTCTGCCCGGTCTCGATCGGGAGACGAATGTTGTGAATCCGCTTTATTTTTTCTCTTCGGAATCGCCGCTTGAGTTACAAGCAACCGCTTATAGGGCTATTATAGGCCGCTTTCGGACGGCATAATATCCTGTGAACTTTAGAAAACATCCGAATTATCGGGGCAATCTTGTAAACGCAAACATGATTCGAGTAGGACCGGCCAAACATTCGTGCTTGCATTTGTGGCAGTCACGTACTCACGTACGAGATAGAATTCCTCAAAACCGTGACCCTGTCACTCTGAGCTGCCGGTTCAACGACCGCCAGACGGACGCCTGAATTTGACCGCGCTCTGATCACTAATCTATAATTATATTGAACAATTGTTCATTATTTGGATCATTCATTAGGAGGGAGGTTATGGTTGTCCGGAAGCTGTTCATCAGAAATATCTACTATTCTTAACGTGGCTCAAGTAAGGAGGAAATGGTTGTTTATTGGCAGGAATGCAAGACATTGCGGATATTGGAGTCTGCTTGCCATTTAGAGTGGGGAGACAAAATCGACCTGTGAGAGGATGGTTACCATGGACAGATCGAAACAAAGCGTATCAGATCAAGCCGGATTCAGCTTTTTTGGCGGGGAGAACATTACTGACCCGTTCCCGTTATTCGCTCACCTTCGCGCTAGCGGTGCCGTGATTCCGATACCGAATCCGCTAGGCGGTTCCGGGGGAACGTGGATCGTTACTCAGATGGAGGAAGCCATCCAGGTGTTGAAGGATCACGCTCGCTTCACCGTGGATCCCAGCTCGCTCGACGGTCATCAAGACATTCGGAGAACGCTCGCCGAAACGGCGGAAGCATCCGCTCCCGCGACCTTTTTTACCGGCAAATCCATGTTATTCGTCGACGAGCCAGATCACAAGCGGCTGCGCGGCCTGGTTTCCAAAGCTTTCACGCCCAGATACATGGAAAGCTTGCGCCCCCGCGTTCAAGAAATTGCCGACGAGCTCCTCGACCAGGTACAAGCTCAAGGGCGGATGGACATCGTCAAGGATTATGCCTATCCGTTGCCGATCAATGTCATTTCTGAAATGCTGGGCGTACCGTTGGAAGACCGGGAGCAAATCCGCGTCTGGTCTGAGGCGCTCGCACGCGGCCTTGGCTATGAGAGGCAGGATCCGGCGGTCGTAGCCCATATGAGCGCCTTCGGCGAATATACCGCACGGCTTGTAGCGGATAAACGAAAGCGCCCGGCCGAGGATTTGATCAGCCAGCTGATCGCCATCGAAGAGGAAGGGGACCGCCTGAACGAGGATGAACTGATCTCGATGATAACCTTATTGATCTTTGCCGGCCACGAGACCACATCCAACCTGATCGCGACAGGGACCTTGATGCTCTTGGACCATCCACGGCAATGGGAGAAACTCCAAGCCGATCCCGGTCTCGTGCCGTCAGCCGTCGAGGAGCTGCTTCGCTTCAACGGACCTGCTACGGCCTCGGGACCGCGCTACGCCACCGAAGACGTTGAGCTTGGCGGACAGCGGATTAAGAAAGGGGATATCGTGATCCCCGTGTTGAAATCGGCCAATCGGGACGAGAGCAGGTTTACCGATCCGGAAGAACTCGATGTTGCGCGTCGGATCAAACGCCATCTCGCATTCGGGCATGGGATTCACATGTGCTTGGGGGCGCCGCTTGCCCGCGTGGAAGGAGATGTAGCGTTCGGCACGTTGGTCAAGCGCATGCCGAATCTGAAGCTCGCCATCCCAAGGGCGGATATCGCCTGGCACTTTACGCTCTCCTCGCAGAGCTTGGCTTCACTGCCGGTCACGTTCTAAAGGGCAGCGCATCCGCTCTCGGGCGCATATCCAGCCCTTCGGCATTCACCGCTTTTAGCAACAGGACTTACCGTAAAGAAGCGCCTGCCGTTAAATCGGCAGGCGCTTCTTTACGTCATTTTCACAGGCAAAATCCGTCCATCCTCCGACAACTCCATGATGTCCAAGCACAGGACGCGATAATTCCGATCCGTCTCCGTCAGCGGCCGGCGATGGTAGACGATGTACCACTCCTCTTCCCCCGCCTGGATGAAGCCGTGATGGCCGGCTCCCGTCGCCACGTCCGGATCCTGCTGCAGGATTTTCCCGACCCGTTCGAACGGGCCGAGAGGAGAAGATGCGCAGGCATAGGCCACGGAATAATCCGGTCCTCCCCATCCGCCTTCCGCCCACATGAAATAATAAAGCCCCTTCCGCTTGATCATGCACGGTCCTTCCACGTATTGGTCCGGCGTAATCTCGATGTAAGTGCGGCCGTCCTCGAACCGGTCCAGGCTGATCATGTCCTCGTTCAGCTTGACGACGTTGCAGCGTCCCCACCCGCCGTAATACAAATACGCGGTGCCGTCATCGTCGATGAATACATGCGGATCGATGGGCTGAGCGCCATGATGGAACCGGTCGATCAGCGGCTTGCCGATCGCGTCGCGGAAAGGCCCTTCCGGCTTGTCGGCGACGGCGACGCCGATTCCCCCGTACTCGTCATCACTCTGAATGTCATTGGCGCAAAAGTACAAATAATACCGTCCGTTCCGTTCGATCGGCGACGGCGCCCATAATGCCCGCTTCGCCCAAGGAATCCGGTCGATGTCCAAAATGCGCTGCACCTTCGTCCACTTAGCCAGATCCTCGGAATAGAACGCATCGAAAAACGTCTGCTCGTCATAAGGAGCCGAGTATGTCGGATAGATCCAGTACCGCCCTTCAAATATTCTCGCTTCGGGATCCGCATACCAGCCGGGGACGATCGGATTAGGAGCAAGCTGTGCGTGCTTTCCGTCCGTCCGTTTTTCATGCTTCGCCATCTTCATTCCTCCTGTCGATAGGTTATATTCCTTTGCCTTGTTGAGCGCAGAGCGACTCCAGGTGGGAGGTTACCAGAGCCTCAAGCCTTTCCACAGGCAGCCGATCCGGCTGCATCATGCGATGCATGGCGAGCCCGTCGATCAGCGCGAACAATTTTTCCGTCTCCAGATCGATATTCAAGTCGGGGCTTGCCAGCTGGTTCCTGACGATCTCGTCCACCACGAAACGGGAGACCTTATGGATCCCGTCTTGAATTTCCGAGCTTAATTTCCTTAGTTCGGGATAGACCAGCGCCTTCGAATGAAACGCAAACCACACCTCCATTTCCAGCGTTCTCTCTTCATCGACGGGCAGAAATTGCAGCAGCAGCCGCTTCAAGTCCTCCATTAAAGGCCCGTGAAGCTCGAATGTCTCCAATCTGTGCTCGACCCGCTCGACGAACATATTCATGCAAAAGGCAAACAGCTCAACCTGCGTCGAGAAATAATGGCGCATGGAACCGACGGACAATCCCGCCTCTTCCGCGATGCGGCGTACGGTTGCCTGCTCCAGGCCCGAGCGCCGGATCACGTTTAATGCAGCCTCTGCGACCAAGCGTCTTTGGGTGTCATGATTCACGATTTTTGGCATGGCTCTATTATACGCCCTTTTCTTTTTTAATACAACGTGTTAAAATCCTTTTTGGTACATCGTACTAAATAAAATCGGGAGAGGAACCATCCATGGGAAAGGACAAAAAGAAGAAGAGCGCTTCAATATGGAGAAAGCTTGCATACGGGTTCGGGAGCATCTTTGCTGTTGTCGTTATGGCGCTCGCCGCCGGCTTCGTGTATGAGTCCATCGCTGCCAAACAAGCCGCGAAGGATTACCCGCCTCCGGGCAAAATGGTCGATGTCGGCGGTTATGCTCTGCATGTGGTGAAAGCAGGCAGCGGCTCCCCGACGATTGTATTCGAAGCCGGAAGCGGCGAAACGAGCCTGTCCTGGCGCGACATTCCGGACAAGCTTGCCCCGTATGCAACGGTCGTCACCTACGACCGCGCAGGTTATGCCTGGAGCGAGAAGGCAAGCCGCGAACGCACCGGAGATCAAATCGTCAGCGAGCTGTATCGCGCTTTGAAGCAGGAAAATATCGAGGGTCCCTACCTTATGGTCGGTCATTCTTTGGGCGGGATGTATGCCCGGCTGTTCGCCGAGACCTACTCGGATGAGGTGATGGGCCTGGTGCTGATCGATGCGAGACCCGAGGATGACGCCAGGGATACCCAAGCGATACTGGAAGCGGAGAATTTTGCCGGCAACCCGCCGGCCTCCACGCTCAAGCTGCTCAAGCAGTCCGGCATTCTGCGCCTGTTCCAGGACGATTTGCTGAAAGGTCTCGTAGCCGAGGAAGATCGCGGACCATTTATCAATGTCATTGCACAGCCGAGCTACTTCGAAGCGAAGGAAGAGGAGGCGGAGCTGGCTCATACGACTGAAGATGCCATTCGGGGGCAGCATTTGGGTTCGTTGCCGGTGCGGGTGATCGCCCGGGGGCTCCCTCAGGATTATGCCCAAGCGGGCATTTCGGAAGCCGGCGGTCGGAAGCTTGAGGAGATATGGCAGGCCGGGCAGCGAAAGATGCTGGATATTTCGACCGACAGCCGATTGATCGTCGCCGAACAAAGCGGCCACATGGTCATTCATGATCAGCCGGAGCTCGTCGTCGATACGATTCTCGATGTTTTGCAGGGCCGGTAAGCACCCTTAACTATCCCCGGAACTGCCGGATACGCATGATGAAAAAAACGACTCAAGCCGGATTTAAACATCCCTTGAGTCGTTTCCATGTTCTTTATTTTTGGTTCGCCAAGAAATCGTCCAGCTGACGCTGAACTTCAGCTACATATTCATCAATGCCCGCCGCTTTCAGCTTCTCGATCGCCTTTGGATATTCCGTTTCGAAATCCACGAAACCGGAACGGATCGCGGCCATATCCTTGCCTGCTACTTCCTTCAGGGCTGTCTCGATGAGCTTGACGTTTTCATTATTGAACCGGAACCCTAATGAGGCGGATCGGACGGCATCGTCGTCCCAGCTTTTATATTGATCAATGGACGCCTGGGCCACTTCCGGCCCGAACAATTGATAATTTTGGTTTCTGAACATCCACTCATAGAAAAATTCGCTAGCGGTCAGCTTTTTGATTCGTCCGTCCACGATTTCGTAATCCCTGCCTTCGACGCCATACAAGGCGAACAAATAATTGTCCTGCGACTTGTAAATCCAGTTGATAAATTTCATGGCGCCTTCCGGATTTGGAGCGTTTACCGGCATACCTAGAACTTCCCCGCCCGCCGCCGTAACATATCGCGGTTTCTCTTCGGCTAACAGATAAGTTTTAATTTCGGCTTCCGGAGCATTCGCCTTGACGGCATCGATAATTTCCATTTCTTTGCCCAAGGAGCCTTCTACCCATAAGTACAATCCTGTCTGCATGCGGGAATCTCTTTCGTTGTATTTAATTGTCAGATCCTCCGTATATAACCCGCCGTCATACATGCTGCGGTTAAACTTGGCAACCTCTTGGAACGCCTCGGTTTCATAATAGCTGTACGCTTTCTTACTGTCTTCCCCGAATACCACCAAATCCTCGACCGCGATCCAGTTATATTGTTCATCGGCAAAGTAGCGGGTTAACGGCTTGAATATAATATCCGCCGGCCCTTTCATTTCAGGAAACTTCTCTTTCGCCTTTGCTGCGAATTCTTTCAAATCGTCCGGGGTCTTCACCTCCGTCATTCCTACGGCTTCAAGGATATCCTGACGAACAGCGACCAGCTGATACATCGCGGAGGACGGCGCGTATGCCGATGGAATGCCATAGACCTTTCCGTCAATCGTTGCTCCTTGAAGCTGCTCCTTCGGCAGCACCTTTAACATATCCTTACCGTGCTGCTGAATCAAATCATCCAGCGCCATGGCTTGCTTCTTGTTTACGATAGTCGACAGATCCGGAAGGCCGTCCCAATATAAATCGATGGGTTCATTGGCCGCCAGCATGATATCTTTCTGCTCCCAATACTGGGCCCAAGGCACGAATACGACTTCCACCTTCAAGCCGAGCTCGGACGCCATTTTGTCGGCAAATTCCTTCTGAAGAAATTCATCCATCCGATCGCTTCGCTCGCCTGGGTACAGAATCGTCACGGTTTCGAGCGCGGCCTCCCCCTCTTTCCCGCCGCCGCATCCTGCTAAAACCGATACGGATGCGATCAATAAGGCCAACAAGATCAGCATTTTCCTTGCCATCATTTAAGACCCTCCCCAAATAAACAAAATTCATCTATGTAAAGCCTGAATCGGCAGTAACCGCGCAGGTGCCGTCTATTCCTTGACTGCACCGGCCATAATCCCGTGCACGAAGTATTTCTGAACGAAGGGATACAGGAAAATGATCGGCCCGATCGTAATGACCGTAACGGCCATTTTCACGGTCTCCGCAGGCAGCGTAATGCTGCCTGATGCACCGGACGGAATGCGCCCTGAGCTGACCGCGTTGACGTTAGACAGAATGTTGTAAAGGTAATATTGCAGCGGAAATAAATCCTGATCCTGAATGAAGATGAGCGCATGCCACCAATCATTCCAATATTGAAGCGCATACATTAAACCGACCGTAAGCAGTGCGGTCTTGCTTAACGGGAGGGCTATTCTCATATAGATCGTAAAATAATTGGCGCCGTCCATCTCCGCAGCCTCATAAAGCGATGTCGAGATGCTCGCAAAATACGTGCGCATAAGAAACATATTCCAGACGCTGAAGATGGAAGGCAGAATGAGGGCCAGAATGCTGTCCTTTAATCCGTAGTAATTAACGCTCACCATGTACCACGGGATTAAGCCTGCTGAGAAAATAATCGTAAAATTGCTGATAAAGGCCAGCACATTGCGGTATTTGAGCTTTTTGACGGACAGGGAAAATGCAATCAGGCTCGTAAGGAGCAGGGCGCCCGTCGTTCCCGCAACCGTGATGAAGATCGTCACGCCGTAGGATTTCAGTATTTTCATGCCGCTGTTAACGAAGATGTATTTGTAGGTATCCCAGGTAGGGCTCATGGGGAGGATGGAATAGCCGTTTCTTGCGACGGCCTGCTCTGAAGAAAAGGATACGCTTAAGGTTAAAACAAGAGGATACAGACAAACGAGTGCGAATAAGCCGACGAAACCGTAGGCAAAGGCGATGACCAGCTTATCGCCGAGCAATCGATTCTTTCCAATCATTAAAACAGACCCTCTCCGTCATTTATTTTCTTAGCCGATTGATTGGCAGCCGTAATCAGGATTAACCCCATCAGGGACTGAAACAATCCGATGGCCGTCGCGTAAGAGAAGCCCAGCGTCCGCATGGACTGATATACATAGGTATCGATGACCGTTACCTCATCGGCCAGGACCGGGTTGTTGCCAACGATGCCGTAAATCATCCCGAAGTCGCCATAGAAGATCCTTCCCACGCTGAGCAGGGTTAAGACGATGATCGTCGGTTTCAACATAGGAACGGTCAAGTAAAAAATCCGCTGCAATTTGCTGGCTCCATCGACTTTAGCCGCTTCGTACAAGCTCCCGTCGAAATTGGACATCGCCGCCAAATAGATAATGGAATTGTACCCGCTCCATTTCCAGACGCTCGACAGAATGATAATCCATTTCCAATACTTCGGCTCCGAGTACCACCTGATCGGCTCGGCTCCAAAGAACTCCAAAATGTTGTTGGCAACGCCCACATCCGTGGAAAAGATGCCGTACAGAATCGCACCCACGACGACCCAAGATAAGAAGTAGGGAAAGAACATCATGCTTTGGGCGATTTTTTTGTAAGCCTTATGCCGGATTTCCTGAAGCAGGACGGCTATGCTCACCGGGACGACGATCCCCAATATAAGACCGAAGAAGTTGATATACAGCGTGTTGTAGATCACCTTCCACCCCATGCTGTTCTCCGAGAAAAAGAATTTGAAGTTGTCCAGCCCCACGAACTTGCTGCCGAAGATCCCGTCCACCACATTAAAATCGGTAAAAGCCATCCATACGCCCGCAAAAGGGATGTACGAGAACATGATCAGCACGATAAGCGCTGGCACGCACATGAGATACAGAATTCGATTTTTCTTGATTTCATGGAGAAACCCCTTAACGACGGAGCCCATCCCCTCACCACCTTTAACTTTGCATTTCGAACGATTAGGCTGTAATGCTTTGCCGCAGCTTCGCCTTAAGCTCATCCATATCGATTACGGCACCGGTCATTCTCGCCTCTTCCGCAGCATAGGCCATGATGTGGCTCTCTACCGACATTTCGATGGAGGATCTGCTGCTGAAATCAGGGTTTTTCAAATTCTCCAGAAAATCGATCATCAGCCCCGTATCACCGCCGTTGTGCCCACCGCTTACGGCAGCCGGCCGAATGACGGTTTGCTGCTGGGCTTCGGCCATATTGGAGTTAAATCGAGTGACCTCGATGACATTCAAGGTATCATCGCCCCGAATTTCACCGTGCTCGCACATGATTTTGATGGTGCGGTACATTTTATTGGTAAATCCGCTTAAGTTAAAGGTCGCCGTTACCCCGTTCTTGAACTCGATCAGGGTTACCTGATGATCGCACACATCATTATCCATCCGATACACGCAGCGTCCGTAAGGGCTTGTTTCGAGCTCCTTAAGCAGCCCCTCTTCCGATTGATCAGCCGAAACGACCGTAGCCGGCCATTGCCCTCGAACGGGCAGATAGGCTTTTCTTGCATCGAAGCGGCAATCCGCGGCAACCTTGCAGTCCAAGCATCGATCAGCGCTGCCTTCCGGTGCATTCTCCTCTTTAAAATAAGCGAGATCCCCGTAAGAAGAGATCCGCTTTGCGCCGCTGTCCACGAGCCAGGATAAAACATCCATATCGTGGCAGGATTTCTGCATAATGATCGGGCTGGCCAGATCGCTTCTCCTCCAATTGCCCCTGACAAAGGAATGGGCCATATGGAAATTGCCGATATTCTCGTTATGCTGAATGGTGACGACCTTGCCGAGTTCCCCGCTATCGATGATTTTCTTAATCTCCATAAAAAAATTCGTGTATCTCAGCACATGGCATACAATCACTTTCCGGCCCTTTTCGCCGGCTTTTTCCTGAATTCTCATGCATTCTTCGGGACTTGGCGAAATGGGCTTTTCGAGCAAAATATCATAGCCAAGCTCAAGCGCAGCCATCGTTTGGGCATAATGATCCCGGTCCATGGAAGAGATGATGACGGCGTCGCAAATGCTCCCTAATCGATAAAATTCTTCAATGGATGCAAATTGCCGCTCCGGCGGAATCCGGAACTCGTCCGCAGCCGCCTTTCTTCTCGCGAAGTCCGGCTCGACCACCGCGGCGATCTCGTCACTTTGATGAGCATGCCTTGCATAGATCATGCCTCGTTGTCCTGCTCCGATTAATGCCAGTTTCAACTCCATTACCTCCAGCGATTCGTATTTTGTCTAAACTCGTTCTCTGCAATCGCGCCTGCCTCATTTTATTCTTCCTGCGGGATACGACCGGAACGTTTCGGCAAGTGGCTGTCCACGGTTTGCAGGAACCGCTTCCGGTCTGCATCCGTTATATATGGCATGCTGCCGATCCGCGGAACATCCTCCCTAAGCACCACCATGCTCAGCGTGTTGAACCTTGCCCCTGCCTTCATATATCCGGCCGCGGCCCGCTGCAGAGAAGTCGTCAGCTCGACGGGGCTGCCGACCGGGTCCGCCTTCCAATCGCCAAAGACTTCATAGCGCAGCATGCCGTCCCCCTCCAATGTCGGATAATTGTAAAACTGCCGTTGAACGCGGACGATATTGCTTTTTTCACTGTCCAAAATAAGCGATAACCGGGTATCGTAAAGCCAGCTCGAGCTCCAGAAACCCTTGATTGACAGCTCGGGGAAAAATCGGTCGTAAAATTCAAGCGCCATGGCCATGGATTGCTTAACCCGCTCCGGCGTATAGCCTGGACCCGACGGTATATGCAAGGCGAGAAGCGTATCCCCCACTTCCAGGACCCGCTCCCACTCCTGCTTCAGGATCGGCGTCGTTTCTCGTTCCACGAATCCCATCGGATTGATCCGGTTGGCAATGATGAAGGTATCGTTCTCATGCCACTCCGAAGTGAAGCTCCCTTCCACGTCAATCACATCGTTGATGCCGTTTCGTTGTCCGTCGCTGCGAAACTCTTCCCCTGCATGCCGAAGCGCTATCACCTCTCGCGTACCCACCTGCCGAAACATCGTGAACGGGTCCCCGAATCGGTAGGGGATGAAATAGAACCGGTCTAACAGAAAGATGGAGCAGGTGTAGAAATTCATCACCCATGGAAAATCATGAACCTTAGGATCGCCGTAGAGCGCCAATTTTTCCAATTGATGCTTCAGCGGCTGATGCGGGATGTGCTCGTAGTACGCTTGGGGCACTGAACGCCGCCGCAGCTTGTTCATGGACGGAACGACACAGGCGAGCAGCAGTAGGAAGGAATAGAGATCTCCATGGTGTCTCATGCAACCCGGCGTCATATTCGAGTAAGGTGTCTCGTCGCACCGCTCGCGCGCGGAACACATGTCCTCCACCAAAAATTTGGTGAAGTGAAACAATACGTCGTTTTGCTCGATCTCCTCGATGCCTTCTACAAGCCGCTGTCGGAGATGATTAGGTACTTGATAGGACTCGAAGAGCTCGGAGAGGTATGTTCGCGGGATAAGCTCGGAATTGTTGTTCGGTGTATACATGTTGAACTTTGCTTCCAGACCCTCAGGCAGAACATCGAAGCTGCAGAATGCAGCACACTCTTTAAAATTCATCAGAATCGCCATTTCACGGTTTACCCCCATTGGAATAATGAACGCCTTACGATGTTTCATTTTTTTGTTACGTTATTTTTACGTAAACAACATTTCTTGTTTAGTGATTTCATGTTATATCATCCTAACTTCATCTTGCAATAGAATTTTTGATTTTTTATCATTTTTACGTAACATGTCGCGACAGAATCATGTTATCATTGATTTCAAAGCAAGACTCATATAAAATGTAGTCACGCAAATAAATACGTAACAAACAACGAAACAAACAACGAAACATAACACAAAGTTCTTATGAATCATTGTTTGAAAGGTAACATTCCTATAAACTCATAAATGGTGATCATTTGTAACAAAAAGGAGAATGGTTTTAACGATGAGTACGATTCGGGATGTTGCGAAGCTAGCGAATGTATCCACTGCCACCGTGTCCAGAGTTTTAAACAATGATACGAAATATAAAATCACGGAAGAGACCAAGGAACGGGTATGGCAGGCCGTTACGCAGCTCAACTATAAAATCAGTTCCAGCCCCAAGCGCAAAGTCGCAGTCAAGGATCAGACCGACAGCAAGTCACATATCAAAATCGGATGCGTCTTAAGCGTGACGAAAGATAAGTACAACGATCCGTACTTCATGTCGATCTTATCCGGCGTAGAAGAGCGGCTTCTCAGTGCAGGGTATAGCATCTCTTTTATTCGGACCGGCATCGAGCTGGATGATCGCAAAATCCTATTCAATACGTTCAGCGAACCGATTACCGGCCTGATCCTGATGGAGTCGTTGAACAGCGAAACCTACGAGTATATTCGCAAGCAGGTCCCTTACATCGTAGGGATTGATACGGAACGCGGGGATATCGATAACGTGGGCTACGATCATTACAATGTGGCTTCGGTGGCGGTGAACCATCTCATCGAGAAAGGCCATACCCGGATTGGATATATCGGGGGAAGCGGATTGACGGGAAATTTGAAGGACAGCCGCCGCTATCGAGGATATTACGCCAGCATGCATGCGGCGGGATTGTCGGTGAATCCGGATTGGGTGATTGATTGCTTATGGGATGAGGCGGTTTGTATCGAGCAAATCAATCATTTATGCCAAACCGGCAAATATCCTACCGCCTTCTTCGCCGGAAGCGATTTGATGGCGATGGCCGCCCTTAACGGGTTGTACAACAACGGTATTTCCGTTCCGAATGAAGTGGCCGTTATCGGCCTGTCCAACATTGAGGTATCCAAGTACTCCAATCCTCCGCTATCGACGATCGACGTGCCCACCAAGGAAATCGGCATGGTCGCCGTTGATAATCTGATCGACCGCATCAACGGAAATCGGCTGCTGCCGAAGAAAGTGATTCTGCCTACCCGCTTGATCGTACGCAGCTCGACTTAAGTGAATTTTGAAAGCCGGCTAGATGGAAGGCTGCCGTCCAACCGTGCTCCATGACTGCGCACCGCGCGCACTGGAGATTGGCGCATGGCGTACAGCTAAACTCCAAATTTCGCACATGCATGAAGCACCTGAACCGGTGCTCTTTTTTTCAGAAAGAATCCCGATACAAAGAAAGGGGGTGAGCCTTGAGTCAATCGCGATAGCCAGGATTGCCGAGTGTAAGCCTGCAGCTATACGAACGCCCATATTTGTAGGAGGAGGTTTGATATGAGAATACGGGGTAATTCAGTGAAAATGATGATTGTAGTGATGATGGCCTTGCTTCTGACGTTGTCCCCTTTTCCCGTCTCGATTTCGGTTGCGGAAACGGCCTCTATCGAGATTGACGGCGATGCAAGCGACTGGGAAGGGATTCCGTCCCTTTCCACAAATTCCGGAGCAGCCAAAGTTCTGAAGGCTTCCCACGACGAACAACACCTATATCTCCTTGTAGAAGGCTCCGGTCTGAGCACGACCATGGGCAGCTTCTGGTTGAATACGGACGGAAGCGCTGTTACCGGGTATCAGGCTTATGGCTGGGGAGCAACAGGGATTGAGTGGCTTCTCGAAAATGATTCCCTGTACCGCTATGGAGGCAACGGGAGCACATGGAGCTGGAATTGGTCCTCCTCGCTTCCTTCCTCTCAATTTACACGGACTTCTTCCCTCATTGAAGCTGCGCTTCCGCTTCAGACGCTTGGACTAACCGCAGGCGGCAGCGTTAGCGTCGGATATCTGGATAACAACTCGGATACCCATCGCCTGCCGGGGCAAAACCAGCCGCTCCCGCTTTATACCCTTGATGAAAGGAATCCCGGAGAAAACATGGTCGAATTCTATCCAACCGAGCTGGATGATCCGCTCAACAATCCATTTAAGGGCTGGGCACCTTCCGCAAAATCCACCGGCTATCCTCAGGACCACCGTCTTGTATATGTCGGCGTCACTTGGAAAGAGCTGGAGCCCGCGAAGGGGCAGTATGATTTCAGCGCAATTGAAGCAGCCAATCATTTCGACCATTGGCGAAGCCGTGGCGTCAAAGTCGTTCTTCGCTTTATCATGGACAGTCCTTCGGGCGTCCCTCACCGGGACATTCCGGACTGGCTGTACAACGATATGGTCCGACTCGGACAATCGCCGGGCAAGGCTTATCATGATGAAACCGGAGGCATGGGTACGGGCAACAACATCGGCTTCTCCCCGAATTACAGCTCCGACTATTTGATTGCGAGGCACAAGCTGGCCATCGAGGCGATAGCGGAGCATTACAACGCGCCTGACAGCCCGATTGCTTTCGTGCAAATCGGTTCGCTCGGCCATTGGGCTGAATTTCACACCTGGCCCTATGTAGGACCGAACGGGGAAAGCAACTATACGGGAGCCTTTCCTCCGAACGAAATTTCCAACCAATACATTCAACACTACATCGATGCATTTGCCGATCAGGAGGATCACACGCAGTTAATGATCCGGCGAAGCGTGGACCTTGCCAAGAATAACAACAAAGGCCTTATTCTAGGCATGTATAATGACGTTTTCGGCGACCAGCCAAGCTTCGATTCCGAATGGGGCTGGTATACGGGCACACAGAACGGTTATTGGGACGATATCGGCCAGCGGCAGCCGGGCCATCCGAATTTCTGGGATGTCCGCATCTCCGGCGGTGAATTTTACGGCGGTGCCTATGGCATGAATGCCGCACTAACGACAGGCAGCGGCTTTAATGAGACGCTGCGGCAGACCGAGCTGAGCAAGCCGAGCTGGCTCGGACCGAACGCCCCCGCTTCCTTGGCGGTGGGCAATCCGCTTCAAGGCAATATGGATCGGCTGAAGAAACGAATGGGCTACCACTTTGTCTTGAACAAGGCAGCCTACCCGGAAGCGCAGAACGGAGGCACGCTAGACGTATCCGTCATCGTGGAGAACAAGGGCGTCCAGCATTTCCCGTTCCACTGGCCCATCGAGCTTCAGCTTCGCAGCGGCGGGAGCATCGTGGCGCGTCAAACGGCAAACGCAGACTTAACAGCCTGGAGAACCGGCTTGCATACGGTGTCAGGTTCTCTCTCCACTTCCGCGCTTCCAAACGGTACCTATGATTTGGCCATCGCAATCTTGGATCCAGCCTCGAACCGGCCGGCGGTTGATTTTGCGAATACGGACCGACTGTCCGATGGTGCTTACAAGATTGGCGTGTGGACTAAGAATTAATCAGAGCATGCCGTAAAATGAAAGATCAGCAGATCAGGCCGTTATGAACGTACGGCTCCGAGCTGCTGATCTTTTTTTCGCTGAGATGTCCAGCGCTTTCTGTAGAAGAAAGCTGCTCCTATCGGGTGACAGCTACATCCAAATCCCTTGGATTTTAGGACTTTCAGGGCTGCAGATCCATCACCGCCCCGAACATTTGGGAAGCGGTGGTAAAGCACACGAAGGAGCACAGCTCCGCGATCTCAGGCTCCGAAAATTCACTTCTTAACACGTCGAATGTATCTTGATTGATGGAGGCGCGGTGGTTTAGAAACAGATCCGCGAAGGCCACCGCCAGGCTGATTCTGGAATCTTCGTGGCTGATTGACGGCTTGCCTTTCGCTTGACAGTATTTACACCCGTTCCCGAAAGCAAGCGTGCGGCGAACTTGTTCTTTAAGCTCCTGACTTAAACGACCGCTCTCATAAAAGGCTTCCTCCAGCTCCACCCACTGTGCTCGAATATCTTCATTGTGACCCAGCAGCTGTTGAAATGGCGTATCCCCTGACTTGGAGTAAGAAATTCTCGCCAAGGTCATCCCCTCCTTCCACTTCTCCATTATAAAGGCTTGCCCCCTCGAATTCCTTTACAATTGAAATCATTCATGTATGATAATGTTACAAACACAACATCATTCGTGAAATGAGGTTCCATATGAAAATCGACGACATTGATCTCTCCATTCTGGATGAGCTTGCGCGGGATGCCAGACTGTCCATGCGGGAGCTTGGCAAGAAAGTAAATCTCTCCCCTCCCTCCGTAACGGAGCGGGTGCGCCGGCTTGAGAGCGAAGGCGTCATTACCGGGTATACGATCGGGATCGACCGGAAAAAGCTTGGATTCGGGCTTGAGTGCATCATGGAGGTCACCGTAAGGAACGGGGATTTTGAGAAATTCAAGGCATTTGCCCAGGCGCACCCCCGCGTGCTGGGATGCTGGCGAACAGCGGGGCGGGCCTGCTTTTTCGTCAGGATCTGTGCGGCGGACTTGGGGGAAATCGAGGCGTTCGTGAACAGCATCGCGACCTATACCTCCCCTTCGACCCATATCGTTTTTTCCGAGGTGAATATCGTTACCAACCTAAAAGAGCAGCTCTCACCTCCATCGTGATGCTCAACCTATTCCCCTTCCTCTACCTCTTCCTCTGTGCCTCTGCTCATTGAAAAAAGCTCGCATCCGCCCCCTAAAGAGGCGGTCGCGAGCCGGTCCTTGCTTGCAAAATCCAAGCCTTATGATGAAATCGGAAACTTTTGGGCATACCGCTTGGACAGCCGGTGCAGCTGCTCGACCTCCAAGCGTTGGGTGGCGCTGAACTCCTCATGGTTTTTCGAGCGGCAGCGATAGTTCGTCAGCACGCCTTCGAGCATAAGATAATACTTCGCGTTCACGGGATAAAGCTGTCGTTCGATGAAGGAGGCGACGCTGAGGAAATCGGACAACTCCTTCGCCTCCTCCGGCCGGCTCTCCCAATTCCGGAACAACCATGTATACAGCTCCGGATGGAAATTGGCCATCACGCCGCTGAAGCCGAAGGCCCCGAGCCGGTAGCTGCCGAGAAGCGTCGCCGTATTGGCGTTGAAGATTTTCAAGCTTCCTCCCTGTACCGCCTTGAGCTTGTCCCCGATCAGTTGCAGATCGCAGCTCACATCCTTGATGAACCGGAAGCGTCCGGTATCCGAGCACTTCTTCAGCATCTCCGTCGTCAGCAGACGCCGGTACGGGGCCGGACACTCATACAATCCGAGAGGTACGTGTTCCGGAATGCGCGCGAGCAGCTTATCGAGATTCGCCAGCCACACGTCGTCGGACTCGTCGGGTCCGGCGAGCCGATTCGTGATCAAGACGACGGCGTCGACGCCGGTTTCCGCGATGGCGTTCAGCTCTGCGGCTTGGTCTTCAAATTCATCGGATACATGCCCCGATGCAATCACCGGCACCCGGCCGGCCGCCTTCGCTTTGACGAAGGCGGCGATCAGTACGCGCTCCTCCAGGGTCAAGGTATACATTTCGCTGGATTGACACACCGCAAACAGGCCGTCGGCCCCCCGTTCGATATACCAGTCGATAAGCCGCTCCAGGGCCTCGTAATCCACTTCGTTCTGCTCCGTAAACGGCGTTAGCATAACCGGCCAGTTGCCGTTGGTAATGTTCTGATACATAGGCGTCCCCTCCTCATTAGGTTCGCATCGTTCATGCGTGATTGATTACGCTGTTGGCGTCAACAAATGCTGCGGCTCGCGTCCCTCGAAAATATCCAGCAGTGCCTGCGCGGTAACCATGCTGACCCGCTCATACGTCTCGTACGTCTCGGCCGCGGTATGCGGCGTCGTGATGAGATTACGGGTCCGCAGGATCGGATTGCCGGCGGATACCGGCTCGGCCTCATAGACATCGATGGCTGCCCCGGCGATGACGCCCGATGTGAGCGCCCTGGCGAGCGCCTGCTCGTCCACGACGGCTCCCCTGGCCGTATTGATGAACACTGCCGATGACTTCATCTTGGAGAAAGCCCCATCATTCATAATATGGTACGTCTCGTTCAGGCTGGGCAAATGCATACTGACGATATCGCTGTCCGTCAGCACTTGCTCGAAGGTTGTCAGCTTCACGCCATACTCCGCCGCCTTGGCGGCATCCGGATATTTATCGTACGCGATAAGCTCGACGTCGAAGCCCTTCAGCTTCTTGGCGGTCAGCTGGGCGATATTTCCGAATCCAAGGAGACCGACCGTCCCGCCGGCAAGCTCGGAGCCGACAAAACGGTCCCAGCCGCCGTTCTTCGTGGATTGGTCAAGCAGCGGAATGCTCCGGCGCACGGCGATCATGAGGCCGACCGCCAGCTCGGCCACCGCATTGGCATTGCCTCTTGGAACATTCGTAACCTGGATGCCGTATTTCCGTGCGGCCGCAAGATCGATATTGTCCACGCCGACGCCGAAACGGGCGATCCCTCGGAGCTGGGGGGCCAATTGGAATACCTGCTCATTCCAGGTGTCCACGCCGGCAATGACGCCGTCGACCGAGCCTACCACCTCCTTCAGCTCCTCGAACGTCAGTGGACGTCCATAGGGGTTCTCCATGATTTCGCAGCCATTATCCAGCAGCAGCTGCTTGGCATTCGCACACAGCTTGGAGTAATTCGTGGCGGTGACCAGCACTTTTTTCCCTTTCATTATTTAACCCCTCCTACCGTCATTCCGCTGACCATATATTTGGATGTAAACAGGTACATGATGATGACCGGAATCGATGCGACGATGGAGCCTCCCATCAGCGGCCCCCATGCGAAGACGTCGCCCACGATCATGTCCGACAGCCCCAGCGTGATCGTCTTGTCCGCGCCTTTGGTGACGACGACCAGGGCGTACAGATACTCGCTCCAGCACAGCGTGAACGAAAAGATGAAGGTAGCCGCAATACCCGGCGCCGACAGCGGAAAGATAATCTTGGTCATGGTGCTGATTCGGGAACACCCGTCGATCATGGCCGCTTCCTCAATTTCGTCCGGAATGGATTTGAAGTAAG
Organism: Paenibacillus ihbetae; assembly: GCF_002741055.1. Taxonomy (NCBI): domain Bacteria; kingdom Bacillati; phylum Bacillota; class Bacilli; order Caryophanales; family Paenibacillaceae; genus Paenibacillus; species Paenibacillus ihbetae. Next base: position 4,779,310 of record NZ_CP016809.1, on the reverse strand, counting down.
AGATCAGCATCCATGTGGCGTACGGAATCGTAATCGTCGGGTAGATCAGCATGAGCCCGTATATGGAATTGTTGATGCCGATGGCCGTTACCAGCATATACAGCGGAATGAACAGAACCGCTCTCGGCATCAAGTACGCGTACAAGATGCTCTTGGAAATAAAGCTTCTCCCTCTGAACTTGAGCTTGGAGATCGCGTATGCGGCCAGCATGCTGACCACGATTGAGAACACGGACACGATCAGGGAGACGAGCAGGCTGTTTTTGATATTCGTCATGAAGCCCTTTTCGTTGATCAGCCTGTCATAGGCGGTTCCAAGGAACTCCTTCGGCCAAAACGTAGGCGTCATGGAATAGATCTCCCCATTGGATTTGAAGGACGTAATGACCATCCAATACAAAGGAAAGAGCGCGAACAAGAGCAGCAGGGCGAGTGTGGCATATACCGTGATCTGCTTGCCAAGCGTAGTTTTCATCAAAATCACTCCTTACTTGTCGGACGCCAGCGAACGCTTGGTCACATAGTTGATCAGCATGATCAAAGGCGGCAGCGTAATGACGGATATCGCAATCGCTTTGCCGAGGCTCATGTTCAGGAATCCTACGGTATAGCTGAGCGTGGACAGAACCTGCGTGCCGTTGTCCGGGCCGCCCCGCGTGAGAAGCCAGATGATCTCGAAGTCGTTCAGCGTCCAGATCGTCGTGATGACGGAGGACAGGATGGTCACTTCTTTAACCGAGGGCAGCGTCATGTAGAAGAAGCGCTTGATCGCTCCAGCCCCGTCCAGCATGGCGGCTTCGTACATTTCCTTGGACACCGTCTGCAGGCCCGCCAGAATGGCGATGCCCATGAACGGAATGCCTCGCCAGACATTCACCAGAATGACCGAGAACATGGCAAGATCCGGTGTGGCCAGCCAGCCGACGGGACTGTCGATGAGCCCTGTCTTTAGGAGCAGCGCATTCAATACGCCGCCGACGTCGGAATAGATCCACTGCCAGGTAAACACGGAGACGATCGTCGGGATCGTCCACGGGAGAAACAGCATCACCCTGAAAAAGTTGCGGGCAACGATATTCTCGTTGAGCACAAGCGCCATGATCATGCCGAATACCGCCTTCAAAATGACCGCGACAAGCGTAAAGACCAGCGTGTTCCAGACCGCCTTCCAAAACACGGAATCAGCAAGCAGCTCCGCATAATTCCGCAAGCCGACGAACGTTTCGGGAACCCCGACCACCTTATTCGTCAAGCTGAGGTATACCGCCCAGCCGAATGGAATCGCCATGACGGCCAGCAAATAAATCAGCACCGGGCTCATGAGCAGGTAGGCCAGCCAGCTGCCGCTCTTGCTTCGCTCCCTCCCGGATGCCGGGAGAGTTCCCGGCGTCGTTTGAACCTCCAAGCTTTTCATGGATAGCACCTTCTTTCTGTTGCCTCAGGCACCCCCGCAGCCAGGCCGTGCCGAATGCCTGTGACCGGGCTGCGAAGCCTTATGGTTGTGATGTCTAGCTTCTATCGCCTACTTGCCATATACCGCCTCGATCTTGGATTGCAGCTCCTCCACCGCTTGCTGGGCGGTAAAGCCGGAATCGAGGAGCATTTTTTGGAAAACGTCGTTGACATAACGGAGGTTGTAGATCTCTCCAGCCTTCGGATTATACACCCCCGGGTATCCAAGGAAGGCGAAATGAGCGATGGAGTCGACGAATCCCTTGTTCTTCTCCTCCTGCCATACTGCTTCGGTTGCCAAATCCTTATAGATCGGGCCGGTCAACGGAGCCCCGTTCTCCACCCACGTGCCGTACCATGTTTTGTCCGTCATATATTCGATGAAGGATTTCGCCAGGTCTTTGTTCTTGGATGCCTTGAATATGCCCAGATTGTTGCTGATCCCAGGCACTACGGCTCCTTTCGGCCCTGCCGGCAGCATGGCGATGCCCGTATTCTCATACAACTCGGGGTTATCGTTCTTGATCGTGGCCGCCAGACTGCCGACGTTAAAGATCATGGCGGATTGACCGCTCAAATACGATTTGTTATTGCCGCTGTCGTCCCATCCAATGGAGCTCGGCGGAGTCACCTTGTCCTCGATGAAAATATCCCTGATCAGCTGTACCGCTTGCAGGGTTTCAGGCGTATTGACGACCACGGTCTTGCCGTCCTCGGTATCAAGCGATCCCCCATGGGACCAAATAATCGCCCGGGTCAGCCATTCGGCGTCCGAATTTCCCTTGCCGTATCCTAGCCCGGCCCCGTAGATGCCCTTGGATGGATCCGTAAGCGCCTTTGCCATTTCGCGGAATTCCTCCCACGTTGCCGGGGGCTCGCTGAACCCTGCGGCTTGCAGCATGTCCTTGCGGTAGTACAGCGCCGTCGATTCAGTCCAGAGCGGTACCCCGTACAGCTTGTCCTCAAAGGTTACGGATGCTTTCAGACTGTCTTGAATCTCCCCGTTTGCTTTCTCCACCTTTCCGACAAGATCGGTCACATCCTCCAGAACTTCCTTGGCATAGAATTGTCCAACCTCCTGATAACCGAAAAAGGAAACGTCCGGCGTTGTCCCCGATTCAATGGCTGCCGACCATTTCGGGTAGAAATCCTCGTACGCGATAAACTCCACGTTCACGTTCACATTATGTTCTTCTCCGAACTGTTTTGCTCTCTCCTGAATCATCTGGTTCTGCTCTTCGAACATCTGCTTCTTCATCCAGAAGGTCAGGGTTTCCTTGCCCGGATCGGCATTCCCCGAGCCGCTGCCTCCCGTTCCCCCTGCGCCGCATCCCGCCGTCAAAATCAGGGCCAAAACGGCCGTTATCCATCGAATCATGCTCTTCTTCATCTCATCATTCACCCCTCGTATATAGTGGAATGCCTTTACACCATTCATTGTAAGCGCTTAATGGACAGGGTTAAATGATAGAGGCTTAACATCGGCTCTCCTTCCTTAACACGATGCCGGGCAAGCGGCTGCAGCGGCCGGCGCACATAAAAAAGCCCGCTTCCAGCAAGAACAAACCGCTGAAAACGGACGGTATACGGGCGAGAGCCTGGAGTTACGGCTTTCCCGCCTCCAGGTTGTTTCGGTACTCCTGGGGCGTTACGGAATAGTATTTCTTAAACACCCGGATGAAATAATTTGGATTCTGGTATCCCAGCTTCAAGGCAATTTCGAAGTTTTTCAAGGAATGGTCGGCAAGCATCTCCGCTGCTTGCTCCATCTTCAGTCGGAGCACATAGTCGCTCAGGTTCGAGCCGGTCTCCATTTTAAAAAGCCGCGACACATGCACCGGATGCATATACATATGATCCGCAATCGCCTGCAGGGAAATGTCCTCGGACAGATGGTCCCGGATGAACCGTTTCATCCGGGACACGGCGGCACTCCGGTCACTGCGTGTCGCGCGCTCGGCGCTTTGCTCCAGAAGCGACAGCACCTGGTTTACCCACTTGCCGAGCGTGGCCGCGTTCGTGCATTGGGAGAGTCCCGTCACGTCCGCAAGGGATGCTCCCAGGTAATCGCTCAAGCTGCGTCCGTTCTTATGCGCATAAGCGCTCAGGGAGGAATAAATGAAGAAAAAGGCTTCGGTGACATGCTCCTGGGATTGGCTGTGCGCGAGCGACAGCTCCTTCAGGATCTGCTCCAGCTTGTCCCTGACCAGCTCCCAGCTGCCGGACTCCAGCAGATGATGCAGCAGCGGCGGCTCATAGCATTTTTGCAAGGAACGTACCGGATGGAGCTCCTCCTCGTCCGCGGCGTACACGAACATATCGCTGTGGCTGCCGATGTGGCGGCGCAGCGCCAGTAGGCTGTCCTGGTACAGCTTGCGCACATCCTCCGGAAAGCGGCCCCGCTTGCCGATCAGCACGGAAATCGTTCCTTTCAGATAACGGCTGACGTTCATTTGCAGCTGCGAAGCGCAATGCTTTAGCTCGTATTCCGGGACAGTATCGGGCGGACGCTCCGCCTTCGGATCATGGCTGTCAAAAACAAAAAATACAAGGTACCCGTGAATGTCCCGGCACCGCCATAAACGAAACCGGTCGCCGAAAATTTCGTCCGCCATATTGCCGATGGCATACTCCATAACCGAGGAGTCGTACGGACTCATCTCCGTCAGCCGGTCCTCCATCCGGACCAGCATCAGGGCTGCTTCGCTGCAGATCGCGGAGCTCATCTCAAGCAGCTCCAATTTCTTGGTCCATACGTCCTCCGGGGAGTTCATGCCCTGCAGCAGCTGATTCAGAAATTCGCTGCGCATTTGGGGCAGATTGGCGCGGAAAGCCTGAACCGCCCGGTTATAGGTTTCGTCCGACTCCCGCTCCAGCCGCAGCGATTCCACCGCCTTCCCTACTTTAGCCAGGACGACTTCGTCGCTAACGGGCTTCAGCAAATACTCGGAAGTGCCAAGCGAAATGGCTTCTCTCGCGTAAGCAAACTCGGCATGCCCGGACAACAGAATCGTTTTAAGCTTCTTCCACCTCGTTCTCGTTATTTCAATAAGCTCGAGACCGCTCATCCGCGGCATTTTGATGTCGGATATCATAATGTCCACCGGCTGCGTCTGCAGGATTTCCAATGCTTCGAAGCCGGAGTATGCCTTGTGCACTTCGTCGATCCCGACATGCTCCCAAGGTATCGTATGCGCCAGCCCCTCGACGACACTGGCCTCATCGTCAACGATCAACAATTTATACAAGCGGATTCCTCCCTTCCGAGATCCGAATCGTTCCAGCATAATTCAACCCGCAGCCCGCCGGACGGCGATTCCGAGAAGGACAGTCCGGATGATTTGCCGTAACGGGTGACCAGTCTCTGCTGGATGTTCCACAGACCGAACCCTCCGCGCTCGTGGAGCGGCTCCTCGATCTGCCGCCGCAGCTTAGCCAGAATGGCGCGGTCCAAGCCATCGCCGTTATTGTCGATCACGATTTTGCACAGGCTCCCCTCGATCTCACCGTGAATGTGAATGAATGCAAAATCCAATTGATCCTCGACGCCATGAATAACGGCATTTTCTACGATAGGCTGAAGCAAGAGACGCGGTATCTCAAGCTGCTGCATATTTTCGGGAATCTCAATCTCGAAGGTTAATCGCTGAAGACGAAGCATCTGAATGGTTAAATAATTTTCCACCAGCTTGACCTCCTCTTCAAGCGGCGCGGTCGGTTTCTCTAACCGGGTCGTATAGCGGTAATAATCCCCGAGGTTTAGGGCCATGGCTACAACGGCTTCCTTCTCGCCGAGATTCGCCATATTTTTGATATAGAACAAGCAATTGTACAGAAAGTGGGGATTGATTTGCGATTGAAGCTGCTTAAGCGTCGCTTCCTTGGAACGCAGGCTCTCCTTGTATACCCGTTCGATCAGATCCTCGATTTGCTCGGCCATATTATTGAAGGCGTGAAAGAGATACATGAATTCATTCTTCGGCGCATCCTGCAGACGGGTCATATATTGACCGTCCCGGATCCTTCGAACCGCATGCAGCAGCCGGGAAATCGGGCGCTGAACGTTACGGTACAGCAGCAAAGTCAGCAGCAAGACAAGCACGAGCAGCAGCGATACGGAAATGTAGAAGAGGGTGCTGCTCAAGGTAATGGGAGAATACACGCTGTCCAGCCGGACAAAATCAACCAGATACCAGCCCAGGCTGCCGGACCGGACGTAATTCATGACGTATTTGCCCTTCCCCGACTGCACGATTCGGCTGCCTTGATCCCCGAGCTGTATGTCCCTTAACGCGTCTACAGCTAATTGAACGGTCTCGCTAACCGATGTGCTGCTTGCAATGACAGGTCTGCCGGGCGCGTACAGAAACGGCTCGCTGTCCCCATCCTGCTTCAATCGGTTCAGCATATTGATTACATTCTGGTCGGTAAACCGGATCTCCACGACCAGATCCTTCGAGGAAGCCGGCGTTCTCATCCAGCTGAAATAGGCCTGGCCTTGCGAATCGTGATGATAGGACCAGTCCTGCATACGGGCTTGGGCCAAGTACTCGGCATCATACTTAGCCGACAGATCCGTCGTGAGCAATTCCTGATACTTCGTGAGGTACATCAGAATTTGACTGTCCCAGCTGCTCGTCGCAATCTGCATGTTCAGCATGTCCATGATCCGCTGCTGGCTGTCGATTCGCTGCATCGGGGTACTTCGGGGACGCTCCGCCAGATAACTCTTGATCCCGTCATCGCTGCTTGCGATGACCGAATATTTGGTCAGCTGGTCGACCATGGTGTCCATTTGGCTCATGAAAAATGTCAATCGATTGTGCTGCCCCACCTCCACGGTCGATCGGACCACGTTAATGCTGACCTGATGGGAATAGGCATACAGCAGAATCGTCGGGATCACCAGGACCGCCAGCAAGGTGGTCAGCTTCGCAAATGTGCTTGTTCTTAACCGCTTCATCGATCATCCCCCCGTGTCAGAGCGATTCGCTCTACTTCTCGCTGTCGATCAGCTCTTGCAATTGAACGTTTGCGGATTCGGCCGCCGCTTCGATGTCCTCCCCGACCAATCCCTTCACGACGATGCTGCCGATGATGTCCCGCGCTTCCTTCACATGAATGACCTTCGGGCGGTCATAGCTCATTCCGATCGGAATCGATTCATTAATGATCGGGATCAGTCCTTCCGGAAAGCCGGAGATGCCTTCCTCGTCACGCCAGAGCGAGCTTCTCGCTCCCGGGTTTCCGATCTTCTGGGCTTCCAGGACCATCTCCCTTCCCGAAGCCCACTCCATGAATGCCCATGCGGCTTCCTTGCGCGGCGAGTTCGCATTCATCGCGATGCCCCAAGCGGTGGTGCTGTAGGGCTTGCGGCCGGCGTCGCCTGCAGGAAACATCGCATACCCGATGTCCTCCTTATTCAGCCCCGATTGCGATAGCAGGGAGTAAATCGCGCTGGCATCGGTAAAGAAAGCCGCCTTCCCTTGGGCGAACAAATCCGCGGATTGCGGCCAGCTGAAGTTGATTGCACCGGGAGGCCCATAGTTCCGGAGCAGATTCACATACCGCTTCATTCCCTTAAGCGCTTCCTCCGTATTTAGTGCCGCCTGATCCTCGATTAGAAAATTCCCGCCTTCGGAGTATATGAATGAGGAGAGCTGGGTGACGAGAGCGCTTCGCTGCCCTCTTGCAACAAAGCCGTAGACGCCATGCTCGGGGTCATGCACACGCCGGACCGCCTCTTCCAGCTCGTCCAAAGTTTGCGGCACCCCGATTCCTTGCTTCTCCAGCAAATCCTTCCGGTAGAATAGAATCTGCTGTTCGGTCGACAGCGGAATGGCAAGCAGCTTGCCGTCAACCGTTACCGATTCCAGCGCCGTGCCGGAAAAATCGGCAAAATCATAGCGGGGGTCCGAGACAGCATACGATTCCAAGGGGGCGAGCCAGCCATTGTTCTCATACAGGCTAAGCTCCTCCAGCGGTCGGATCATGAACACATCGGGACTTTCGCTTCCTACCGTCATTTGAACGAACATTTTTTGACTGAGCTGCTCATTGGTCAACGCTTGAAAATCCACCTGGATGCCCGTCTTCTCCTCGAATTCCGGAAGATGGGCGCGGAGGATGTCCGCCACCGGATTTTTGGCCATATACGCGGTGATCCGCACAGGGTCCATCGGCCGCTCCGATTCGGCCATACGGCCGTCAATGCCGCTGCCCCCTGCCATGCACCCTGCTGCCAGCATCGTCAGTGCGGCCATCCATAACACGCTGCAGAAACGTCTTGCTAGTTTCATAATCCCCCTCCGTTCAGTTACGTCATAAATCGATATTAAAGCGTTTACAAACAAGAGAACACTGAAAAAATTTAACAAATGGTATCTATATTTAGCGACTTTATCCTCCACCGTATCCTTCGGCGCTTTGCGGGAATGCCTGTCTTCCGCGTCATCAGCCCGCTCTTAACATGCTTGAACAGCTTGAGCCGACAGATCTTTATGCACAGAAAAGTGCCCTTTCGCTAACTTGGAATGGAATCCAGCCACTTGCGAAAGAGCGGTTTTATGTTTAGCAAAGCCCTGTTTTAGTAATGGGGAGCCGATTTTTTCAATATAATCTAGAAGCATTTAAGAAAAGCGGCTGCTTCTATGTTCAAAGGAGGAAGATAAGAATATGCCGATACGTCCGCCTATATTGCAGCGGGGCGATACCGTCGGAATCGCGACCTTGGGCAGCCCGCTCGCGGCAAACATCATTGATGCACGGATCAACTTTCTCAGAACGCTCGGGTTCAATGTCGTGTTGGGCCGATATGTATACGCGCAAAACGGGTTTCTTGCCGGTACGGACGAACAGCGGGCGTCCGATTTGATGATGATGTTTCAGAGCGAGCAGGTCAAGCTGATCCTGCCCACAAGAGGCGGCACCGGAGTAGCCGGAATCCTTCCCTACCTTGATTATGGCGTGATTCGGAATAACCCGAAGATCATTACAGGCTACAGCGATATAACGGTATTGTTAAATACGCTGCATCAGCTTACGGATTTGATCACCTTCCATAGCCTTCTGCTGATTGACTTCAAACCCGATACGCCGGCCTATAATTTTGACCAGTTTTTTGCGGCTACGTCGTTATATTCGATAACCCGGCCGATTCAGAATCCGCCGGGCATGCCGCTGGTAAGCCGGATTCCGGGTAATGTTACAGGACCCCTCGTTGGCGGTAACCTGACATCCTTTGTAGACACGTTAGGAACCCCCTTCGAAATCGATACGCGCGGTAAAATTCTCGTCCTTGAAGAAACGCATGAGCCTACCAATACAGTCTACAGATACTTGAATGATTTGAAGCTGGCCGGAAAGTTCCGCGATTGCATCGGCATCATTACGGGGGAATGCACGGGCTGTCAGGCTGCATACGGCAAATCCTATCAGGATATCATCGACGAATTCATCGTACCGCTCGGTAAGCCGCTGATCACAAACCTCGCGACGGGTCATGGCATATATAAAGCCGCTTTGCCGATTGGCGCAACGGTTAATCTGAACTCGGTCAACAATACCATAACGGTGGTCGAGCCTACCATCAGTGTATAAAACCGGTTCCGTCCATCATCAACAGCTTCATCGAAATACAAAAGAGACCTTGAGCTCGTAGCTCCAGGTCTCTTCGCCGTGTTACTCCCATTTATCCAAGGCTGCATGCAAATTGACAGCCGACAGCAGCCCTTTTTGCAGCTGTGCATTCGGAACCGTCCGGTTGTACTTAATAATTTTTTGATTAATGGCCTCATACTCTGACTCCGAAATCATATCAGGGTCTAAACGGTCCAAAAGCCGCTTGATGTCGGCAGCGATTTCTTTTCTCAGCTCAATCCAAGCAGGCTGGTAATTCGCGTTCTTCATGATCCCTGTCAGAACATCCCCGTCTTCGATCTTGATGGGTTTTCCCTTCAAGGGTAAATCGTCAAATCCGCCTTCTCGGGCAAACCTGTCGATGGCTGATTCCAGAAGCGAGCTGCTGGTCGACATTTGGCGCCGCTGGTTTTCTTGATTCTGATCTTCTTCAGGTTCAGGGGCAGCTGCTGCATTTAGGGGGTCAACATTCCGGTCCATTTCGTCACCTCCGTTTTTACATATCAGGGAAATAGATTCTTTGCTTCGATGTAATATCAAAGATTTTATACTCTCCCTTGCCATCCTGGTTAATATAAAGCTCATAGTCATTCTTTTCGTAAAAGAAAGGCTGCTCGTCGTCCTTGGGAACCTCTTTAAAGAATACTTTATCCGTAACCGTCGCTTTGTAAATGAAGCCGCCTTCCTCCTTGGGTTCAACGGATTCTCTTTCGATGGTATCGATCTCGGCCTTGCTGTGCTCCTTCACGTCATCCGGATGATAATCCTTCAAGGCGTTGTATCTCGGATGGCTCTGCATGGAAATATCGAACAGAACATTCAAGTAACCTTCCTGAAATGCTTCAGGAGTCGTGAATTTATAGTAATCTACGATGTACTTGGTTATGAGTTCTCTTCCGGCCGCGATCCTTGGATCAAGGTCGACGTTATCTGCCGGCTCCTGCGGCTCCTCCTCGTTTTCTGCCGGTTTCATTTGCTCGTTGCTTTGGACTTCCGGCTCCGCAACCGGCTTTTCGGAAGAATTGCATGCCGCTAACAAGGTCAACAGGAAGAAGAGTGAGACCGACATGAATACCAGCTTCTTGTTTCTCATTCTGTGTTCCCTCCACTGTACCATGCAGAATTATCCAAAATATAACATGCTGCAATTGAAATTACCAGTTCGTTTTACGGCATAGCAAAAAACCCGCCAAACCTTCGAAAATTCTCGAGTCCAGCGGGTCTTTCATAATATACAACCTGCGATTGAAGTCCCTTTGCAGCATCGCTCTAGAGACAGGTCCCTAGGGTTATCAGCTAGGAGGCTGGGACCCCGATTTTATCGATCTTCGGCAGAACCGGCATGATTCTCTTGAACGAGCATCTCCCCGGTTTCAAGCAAAGTTTTCAAGCCTGAAAGCACAACAGGCAATCCGTTCTCCAGAATTTTTGCAGTGCTTACCGCTTGTTCGAATTGATCATGCACAACGGTGACAAGGGTTACGTCCTGATACTCCGCATGTGCACCGATCTCCCAAGTAATTTGCGATGCGGAGTCGTTCTCCGTACCGGGAAATGAAATAAAACGCCAGCTCATCACGAGCTTATGAGGAGGGTCTATCTCCAGGATGACCCCTTCCGCTTTCTTCTCTTCGCCGTTCCATAACTCAAATGAAGATTCAACTTCCCACGTAGATCGAATGGCGCAATTGAACCAAAATTTCGATGTTTTGACAGGGTCCGTAAGAGCTTGCCACACCTGCTCAGGCTTTGCCTTAATCGCTATCCGGTGGATATGCTGTGGTTTGTTTTCCAAAATTAATTCACGCTCCAATTCATTTTGAAGAGATGACAATCCGATTGCCCAAGGTTCGGTGAACTTGCTGACCCATCGTTCGTAGATTTGACGTATGGGGACCGCATTCAAATAATGCAGCTTTTCCCGCCCTACTTTTCTTGTGGTAATGAGTCCTGCTTCTTCTAGAATATTAAGATGCTTCATGACACCGAACCTGGACATATCGAGCGGAATGCAAAGATCGTTCAGCGTCTGTCCGTCCGATGCTTGAAGCAGATCCAACAGCTTACGGCGGCTGGGATCCGCAAGCGCTTTGAATATGTTATTTTCCAATTGCACACCTCCTTCTGACGTTATGAAAAAAAATAGCTTGAATCCACTTGACACGTTACCATTTAGTCACGTATGATGAAAGCATAACAAGTGACTTTATAGTCACATATTATCACAAACGGATTTGTTTGTCAGCCGGCGGCATGCAAATCCCCTGACCCGAAGTCGACCATTTTAGAAAGGTGATGTTCAACATGAAAGTAACCATGATCGCGGGAAGCAACCGTCATAACGCAACAAGCACGCTCCTTCTCCGTTACATAGAAAGCCTAATGGAGGCTCAACATGTTTCGGTCGCATTTATCGATTTGTCGGAGCTGCAGCTGCCACTTTTTTCACCGGACAACTGGGATTTTCATCCGAACGTACAGCATATGCTGAAGGCCGTCGCAGATGGGGACGGTTTGATCCTCGCCACCCCGGAATACCACGGCTCCATATCGGGCGCACTCAAGAACGCTTTAGATTATGTAAACGTTAATCAAGTATCAGGCAAACCGGTGCTTGCCGTAAGCTCGGCTGGCGGCCCGCTCGGAGTCAGCTCGCTTACGCATCTGCAAGCGGTTGTGCGAAATTTGCACGGGATTAATTGTCCCGAGTGGATCTCCATCGGGTATGGATCCAATACATTCGGATCAGACGGTGCTCCACTGGATGATGGCTTGAGAGACAGGGTTATCAGCTCGGTCGACCGATTCTTAAAGCTGACCAAACAGCTTACCGCAATAGTCGCGACAGCGGCAGCAGCAAACTAATTTTTTTCGAAAATACGTTACCTAACAGTAACATGTTGTAAAGGAGGTTAATCTGCAATGAATGAACAGCAGCATGCTGAAGGCCATTGGATCGGCTCCTGGATCGCGAGTCAAACGTATGAGGATCGAACGGTTGCGGAAGAACGGTTCGAGGATCAAACCTTACGAATGATTGTGCATCCGCATGCATTCGGTTCCAAGCTTCGGTTAAGGTTTTCCAATCTCTACGGTTCCGAGCCTGTGCACTTCGGTAAAGTTGCCGCAGCTTTATCCGAAGAGGATGGTCTTATCGTTCCCGGTACCTGTCGGCATGTGACCTTACATGGCCATACAACCATCACCATTCCTGCCGGAGAAGAAATTTATACCGATCCTATCGATCTTCAGCTTCATGAAAATACCGATGTTGCAATCAGCATCTATATTCCGGCATCGACTAGGACCTCAACTTGGCATTTTTCCCCTCCTAGCATCACCTATGTTGCTGAGGGAAACCGAACGGATGACAGAGACACGGGACATTTTCGGAATAAGATACATTCTTATTATTGGCTATCCGGACTAGAGGTATTGACCTATGGTGATCCGTTTCGTGTCATTGTTGCTCTTGGAGACTCCATTACGGAAGGAAGCACTTCTACCCCAGGCACGAACCGACGATGGCCGGACTTTTTCCAAGAACGGCTGGATCTGGAACAAATTGCGCTTCCCGTCTCTGTTCTCAATGCAGGGATCGTCGGGAATCAAATTTTGACAAACGGCCCGGATGCCGGAATGCCCCTTGGCGGAGAGTGCATACTTTCCCGCCTGGAACGCGATGTGTTCTCTCATTACGGTGTTACGGATGTTATTTTTCTCGCAGGCATTAACGATATTGGGATCGGAAATGCAAGCGCCAACGAGATCATTGCCGGAATGAAGGAAACGGCAGCCAGAGTGCATGAGAAGGGACTTCGCATCTTTGCCGGTACGCTCCCGCCATTTGGGAATGCCCCTTATTACACAAATGAAAAAGAAATCATCCGGCAAGAAGTGAACCGCTGGATCCTCGCCAACGAAGGATTTGACGGCATCATAGACTTTAACGAGGGGCTGGCTGATCCGCAGCATCCCGAACAACTGCTGCCCGCCTATGATTTCGGCGATCATCTTCATCCGAACGATAAGGGATTCCAAGCATTAGCCGATTGTATCCCCTTGTCCCTCTTTGGGATAAATTCAAACCATATCTAAATCTAAAAAGGAGATGTTTGTATGAACACGATGGAACAAAAGAATGTAGAAACGGTAACCGCGTTTATCGAGGACGTTGCAAATCAGCATGTTTTGGAGAATACGGATCAATTCTTTATCCCCCAAATGATTGAGGCGTTCACGGATCGTTGCTTCACTGTGGATGAAATCCTGGTTCAAGGAGAGAAGGTCATCGCAAGAATGTTCATGACAGCGGTGCATGCTAGCCATTTTGCAGGAAACCCTCCTACAGGCAAAACCGTAAAGGCGACTCAATTTCGCGAATTTCGGGTAATCGACGGAGAAATCATCGAACACCACGGCTGGTTTGATACGGCAACACTTTTACCTCAAATAAAGGCTTAACTTCGGCAGGTTCGAACGACTGTCTTCGTTACGGCAATCTAAATAAGAAAAGGAGATGTTTGGGAATGAAAACGATAGAACAGAGCAATGTAGAATTGGTTGGCGACTTTATCGAGGCATTCTGGAATCGAAGTGAACTGAATTGCGTGGATCGATTTCTGTCCGACGACTATCAGGAGCTCGCTTACGAATCCAAGGAAGGTCTGAAAAGATTTGCTGCCACGATCTTGGAGGCATTTCCGGATAAACGCTACACCGTGGAAGAAATCATTGGTCAAGAGGATAAGGTACTCGTCAGAATGACGGTAAGAGGCACGCACCAAGGCATGTTCTTTGGAGCTGCGCCTACGGGCAACTCGATTGATGTCACGCTGTACCGTCAATATCGTGTCGAGAACGGCAAGATCACCGAGCATCGCGGCTGGATCGATATGGTGACCATGTGGCACCAGATTCGGGGGAACTGACCCGATTATATGTTCTCCCGTGCCATGCTGGAAAATGCAAACAACCGATCCCATCATGGATCGGTTGTTTTACATGTTTCGAATAGGAGAGCCTCCTTTTCACTCTCACTCATAAAGTCCTCTTTACGAAAAAATCCGGGTACTGATTTTTGTAAGGAACTTCGACCATTTTTCTTGAAATTGCGGGTCAGTAGGCTCGCTTCCAGTCACCATCTTCGTAACATCCCCGAAAATAAGGGGGTACGTAGTCAATGCGCTAATAGCCAAAGTCAACAGCTCCGGTTCCAAATCCTCCGGCACAAGACCTGTGTCTTGTTTCGATTTCATATCATCAACGTACGATTGAAGGGCTTCCGCTCTTCTTTTTTTCCTCGAATTCTGCTGCGGCTGTTCTTCAAGTGCTTCCCAAACCGTGAACCTTAAGAAATCCATTCTTGTTCGACAATTTACTTGGAAACGATGCTCCGCGGTATTCACAGGATCAGACGGAAATTGGGTCGTCCATTCCGGCAATTCGACTGTCATTTGATCGAGAACCGCCACTAACAATTCTTCTTTCCCTTTAAAATAATGATATATCAGTTGCTTCTTTACATCAGCGTTTGCCGCGATGGCCTCGATCCTCGCACCCGTATATCCCTTCTCGAAAAACTCTTGTCTTGCTGCTTCAAGAATCCTCTTTCGGGTACGTTCGGCGTTACGTATCTCCCCCATTATTCAGCACCTCCGCTACAAGCCTATTCATCATAATGGTAAGTTTTAATTTCCCTAAAGTCAAATTCAAATGAAAACTTAGTCAGTTTTACTTGACATAAGTAAAGTTATAACTTACCATATGGTCAATAGCGCTGAGCTTCCACTTTATGACAACGGCTTTGTGTGTTGACTTCAACGAAATCGTTGGTCGTTCTAAGCCTAAGCAGGCGATGCCGCAGCGTCTTCATCATATCGAGAAAGGAGGTTGCTGATCTCACTAGCGCAAGCACATATGAGCTGCTCCGGTATTTGGTAAGTCAATGTAAAAGAAGCTTATGAACCGTTTATCATTCTATTGGAAGAGGTGTTTTGTCATGGCGACAGTAGTAGAAACCAGCGTCATTAAAGTGATGAAAGAACGCAGCAGCGTGCGAAAATATCAAAAAGGGATCAGTATTCCACAAAGTACGCTGCATCAGATCCTAGAAGCGGCCGCCACCGCTCCATCGGCATGGAATCTTCAGCATTGGAAATTCGTCACCATTCAGAATCAAGAGAACAAAGAGCGTTTATTGCCTATCGCATATCATCAACAGCAAGTTGTTGACGCTTCAGCGGTAGTCATCGTACTTGGTGACACGAAAGCGAATGAGAATGCTGAGAATGTATATGGAGAATCGGTCCGTGCAGGCTTCATGGCAGAGGAAGTTAAAAATTCAATTGTCGGCGATATAGACAGTCATTACAAAAACGCCGAGCATGCAGGGATACATGATGCCATCCGGAATGCCTCTTTTGCAGCGATGCAGCTTATGCTAGCCGCAAAAGCCCATGGAATTGATTCAGGGCCGATGGGAGGATATGATGCAGAAGCTCTTAGGAAAGAACTAAACATTCCCGACCGTTATATTCCGGTATTGATGTTGACTTTAGGCTATGCGGAACAACCGGCTTATCCAACGACCCGTTTCCCTGTCGATCAGGTTGTTGTCCGCGAACGGTTTTGATATATGGATCAGAACATGCTAGAAACGAACGTCATCACCCAAATCGGATTGCTTGTCAATGACATTGAAGCAACGAGCCGGGCCTACGCAGAATTCTTCGGCGTTGATAATCCCGGTTGGTTCTGGTCGGATCGATTCGCAATTGAAAAAACGGAGTTTAGAGGTGTTCCTACGGGGGCTCGTGCAAAGCTGTCCTTCTTCGATATGGGTTCGCTTCAGCTGGAGCTGATCGAGCCGGACCATCATCCGAGTACATGGCGAGAAAGCCTGGACCGTAACGGGGAAGGCTTTCATCACATCGCTTTTATTGTGGAGGGCATGAAGGAGAGAATCAGCATATTGCAGCGCAATCAAATACCTGTCTTGCAGCATGGGGAAAATGCCCAAGGTGATTACGCGTATGCCTACATGGACACATTTCCTCAATTGAAGCTATTGATCGAGCTTTTCGAACGGGAGAAAAAGTAGATTTTCTGTAAATTACAGATATCTTCTTCCGAAGAATAACGCTAAAGTCATCGAGAGCGATCCGAGCCAATAGAGACCCTTTAAGCTAAAAGCTTTAGGGTCTCTTCGCCATAACTGACATTTATCATATGGAAGCAAAGTGGATACGATGCAGATCAACTTTAGTGTTACTTTCTTGGTATGGAGCAATCCCCCGAACAGACCGAAGAATACCCCCGTCTGTTATCCTAACGCTTTCCTTCCTTTTCTCCCCCCCTCTCCATGTTTCTTTTCCGCCCTCCCCCGTAACCTAGGGATATTAGCACATTCCATCCGCTCTAGCTTAACGTATTTATAAACATATGCCGGTATGACGAAGCCTTCCAGCCTTCCTAACAGACGATATTGGTGAAACCGGCCTCGAACAGGATATTTAATATCGATCATTCGAAAGGAGGATTGCCATGGAGTACGGGGAAAAGTTGAAACCGTTGGGAGCATACGGCAAGCTTCCTCTGGCGTTTATTCCCAATTCCGGGCAAGAAGATGACCGGTTTTCGTTCTACGTACAAGGCAATGGCTTTCGATACGCCTTCGCTCCGGACCACGTGATGATGACCTTTTATGTTATAGACCCGCTCTCCCTGCCTTTTGCCACAAACGGGGCCGCCGGTTCGCGCATTCGGGAACGGACGGATCAAGAGCATGAGCGCCAAATAAAAGGCGTCAACTTGATATGGCGTTTCTTGGATGCCCATTCCGCCATTACCGTGGAGGGCACCTCGCCGGAGCCGGGAAAGGTCCACTTCATTCACGGAACCGACTCCCAGAAGCATTACACGAATCTTCCGCTATATCGGGAAGTTACCTACCGGAACGTATGGTCCGGCATTGATGTCGTATTTCAAGGAATCGAAGGCAAGCTAAAATATGATGTGGTGATGCAGCCGGGCAGCCGTGTGGAGGACATCCGGCTCGTATGCGAAGGTACCGATGATATCCGGATCGATGAAGCCGGCAATTTGCAAATCTTTACTCCATTGGGTACGTTGACAGATCAGAAACCGGTGGCTTATCAAGTGGTGGATGGAAGCAGAAACATATTAGACTGTGCTTTTATACTCTCCGGAGAAGCGGATGGGAATAAGATCGTCGGATTTAAAATGAAGGAAGAGTATAATCCGAACCTGCCTTTAGTGATTGATCCGATCCTGCTTTATTCCACTTATCTCGGCGGAGGAGGCGGTAATCTGCTTCTTACTCAGGCTCAAGGTATCGCCGTCGATGATTCGGGCCATGCGTTCGTAACAGGATATACGGATATCCCTAACTTTCCGACGACCCCGGGCGCTTTTCAAACAGCCCCTCAAGGTGGATTTGACGCTTTTGTGATAAAGCTGAATCCAGCCGGGACCGACCTTGTCTACGCCACCTATCTCGGGGGAAGCGGTGAAGATCAAGGCTTCGCTATTGCGGTGGATGCTGCGGGTAACGCGTATGTAACGGGATATACGGAATCCGCCGATTTTCCGGTGACCCCCGCCGCCCTGGATCCAACATTCAAGGGCATGCGGGAAGTTTTTGTGACTAAGTTGAACTCATCCGGTTCCGCTCTGATCTACTCGACCTTTTTGGGGGGACTTGGTTCCCTGCGTGATGAGGGCCACGGCATTACAGTCGACGCTTTCGGTAATGCATATGTGACGGGATTCACAGATGCTACCGATTTTCCGGTAACCCCGGGCTCTTTTAACACGACATTCAATGAGGGTATAAATGTATTCGTGACGAAGCTGGATCCAGCCGGCTCTTCACTCGTTTACTCCGGTCTCCTTGGTGGAATGATGACGCCCAACAGTCAGGGTAGGGCTATCGCCATCGATTCTTCAGGTCATGCTTATGTAACAGGTTCAACCGAATCTCCCGATTTCCCGGTGACTCCCGGTGCTTTCGATGTCACCTTTAATGGTGTTCTTGATGTTTTTGTCACAAAAGTGAATCCGGCCGGGACCGGCCTCGTGTACTCCACTTTTCTCGGTGGAAGTGCAGCGGATGAAGGGTTTGGCATCGCGGCAGATATCTCAGGAAATGCCTATGTAACCGGGATGGCAACCTCAACCGATTTCCCGGTGACTCCGGGCGCTTTTAGCACAACGAACAGCGGTGGTGAAGATGGATTTGTAACCAAGCTGAGCCCAGCGGGTTCCGCTCTCGTCTATTCCACCTATCTTGGGGGAAGCGCGAGCGATGCGGGGCGCGGTATTGCGGTAGACGCTTTCGGTAACGCAAGTGTGATCGGCGCGACGTTTTCTGCCGACTTCCCGACAATTCCCGGCGCCTTTCAATCCCATTTAAGAGGTGCTGAGGACGCGTTCTTTACCCGGGTAAGTTTAACGGGTACATCTTTACTGTATTCTTCTTATCTTGGAGGAAGCAGTACTGACGGTGGTTTCGCAATCGCAATGGATGAATTCGGCAATGTTTATGCTGCTGGTCATACGGAATCGGCTGATTTCCCGGTGACCCCGGGTGCATTCGATGCGACACAAAGCGCATTTGATTCGTTTATCGTGAAAATAGGGGAAAACCTTGTACCCGGACCACCGGGGCCGCCTGGTCTACCAGGACCGCCTGGATCCGAAGGTCCTCCAGGGGCAACAGGTCTGCAAGGGCTGCAAGGACCGCCCGGGCTAAGAGGACTGCCGGGTGTAGAGGGACCGCCCGGGTTACGAGGAGGGCCTGATCTGCAAGGGGCTGCAGGACTGGAAGGGCCGCTAGGTCTTAGAGGGCCGCAAGGGGAACCTGGACCACCCGGACCACCTGGACCACCAGGTCCGCAAGGGCCGCCTGGCATTCGAAAAAAGTGCGCAAAGCGGATCCGTAAAAAAACGAATAAAAAGAAACGATTTCTATGTGTATGCCGCAAAAACAGGAAAAGTTCTCAATGAGGGCGGCCTTATGCATTTAAGATCGAAATTGGAGCGAGGAGATGTATTGTAAAACGTCTCCTCGCTCTTTTCTGTTAAATAACAAGGTTATTTTTGCATTATAGGCCTTGACTTTCCCCTTGTATGGAAAGTTTATAATAAGGCCACGGTAACCCCGACATATCCAAGAAAGGGAGATGATTATGTTTAAGATCAGCGAGTTTTCCAAATTGAGTCAAGTTCCTGCCAAAACGCTGCGCTTCTATGATCAACTTGAACTGCTCAAACCTGCATACACGGACCCGCAAAGCGGTTACCGGTACTATACAAGCGATCAATTGCTTGTCTTACATCGGATTCTCGTGTTTAAAGATATTGGATTTACGCTCGAACAGATTAGGCAGCTCCTTCATGATGACGTATCACCCGATGAAATGCGTGGGATGTTTCGCCTGAAGAAAGCAGAGGTGCAGTCGTTAATTCAGTCGGAAATCGAGCGATTGAGGCGAATTGAAGCGAGGCTGGAGCAGATTGAACGCGGTGGATCGCCGCATGATGAGGTTTTGGTTAAAAAGGTGGATCCGCTAATGGTCATTTCGGTCAGAGAAACCACGAGCAGGGTGAATATCCCTTATTTATTTGAAGAAATTGACGAATATTTCAAGTGGAACGACGTGCCGCTGCCCTCTTCGCATATGGTCCTGTGGCACAGTTGCGCGGAGTGCGAAGATAATATCAACCTGGAGATTGCCTGCCCTATTCAGCTTCCACTCCCCGACTCGGATCGATTCAAGACGAAAGTGCTCCCCGAAATGACCGTTGCGTCGGTCAAGCACGTCAGCCGCCCCGACAGAGATACACCGGTGAGTATCGATCTTGGTTCCTGGATTGAAAGAAATCATTACCGAATAAGCTCTGAGATGCCGAGCAGAGAATGTTATTTATCAAAGCAAGAGGGCAGTGAGTTATGTTATATCACCGAAAGCCAGATGCCGATTGCAGCACGCTGAAAGGAGAGCATATACCATGACGGACTCACAAGACTTCAGTAATCTTTCCAACCGAAGAAGAATGACTGCACTCATTCTCTTAACCCTCACGGTATTTGCAATTGGCACGGCCGAGCTTCTCCCCATGGGACTCTTATTGCCTATTGCAACCGAGACCAAAGTTTCGATTTCTACCACAGGCATGCTTGTGACAGGATACGCTCTGGGCGTCGTCATAGGGGGACCCGTATTGTCGGCGTTAGCTGGAAGATTACCGCGAAAAACCGTATTAAGTGTATTCCTGCTCGTTTTTATTATAGGCAGTATCGTTTGCACCGCTGCTCCCTCGTATGGTTTATTGCTGGCAGGGCGAGTCATAAGCTCCTTAGCACACGGAACCCTGTTCGGCATGATCGTTGTCACTGCAAAGAATTTGGCTCAGCCAGGCAAGGAAGGAAAAAGTATCGCACTGGTCGGATCGGGACTGACCGTATCCGTCATCCTTGGTGCTCCCCTCGGAACCCTTCTTGGTCAACATTTGGGCTGGCGATTTCCTTTTCTGGTCATATCGCTTCTTTCTGCTGCGGCCCTGCTGGGCATCATGAAACAGCTTCCTCCATTACCGCGATCGAAAGGGGGCTCATTAAAAGGTCAGCTGCGTATCGTCAGCCGTCCCGATTTCCTCCTGGTTCTGCTCATCACCATATTCGGAACCGGCGGGACCTTCGCCGGGTTTACCTACATTACTCCGATTCTAGAACGAATAACAGGCTTCTCTAGTGATTCGGTTACAATCATTTTGCTTGTTTTCGGAGCAGGCTCGTTACTTGGCAACATCGCGGGAGGCAGCCTTGCCGATAAACGGCTCGTACCGACCTTGTTTGGCGGATTAATACTGTTAGCCGTATCTATGGCGGTATTTACTTGGTCGAGCCATAGCAAAGCTGCTGCCGTAATTAGTGTTTTCATCTGGGGAGTGGCCGCTTACAGCATTATTCCCGCTCTCAACATGTTAGTGCTGAACAAAGCCGGAGACGCACAAGAACTGGCCTCGACGCTCAATATATCGGCCTTCAATCTGGGCAACGCAATCGGCGCATTCATAGGCGGACTGGTGATCGATAGTACGTTGGGACTTGCTGCCGTACCGTGGGTTGCCTCCGTCGTCACACTGCTCGGGATTGTTTTGGCAATATGGAGTGTAATTTTGGAGAAGAACAGGAAATGTGATCGACTCCCTGAATATCCGTTCGAAAACCGGACCGCATAAAAAGCAAGCATGCTTAGGCATCGGAGATGTGACGAAGCATAAAGCAAAGCCCTTCCGACTTCCTCCAGGGAAGCGAAAGGGCTAATGAGTTTGCTTACTCGTTACTCGAATACCGGACAAGCCGCTATTCTAATTATTGGGTAGACCACAGTGCGACCCGATTTTTGATATGCTTGGTATACGCCTCTTCCATTTCTTTAACTCCGGCCTTCTCCAGCTCTGCCATATAGGCATCCCAAATCTTGTCGAAGTCTTCCGGCTTGGACATCACGGCCTCGGGAATTCGTTTCCATGTTATATCCTTCATTTTGGCAGCCAGGATTACAGCAGGATCATCGTTTGGCAGCGACATCGTGTATGCTGCTCCGTATGCTCTCGGTTGGAATTCGTCTTCTTTAGGGAACAGGTCTTTCCAATGCTCGGCCTTATAGGCCTTCAGCGTTTCCTTTTCCGCTTCATTATAATTCGCGGTCAGCAGCTCCGGATAGTTCCGCGTAAAGTAGTTGCCGGTAGAATCCTTGATGCCGTCGCCGTAATGGACCATCAAGTTCCAGTATAGTCCGAGTCCGGACTCTTTTTGGAACGCCGCGGCATCATTGATCGCCCGCTCCTGCACCTCCGGAATAAGCGTCCGCTTCCCGTTTTCAATCGTGTAATGCTTTCCTTCGATACCCCAGTTATTCAGGATTTGTCCTTCCTCCGATGCCAAAAAGTCGAGGAACTTAATGGCTCGTACCGGATCCTTGCATGTGCTGGAGATTGAGATTCCATACCCTCCGTCAAAACCGGCAGACCAGAAGCTCGTGTCCTTGTACTCCTTGCTCATCGTGACCGGATAATGACCGTAAGTCTGGTCGAATTTGCCCGCTGCCTTCAGCGCGTTTTCCCCGTCTCCATATTCCCATTCCGGTGCGGCAAGACCAAGAACCCGTCCCGAAGCCACTTTCGCCTTAAACTGATCGGTCTTCTGCACGAAGCTCTCCGGATCCAGCAGTCCAATGGCGTTCATATGATTCAACCAGCGGAAGAACTCCTTTTCTTCCGGACGGCGGAAATGATACGTCGCTTGGTGCGTTTTCTGGTCAATGTAATATTCGCCGTCATCCGGTCCTCCGGTCGTCTTGAACCCCAAGTTAGTCACTTGGTACATATGCCAATCGTCGGCGTTCAAGGACAGGCCAATATTTTTGTTGCCGTTTTCGTCTGTCGGATGCTTGGCAATATAATCCTGTATCGCTTTTTCAAAGTCCTTTACTGTGCGAATTTCCGGATACCCGGCTTCCTTGACGACACGGTGCTGAAGCTCAAACCCTCCGTCGGCTTTAATTTTCACCTCATCGACGGCCGACCAGGTCGGGATCGCGTAGATCGCTTGGTCGTCCAAACTGTACTTCGTCCGAACAAGCTTGTCTCCAAGCATTTTCTTGATGTTCGGTGCATGCTTGTCGATCAAATCAGTCAGATCGATGATCGCGCCGGCGTCGACAAGCTTACCGACATCAGCCTTGGCTGCGATCAAATCGGGGTAATTGCCGGTTGCCGCAATGAGCGAAATCTTTTGAACCGGATCGCCGACAGCAAACTCCGCGTCCAATGTCACGCCGGTTTTTTCCGTGATTACCTTGCCGACTTCGTCCTTCATGTTATTCCAGTTGGTGCTGGAGTCCTCCGAAAAATAAGTAAATGTGATGGGCTTCAGGTCATTACTATTCGCCCCGGATGAATCGTTATCTGAATGAGCTGCAGACGAGCCATCATTTCCGCCGCATGCCGCGAGCGTTGCAACTAATGTCAGCGACAGCAATGACGCCGCCACCCTTTTGAATTTCGATCTCATGAAGCTTAACCCCCAATGAATAATAAGTATCGACAATAAAGTAAAAGACGGGCGATAGGTCTGGACATACCGGTATCTTCGTTTTAACTCTTTACGGCTCCGAGCGTCATGCCCTTCACAAAATATTTTTGCAGGAAAGGATAGACGACCAGAATCGGCACCGTAACGATAATCGTGATGGCCATTTTAACAGATTCCGGAGAAACCTGCGCCATGCGCTGGGCCATATTGGCAGCATCCTGGGAATTGGTCGCACTTGTTGTTGTGCTTTGCAAAATTTTCATCAGCTCATATTGCAGCGTTGTTAACGATTCGTTTGACCCGTTGAATAGATAGGTATCAAACCAAGAGTTCCATTGCCCTACCGCCAAGAAGAGCGCTACAGTCGCTAACGCCGGCTT
The DNA here is from genome assembly GCF_002741055.1 of Paenibacillus ihbetae. Lineage (NCBI taxonomy): Bacteria > Bacillati > Bacillota > Bacilli > Caryophanales > Paenibacillaceae > Paenibacillus > Paenibacillus ihbetae. The sequence continues at coordinate 4,755,715 of NZ_CP016809.1, read as the reverse complement.
GCAAAGAGGCAGGATGACGCGCCAGTAAATCGTAAAATCGTTGGCACCGTCCAGTTTGGCCGATTCTTGCAGCGCATAAGGCAGACCGTCAATGAAGGAACGGATAACGAAAACGTTAAACGCGCTTACGAGGCCCGGCAAAATGTATACGGCAAACGTATTGATGAGATGCAGATCCTTCATCAGGATAAACCCCGGAATCAGGCCGCCCGAAACATACATGGTTATAGCCAGAAAGGTTGAAATAAATTTTCTTGCTTGGAATTCCCTGCGCGCAAGCGTGTAAGCCAGCATGGAACCGCTAATCAAGCCCGCTACGGTGCCAATGACCGTCCGCAGTACGGAAATTTTAAATCCGGTAATCAAGCCGCTGAAAGAAAAAATCATTTCGTAATTTCTCAACGTGAATTGCCTTGGCCAGATCGTAATGCCCCCTCTGACGGTGTCCACCGAATCGTTAAAGGAGATCGCCAGCACGTTTAAAAACGGATAAATCGTCAAAACGGTAACCACGATCATGGATAGATAAACGAACACTTCCAGCATTCGGTCCAGCGGTGATTTTGATTTCAGCTTGCTTTTCATTCGACCGGCCGATGCAGTACTCTTGACAGTCCCCATGTCTTCCTCCTTACATAATGCTTTCGTTGGTAAAGCGCTTAAATATTCCATTAGCCGCAAACAACAGGATCAGGCTTATGACCGAATTGAAAATATTGATCGCCGTCCCGAACGAGTAGCGTCCCATGGCCAATCCATAATTAAGCGCATACAAGTCAAGCACTTCGGAGTAATCGATGACCAGGTGATTGCCTAACAGAAACTGTTTCTCGAAGCCTGTACCGAGTAAATGGCCAATGGACATGATCAGGAGCACGATGATTGTCGGCCGAATCCCTGGCAGCGTGATATGCCACATTTGCCGCAGCCGGCTCGCGCCGTCGACCCGTGCCGCTTCGTACAACTCAGGGCCGATTCCGGAAATAGCCGCCAAGTAGATAATGGCGTTCCATCCGGTTTCCTTCCAAATGTCCGCTCCCGTTACAATCCCCCAGAACCATTGCCCCTGTGCCATAAACTGAATCGGCTGATCGATAATGTTGAGACTCATCAGCAGGCTGTTCACGACGCCTCCGTCCGTCGAGAGCATTTTGGTCACGATGCCCGCCGCTACAACCCACGAAACAAAATGCGGCAAATAAGACACGGTTTGCACAAAACGTTTCATAACCTGTGAACGAACCTCATTGAGCATCAGGGCAAAGGCGACCGGTATGATGAAACCCGCGGCTAGTCCCATAAAGCTCATGGCCAGCGTATTCCGGAGCACCTGGTAGAAATGGTCATCCTGGAACAACGTGCGGAAGTGCTCGAATCCGACCCACTTTTGTTCGAAAAAACTTACGCCGGGTCTATATTTTTGGAAGGCCATTGTCCAGCCCCATAGAGGCAGGTACTGAAAGACAAAGACCCAAAGAACGAACGGGATGGACATGAAGTAAAGATACTTCTGGTTTTTGAACACCTTCCATACAGTCCTCTTTGATTGCTCTGTCTTCTTGTATCCGTTTTCTGTTTTTAATGTTATCGCTTTCATGTTTCCCCCCCTCTCCTAGACTTCATCATAAGTCATAGGAGAGAAGCGGCCCATACCACGGATTTCGGTAAAAATCATCCACAAATTATGGATTTTTAAATTCAGAGGGTGAACGGCCCTCGTATTTTTTGAATTTGCTGTGGAAGTAATTGACGCTTGTGTAACCGACGAGTTCGGCGACCTCATAAACCTTCTTTCCCTGTTCCAGCAGCTCCTTGGCTTTTTGGATCCGGACCCTGTCCAGGTAAGTGTTGAAGTACTCACCTGTCTTATTTTTAAAGAGCTGTCCCAAATATGCCGTGCTGTAGTTCAGCATCCCGGCCAATGTTTCCAGTTTCAGGTTGTCGGCATAATGCCTATGAATGATGTTGATCATGATCTTTAATTCTTTTTCCTTCCCTTCCGGTTCAGCGTCCTCCGCTAATCCGAGCAGAAAACGGCAGGTCTCGTCGATCAGCTCGTCCAAAAACTCGTATTCGAATATCCCTTTCAAAAATCGCGAAACCTCCTCTGTCCCCTTCATTTCCTTACGGGAGCCCGCAGTCAGCTTATGAATGACGGCGTTGGATAGAAAGAAGAACGATTCTTTGACAAAGCTTTCATCCGGCTCCTGCGTAAGGAAAAATGCAGCCGCCTCTTCCAACAATGGACGAATCATGGTCTGGTTGCCTGCATCCAAGCTGTAATACAAGCGGAAGATAAGCTCCTCCGTCGTCTCTTCGACGTTATGGTTCGACGGCCGAGTGGATTCCGGTACAGAATGAAGCGAAGGATTGGGCCCCAGCAGACGTCCCTTCTCGCAGAAGAAGGCTTGCTTGATCAAGTCCTGTGCTTTTAAAAATGAGCGGTTAATCTCTTCGGGCACCGATACCGTTCCCCCGGTTGCAGCGACGAATCGGTAGTCGCCCGAAGCGTTCCGGATCTCCCGGTACAATTCCTCCCGGCGCTGTTTGCTGCGCAGCGGCTCTCGCAGGAGCAGGATGACGTACGGGGGACTAACGGTAACCACCCCCATATCTCTGCCTTCAATGATCGGCTTCAGCGCATGATCAAGCCTCTGCAGCGCATCGGGGCGCTCGACTTCGGAAACCCGCGGAAAAACCGCAACGGTCTCATAGCTGCTCCACAGCAGCCCGGCCTCTTTTGCCATGCTCTTCATAGCGGCGGGGTCTTTGAATTTATCCTGCGGAGCGAAAAGATCGTGCAAAAACCACTCCCGGTTCACAGCCTTCATCTGGTGCTGCCCCTGTTTCAGGCGGTCCTCTTTGATACGCTCGCTTACCCGCTTTAGCGTATTCTTCATTTCACTGATATCCACAGGTTTAAGGAGATACCCGGAAACCCCGTATTTAATCGCTTGCTTGGCATATTCGAAGTCGGCATACCCGCTTAGGATGATAAATTGCATTGGATAACCGGTCGATGTAAGGGACTGGATCAATTGCAAACCGTCCATAAGCGGCATGCGGATATCGACGACGGCAATGTCTGGAGGCTCTTGTTGAATCATTTCCAACGCTTCAATACCATTGGATGCCGTGGCCGTAACGGTTAGTCCCAGGCTTTCCCACGGTATCAAGGTTTGAAGGCCTTGACGAAGCTTCGGTTCATCGTCCACGATCATGACCTTCATCATTCGGAACCACCTCCAGGAATAAAAAATGTGACACAAGTTCCGACCCCAGGTTCGCTTTCGATATGCAGCGCACTGGCTGCCCCGTACAGCAAGGTAAGCCGGTCATTTACGTTTCGTAGCCCGATCCGCTGCTCCTCCTCATCCAGAACGGATGAAGCAAGCTCTTCCCGTATAAGCGCGAGACGATCGGCCGAAAGGCCGGCGCCGTTATCACTCACGTTGACTTGAACTCCCCTTGAAATTTCTTTTACTTCTACTTTAATGAAGACTCCTTCCGCGCGGTTATCCAATCCATGAACGACTGCGTTCTCCACCAGTGGCTGGATCATGAACGGCGGGACCATCATCTCCTGCAGACCCGGGCCCACCGTCAATTGATACCTCAAACGGTCTTCATACCTGAACTTCTGAATATCGAGATAACAGCGCACCCGCTCAAGCTCTTTGCTGAGCGGAATCTTCCCGTTGCCGGTCTCGAGACTGCTGCGCAGGAGCGTACTCAGCAGCCACACCGCATCCGCGATATCGTCTTGCTTGCGAATATGGGCCTCCATCCGGATCGACTCCAGCGAGTTGAACAGAAAATGGGGGTTAATCTGGCTGGTCAGCATCTTGAACTTGATCTCGTTCTGCCTCTGCTCCACCAGGCTTTTCTGGTGATTCGTTTCCTGGACCTCATGGACCAAATCGTTCACGTCTCTGACCAGCGCATTAAATTGCCTGGACAGCATGCCAATTTCGTCATTTCCATCGATATGCAGAAAGGCTTCCCAGGATCCGGACCGGACTTTGGACATATGCTTGCTCAACCGGAGGAGCCTTCCGGATAATAACGAAGCGGAAGCATAAACAAGCAGGGCGGCAAATAGCAGACTGGCTGTGATCACGGCCACGCCGAGACGGATCACTTGATTAGCATCACGGGTAATTTCGGCAACGGAGAAAATGGAAATAATGCGAAGTCCGTTCCAGCTATCCTGTGGATGTAAGCTGGCGATAACCACCTTGGACGCTTTGCCGTTGACGGACATGTCGTAGCTTCCTTCCTGAAGGGATCGTATATTTTCACTGGTGTGCATATCCGATAATTCCTTTCCCGATCCTCCAGCTTGATTGGACGCGACGATCCGATGCTGATTATCCACGATAAAGGTAGGAAACGACTCTTGGTCCAGAATGGAACTTAAATGCTGCTTGTCCACATTGATGACCAGAACCCCTTTTCGCCCAGAGGAGTCAAGCGGAAAGGAACGAAACAAGCTTAGATACTCGGCAGCCTTCCGTTCATCTTCGATTAAATTCCAGCCAACCAGCCCTTTCTGCTTAATGGCCTCCTTATACCAGTTTTGGGTGGTGATGCTTTCGTCCGGCTGGATAAATTCCCAATTGTTGAGCGCCCCCTTATTTTCTGCATAGACGCGGATACCCGATATCTCCTTGTACTGCTGGAGGTAGTCGCGAATATCCGTGTACGCCCGGTATGCCTGAATGACTTCGACATAGCTGTCGTACTTTTGGCCGGCTACTCTCTTCATCATGTTGTCATTCATCAGCCGGTTTGAAATATCGAGCGGCACCTTGATCAGCTCTTCCGTACGTTTTCGGACGCGTTCAACATTGTTGGATACTTGCGTAAAGGCGTCTCTAATGACAAGCTCGCGGAGCTTCCCGGTCAGAAACAGGCCGGATAGCAGCAAGGGAAGAACGGCCACCGATATGAACGTAATCGCCAGCTTCTTCTTCATTTTCATGTCATTCATGATTCGGATAAAAAACATGTCTACAACCTCCCGAGTCTGTCTTGCTGCGTGCAAAAGCCCCTTTTCACTTAGAAAGGGGCTTAGCTTCATCGATGATTTCTCAATCGGGCATGGGACTTGATATTACGCCTTGCCAGGCTTCACTGCCTTCAGCCTGAACCACATGCTTTGATAGTCCTTCTGTTCGTATTTAAGGGGCAGGCCAAGCTGCATCAGTCTGTCTCCCCCATAGATCGATTTCTCCCCGCTGATCGAGGACTCCACTTCGTATTCCAGTTCCGGGTCAAGTCCGCTAAGGCGCACGGTCCGCAGAGGGGCGTTCGGCATGGCCATCACTTGAAAAGCGTAAACGAGGGCTTCCTCTTTATCTTCCGAAACGAACATCCAGGCGGACTCATTTCCTTCAAAAGGACTCTTCAGGCGGTATAAGTCGCCTTGCTGAACCAGACCGCGAATCTGCTTGTAGGTCGCGACTTGGCGTTTGACCGTCTCCTTTTCTTCATCGGTGAATTTCGTAAGATCCAGCTCATATCCGAAGTTTCCGGACATGGCGACATCTCCTCGAAATTGGAGAGGCGTGATTCGTCCAACCTGATGGTTCGGAACCGCCGACACATGTGCTCCGATCGCGCTAACGGGATACACAAGGCTGGTGCCGTATTGAATCTTCAGTCGTTCGACCGCATCGGTATTATCGCTTGTCCAGGTTTGGGGCATGTAATACAGCATGCCCGGATCGAAGCGTCCGCCGCCGCTGGAGCAGCTTTCGAACAAAATATGCGGAAAATCGGCAGTGATGCGCTCGAGCAGCTCGTACAATCCAAGGACATAGCGGTGAGCGGTCTCGGCCTGATGCTCCGGCTGCAGGGCGGCGGATCCGATCTCCGTCAGGCAGCGGTTCATGTCCCATTTTACGTAAGAGACCGGCACGCTGGTGAATATCGCAGACAGCGAATCGTAGATGTAGTCGCGCACTTCCTGGCGAGTGTAATCCAGCACCAACTGCCATCTGGCTTCGGTCCGCCTCCGCCCCGGAACGTGAAGACACCAATCCGGATGCTTGCGATACAGTTCGCTGTCCGGGGAGATCATCTCGGGCTCGAACCAGAGCCCGAACTTCAAGCCAAGCCGATTGACGCGTTCCGCAACATCCGCGAGCCCGCCAGGCAGCTTCCGGCGGTCCTCGAACCAATCGCCCAACGACGAATTGTCGGAATCCCGTTTCCCGAACCAACCGTCATCCAACACAAACAGTTCGATGCCTAACTTGGCCCCCTCTTCTGCGATCGATACCAACTTGTCCGCATCGAAGTTAAAATAGGTGGCCTCCCAGTTATTGACCAGAATCGGCCGTTCTTCGTCCCGATACTTCCCTCGGCAAAGCCGGGTACGGTACAAACGATGGTACGTCCGCGACATCTCTCCAAGTCCATGTCCGGAGTACACCATCACCGCTTCCGGCGTCTGAAAGCTTTCCCCCGGATTCAGCTGCCAGGCAAAGTCAAAAGAGTTCACGCCGATGCTAAACCGCGTAGCGCCGAATGAATCCACTTCCGCTCCAGCTTCAAAACTGCCGCTATACACAAGGCTGAAGCCGAAAGCCTCCCCGTGATCTTCCGTCGTTTCCTTGCTGACCAACGCGGCGAATGGGTTGAATTGATGGCTGCTCATGCCTCTTTTGCTATCGATGTGGGTTTCGCCCTGCACTAGCGGTCTTCGTCTGATATTTCCCTCCCTCGCCCAGGCTCCGGAAAGATACATGATTTCCAAATCGCCTTTGCCGGTCAAATCGACGCTTGCACTTAGGGCACGGCGAAGCCGAAGCTTCTTGTCCCCCTCGTTGGTGAGCAGCGTTGAACGAACGATCACGTTGCGATCCGCAAAGATGGTATAGAGAAGGACAACTTTAAGTCCCGAGTATGTGTCCTTTAATATCAGCTCGAGTGAATCCGCTTCGGATTCGTCCTCCGTATAAACAGCCGGAAGTCCAATTAAATGCGGCTTTCCCTTCAGGATCCGATAGCCGTCGTACTTGAGCTCGGTAATCCGTGTTCCATCCTCAAGTTCGACTTGGTAAGCCGGATTACGGAAGTCTCCGCTGCCGTACTGCGGATATTCTTGCGGCAACCGGTCCAATCCAGCCCCCGCGGGAGTATGGATCAGCAGATCGTTCATCTTCTCCCGCTGCCTCAGTTTGCCTCCCCAATATACATGTACAGGATAGCCGTCCACGATCTGAATCAAATAGCTCATGTCGGATGACTGTAGATGAAACAACCCTGTTTGCTCTTGCACCGTTACGCCCATTGGTTACATCCTCTCTTTCTCTTCCATTGAAGCTTTCATGCATGATATAGCTGCCTTAGTAGACCTGCCTATGACATGTCCTGAATTAAAAAAACATGGTTTAAGGATTGATCATGTTATTGCAGAAATGCGGCAGACACATAAAAATGATATAGCACAACAGTTATTTCGTACATGGCACGGTGCTCGCTTGTTATGTTATTATGATAGGTATTATATCATGAGGGGTTTTGATTGTGATTGAGTATTTGCCGAGAAGTAAACAGCACACCGAACTGCATCTCACTCAATTTGGCATGGAGGATTGTATCCCCGGCCATGGCTTCGGGCCCGCGATAAGGACACACTATTTGCTCCATTATATTTTCAATGGGGAAGGAATCTTCGAGGTAGGGGGAAGCAGGTATCGCCTCCGGAAGGGGCAGGGGTTCCTGATTTGCCCCAATGTCGTAACCTATTATCAGGCCGATGAAGTGAACCCTTGGTCATATGGGTGGTTCGGTTTTAACGGCACGCTGGCCGAATCGCTCCTTAAGCAGGCAGGGCTAACCCCTTCATCACCGATCCTCTATTATGATAGAGACGATAGGATCTATCAGTATTTGCAATTCATGGCCCAATCGAGTGAAAGCCATAAAGCCCGCGAAACCAGACTAACGGGGCTGCTCTATCTGATGCTATCCTTGTTGGTGGAATCCGGACCGGAAACGCCCCCGGTTCAGAAGGATAGCCGGGCGGAAATTTACGTTGAGCAGGTGAAGGATTTTATCGAAATGAACTTTTCCCAAAAAATCACGATCGAGGACATTGCACATTTTATAGGATTAAATCGAAGCTATTTATGCTCATTATTCAAGCGACAAATGAACGTAAGCATTCAGGATTATTTGATTCGCTACAGGATCGATATGGCATGCAAAATGATGGGAAACGCTGAGCTGGCGATCGGTGATATCGCTCGTTCTGTAGGCTATAACGACCCTCTGCTGTTTTCCAAAATATTTAAAAAGATCATGGGTACCTCCCCCAAACATTATCGGAGCCTGACCGTGAACAGAGGATGACAGAGCTCAAGCGTATCCATGAATAATCTATTAAGCTGCGGATGGGATGAAGGACCTGCCCAATGTTCCGTCCCATTTCATCCCCAAACCGATTTCTATATGCATTATAAATTCGATCCCAGAAAAACAAAAAAGCCCTTGGAAATCCAAGGACTTTCTTTAAAGTATGGAGCCTAGGGGGATCGAACCCCTGACCTCATCGCTGCCAGCGATGCGCTCTCCCAGCTGAGCTAAGGCCCCGTAAGCGACTTCTATATCATATAAAATTTCTGCAGGCCTGTCAACATCTTTTTTAGATTTTTGTTCGAAGAACAGATGCAGCATTTTGCTTCATAATATAACGTCACTTAACAACGAATCCAGATACCAGGGGCCTCGAGCGCCCAAGGCTGCACATGGGCTGCAGGCGCTCTTAGAGGTTCTGTTCGTCCGTATCTTTGGAGAGGAGACTTTTCAGCTCCTTCATGAACATATTGATATCTTTAAACTGGCGGTATACCGAAGCGAACCTCACATACGCCACCTCGTCGACAGGATACAGCCGTTCCATCAGCAGCTCCCCGATCTGACGGCTCTCCACCTCGGCAGCGGCCGTATTCCGGAGCGCCTTCTCCACATCCGATACGATCATGTCCAACTGATCCACCGAGACAGGGCGCTTCTCGCAGGCCCGAATCAGACCGCGCAGCACCTTCTCCCTGCTGAATTCCTCCCGGCTGCCATCCTTCTTCACGACGATCAGCGGCGTTTCTTCCACCATCTCAAACGTGGTAAAACGGCGGCTGCACTGCTCGCATTCCCTCCTGCGCCGGATGGATTTATTCTCGTTGGCCGGACGCGAGTCAAGCACCTTCGTACCGGCAAAGCCGCAATATGGGCATTTCATAAAATCATGTCACATCCTTTAATCCAACTCTTCATAATTGAACTGCAAAAATTACCAAAAAATGTTCTGTCTTTGTTGTTATGAAAATGCGAAACCGGAGACATAATACTTTTACCAACTCAAGGAGGTGAACTACAAATGCCACAAAGCAACAACAACTCCAACAACCTGGTTGTGCCTCGCGCAAACGCTGCTCTTGAGCAGTTGAAGTATGAGGTAGCTCAAGAGCTTGGTATCTCCATCCCACAAGACGGATACCAAGGTAACATGACTTCCTACGAGAACGGTTCGATCGGGGGTTACATCACGAAGCGCCTGGTAACCCTGGCCGAGCAACAATTGGCTGGTCAATTCTCCGGTCAATAATTGATTCTTACTCAAAAAGGAGTGTTGGCGGCTTGATAAGAGCTGTCAACGCTCTTTTCTTCATCTGGGCCTGGAACCTAGAACTGATCATTATACACGCTCGTGTATTGATTATAATAATAAATGACACGCTGTACATAATGCCGCGTCTCTCCGACCGGAATCCGCTTTACGTTCTCGTACGTGCCGTCCCACATGCCCTTTTTGATCCAGTTCTTGACGTTTCCCGGGCCGGCGTTGTACGCAGCGATTGCCGCAATCGGATTGCCGTCCATTTCCTGATGCAGGTTCTGAATATACCAGGTTCCGAGCTGAATGTTCGTATCCACTTCATTCTTGACGCTGGACAGCGTCACTGAAGGAAGCTTGGCCATTTCCATGGCCCAGTTGGCCGTATCCGGCATCAGCTGCATAATCCCGAGCGCACCCTTTTTGGATTCCTTGCCGGGCTTGAAGTTCGTCTCTACACGGATAATGGAGGCAACGAGAAACGGATCGACGTCATAATAGTCCGCATGCTTCCGAATCTCATCCCTGTACTCGATCGGATACAACAAGGTCATCCAATTCGAGCTCAGAAACAGCACCCCGACAAAAGATACGAACAGCAGAAGCAGCACTCTTTTTTTGCGAAGCCACTTCATACCCGGACCATCCTGTTCCACAGCTTGTCCACCTGCTGCCTCGTCTCGTCCGGCGTTCCGCTATTGTCGATAACGATATCCGCAAGCCTTTTCTTGACTTCAATATCCATCTGACTCCCGAGACGGGCCGCTGCTTGTCCTTCGGTCAGCGCATCGCGCTGCATCAGACGCCGGATTTGCAGCTCTCTGGGAACATAGACGACGACAATTTGTTCCAGAAACGAATATTGCTCACGCGACTCAAGCAGCAGCGGAATATCCGCCACGACGAGACGGTCCGGATAGTCGCGTTCATAGGCGGCCGTCCGGTCCCGGATTTCCTGCCGAATGGCCGGGTGGGTCATCCGGTTCAACGCTTCCCGCTGCTCGGGGTCCCGAAAGATGATCTCCCCCAGCTTTTTTCGATTGAGCGTTCCGTCTTCCAGCAAAATATGTTGTCCGAAATGAGCGGTCACCTCAGCCAGCACCGGATGACCCGGGAGCATGACTTCCCGGGCGATGACATCCGCATCGACGAGAAGCGCCCCCTTCTTGGTCAGCATGGAGGACACGGTGCTTTTGCCTGTTGCGATTCCTCCGGTTAAACCGATATTCATGACTTCACCTCATTACAGCTTCATTATACCCATGATGATTAACAATAACGCGGGAAGGTACGAGATCAGGCGCATGCCGTTTTTTGACGCAAACCGCAGTCCGACCTTCATCCCCAGCATAAGAAATATCCCGCTAAAGAGTGCGACTACCGAAGCCGTGCCGAGCGGAGAAAAACCGAGCATGGCCGCGCCAAGACCCGCTCCGAATGCATCGAGCGACAGCGCAATGCCCAGCCACATCGCTTCCCATGAAGAGATGCTCCCGGAATTGTCCATATCCGCTTGGACAGGGCTCCGCAAAATTTGGATGACGAGGCCAAGCTTGCGGATTTCAAACGAGAATACCGCCTTTTGCAGGGCTTCGCCGCCGCCTTCATGTTCTTCCCGGTTCACACCGGACTGTTCGTCAGCCCGCGATCCATCTGATCCGTAGTGTGCAATCCCTTGATCGATTCCATGCGCCCTTACCTTGCGATCCCTGGTTCCCCATACCTGTTGATATAACGACCATAAGCCGAGCAGAATCAGAATGGCCGCCCCGATCACCGATGCCGCTGACGGGGACAAAAACCGCTGCAGCAGCGCCCCCGCCTGCATGGAGACGCCAAGCACCAGTCCCGAACACAGCGAGATAATCAGAACGGACAGCAGCGGAATTTTGGTTTTGCGCAGACCGTATGTAACCCCTGCTCCAAACCCGTCCAAGCTTAGCGCCATGGCCAGCAGTATGGGCGAGAAAAAATGACTGAGCACCCTCTTCCCTCCTTCGCAGAACCCATCAAGCCTTCGATTAGCCATCACCACATGGCAGCTAATAGCCTGATCAGCTTCCCAATTGTCTCCTCATTATATGAGTGGGGAAAAGAAGGGGTGCACGCCCAGTTCCTTACTTCCTGTCCGGCTGGCATGAAGGGCAGTAATGCGTGCCTCTTCCGCCGACAACCGTCTTGAAGACCGGTCCGCCGCAGCCGTAGCAGGGCTCGTCCTTCCGGCCGTAAATTTTGAGACTGTGCTGAAACATGCCCATCTCGCCTTGACCGTTGACATAGGACTTGATGGAGGACCCGCCCGCTTCTACCGCCTCGGACAGGGTGGCCACAATCGCATGGTACAGCCGGGACAGCTCATCGTCCCCGAGCTTATTGGCCGGGATCTCCGGATGAATGCCGGCTCGGAATAAGGCTTCATCGACATATATATTTCCGATGCCGACAACATATGCCTGATTCAGCAGCACTGCTTTGATTTTCGTCTTCTTGCTGCCGATCACTTCCTTGAAGGTATCCATATTCAGCGTATCGTCCAGGGGCTCATAGCCAAGCTTCGATAACGGCGGATGGTTAAACTCCTCGCCCGGCGCAAACAGATGCATCGTTCCAAATTGGCGCACATCCTTGTATCTCAGTTCCGTACCGTCCGAAAAATGAAAAATGACGTGGGTATGCTTCTCTACGGGCTCATCCTTCCGGTAGAGCCCGTAGCGGCCTTCCATCCGAAGGTGCGAGACAAGCACAAGCCCGTCCAGCAAGATGCGCAGAAACTTTCCCCTGCGCTCGACACCTTCAATGGTATGGTCTTTCAGCATAAATGCAAAAGCATCCACATCGTCAGGCCGCTGAATGATTCGCGGCAGATTTACGGTCACATGATCTATATATTTGCCTTTAATCAATTGATTAAGGGTTCGTTTGACGGTTTCAACTTCCGGCAATTCCGGCATAATAACTTCACCTCTACCTCATTATACCGGATGATGGGATGGAGCGGCACCCACCTGGGGTGGAAACCTGTGGCATTTTATGCATGCATGGCTTTTGCCCCGTCGGCCTGCAGCCGCCGAATTCACGACAGGCGCCGACAATGGTGCCGCCAAAGTAAATCCACGGACCGACCGGCACTTTCGTTCGCGTAGCTGCGCAACGCTAAAACCATCGTACCCGCGTGCCTCGCCGCGTTACTCCACATCGCCCTCGACGAATGCAGCTGTATCGCTTTCTGCAGCTCCTAACGGCACCACCTTGCCTTGCCCCATCGGCCAGCAGAGACTCTACTTCGCCTCGTACCAGTTCGTGCCGTAGCTGACCTCCGATTTCAGCGGAACCGACAGCGCTAGCGCATGGCTCATCACTTCAGGCACAAGCTCCTTCATGATTTCAAGCTCATCCTCCGGCACCTCGAATACCAATTCATCGTGTACCTGCAGCAGCATGCGGCTCTTCAGCTTGCGCTCCTGCAAGGCGGCATCCATATGAACCATCGCCAGCTTGATAATATCGGCGGCCGTCCCCTGAATCGGCGTATTCATCGCCGTCCGTTCGGCAAAGGAACGAAGGTTGAAGTTGCTTGCATTGATCTCGGGAAGGTACCGTCTGCGTTCGAGCAGCGTCTTCACGTAGCCGTTCTGCTTGGCTTCCTTGACGATTTCATCCATATAGCGGCGGACGCCCTGGAACACCTCGAAATACTGGTCGATGAAAGCCGCCGCTTCCTTCCGGGTGATGTTCAGGTTCTGCGACAGACCGTAATCGCTGATGCCGTACACAATCCCGAAATTGACCGCCTTGGCGGACCGGCGCATGTTGGCATCGACCTCGTCCACGCCGACGCCGAATACATCCATGGCCGTCTTCGTATGAATGTCCATATCATGCAGGAACGCTTCCTTCAGCCGCTCGTCGTCCGAAATATGGGCAAGCACGCGCAGCTCGATCTGCGAATAGTCGGCGGCCAAAATGCTCCAGCCCGGCTCGGAAGGCACAAACACTTTGCGCAGCTTGCGTCCTTCCTCCAGCCTGATCGGAATATTCTGCAGGTTCGGATATTGACTGCTCAGCCGTCCCGTAGCGGCAATGGTCTGACGATAATACGTATGCACCTTGCCCGTCTTCCCGGAAATCTCCTTCAACAGACCTTCAACATACGTCGATTGAAGCTTGGCAAGCGTCCGGTATTGGAGAATCAGCCGGACGATATCGTGATAAGGCGCCAGCTTCTCCAGCACTTCGGCGTCCGTCGAATATCCGGTCTTGGTCTTCTTGATGACAGGCAGCTCCAGCTTAACGAACAGTATTTCGCCGAGCTGTTTCGGAGAATTCAAATTGAATTCCGTTCCTGCAATCTCGTAGATTTCCTGGACGAGCCGATCGATTTGCGCCTCGAATTCGCGCCCGAGCTCCTTCAGATCCTCCACGTTGACGGCAATGCCCTGCTTCTCCATATCGGCCAGAATCCGGGACAGCGGCATTTCCAGATCATAAAAGAGCGGAAGCATTTCATTATCGGCCAATTCCTTCTCCTGGAGCGGAATCAGCTGGGCAGCAGCCAGACATTTGCGGGCCATATGCTCGCTGAGCTTGTCCGTGTCCGGTACCTTGTATTTTGCCCCTTTCCCGAACACATCTTCATCCGCCTGCAGGTACGACAGGCCATACTTCGCAGCCAATCCGCTAAGACTCTGGTTCGCCTCTGTCGGATCAAGCAAATACCCGGCCAGATGAACGTCGAACGCCGCGCCGGCAAACGGGATGTCCTGCCAATGAAGCGCCAGGTCGATCCGGTGAAGATCATACCCGCGTTTTGGAATGTCGCTGCTGGCCAGCCACGTCCGGATCGGCTCCGCCGCCTCCGACTCCAGCACGTCGAACGGAATATAGAACTGGCGGTCCTCCGTGGCCAGCGCCATGCCGATCACCTCCGCATGATGCGGGTTATCGCCATGGGTTTCCACATGCAGGATGCTGACCTGTTCCAGAACGCCTGCAAGCTCCTCAAGCTTTCCTTCATCCACGATCGTCACGTCGATCTGGGCCTCCGGCTCCGACTCGGCCTCCGAAGCGCCTCCGCTCGTGCGGAGATCAAGCCGTTCAATCAACGATTTGAACTCCAGCTTCGCCAGCGCCGGGCCTGCCGTCTCCTCGTTCAGCCCGTTAAACACCATATCGTCCAACGTCTGCTCCAGCGGTACTTCGCGGAAGATCGTCGCCAGCTTTTTGCTTAGAATCGCGGACTCGGCATGCTCCTCGATCTTTTCCTTCATCTTGCCCTTCAGCTCGCCTGACCGGGCGACAACCTCTTCTACCGAACCGAATTCATGCAGCAGCTTAAGCGCCGTTTTCTCGCCGACGCCAGGAACGCCAGGAATGTTGTCCGAGGCATCGCCCATCAGCCCTTTCAGGTCAATGATCTGCTCAGGGGTGAGATCATACCGCTCCTTGATCTGCTCCGGTCCGTAGTACTCGATTTCCGTGACGCCCTTGCGGACCATCGCAATCGTCGTATTCTCGGACGCCAGCTGCAGCATATCCTTGTCCCCGGACACGACCATCACCTTGCGGCCGGCTTCATCGGCCTGGCGCGTAATCGTTCCGATGATATCGTCGGCTTCATATCCGCCGATCTCGAATTGGGACACGCCCAGTCCTTTAAGCAGCTCCTTCAGCAGCGGAAATTGACCGGACAGCTCCGGCGGCGTCTTCTGGCGGCCGCCCTTGTAATCCTGATAGTCCGCATGCCGGAACGTTTCCTTGCCGGCATCGAAGGCCACCATCATATGTGTCGGTTTATGCTCTTCGATCAGGCGAAGCAGCATGGTTGTAAAGCCGTAAACGGCGTTCGTCTGCTGGCCGCTCGCATTGGTCAGCGGCGGCATGGCAAAGAACGCCCTGTAAATAATATTGTTACCGTCAATCAGGATCAGCTTGTCCATAGAACACCTCGCACCCATAATTCTTCCTTTCCTCATGATAACATAGGTTACCGCTAAATTCCGAATGATCCTCCCGTCTTACTTAAAAAATGAAGAAAGCTTCCGGCAGACGCTCGGAAAATCCGGGGGATCTGCTTTAAAGCAGCGGTTGCTGCTTGAATGGGCACGCCGCCGCACAAAAAAACGCCGGCATATAGCCGGCGTTCTCGTTCTGTAAAGCATCTTATTGATTCAGGTCCGGACGGTGTCCCGTCACCAGATAAACCGTGCTTTCCCCGATATTGGTCGCATGGTCGGCAATCCGTTCGATGTACCGGCCAACCATGACCAGCAGCATCGCTTGATTCGCCGTATCCGGATCCGAGGTCAGGTGAGCGAATAGGTCCTGCAAAATAATGCTGTACAAATGATCCACTTGGTCATCGTCCTGCGCCATTTTATAAGCCAGGTCCGTATTCTCCGTCAGATAGGATTCGATGGATTCCGATACCATCGCCCGCACTTGATCCGACATGCGCGGCAGATCTACCAGCGGCTTGATCAGCTTCTGGCCTTGGAGGCGAAGCGTGACTTTGGCCACATCGCGTGCCAGGTCCCCCATCCGCTCCAGATCGCTCGCGATCCGGAAGGCGACCAAAATGCGCCGCAAATCTTTAGCCACCGGCTGCTGGGTGACGATCAGGCGCGAGCCGATGTCCATGATCTGCTCTTCCATCGCGTTCAGCTGGACGTCGTTATCAACGACACGCTGGGCTTTGTCCGCATCGAGGGTCTGCAGAGACTGCACGGCCAAGGCCAGTGCCTCCTCCATATGCTTGCCCATATCGCGCAGTAATGTTTTCAGCTCGTCGAGCTGCTGGTCAAACTCAATTCTCCGGATCATGTGGTGCTCCTCCTATCTATGCTTAAGAAGATGATAATTGAACAATTAACCGAAACGGCCGGAAATATAATCCTCGGTGCGGGCATCCGAAGGCGTGGAGAAGAGAACGTCGGTGCTAGCCGACTCCACCACCTCACCGTTCAGGAAAAACACCGTCTGGCCAGATACCCGGGCGGCCTGGTGCATATTGTGGGTAACCATGACGATCGTATAGCTGCTCTTCAGCTCCTGTACGAGCTCTTCAATCTTCAGGGTCGAAATCGGATCGAGCGCGGATGTCGCTTCATCCATAAGAAGGATATCCGGCTGAACCGCCAGCGCACGCGCAATGCACAGACGCTGCTGCTGTCCGCCCGACAGGCTCAGCGCCGAACGCTTCAAGTAGTCCTTGACCTCATCCCACAGCGCGGCCTGCTTCAAGCTCTGCTCGACGATGCCGTCCAGATCGGATTTGCTCTTAATGCCATGCAGGCGCGGTCCGTAAGCGATGTTGTCATAGATCGATTTCGGGAACGGATTCGGTTGCTGGAACACCATGCCGACCTGCTTGCGAAGAGCCTCGACATGAACGTCCTCGCCGTAAATTTCAGTGCCGCCAATTCGCACGCTGCCCTCAATGCGGGTAGCCGGAATCATGTCATTCATGCGGTTCAAGGTCCGAAGCAGCGTCGATTTACCGCAGCCGGAAGGTCCGATGAATGCGGTGACTGTTTTTTCGGGTATGTCCAGATCGACATTTTTGAGCGCATGATACGTGTCGTAGTATAGGTTCAGTTTCTCAATCTGTATGATGGCTTCCATATTTTATTCATGTCTCCTTTTTTACGATTCGATCTGCCTTATCGTCTCTTGCGCGTCTTAAATGTTCTTCGAATACTTATTCCGGATCCATACCGCTGCAATGTTCATAATGAACAGCATGATGAGAAGCAGAATAATACCCGACGCCGCCAGCTCGTGGAATGCTTCACTTGGTCTGGATATCCAGTTGAAGATCTGGATCGGCATGACGGTGAAGGAATCCAGCAGATTTTCCGGCAAAAAGGCTACGTACGTTAAGGCACCGATCATAATGAGCGGTGCGGTTTCCCCGATCGCCCGCGACAAAGCCAGAATGACCCCCGTCATAATGCCGGGCATCGCCGACGGCAGGACCGACCTGGATACCGTCTGCCATTTCGTCGCGCCGAGCGCATACGAGGCGTCCCGCCGATTTTTCGGAACGGCGCGGAGCGCTTCCTGTGCCGCTACGATAATAATCGGAAGAACAAGCAGCGTCATCGTCAGGACCCCGGACAGCAAGCTGCGTCCAAGATTCATGCCGCGGACGAAGATCGCCAAGCCCAGAATACCGTAAATAATAGAAGGAACGCCGGCAAGCGTACTGATATTCAGCTGAATGAGCCGAACCCAGCGGCTGCGTCCCGCATATTCTTCAAGAAAGATCGCTGCCCCGACGCCCAGGATGAAGGATAGTGGAGCCATCAGGAGCAGCAAATAAATCGTGCCGACAATCGGCGACTTCAGACCAGCTCGGTCGGCAATCCGGGAAGGATAATTCGTGAATAAGTCCGGCGACAGTCTTTGAATTCCGTCCATTACGATCGTGCCGATAAGCGCCATCAGGACAAGAATCCCGATGCTGGTGCAGGCGAGAAAAATCATATGCAGGGTTTGGTCACTAATGCGTCTTCGGTTGATTCTCTTGCTGTCTCCCAGATTCAAACGTTCCATCTAGTATTCCTCCCTGAAGCGGCGAGCGACCCACTGCGCCAAAATATTAAGCAAGAAGGTGATGACGAACAGCGTCAAACCAACCGCAAAAATAGTACCGTACTCGATCGTACCGCGCGGCACGTCACCCATGCTGACCTGAACGATGTAAGAAGTCATCGTCTGGATGCTCTCCAGCGGGTTCAGCGTCAGCTGCGGCGTTGCCCCGGCGGCTACGGTAACGATCATCGTCTCGCCGATCGCCCGCGAGAATGCCAGGACGAACGAAGACACGACCCCGGACAAGGCTGCAGGCAGCACGATTTTCAGCGCTACCTCAAAGCGGGTAGCTCCGAGCGCATAAGCGCCGTGGCGCAACGTTTTCGGCACCGCCCGCATGGCGTCCTCACTCAGGGAGGAAATCATCGGCAGCACCATGACGCCGACAACGATACCTGCGCTAAGCGCATTGAATATGCCCATATCGGGAAAAATCTTTTGAAGGAATGGCGTGACGGCTTCCAATGCAAAATAACCATAAACAATCGTCGGTACTCCGGCCAACACCTCAAGTACCGGTTTGACTACCCCCCGAACCCGGGCAGGAGCGTATTCATTTAAATAAATAGCGCATGCCAAGCCGATAGGCACTGCGAATAAAATCGCAATGCCTGTAATCAGCAATGTGCCGCCCAGAAGGGGCAGCACGCCGAATTCTTTTGGAGGGAGAATCGGACTCCATGTTGTTCCTGTCAGGAAGGACCACACCGGCACTTCCTTAAAGAAGATGATGGATTCCTGCAACAGTGTATATACAATCCCGATGGTGGTGACGACCGATAGCAGTGCGCACATGCCGAGCAGAATCGGAATGATTTTATCGGAGACGCGCGTTTTGCTGCGACGGAACGTCATTTGCTTAGGTGCACCCGCCACGGATGATGTTTTGTTCATTCTCCTCTTCCCTTTCTATTTACCTGGAATAACCGTTCAATTATTGGGCCAGCTTGCCTTTTTCCTCTTCATATTGCTCATCTTGCAGAGGAACGAAGCCAACTTCGCCCGCCAAGCTTCCGGCATTCTCAAGGTAGAAGTCTACGAAAGCCTTCACTTCAGGACGTTCCATTTCCTTCTTGCTTACGTAGATGTAAAGCGGACGGGACAATGGAGCATAGCTGTTGTCTTTAATGGTTTCCATGCTTGGCGATACCGTTGCAGTACCGTTGTCGATCGGAATCAGCTTCAATTTGTCCTGATTCTCTTCGTAGAAGGAAAATCCGAAATATCCGATAGAGTTCTTATCGCCGGCTACACCCTGTACAACGGCATTGGTGTCGGCACTGAACGTAATCTGGCTGTCGTTACGGCTGGATTGAGCTTCGCCGTTAATGGCTTCGGTGAAGTAGTCGAATGTACCGTGGTCTGTACCAGGGGAGTAGATTTTGATCTCCTCGGCAGGCCAGCCTTCACGTACGTCCGCCCATGTTTTTACTTTGCTGTTTGGCTCATAGATTTTCTTCAACTCGTCAACTGTGAGCTTATCTACAAAATCATTCTCCGGATTGACAACGACGGACAGTCCGTCATAAGCAACCAGAACTTCGTTGTATTCAACATTGTTCTTCTTGAGCTCTTCCGCTTCTGTATCTTTAATTGGACGGGATGCATTCGCAATTGCGATTTCGCCGGTTGCAAAGCGCTTGAAGCCTGCGCCCGTACCGCCGGTTCCGATTGGAACGCGTACGTCCGGATTTGCTGCTCCGAATTCCTCAGCGATCGCTTCCGTCAACGGATGCACCGTGCTGGAGCCATCGATTTCAATCGTACCGGACAAAGCATCCGTCGTTTTGCTTTCTTCTTGTTGAGCAGAGCTGCCGTTACTGTTCGTTTCTCCCGACGCGCTGCCCGTTGTACTGTTTCCGCCTCCGCAAGCTGCGAGAATGGCGCTCAGCATCAGCACCAGAACGAGAATGCCTGCTGGTTTACGACCCCTTTTTCTAAACAAACGAATCCACTCCTTCAAAATGGTTGTTGTCTTTACTTACCGTCTTACACTATTGATCTTAATCCCGTAATGTAATTGCAGTTTTTCAGAAATGTAAACGCAGTGTAAAATTTATTAATAGAATGCTAGACTTGCAGATTTCCCTCTTCTTGCTCAGCCCTCGGTTCGAACGCAGCGTTCATACCGGCCAGTTCTTCCTTGATCTGGTGTACTCGCTGTACCGTATGTACCGCAAGCTCATAAACCTGGCTCCCGGACAACTCCACTTCATGAACGGCCTCCTTCATTTCATAAAAGAGACGGGTTCCCTCTTCGACATCGCCTTCGCAGGATTGAAGCTCCTTCAGGGCCGATCCCGCAGCGGCTGCCGTATCCGCGGCAAGCTGCTGGATATGCTCAAGCAGCTCGGAGATATCGCCCGCCAGCTTCCGTGTCTGCTTCGCCAAGGATTGAACCTCGCCGGCGACCACCTGAAAGCCCCGGCCATGCTCTCCGGCATGGGCCGCCTCGATCGACGCGTTCATCGCCAGCAGACTGCTCTGATTGGCAAGCTCGGTAATCGCCCCCGTAATGGAGGAGATGCGGCTTGCGTGGCGCACAAGCTCTTCGGCTTGATCCCCGCGCCGGGTCATATCCCCGATCAGCCCCGCATAGGACGAGGATACCCGCGCCAGCTTGTCCGCCCCGGTCTCGGAAAATTCGCGCATTCGGACACATTCCGTCCTCGTTTTATCCGCCGCTGCCTTTACATCATCGAGCGAAGCCTCGATATTGCTCGTGTGGCGGTAGCTTCCGGTCAGAATCAGCTCTCTCTTCCGCTCCGCATCCAGCTGCAGCCTGCCGGACAAGTTCATAAGGTCCCGAACGGTAAGGACGCCGGCCAGCACCTCCTGCTGTTTTACAATGATGCAATCGTAAAATTTCTCATCCGGACGGTGCAGGGCCCGGTGTAACACTTCGGAAACGGCCTCATCCGCTTCGACCATGGTGGGACTCAGATCCGCGAACTGGAATGCCGGCTTCGGATAATATAAATCGACAGCGAACCTGCCCATCATCCGCTGAAAGAAGGCGTCTCGCATAATCAGCCCGGACGGGTTCCCCGGGGGGTTGCAGTAGATTACGCACGGGATGCCCGGGTTGCCCATCAACAGCTCCAGCACATCAAGGCATGTTTCGGTCTCGCCGATTTCAGGCACCGTTCGGGTGTATTCCATCATGGACGGCTCCTTCAGCCCGGTAGATGCCCGTGCGTCCTCGGCTTCCGGACCCCGCATCCGATCCTCCGGTCGGCCCGTTTGATTCATTTGATTCTTTCGATCCGTTAGAACCTTACGAGCTTCCGCCTTCTCATAAACTGCTTGCTGCGCCCTGTCTGCTTGAACCGTTCGTTGATTCTGACCTGCTTGATTTCCTTGATCCACCCGGTTCCCTTGAACCGCTTGATCCCCTTGAATAACCTGTCGTCCCGGTGTTTTCCGAAGCAGCGTCATCGGCTCCATCCTCTCTTAATGGTTCTTTAGACGCATCATATCGAAGGATTGTTATCGCTATATATCCGGTATGTTAACGCAGTGTAAATCACCCGCCATGGCTAAGACGGATCTGTAACCAAAGTCTCAAAAATATCATCCCCTGGAACTAAATAACCCCGCAGCAAGCGGGGGTGGCACTCGAAGAGCAGAGAGCGGCTTTAGTTTCAATGAAACAGCAGGCATGAAAAAAGCCTCCGCATCATTTACAGCGAATGATGGGAAGCTTTATTCGTATTAACAACCAATTTATAACCGACACCACGAATCGAATCGATATGCACGGATTCCGGATCGAGCTCCAGCTTTTTGCGGAGGGAGCTGACATGGACGTCAACGGTGCGCTGGCCGCCGATATAATCGAACCCCCAGACGACGTTCATCAAATCGTCCCGCGTCAAGACAACGCCCGGCTTCTTCGCCAGATAGAGCAGCACCTCGAATTCCTTCGGACGGAGATTAATGCTCTGCCCGCCAAGCCGCACCTCATATTTCTCGGGGAAGATTTCGAGCTGTCCGAGCGAGATCACGTTCGCCTGCTGCTCCGCAACCTTCGCTTCCTCGCTTTGTCCTGACGTTCTGCGCATGACGGCCGAAACTCTGGCCAGCAGCTCCGATACGCCGAACGGCTTCGTAATATAATCGTCCGCCCCCATCTTGAGGCCTTGCACGACTTCCTCCTCTGCGTTCTTGGCCGTCAGAATAATGATCGGCGTCTTAATGCCTTTGCCTCTAAGCTTCTCTAAAATTTGAAAGCCGTTCATGCCCGGCAGCATGACATCCAGCAAAATCAGGTCGAACTCCTCCTGCGACGCTCTTTCGTAACCTGACGTGCCATGCTCTTCAACGGTGACGTCAAAGCCTTCCTGCGTCAAATTGTACGATAACAGACGAGACAGTGTAGGCTCATCTTCAATAACAAGTAAACGTTGAGTCAATATTAACCCCGCCTTGTGTAATGGAATGGATTACTTGTTTTAGTATATAAACTGAATGTTAACGCTGTGTTAAATCCCTGCCTCCTCCTGTTCTTGAAGAACGGGAAGCTCGATGATGAAGGAGCTCCCGACGCCCAGCTCGCTCTCGACATGGATCCGGCCATGATGCATATCCACCAGATGCTTTACGATCGATAAGCCAAGACCCGTACCGCCTGATCCCCGGGATCTGGCTTTATCCACCCGGTAAAATCGCTCGAAGATACGCGGAAGATCCTTTTTCGGTATGCCGATCCCCGAATCCTTGACAATGAACTGAACGATATCCTCGGACTGGCCGTTATGCAATTTTTCGCGCGCCGTCAATTTGACCCTGCCGCCCTCCTGCGTGTAATTAATCGCATTGGATAACAGGTTCATAAAGATTTGGCGCAGCTTGTCCTCATCGCCTTCCATGAACAGCTCTTCAGGCACGTCGAGCTCCAGGCTGATCCGCTTCTTCTCCGCAACCGTGCGCATCATCTCCGAGATCGTCTCGAAGAATGCCTGCAAATGGATCGGCGAATAGTCCATCTGAACGCGCTTGGACTCAATGGAAGACAGCTCCAGAATGTCGCCGATCAGCCGGTTGAGCCGCTCGGATTCATCATAGATGATCTGGAGAAACGATCTGGCGGTCTTCTCATCCGACACCCCGCCGCCAAGAAGCGTCTCGGCAAACCCCTTTACGGCCGCAAGCGGTGTCTTGAGCTCATGCGATACATTCGCCACGAATTCGCTTCGCATTCTCTCCAGTCTGCGGATGTCGCTTACATCCTGGAGCAGAAAGAGCATGCCCCGGTACGCCCCGTCCTCCTGAACCATCGGGACGCCGTCCAGTCGGATAATCGATTCGACCGGATAATACAGATTCCGTTCTTCATGGAAGCTGATGCGGTTATCAAGCCCTTCCTTCATCAGCTTCGTAAGCTCGTAATGCTGCTTCAGCTCCCGATAAGATTTGCCGGTAATGACTTCGGCGTCAATGCCCAGCATTCTCTCGGCCGCCCGGTTGACGAGCATGATCCGACCCGATCCGTTCACCATGACGATCCCGCCGGTCATATTGTTCAGGACGCTCTGGAGCAAATCTTCATTGTCCCGGATCGTCCGAACTTGGGTCTGAAGACTGTCGGCCATTCCATTAATCGCTTTCGCCAGCTGGCCGATCTCGTCCTTACGGTTAATATTTACCCTCGCATCATACTCCAAACGGGCAATGCGCCTCGCGACTCTCGTTATTTTCTCGAGCGGCGATGTCAGCCCCTTCGCCACGCGAATGCTCAGAAGACTCGCTGCGAGGAACAGGATCGCAAGACCAATACCCATCACCGTCCAGCCTTGCCGGACGCCATTGTCCACTTGACTCAGGCTGAGGGACAGTCGCACGAAGCCATCGAACGAATCGCCGACCTTCACGGGCAGCGCAACGTACAGCATGTCCTGCCCCAGCGTGCTGCTGCGGCGGATCGTGCTCCCTTTCCCGGTCTTCCCTGCCTCCAATACTTCCTCGCGGTAAGCATGATTATCCATGGTCACCGGGTTGCTCTCGGAATCTCCGATCACCCGCCCATCCTTCGTTATAAACGTAACCCTTGCATCAGACAGCTCTTCAAGCTGAAGAGAACGGTTCGTATAATACTCGACGGCATCCGGGCTGTCGGTATCCGGAAAATCCATCATCGTTTGCAGCAGCCGGATCTCCCGGATCATATTATCCTCCAGCAGCTGAATGTGGGATTGCTTGAATACCTTTACCATGGCCAGACCGGCGCCAAGCATGGATAAACCGATCAATGTCAGCATGATCAGGGTCAGACGGTTGCGAAACTGCTTCATGCTCTCTCCCTTTCCTCCTGTGCCTTGCATCGATGTATTTGATTCCCATCATAAACCTTGTTCCAGTCATCCTGCAACGTTAAATCCGTAAGATGCGAAGGGAATGGCTTACGCCAGCAATCCCTAAATGTGAAAAAAGCACCGATCGGCGTAAGGCCAATCGATGCTGCTTCATCTTAAAAATCATGAAAAGACCGGATCCTTAAACATGGCCAGCTTGGCGGCGGAATCCTTGCTTACATCCGCATGCAGGCTGTTTCCGTGCGAATCCATTGTAACGATTGCGGCAAATCCGTCGACCTCCAGATGCCACATCGCTTCCGGTATGCCGAACTCCATGAAATCCACGCCGTTCACTTTTTTAATGCACTCGGCATAATATTGGGCCGCGCCGCCGATGGCGTTCAAATAAACGCCGCCGTGCTCCTGCAAGGCTTGAAGCGTCTTCGGTCCCATTCCGCCTTTTCCGATAACCGCCCGGATGCCGAATTTCTTGAGGATTTCGCCTTGATAAGGCTCCTCGCGGATGCTTGTCGTCGGTCCGGCCGCCTTCACATGCCAGCCTTCCTCATCCTTCAGCATTACCGGCCCGCAGTGGTAAATGACTGCTCCGTTCAGGTCGATCGGCGCATCATGATCCATCAGATACTTATGAAGCGCATCCCGCCCGGTATGCATCTCCCCGCGAATGACCACGACGTCGCCGACGCGGAGGCTGCGGATCTGCTCCTCGCTGATCGGCGTCTGCAGAACGATCTCCCGTCCTTGCCCCTGGACCCCGGCAGAGCCTGCTGCTGCAGCGGCGGTGGTTTCACTCGCCGCATTCATCCGTACCTCGTTGCCCGCTTCGTACAGCCATTCGGCAATTTCACCGGTTGCCGGCTCAATCATGACACCCTGGCGGCGGAACGCCCAGCAGTTGTACGCAACCGAGACAAAGAAGCTCGCCGGAAGGCGGTTCATGACGCCGATTTTACAGCCCAGCAGCGTAACTTCACCGCCGAAGCCCATGGTGCCTATCCCCAGCTTGTTGGCATTTTCGAGAATGTAGTCCTCCAGCTTCGCCAAATCCTCGTTCGGATTTACATCGTCAAGATGACGGAAAAGCTGCTGCTTGGCAAGCTCATAGCCTGTTGTCCGGTCCCCGCCGATGCCAACCCCGATAAAGCCTGCGCTGCAGCCTTGTCCCTGGGCCTGGTAGATCGAATGAAGAATGCATTTGCGGATGCCGTCCAAATCGCGGCCTGCTTTCCCCAGTCCCTCCAGCTCTGTTGGGAGACTGTATTGAATATTTTTGTTCTCGCAGCCGCCGCCCTTCAGAATGAGGCGGACATCGATCTTGTCCTGCTCCCACTGCTCGAAATGAATGACCGGCGTTCCCGGTCCGAGGTTATCCCCGCTGTTGGCTCCGGTCAAGGAATCCACCGAGTTCGGACGGAGCTTGCCATCCTTGGTTGCGCGGACTACGGCCTGGTAAATGGCCTTCTTCATTTCGATTTGGTTGGCTCCTACAGGAGTATGTACGATAAAAGTCGGCATTCCCGTATCCTGGCAGATCGGCGATACCTCCTGCTCGGCCATTTCAATATTCTGAGCGATCGTTGCCAAGGCGAGTCCCGCGCGCGTAGCCGAATCCTCTGCAGCGCGTCCGCGGTTTACCGCCCGGCGGACATCTCCCGGAAGATTCGTGGACGTCTCCACAATCAGTTTGTACATGCTTTCTTCAAAATGCTTCATCACTTGATTTCAACCTCTCTTTCGATGACCAGCTTGCCGCTAAGGATCCTGGTTAGTTCCAAGGTATATCATATCACAACAAACCGGCCATGAAAGGGTTTACTTTGAATTTGAAGGCATGGCTGAAAATGTGCCGTTTACATCCATTGAATAACCATACCAATCTATGAACCTCGCATATGTTAATAGAGAAGGAGGTGATCCCATACGGAAGTATAGCCGGTGACATTGAGCCAGAACCCGGCGTCAATTCCAACGCTCGGCTGAGCGCTGGCTTCGGATTCGCGCCATCCGCGGCTCGGGCGTTCTTCCATCCGGATTCCGGTTCATCCTAAAGCCATGGAATCGAGCGTCGAACGTATCCATTGCGTTAACGTCAGCTTCACCGTAACCGCCGTTTAACCGTGTTCCGCGCACCTTTAGCAAAAAACAGCGGATGATCGCCCCGGCTTACGCCCGATCATCCGCTGATGCTCAAAGATTAGGGTTCGGTATCCTCCAGCCTAACCGTTAATCACTTCGCCGCCGTTCACGTGAATGACTTGCCCGCTAACGTATGAAGAGTCCGAAGAGGCGAGATAGACGTAAGCAGGCGCCAGCTCTTCCGGCTGCCCCGGTCTCTTCATCGGCTGGGTCGAGCCGAACTCGCTGACCTGATCCGCAGGGAAGGTTGACGGGATGAGCGGCGTCCAGATCGGCCCCGGTGCTACCGCGTTGACCCGGATCCCTTGTCCGACGACGTTCATGGAGAGGGACCGCGTAAAGGCAACGATCGCTCCCTTCGTCGAAGCATAATCCAACAGCTGCGGGCTTCCCCGGTAAGCTGTAATGGATGTGGTATTTATAATCGTACTGCCCTTAGACAGATGCGGCATGGCTGCCTGGGTCATATAGAACATGCCGAATATGTTCGTACGGAACGTGCGCTCCAGCTGCTCCTTCGTTATATCTTCAATTTTCTTCTGCGGATGCTGCTCAGCGGCATTGTTCACGAGAATGTCCAGTTTTCCCAGCTTCTCTACCGTCTCCTTCACCGCATCACGGCAAAAAGCATCATCTCCGACATCACCTGCAATCAGGATGCACTTCCTTCCCTCCTGCTCCACCTGCCGTTTGGTCTCCTCGGCATCCTGGTGCTCGTTTAAATAGACGATGGATACGTCGGCGCCCTCCTTGGCATAGTGAACCGCTACCGCCCGGCCAATCCCGCTGTCACCGCCGGTAATCAGCGCCACCTTGCCCTCCAGCTTGCCGGCCGCTTTATACGCATTGCTTTCGAATTCCGGCTGCGGGTGCATCTCCGTCTCGGAACCCGGCCGATGATTCTGATGCTGGGCAGGCATTGTCTGCTTTTGTTGATCTTGTGTCATGTTCACATGTCTCCTTTCAGGTTAGCTGTAGAGGTTGTTCAAAAAGTCGTCTTTTGATCACGAAGTGAGTCAAGGAGTAACTCGGCATCGAATCTTGAATTCAGCCGGGCCTAAGTAGATGCTTCCGAAGCATGTTTCCTGCGGAAACATTTCAAGTGCTCACGTACCCAAAACAGCTGATGCTTTCGAAGGCGTTTTCTGCGAAAACGTTTAGCTCCGCTCCTCAGTCCCCAGCTTCATTTAACCTAAAGCGTTTTGAAAAAACGCACTTCGGAAGCATAAGCCTCGGTGCTGAAAATCCGACTTTTTGGACACGGACTGTAAGACAACCTTTCATAGGATGTGTACGACTCGGCTCTTTATACGAGTGAAAGCCTTCGATATGATATTTACCCGAATGTAGGCTGATCAAACGTTTCATGACAAAACAAAAAGGTGAAGAACAGCCGCTCGTTTCGAGCTGTTCTTCACCTTTTTCCCTTTAAATGGCAGGGAGCCGTCTCTGCAAAAAATCAGCGCAGAAGACAGCTCCTTCTTGGTTCTATGTAGCGACATTAGATGATATGGCTGTACACCATGAAGAAGATCATAACAAGCAGGAGCAGGGCAAGCAGCGCGCTCAGCGTTCCAAGCTTGCTTGTCTCTTCCTTCACTTCTTTCTTCTCGCGAATACCGGCCAGTGCGCTCTTCAGCGGCTTGCTCATAATTCCACCGATGGCGAACATAGCAAGAAGAAGAAGGGTTACGATAATCATCCATGGTACGGAATAGTCGCCTTGTGACATCATGTATCCGCCTGTAAGAAGTTGAAGCACGAGTCCATACTGGGCAAAGCGGTTTGCTACCCGAACCGTATTCACGGCGCCTTCTTGAGCAGCGAGAGACAGCTTCTGAATGCCGCCGACAACAAACGGCAGAATCAAATAGAACCCGAGCGCTGCTGTTCCAACCATATGCAGGAAAAATGTTACCGTCAACATAATCAAATTCCTCCATCGTCCATAGTGTGATATATGTCATTTACGAATCATCGTCCTTATTATACTGGACAGACCATCCAATGAAAAGCAATCCCGCCCCGAATATCGGGACGGGATTGGATTTAGAGGCAAATTTGTGAACCCTTGCCGGATTTAAAGGGAAATGACCGATGTAACGCTGCGCACGGATTCGGCCGACTTGTCGAGCGCCGCCTTCTCCTCCGGCGTCAGCTCGAGCTCGAACACCTTCTCTATGCCGTCGCCGCCAAGAATGGCCGGAACGCCCATGAACAGGTTATCGTACCCGTACTCGCCTTCCAGGAGCGCGATGACAGGAAGGATCCGCTTCTTGTCCTTGAGGATCGCTTCCGTCATTTGCACCAGGGAAGCAGCCGGCGCATAGTATGCACTTCCGTTGCCGAGCAGGTTGACGATTTCGCCGCCGCCCACGCGGGTGCGCTGCACGATGGCTTCGATCCGGTCAGCCGGAATCAGCGTGTCGATCGGAATGCCGCCGACGCTGGAGTAGCGAACGAGCGGAACCATGTCGTCACCGTGACCGCCGAGCACGAAGCCGCGGACGTCCTCAACGGATACGTTCAGCTCCTGCGCAATGAATGTGCAGTAGCGCGCGGTATCGAGCACGCCGGATTGACCGATGACGCGGTTCTTAGGGAAGCCGAGCGTATGGTACGCTACATAGGTCATCGCGTCCACCGGATTACTCAATATGATGACGGTCGCATTCGGAGCATGGGTCTTTACGTTCTCGCATACGGACTTGACGATGCCCGCATTCGTATTCACGAGATCATCACGGCTCATGCCAGGCTTGCGCGCAACGCCGGCCGTGATGATGACGATATCGGAATCGGCCGCATCCTCATAGCTGGACGTGCCGACGATGTTGCTGTCGAAGCCTTGGACCGGACTGGCCTCAAGCATGTCGAGCGCCTTGCCTTTGGTCGGGTTTTCAAGCTGCGGGATATCGAGCAGAACGACGTCACCAAGTTCTTTTTGAGCAAGCATTAGTGCGGTAGTCGCACCAGTAAAGCCAGCACCTACAACCGTAATCTTTTTACGAGTAATCGCCACGATGGCTCTCCCCCTTACAGGTTTTTAATGATTTCGTCCGCAAACTCGGAGCATTTCACTTCCGTTGCGCCTTCCATCAGACGTGCAAAGTCATAGGTTACGGTTTTGTTGTTGATCGCGGTTTCCATGCCTTTGTAAATCAGATCCGCAGCTT
Organism: Paenibacillus ihbetae; assembly: GCF_002741055.1. Lineage (NCBI taxonomy): Bacteria > Bacillati > Bacillota > Bacilli > Caryophanales > Paenibacillaceae > Paenibacillus > Paenibacillus ihbetae. Next base: position 4,725,869 of record NZ_CP016809.1, on the reverse strand, counting down.
CCTGCCATCCGAGATGCTCAAGCAGCATAACGCCGGACAGAATAACGGAACCAGGGTTTACAACGTCCTTGTCCGCATATTTCGGAGCCGTGCCGTGAGTCGCTTCGAAGATCGCGTGACCTGTCACGTAGTTGATGTTCGCTCCCGGAGCGATACCGATGCCGCCTACTTGCGCTGCAAGCGCGTCGGACAAGTAGTCGCCGTTCAGGTTCAGCGTTGCGATGACATCGAAATCGGTTGGACGCGTAAGCACTTGCTGGAGCGCGATGTCGGCAATCGCATCCTTGATGATGATTTTGCCGGCTTCCTCAGCGGCCTTCTGTGCTGCGTTCGCTGCATCTACGCCGTCTTTTTCCTTGATGATGTCATATTGTGCCCAAGTGAACACTTTATCGCCGAACTCGGCTTCAGCCACTTCGTAGCCCCAGTTTTTGAAGGCGCCTTCGGTGAACTTCATGATGTTGCCTTTATGCACCAGCGTTACGGATTTGCGGCCATGCTTGATCGCGTATTCCACAGCTGCGCGCACAAGACGCTTGGAGCCTTCGGAGGATACAGGCTTGATGCCGATGCCGGATGTTTCCGGGAAGCGGATCTTGTGAACGCCCATTTCCTCTTGGAGGAACTTGATAACCTTCTTCACTTCCTCGGAGCCTTCCTTGTACTCAATGCCGGCATAAATGTCCTCGGTGTTCTCACGGAAAATAACCATGTCCACGAGGTCCGGACGTTTAACCGGGGACGGGACGCCGTTGAAGTAGCGAACCGGGCGCAAGCAAGTGTACAGATCCAGCTCTTGGCGCAGAGCAACGTTCAGGGAACGGATGCCGCCGCCGATTGGCGTCGTCAAAGGTCCCTTGATGGCAACGATGTATTCACGGATTGCTTCGAGCGTATCGTTAGGAAGCCATTCTCCGTATGTATTATAAGCTTTCTCACCTGCGAACACTTCATACCAGGCAAGCTTCTTGGATCCGTTGTATGCCTTTTCTACAGCGGCGTCAAGCACGCGCTTGGAAGCTTTCCAGATGTCGCGTCCTGTTCCGTCACCTTCAATAAAAGGGATGATCGGATGGTTTGGAACCTGCAGCTTGCCGTTGTCGATGGTGATTTTTTCGCCTTCGGTTGGTAGTGCGAATTTTTCCAATTTCATGAGTATGAGTTCCTCCTTCAAATTTGGTTCTTGTCTCTAGTCCGGAGCTTCGGATACGAATACCGGACGAATAGGCAAAGAGAACTCCGCCTCAAGGCGATCAACTCGCGTTTAAGCGGTTCTCTATGCCTATTGTACATGATTTCCTGCAAGTTAGCGAAGCTCTACCGGCACATATTTCTGATCGGTAAGGCCGGTGTACTCTGCGCGCGGACGGATGATCCGGTTGCCTTCGTACTGCTCAAGGATATGCGCTGTCCATCCCGACACGCGGCTGATGGCAAAGATCGGCGTGAACAGCTCCTGTTCGATGCCGAGCTGGGTATAAACCGATGCGGAGTAGAAATCGACGTTCGGCTTCAATCCCTTCTGGCTCGTTACCGTTTCGTCGATCACGACGGACATGTCGTACAGGGACGTGTCGCCCTTCATTTCTCCAAGCTCGCGCGACATCTTCTGAAGATGCTTCGCACGAGGGTCTCCGTTCTTGTAAACGCGGTGACCGAAGCCCATGATCTTCTCACGGTTGTCCAGCTTCTCCTGGATATAAGCCTTCGCCCGGTCGATGGAGCCGACTTCATTCAGCATCTTGGCAACGGCTTCATTCGCGCCGCCATGCAGAGGACCCTTCAAAGCGCCAATCGCGGAGGTAACGCCAGAATAAATGTCCGACAGCGTGGCTACGGTTACACGGGCCGCAAAGGTTGAAGCGTTAAGCTCATGGTCGGCATGGAGCACGAGCGCTTGATCCAGAGCCTTGATCGACGTCTCGTCAGGCTGCTCGCCTCTGAGCATATACAGGAAGTTCTCGGCTACGGATACGCCGGCTTTCGGAGCTACCGGTTCCTTGCCCTGACGGATTCGCGCAATGGCAGCGACGATCGTCGGAAGCTGCGCCTGCAGTTTAACCGCTTTCTTCTCGTTCGCTTCACGGCTCATATCGTCGCCGGCCTCGTCGTACAGCGCAAGCGCGGAAACCGCCGAGCGGAGCGATGCCATCGTGTTGGCGTCCTTCGGATACAACTTGATCTGCTGGATGAGCTCATCCGGAATTGCGGCATAATCGCTGAGGTCTTGCTTCAGCGCTTTCAGCTCCTCCGCATTCGGGAGCTTGCCGAACCAGAGCAGATAAGCCACTTCTTCAAAGCTTGCATGCTCTGCGAGATCGTCAATATTATATCCCCGATAAGTCAGAACGCCGTCGACGATCGAACTAATCGAAGAAGTGGTAGCTACAATGCCTTCCAAACCCTTAGTAGCTGTCATGCATCATCTCTCCTTTATGATCGGGATAAACGGTACTATTTTGACAATCATGAAAACATTTTCATGAAGTCGGATAAAAAAGAACGCGCAAAAAAAATGCTATGGTCCTTGTCATAAAACCTTCTCATATCATACTGGATTTTGTCTGATATGTGAACAAGAGCGGAGACATTCGCCGCATCAAAATGTTTTATCGACACCATAAACTTTTTTTTGAAATCACTTACAATTCCATTATAACTGTGAAATTTGTCATTGTCGAATTTTGAAAAGAACCGGGGTAAAAAACGGCTCTCTGCCTGGGGTTCATTGAATTCGAAACTTCCTAGCCTAAAACCTTCTCCCCCCTGCATACCTATAAAAGTGTACGGGTCCGCTTTGTCTTCCTGACAAGCCTGGAAAGGAGGTTTATATCCTTGGAACGAATACTGCTCAAACGGATCGGCCGGGGAGTGTGGGTGTTGTCCACCCTCTTCATCACTATCTATCTGATTTATGTGCTGCTGCCCCTTCTCTATCCCTTCCTGCTGGCCTGGATCATCGCATACGCTATGAACCCGCTTGTTCATGTCCTCCAGCGCAAGGTGAAGCTCCCGCGCTTCATTGCGGTCACGCTGTCTATCATCGTTTATTTCGGAGCGGCGATGCTGATCCTGACGGCTGCAGTTACCCGACTGGTGAAAGAGCTGATCACGCTGTCCCAATCGTTCGATCTGCATATCGACTCGTGGATGGAGTGGATTACCGGCTGGACGCGCAGCGACAGCTTTCAAAATATCGTGAATGAAATCAGCTTGTTCTACCAGAACAACCCGAATTATCACGACACCATTAACCAAAATATAAGCAGAACGACCGAGACGATCGGAAACGCCGTGACGGGCTTGATCACCGGCATTTTCAACGGAATCCTGCAGATCATATATTCGCTGCCGAATATGGGAACGATCCTGATCGTGGTCCTCATGTCCACCTTCTTCCTCAGCAATAGCTGGGAGCGCCATAACCGGGCCATCCTTCGATTCGTTCCTGACGTGATCCGCAAGCCCATGGCCTACATTTTCTCGGATCTGAAAAAAGCGCTGTTCGGGTTTGCGAGAGCCCAGCTCATTCTCATCTCCATCACCGCCTGCATCGTGATCATCACGCTGTATGCGCTCGGCGTAAAGTCCGCGTTCACCATCGGGCTGCTGATCGGCTTCGTTGACCTCCTGCCTTACCTTGGCGTCGGCATCGTCCTGATTCCCTGGTCGCTGTATGCCTTTATGTCCGACGATCTTACGCTCGGCATCGGACTCACAGTGCTGTACAGCGTCATCCTCGTGGTGCGCCAAATCCTGGAGCCGAAGGTGCTCGCCAGCAGTGTCGGCCTCGACCCGCTCGCGGCGCTGCTCGGGATGTTTATCGGGCTCAAGCTGTTCGGCATTCTAGGGCTGATTATCGGCCCGATTGCCCTTGTGATCCTGGATGCATTCCATCGAGCCCATGTCTTCAGAGACTTGCGAAATTATATTATCGGGGGACGTTTCCGATGAAGCGGCTGGGCAGGCAGAAGCATGAATCATAGCGGTTGTGATGTGTTGAAGCGGCGGTTGCGGTAACGGTGCCCGGGCCGCTAGTACAATAGCGATCAGCCCAGTAACAGACCTATCCAAAGCACTCGCAGCAGCTGCCGTTTAGAATATAAGCACAACAGGGGCTGGTCCCCCGGTAGAGCAGCAGCATCTACGGAAGGGATCAACCCTGTTCATTTATCTGCGAAAAATCGTGATTTTGCCGTTCTTCATATTTTTCTTCATCCACAATAGGAGCAAAAACCTGTATAGCGGACGGGTTAAAGGAAACACGAGGGTAAAGCCGATGATATCCGTCACGAATCCCGGAAGGATCAGCAGCAGACCGCCGAGGAAAATGCACAGGCCATCCGCCATGGTTGAACCGGGAACCATCCCCGCATTCATCCTCTGCCTTGCGTCCTCCATCGCCTTCCGTCCCTCAAACCTCATCATGGCGACGCCAATGGCCGAGGTCAGCAGTGTCAGCAGCAGGGTGTTCATTCCTCCGACCCGCTCCGCTACGAATGAGAAGCCGAATATTTCGATCGCCGGTACGAAAATGACCGCTGCCAGAACCCATTTCATCATGATGCTACTCCTTCCTCCCCAAAAGGGTGTCCTTCAATGCATCATACAGCTTTGGCACGTTTTTATCCAGTCTGGACGGCTTCCATTCGCGATTCACCCATACGTGGCGGGTGGTGCCCGAGGTCAACAGCTCGCCGGGCAGCGCCTCCCCGATCATCGTGGCGGCATCCGGATCGGACAGCGCCCTTCCGGTCATCGTGCCGGCATCCCGATCGGACGGCACCTTGCCGGACATTCTCCGAACCTCATACGCATAATGTATTCGAAGAGGCGAGAAATCAATCATCCGGGTAAATACCGTTATCTGATCATCATAGCGGGCAGGCTGATGGTATTTTACGTCCAGATCGACAACCGGCAGCAATGCGCCGGCCTCCTCCATCTCCCGGTAGGAAAATCCCAGCTCCCGGATCATTTCGGTACGGCCGATCTCGAACCAGTTCAAGTAATTCGCGTGATAGACTACACCCATTTGGTCGGTTTCCTGATAGCGCACCCGGAAGGATGTGTGAAACCAGCGGCTGAGCTTGGATATAGAGCCTTTCGTCAATATGCACACCCCCTCTCTATGCAAAAGAAGCAATGGCTCGAAAATCGGCCCATTGCTTCTAGCGCTGCTATCGTTAGACTCCCCTGAGGGATTCTGAATATGAATATGCTGAACAGAACTATTTCTGCGCAGGAATGGTATCTACTTTGAGCAGGTTGGTCGAGCCGGAACGGCCAAGCGGTACCCCTGCCGTAATCACAACCAGATCGCCTTCCTTCACCAGGCCGGATTTCACTCCGCCCTGCAAAGCGTAATCAAACATTTCGTCTGTCGACGTAGCCAGCTCGCCTTTAACCGGCGTTACGCCCCAAGTCAGTGCCAAGCGTCTCAGCGTTCTGTCCTGTGTCGTTACGGCAATGATCGGCGCTTGCGGACGGTATTTGGATACCATGCGCGCCGTTTGGCCGGATTCCGTGGACGAAATGATCGCCTTGGCGTTCAGATCCAGCGCGGAGATGGCAACCGATTGGCTGATTGCTTCCGTTACGCTGGTTTCTTGCGCGATGCGCTGCTTCAAGAACATTTCGCGATAGTTCAGCGCGGATTCCGCCTTCTCGGCAATGCGGGACATCGTCAGAACGGATTCGACCGGATATTTACCGGCAGCCGTTTCACCGGAGAGCATGATGGCATCCGTGCCGTCGAAGATCGCATTCGCCACGTCACTTGCTTCCGCACGCGTAGGACGCGGGTTGCGCTGCATGGAATCCAGCATTTGCGTGGCTGTAATGACCGGCTTGCCGGCAAGATTACACTTCTCGATCATGCGCTTCTGCACGAGCGGTACTTCTTCGGCCGGAATTTCGACACCGAGGTCGCCGCGGGCAACCATCAAGCCGTCGGATACTTCCAGAATCTCGTCCAGATTGTCAACACCTTGCTGGTTCTCGATCTTCGAGATGATCTGAATGTGCTCGGCGTTATGCTTCTTGAGCAGCTCGCGGATTTCAAGCACGTCGCTTGCTTTGCGAACGAAGGAAGCCGCAATAAAATCGATGCCCTGTTCGATCCCGAATACAATGTCGCTCGCGTCCTTTTCCGTAATGCCTGGAAGGGAGATCGCGACTCCAGGTACGTTTACACCTTTTTTGCTCTTAATGGTTCCGCCGTTTACGACGCGGCAGCGGATCTCCGTGCCCTGAATTTCTACAACAGTCAGACCGATCAGACCGTCGTCGATGAGGATCGTGGATCCAACCTGAACGTCATTCGGCAGCTCTTTATACGTAATGGAAATCCGATTCTTGTCGCCGAGAATGTCCTCGGTCGTAAGGGTGATGTACTCATCCTGGACAAGCTCGATCGGCTCCACTTCAAGCTTACCGGTACGGATTTCCGGTCCTTTGGTATCAAGCAGGATCGCTACCGTTTTGTTCAGTTCTTCGCAAGCCTGGCGGATGTTTTTAATCCGGTTGCCGTGCTCCTCGAAGTCACCGTGGGAGAAGTTCAGGCGAGCCACGTTCATGCCGGCCATAATGAGCTTCTTGGTGTTTTCCAACGATTCACTGGAAGGACCGATGGTACATACAATTTTAGTTTTGCGCATTTGGGTTTCCTCCGTTTTTCAAGGTTCTCTATATCTCTTTTTCCAACAACTAAATTTACTACAAAAAGCTTCGTTTGTATAGGAACTTTGTCATATCGTCAAACTTGCAAACATTTACATGATGGCGTCCTGCTGCTCCGCTTTTGCAAATTCGAATTCGCCGATTTTACGGAACTTCCGGTACCGGTCTTCTTTCAATTCGCAAGCATCCATCGCGGACAGCTCGGTCAAATGCCGGATCAGGGCGCTTTGGATCGCGCTGGCCGTCTCCTCGTAATTGCGGTGGGCACCGCCCCTAGGCTCCGGAATGATCTCTTCAATCACTTCCATCTCCAGCAGGTCCTGTGCCGTAATCTTCATCGCCTCGGCCGCCTGGTCCGCCTTGGAAGCGTCCTTCCACAGGATCGAAGCGGCGCCGTTCGGCGAGATTACGGAGTAGATCGCATGCTCGAGCATGAGGACACGGTTGCCTACGGCCATCGCAAGAGCACCGCCGCTTCCACCTTCGCCGATGACCACACAAACAATAGGCACGCCGAATGTCGACATTTCCCGCAGATTGCGGGCAATCGCCTCGGACTGGCCTCTCTCTTCAGCTGTATTACCCGGATATGCACCTTTCGTATCAATGAAAGTGATAATCGGACGATTGAACTTGTTCGCCTGCTGCATGAGCCGCAGCGCTTTGCGGAAGCCTTCCGGATGCGGACTTCCGAAGAAGCGGGCGATATTGTCCTTCGTATCCTTGCCCCGCTGCTGGCCGAGCACCGTAACCGGCACGCCGTTCAGCTTCGCCAGTCCGCCCACGACCGCCAGATCGTCTCCGTACAGCCGATCGCCGTGCAGCTCGATGAAATCCGTAAAGATCAGCTGGATCAAATCAAGCGATGTCGGCCGCTGCTGATGGCGGGCCAGATGCATTTTTTGTGACGGGGAAATCGAGGAATAAATTTCTTCCTCCAATTGGCTATATCGTTCTTCAAGACGGGCGATTTCATCCGTGAAATCGATCCCTTTTTCCTGACCGAATTGTTTCAATTCTTCGATCTTCTTGCGCATTTCTGCAAGAGGCGTTTCAAAAGGCAGTGCGCCTGACATTAGAATCCCCCTTTCACAGCATGCATCTCCAGCAGCTTACCCAGCATGGAACGCATGTCTTTCCGATGAATAACCATGTCAAGCTGACCATGCGCCAAATTGAATTCGGCCGTCTGGAAATCATCCGGCAGCTTCTGGCGAATGGTCTGTTCGATAACGATCCGGCCGGCAAAGCCGAATACGGCTCCCGGTTCAGCGATATTGATATCGCCAAGGGTTGCAAAGCTTGCGGAGACGCCGCCGGTGGTCGGATCCGTAATGACGGAAATATACAGTCCGCCCTGCTCATTGAATCTGGCAAGCGCTGCACTCGTCTTGGCCATCTGCATTAAGCTCAGAATGCTCTCCTGCATCCGGGCTCCGCCGGACGTGGAGAAGATGATCAGAGGCAGACGCTTGTCCGCTGCGATCTCGATCGCGCGGGTAATCTTCTCCCCTACGACCGATCCCATGCTGCCCGTGAAAAAATCAAAGCTCATCACGGCCACCACGACTGGCTGTCCCAGAATGGTTCCCTGGCCGGTAACGACGGCGTCACGAAGACCGGATTTCATCTTCTGCTGCTCCAGCTTGGCCGCATATCCCGGAAATTTCAGCGGGTCCACGGATATCATATCGGCGTCGAATTCCTCGAAGCCTGTCTCATCCAGCGTCATGCTGATCCGCTCAAACGCATTCAGACGCATATGATGGCCGCATTCCTGACACACCTTCAAATTCTTCTCAAGCTCTTTACTGTATTGAATCGTGCCGCACTTGGCACATTTGTTCATCAAGCCTTCCGGAATTTCACGTTTCGGGCGTTCGCCTTCCTGAGGCTGCCCTGCCGTCCCAAGTCGCTCCGATGGGATCGTTGCGTATTTCCTTTTTTTCTGAAATAAGTCTTTGAACACAACTACACCTCTTCAGCCCTAAATTTGAATGGCCGCCGTAGATACTTCGCCGATCCGTACACTTGCTTCGCTATGTAGCCCATATTTCCTACGGGTGCAATATCGAATTCAACACTTCCTGTACTTCCTCAAGCTCTCCGGAGGGTACCAATATTTCAAACTGCTGTTTGGATAAATTCACAGGACGGCTTTTAACCAAAAAACCTTCTTCCGTCAGCCTGGTTTGGATCATTTCCGCCACCTTCGCAGTTGGCGCAATATAGATAACCGTCCACATGCCTTTCAGATCCCCCTAATCTCGTTCCACAGGCATATCCTGAGCCGATATAATGGATAATGATAACATACTTCAGTTTTTACCTCAACAAAGAGAGCAGGGGGCTGAAAAGCGGCCTGACCGGTCGCCGGCCCTTAAACGACAGGGCTCGCGGTCATTCGTCAGAACCCGCGGAATAGCTTGCCGCATCCGGATTGTTATGGGCGATCCGCGAAGACGCCGCGGCAGCGATGCCTGCCACCAAATCGTCGAGAAATACATGAATTCCATCCATTTTTTCATTCAATATTTCAATAACGCCAATTTTTTCTTTATCCAAATATCCGAAACTTGTCAAGCCGATCATTCCATAAATGCTGGTCACTCCGAGCGCCATCGTTTCGTCGACCCCGTACAGCGGCTCGTCGTTCTCCATGATCGATTGCAGAGGCTGCGGCAGCAGCTTTCTCTCCGCCAATTCATCGAGTGCAATCCCCGTAAACAGCGTATACTGCACTTCTCTCTTGCCAAGAACGGCGCGGACGCTGTCCTCGCACTGTTCCAGCGTTAATCCCGGATGATACCGCTGCTGCAGCTGAAATACGATATCCGCAATGGCGGTAATGCTGACGCCCCTGCGGCTGAGCATGCTCTCTGCCAAGTCCACTGACATAATAATCCCTCCCGCTTACGATCAGCCGATAGTTCCTTAGACGGATGAGCAAATTCCGTGCCCGGATCCACTGTTTGAAAGTACTCGGCCACTTTGCTGTAGTGTCCTAATTGTATGCGGGAGGGATATGAAACGTTCATATTTTTTCAGGCTCACCGAACCTTTACGGTATCTTCGCCCAGCATGCTTACCATTTGGGTATGCAGCTCATCGGAGAGGTTAATCCGGTACGCGTCGCTCAGGGCGAGCACCTTCTGGCTCCGCTCGTAGAACAGCACGGTCGGCATGTCCCCCGGATGCCGCTGCAGCAGCTCCTTCAGCTTCACCAGCAGCTCCGGCTTCTCGGCCTCCCGGCTGATCTTGATGAAGACCCGCTGCTCGGGTCTTGGAGGATTCAGCCGGTCCGGGCGGGCAGCTCGCTCCGCGGCAGCGCGGGATTTCGCCTGCGCCGGTGATGCGCCAGCCCCCTGCTGCGGAGCTCGCCCGGCGGCAGCGTCGCCTGGCCGGCGGCTCGGCGCTTCCGCTGCAGGCGGCTCGGCGGCGGCTTCCCGCCGGGGCATGCCGCCGCCGGAGGCCGGCTGCGGACGGCTCCGCCCGCCGCCTGCCGCGCGGACCTTGCTGCGCTGCACCAGCTGCTGTAGCGTCCCGGCTTCAAGCGGCGCCACCTCTTCGGCAAGCAGCTTGAAGCCCTCGTCCTGCAGCTGCACCTTGGCGCGGATGGCCAGCAGGGCCCCCTTCTCGATCAGGTGCGCGCTTCGCTTCCACACTTCCGGGAACAGCACCACTTCGCAGCGCTCGATCTGATCCTCGCACTCCATGAAGGCCATCGCCTTCCCTTGCTTCGTCGTGATGGTCTTCAGGGAGACCACCATGCCGGCTACGGCTGCTATCGATTCATCCTGCGCTTCGTGCAGCTCCATCAGCCGGTCCGCTCCGGTCTCCTCCAGAATCTCGTCGAATCCGTCGAGCGGATGCCCCGACAGATACATCCCGAGAAGCTCCCGCTCGAATTCAAGCTGCTGGCCTTGAGAATATGGAGCGATGTCGGGATATTCGATCTCCCAGTTCGGCGTCTCGACGAAGTCGAACAGCTGAATCTGCAGGTCATCGCGTTCCTTGCGCCACTTGACGGCCGCTTCCACGGTTTCGTCAAGCATCGCGACGAGCTGGGAGCGGTGGCCCGGCAGGGAATCGAACGCTCCGGCTTGAATAAGCGATTCGATCACGCGCTTATTGCATACGCGCAGATCGACGCGGCGGCAGAAATCCAGCAGGCTCTCGAACGGCTTGTCTTTGCGGATGGCCGCAATATTCTCCACCGCCTGGGTGCCGACGTTCTTAATCGCGGCCAGCCCGAAGCGGATGCTGCCTGCGGATGGCTCCGCCGATTCCGGCCCGAGCTCTGCACCCGCCGATTCTGCGGGAACCGGCACCGGCACCGGCGTGAAATAGGTCCCGCTCTCATTGACATCCGGCGGCAGAACCTCGATGCCCATCCGCCGCGCTTCGAGCACGTATTCGGCTACCTTCCGGTGGCTGCCCATGACGGCCGTCAGCATCGAAGCCATGAATTGAACCGGGTAGTGCGCCTTCAGATAGGCCGTCTGAAAAGCGAGCACGCCGTACGCCGCCGCATGCGCGCGAGGAAAGCCGTAATCCGCGAAGCGCACGATCATGTCGTACACGCGGTTGGCGTCCTCCTCGCCATATCCCATCTTGAGGCTGCCTGCGACGAAATGGCTCCGCTCCCGGTCCAGCACCTCGCGTTTCTTCTTCGATACGGCCCGGCGTAGCAAATCCGCTTCCCCGAGCGTAAAGCCCGCCATGCTTGAGGCAATCTGCATGATCTGTTCCTGATAGACGATAATCCCGTACGTATCGCCGAGGATCGGAATCAGATCCGGATGCGGATACTCCACCTCGATGCGGCCGTGCTTGGCCTGGATGTATTTCGGAATGAACTCCATCGGACCCGGACGGTACAAGGCGTTTACGGACACGATATCCTCGAAGACCGAAGGCTTCAGCTCCTTCAAGACCCGGCGCATGCCGGCTGACTCCAGCTGGAACACGCCCGTTGTCTCGCCTTTGCCGAGCATCTCGTACGTAAGCGGATCGTCGTCCGGCACCTGCGTCAGGTCCAGCGCCTCCTCCTGATGCTCCCGGATCCACTTCAGCGTCCGTTCTATAATGGAGAGGGTGCGCAGGCCGAGAAAATCCATCTTGAGCAGGCCGACGCTTTCCAGATGCTCCATGGAATACTGCGTCAGCGCGGTCCGCTCGCTGCCCTCCTGAAGCGGAACGGCATCGGTGAGCGGATCGCGGGAAATGACGACGCCGGCCGCATGCGTAGAGGCATGGCGCGGCATTCCCTCGACCTTCATCGCCATGTCGATCAGCTCGCGCACCTTCGGTCTCGTCTCGTATTGCTCCTTCAGCTGCGGACTCTGCTCCATCGCTTTGGCGATGCTGATGCCCAGATGATTCGGGATCAGCTTGGCCGCTTTATCCACGTCGCCGAACGGCACATTGAGTGCGCGCCCCACATCGCGTACAGCCGCACGCGCGGCCATCGTCCCGAACGTAATGATCTGGGCGACATGCTCCCGGCCGTATTTGTTCACCACATAATCGATGACTTCATCCCGGCGCTCGTCGCTGAAGTCGATATCGATATCCGGCATCGTGACCCGCTCGGGATTGAGAAACCGTTCGAACAACAGCTTATACTTTATCGGATCGACGTTCGTGATCCGGAGCGTATAAGCGACAAGGCTGCCCGCGGAGGAGCCCCTTCCGGGTCCGACCGCGATGCCTTGGCGATGCGCATACGCGATGAAATCCCACACGATCAGGAAATAATCGCTGAAGCCCATTCTTTCGATCACGTCCAGCTCATAGCTGAGGCGCTGCTCCAGCTGCTCCTTAAGCTCCGGGGAGTGCCAGCGTTCGGTGTTCTCGTACCGGTCCCGGAGTCCGTTCTCGCACAGCTGCTTTAAATATTCGGCCGAGCTTGTCCCTTCGGGAAGGGAACGGTATTCCGGCAAAATGGATTTTCCGAATTCCAGCTCAAGGCTGCATTGATCCGCAATCCGGGCCGTATTGGCAATCGCTTCGGGCACATGCGGGAACAGCCGCTCCATTTCGCTGCCGTCCTTCAAATACAGCTGGCTTGTCGGAATCCGCAGCCGGTCCTCATCCTCCACCGTCTTGCCTGTGCCGATGCAGATCAGCACATCCTGTACCTCGGCATCGGCCTGCGTCAGATAGTGAACATCGTTTGTCGCCGCAAGCGGAATGCCCGTTTCGCGGCTGAGCGCGATCAGCTGCGGATTGACGCGCTTCTGCTCCGGCAGCCCGTGGTCTTGGAGCTCCAGATAGAAATCGTCTCCGAAAATGGCCTGGTAGCGCAGCGCGGCCGCCCTGGCCTCCGCTTCCCGCCCGTGCAGCAAATGCTGCGGCACTTCTCCGCCCAGGCAAGCGCTCAGACAGATGATGCCTTCATGATGGGCCGCCAGCGCTTCCATATCGATCCGCGGTCTGTAATGATAGCCCTCCAGATGGCCGATCGAGCACAGCTTCATCAGATTGCGGTACCCGGTATCGTTCTTGGCCAGCAGAATCAGGTGATAGATCGGCTGATCCTTCCGGCTTCCCCGCTCTTTGCGGGAGCCTGCCGTGATGTATGCCTCGCAGCCGATGATCGGCTTGATGCCGTGGGCCAGACAAGCTTTATAGAACGGAATCGCGCCGTACATGACGCCATGATCCGTCAGCGCCAGCGATTTCATGCCGAGCGCCGCAGCTTCCCGCACCAGGTCGCCGATACGTGCCGCTCCATCGAGCAAACTGTATTCACTATGCACGTGCAAATGCACGAAAGAGCTCATCGTAACGCCTTCCTTTCGCCGGTTCATTTATATCAATCGAACACCAGTCATGTTTATTAAAAAAAGTCCTTATATCATTTTATCATAATCCCACAAGGCCCGCCCATATAATGAAACTAGAGCGCCTGCGGACAGGCAGTCGCAAGTCAGGCAGCACCGCCATGAGAAGAAAGGGGATAGCGAGTATGGGCGTGTTTTTATCCAAGGCGATTCTTGACTTTTTCATAGCCTTCGGCATCGTGCTGGGAGGAGCCATGGTAGGAGGCATAGGTGCCGTCCTGTCCCTACAGCCCCCGACCCATACGATGATGGAGATCGCCGACCGGATCAAAATATGGGCGTTGGCCGCGGCCATCGGGGGCACCATCGATCCGATGCGGGTTATTGAGAGCAACATGCTCGGAGGCAATCTTTCGCCTGCGATCAAGCAGATTCTATATCTTTGCTTTGCATTTCTCGGAGCACATATGGGCAGCGAGCTGGTCAAATGGGTGTGCTCGAACAAGGGTTAGCCTATGCGAGTGCCTCCTCCCCACCGATTCCGCCCTTTCTATCAGGCCGCTTCCATCTTCGTGCTGGGGATGATCGTCGGCAGCATCGTCTACAACTCCCTGTATCATGCAGCCTACAATAAGCTGTGGGAGACGAATCTGGCCCAGCAGCTTCAGATCACCCAATACGAGGATGACATCGCGACGTTAAAAAAGTACAACAAGCAGACCACCGTCGTTCGGGAAATTAAAATCCGAAGCGAAGAGAATATCAGCGCGCCGCTCGATCCCCTCATTTCGAAAGAGATCGTCAAGCTGATGTCAGAGGATCTCGCGGTGCTTCGCGGACGCAGCGTCTTCGATATCGACACGGACAGCAAGCTTACCCGCTCCCTGCTCAATGACAAGATTTACACCGTCAGGGAGAAGGACTACAAGGTTCAGATCCGAACGATGCTCGTCGTGGATGGCGTGCTTCAGATCTGGTTTACCGTCACCCCCGTGGATGCAAAGTCGACCGGATCATGATACAATATCGTTACCAAGATTGAATCGGATCGACATGCTGCTTCCAGGCGGACATGTTGTGAACCAAAGGAGCTTTTCCATGATAACCGTAATCCGTTATGCCTTGTTCATCATCCTGGTGCTGTCCGTTATCGCCGCCGCGCTGTACAGCATCCGGGCCCGGCGCGTTGCCGATCCGGCCGACCGCGGCTTCCATATGGCCATGATGAATCTGTATATGGGCATTATGCTCGTCTCGCTGTCGCTCGTGTGCATGTTTCTGTTCAGGGGATCGACGCCTGCCGTCATCGTCGAAGCGGCATTTATGGTGCTCGGCGCCTTTAATCTTTTTGCCGGTATTCGAAGCCGGTCCTATTACAGCAGATTGAAGAAAGCACGCGCCGAAGGCTGATGGCCGGAGTGGCCCGGCAAATTTCAATGCAGCCCGGGCATAGAGTTCATCTAGGGCCTGCCTGTACAGCAATAAGGGCATCCGCAAGGTTGATATAACCTGTGAGATGCCCTTTTTGCTGCTTCCGATCTTCCGAATGTTCCGTTTCTGTACGCAGCCGGATTATTAGCCTTTCCTGCCCCGCGATCCTATAGCTTTCTTATCCGTGCTTTCCTATCCATGATCCAATATCCTATCCGTGATCGATCGCCTGCATCGTCATGACCGCCTTGGCAATCGTGCTGGACTGGTGCTGGATTTCAACCTCCATCTTGCACGTTTTGCGGCTGATCTCCAGCAGCTTCGGCATAATCAGAATCGGATCCTCGATCTGGACCGGCCGGAGGAAATACGTGGACAGATGATCCAGGACGTAATCCCAGCCGCTGATATCTTTAGCTGCCTTGACGGCAGCCTGGCTCATTACCGTCGTCAACACCCCTTGCGAAATCGTACCCAAGTCCGTCGCCATCTGGGGCGTAATGAAACCGTGGAAGAACAGACGTCCTTCCTCGTCCCGGTCCTCCGCAATGCCGTTCCAGATCAGCTGATCGAACGTCTCGCCAAGCTGGGGCTGGTTGCGCGCATCACGGAGCGCGCCGAGCACCTCCTTGCGGGTGACCGTGGCGATCAGCTTGCGGTTTTTGTCCACGATCGGCAGAAAATCGATGCCTTCCCACATCATGATCTGCGCTGCCGATGCAAGCGATGTTTTCATGCCCGCGGTTACCGGATTCCGCGTCATTGCCTTCTCAATCGGATGCGTGTCCGCCATGCCTTCGACGTCCCGAACGCCCACGATGCCGATGACCCGGTTCCACTCATCCGTAACCGGAAAGCGGTTTTGGCCCGTTTCCTGCGTGATCCGTTTAAACTCCTGCACGGTCACCGAGTTTTTCAGCTGATGGTTTCTCGGCTTCTCCAGGGCGATGTCTTCAACCAGCATGATTTTTTTCTTGATTAACCGGTCGAAAATGGCGCGATTGATCATTGAGGCAACGGTAAACGTATCATGCCGGGAGGAAATAATCGGCAGGTCCAGCTGATCGGCGAGCTGCTTGACCTCACGGCTCGTTCCGAACCCGCCGGTAATCAGCACCCCTGCCCCCTGCTCCAGTGCAAGGGAGTGTGCATCCTCCCGGTTGCCGACAATCATCAGGCTCCCGGCATCGATATACCGGATCATCGCCTCTACCTTCATGGCGCCGATCACGTATTTATGCAGACTTTTGTTCAGGCCCTCTGCGCCGCCGAGGACGTGCCCTTCCACGATTTCCACCACATCGGCGAAGGTCAGCTGTTCGGAAATGTTCCGGGGCTTGCGCTCGACGCGCACGGTGCCGATTCTCTCCTTCGTGACCACGATCCCAAGGCTTTCCGCCTCTTTCACCGCCCGATAGGCGGTCCCTTCGCTCACGCCCATCTCTTTGGCCAGCCGCCGAACGGAAATTTTACTTCCGATCTTCAGGCTTTCAATATGTTGAACCAGCTGCTCATGCTTGGTAATCGTATCATCACGTGTGTTCAACTGTTATACCCCCTAGTCCCTACCTGTACCATACTGTATCTATTATATCACGGGAGCAGCCCAAACATAACTAGGTGGAATTAACCTGTCGCAAGGCTTGCCGCGCGATTTCCGGCCCAGGTTTTCATGCAGCCGGGAACGATGCCCTCCATTTTTTCGCGGCATTCCGAACCGGGACGGCCTCCTTGTCAATGCAGAGGGGGACGTTAACAAGACGACAGCCTCGTTGCGTGTGTGGCGTTTTGACATGTTCGCATGTGTTGAGGATACATATCATCTCGGCGAACGCTTCGCAATACACAAAAAAACTCCCCCGCTAAAGTTAAGCATGCAAAATGCATCGCAAACCGTGCTGGGGAGTTTTTCCATATTTTGTACAATGGCCGTCTTCGGCAGCCCTCAAAGACCGGTAAGTCCTCGCCAGCCTGCCCGCGGCTGCAGCTTAATTCGCTTCCTGGCCCTTTTGCTCCTCCGGCCATTTCAGCTCCCACTGCCGCATCTTTTCCTTGCGGATCTCGTCGAGCGCCTTCTGCTTCGCTTCATCTACCCCGATCAGATAATACAAATGCGAGGCGATGACAAGCAGGGCGAACCCGGCCCAAACCGCGCCGAACAGAGATACCCATGAGAACCCTCCGGAGAACGAAATGCTGGGAAGGGCGTATACAAGCATGCCGAGTGCTATCAGCAGGTACGCCGTGTGCTTGAATTTGTTTCTCTTCTTTTTCATGGACGATTCGCAGCTCCTCTACTCTTGAAATCTATATTTCTACTCTATGAGGAGAAGCTGCGAATTATGAGACAAGTTTTCCGTTTTTTTCGGGGATTCGCAAAAATAGATCGGCTCAGGCTTGACCCGGTGCGTACAAATGCGCCAGGCTGTCCGAAATGATCTTGTTAACATCCTCGATGATGATGCTCAGGCGCCGCTCCGCATCGAAAAGGCGGCGGATGTTCAGATTCAAGCTCAGCACCTCGAACGACTTCTCCATCTTCTCCATTTCCTCCTGTGACGGCATATCACCGGACATCATGCGCTGCTGAATCTCCATCTGCCGCTGGCGGAAATCATCCAGCATCCGCTTGCTGTCAGGGTCGGCCTCGACCAGCTTCATCGCTGCCGTAATCTCCTGGACCTCCTGGCTTTCCTTCATCGCTTTTGCCAGATCATGCGCTTTATCATAAATATTCATGTTCGATTCCCTCCAAATATATATGGCGGTTATTCACCGCCCTAAGATTTCGCATTGCTTACTTGCCGATTCCTTACCTCCAGAGCATCGTCAGCAGCGATTGAAACAACCCGATGAACCCGCCAAGGAGGACCCCCAGCCAAGTGATGGCCCGGAATTCCCGCCCGGATACGCTGAGTATGACCTGCTCCAGCCGTTCGACGGGAAATTTCTGCACCTGCTCTTGAACGAGCTGCGGCAGATTCACCGCCTTCATCGCGACCGGTATGCTCCGTTCGAGCAAGCGGAGAACTTTATCCAACAAGCCCGGCAGCACTGCTTCAATCGCCGGCATTTGCGGGCCGATGATCGCAGCCACGCGCAGCTGCCCCAGTCGCTCGAGCCATTCGGACCAAGGCAGGCTTTCATCCAGTCTTCGGCTGATCAAAGCTAAGCCGGGCTCGCCTGCTGCCTGTTCGATCAGCTCGCCAAGCGGCATTTCACCGTATTCCGCCAGCTTCCTTGCGATCATGTCCGCCACCGCTCCGCGGACCTGCTCGCTCTCCAGCTGTTGAATGAGCATGGGCGTTAGCTTCTGAACCATCTTCTCCTCATCCACGAAGATCGCCGCCATGGTGCCGAGGAACCCGCCGGCTTTATCCATTAAGGTTGATGCCATTTTTGTCAGCATGCGCTGGCCTTCGGCTGACATCAGCGTGCTCCCGAGCTCCTTCAGCACGATATCCGCCGCCTTCTCGCCCCAGCCTTCCAATGTTTCCTGCGACCAGCCGGGAATCAGCGCCTTGAGCGGCTTCTCATGCAGCCTGTACTCCTGCCAGATCGCAGCCGCTCCCCTGGCCGTCAGTCGGCGCGCTGCCTCCTCCGCCCGAAGCTTGAGCCGCTCCCATTCCTCGGCGCTCCATACCTTCAGCGCCAATTCCTGAATGCTGTCCTCCGAGCCGCTCCATTCCTGAAGCTTACGGTTGATCGCCCCCTCAACCTTGCCGCGGAACGCCGGCTTGCGGATAAATTCCTGCAAGCCTTCGCTGGTCACGAGATAATCCGAGACCACATATCCTAGCGATTCGGCGATTTCCTCCTTCCGCTTCGGAATCAGTCCCGGGGTGAAGGGCAGGCGGCGGCCCAGGAAGGTGACCTCTTTGCGCGGGTGGAACAGCATTTTGATCGCAAAGTGGTTCGTGATGCCGCCGACGAAAGCAGCGACCCCCACATTCACCAAAATAAACAGCCAGTTCGGCATTTCCTACACTCCTTTTTCACGAGCAGTACAATCACCAAGGGATATATGTCCTCATATGATGCATTACATGCAACGATCAGATGAAGTCTTCGTCTGTTCACCTAGACATCCAGTTGTTTGTCGGAAGGAGATCCAAGATGTCCAAATCGAAATCCATGTCCCGCAAAAGAACCACGATATCGCTGATCCATTCAGCCGGGCTGCCGGAGAACGATATCAAGCTGGGGGACCGGCTTATTAGACAGCTCCGAATTCCAACAGATGCACCGATACAGCTTGCTTTCGGCTCCTTCAAGCAGGAAATACGCGTCAGTCCGGGAGGAAAATCCAAATCGCTTCGCCTGAACCCATCGTTATTCAGCAAATCCGGACTTCTTCCAAGCTCCTTCATGAGTGTCAAGTACTTCCCCACGGAAAGAATCCTGAGACTCGGTCCGCTTATCGGCGTCATGGTCAGCCGCTATCAGCCGGATGATCCCGCCAAGCCGTTCGGATCGATCTCTTCCTTCTGCCTGGAGATGGTAAACGCCTGCAAAAAGCTGGGCGCTTATGTGTACTTTTTCACCCCTGACATGATCGGTACCAACCCTTCCACGCTCGAAGCCATTTCTTATCATGAAGGCTGGAAAAAGGTAACCGTTCCGGCTCCTGACGTCATCAATAACCGGCTGTCTACCCGCAAACTGGAGAACAGTCCTAGCGTACAGCATTTTATGAGAGAAGTAAAATCGCGATTCGGGACCCATATCTTCAATGAAAAGTTTCTGGATAAATCGGATGTCTTCGAGGCGCTTGGACCTGATCCGAAGCTGCAAAAATATTTGCCTGAATCCTATTTGCTTAACGGCTACTCCACGCTCAAAAAAATGTGCGGCGCTTATCACACTGTCTTCCTCAAACCGGTTCGGGGAAGCCTTGGCAAAGGAATTATTCGGATCACGCGCTTAGGGAACGGTACCTATCAGACGATGACCACCTCCCTTGACGGGATCAGTAAGCACTCCTACCCCTCGCTCTCCAAGCTGTTCGGCAGCTTATCCGGGAAAATTAAAAAAACGCGTTACCAGATCCAGCAGGGGCTGGATTTGATCCGAATCAATCGCCGCAACGTCGATTTCCGGGCACTCGTCCACAAAAACAAAAACGGGAAATGGGCGGTCACTTCCGTCGTCGCACGCATAGCGGGCGGCAATCATTTTGTCTCCAACCTGGCGCGGGGCGGCACTTTATCCCCCGTTAAGGATGCCCTCGCGATGAGCGGCATTCCACAATCATTGAAGCAGACCGCACCGGCGAGGATGAACCAGGCGGCGCTTGACATCGCCAACGGATTAGAGTCGGCGCTCTCCTATCACTTCGGAGAGCTGGGCATCGATCTGGCGATCGATACGAAAGGGCATATTTGGCTGCTGGAGGTCAATTCCAAGCCATCCAAAAGCGAGAACGCTCCGTTGAGCGCCACTTCCAAGGTAAGGCCATCGGCCGTCCGCCTTGTTCAATACTGTCAATATTTGATGGGCTTTTAAAAGGAGAAACCTATGTCTTCTAGCATAAACGGCACCATCGGTGTCATGGCATGCCGCAGACCGGGCTCGCCTCCCTTTGCCGAGAAGCACTATTTACGGGAACTCAGCTTGGCAGCGGAGAAGCTCGGAATGAAGGTATTTGTTTTTTGTCCGGATGAGGACGCAGGCCTTCCTGCCGCCGGCAACCGGGCAGCCAGCATCAAGGGATATCGTTTCGATCCGGGCGACGGCTGGATCAGCGGGAGCTTCCCGCTGCCTGACGTCATTTATGACCGCTGCCTGCACGGCAGCCCCCATGAATCGGCAGCCGCCGGCGAATGGATCAGCCGCTTGTCGCAGCAGGGATCCAAGCTATGGTCGCGCGGATTGCCGGGCAAGGCGAAGGTGCATCAGCTGCTCAAGCGATCCCCGCTGCTGAGACCTCACTTGCCGGCAACGATACGTTATGCCGGAGCCGATTCACTAAGCAGGGCGCTGCTTGCGCTGAACGGCAGCATCTTCATGAAGCCCAGTGGAGGCTCCCATGGGCGCCATTCAATATATATCTCCTTGAAAGATAACCATACCGCCTTGCTGCAAGGAAGAGATCGAAGCAATACGATATTCCGGCAGGCCGTTCCGGTACAGGAGCTGAACAACTGGGTCAGAAGCTTTACCGGAAGGCGCAGGTTTATCATACAGCCTTACCTGCGGCTTCATAACCAAGACGGGAACCCCTATGACGTCCGTTCACTCGTACAGAAAAATGACCGGGGCATCTGGTCCATAACGGGCATTGCGGTTCGCCAAGGCGCCGAGCAAGGTATGACCTCCAACCTTCACGGAGGCGGCACAGCCTATCCGGCCCTTCCTTATTTAATATCCGAATTCGGGGAAGAGAAGGCGCTGGCGATTATGGACACCATCCGGAAATTGTCCGCCCGGATTCCGCCTCTTCTTGAAGAAGGCTTCGGCCGGCTTGGGGAGCTCGGGATCGATTTCGGGGTGGATACCCGGGGGAGGGTGTGGATCCTTGAGGCTAATTCCAAGCCGGGCCGGCGCGCATTCGTGCTGACAGGAGATTCCAAGGCTGCACGGCTGTCCGTCGAACATCCGGTTCAATATGCCCGTTATTTATTGCTTCGACAACTTAGGAGGGTAAATACATGAGTTTGAATTTCGGTAATATTCATTTCTCGCAGCAGCCCGAAAAAGTCGTCTTTTTGTCCGGTTCCTTAATGAAAAGCTTGGGGCTCTCGAGCAGGAAAACGATCAGGCTCCGCATCGGCACCGATTCGGTGAACGCCGTGGTGAAGCCGATTGACCGATCGGGAAAGCATATTTATGTGAGTGCCGGCACGCGAAACCATCTCCATGTCCCCAGATCCGGGCCGGTCTATATCCATTCCCCGCGCGACGGCGAAGTCGAGCTCGGTCCGGTGGTCGGCGTGCTGTCCGACGGACCTCACAATCCTTCCAGTCCCTTCGGCGCCCGCACCTCGTATATCCGGCAGCTTCTGCGGGAGGGCAACAAGAAGGTGTTCGTATATGCGTTCACGCCGCGGGACATCAATTGGCAGCGAAATACCGTGCAGGGCTATATGCTGGGCACGGGCGGCGGCTTTGTCCGTAAGACGGTGCCGCTGCCGGATGTAGTCTATAACCGGCTTCCAAGCCGAAAAACCGACTTCTCGCCCTTTACCAATCAATTAAGAGATCGGTTCCTCAAGCGGAATATCAAATTCTTCAATTGGTGCTTCTTTAATAAATCCGATATCTATTCAAAGCTGGACGGCGACGTGCAGGCCGGCAAATATTTGCCGGAAACCTATAACAATCCGAGCCCGGAGCGGATCAAGGATATGATGGAGCGCCATCATTTCGTTTACTACAAGCCGTCCGCCGGCAGCCTGGGCCTCGGCATTTACCGGTTAACCTATCTCCCGAAAAAGGGATATTACGCTCGGTACCACGGCAACGGCGGCAATACGCTGCTCAAGTTTCCGAGCTTCGGCAGCCTGATGCGGATGCTTCAATCCAAGCACGGATCCAAGCTGAAGAGCTACGTGATCCAGCAGGGAATCCGGCTGATCGAAATCGACGGCTGCCCGATCGACTTCCGCTTTCATATGCACAAAAATGGCAGAAACCGCTGGACCCCTGTCGGGATTGGAGCCAAAAAAGCGGGAAGGGGCAGCGTGACAACGCATATCAAAAACGGCGGCTCCCTGCTGACCCCGGAGCAAGCGCTCTCCCGCGCCTTCGGTTCAAGAGCGAATGAAGTGCTTGAACGGGCCAAGGAAGCATCGATTGCCATGTCGGAGGCTATCGAAAACCACCACGCTCATCTTCTGGGTGAAATCGGATTTGACATCGGGATTGACGACAGCGGGAAAATATGGATGTTTGAAGCGAATTCCAAGCCGGGCAGATCGATCTTCAATCATCCTGCGCTCAAGGGAGAAGGCAGAGCGTCGGTTGATCATGTGATGGAGTACAGCACGTATCTGGCCGGATTTCACAGGGGGAATGACTCGTGACCAGTCGACTTGAAGGAGATGGGAAACCGGTCGTAGCGATATTGACCATGCATGATCCGCAGAGCAACCTGTTCAGGGGCAACCGTCAGAACTTTCAAGAAATCATCAAGACCGGCAAAGACATGGGCTTTCTGGTCTATGTCGTAACCGTGCGTGATCTTAAGCTCCAGTCCCCGACAGTTAGAGGCTATATGTTCAACAGCGGTGATCAATCCTGGGAGCAGAAGCTGTGTCCTCTGCCCCAGGTCATCTATAACCGGATTCCCAACCGCGATGATGAGGCTCTTCCATGGGTACGGCGAAAAATCAAGGAGATCCAGAAGCATCCGCGGATCGACATCTACAACCCGTACTTCTTCAATAAGTGGCGGCTGTTCTCATGGCTGAACAAATCGCGCCTGACCAAGCAGTGGACGCCGCTCACCAAGCGTCTCAAAGGATTCCCCACGCTGCATGAGATGATCCGGAGAAAGCCCTATCTGTACCTGAAGCCGGAGGACGGTAAAGCCGGGCAAGGCATCATGAGCATACGGTTCCAGAAAAACCGCCCGCTCCCTTACCGCATCCAGATTCAGAACCACAAGAACAGCACGACCTACAAAGCGGCCTCCATCGAGCGGCTGTGGAACCGGATCTATCAAGAAACGAAGGGAAGCTCGTATCTGATCCAGCAGGGCATTGAGCTTGCACAGGTGCACGGCCGGGCATTTGATCTGCGCATTCTCGTCCAGAAGACGGATTCCGGCAATTGGGCCGTAACCGGAATCGGCGCCCGCATGGCCGGGGCCAAGAGCATTACCACGCACGTTCCGCGCGGGGGAACGATCGAGGACCCCGAGAAGCTGCTGCCGCTTGTATTCGGCCAGGATCAGGCCGAAACGATTCTGGGCGAAGTCCGAAAAGCCGCCCTGCATATCGCTAGGCAAATCGAGAAATGCTCCGGCTATGCGCACGGCGAAATGTCCATGGATCTGGGCATCGACAGCGACGGCATCCTTTGGTTCTTCGAAGCCAACTCAAGACCGATGAAGTTTGATGAGCCTGCCATTCGCAAAAAATCGCTGGAGCGGATATTCCAGTACTCCAGCTATCTGATCAATCAACGATAGGTCCGGTCCGCCGGACCAATCGGCGATTCCACGAAAGGAGGGATCATGTGGAAATCACGCAGCTCTCACTCTCGCATCCGGATGAATGGCCGTATGTCCGGCAGCAGTGCCGGGACTTTTTCCGGCGTTACGGCAGCAAGCGACTGACCCTCGACGGCGTCCAGCGCCTCGGCTCGCTGACCTATGAGCAATTGAAGGAGCCCGGCACCTCCATCATCGCTGCCACCGTTCGCGGCGATGTGGGCAGCATTCCGATCGGGATGTGCTATGCAGAGGATTACGGGGAAAGCGCATGCCTGATTGCCGTTCATCCGCTCTACCGAAGCAGAGGAATCGGTTCATCCCTGATCCGCTCTCAGCTGAGCCGGCTCGGGCGGCTTCGCTGCAAGGTGGCCGCCGACCATATCGCAAGCCTTAAAATATGCTTTCAGGCAGGTCTGCAAGCGACTGAAATCGAACTCGGCCCCACCGGCAAGCCTACGCTGGTTTTGAACGGAGTCATGGGCGCTCCCTCAAGCTCCTTTCGCTGTGATGTCTGAATCTATTCAAGAAGGTGAATTTTTGTGTCCAAACCTGTCTTAGGAATCATGACGCTTTACCTCGATGACCGAAAAAGACTGGAAGAGCGGCATATCTACGAGCATATGATCAAGGAAGGGAAAGCGCTCGGGCTCGATCTATTTGTGTTCACCCCCGCGGACGTCAATTCGGCGCAAGGCTTGATCAACGCGATGGAATATGATCCGGCATCCCGCAGGTGGAGCCGCAGATGGCGGCCGTTTCCGCATATGATCTTCGACCGGTGCCGCATTCAAAAAAGCGCCCGCTTCCAGCAGCTGCTGCGGTTCCGGGCGCGATACCGGCACCTGCTGTTCCTCAACCGGCCCCTCCGGAACAAATGGACGATTCATCAGATTTTATATACGAAAAAGCGTTTCCGCCCGCACTTGCCGGATACGCGGATCGTACAAAGTGTGAATGACGTCCACCGCATGCTGAAGGACCATGAGACGGTCTATTTTAAACCGATCAACGGCACCGGCGGACGCGGCATATTAAGAATTTCCCGCATTCCCGGTGTTCCCGGCACTTATGAAGTTCGTGGCCGCAACGCCAACCGCACCATCATCAAGCCGAAGCGGATGCCCTCAGGGTTCCTTGGCCAGTATTTGTCAGGCTGGGGCTTGAAGGACCGATACCTGGTTCAGGAGGGAATCCAGCTGGAGCTCCCGGACGGCCGGGTGCATGACTATCGGATGCTCGTTCAGAAAAACGGTTCCGGCCAGTGGGAAGTGACCGGCTGCGTCGGGCGCATCGGGCCGCCGAAGAGCGTAACCTCCAATCTGCACGGCGGCGGCCGTGCCGCCATGATGGAGGAGCTGCTGGAAAAGTGGATCTCGGATCCGGCCAAACGGCTCAAGGTCCGGGAGGATGCCGGCCAGCTGGGCGTCGACATCGCGCAATTCCTGGACGGTCAGTACGGGGGGCTGTGCGAGATCGCCCTCGATTTGGCGGTCGATAAATCGGGCAGAGTCCTTCTGATCGAGGTCAATCCGAAGCCTTCCCGGGAAGTGTTCTCACAGGTCGGAGATCTGGAAGCTTACCGCGTATCCATCGTGAGACCGCTTGAATACGCGCTGTATGTCTACAACCATAGGAAAGCGGCAAAGAATGCTTAGCCGGAAATCGTGCGGACATGAGCAATAGCAGCACGGCAAAAAGGCTGTTGTCCAAGGAGAGTCTCCTAGGACACAGCCTTTTTGATTCGATTCGTCGTCCGTCTTACTCCGCCTGATCGTGCAGCCGGAGCAGCTGGGAGAACGAATGGATGACAACATCCGCTCCCTTAAGCTCCTGATCCGCCCCGAATCCCGCATAGTGACAGCCGATGACCGTCTGTCCGTTCTCCTTGCCTGCCTCAACATCGGATGAACGGTCGCCGACCATCCAAGCTTGTCCGATGTCATGCTGATCCAGCAGCAGTCTTACAAGGTCGACCTTCGTCGATGTTTGATGCTCGCCCGCACTGTATATTCCTTCAAAAAGCGGCATGATTCCTCTTGCTTCGGCAATGCCCTTCACATAATGCTCCAGTCCGTTGCTCGCTACGAACAGACGGACACCGCGGCGGCGCAGCTCCTCCAGTGTTTCCTTAACACCGGGGTACAGAACGGCAGCCTCATTCTTCAAGCCTTCAAGCTCCAGCTGAAGCAGCAGCTCGTCCGCTCTCCGGTGAGCCTCAGGCGTACCATCCGGCAGGACCTTCTTCCAGATATCCGGAAGGAGCATCCCCAGGCAGCTAAGCATGAGCTCCTCATCCGGCGTCTCGCCTTCGTAATGGCCCTCTTCTCGCAAAATGTCAAACAGCTTGTGATAGGCGGGCAGCAAAAGCGTCTCCGTTTGAAACAGGGTTCCGTCCATGTCGAAAATCATCGCTTCCGGTTTGATCAACGTTGCGGTTTTTTCCAAGTCTGGTCCTTCCTTTCACTCCTATGATTTATCTCTGTCTTCCCCCATCATAAAGGAAGGCATTCTCAACTGCAAACGACATTTCTTGCACATGGCATAATTAACCCGTAACTTCCGAGGACTTGTTGTGGTTATAACCTATAGAGGAATAACGAAAGGATGAGGAAGATGTCCTTGCCGAACGAATCTTCCCAGACCCAGAACATTCATCGTCTGGAATCGGAGCTGCTGAAGGAGCTTAACCGCTACGAACAAGACGAACAGGCCGCCATCTTAAAGAAGATGATCAGCCGTTTGCGTAAAGAACGGTATGTCCGCAGTTCTTTGCAGGTTGTAGGCGAGATGGTTCGAACACCGTTCATCTGGCTCCTGATGTCTGCAGGAATCGCGCTCCCTCTGCTCGTGTATGCGTTGCTGGTGTGGGTGTCGCTTCTCGTAGAGGGATGACATCCCTTGGTTCGCGGATTCAAATCAATTCACTTCACTTTACTTTACTTCATTTCTTCCTGCCTTGGCTGCCAGACCATGACGGTGACTGCGCACAGAATCGACGAAATCACCGGCAGAAAGTCCAGCCCTCGAGGCAGGGGCATATCGCCTTCGCAGAGCAGGCGGCCTGCAATCGCAATCAGATGCTTCAATACAGCGCCTCCTGCAAACCCGCAAGCCAGGGCCGTAACCAGAAGCCGAAAGCTTCTCATGCCCCGGTCTCCTTCCCCCTCCGGAGGCCTCGACCGGCTGCGCGAGCTGTCTCCACCGCCAGCCAGAACATGGAGATCGCCAAGACAGGGTGCAATGCGCCTGCTGTCGGAACATTGGCCGTGACATACTGTGCGAAAACGAGCAATAGCAGCGCCAGCGAGCTCCATTTGTAACGGGCCGCCATGCTCCCCGCGAATGCGGCAACCAGCATCAGCAGCGGTACGATCTCAAAGATATGAACAAACATGACATGGCTTCTCCACATCGATCCGTCGCGAAACAGCGCCATCCCCGCAATCAGGGTTTGAACCACGATACAGGCCGCAAGCACCCAGGCCAATCCGAGGAACGCCCCTCTAAAGAAGGACACCCTTCCTTTTGAAATCCCTTTTTCCTTCATCATCCTGTTCCTTTCTCGATCATCAGTGCTTCATGCCACCATCCTATCACCGTCATGTTGTGAATCTGTGACGATCCGTTGCGGGTTGCGTGAAATTTTCCAATGACGGCTGGAAACCGTATATAATGGGGGGAAATCGAGGTCATGCACCTGCTTGGCCCAACATAGGAGGGGGAATTACGCAATGGCGCATACGCTGCTGCTCGTGGATGACGAACGTAAGGTTATCGAGTTTATGGAGCCCTTCCTCCGTCAGGAGGGATTTCGGATTATAACGGCGGCCTCGGGGAAAGAAGGGCTGGACAAAGCCAAGCAGTTTAAGCCGTCCCTGGTCATTCTGGACTGGATGCTGCCGGAAATGAGCGGAATCGAGGTATGCCGGGAGCTGCGAAAAACGAGCCGGGTCGGCATCATTATGGTGACCGCCCGGATCGAGGAAACGGATAAATTGATCGGGCTGGAGGTCGGCGCCGACGATTATGTGACAAAGCCGTTTTCTTTGCGGGAGCTTGCAGCCAGAATCCGATCGGTGCTGCGACGGATGGATCAGCAGGACATGGTGCATGAAGACAAGATGATACGGGGAGAGCTCACGATCTCGGAATCCTCATGCCGCGTGTGGAAGGGCGGCCGGGAGCTGCAATTGACGCCGACCGAGTTCAAAATATTGCTCACGCTCGCTGCAAGGCCGGAGGTCGTATACAGCAGGCTGCAGCTGCTGCAAGCGGCAGGCGAGGATGACATCTACAATGACGAGCGAACCGCGGATGCCCACATCAGCCGGATTCGTAAAAAAATCGAGGATGACCCGGCCGCCCCCGTCTATATCAAAACCGTATACGGATTCGGTTATCGGTTTGAGCAGCCATGAGTGCGGGACGTAAAATTTTCCTCGTGATCGCATCGTTCATCGTAGGGATGAGTGCGGTTTTCGTTCTGCTGACCTACATCGTGATCCGCGACTCTATGGACGTGATGCTGCATACTTCCCGCAAGGAGGAGCTCTCGGAAATATCGGAGAGTCTGACACGCTACTATACAGAGAACGGGAGGAGCTTCGAAGGCGCAGAGGCCGAGGTAAGCTTGCAGGAGCCCGGGCGGAACACCGATCACGAGGAAAGCATTCTGCTCGTATCCCCGGACCAAGCCTTATTGCTGCACCAAGGGACAGCTCCGCCCAAACTGATCCGGAACCTGGGCGTAATGCGGGAGCTTACGGCCGACGGGAAGCTCATCGGGCAGCTCTATTACTATGATACGGATATAGCCAATCTGACCAAGCTGCGGATTGGAACGCCGACCTCCATCGCGATTTTGCTGGGGGGCGGCGCGCTCTTGTTCGTGCTGCTGTCGCTCGGGGCGGCCTATTGGATATCCGGAAGGCTGACGGCGCCGCTTCGAGCGCTGATCCCGTTCATTGACCGCCTGGGGAAGGGCGAATACGGCATCCAGGCTCCGGTCGTCTCGAAGGATGAATACGGAAAGGTGGTGCTGGCCTTTAACGGCATGTCTGCCAAGCTGAAGCAAGCCGAAATTGTCCGCCGCAATCTGGCTGCGGATGTCGCCCACGAGCTTCGCACCCCGCTGACCATCGTCCGCGGCAAGCTTGATCTTCTGCAGCAATCCGGACAACCGATCGAGCCTACGGACCTGCTTCCGGTTCAGGACGAGCTGATTCGCCTGACCCGGCTGGTAGGTGATCTGCATCAGCTGTCCCTTGCAGAGGCAGGCAAGCTCCAGTTGGACGTGAAGTCTTGCGATATGACCAAGCTGCTGCAGCGGCTTATCGATCGGATCTCGCCCGAAACCGAGGACAAAGCTTTGATCGTACGGTTCACGAGCACAACGGCCCATACGACGGTTCCGGTCGATCCAAACCGGATCACGCAAGTATTTCTGAATCTTCTGATCAACGCGGTCCGGTACACGCCGGAAGGCGGGGACATCTCCGTTTCGCTTCATGAAGATGCCGACTCGAAGCGGCTTCGTA
This sequence comes from Paenibacillus ihbetae, assembly GCF_002741055.1. NCBI lineage: Bacteria > Bacillati > Bacillota > Bacilli > Caryophanales > Paenibacillaceae > Paenibacillus > Paenibacillus ihbetae. The sequence goes on along the minus strand of NZ_CP016809.1, from coordinate 4,696,275 downwards.
TCGATATCCGGGATTCGGGCCCGGGGATCGACGAGCAGCATCTTCCCCATCTCTTTAACCGCTTTTACCGTACCGACCAAGCGCGTGCCCGTCATCAAGGCGGCATGGGGCTGGGGCTAGCCATCGCCAAGGAGCTGGTTGTTTCCCATGGAGGGGCGATCGAGGTGGAGAGCCGGATCGGACACGGGACGACATTCAAAGTCAGCTTGCCCTACCTCCACCCGGTCCGCCGGCCGGATTGATGCAAGGGTGATGCGGGAGGGCTTCCCGACCGTTGGCATCGTCTTAGGGATATGCAAGCGATACCCATGACAAAGACAGGCTGCACGAGAGCATCCTTGCCCTCCGGCCTGTCTTTTTCCTCCTGCTGGGATCTTGCATGCTCCCTTATGGGGTTAGAAGATTTTCTTCGTCGCCCGGTCCTCTTTGATGATCTCCACCGCTTCCCGGAAACGGATCGAATGGATAATTTCGCGTTCACGCAAAAACTTGAGACTGTCCTGCAAATCCACATCGTCTGTCATATCGATCAGCCACTGATATGTAGCGCGTGCTTTCTCTTCTGCCGCAATATCCTCATATAAATCGGCGATCGGATCCCCCTTGGCCTGAATATAGCTCGCGGTCCAGGGAACCCCGGCCGCATTCTCATAGAAGAGCGCATTATCATGATTCGCATAGTGTGCGCCGAGTCCCGCCGCCTCAAGCTCCTGCACGGTTGCGTCCTTCGTCAGCTTGAACACCATCGTGGCAATCATCTCCAGATGGGCAAATTCCTCCGTCCCGATATCATTGAGCACACCGATTACCTTATCCGGAATCGTGTAACGCTGATTGAGATAACGGAGCGCCGCGGCCAGCTCCCCGTCTGCTCCCCCGTACTGCTCGATCAGAAATTTCGCCATTCTTGGATCGCATTTACTTACCCGCACTGGATATTGAAGCTTCTTCTCATATACCCACATGGACTCATTTACGCCTCCTTCATTACTCCTCTCGATTCTGAGGGCTGCATGCGCTTAATCGTCGTATCACCGGCTGCAGCCCGTCGTTATAACCCTCCTACACCTGCCAAGGCCATGGCCCCTGAGCCCATTCGAACGGATATCTGGAGTAAGCACGGCCAAAATTCTGAAGCGGTCCGTACAGCTCCTGGAAATGCTTCGCGAGAACGGTGCGCTCCTGTGTCAGCTTATTGAACTGCTCAATGCTCTTAAGATCATCAGGATGGGTGTCTAGGAACAAGTTCAGCTCGACAAGGACAAAGTCCAATGCCTGCAGCTGTTCCAGCAATTCGTAGTACTTCGGATCTCCGGCCTGAGGTCTTCCATCAGTCACGGCCTTTCACTCTCCTTTAAATTTACGTGATGTGTACGGACTGTACAGTGCGGGCCACAGCGTTCCATGCCTTAACGCCTCGGCAGGACTGAACTGCGGCAGGCCCGGCGGTTGAAAGACAATAAATTGATTGACCGGCACGACATACGTTCTGTACAGTTTCGGGGGGCAGGGATCAAACGGGGAATGGAATACGGAATATACACGCTCCTCTGGATTTGCCTTCAAAGGGATACCTCCTTCTATTCACGGTTGCGATCTTTCTTCAAGGCTCTTCGTAATTAACATATGTCAATCGCCCAGAAAATGAACTTCTAAATGACAAAAAAACCCTTCCCGCGAAAAATAACCGCGAAAAGGGTTGTCTATTGGTGCAGCTGTGTCAAAACTTGATTTTAATTTGGAACAAGCCGGCCTTGCGCATAGCGGCGTAGATGATAATAACAAGCGGGCCGATAAAGAACCCGATCACGCCGACCAGCTTAAAGCCGACATACATGCTGATCAGCGCAGGCAGTGCGCCGATGCCCACCGCATCCCCGATCACCTTCGGCTCCAGTACCCGGCGAATGACCGTAATCAGAATGAACAGAAGGATGAGGCCGACTCCCGTGAAGATATCCCCCACGACAAGCTGGTAAATCGACCACGGCACCAGGACGGAGCCGACGCCCAAAATCGGCAGGATATCGACAATCGTAACCAGGAGCGCAATGGCGAGCGGGTAATTGATCCCCAGCACCAATAGTCCGAGCAATGTAATGACATAGGTGAACAGGCTGAGGATAAGCTGTGCCCTTAAAAATCCGAAAATGGATTTTTTCAAGCTGAGCAGCACTTCATTCACTTGGGACTGGGACGACTCGTCAAACAGGGACAGTACTTTTTCCCGCATCGTGTCCAGGCTGTAGGCGAACATATACACGGCGACAAAGAACACGATAGACGTGACAAACAGGTTCGGCAAAGATTTGGCGAAGGACAAAAAGGCCGAAGATACCGAGTTGACCAGTGACTGAACATAAGATGAAATATTCGACATAAACTGTGTCAGGCTGTCCGCAAGCCCTGGCGAAATGCCGTTTAACGCGTCCTGTGCTTGTATAATCGTATGCTGCAAAAACTCGTTCGCACTTTCAAAATATTGCGGTGCCCGGCTCCAATATTCAACGAGCTGGCTGAACACCTGCACCCCGATCAAATAGGCGAGCGCAAGCAGGAGCAGCAGAAACAGCGTGCTCGTCACTGTCACCGCAGCCAGGCGCTTGAAGCGAAGCCGCTTGATCAGAAGCCGGTTGAGCGGCTCCAGGGAGATCGCAATGACGATCGCCAGCAAAAACGGCGCTCCTACCGTAAACATACCGTACAACAACAAGAGCCCCAGCGCGATAAATATCAGCTGCTTAATCGACATAGTCCACTTCCTAATCCATAGAATCTAGCCGTGCTATCAGAGACTAACCTCCGGCTTCTGATGAATAATGACTCGGGTTACACGCAGACGGGTAGACTCCTCGACTTCAAACACAACGCCGTCAAACGTTGTCTTCCTCCCCACGACAGGATTGCCTTCCAGCGCGTTGAACAGCCAGCCGCCGATGGAATCGATGTTCTGCTCTTCAATTGAGAGCCCCGTCAAATCATTCACGTCCTCAATAAGCATGCGTCCATCTACGGAGATATAATGGTCATGCACTTCCACTTCCGGGCGCTCGTCTTCAAACTCATCATACAAGTCCCCGACGATCTCCTCCAGAATCTTCTCGGCAGTCAGAATCCCTGCGGTTCCTCCGTATTCATCCACGACAAGGGCCATCTGCTCGTGTCTGGCTTGCATTTGGCGCAGGACCTGGCTGATCTCCATCGACTCGGAAACATCCATAATCGGTCTGACCAACGCCGCAAGATTCCGCTGCTTGTCAGGCTCGGCCAGCAGAAGATCCGTAATATGAACGAATCCGATAATACGGTCCTTGTTGTCGGTCGCGACCGGATAGCGGGAATGCTTCGTTTCGGTTATAATCCGCAGATTCTCTTCGAGCGTGTAGTTCGTGAACAGACAGATCATGTCGGTTCTTGGCAGCATGATTTCACGGGCCTTCAGATCGGCGAAATCGAACAGGTTGTCCATCAGCTGCATCTCGTTCTGGTCGATAACGCCGCTCTTCGCGCTCTCGTTCATCAGGATGCGGATCTCTTCTTCCGAATGCGCGGCCTCCGCCTCGCTGGCAGGCTCGATGCCGACCAGCTTCAAAATGCGGTTCGCCGATGCATTAAGCACCCAGATCACAGGCAAAAAGATCCGGTAAAACCAGAGCAGCGGCGCCGACAGAATCAGCGCTGTGCCTTCGGTTTTCTGAATGGCCAGCGATTTCGGCGCAAGCTCCCCTAATACAATATGCAGGAACGTGATGATGCAGAAGCCGACCGCAACCGAGATCGTCGTGATGACTCGTTCATCCGTAAACCCCATGCTGTGCATGATCGGGGCGACAAGCAGCTCCGATATCGCAGGCTCTCCGATCCATCCGAGACCCAGCGAGGTGAGCGTGATCCCCAGCTGCGTAGCCGACAGATAGGCGTCCAGCTTCTGATTGACCTTCAGCGCAAAGCCGGCAAGCCTGTTCCCTTCGCTTACGAGCTGGGTTAGCCGCGACTGCCGCATTTTGACCAATGAAAACTCGGCAGCCACGAACACGCCGTTCAGCAGTACTAGCAGTAATACCAAGAGCAAATTCAAAATCAGTTTCCCGACCTCAAATCCCTCTGTCATGATGATACGCCTTCTTTCCGGATTCTAGTTAGTCTTTGCTTTTCTGGACTTGAAGTCGACACCCCGGTAATACATATCCGCCACCAGCAGGTTCGGCCCGCAGCAGCTTACCGCGTCGCAATGGCAGTTAACGGTCTGATTGAGCGGGTGTCCCGTCGACCATGCTTCAAAGATGTCATCAAGCCTCTGTCCTTTAATATTACCAAAAGCCGGAATATCAGCAAAATCGGTCACGTATACGTCACCTGAGAATAAATTCACGTTTACCCGGTTACGTCCGTCCGGATCGTTCCGAACCGTAACATTGCGCTCCGTGCGGAGACGGCGCAGCAGTGCCTGGTCATCCTCATCCGAGCTGCAGGCAAAGAACGGCAGCGTTCCGAACAGCATCCAAATGTCGGGATCACGCGCGTCCAGCAAGCCGTGAATCGCTGCCTTCGTATCGGCCAGCGACAAGACCGGCAGCGAGGAAGCAAAATTCGAAGCATACATCGGATGCACCTCATGCCGCTTGCAGCCCATCTCCTTGATCAGCTTATGAATTCCGCCCAGCTTCTTGTGGGTTCGATAGTTAATCATCGATTCCGCGGAAATGTACATGCCCGCTGCACTCAGCTTCTCCGCATTCAGCAGCATCGCATCGTACATCCGATACGCCGTTTCTTTGGAGACCGGCCGAGCGCTGTTCGCAAAACCGACCTCGTAGAAATCGTCTCCGCTTAAGTAGTTAAAGGAAATATGCATGACGTCCAAATAGGGCAGCATTTTCTCGTATCTGCTGATATCCAGCGTCAAATTGGAGTTGATCTGCGTCCGGATCCCCCGTTCCCTGGCATATTTAAGCAGCGGCACGATCACTTCGTCCACCGTTTTGCCAAGAAAAGCTGGTTCGCCGCCAGTCAGGCTGATCGTCTGCAGATGCTCCACCTCATCCAGCCGCTTTAACATCATATCGAGCGGCAGCATCGGCGCTTCCTTCATCACCAGCATATCCCCCACGGCACAGTGCTCGCAGCGCATATTGCATAGATGGGTTACGGTCATTTCCACGCTGGTCAGGACATGCTTGCCATGCTGGCGCAAGGAAGTGATGGGATCCCAAGGATCATAGCTCGGCGAAATCGGCCTTAGGGCCGGTGATGTTGGCTGTGCTGTATTACTCATGGTTTACTCACCTTATTTCTTTGAATTACCGGTTCAATCAGATACAACGTCTTTATGTACCCGGACGGCTGACAGTTCATGGTTCATTATATGATTATAGCATATCTGTATAGAAGGTCTCTGCATGTACCGGCATCGTTATGGAGCTGGTTTCTGTTTCTGTGCATGCTCCGGCTGGTTCTCCCCAGTCGTCACCGCGTCAGTCGTCACTGCTGCAGTCGTCGCTGCCATCCTCCTCGGCAGCAGCCATCGCGGACTCCACCAGTTGGCCTTTCCGAGCAGCTTCATAAACGCCGGTACGAGCAGCACCCGAATGATGGTCGCGTCCAGGAGCACCGCTACCGTCAGCCCCAGCCCGATCGCCTTCATCACTTCATTGTCCGTAAAAATAAATGCGCCCACGACCACTGCGAGAATCAGGGCTGCGCTCGTAATCAACCCCCCCGTGCTCTCAAGGCCTTCGGCTGTGGCGTACTCGTTATCGCCCGTGCGCTCATAGTTCTCCATGATCCGGGAGATCATCATGACCTCGTAATCCATGGAGATGCCGAAGACCACGCAAAAGATCAGAATCGGCAGCAGCGCGAAAATCGTTCCCGTGTAAGATACCCCGAGCCAATCCGCGCCGATTCCCTCCTGGAACACCCACACAACGACCCCAAGCCCTGCCCCAAGGCTGAGCATATTCATCAGGCTTGCCTTAAGAGGGAGCAGAACGGAGCGAAATGCGATCAGCAGAATGACATACGTCACGGCAAATACAAAGCCCAGCACAAGCACGATGTGCTCCTGCATCTTGTCCATAATATCGAGCTTGTAAGCCGGGCTGCCGGTAACATATGTCACCAGGCCCGGCGTATCCATCGTTCTCAGATCCCGGACGAGCTGAGCCGTCAATGCATGCGTCTCCCCGTACTCCGGGACTACCGCTACAACCGCCATTTTATCACGAACCAGACGATACTGCTCCAGCTGCTCCCGGATATCCGCCCGGGACAAATATTTCATCACTTCCTCTTCCGATCCCCGGCCGATGCTCAGATAACTGTCAACCTGCTTCACACCGGGCATCATCCGAACTTCGTCCGTATAAGCCTTTAGTGCGCGGATGCTGCGGGGATCGTCATAGGCGGCCGGAAGCTCCGCTGCAACCACAATCGAGTTCAGCTCGCGCACGTCGTATGCACGCGTCATTAAATCGTTGCCGTATCGCGATTCATATTTCGGCGGCAGCACCTCGGCTGCCGGAATGGCAATATGCATGTGTCTTACCGGATAAATGGCCGCCAACAGCAGCGCGATAACGGCTATGGAGATGATGACGGGATGTGCCATCACGAATCGGGAGATGTTACGCCAGAACCCGGATCGGCGGACATCCTCGCGGTGCAGTCTATATCTCTTCGGGAGAAGGGGCAGGGCGTGGATACGGTCACCCAGCATACCGAGCAGCGCCGGCAGCAGCGTATTGCCGGCAAGCACCGATACGACCACGACCGTAATGCCTCCGATGCTGAAGGAGCGGAAAATCGGCAGATCAATAAAGCTCATCGCCGCAAATCCGATCAATACGGCTCCCCCGGAGAACATCACCGCTTTTCCGGCTGTGGCGCAAGTAATCGCCAGGGCGTTCTCCGCATCCCGGCACCTGAGCTCTTCCTTGAAGCGGCTTACGATCAGCAAAGCATAGTCAATGCCGACGGCCAGGCCCAGCATGGTAACGGCATTCGGCAGAAAATTGCTGATCGATCCGTCCGCCAGCGCCAGGAAATACAAAGCCCCCATCGTGGTTGCAACGCTCACAAGCCCGGCGATCAGCGGGAGGACTGCGGCCGTCCATGTGCCAAAAACCGCTAAAAGGATTAACAGCGCAGCAGGAATGCCGATGATTTCCGCCCGGATAATGTCGCTCTTCACGGCCTCGTTCATATCGGCGAATACGGCGGTATTCCCCGTAATATACGTATCTGCGCCGGCAATGCCGGGCACGTTTCCGCGGATCTCCTCAAATCGCCGCAGCGCTTCCGACGAATCCAGATTCAGAAGCACCTTCACCGCAACGATATGGTCCTCGCCGGTCTGGCGTGAGGACGTATTCATATAGATATCCCTGACATACGGAAGAGACCGCAGCGGTGCCAGCTCCTCCAAAATTCGCTTCTGCGCCGTCCCGGCCGTCAAATTCTCATTCGTCCTGCTGACGACGACAATATCGAGGGAGGCCGCAGACAGGCCAAGCCCCTCTTCAAGCTTCTCGAGGCCGACCTGAGAGGGGCTGTCCTTCGGCGTAAAACCGTTATGCTCCAAGATGGACGGGAGCTTGAGCGCAAACGGAAGCAGCACGCAAAACAAAGCCAACCAGGCAAGAACAATGGCTTTACGGCAGCGGTATATCTGCTGCCCCCATCTATACAGCGGTGTCGGGCGGCTATCCTGTCTCACGAGTCTACCTCCTAGTTAACAATGTTCAGTCCACGTTAGCTTGTCCGATACCGGCAATCATGACGGCCAGCGTTTTGGACAAATCCAGTTCATAAGGCGCCGTAAGCGGCACCCCTTCCGCATCCGTCAGCACCCGAACGACCGGACGATGCGGTACATGGGGATGGACCTTGGAGACAACCCCGCTCTCCCCTGTATGGAGCTTCACGGTGATCCCCGGAGGGTATATCGCAACCCGATCCCGGAACACTTCGAGAAATCTCTGCTCATACAGCGTCCCTGACCCGGTGTACATCACTTCCACCGCATGATGCGGCAGCAGCGCGGGCTTGTAAACCCGCTGCGTCGTCATGGCATCATAGGAATCGGCGATCGCAACCCACTTGGCAAAATCGTGAATTTCCGGTCCCTTCAACCCGCGGGGATAACCGCTGCCGTCCAGGCGTTCATGGTGGGAGAGCGCGCAGTGCGCCGCCATAAGCGGAATGTTGGGCTCGTTCTTTAGAATCTGATAGCCCAGTTCAGTGTGCCTCTGCACTTCGCGAAACTCCTCCAAACTCAGACGTCCCGGCCGCTGCAGCAGCGACTGGGATATTCTGGTCTTCCCTATATCATGGAGGAGCGCGCCGAGACTAAGCACCCGCAGCTCCTCACGGCTGTAACCGAAGGATAAGCCCAGCACCGTTGTATACAAGCATACGTTTAATGAATGGCGATACAGATTGTAATCATTGGTGTTCATATCGGTCAGCAGCACCATGCATTCCTCGTGCTCCGACAGTTCATCCATGATCGCTTCCATGACGCCGGAAAAGGACTTTCCCAGATGGAGAAAGCTTCCTCCCAGATCCGGACGACTCTCCAATTTCTTAAAATTGCTCCGGATCGACTGAATGGCCTTCAGCCGTGTTTCTTCCGACAGCAGCTCCTGTACAACGATATCCTCCGTCAATGCATCCTGGATATATACATAACTGATCTCCAGCCCGCCAAGACGGCGGATGAGGCGATCGGTCAACTCCACGCCTTCGGACAGCAGCACCAGACCGTCACTGTTATATATTTTTTTACCGATTACCATTCCCGGCTTCAACGCATCAATAGGTATTAGACGCAATCCGTCACTTCCTCTGCTATTCGTAACACGTATGGGATATAAGCGCCTGGCCTTTAGAGGGTACTGTACTAAAACCGATGGTTCAGGCTAAACCTGTTCTTCATTCTGTAGATCAGTGCATAATAAACAGCCAGAATACGGCAGCCAGAACAAAACGGTAAATCGCGAAATGCGTAAGCCGGATCTTCTGTATAAGCTTCATAAAGGCCAGGACGACAAAATAAGCGACTACAAACGAAACAATAAAGCCTGCGATAAATACGCCGACCGCGTCGGACGTAAAGTTTCGGTAAGAGTCCAGCAGCTCGTAGCCGGAGGCTGCGCACATAATCGGAATCGCGATCAGAAACGAAAAGTCAGCCGAAGCCTTGTAGCTGACACCGCTGATCATGCCTCCGGAGATCGTGGAGCCCGACCTGGAAAATCCCGGCCACAAGACGGATATAATCTGATACAAACCGATCAAGAACGCCTGCTTGTACGTCATATCATCCACATCTTCAGCGGTTACATGAACCTTGTGTTTATTGTACCATTCCGCGAAAATCATAAAAATGCCCCCGGCGACAAGCGCAAGCAAAACGGTCTTCGCATGAAACAGGCTTTTGATGAAATCTCTTGCGAAATAGGCAACAAGCAGCGCCGGTGCGATTCCCAAAAAGACGTGAATCAGATTCAATCTCTTCCGTGCCGACTTGGCAATCGGCTCGCTGCGGCTCCAACCCAGCAATGTAAGGATACGGTTCCAGTACACGATGGCGATCGCCAATATGGCTCCCAATTGGATAACAACCTCGAATGTCTTCATGATTGGCGTCTGGTCGTCATATCCGAGCATTTTTGCCGTTAAAATCATGTGCCCCGTAGAGGATACCGGGATGAATTCCGTCAAGCCCTCTACAATGCCCAAAATGATGGATGTAAGAAAATCCATGTCCATCCCCTTCCTTTACCTTTGTCCTCCTCATATGTATGCTCGGCCAGAGGAAGTTAGTCGAAGGAGATGTTCAGGAAATCCAGCGGGGAACGAGCGTCTCGTCAAGCGATCCGGGCCTTGACAGCTCTTCCCTTAGCAAATCCCGGATAAATTCCGGCAGCATGTAAGCCGTGTCCCTACCGAGAGCCAGGGTTTCATAGCCGATCTTAAAGGTGAACATGTCCAGCGTGCCTACCCTGTATTCCCGCGTTCGCTCAAGCGGCTGTCCATTCAGCGTAATGCTGTTGATTTTATGGTAAGGCAACCCCGATGGATCATAATGGACCTGAAGTCCGTCCACTGCCAGACAGCCCAATATATAACCGCGGAATCCGAACCCCATAATCTTTTTGTTGTTGAATTCCAGAAGCAGACTCTCTTCAAGCGCCTGATAAATATGCTCTCCGAGCAGTGTCACGACGCAGGGGTTAATCGGGGACGGGCACAGACTGTGCAGCATGCCGGCGCTGATTTCGCCCATCGGGAGCGGCCCGAGCAGCTGTCCTGAATTTACGATGGAAAACTCGGCTCCCGTATGGTGCAGCACCGCCTGGGCGAGCAGGTTCGCAAATGGAGATTCCTCTTCGTAATGGATCGGAAGCTTGCGGTCAATGACCGCTACCTGCTCCTGCAGCCGCTGCTCGGCCAGCTCATGATGACGCATGATCGCCTGCTCGACAACCGGCTCGATCAGCGCCTGATCCACGGACAGCAGCTGCCCTTCCCTGCTCAACAATCGACCGTTCTCATGGCTCCGTTCCAAGACAAGCCTGCCGACATATTTCCCGAACTTTCCGGCTCCGCAAATAACCGTACCCCCGATGACAAGCGGGTCCTCGAGCACATGATGGGTATGGCCGCCCAAAATAATGTCGATGCCTTCGATATTTTCCGCCAATCGTTTATCCGTCGTTAATCCGAGATGCGACAGCACGATAACGAGGTCACATTGGTCCGACAGCAGCCGTACCTGCTCGGCAATCGCTTGATCCGGGTCGGAAGCCTCCCAGCCCAGCAGCTGATAAAAGCCGGCGAAGGCAGCCGTCGCACCGGTGATTCCCACCCGGATGCCCCCCTTCTCAACGACGATGCTTGGCTTCATCCAGCGCGGGGGTGCACCGCTCGTGGTCTCGTGGATATTGCAGCAAACGACGGGACATTGAAGACCGGCGTAAAGATGATCCAGTACATCGGCAGGAAAGGTAAGTCCTTCATTGTTGCCGATGGTAATCGCATCATATCCGGTCAGATTCATAATATCGACATTTGCCTGTCCCATCGAGCCTTCCGTCTCGACAGCCGCTCTGTCCATATGGTCGCCGATATCAAGCACGAGAACCGGGCCTTCCGCGGCCGTTCTTTCCCGGGAAATAATAGCCGCCGCGCTACTCATCATTTCAAAATGACTATGTATATCATTTGTATACAGGATTGTAAGCTTCTGGTTATGGCTCTTCTTCAGCATTCAGGCGGCCTCCTCCCATGTTCGTATCACGTGATTTTCCGGTCTTTCAAGCATAACATTTTGACGAGGAATATGGTATATTGTAGCCCAGAAGAATTATGAGGTGATGCAAAATGTCGACGACTATTCCGATCTTGTTATTCGCGGGGCTGGCCGATCGAATCGGTTCCGCTTCGCTTGCGTTTCCCGTCCCCGCGCTTCCGCTTACGGCCGGAGAATTAAAGCAGAAGCTTAGCGATACTTATCCGGACGCCGCCCAGCAGATCGCGGTTTCATTCGTGGCAATCAATCAAGAATATGCTTTGGAAGACCAGCTTATTCAGGCAGGGGATGAGGTTGCTCTGATTCCGCCGGTATCCGGTGGCGACGGTGCCGGGGAGCAGCCCCCCAAGAGCGCTCAGTCCCCCGATGGAACCTGCCTGATTACGTCCGAGAAGCTCTCGGTCGAGGATACCCTGGCCAAGGTCCATGATGCCAACCATGGCGCAACCCTCTCTTTTATCGGGACGACCCGGGAAATGACCGGTGAGCAGCGAACGGTTACGCTGGAGTATGAAGCCTATATCCCCATGGCCTTAAAAGAATTGCAGCAAATTTGCCGCAACATCTCCAACCAGTGGCCCGGCACCTTATGCGCGATTTCCCACCGGATCGGTACGGTCGATATCGGTGAAACCAGCGTGGTCATTGCCGTCTCTTCGCCTCATCGAAACGATTGCTACGAAGCCAGCAGGTATGCCATCGAGCAGCTGAAGCGAACCGTCCCGATCTGGAAAAAGGAAATTTGGGATGACGGATCCGAATGGAAAGGCCCTCAGACAGGCCCTTGGGACCCCACTGCTAGGCTTTAAGACTTATTCAATCATTGTAAAACCATAATTTTCTTGCTAAGATGGTTTTAACTTTTCATTTATATAAGGGCAAGAGGTGCAATGATTTGAGAGTACATGTCACGGACCTGAGACCCGGCGATCACATCCAACAAGATGCATTCAACCGCAACGGCGTTCATGTTCTTCGCAAAGGAACGATTCTGCGCATGGAGGACATATCCAAGCTCCTTCAGCACGGCATCGATTATATCGATATTTCCCCCCGCGGGCATGCGGAATCCATCGATCTGCTATCCGATATCTCGGAATCGTTTCGACAGGTTCAACCGCATTTCAATCTCGCGTTCGACGGATGCAAATCCATGTTCGAGGAAGCGGCGCTGACGGGAACGTTTAATGAATCCGTCGTCGACGATACCTTTCATCCGCTCGTTGACTCGCTCAGTGAACAGAAGGACGTGGTTTCTCTCCTGCTTCTGTTTAATGGCAAGGATGATTACACATATCGCCACTCCATTCAAGTCGGAATGCTGTCCTATTATATCGCCGAATGGATGGGTTATTCTGAGCAGGAAGCTTATGACATCGGCAAAGCCGGCTTCCTCCATGATATCGGAAAGTGCCGGATCCCCCGCGAAATACTCGATAAACCCGGCAAGCTGACGCCGGAGGAATATGAGCAGGTCAAGCTTCACACCATTTACGGCTACGAAACGATCTATGAATCAACGCGGGACAAAGTCACTGCAACCGTAGCGCTGCAGCATCACGAACGCGGCGACGGCTCCGGGTATCCGAAAGCGATCCATGAGAATCAGATCCATCCTTACGCGCAGATTTGCGCGGTTGCCGATGTCTACAGCGCCATGACGACCAACCGGGTGTATCAGTCCAAGCAGCAGCTGCTGACCGTTCTGCGGGAGCTCTACAGCCTCAGCTTCGGCAAGCTGAACGGGAAGGCGACTCATGCGTTCATCCAGCAGATGCTTCCTTATTTCATCGGTAAAAAGGTCGTCCTGACGACCGGTGAATCGGGCATTATCGTTGCGAATAACCAGTCGGACTACTTCCGTCCCCTCATTCAGGCCGGAGCGCGGTTCATTGATCTGTCGAAGGAATCGGATACCGAGATTCAAGAGATCCTGCTCTAACATGAACTCATGCCTTTCAATATATACATAATCAAATAAATTCCCCGGCGATTGATGGTATCCATCGTCCGGGGAATTTATTTGCGCAGCGGACTGCGCTCACACGTCGTCAGGCCAAGCCGGTCGTAACAGACTACCCGGCGGGATTGATGAAGCAGGTACCTAGATACTCAGACTCTAAGGTTCTAAGTTCCTCAAATTCTCAGTTTCCCGGGTCGCTGGGTCCCTGGGTCGCTGGGTCCCTGGGTCGCGGGTTCGAGGGTTCGAGGGTTCGAAAGCTCGCCGGAATCGCGATATGAGACATATCTGCCTGAGTGATTATCTCTGACTTACAAAAGAATGGGCTGCCCAAGATCTGTGATCTCGCGGGCAGCCCATTCTTCGATGTCAGCCTATATTCAAATCGTGCCTGGATATATTAACCGATGGAGCCTTCCATCTCGAACTTGATGAGACGGTTCATCTCAACCGCATATTCCATTGGCAGCTCTTTCGTGAACGGCTCAATGAAGCCCATAACGATCATCTGCGTAGCTTCGTCCTCGGTAAGACCGCGGCTCATAAGGTAGAACAGCTGATCCTCGGATACCTTGGATACAGTCGCCTCATGCTCCAGCGTAATGTTGTCGTTCTTGATCTCGTTGTATGGAATCGTATCGGATGTCGACTCATTATCGAGAATAAGCGTATCGCACTTGATATTCGCCTTCGCGCCTTCGGCGTTGCGGCCGAAGGATGCCAGACCGCGGTAGGTTACTTTACCGCCGTGCTTACTGATCGATTTCGATACGATCGTGGAAGTGGTGTCCGGAGCCAGGTGAAGCATCTTCGCACCTGCATCCTGGTGCTGGCCTTTACCTGCCACCGCGATGGACAGAACCATCCCTTTCGCGCCGCGTCCTTTCAGGACGACAGCAGGGTATTTCATAGTCAGCTTGGAGCCGATGTTGCCGTCGACCCATTCCATCGTCGCATTCTCTTCCGCAACCGCACGCTTGGTTACGAGGTTGTAGATGTTCGGCGCCCAGTTCTGGATCGTCGTGTAGCGCACACGTGCATCCTTCTTACAGATAATCTCGACAACCGCGCTATGAAGCGAGTTCGTGCTGTAGATCGGAGCCGTACAGCCTTCGACGTAATGCACGAAGCTGCCTTCGTCGGCGATGATCAGCGTACGCTCGAACTGACCCATGTTCTCGGAGTTGATACGGAAGTACGCCTGCAGCGGAATTTCGCACTGCACGCCTTTCGGAACATAGATGAAGCTTCCGCCGGACCATACCGCACTGTTCAGCGCGGCAAATTTATTATCAGCCGGAGGAACGACCGTTGCGAAGTACTCTCTAAAGATTTCTGGATGCTCTTTCAGAGCGGTATCCGTGTCCATAAAGATTACCCCTTGATCTTCAAGGTCCTTCTGCATGTTGTGGTATACAACTTCGGATTCGTATTGTGCCGATACGCCTGCAAGGAACTTCTGCTCCGCTTCCGGGATCCCGAGCTTGTCGAAGGTTTCCTTAATTTCGGCAGGAACCTCCTCCCAAGTCTTCCCTTGCTTCTCGGACGGTCTGACATAGTACTGGATGTCGTTGAAATCCAGCTCGTCGAGATCGCCGCCCCAACGCGGCATCGGCATTTTCTCGAACTGCTCCAGCGCCTTCAGGCGGAACTCCAGCATCCATTCAGGCTCATTCTTAATCTTGGAAATTTCCGTAACGACCTCGCGAGTCAATCCTTTACCGGTTTGAAAAACGGCTTTGTGCTCGTCACGGAAACCATATTTGTACTCTTCTAATTCGGGTGCCTTTTTAGCCATTTGACTTACCTCCCTATCGATCTATTGTCTTTCGCTTACTTCGCGTCTATTCCTTTTCGGAGTGCGTTCCACGCGAGTGTTGCACACTTAATGCGGGCAGGAAACTTGTTAACACCGGATAGGGCTTCAATATCCTCGTACTCTTCGAATTCAACGTCCTCGCCCTGCATCAGGGAGGAGAACCGGTCCGCCAGGCTCAGCGCCTCGTCGAGCGATTTGCCTTTTACGGCGTCCGTCATCATCGAGGCGGAAGACATGCTGATGGAGCAGCCTTCCCCCGTATATTTGGCATCAGCCACGATCCCGTTCTCAACCTTAAGCTGCAAGGAGATTCGGTCTCCGCACGTCGGGTTGTTCAAATCGACCGTTACCGCATCGTCCTCGAACCTTCCGCGATTGCGGGGATTTTTATAATGATCCATGATGACACGTCTGTATAAATCATCAAGTTGCATCGCCAAAATACTCCTTTGTCTGGATTAAGGCGCTAACTAACCGATCAACGTCCTCTTCTGTATTATACAGATAAAAGCTTGCGCGTGCCGTAGAAGATACTTTCAGCCAGCGCATCAGCGGTTGGCAGCAGTGATGGCCTGCCCGGATCGCGATGCCCTGCGCATCAAGAACGGTTGCCACGTCATGCGGATGAATGTCGCCGAGATTAAAGGTAACGAGCCCGACCTTGCGCTCGCGCGGGCCGTAAATCGTCACGCCCTCAAGCTCGGACAAGCGATTCATCGCATAGGCGGCAAGCTTCCCTTCATGCTGCTCGATTGCCTCCATGCCGATTTCCTGAAGGAAATCGATGGCTGCGCCAAGACCGACAGCCCCGGCAATGATCGGCGTCCCCCCTTCGAACTTCCAGGGGAGCTCCTTCCAAGTCGACTCATACAAGCCGACATCGTTGATCATTTCGCCGCCGAACTCGATCGGCTCCATCGCCTCCAGCAGCGCCTTCTTGCCGTAGAGCGCGCCGATGCCGGTCGGAGCACACATCTTATGTCCGGACAAGGCGTAGAAATCGCAGCCGATATCCTGAACATCCACCTTCATGTGCGGGGTGCTCTGCGCACCGTCTACAACGATGACGGCACCGTGACGGTGAGCGATTTCGGCGATTTGCTTCACCGGATGGATCACGCCCATGACATTGGAGACATAAGCGATCGCTACCAGCTTCGTACGGTCTGTGACCAGCGCCTCGACATCCTCGACGCGGATCGTGCCGTCAGGCTGCAGCGGAATATATTTCAGCGTAGCGCCGATGGCGATTGCCACCTGCTGCCACGGAATGAGATTGCTGTGATGCTCCATTTCGGTCAGGACGATTTCATCGCCTGGACCGCACACGGAGCGTGCGTAAGACGAAGCAACCAGGTTCAGCGCCGTTGTCGTGCCGCGCGTGAAAATAATTTGCTCGGAGCTTTCGGCATTAATGAAACGGGCGACCTTCTCCCGTGCTCCTTCATAGGCGTCCGTCGCACGGCTGCCGAGCGTGTGAACTCCGCGGTGAACGTTGGAGTTCTCCCACTCGTAATACCGCTTGACGGCGTCTATTACGACCTGCGGCTTCTGGGAAGTCGCCGCATTGTCGAGATAGACCAGCGGATGTCCGTTGATCTCCTGATGGAGAATGGGAAATTGCTCTCGAACGTGGGCAATCATTGTCCCAGCTTCCTTTCAACGAGCCCCTGCAGCTGGTCACGAAGTCCCTCCAACGGAATTTCGCTGACGACCGGAGCGAGGAAACCGTAGATGATGAGCGATTCCGCCACCGTGCGCGAAATTCCGCGGGACATCAGGTAGTAAATCTGCTCCTGGTTCACTTGCCCGACGGATGCGGCATGACCCGCAGTAACGTCATCCTCGTCGATGAGCAGAATCGGGTTGGCGTCGCCTCGCGCTTTCGGGCTAAGCATCAGCACCCGTTCGGTTTGCTGACCGTCGGCCTTCGTTGCACCCTTCTCGATTTTGGTGATCCCGTTGATGATCGCTTGCGCTTCTTCGCGCATGACCGCACGGGTAATCATCTGGGACGCCGAGCTCTTGCCGAAGTGCTTCGCTTGGGTCGTGTAATTGATCTTCTGGGAACCGGAGCCGACTGCGATGACCTTCGCATCGGATGTCGAACCGTTGCCCTTCAGAACGCTCATCGTATCGCTTGCCGTATCTCCGTCGTTCATCTCCCCGACGATCCATTCGATGGAGCCGTCGTTCTCGACAACCGCACGGCGGTACGTGACGTCCGTTGCATCCGCAGCCAGCTGATGCACCGATGCATAGCGGACCTTGGCGCCGTTCTTAACGAATACTTCCACTGCCCCGTTATGCGTGAGCGGACCGTTCAACGCATCGGACACATAGTTATCGACATAAGTGACCATGCTGTTCGCTTCGGCAACGACAAGAATATGAGGAGCAAAGGTTGCACCGGCGTCGTCTGCCAGCAGCACTGCCTGCATTGGAACGTCGACTTCGACATTTTTCGGAACATACAGGAATACCCCGCCGTTCCACACCGCAGCATGCAGAGCCGCCATGGCGTGCTCATCCCGCTTAACCGCTTGATGCAGGTAAGGCTTCACCAGTTCCTCGTGCTCCTTCACCGCGGTTTGCAGATCAGTGAAGATCACGCCTTTCGCTGCCAATTCAGGAGCGAGGCTTACATGGACCGTGCCGGAGTTGCGCTGGATGATCAAGCCGCCCTCACGGGAGCCTTCGACAAGCTTTGCAACATGCTCCGGCAGCTCTTCAAAGGAAGCGAGCTTGCTGCTTTCCTTATATTCGCCGTAGCTTTGGATGTTCCAGCGCTCGATGCGCTGCTTCTCCAGCTTTGGCAATTCCAATTGGCCGGCCAGTTCCAGAGAAGCCAGACGGCTCTCGGTCAGCCAGGCCGGTTCCTGTTTACTTTCGGACAATGCCTTCAAAGCCTCAGCGTTGACCGGAAGAATGGTTTGTGTAGTCATATCGTTTCCTCCTCCCGTCAATTTACGCGTCTTGACCTACAGTTTCATCGGTAATTCCCAGCTCTTCCTTGATCCAGTCATAGCCTTCCGCTTCCAGTTTCTCGGCCAGCTCAGGACCGCCGGATTTAACAATGCGTCCTTGCATCATAACGTGTACGTAATCAGGAGTAATATAGTTAAGCAAGCGCTGATAGTGGGTAATAATCAAGAAACCGCGTTCTTCCGATTTCATCGCGTTTACGCCGTTTGCCACGATTCTCAAAGCATCGATATCGAGACCGGAGTCAATTTCGTCCAGCACGACGATTTTCGGCTCGAGCATCATCATTTGCAGGATTTCGTTACGCTTCTTCTCGCCGCCGGAGAAGCCTTCGTTCAAGTAGCGGTGAGCGAACTCAGGGTTCATCTCAAGCTCCTTCATCTTGCCTTCCATCTGGCGGATAAACTTGATCAGCGAAATCTCATTGCCTTCGCCGCGGCGTGCGTTGATGGAGCTGCGCAGGAAGTCGGAGTTCGTTACCCCGGCAATTTCGCTCGGATACTGCATCGCGAGGAACAATCCGGCACGTGCGCGCTCGTCAACCTCCATCTCAAGCAGGTCTTCATCGTTCAGAAGCACCGTACCTTCTGTTACTTCATATTTGGGGTGACCCATCAAAGCGGAAGCGAGGGTACTCTTACCTGTACCGTTAGGTCCCATGATGGCGTGAACTTCGCCGCCCTTCATCTCAAGGTTGATCCCCTTAAGGATTTCCTTCCCTTCGATTTGTGCTTTCAATCCTTCAATGACAAACTTCGTTGACATATTAGATTCCCTCCGTTGAATAGGTAGTGTATTATGGTCCTATATGATAACAGGATTGTACGCCCTGATTTCATAAGAGAAGCAAGAAAAAAGTAATTATTTATTTATAATTATTCTAAACTGATTCTCACTGATTCTCAAGCCATTTTATAATAAAACAGGATGCATTTCAACCGGACAAGCCTTTTACGGCTAAGCGGCAGACTTCCCTCTTCATCAAAACAACACCGGATCGTCATAACCTTTCGATTATACTGTAAGCATAACCGAAACCGAGTACCCCGATAACCTGCACTTCCCAACCGCTACCAAAAAAAGCAGGCCTGACCCGTCAGCGGTCAAGCCTGCTTGTCGTTCCCCTGTTCATGGAGGGCTCAGCTGCATCGAAATGCTGCATGCGTTAAACCCACGGCACCCGGCACCGGCTTTCACATCGCTCGTCGCCGGACGGTACATGTCTAACAGCATGCATGCGCTTGGACGATCGATTGCAGCAAGGCGTCACGATCCATCCTTATGCCATGAAGAACAAGTGAAATAAACTTCATCTCTACGGAACAACCTCTTTAGCCCAAGAAAGAACGCAGCATCCACATATGCTTCTCAAGGTCGGCCTTAAAGCCCGTGAGCATATCCGCCGTCGGCGCATCCCCTGCTTCCTCGGCCATTTCGATTCCTTCTGCAAGCTCTTCCGAAACCGTGGCAAAATCCTCGATCAGCGCCTGCACCATGCCCTTCGTATCCTCATTGCCGGATGCTTCCTGGACAGTCGCCAGATCCAGATATTCTTTCATCGTTGCCGCCGGCTTACCCTTGAGGGCAAGAAGCCGCTCTGCAACCTCGTCCATTTTCAGCGTAATTTCATTGTACAGTTCTTCAAACTTCACATGAAGGGAATAGAACTGCTGCCCGCTAACGTACCAATGGTAATTATGAAGCTTCACGTAGAGCACGTTAAAGTTTGCAACCTGCTGGTTCAACAGCTGCTCCAGGGAGGAGCTTTTCGTTTTTCCTGCGGATTTGCTAGACGATGTTTTTGCCATGGTTAATCCCTTCCTTTTCTATATATTAATGCACCCTGTGACACGCGAAGGAACGTATCGGCCGCGGGCATCCTTCTCTTGCAAGGCATGCCGCCTTCTCGCAGTCCTTCAATTATATAGGAGCACAAACCTGCGCTTGGGCGTCTAATTGTAGTTTACCCCTTGAGCCAATATGCGAATCATGCTCGCTTACGCATATTCCGCAGCCGTCCAAAAAATTATACAAAATTCGCGAAAAACCGTTATACTAGGTAATACCAAGCAAAAAAGTTGGCTTTAAGTTTTCTTCTATTATATTTGGGGGTGACCATCCATGTCTGCATATCATCCGCTGAGCGCAGAGGAAGCTATACAGTTAGCAAGAAGTATCCCGGGCCGGTTCCCGGAGCATGCCGAGCTGGAGTGCCGGGAAATCGGCGACGGCAATCTGAATCTGGTGTTCCACGTCACCGCCAAAAATACGGCTGATAGTATCATTATCAAGCAGGCCGTTCCTTATGCAAAGGTCGTCGGCGAATCGTGGCCGCTGTCTCTGGACCGCGCCCGAATCGAGCGATTGGCCCTTGAGACTGAGTACAAGATCTGCCCCGAGCTTGTACCTCAGGTCTACGGATATTCCGATGAGCTGGCCTACACCGTGATGGAGGATCTGAGCGAATATACGATTATGCGCAGAGGACTCATTGAAGGCCAAGCCTATCCGGTATTCGCCGAGCATATCGGGGAGTTTTTGGCGAGAACGCTCTTCTACACCTCGGATCTCGGGATGAATCAGCAGGAGAAGAAGGTGCTTGCGGGCCAGTTCGTGAATCCCGATCTATGCAAAATCACCGAGGATCTGATCTTCGAGGATCCTTACCGGAAATCGGACAACAACAATTATCCCGAAGCCATCGAGGACGAGGCGGAGGCGCTTCGTTCCGATACGGAGCTTCACTTCGAAGTCACGCTGCTTCGCCACAAGTTCTTGACGCAGGCGCAGGCGCTGCTTCATGGGGATCTTCATACCGGAAGCATCTTCGTCAAGCCGGATTCGACCAAGGTCATCGACCCGGAATTCGCCTTCTTCGGGCCTATGGGATTCGATATCGGCGCGGTCATCGGCAACCTGCTGCTCAACTATGCATCGCTGACGGGATGGTGCGCGGACGAGCAGACTCGGGCAGCCCGTGAGGCAACACTGATTGAGATGGCGCGCGGCGTCTGGACGCATTTCGAGAGCCGTTTCCGCTTGCTCTGGAACGACGATCTGCAAGACGAGATGTCCCGGACGGCAGGCTATCAGGATTATTACATTTCCCAAATTCTGAAGGATACCGCCGGATTCGCCGGCTGCAAAATGATACGGCGCATCGTGGGCCTGTCTCACGTCGCCGATATCGACACGATCCCGGGCGACAAGGACAGGGAAGTTGCTCAGCGTAAAGCGCTGGCAATCGGCAAGAGCCTGGTGCGGCACCATCGCTCCATTCAATCCATAGATGATATCGTGACGTTGGTCAAGCAAGCATCCCAAGGAAATGAGGTATCGATATGAGCGGTATGACAACCGATAATTCCACCACCCATGAACCGCTAAGCTCCGTTTATTGGGGCGGAGACCATTTGGTATTGTTGGATCAGCGGCTTCTGCCGGAAGAAATCGTCTATTTGAAGCTCTATACGCCCGAAGAGGTGTGGGAAGGCATTCATTCCATGAAGGTCCGGGGCGCGCCGGCGATCGGCATCGCCGCGGCATTCGGGACCGTACTCGGCGGACTTCGTTATGAAGGCAGCGATGCTGGCGGATGGCTCGAGCAGGTAGTCAAGACGAGCGAATACCTGGCTACCTCGAGACCGACAGCCGTTAACCTGTTTTGGGCGCTGGACCGGATGAAGCTCGCCGCGGCCAAGCTCGCTACGGACGGGCTCGATATCAGCGGACTGAATGCGGCATTCCTGGCGGAAGCCGAAGCCATCCGCGCAGAGGACGAGGATGTATGCCGCCGAATCGGCGAGAACGCGCTGCCGTTCTTCAAAGACGGGATGGGCATCCTTACGCACTGCAACGCAGGCGGCTTGGCAACGGCCAAATACGGTACCGCGCTCGCCCCGATGTACCTTGCCCATGAGCAGGGCATGAAAATTAAGGTGTTCGCGGACGAGACGCGGCCTGTGCTGCAGGGTGCACGGCTGACCGCTTTTGAGCTGCAGCAGGCCGGCATCGACGTAACGCTTCTGGCAGACAACATGGCTGCCATGGTCATGTCCAAGGGCTGGGTGCAGGCGGTTATCGTCGGAACGGACCGCGTCGCCGCGAACGGCGATGTCGCCAACAAGATCGGCACTTATGGCGTAGCCGTTCTGGCGAAGGCGCACGGCATCCCATTTTATGTGGCCTGCCCGTTATCCACGATTGACCTGGAGACGCCTACCGGCGCCGACATTCCGATCGAGGAGCGACCGGCGGAGGAAATTACCGAGGGCTTCGGCAAGCGCACGGCTCCGCAAGGCGTAAAGGTGTATAACCCGGCCTTCGACGTAACGCCGCACGAATACGTTACCGCGATCATTACCGAGAAAGGCGTTGTGCAGGCCCCTTATCACGAAAATTTAAAGAAGCTGTTCGAATAGCAGCAGATTCATACGACTATAAGAAAAACGGACACCGGGGTGTCCGTTTTTATGTTAATGATCCACAACGCTCGATGCCTTGGAGAACCGAGAACGTTCATTCACGGAAATCTCCTCCGCCATTACAACATCCGAAGAATTGCGTCCTTGCCCTGCAACCCCGGATGGATCCCCCATTTCTCTGCCTCCAGCGTCACCGACTCCAGAGGTGCCTCCAGAAGCTGTTCCAATGTCCGCACGCCCACGGCTCTCCCTGCAATGATCTTCCGGTCCGCAAGCTTTTCGTTCAGCAGTCCGACATCCAGCGCGCCGCACATAATATAACCGCGGGAAGTATAGACGGCAAGCAGCGTCGTCTTTGGCAGCTTCACCTCGACTCCCATGACGGTATGTCCTTCAATGTCAATCGGCAGCAGCGTAACCAAACGGATCAACCTCCTCTCGCTTCAGGTCTAGAATTATGTTTATTCTTCTTTTGCCGACATGGTGCGAAAGCCCTTTCCCTGCCTGAGACGTTCCTCTCAGCGATATTGTGCAAATGTCTATTAGAACGAAGATAATCGTGTATGCGCGTATGACATTAGGACTATGAAAATCTCAAAATTATGGTATATTTGATTCAGTAGAAACATATGAAAGCTGGTGAATGATAAAAGCTATGAACACAAACCCTGACATCGAGGACCACGGCTTTTTATTTAACGTTGATATTTTGGTTAAAAGCCCCTCCAACGCACTGGCTTTACAATATTTGCTTGAAATGCTGAACGGCAAACCCGAAGTCGTCGATTTTCGGATCAAATCCGGCATGGAGCTTGGCGAAATCATCAATATATTGGTCCAAGCGAAGAAAGATTCCGTCATCACGAAAGCCTCACAGAAGATGGCTCCCGCTTCTCTCCCTGTCGAGAAGCCCTTACCGTCCCCTGCGGCATCCCCGCCTGCAGCGCAGAACGTAACGGTCAGTCAACCTTCCGTCACGGCTTCGGCTCCCGACACCGGAACAGATCCTTTCGAGTGGATTAAAGTGTACACCAAGGATAATCGCCTTGTTCGCCTGACGACCAATCGCCACGGCAAACAAACCAGCCTCCCGTGCCGTATTCTGAATTACGATGAGAGCAATTTCCTGGTCAACGTCTACCATGTCGACGAGAAGCAGGTATATACGTTCAAGCTTAATGAAATTGACGAATTCAGCGTCAGCTGATCGTCCATGCATACGATTTACGGCGAGATAAGAAGAAACGGCTCCGCCCTCTCCCTTTCCCCGGGATGGACGAAGCCGTTTCTTTTCTTTTACCATGCACTATGCCTTGCTGCGGGACAACGCCGCTGACAGCAGCGTAATCCATCCTGCGATAAACGCTACGCCGCCGATCGGCGTAATGGCTCCAAGCCACTTGATGCCTGAAATGCTGAGCACATACAAGCTGCCTGAAAAAATGATCACGCCTGCAATAAAGAGCGTTCCCGCCCAGAACAGCTTCCGCGACTCTCCAAGCGTACCTGCCAGAATGCCGGCGATCAGGACAGCAATTCCATGAATCATATGGTAATGAACACCCGTTTCATATACGGCAAGCTCATCCGCCGAGATCTTTCCTTCCAGCATATGCGCTCCGAAAGCTCCGATCGCCACAGACAGCGCCATCAAAACCGAGCCCCAAGCTATAAATGTCCGACGCATTGGTTTCAATCCCTTCTCTCTTACGGGCGTTATCCGCCCCGCTATGCCTTAAGTTTACCGGATGAAACGAAGCTTTTCCACCGGTTGGCGGCAGGATTGGACTTGATTTAAGGTACATTTTGTGAAAAATTAATAAGGATGCCTGTCAAGCATCCCTATCAGGCGCATGCATATCGAAAGTCATTCCAAGTAAGGAGCGATTGTATTCATGGATCAACATTCTAGCTCGCCGTCTTCGGGCGACAAGCCTGTTTCAAGCCATTCGACAACGACCTTCATCCCTCCCGAGGATCGGAAGCACTCCCGCTTCGGCATCGCCTCGTTTGTCCTGTCGATCGTAACGCTGCTCGGTTATATTTTTCTGGGCGCCCTCGGCACGACGATGGTCGAGCCGTATATCACCGAGAGCGGGGTGCTGGAGCCTACCCAAGAAACCAAGGAGGCGATGACTACGCTGGCTGCCGTATTCATCATCGTCATGATTATCAATCTGGCCGGACTCATTCTCGGGATCGTCGGGTGCTTCTCCAAAATCCGCAAGCGCACCGTAGCGGTCATCGCTACGATCGTAAACGGCGTCGTCGTACTAACGATAGGCGCATTATTCCTCTTCGTATTGAACGGATAATCGTATATGCGTAACCCGTCTCAAAGACATCTTGTTCGCCGGATCGGCGGGAAGATGTCTTTTTCATGGCTTGCACCGATTCGCACTCACATATCGCTCTTTCTTCCGAATATAATGAAATACTACAGCCGAATGAAGGCAGCAGTGTCAACGCCAACTTGGGAGGTGACTGTCCATGCAAAGCAAAGATGCACACTCGTTCGTCGTATCCCGCGAAGACTGGTCGCTGCACCGCAAAGGCTACCAGGATCAGGTGCGCCACCAGCATAAAATCCGCGAGGTGATCAAGCGCAACCTGCCCGACCTCATCACCGAGGAAAATATTATCATGTCCGACGGCAAGCAGATCATTAAAGTTCCGATCCGCAGTCTTGACGAATATCGGTTCATCTATAATTACCAGAAACAAAAGCATGTCGGTCAAGGGGATGGAGACAGCAAGGTCGGTGACGTTCTCGGCCGCGATCCTGCCTCCGCCCAGCCCGGTAAAGGGGAATCGGCCGGGGATCAGGCGGGCTATGATATTGTGGAAACCGAGGTCAGCTTGGAGGAATTGGAGAACATGCTGTTCGAAGAGCTCGAGCTCCCGCATCTTCAGCCCAAAGACAAGGAGCAGATCGAGACACAATCCATCGTCTTTAACGATATCCGCAAAAAGGGGATCATGTCGAACATTGACAAGAAGCGGACCATTCTCGAAAACTTGCGGCGCAACGCCAGAGACGGCAAGCCCGGCATCCACGGCATCAGCCCCGACGATCTCCGCTATAAAACATGGGACGATACGGTTGTCCCTGAATCAAATGCCGTCATCATCGCCATGATGGATACGTCGGGCAGTATGGGCTCCTTCGAGAAATACTGCGCGCGAAGCTTCTTCTTCTGGATGACCCGCTTTCTCCGCAGACAGTACGAAAAGGTTGAAATCGTATTTATCGCCCACCACACGGAAGCGAAGGAAGTGACTGAGGAGGAGTTCTTCACCCGGGGCGAAAGCGGGGGAACGATCTGTTCATCGGCTTATCAGAAGGCACTCGACATCATCCAGCACCGGTATCCTCCCGCCAACTACAACATATATCCATTCCATTTCTCGGACGGTGACAATCTCACTTCCGATAACGAACGATGCGTCAAGCTGATCGGCGAGCTGCTGAAGGTAAGCAACATGTTCGGATACGGCGAGGTCAACCAATACAACCGGAGCAGTACGCTGATGTCCGCATATAAGAATATTAAGCTGGACCAGTTTATGTATCATGTCATCAAGGATAAGGGCGAGGTGTACGAAGCGCTGAAGACATTTTTCCGGAAACGGGAAGGAGCCGCAGTATAGCTAGTTGCAATCATACGCAGCCATAGTGATACGCCCCGTGTGAAAAATAATCAGCTAAAACGTTGGGATTCATCACAAAAAACGAGGAGGTACTGCCTCCTCTTTCTTATGGAAGCTTTGTCTTCTCCTTGTCTTCGTCTTGCTCCATCGCCTCATTCCATTATGCATCTAACAAGGCGTCTGCGAGCCGCCATGCGTGAAACACATCCCCGCCGAAGCTCAAGTGAAAAATCTGTCTTTATATTGTTATCTCGCTGTAGCCTCAGGTTCATTATTTTGTCACCTTCTGCTCCTCCGAAGATGGTAGTATTAGCTATGACATCTTGTTGCAGGATTTTGCAGAATTCGATCCATTAATACATAAACTGCAGCTTCTGCTAAATGAAAGGGAAGGTTTACCATGTTCCAAATGACACATCCATATCGAGACATCCAGACGTTTGTGAATATGTCCTACATATTAACACGGCAGCTGTTGCAGGGCGGAGCAGGCCCATGGCGCTTGAAAGGGGGCGTGGGCCGTGCCCGGATCCGGTAAGTCTCACTCTCGTTACATGCCCGGTCTTGACGGGCTCCGTGCCCTGGCGCTCATCGGCGTCATGGCGTATCACTGGGGCTTTGGTTTTGCAAGCGGCGGATTCCTCGGAGTCAGCTTGTTCTTCGTGCTGTCTGGTTATCTGATCACGGACATTCTTACCTCGCAGTGGCATCATCACCGGCGGATCGACCTGAAGGACTTCTGGGTCCGAAGGTTCCGGCGTCTGCTGCCGGCCATCATGATGATGCTCATCCTCATCGTTGCATGGGTGACCCTGTTTGATCGCGAGCGGCTGCCGAACCTTAGGGGCGACGTCCTCGGGGCGATCACGTACATAAGCAATTGGCAGTTCATATTCCAACAGCAATCCTATTTCGAATCCTTCGGCCTCCCTTCGCCGCTCGGCCATTTCTGGTCGCTGGCCGTAGAGGAGCAGTTCTATCTGTTATGGCCGCTGATCATGCTGGCCGGACTTAAGCTGTTCCCGAAAAGAGGGCAGCTGTTCACGTTCATTGCGGCGGGAGCCCTTCTGTCGGCCGCGGTTATGGGTGTGCTGTATCAGCCGGGAACGGATCCGAGCCGGGTCTATTACGGGACCGATACGAGAGCCTTCGGCCTGCTGATCGGTGCCGGACTCGCCATCGTTTGGCCCAGCTGGAAGCTGTCCGCCTCCGCAGCGCCTGGCGTTAAGCGATCGCTGAATCTGATCGGCATGCTGGCTCTGCTCGTTGTGCTCCTTATGATGTGGAAGGCGGACCGTTACGATCCGTTTCTGTACCGGGGCGGCATGTTCCTCTTCTCGATTGCCGCGGCTGTGCTCGTAGCCGTATTGGCCCACCCGGCGGCCGGGCTGTCCCGCTTGTTCAGCGGAAAGCCGCTGCTGTGGCTCGGGGTTCGGTCTTATGGAATTTATCTGTGGCACTATCCTGTGTTGATATTGTTTTCCCCGCCTTCCGGCGTCAGCGGGCTTAGCCTGCCGCAGATCATCTTGCAGGTAGCGGCAAGCATCGTTCTGGCTGCCCTGTCCTGGAAATATGTCGAACAGCCGATCCGCCGAGGCGGCTTCCGGAAGCTCAAGGAACGGCTGAGCTCGCTCCGGAAACGACCGGCCTCCATTTCCGTGAAAGGCTGGATCGTATCGTTCAGCTCCCTTATTCTGATCGGAATATTCTGCACCGGCATGATGAGCAGCGTTTCGGACGCGAGAACGGCAGGCGATATCGCAGCGATGCTTAACATTCCGGGACCGGATCTGGATCAGCCTGGCGCTGGTCCAAACGGGGCCGGAGCTCCGGAAGGAGCGACTGCGCAGCCGCCAGCAGATAACCCCTCAGCCGAACCCGCCGCCAGGGAGGAGCCCGCGGATCCGTCGGCTGTCCCGGAAGGAGCAGGCCAGACGGACGGGAAGCAAACGCCGGAGCCGACGGCTCCCGACAAGTCGGTAAATCCCGAAGGCAAGGCTCAGGGTTCCGATAACGGTCCAGGCCCGGAAGACCCTAGCGGTACAGGATCAGAAGACCCTAGCGGGGTTCGGGATCAAGGGGATGACACCCCTCCTTCAGCAGGGAAGGATGCTTCTGTGATTGAGGGCTCAGAGACAAGCGGTAAGCCATCGGATACGGGGACTCCGCCATCCGGAAACACCGCCAAGGATACGTCCGGCTCGGCGCACGCCGGCCAAGACCAGCCGTCAGGAGGCGATTCCGGCAATAGCGGCAAGCCCGAGGAGCCGGCAAGGCCGGATCCGGGCACTCAGCCGCAAAAGCCGGTATCGGGCGCAGCCGTTTCAGCGATCGGCGACTCCGTTATGCTAGGCGTCACTCCTTATCTGGAGAAGGCGATCCCCGGCATTCATGTCGATGCGGTGATCGGCCGTCAAATGCGGCAGGCGAGGGATCTCGTGCCCGGGCTGCAGGCGAATAACCGGATCCAGGGCGGCACCGTCATCATCGGGCTTGGGACGAACGGCGCATTCGCGCAGAAGGACCTGGACCGTCTGTTACAGTCATTAGAGCCCGCGCAGCGCGTATTGCTCGTCAACACTCGGGTACCCCGGGATTGGGAGCAGAACGTCAATGAGATGCTGGCTGCCGCTGCAGGCCGGTATCCGAACGTGAAGCTCATCGATTGGTATTCGGCCAGCAAGGGCCATCCGGAATATTTCCGCTCGGACGGCGTTCATCTGGAGCCGGAAGGCGCAGCCGCTTATACTTCCATGCTGCTGGAAGCTCTGAAGTAAAGCAAAGGTATCTTGCTGGTCCTGCAATTGCTATCATTCATTTACTAACCGATTGGCATCTTGTGCCGGCCCCTCTCATATTCTATGAGACGGGCCGGCTTTTTACTTATATACGTGATCGCAGCAGGCAATATGATATAATTCATTACGAATTTCGAATGAAAAGGCGGTGCTCTTAAATCTCTATGAATCATATCGTATCGATGAAATGGCTGCTGGCAAGGCTTTACGAGCCTGATCTCGTCATCGTCGATTGCCGTTTTGCCCTGGGTCAGCCGGATCAAGGGCAAACCGCTTATGACGAGGCGCATATTCCGCGGGCCGTTTATCTTGACCTGGAGAAGGACCTCTCCTCCCCTGCAGCCCAGCATGGCGGCCGCCACCCGCTCCCGGACTTGGAGCAGCTCGCCTCGGCCTTCGGCAAAGCCGGAATCCATCGGGACGTGCGCGTCGTTATCTATGATGACCAAGGCGGCATGATTGCCAGCCGGCTGTGGTGGATGCTGAAATACACGGGACACGAGCAGGCTTACGTGATGGACGAAGGCTTTACGGCCTGGAAGGACGCTTCCTACCCCGTCACGGACGAGCGGCCGGTCGTCATTCCGGTTACGTATGAGCCATCGCTTCAGCCGGCCATGCTCGCCTCCATGGAGGACGTTCGGGCCGCTTCCAAGGACGGTTCGACTGTCCTTATCGATTCCCGCGAACCGCGCCGCTATGCCGGCATCGAGGAGCCGCTGGATACGAAGGCCGGCCATATCCCGTTCGCAGTCAACTATTTCTGGAAAGGCGTCCAGGATGCATCGGGGCATTGGAAGGATGCAGAAGCGCTTCAGGAGCATTTTTCAGGGATTGCAAAGGATGCCGAGGTCATCGTTTATTGCGGGTCCGGCGTCTCGGCATGCCCGAATGTGCTCGCTCTGAAGGAGGCCGGATATAGGAACGTGAAGCTGTACGTCGGAAGCTGGAGCGATTGGATCAGCTATGAGGAGAACCCGGTCGCCACGGGAGAAGAATAATACAAGTCCGCGCTCGGGCACGTGTACGGGGCTGTGACAGCATGCCGGGAGGCAGGCTGTTGCAGCCTTTTTGCGCTTTCTATTGCCGCTGCAAGAGCATACACCCCAGGGTGGCCGTAATGTTTGCATACTATCCGGAGAGTGAAACCGACGAGCATCATTCTGGCGAACCAAACCTGCAACGTATGGGAGCAGCAAGCGAAGGCGGAGCAGTTACTGCTTGATGCTCTCTGACCTTTACGCCGGAGATGTCTAGATTTTTTGTTTTCTACTCCACTCTCTGTTCGACGGCTGGACCGTAACCTTAAACTCATGTGACGGATTTCCCGTGCAACTTCCATGCTTCTGATGCGTAAGCTTCGCATTTGCATGAATGTGATAAGCTGATATTAGATTTCCAATTTCTGAAAGGAAGTGTTGCCGATGAAATTGAATCACGTGAATCTGACCGTCACGGATGTAGCTGCCGCAAAACATTTCTTGCAAACCTACTTCGGCTTGAAGATCGGAGGAGAACGCGGGGAAGCCTTTGCAGCGCTGTTTGACGATGACGGGCTTGTGCTGACGCTGATGAAAAGCGCCGAGGTGCATTATCCGAAAACCTTCCATATTGGCTTTATCCAGGAAAGCGAGGAGAAGGTGAACGAGATGCATCGCCGCTTGACGAAGGACGGCTTCGAGGCGACAGCCCCGAAGCGCGCCCACGGTTGGACCTTCTATGTAAAAGCACCCGGGGGCTTCACCGTGGAGGTGCTGGCGTAGGTTTGCCCGCTTACAGCAAAAACATGAATACCCCGTGCACACAGCCTATGTGTACGGGGTATAATCATGTGCACTTGCGCTCCATCTGCGCGCACGCACGGTCCTCCATGCATGATGCTTCATCTGTGCATACAGTGCTCCCACCTGTGTTCATAGTGCTGCCTTCATTATGCTCCATTTGTGCTTACGATGCCCCAGGTCAAACCTTCCTGGATGGCTGCCGTATCCGAAGAACCTGCATACAGCAAGCAGGCTCTCCTTTTAAACCTGACGGCTCCTCCTGTCGGATCCGCCCTAGGTCACAGATGCGATCCGCCGCTTGCATCGATGCACTGGCCGGTAATCCAGCGGCTTTCGGAGGATGCCAGGAAGGCGGCCACATCGGCGATATCCGCCGGCTCTCCCCATCTCCCGAAAACGGAGAACTCCGCGCCGAATTGACGGGAGGCCGGATCTTGGAGCATTCCGGCATTCATGTCGGTTGCCACGAACCCCGGCTGGATGGCGTTGATCGTAATTCCGCGAGCAGCAAGCTGGTTGGCCAGCGACAGCGTTAGCGTGTTAATCGCTCCCTTGGTCATGCTGTAGGCCGGAACGGCCGGCAGCGATATTCTTGTCGTTGCCGACGACAGATTAATGATGCGCCCCCCGTCGTGCAGCCGCGGCAGCACCTGCTGGATCAGGAAAAAGGGCATTTTTACGTTCACCCGCATCACTTCGTCGAAATCCTTCTCGGAGGTCTCATCGATGCTTACGGCGAGGCCGATCCCCGCGTTGTTGACCAAAATATGCAGCCCCGTCTCTCCCGTCCGCTGCCGAATTTCTTCGTCCAGGGCGGCGTATAGCGATTCGACGCGCTGGACCGAATCCAGCACAGCTCCGATCGCGAATGCCTTTCCCCCGCTCCGCTCGATCTCGCGCACAGCCTCCTCGGCAGCCTCCCGGTTCTTGCCGTAATGTACGGCCGTCAATGCCCCTTCTTGAGCCAAGCGCATTGCGATCGCTTTTCCGATCCCCCTGCTGGCTCCCGTGACGAGTGCTGCTTTTCCATTCAACCTACTCATGTTATCATCCATTCCCTCTGATTTCACTTTCAGTTGTACCATAGGGGCCGTTTTGAAATGTTGCTCTCCTATTTCTGTCCGTTCAGGGAGGACACGGATCAAAAATGATTTACAAGTCATGTCATGTTCCTATATAATAAAAAGTATCAAAAGAGCTGCGCAACTTACGTTTGCATAAGGCGATTAAAGGATGATTTTTTCCTTTAATCGCTTTTTTTGTGAGTTTAGATTCAGTGGAGGTATTCGTATGAGAAAAAAGCTGTTCGATATGCTTATGCTGCTGGTAGGGGCGTTCCTGTTCGCTCTTGCCGTCAACCTGTTTATTATTCCGAACGATTTTGGGGAAGGCGGCGTTACGGGGATCTCCATTATTATGTACTACCTGCTGCAATGGTCTCCCGCCCTCGTCAGCATCGTCATTAACGGCATTTTGCTGATTATCGGCTACAAGCTGCTTGATAAAAAAACGACCGTCTACACCATCATCGCCGTAGGCTTCAACTCCCTGTTCCTGCACCTGACGGAGCATTGGGAAATTTCGTCAAGCGAGCCGGTCATTAATGCGATCTTCGCCGGGCTTCTTGCCGGGGTCGGCATCGGGCTCATCATCAGGGTAGGCGGAACGACGGCAGGCACGGCCATTCTGGCGCGGCTCGCCAACAAATATTGGGACTGGAACATCAGCTACGCCCTTCTGTTCTTCGATCTGATTGTAGCGGGTCTCTCCATCTTCGTCATCGGAATTGAGAAGGTCATGTTCACGGTCGTCATCCTCTATATCGGCACCAAAGCCATGGAGTTCATTATTGAAGGCCTGAACCCGAAAAAAGCCGTCACGATCATCTCCACCCACCACGACCGCATTGCGGTACGGGTGACGGAGATTATGGACCGGGGAGTAACGGTTCTGCGCGGATATGGCTATTATACCGGTCAGCCGAAGGATGTGCTGTACATCGTAATCAGCAAGCAGGAGGTATCGATGCTGAAGAAAATCGTTCGGGCCGAGGACAAAAACGCCTTTGTGACGATCCATGATGTTCGAGACGTATTCGGCGAAGGCTTCATAGATATATCCAAGTAGATAAATAATATATTCTACACCAAAAACATGTAAAGATCGAGAAAAATCTTGGGAGGGGGTTTTTTTCGATCTTTTTTTTCATGTTCGTTCTGATGCTGAAAGCATGCGGACGAAAGCCGGGAAAACAGCCTTGCAGATGCTTGAAAAATCTGATGTTTCAACTCCGCCCGAAACCGGAAAACCCCCGAGTTTTCAGCACTTTCGCTCCCTTAAACTCACATGAAATGTTACCTGCATAGAAATATTTAATAGGTCCATAAAAAACATTTTATTGGAAAATGACGCCGAAATTCTATAAAATTCTCATCAACCTAACATACAGTTGTGACAATGATTTATCGATTTAGTGCAAATTATTTGGACAATGGTCCTACCCTGTTGCTGCCGGACGTTCACGACAACCTACTTTAACGATTTGAAGGAGTGCATCATAAAAGTGACTACGAATATTTCTGTTTCTTCACCTCTTGCTGCTGCCCAAGCGTATGTTGAGTCCATTTATTCCCAAGTCGTATCCCGTGACCCGCATGAGACCGAGTTCCACCAAGCCGTTCGGGAATTCGTTGATTCCATCGTGCCGGTATTGGCAGAACACCCGAAATATCAAGAGCATGGAATCCTTGAGCGCCTTGTCGAGCCGGAGCGAATGATTACCTTCCGCGTCCCTTGGACGGACGATCAGGGCAACATCCAAGTGAACCGCGGCTTCCGCGTTCAATTCAACAGCGTCCTCGGTCCATACAAAGGCGGAATCCGGTTCCATCCTTCGGTTTATGCCGGCATCGTGAAATTTCTGGGCTTTGAGCAAATCTTCAAAAACTCCCTGACCGGCCTGCCGATCGGTGGAGGCAAGGGCGGTTCCGATTTCGATCCGAAAGGCAAATCGGACCAGGAAGTCATGCGCTTCACCCAAAGCTTTATGACTGAGCTGTACCGCCATATCGGGCCTGATGCCGACGTGCCTGCAGGCGATATCGGGGTAGGCGCACGCGAAATCGGCTACATGTTCGGTCAATACAAGCGGATTCGCGGTGGACATGAATCCGGCGTTCTGACCGGCAAAGGCGTCATCTACGGAGGCAGCCTGGTCCGGACCGAGGCGACTGGTTACGGCTGCGTTTATTTCACGCAGGAGATGCTTGCTTCCAAAGGGCTTGATTTCAAAGACAGCCGCGTAATCGTATCCGGCTCGGGTAATGTTTCCATCTATGCGATCGAGAAGGCCCAGCAGCTCGGGGCCCGCGTCGTAGCCTGCAGTGACTCGGACGGATATATTTATGATCCTGAGGGCATTCAGCTGGAAACCGTTAAGCTCCTCAAGGAGAGAGACCGCCTCCGGATCAGCGAATACGTTCGCATCCATCCGCATGCGGAATACCATCCTGGATGCTTCGGAATTTGGACGGTTCCTTGTGATATCGCACTGCCGTGCGCGACGCAAAATGAGCTGGATGCCGAATCGGCCAAGACGCTGATCAACAACGGCGTCAAAGCGGTTGCCGAAGGCGCCAACATGCCTTCAACGCTCGATGCGATCGAGCTGTTCCTGGAAGCAGGCGTCCTGTTTGGGCCGGCGAAGGCCGCCAATGCAGGAGGCGTGGCCGTTTCTGCGCTGGAAATGAGCCAGAACAGCATGCGTATGTCCTGGACCTTTGAGGAAGTCGATGCGAAGCTGCATCAAATCATGAAGAACATTTATAACAATGCCGTTGATGCGGCTGAGCAATACGGGGTACCCGGCAATTTGGTGGCCGGCGCGAACATTGCAGGCTTCCTGAAGGTAGCCGATTCCATGATCGCCCAGGGCATCGTATAAAGAGGGTATACGCGAGTAAATAAGGCCGTCCCGCCAGTAGGAATCTCTACGGCGGGACGGCCTTTTCATGTTTTTTTAACCATACATGTAAAAAAAAGAAGCCCCCCGCAAGAAGAATGATTTCACGGGAAGGCCATTTGGTTACGGCTTATAGAAGCTCGCGGCGGAGCTCTTCGGCCGATTTAGGGGATAAATATCCGAGCGGAATATCAAACACCGTTTTGGCGCCTTGCTGCCCTTCTCCGCTCAAGCGGAAGGCTGCTCTCGCATAAGCTACAAGCACGCTAGCGGTAAACTCCGGATTGCTGTCCAGCTTCAGACCGAACTCGATGATCTGTCTGCTGCCGTTGCCGGTAACGCCGCTGCGGATGACGAAGCCGCCATGAGGCATGCCCGAATGCTCGGCGTCCAGCTCCTCTTGCGTGATGAAGGTAACCGTCGTGTCGTAGTCCGCGAAATAGTTCGGCATCGAAACGATGGTCTGGCGGATTTGCTCCTGGTCAGCGCCTTCCTCTGCAACGACATAGCAGGCTCTGATATGCTTCTCACGGGTCGTCAGCTCAGGCGTCGAGCCGGAACGGATATCATCGATAACCTCTTGTACCGGAATGGTGTACTGAACGCCTGCCTTTACGCCCGGTACACGCCGGATCGCATCAGAGTGACCTTGGCTTACGCCCTTGCCCCAGAAGGTGTAATCATGGCCTTCCGGCAGAATCGACTGGGCAAGCAAGCGATTCATGGAGAACAGCCCCGGATCCCAGCCTGTCGAGATGACGCTGACATGGCCGCCAGCCTGTGCTGCCTCGTTCACCTGCTCGAAAAACTCAGGGATTTTGGCATGCGTGTCGAAGCTGTCTACCGTATTGAACAGACGAGCGATCTGTGGAGTCTGCTCAGGCAGATCCGTTGCGGATCCTCCGCACAGGATCATAACGTCAATTTTGCCGATATACTGTTCCGCTGCCGAGATATGCTCGAAGCGCACACCGGATACCTCTGGCATCTGCTGCGGGTCTCTGCGCGTAAAGATTGCGACCAGCTCCAAATCGGGGTTTTGTCCGATTGCCTTCTGGACGCCTTTGCCTAAGTTGCCATAACCTACGATTCCGACTTTGATATTAGAGTTCAAGCGTGATCCTCCCTTTGCCAATCCTATGATTCGTTGGCTTGATGTGATAGTCTACTGCTTTAAAGTATAAAGACATTACATAGGAATGTTAAACTTTTTTTGCTCGCAGGCCCATGGTGTTCACCTATAATGTTCACGATTTATTCACAAAAAAACCGCCTGTCCTGCTTAAACCAAAAAGAAACCTATGATTTTTAGTATAACGTCTTTGGCAGCACGCAATCAATTTTCGTGCCTGGCATCCTGAATTTAACCGCGCAGCCCTCGCTTTAACGGCGGACTTCCTCCCTGCCTTCATTCCCTAAAAAAGGAATATCGCCGGCTTTACGCGAATGTAATAAAGGATCATCCAAGAAAAGGAGAATTTTTTAACATGAAAAAAATGACGTCACTCACCCTGACGATGGCGCTCGCAGCTTCACTTACCGCCGCTTCGCTCGCTCCGGCTGCGGCTTCTGCCATTGCTGCAGCGGCCAAAGAGCGGATGCAAATCTCGGAGCGCACCTCTTACTACGGCGAAGTTTCAAACGGGCAGCCTAACGGCCGTGGAACGATAAAATGGGGAACGGAGAAGCAATATTCCGGCGATTTTGTGAATGGCAAGCGCTCCGGAAACGGGAAGTACATCAATCAATACGTCGAGGACGGCGAGATGCACAAAGTCGTTTACACGGGAAGCTGGTCCGGTGACCGGATAAACGGAGAAGGCGTCCTTACACATAAGGTGACCCAAGCCGACGGGACCGTAAGATGGCACCAGATTCAAAAGGGGATCTTTAAGGATGGCGTGTTTAAAAGCGGATATGATGTCATTCAAGCCGTAGCTGACCCTGACTTCAGCTTCACCTATACGAATGGCAAGGAAACGCTGGCGATCATGGGAACGAATAAGTTCCTGCATCAAGCCTGGAAGAAAGGCAACCTGTTCGACGTCAAGTACAAGAACGGCTCCGTCAACAAGAGCTACACCATCTTCCCGCTGGGCACGGAAACGGAGCAGCGGAAGAACGACGCCGACCGCAAATATTTGCAGAGCATCTATAAGAAGATCGCTCCGCACTTGGGACAGTTTGAGGCATTGTCCAAGCAGGTCCCGTTGAAATAAGCGTTCAACGATATCGATCGCATCGAGGCTTGCCGATATGGTGCAGCATCTGCTAGGCAGCCGGAGACGACACTCCGTTATATTGGATCATGAAAGGAAGATGGATCAGATGGATTGGGTCCGGCGCATGAATGATGCGATCGGTTATATGGAGGAGCATATCACCGAAGAGATCAATTTCGCGGAAGCCGCACGAATCGCCTGCTGCTCGGTGTATCATTTTCAGCGGATGTTCCCGTATATTGCGGAGGTTCCGCTATCGGAATACATCCGAAGGCGAAGACTTACGCTGGCGGCGTATGAGCTTCAGAGCAGCGACATCAAGATCGTTGATCTTGCGCTGAAATACGGCTACGACTCGCCGGAAGCATTTGCGCGGGCATTCCAGAACATGCATGGGACCACCCCCACCGCAGCCCGGCTTGCCGGAACGAAGCTGAAGGACTATCCCCGCATCTTCTTTCAAGTTTCCATGAAAGGAGCGGCAGAAATGAATTACAGGATTGAAGAAATACCGGCATTTTCGATTATCGGCTATTCCAAAGAGGTAAGCACCCAGAATGCGTATGAAGTCGTCCCGCGATTGTGGCAGGAAGCGGCAGAGGAGGATGTCTTCAACAAGCTGTGGCCATTCAAAAAGCATGATCATCCGATCCGCGGATTCCTCGGCGTCTGTGCCGACGGCGACTACGGACGGCAGGATACGTTCTGCTATATTTTATCGGTTGTGTCCGAGCAAACGCCGCCGGAGCCTCTTATTCAGCGTTCGTTTCCCGATTCCGCATGGGCGGTATTCGAAACGGGGGGCGACCCGGGCCAAATCGCGGAGATGTGGAAACGCCTGTATTCCGAATGGATTCCGTCCCAAGCATATGAGCTTGCCCCGCTGCCGGCCATCGAGTGCTATCTCCCGCCGGATGAGGACAAGAACGAGTTATGGGTCCCGATCATCCGCAAGCAGTAACCCGTAAATCGTGCAGCCCTTGCTGAAGGGAACGGCACCCTTAAATGTGCCCTCCGTTTGCTGAGCAACGCCTTAATCATGAGCGTATTACGAAAGGAGCAGCCCCCGCTTGGGACTGCTCCTTTCGTTTTTGCTGCTCCATGATGATCAGGACACCGGGAACAGGATGAACGGCGGAGGTGATTACGTCTCTACCGGGATCATGATGACAAATTCGGGATGATCGTCGTAGGGGTCCTGGCTCATCGGATATTTCTCGAAATGCGTTAAATGGTCCGGACTGTATTCCTTATATCCTTGTTCCTTAATCCAACTGTAAATATTCGTATACGATGCCTCGATGGCCTGCTCCTTGCTGTGCTGGCAAGCCGCATAGGTCAGGGTCGGAACCGACACGGTCACCATGCCGTCGGGAACCTTGCCCAACTTCTCCACTTCAACCACCGCATAATGGATAAAGCCTTCACCACCCGGAAACGCATGGTACGATAAACCGAGCATCGTGTCTTTATGTATGGCGTGCGGAATTTCCTCAAGCCGTTCCTTCAGCTGCCGATGAACGGCGCGAATCCCTCCTGCGGCCGCTTCGGCAAATGTTCCTTCCCATTTCAGGCCGACCGCCTGAAAAGCCTCCTTCGTCGTCAACGAAGCATCATTTCGTTGCTGAGCGCTCATCCTATATCCTCCTTTCATTTTTACAAATCCATTATATACTGAAACTATGACAGAAATTGTCACAGTACAAGATAAAAAGGAGCACAGATTCCATGCCGAAAACCGAACGCATGCTCAAGATCATGCAGCGCGTTTATGAGAAGCGGAGCTTCACCGTCGGCGAAATGGCTGATGAGTTCTCGGTCTCCTACCGCACCATGCTTCGCTATCTGCACGAGCTGTCCGAGCTGGGCGTCCCGCTGTACGCGACGGAGGGCAAGCACGGCGGCTATTCCGTCCTGACCTCCCGGCAGCGGCGGGAGCTGGCCGCGGCCGCACCTGACACGGAAGCTGTCAAACGGGTGGTGAAGCCCCGCATCCAGATTGTCGGCCTGGAGATGAAAACGCCCTTTACCGCCTTCTACATGACGCATACCCTCAAACCCAAGCTATGGCAGGAGCTCGTCAGCCGCCTGCATGAAATCCCGTACCGCCGGACCACGCCCCGGCCTTCCTATGTCGCCGCGGTTATGAATCGGCAGCAAATTTACCATTACGTTGCCGGTATCGAAGTGACCGCGCTGGGGAATGTTCCCGAAGGAATGGTAAGTCTGACGATACCGGCTCAGGAATACGCGATGTATGCGCATGAAGGCCGCTCGGACAGGGAGGATATCGACCAATCTTATGCTTATGTCCTGCAGCGGATGAAACAGCTCGGCATGAATCCGGATCCCGGATGCTATGCCTTGGAATGTCGGGACGACGCAGACGCTTCGGTCATCCAGATGTTTATCCCGATAAAAAAATAGCAGGCAAAGCTCTCCCTTCCGGGGAGCCTGCCTGCCTGTTCATGGACGAACCTAGATCGCTTTGGGATTTTCCACGATCGGATTCACGTCTGCATCGTAATCGACGCCGTCGGTTTCAAATCCGAACAACTGGAAAAACTCGCGGCGGTATCCCGCCAAATCCGTCAGGTCTTCAATGTTATCGCTGTCGACCTTGCTCCACAACTCAGCAACCTCCTGCTGGACGTCCTCGCGAAGCTCCCAGTCGTCAATGCGAATCCGGCCCTTCTCATCGACCGGAACATCCTTCCCTGCGTACAAGCGGTCGGCAAAGAGAC
The DNA here is from genome assembly GCF_002741055.1 of Paenibacillus ihbetae. Classification (NCBI taxonomy): domain Bacteria; kingdom Bacillati; phylum Bacillota; class Bacilli; order Caryophanales; family Paenibacillaceae; genus Paenibacillus; species Paenibacillus ihbetae. The sequence continues at coordinate 4,656,610 of NZ_CP016809.1, read as the reverse complement.
GATAAATTTGCTCAATGCAGCCTTCATGCAGCCCCTTCTCCTTCATCACCTTGTACAAGGCGGAAACGTACAGCGGTACGATGGGAATCGCCGAGCTCGACTGCGTAACCAGCGCTTTGCTGACGGTGACGTAAGCTCGCCCTCCGCGAGCCGCGAGCGTCTCGTTCAGCTTGAGCGCGGTCTCCTCCAGATGATCCTTCGCTTGACCGATGGACCCGTCCCGGTAGATTGCTTTTGTAATCTCGGAGCCGATATAGGAGAAAGCAATCGTGGTGACATTGTCCGCCAGCACGCCGCCTTCCGACAGCGCCTGGATCCACAGCTCCCAGTCTTCGCCGCCCATGACCTCGACGGTATTTCGAACTTCCTCTTCGGTAGCCGGCTCAATCGTTACTTCGGTGACTTCCCCCGTATGGAAATTGACCGTTTTATTCGTGTAGGATTGGCCGATCGGCTTCAGGACGGAGCTGACCGTCTCTCCGGTCCGCGGCAGCGTCCGGCGTGCGGATGCCACGCTGTAAACAACGAGGTCAACCTCTCCAAGCTCCTTCTTGATCAGCTCGACCGTCTTCGCTTTGGTCTCCTCCGTGAACGCATCGCCGGTCACGCTGAAAGACTTCAGTCCCGCCGCCTCGGCAGCCTGCTCAAAAGCAGCCGAGTTATACCAGCCTGCTGAAGCGGTCCGCTTCTCGGTTCCCTGGCTTGGACGGTATACCCCCACCGTGTTTGCCCGCGCTCCGAACGCTGCGGCGATTCTCGCCGATAATCCGTATCCGGTGGATGCCCCGATGACGAGTACATTTCGGGGACCTTGTATGCCAGGCTGTTTCAGCACGTAGTCGATCTGCTCCTGAACCTGCGCAGCGCAGCCGACAGGGTGCGACGTCGTGCAAATAAATCCGCGTGTTCTCGGTTTAATAATCATAATTTCAGTTCCTCTCTTTGCTCTCAATATCGTCTCATATGATACGTATGTATCCCGATTGTCCCTTTCTATTGTAACTGTTTTTTTCAAAGAGGAAACCTATTGACGGCAAAAATAAAATACCCCCCTTCTAAAATTGATGGGGGATTTGCGCCCGCCATTCATTAAAAGAGAGGTACTTGGCTGATTATTACTACCATGCTATGCAGCCTGGCCGAATCTTATTATTCCTTCTTCCGGGCTTACGCCTTCAGTTCCTCGCTGACCGTCAGCCGAACCGGGCAATGATCGCTGCCCAGCACATGACAATCGATTTCGGCATCGACCAGCTTCTCGGACAATCGGGCCGAAACGAGGAAATAATCAATACGCCAGCCGATGTTCCGTTCCCTGACCTTGGCCATGTACGACCACCAGCTGTATACATCCGTCCGGTCGGGATAGAAGAATCGGAACGAATCGATAAAGCCTGCTGCGAGGAGATCGGTCATCTTCCCGCGTTCCTCCAATGTAAAGCCTGAATTGCCGTGGTTGGACTTGGCGTTCTTCAGATCGATCTCCTGATGGGCGACGTTCAGATCGCCGCAAATGATGACCGGCTTGACTGCATCCAGCTGCTGCAAGTAACGACGGAACCGTTCCTCCCACTCCAGCCGGTACGCAAGCCGGCTCAGGTCGCGCTTGGCGTTCGGCGTATAGACGTTCACCAGGTAGAAATGCTGAAACTCCAACGTGATGATTCTGCCTTCCGGCTCCTCGTCTTCCTCGATCCCGTACCGGACGGACAGCGGCTCCAACCGGGTGAAAACAGCCGTTCCCGAGTATCCCTTCTTCTGGGCGTAGTTCCAGTACTGGCGATAGTCGGAGCCTAATCCAAGCTCGATCTGCCCCTCTTGAAGCTTCGTTTCCTGCACGCAAAATATATCTGCATCCGCCTGCTTGAAATAATCAAGAAAGCCTTTATTCACACAGGCACGCAGCCCGTTCACATTCCATGACACCAGCTTCATATTGGGAACCTCCATGATATCCGTATCTTTTCGTTTGCTGAATCTATGAATCTACTAAATTCTATAATGGTATCATGTCTCGGCAGAAACGGACAAGGGAGCTCCACGCTTTCATGCAAACTTCATGAAACGAAAAAAGCAGCTCCCTGTGCATAATCCCGTCCCCAAACAGGAACAACATAAACGTTTGCGACCGTTTCGAATTCGAGGCGTCCGCAATCGATGGATATCCCGCATAAGGAGGAGTACAGCATGACAGGCAGAAACAACAAGCCTAAGAACGACGGTACGTCCAGCAGTCCTGAACGATTGGATCAATACGGCGACAAGCTTGGAGCCGAGAATGAGGATGAGTTTACTTCAGCGGCCGAGGAGCATTGCCGGGATCAGGAATAGCGATGGATATCGCAACCATCCTTCCATATCATTCAACAGCACAAACACCCGTCCTTGCTAAGGCGCTTGGATCCCTGTCTCACAAACGGGGATCCGTCCCATGCAATGCAGCGGGTGTTTGGTTGCTGTCACGGTATTCTGCTTTTTAACCAAGATCGAAGCTTTTCTGCCTGTACATGCACCGCCGTTCCGGTTTCGCTACGCTGTTACGCCGTACCGGTTGCCGTCGGGGTCCGTCAGGGAGAAGCCTTTGAACCCGTCAAAATCCTCTATATCGCCCACTTCCGCTCCCTTGGCCTCCAACTGCCGATGCATTCCTTCAACATCCGTAGTGTGGATATTGAAATATTGTCCCACACCGTAATTATTTTTAGGAAAAACCGGCTGCTTCACCTCATCGGAACGTACCAGACAGAAGCTCACCTTCTCATCGTTCATTCTCATGACAATCGCTTCGGGTTCATCCCGATGAATGATCTCAAGGCCCAGCATCTCGGTATACCACGCCGTAGAACGCTTCAAATCACTCACCGGTACAAAGATACCCACGCCGTACAATGGGGGTTTGGCCAATCTCCATTCTCCTCTCCTAATTATTGAGTTTGATTGGGTTCCAATACCTAAATAACGATTTTTCACGTTAGAACCAAACACCCCCCCAATAAAAAATAGGCTTACTCCGCAATCATCCACACATTCCCGTCGGGATCCTCCATATAAAATGCAAGCGAACCGCGAACCCGTCTCAATGAGCTGATTCGGATCCGCAGCTTCGTCAATTGAAGGTAGGAAGCACAGATCGCTTTCGGATCCCTTCTCCGGAAAGCGTCCACTAGCGCGTCCAAATCCAGCCCATCGGCTGCCCCCGCATGGGCTCCCGTGTCCGACTTGGCTTCAATGCCTGCTTGCTGCAGCTGATGCAGCTTCTTGAGCCTAGTTCGTGCCCGGCCGAGCGATACCTGGACCGTTCCTTCCGACATGGAGAGGAAATCAGCCGTTTCCCTGGCCGTGAAATCCAGTACGTCCATCAGCAGCAAAATGACCATCGCGCGTGGAGATAACCGGTCCGCTAATGTCTCCAGCAGCTCCCTGGTCGATAATCCGCCATCCTCGCCGGGCCTGTCCCTCAGCTCCTCCTCGGTAACGCTCTTGACGGCTTTCTCTTTCTTTAATCGATCTTTCCAAGCATTGCTAGCTATTCGATATAAATAGGCATTGGTTATTGGCCGATCAGGCTTCGCTTCAACCGCCCGCATCACTTTGATCATCGTTTCCTGCAGAAGATCTTCCGCTTCCCATCGTTCTCCGGCTACATGCAGACAATATTGCTGCAGCTTAGCCTGAAGAGAGGGTAAATCCAGCGCATGTTTTGACATCACATTCCACCTCGCTAACTAAGTTCTCCGGATGCCGGTATTTTCCTGCACGCCATTCAGAAGCAATCAAATTTAATGAAAAGTGCGGTGACCTCCCCTCGCATCGCCATTCGCTGATTCGATGAATACCGGGATCCACCAATCCTGCATGTTTCAGTTCGCCAGCTATGGAAGTTCAGGTATAAATTGCTAAGAGTACGGCATCCTAAGAACAAATCTTTCCATGATCCGCGGATACCGCCCTGAAACCGGCGACAATGTCCGATCATTCACTCATTCTTTACTCTTACTAATCTGAAAGGGAGGGAGCATATATGAGATCCAGTGCTAATGTGCAGAGCGCGCTGCTTGAAAATGTGAAAAAACGGCTTTCCGACTGCGGGGATGTAAGCTATCAGTCCTTGAGGCTTCACGGGTCGGACTGCACGTTAATATTTATAGGGCCCATCATTGACTTTAGCTCCCTGCACGGGCATATCGTCACCCCTCTGCTTAAGGAATCGGCCAAGGTTGAGCATCACTTCGATGATTTTATCGATCGGCTGGACCGCGGGGATCTGCTCTCCATTCCATTTGAACGCTCCGATTCAGCGGAGCATATTGCCAACGTGATCGTCGAGGGAAGAGCGGTTCTTCTTATCGAGGAGATCGCGGAAGCTTACCTGTTCGATATTGTGTTGTACCAAAAAAGAGCCGTATCCGAATCCCAGAACGAGCTGGTCGTGAACGGCCCACAGGAAGCCTTTATCGAGGATATCAGCACCAATCTATCGCTGCTGCGCCACAAAATCAGGCACCCCGATCTGAAGACGATCCGATTCCAAATTGGAAGGTATACCAAAAAAGCAGTGTATATGGTTTATATCGAAGGATTGGCCAAGCCGGAGGTTGTACAGAAGGTCAATCAGCATCTTGATGCGATCGATATTGACGGAACCTTCGGGATCAGCACCTTATCCGAGCAGATGAAGGAAGGCGTACAGTCTCCTTTTCCCCAGTTCCAATATACGGAGCGTCCCGACTCGGTAGCGGCATCGCTTCTCGAAGGCCGGGTGGGCATTATGCAGGACGGGACGCCCTCGGCGCTCATCGTGCCGGTAACCTTGATGTCGCTGCTGCAATCGTCCGAGGATTACTACCACAGCTTCTTCTCCTCAAGCTGGATTCGGCTCGTGCGGTTCACGTTCGGACTCATGTCCCTGCTGATGCCCTCCCTGTATGTGGCCATCACGACGTTCCAACCCTCCATCATTCCGACCGATCTGTTGATTACGATCTCGGCTTCAAGGGAGAATATCCCCTTCACAGCATTGGCGGAAGCGCTCATCATGGAGCTGACCTTTGAAGCGCTTAGGGAGGCGGGCACCCGCATTCCGAAGCCTGTCGGCCAGACCATCTCCATTATCGGAGCAATCGTCATCGGACAAGCGGCGGTCGAGGCCGGCATCGTCTCCAACCCGATGGTCATCGTCGTATCGATTACGGGCATCGCTTCTTACATCATTCCTCATTTCGAGCTCGGGCTGGCTTTCCGCCTTCTGCGTTTCCCGATCCTGATTCTGGGAGGTACGCTCGGGCTCATCGGCGTATTCGCAGCTGCATTTCTGGTGTACGGCCATATGGCTTCCCTGAAATCGTTCGGGACGCCCTATTTGCAGCCCATTGCTCCCCTGGTCCTGTCGGATTGGAAGGACGCGTTTTTCAGGGCTCCTTCCAGCATGATGAAGAAGCGTCCGAAAACCTATGCTGCTGGAAACAACTCAAGGAGACAAAAGCCATGAGAGCGTTAGTCCGACTTCTCCTAGTCATAACGCCGCTCTTCACGCTTGCCGGCTGCGGGTTCATGATGACCAAAGTCGAAATCAACGAACAGACCTTCGTGTTCGCAATGTACATCGACAAAGGGAAGCAGCCCAATACCGTCGAGGTTACGATCAGCGCCCCGCTGCCTAACCGGCTGACTTCAGGTTCCCAGGCAGGGGGACAAGGGAGCGGAGATCCCTACGCGATGGTTACCAAATCCTCCGTTACCGTCCAGGATGCACTGAGTCTTATTCAGCGGGATCTGACTCGCCGTTTCGACTTCAGCCATACCCGATCCGTCGTGGTTGGTCATCGTTATGCAGGGGCTGGCTTGCATGATCTGATGGACTGGTTTCAGCGGGAGCCGACGACGGATCTCGATACCTACCTGTTCGTAGCACCGGGAGAAGCGAAGCAAGTAGCCTCCCTGACCCCCGTCTTCGAGCAAATGCCATCCGAAGTTTTGGCCCGAATAGGGGACCGGGATAATGTCATCGGCACGACTTTTCTGGATTGCCTCATCGGGGCATCGGCCAACCAGGGCTATGCGCTGACCTATTTGAGCGCTGGCATGAAACCTATGATCGCCGATCAGGGCAAGCTGGAGCCGTGGGTCGGCGTTCAAGGAACCGCGCTATTTCAAGATCATAGACTCCGTGCCACCCTTCCGCTAGAGCCTTCGCTGACGATTAGCTGGGCTGAAAATCAGCTGAAGGGTTCTGTTTACACGGTGAACTGGGATAAATCCGGGAAAGCGAGCGTGTTTCTAATCCAAAACCGGGCGAAGAAGTCGGTGAGGCTGGTGGACGGCCGCCCTGTGTTTACGATTAAGCTAAACGGGATCGGCGATGTCATATTCAAGCGGAACGGCATTCTGACGGATTCGCTATCCGCCAAATATGCCATCGAACGGGAATTGAACGAGGTTATCAAGGAGCAGCTGGCAACGGCCATGCGCACGTCTCAAAGGGTCCGCGCCGACATCCTGCAGCTCGGTATGCTCCTTGACTGGAACTATCCTGATTATTGGGAGAAGGTTCGAAGGAACTGGTCCAAGACTTACGCCGAGGAGGCCGTAATCGAGATCGTAACGGACGTGAAAGTCCGCAATTTCGGTTCCGTGCTCAAATCCAAGCCTGAATAAGGAGGCAACAGGGGATGTTGTTCTTTGTGTTTTTAGCGTATTCCCTACTGGAATGGTTCGTTGCTAGGAAAAAGCCGGGGCGCGAGAAATGGACGGTGCTCGCGCTGATTGTCGTCATGTCGATATGGAGTGCGTTCGCGATATGGATGGACGGGTGGCCGACCCCGAACCAGCTGATTCGCTTTGCGTTCGGCTGGTTTGACCAATAACCTTGAAAGGAGCCTTCTTCGATGGTGAATAAAACCCCATGGCAATTGTTCCGATTCGCCTTCGTATACCTGAACGCGATCCCGACAGGATTTTTAGTTACCCCCCTGCTGTGGGGCTCGGCGTACTTGGGATGGATGGCCATTCTGATTGGTTGGAGCGCCAACCTGATCCTTCTATGGTTTACGGTTAAGGTTGGGCGCTGGGATTCGGACCGGTCCTGGATCGACTTCGGCCAGGACCTGCTGGGAAAATGGCTCCACTATCCGATCATCCTGCTGATTCTCTTCTGGTCCGTCAATTATATCGGACTCGATATCGAGGGCTTTACCCTTTTCTTCGACACGAATTACATGCGGGAGACGCCGCAATGGTTCATCATCTTGATCGTCGGCCTCGTCGTCACCCTTACCGCGCGTTGGGGGATGGAAACGCTGATCTATATCTCCGACGGGCTGTTCATTGTCATTGTGCTGACGATTTTGCTCATGAACATGTTTTTTTTCCAAGATGCGGACTTCAATATGGTATCCGCCATGTACAGGCATCACAACTACGGGGACGTCTTTAAGGATTCGCTGACCACCCTCGCCTATTTCGCGGAGTGGGTCGTGTTTCTGTTCCTCGCCCCCTACCTTCAAATCGATCGGAAGGCATTCCGAAACCTTGCGGCCGCAAGCGCAATGGTTGCACTTGGCGTATTGCTCCAGTGGGCCTCCTCCCTGCTAAGCTTCGGACCGTATCTCGGCCGGGAGCTGCAGTACCCGCTTGTGGAATTGCTGCGCGCGGGAAGAGGTTTCCTCGGCAATTCCGATCCGTTCATGATCGGACTGTGGAGCAGTTCAATGTTCCTGCACTGCGCATTCCTGATCCATGTCAGTGTACGTTGCCTTGCCAAGCTGCTTGCGCTAAAGCAAATGGATGCCACGCTGATTGCGGTGATCGGCGGAACAGGCTCTATCCTGGCGTTCCAATATTCCAAAAACCCGGTCCTGTTCCAGCAGGATTTTAGTTCTCCATCGATGATTGCGTTTTTCCTTCTCGTCGAATGCGTTCCGATTCTGTATTGGATCGCCTCCCTTTTTCGCAAAGGAAAGCGACCGCGGCGAAAGGCAGCATGATCTCACGACCGCCGGCGTTATTTGCACCCGGATAAACAAAATAGATAGGCAGGGTGGGAGGCGGATGCGGCCTCCCTTCCGTTAGTAAACGGCAAGGCCTATGAATCTCGGCGGATGCATGCTACCATCTATCGTCTAATCAACCGCTGTATCGCAAAATTTTAACAAAAATTAGAATTTTTCATGAAAGCGCTTCCCGAAAATAGTTCTTTTATTGTAAGCAATTGGCATATTATATAGTACAGTAGAACCAGCAAACAAGGGTGGCAGCGGGAGGTGATAGGCATGGGCGTGAATGAGGCATTGGCTCTAATGATTTCGTTCGCCACGCTGGTCGTTTCGATCCTTGCTTTCCATAATAAGAAATAGACCCATCCCTCGGGAAGATGAATCTATTTCTTGTGTCTGGGCAGGAGCAAGCATTCAGCCGCCCTGTAAGCGGTGTCTGCTGTACCCCCGGAGTCGGCGGCATCCGGCTCCGTTTTGTGATACACAAAAATATCCTATTCCGTTTTCGGCGGCATTATGACAGGAGAACCTTTATCAAGTATTCAGTATCGGTTTAACCTCTTGCAGAATACGGGCCATCTCTTTGGCACTTTCCTCGTACATCTTCTTTGCTGCCTTGTCCTTGGTGCTTAAGCTGAACAGCTCCAGATCGGCCTGGCATTTTTTCAGATTCGCGAACAGCAGGGCTCTCTCCTGATTCTGGGGCTGCTGCATTTGATCGTCATACAAATCAATGGTCAATCCGCCAAAGGTGTCCACCTGTGCAAAGTACACATCTTTGAGCTTGACCCCCTGCTTGTCCAGCTCATCCCTAAGCCAGCTTTGGCTGTACCCCATCACGCGCAGCGGTTCATCCAGGATCTTACCGTCCATGATGACCGCTTGCGGCATTTTCTCCGGCGCGATCTTAACGCCCAAGTCCTTCGGTGTGACCGGAAGCGTATCCCGCTTCTGCAGCACGGTGATATCCCCGCTGGGTTCCATGATGGCAAATTCGACGTCGGCAATCTGGAAGATGTCCTTTTTCCGCAGCTGCTGCATCAGATCATCGGATGTGAGACGTTCCTTTTTCATGTTTTCTTCCAGAACTTTGCCGTCCTTGATGAGCACTGTCGCTTTAAATTCAACAAAATCCCTAATCTTCTTGCTCTTCATTTGGGAGTATTCAATCAGCAGGGAGCAGAGCACCCACACTCCCAGCGCAATCAGTCCAAGGTACCAATTGGCTTCCAGATCGAGCGAGATGTAGGCAGCGAGGCTGCCGATCGTAATTCCCGTTAAGTATTCGAAAAAGGACAGCTGCGTTACCTGCCGTTTGCCAAGCGCTTTGGTCATCAGAAACAGAACGATTACAGCACACACCGTCCGTAGCATTATTTCGAGCCATTGCGGCACAAGAATGTCCTCCAATCCTGAGATAGGTTGTCGCGATATCCCTCTTTATAGATTATGGTCAAAAGTAAGTTATGAAATCACGCCACTATTTTCCTGGCCATCTTAAGCGCATGTTCCTGGCCGAAATGTGTACATTAGTTCAATGAAAGGAGTGATAACGCCCCATGACCGTAGCATCCGATGTCAAAACCTGCCTTTCCTCCTTGAAAAGCGCGCAGGCCAGCCTTGAGCGGTTTGCTCTGTCCACACAGGATGAGAACGCAAAGAACATGTTCACCCAAGCGGCTCAGCAAACCCAGCAAATCGTAGACCAAGTCGCTCAGCGCGTGCAGCAGCTTGAACAGGAGGAGCCTCAATACAAAGGCTTCTAAATCTTAAGCATCATCTAATACATCCAAATAAGAGTCGGCACGGCCGAAGCTCACCCCCGGATCTCTTCTCGGTCAGGGGGTTGTTTATTGATGTTCGGAACTTTGATATTGAGTTATCCCCCGTAGCAAGGTAAAGTGTTAAAATAATGGTATTGTTTATAAAGGGGGCAGCATATATGACGAGTGATAGACCAACGCTGGATGTCATCACATTCGGCGAGTCGATGGGATTATTTTATCCGGAAGGGCCCCGGGGCATCGGCCAAGGAGGAAGCATGGCCCAGTCCTTCGGCGGTGCGGAGAGCAATCTTGCAATCGGTCTTGCGCGGCTTGGATGCACGGCAGGCTGGTTCGGCAGACTCGGGCGGGATCCGGTCGGCAGCGGGATTTTGAAAACGCTTCGGGGAGAGGGCGTCGACGTTTCAAGGGCTACCCAGATCGATGAAGCGCCGACAGGCATTATGCTGAGGCAGACCGTTCGCGGACAATCCTCCGTTTACTACTATCGCAAGGACTCTGCGGCAAGCAGAATGACCCCTGCGCATGTGGATTCCGAATACATAGCACAAGCCAAGATCGTTCACTTCACCGGCATTACCGCTGCGCTTAGCGGCAGCTGCCTGGACACGATCCGGCATGTGGTCTCCCTGTGCAAGGAGCATGGCGTCCGGATCAGCTTTGATCCGAACCTGCGACTCAAGCTGTGGAGCATAGAAGAGGCTCGTCCCGTCTTGCTGGAGCTTGCGGCTTCCTGCGATTATTTCCTTCCCGGATATGATGAATGCAAGCTGTTGTTTGAGACCGAGGACGAAGAGGTCATCATCGAGCAGCTGCGGAAGCTGCCGGGGATGAGCATTATCAAAAGCTTCAACGGAAGCAATGTAATCGTTCACAAAGAGCATAAATATTCCCTTCCGTTTGAGAAGGTGGACCAGGTAGTTGATACGGTGGGTGCCGGAGACGGGTTCTGTGCCGGCTTCCTTGCCGGAATTTCAAAGGGCTGGTCGCCGGAGGAAGCGCTCTCGTTAGGCGGCCTGACCGGATCGATGGTTATCCAGGCTCCCGGCGACTGGGAAGCTCTTCCGACCTGGGACGAAGTGCTGCAGCGCCGCGGACAAGCCGCGCATGTCGAGCGATAAGCAGGCTTAAGCCGTTTCATGTCTTTTCAGTCAGTCTCTTTACTCTAGGCCATGATCCATCCAATTATCAATGATAGGAGTGTTACTATGAAGAAACTCAGACTGATCCAACAAATTCATGATGCCGGCGTCGTGGCTGTGCTTCGCGGGGAATCGCCGGAGGAAGTCGTCGAGGTCGCCAAACGCGCCATTGAAGGCGGCATCAAGGTTATCGAAGTAACGATGACCGTTCCGTTCGCCACCGAAGCGATCACCAAGCTGGCAAAAATGTATTCCTCAGAGGATCCGCAAGCCGATAATTATGCCATTATCGGCGCCGGCACCGTGCTCGACTCGGAAACCGCAAGACTGACAATTCTGGCCGGAGCGGAGTTTGTCGTATCCCCTGGCTTTGACCGGGACACCATCATGCTCTGCAACCGTTACCGCGTTCCGGTTATGCCGGGGGCCGTCACCGTACATGACATTGTGGCCTCTTTGGAGCTCGGCGTGGATGTCATCAAGCTGTTCCCGGGCAATCTGTACTCGCCATCCGTGATCCCATCCCTTAAGGGCCCGCTCCCGCAGGCGAACATTATGCCTACCGGCGGGGTGAACCTCGATAACCTCCATGAATGGATCAAGGCCGGTGCATTTGCAGTCGGAATCGGTTCGGATTTAACCAAGGATGCGTTGAAGAGCGGCAACCTTGATCTGATTTCAGAGAAGGCCCGTGCATACATCGATGCATTCAAGAAGACTAAGGCCTGATTTGCACGTATACAAAAGGACTGCCGCACATCCGCTGCGGCAGTCCTTTTTGGTTGTGTCCCTTGTCTTTCCCGCCGGCGTCGGTTTGTATTCAATAAAACGCCGGTGATTCTCCCGCAGTGCTTGTTAAAGCATGCCGATCATATCCTTCTCGTTCTTCGATGACCATGCTTTAGCGTACAGAGCCCTGTAGCCACGCCTCCAGACAAGATCGTGAAGATGGAGTTAACAAACGTGCTGCCTGAGAGGAGAGCGCCTCCGATGCCGATGATCACCGCATCCATCAGCAGGATGATGATCCCGACGTTCAGAGGCACATATTTGGACAGAAAATGCGCCAGCAGGTCCGTCCCTCCCGTACTTGCGTCATTTCTTAGCATCAGGCCAAGGCCTGTCCCGATCAAAGCGCCGCCAATCATTGCGCTGGGAATGGCGCCAGGGGCAAACAAGCGCAATACGTCCGCTTGGTACGGGGACAGCAAATCGATGACGAATGACGAGATCAGCATGCCGGATAAGCTGTTGTAAAATATTTCACGATTAAGGACCCAAGCCGCAATGAAAATGGGGACACTGCACAAGATGATGACAAAGCCGATATGTAGGTCAAACACATAATTTGCAATGAGAGCAATACCGATCACGCCGCCATCCAGCACTTTTTGCGGGACAAGAAAGAAATTGGTCCCCATCGCGATCAGGAAGCTTCCGATCACGATGATGACATGTTTTCGAAATGACAGCATATCCAACAGCTCCATTTATAAGGCATGTCTCATTTATATGCTTGTCAAATCGAAAAATTGCGGCCTTATCGGCATAGATTTCAAAAAAATTCCACATAATAAGTGTAAAACCATCTGTACGAAGAGCTACGCCTTGACATAAATCAATTGTTCGGTTCGGGCCATTACTTTGGTCCTCATATAGGGATGGTTCTCATAACAGTAATCGATAAAATGCCCCGGTCTTTCCCCGTTCCATGGAAATACGTCGTAGTGCAGGGGGATCGTCAGCCCGAAGCCCGCTGCAGCAGCAAGCTCGGCCGCCTCGCGGAAGCCCATATTGCCTACGATCCCATCCTGCCTGCGGAAGGCGTCTCCCCCGTTGATCGGCACCATGCCGATGTCAATGACGTGATTCCGCAGCCGCTCAACAAGACCCGGGTATACGACGGTATCACCTGCGTGATATATCAGAACACCCGAGATATCAATTAAATAACCGACATACCGGTGTCCCAGTACCTCATCCTCTTCAAGCACTTCGTGTGCCGCAGGCACCGCCATCAAGCGGAAGCTCTCAAACGCCTGCCACTGGTCGCACGCGGCAGCCATCAGGCGGTCTTCGGCAACTCCGGCCTCCCGCATCGCCTTATGACAGATTGCAGGCGCGACAAAACGGGTATCCGGGCTATTTTTGGCGATCACCGAGATCGTGCCCAGATCCATATGGTCATCATGCTCATGCGTGATGAGCACCACATTGGCATTCGTAACGTGCTTCGGCTCAAGCGGGGCCGGAAAGGCTCGCTGGAAGCCGTCCTTTTGCTCCAGCTCGCCGGACAGATAGGGATCGATATAGATGACAGTCTCCCCGCCTTTAATCACAACGCTCTCCTGTCCCAAAAACCAAACGGCAGCCATCCCGTGCGGAGCGGATGTTCGATTGATCTCCTCGATCAGCTGCTCCGGTGTTCTTCCATTCCCATTAATACGTACGTTCATTTGTCTCCTCTCCCTTCGGTTGATGTTGCAATAACGGTAAGCCCAGATCCTTTCAGGTATTCATCTGCTCACCAGGCCTCTGTACATACTGTACCCTAAATCAGCATCGTCCGGGAGCTTTTCAACGAAGGAAATATATTAATCAGGGAAACAAAAAAAAAGAGCCGGAAAAGGGCAAAGCGCCTCTTATTCCAACTCCCATTCAAGTACTTAGAAATATTCTTGCTGTAAAGCCAGCAATATGCAAGTGATAGTGATTATGCTAGTGAGATCGGACTAAATCCCCTGCTCTATTTGCTTTCAACCGGGCGCTTCCACAGCCCTAGCAGTACGCCGGACAGCGCCGCGCCGATGAGCACGGCCAGCAGGAACAGCAGGGCGTGGTTGGCCAAAGCCGCCACGAAAATCCCTCCGTGCGGAGCCGGAACGTTAATGCCCCACAGCTGTGTCAATCCGCCGGCAACCGCCGAACCGAGAATGCACGATGTCAGTACGCGCAGCGGGTCGGCCGCGGCGAACGGGATCGCGCCTTCCGTGATAAAGGAAAGACCCATGACATAGTTCGTAACGCCGGACTTGCGCTCCTGTTCCGTAAATTTTCGCTTGAAGAACGTCGTAGCCAGGGCGATTGCCAGAGGAGGTACCATGCCGCCGGCCATAACGGCCGCCATCATCGCGCCGTTCGTATTGCCGCTCGACGTAAATACGCCGATGGCGAATGCATAAGCCGCTTTATTGAAAGGGCCGCCCATGTCAATCGACATCATTCCGCCGAGGATCAGGCCGAGAATGACGGCATTGCCCGTGCCAAGATTGTTCAGAATATCGGTCAGGCCGAGATTGATCCAGCTGAAGAACGGATCGAACAAATAGAACATAATGGTGCCGGTGATCAGCAAGCCGACGACCGGATACAGCAAGATCGGCTTCAGGCCGTCGAGAGCCTTCGGCAAGCCGGCAAACCATTTGCGAAGCAGAATGACGACATATCCGGCCAGGAAGCCGGCAGCCAAACCGCCGAGGAACCCGGAATTCGAATTCAGCGCCATCAGGCCGCCGACCATGCCGGGCATTAACGCCGGACGATCTCCGATGCTTAAGGCAATGAATCCGGCAAGGACCGGAATCAGGAAGTGGAAAGCGCCTTCGCCTCCGCCAATCGTCTGCAGCAGCTGAAAGAGCGGATGATTCTCCCCGGCAAGCTGCTCGATCAGGAAGGATACCGCCAGCAGTATGCCTCCGCCCACAACGAATGGCAACATATGCGAAATTCCGTTCATCAGATCCTTGTAAATTTTGCTGCCGATGCCGCTGTGTCCGCCCTGCTGTTCTCCGGATGTCCCTCCACCTTCGCTGCGGTAGATCGGCGCATCGCCGCTCGCTGCCTTGCGAATCAGCTCCTCCGATTTGCGGATGCCGTCGCTGACTGGGCGCTGCAGCACCGGTTTGCCGTTAAAGCGGGCCATCTCGACCTGCTTATCGGCGGCAATGATGACGCCGGCAGCGCGCCGGATTTCCTCCTCGGTCAAAACGTTCTGCGCCCCTTCCGAGCCGTTCGTTTCCACCCGAATCTCGACGCCCATTTCCTGGGCCTTCTTCTTGAGCGCGTCCTCCGCCATAAACGTATGCGCGATCCCGGTCGGACAAGCCGTTACGGCAACGACGAAAGCGCCTTGCCCGCCGGAGGTTGTTCCGTCCGGTACAGGTGCGGCTTCGATAGCGCTGTCAGACTCCGGGCGCTTGTCTGATTGCTTCTCTGTTTCTTTCCTTTGCTTGGCAGCTTCCTTCTCAGCCTTTGCCGCTTCTTCTTCCGCCTGCTTGGCATCAAATAGCGCCGTTACTTCCTCAGGCGTCTTCGTCTCCATCAACCGGCTGATGAAATCGGCATCAATCAGCAGCCTGGAAAGTGCAGCAAGCGTCCGCAAATGGGTATTTCCCGCGCCCTCGGGCGCTGCAATCATGAAGAACACATAAGCCGGCTCGCCGTCCAATGCCTCAAAATCCACACCCTTGCTGCTCTTGGCGAATACGACGGTCGGTTCGTTCACCGCCCGGGTCTTCGCATGGGGCATCGCAATGCCTCCGCCGATCCCCGTGCTCGATTCCGCTTCCCGCTTCAGAATCGCTTCCTTGAACAGGACCGGATCATTGATTCGTCCGCTTGCGGCCAGGCTGGCAATCAGCTCGTCAATCGCCGCCTCCTTCGTTACCGCTTGCAGATCCATAATCATGGTCTGCTGAATCATCAATTCCGTTATTCTCATTATGGATAACACTCCCTTAATTTCTGCCTTAGATGTCTGCCGTTTCGCGCCGCATTGCAAACATGCACGTCCTCACAATGGCGTGATCGTGACCTGTTCACGAAGTTTATCGATCATTTCCCTGGCTGCCAGATCGTCCGAGAACGCTGTTGCGCTTCCCGATGCAACCCCTGTCCGGAATGCCTCAAGCGGACTGTGCCCCAGAGACAGCGTGCCGACAAACCCGGCAATCATCGAATCGCCTGCGCCTACCGAATTCCTTACCGTTCCAGCCGGAACGCAGGCATGATAGACCTGATCGGCCGTAATCAGCAGAGCCCCTTCTCCGGCCATGGAGATCATCGCATGCTGCGCACCCTTCTCAAGCAGCTTGCGGCCGTACATGACAAGCTTATCGCGCGAATCCATCGGGACGCCGAACAACTCGGCCAGCTCGTGATGGTTCGGCTTGACGACAAGCGGCTGGTGAGCTAAAGCCTTCATCAGCGCATCCCCCGTCGTATCGATCACGAATTCGGCTCCGCTCTTCTTGCACGCTTGAATTAATAGCTCGTAGAAGCCCGATCCAAGCGAGGGCGGAACGCTTCCGGACAGTACCGCGATATCACCCGGCTGAAGCCGTGACAGCTTATGGACCAGCTCATCGGCCTCCTCGTGCCGGATGTTCGGCCCAAGGCCGTTAATCTCCGTCTCGTCCCCGTGCTTAAGCTTGATGTTGATTCTTGTATCATCTTCAATCGTCACGAAGTCGGTGACGATCCCTTCCTTCCGCAGCGTCTCGTCAATAAACCGACCGGTAAATCCACCGAGAAAGCCGATCGCGGTATTGTCTGCGCCGAGCTGGTTCAATACCCGCGAGACATTGATGCCTTTGCCCCCTGGAAACTTCAAGTCCCGGGCCATTCTGTTCAAGCTTCCCAGCTCGATATGCTCTACTTCCACGATGTAATCGATGGAAGGATTCAAAGTTACCGTATATATCATCATGATCCCTCAATTATGTTGGTTTTCTGTGCTATGGACTTCCGCCAGGCTTCCGGCAGCGATTCGGTAATCAGCGTCGCTTCGCTTAAATCCAGCAGCTTAGCGAACGTGACTTCTCCGATCTTGCTGGAGTCCGCAAGAACATAGCTGGTAGCGGACAGCTGATGGGCCCGCCGCTTGATCAAGGCTTCTTCCGGATCCGGCGTCGTATACCCCATCTCGATATCGACGCCGTTTGTCCCGAGAAAACAGCGATCAAAGCGGAAGTTATCCATGTTTTGAAGAGCTATGCTGCCGATTACGGCTTTCGTGCGAATCTTCATCATGCCGCCCAGAAGATAGCTGTTGATGCGTTTGCTTACCAATGCTTCGATATGCGATAAACCGTTGGTCACAACGGTCACGTTGCTTGCTTCGATAAACGGGATCATCGCCAATGTGGTCGTTCCCGCATCCAGATAAATGCTCTCGCCATCCTGCACCTGCTGCGCAGCCAGCTTGGCAACGGCATTTTTCTGTTGAATGTTTTTGAACGATTTCTCTTCCATTCCCGGCTCGGGAGCCTTTTGACTCGGCAGCGCTGCTCCCCCGTGAATACGCTTTAATAAACGGCGTTCCTCAAGATCTATCAAATCACGCCGCACTGTAGATTCCGATGCTTCCAGGAGTTCGACCAATTCCTGCAATTTGACGACCCCGCGCTCTTGTAAGCGCTCTAAAATAACGCGGTATCTTTCTTCGGTCAGCATAATGAATCCCCTCCAGAACTAATCCTATCATATTTCCCGCAAAAAACAATCACAAATAATCAAAAACATTCATAAACCTTCAAACTATTGAATGGCATATTCCCTATATTTTTCATACGGCTCCAGCTTTATCCGCCCCGCTGCTTCGTCTCTTCTTTCTTCCTGTTCCGGCTGGGGTTTATCGTCCTGATGCCGGCTCGCCTGCGCCGTTTATAAACGTTTGTGCAAGTATGCCTCTTCACTATATACTGGTAACTAGGAAACTCTCACAGTATAGAAGAGGTGACATGGATGGATCAATTGAAAGAAGCCTATGAACGAATGGGCTTGCCGGAGGATGCGACCAGGGAACAGCTTGATGACAGGTATACCCTTCTCATGCGTCAGACCCGTTCGCAGCAAAGGCGTGAGCCGGACCGGGCGGAAGAGATTGAAGCCCGCTTCGCCGAGATAACCAAGGCTTACAAATTCATTCTTGATGAAGAGAACCGCAAGTCTCTGGAGGAATTGAATCAGAAGCGGTATGGAAAGTTCAAAAAGCTGGCCGGGACTGCCGAGAAAACCGACCATTTCTTCCGTTATTATAAATTTCATCTGCTTGGCGGCATCGCCATTCTTGGCATTCTTGTGTATATCGCGATCAGCATCTTTAACCATCAGGCTGAAAAAGAGCGGCTGGCCAAGCTTCCCCCGGTCGACCTCTCCGTGATGTTCCTGGGAACGTATTTCAATCCCGACGGCGGTACGGATGTTAAGCCGATCGAGGACGCGATTTTGGCACAGTTTCCTGAGTGGAAACGCGTAACCGTTAACATGAATTATGTGCCGGCGCTTGATTCGAACAATCCGCAGGACGCCGCCATGCTGCAAAAAGCGATGCTCGTGCTGGCAACCGAGAGGCCGGACCTCTATATTATGGATAAGAATGCATTTGACTGGGTCGGCAATCAAGGGATGGTGCGCCCGCTTGAAACCGAAGTGAACGGCGAGCTGAAAGCGCTTGTGACGCCGGAGATGCTTCTGAAGGGGGTCGACGAGGAAGACGGCACCGAGCATGTGTATGCCGTCGATATTATGGGAAGCAAGCTTGGCGAGGAAATTCCGATCATCAAGAATGAGATGTATGCGGGGATTCGTGAGAGCACGGAGAAGGATGCCAACGCGAAGCTGTTTATTCAGAGATATCTCGAAGCTTCCAAATAGTACGCAGCAGTAAGGGAATAACAAAACTGCCCGGGGCAAGGAATCGGCACGCGATTCCCCTTACGCCGGGCGGTTTCTTTTATCTGAATAAGTGGAGAGCTATTGATTAACGATCGTAGCTAGCGATGCAAACGCGTGAGGCACAAAGCCCTCTGTAGGCTCGCGATGCGGGATGTTGACGCGGAAGATAAAGCCTTGACCGTCGATTTCCGCTGCGATATATTCCCGAGTCAGCTGCTCCCCTTCGCCAATCATGTATACGGACGCATCCTTCAGCGCCTGATTTCTTTCGTTCTCCTTCGCTTCGCGGACCTTGCCCACCTCAGCCAATTCCTTCTCGGCCTCCAGCTTCAGCATATCCCCGTTGTAATCCGAAGGGAGCTTCGTAATTTCTACATAGTAATCCTTATCCACATTCATTGTCAGCATGCCGGTCTTGGCATCAAACGAGAAAATATCGAATATATACAGGGAATACCCGTTTCCCGAAGCCAGCTTGGCGGTTTTCGTCTCTTTCATCCCTTCGAGCTCAAGCTCCATTTCCTTCGTGGCCGGAAGCTGCGAGGTATCCGAGCCTTGGCCGCTGCCGGACTGCCGGACCGTTATTTTCGTCAGAATGCGCTGCTTCAGCCCTTCATCGCCTTCAACCGGCTGCTCAAAGTATTCGAAGGCAACCTCCTCATTTCCCTGGAGTCCGGCAATGGCATCCTGCATATCATCCCCGAGCCGGAAGGCGGTCGGTCCGTCTTCCGTTTCAATCTCTACGGAATGATTATCAATTTGACCCACATAGGTACCGGTCCCCTGCTTCGTTTCCGGGCTCTGCCCCTCTACCGGATCACCCGGCTTTACCGGTTCTTTCGCTGCATCTTCTTCTGGTTCGGGCTCGGCCGGCTGCACCGGTTCTTGTACGCCGTCTTCAACCGGATTCGGATCGACCGGGGGCTCAGCCTTCGGTTGTTCACCGCTGCATGCAGTAACGGCCAGAAGCAAAACAGCCGCAGTCGTAATTGCGACCAGCTTGTTCCGAGCTGCTCTCTTTCCCACATAAACCACCTCCTACCATTACGGACGGAGGAGGTTCGATGAAGGTTGCGGGCATTTACCAATTCCCCTCCATATTTCCTGCTGTTGACGAACGCCTGACAATATCATTCACTTTTACTATCAAACAAGGTATTCTAGTAGTACAGAGCAAAATAGTTGATAAAGGGAGATGTTCATGTCTGGAAAAGTTAAAATATTCGCCGATAGTACCTGCGACCTGCCCTCTGCATGGATAGAAAGGCATCATATCGGAATTATTCCTCTCTATGTGGTATTTGGTGAGCAATCTCTGCGTGACGGCGTGGATATTACGCCGGAACAGCTGTACGCCAAGGTCGACCAGGTAGGCCATCTGCCAAAGACAGCCGCTCCTTCCCCATCCGATTTCATCGCCGCCTTCACGCCATCGATCGAGCAGGGCGAAGATATACTGTTTCTCAGCATTTCATCCGAGCTGTCCTCGACGTATCAAAACGCGCTGATCGCTGCCGGCGAGCTGCCTGAGGGCCGGGTTACCGTCTTTGATTCCCGCAATCTCTCCTGCGGCATCGGGCTCCTCGTGATGAAGGCCGTGCATGCAGCCGAGCAAGGCGCCACCATTCCCCAAATCGTGGAGCTGCTCAGCCGAACCGTCAATGAAGTGGAGTGCGAATTCGTTATCGATACGCTGGATTATTTGCATAAAGGCGGCCGCTGCTCCGGCATGCAGAACATCATCGGCAGCTTGCTGAAGATCCGTCCGGTTATTAAAGTCGTTAACGGCGGCATGATTCCTGCCTACAAGGTTCGCGGCAAGAAAGAAAAGGCGCTGGACCAGATGATCCAGAATGCGCTGGCTCAGGCCCAGGACATGGACAATGATTTGATCATTGTTGTACATACGATGGCGGAAGAGGAGGCCCGGTTCCTGCAGAAGGAACTGCAGGAGAAGACCGGTGCACGGGAGGTTGCCATCTCCACGGCCGGATGCGTCATATGCAGCCATTGCGGACCGCATACCGTCGGCCTGATGTATACCAAGAAACCGGCCGTTTAAGAGGCTGTTCAAAAATGGCCGCTTTTTCCGGGCTTATTGAACTCGCGCTGTAAACAATGGTTATTCAAAGACAGCTCTGTTGTGCAGTCTAGCATCATGCAGAGCTGTCTTCTTTATGTCAGGCTCTTCATTGCAATAACCTAGACTTTGGTCCAGTTCCGCAGGATACCCGGGACCGAGGACATCCTAATCCAGATCATGGTATTCTTGAGTTAACCATTTTCTTTATAGGAAGGAAGTAAGCTCGTATGTTGAAACGTACCATCCTCGCTCCCCTGCTTATTCTGCTCGGTGCTTACCTGCTGCTCAATCAAGGCGGCTCCGTTGGCGCCGGCTCCATCTTTGCCACTTTCTGGCCAACCTTGTTCGTGATTCCGCTGGGGCTGTTTTTCCACTGGATGTATTTTTCGCTGGTCGGACGTCAAGGCATCGGCCTGCTCATCCCGGGAGGAATCCTGCTTACAGCCGGTGTCGTCAGCCAGATCGCTTCCTTATTCGACAGCTGGGAGACGATGTGGCCGGGATTTATTCTCGCCGTTGCAGCAGGGCTGTTCGAGTTCTATTGGTTCGGCTCGCGCAATAAATGGCTGCTCATCCCCATCAATATTTTGACCGTGCTGTCTCTGTTGTTCTTCGTTGTCTTCTCCATCGGTCCGATGCTGAACTATTTGTCCGTGATCCAGCCTGTCATTGCTGTGCTGCTCGTACTCGGAGGGGCTTGGATCATACTCGGCCGCAAGCGGCACGGCTGATTCCAAGCCTGCACGAATTCAATAAAACAAAAGCTGCCACGGGAATCCCGGGCGGGCGCTTGAGCGCATGCACAAAAAGGCTGTTCCAAGGTCCCTTGACCTGGAACAGCCTCTTTTTATTCCCAAGACGGATCGATCAGGATGAAGCCGCAGCTGCCAGCGCTCCCGTTTCCGCGAACAGCTGGTGGACGCTCCGCAGGTAACGAACCGTTTGGGTCCCCGAATGCATCAAGACCGAATGCGTCTCCGCCCGCTGACCCGGAAGGAATTTGACGCCCTGCAGAAAATCTCCGGGCGTTACGCCGGTCGCCACGAACAGCACGCCTTCCCTTCCTACCATATCCTCCATCCGAAGCAGCTGCTCGGGATCCTGGAGTCCCATCCGGCGGCAGCGTTCCACATCGCCCGGTGTAACCGGAATAAGCCGGCCTTGAAGCTCGCCGCCAAGGCATTTCAGTGCGGCCGCGGCCAGCACCCCTTCAGGAGCCCCGCCGGACCCGACATAAAGATCGACCCCGCTGTCCGTGCAGGTCTCGATCGCTCCCATCACATCTCCATGCGTCAGCAGCTTGATTCGAACCCCTGACTCCCGTAAAGCCGCAATCATAGCACTGTGACGCTCACGGTCCAGAATGGATACCGTCAATTCCGATAACGGCTTATCCAGAATGTCCGCCGCCTTCTGAAGCGTTACTTCGATCGGATCATCCAGGCTCAGCCTTCCTGCGAGCTTAGGGCCTGCCGCCAGCTTGTGCATATAAATATCGGGCGCATGCAGAAGGCTTCCCCTCGGAGCAGCCGCGATCACCGATAGAGCATTATTCAAGCCGCTAGCCACCGTTTCAGTCCCTTCCAGCGGATCAACGGCCACATCCATCTTCGGTCCTTTGCCGCTGCCTACTCTCTCCCCGATATACAGCATGGGCGCTTCATCCATCTCGCCTTCGCCGATGACGACCACGCCGTTCATTGCGACCGAGTCGAAGTGCTTGCGCATCGCAAGCGTCGCAGCCTCATCGGCACTGTGTTTGTCTCCTCTGCCGGTCCACCGGGCGGACCTGAGCGCCGCTTCCTCCGTTACTCGTACCAACTCCAATGCCAATGAGCTCTCCATAAATCGTACCCTCCCTCTCCAGTATGTTTCGTCCTATAATTTGGACAGATTGAATGAATGTCGTGGGCAAGTACGTCAAATGTTCCTGCAATCGCAGAAATCATTTACTCTCTTGCCTGCATCGTATCCTTAAGACAAACTTCTATGGAACTATTATTTCAATAAATTCGTGATCAGCCCGGCCGTCTCTTCAATCGCTTTATCGGTCACATCAATGACAGGACAGCCCAGTCGTTCATACAACGACAGCGCATAACCCAGCTCCTCGCGGATCCGCTCAAGGGTCGCATATTGAACCTCATTCGGAAGCCCCATCACCTTGAGCCGTTCGCTGCGGATCTTCAGCAGATGCTCAGGCTCTATCGTTAAGCCGATGATCGTCCCCGACTTCACCTCTTGGAGCTGCGAAGGAGGAGACATTTCCGGTACGATCGGATAATTGACCGTCTTGTAGCCTTTATGAGCAAGAAACATCGACAGCGGCGTCTTGGAGATTCGCGATACGCCAAGCAGAATGATGTCTGCCTTCAGGATCGCGCTGACATCCTTGCCGTCATCGTATTGAACGGCGAATTCCATCGCCTCTACGCGGCGGAAATACGTATCGTCCAGGCGATGCAGCAAGCCGGGAAGCCGTTTCGGATAATCGTTGAAGGTGTCGGCGAAGGCCTGCATCATCGGTCCCATAATATCGACCGCGCGGATATTCAGCCTCACCGCTTCCTCCCGGATCACTTCCCGCAGCTCCGGCTGTACCAGCGTATACGCCACAAATCCGCCCCGTCTGGCAACCTCCTCCATCAGCTCCGTGAGCTCTTCCTCGTCCCGGACATTCATATATCGCTTGATCTCGGCATCTTCCAGCTCGAACTGCCGCAGCGTTGCCTGTACGACCGCCTCAGCGGTTTCCCCGATTGAATCTGAACAGATTGCTATAAAATGAGTCGATGCCTGATTCATCCGATTCCTCCCATTATTCCTCGGCTACCATGTCGAGCAGCATTTTGATGATATTCGTTTTGGTAATGCGGCCTACGACCTTCCAGTGATCCGGATTGCCGTCGTCTGCCGGAACGACAACCGGCAGGCTGTCGATCTGCCTCGTGATGATTTTGCGGGCCGCATCCAGCACCGTATCCTCCGGCTGTACCGTTGTTACATTCGCGCGGCGCGTCATGATAAGGCTGACCGGCATGGACGAGGCCGACGGATTCCCCAGCGTCACCTTGAGCAGGTCCTTGCGGGACACGATGCCTGCGAGATGGCCGTCCGCATCGGTTACGATGAGGTTGCCCACGTTTTCAAGGAACAGGGCAACAACCGCCTCCTGGATCGTTGTGGTCTCCCTTATGATGATCGGAACGCCGTGGAGGTCGCCAACCTTCATTTTGAGCAGTCGGAACTTCTCCTCCCGGTCAGGCTCGCCCCGCTTTCCGAGAAAATATCCGACTTTAGGCTTTGCATCGATGTAATCCAGTATGACAAGCTTGGATAAATCGGTACGCAGAGTAGCCCGGCTAACGTTAAGCAGCTCCGCGATTTGATCTCCCGTAATCGGGGCATGCTTCTTTACGATATCGACGATTTCCAGCTGTCTTGGCGTCAGTTCGATAGTGATCCCTCCTGCTTCCATTTCCTCTGCTTGCGGATATAATACGTCATATATATTATATATGCAACATATTTTCGTCTAAAATGATGACATAAAGTATTAATATTTTTTGTATGACCTATTAAAAAAATTGATAAAGATTGTTTTCCTGATGATCCTCGGGCCCCCATCCCATGCCTGACGCCAAATAAAATGCAGAAAATAAAAAGCATGCCCCGGAATGCACTTCCTAGGCACGCTTTGTTTAGATTAATGAACTTATGAATTCTGGGCAGTATTTCGCTCGCACTCTCCTTTGCCGCAGTATCCGTGAATGATTTTTACGCCGTCGGTGGGGATCGTATCAACCATTTCTTCACATCCGGAGCAAATAATAAGCCCCAAATCCTGTCTTCCTTGAGCCACTCCTGCCTCTGGACTTGTCAACGCTCTCATTCCCATTTCCTCCTTAGCATTGTTTCGCATTGCTGCAAGGCAGATGTCCTTACTCCTTACCCAATGGTTCATCCTTCAATCCCTTCTCGCCGCATCCAGAACGGCATCGCCCCACCCATCCTTTATTTTCCACTATATTGTTAATGTATTGGGTAAGAAATAAAGTTATGAGTAATTCATGGAGAATGAGCTTCAACTTCGGGTAAACTAAGGAAACGACCGCACGCCGGAGGAAAAAATGACCATATATTCGGTATCCTGTGATAATATAGATTTCGGAAATCCTTAAAATTGACACTAATCGACGGAGGGTTTGGATGAAAAACTTGTGGCAGCTCATTAAGAAAGGAAATACGTCTTCGGCCATCGCATCGCTTGGCAATACGGGACTTGCGATCATTAAGGCGATCGCCGCTTCCGTCAGCGGCAGCGGGACGATGTTCGCCTCCGCCATGCATTCTGTAGCCGACGCCGTGAACCAGGGCTTCGTCTTCGTCGGCAGCGTGCTTGCCGAGCGAAAGCCGACCAAGAAGTTTCCTACGGGGTTCGGGAGGGTCATCAATATCGTCTGCATGGTTGCGGTCATTGTCGTTACGATTATGGCCTATGAAACCATTCATAAAGGCTACAAGCTTCTAAAGCATCCCGAGGAGGCAACGAACTTCTGGCTGAACTTCGTTGTTCTGGCGATAGCGGTCTTGATCGACGGCGCCATTCTGATGAAGGCGATGAAGGAGATTTTAAAAGAAACCCGGACCGAAGCCACCGGACTCGGCAAGTTCCCGGCTGCCTTCAGAAACGCCGGCAAGGCCGCACCGCCTACCCGGCTTGTGTTCTATGAAGACATCGTCGCCACGCTGGGAGCGCTGTTTGCGCTGATCGCCATCGTGTTCGCCCACTTCATGGACTTCCTGATCCTCGACGGCATCGCCACGATTCTGATCGGATGTCTCATGATCGGCGTAGCCTTCAAGGTCGGGTATGACAATATGGTTGGCTTGATCGGCGTTTCGGCGCCGAAGGATGTCGAGGAGAAGATCTCCCGGATCATCCTTGGGGACCCGGATGTCCGCGACATCAATCGGCTCCGCATTGTGCAGGAAGGACGAAGCTACCATGTCGAGGCATACATCGAGCTGCGGCAAGGCATGTCCCTGGCCGAGGCCAGCGTATCCAAAATGCGGGTCAACTCCTTGCTGCTGCAAAACCCGGACATCTCCGATGTTACCCTGGGCATTCTGGAAGACGACAACATCCGGGTTTGGAACCCGAGCGCCGATCTTGGCAGCGAACCACAAAAGCCTTAAAGCCCAGCACCTGTCGCCCCCTCGCGAGCACTGAACAGTCCGCTACAGGTATAAAGCAGCGCCCCGCATCTTGATGCGGGGCGCCTATTTTGATTACTTTATTGATTTCTCCGCAGGAACTCGGCCATACGGGCATAGGCGATTTTTTCGTTAGCCTTCTTCGTGATGCCATGCCCCTCATCCTCGAACACGATATACTCCACATCCCGTCCCTTGGCACGAAGCGCCTCAACGATCTGGTCCGATTCCGCTTGAACGACACGCGGGTCGTTCGCTCCCTGGATGATCAGCATCGGGTTCACCATGTTGTCCAGGTAGGTGATCGGCGAATCCTTGATGAACCGCTCCCGATCCCGCTCCGGATCGCCGAGCCAGCGCTCCATGATCGGCTTCCAATGATCCGGAACCGAGTTGTAAAAGGTAAACAAGTTGCTCACCCCGACGATGTCGATCGCCGCTTTGAAATACTCGGGATTGCGGCCGGCCAGGAGCAAGGTCATATAACCGCCATAGCTTCCCCCCATGACAAAGAGCTTCTCCGGACTTGAAATCCCCTGCTCGAACAGCCAATCCATTCCCGCAAGACAATCCTTGCGCGGCCCTTCGCCCCAGTCCTGTTCGACCAGCTTCACGAAGGAGCTGCCGTAGCCTGTGCTGCCCCGGAAGTTCGGACAGAAGATATGGTATCCCTGTGCCAGCAGATACTGGAACATCGCCCGGAACTGCTTGCGCTCTGCGGCTTGCGGCCCGCCATGCGGCCAGAAGATCGTGTATCCGTTAGCCACTCCTTCCTTGGCCCGGAACAGCAGCGCTTCGATCTCCATCCCGTCAAAGGACGGGTACGTAACGGTGTCAGGCGAGCACAGATCCGCCTCTGTCAAGCCTGTCAACACGTTCTTCGTCAGCATGGTCCAGCTGCCGTCCTTGTACCGGTAAATATTCAGCGGTTTGACCGCGCCGCGGGCCAGCAGGTACAGAACCCCCGATTTCGTTACGTTCAGCTGCTCTACGATATCCGCCGGCAGAGGCAGCTCCGTCAATTCGCTGCTGTCCATGGAATAGGCATACAGCTTATCCTCCACGCCTTTTTCCGTCAGGATATAAAGCGTTCGGGAATCCTCATGCCAGCGCAGAAGCTGGACGCTCTCCCGTTCGATCCGGCACAGCGGCTCAAACTTCCGCTGGGAAATGTGATACGAGGCGACGTAAGAAAACTCGGAATCATAGTCGGTCGTAAACACGACATGATCGTTGTCGATAAACTGCACGCCGCCGGCGGTATGCACCTGCTCCGGTGACGGGGTCAAACACAGAGGCTCCCCGGATTCCCGCTGTACATAGCTTATGTAATAGGTATTGGCATACATTTTCGTATAAGCGATGGTCTTCTCGTCGGGACTCACCGCAGACAGCTCCGTGGCCGTATCCCGGCCTTCATGCAGAAGCCTCTTCTCTCTCGTCTCCAGATCATATACCAGGGAGTTCAGATAGGACGGGTTGCCTTCCGATGTGACGTAATACAGCCTTCTGCCGTCCTCGGACAGATGTACGAAGAAATACTTGTCATCCGGATTGGCATCCTCGAATAACGGAATCGCTTCCCCGCCGCTCCAGCGCAGCGCGTGCAGGTGATAGTTCTCGTTGCCGTCGTGGTCAAACCCCGTAAGAATATGGCGCCCCTTGGGGTCCAGCTTAACGAAGCTTGCGGCCTGGTCATTGTAGGTGAGCGGGTAAGGGTATGCCGTCTCCTCCCTCAGGTCCATCGCCCATAAATTGAACTTTCCGTTCATGCTGCTGCTGAATACCAGTCTGGACTCATCTGCGCTTACAGCAAAATTACGAATCAAATAAGTCTGGAAAAATTGCTCGACATCCGGTTTAGGAAATGGAATCATTCATTTGCCTCCCTGTCCTTCTAATTATCCACAGGTTGATTAACTGGTGGATTATGCCAACGCAGCGGATTATCTCATATTATAACGTAAATCATTTCCGTGAACATCCTGACATAGTTATGAGGGTAAATCTGTGATCGACAGTCTCGGTATGGTATTTTTTTACACCAAAGTGTGGTCTCCATGCTTTCACCGTCCGCTCTCTAACAGCCTATTCATCGTGCGGTTCTACCCTTGAGCCCGCATATCTCCATCAAGTTCCCATATATATGATAAGAACCAGGTTTCCATTAACGAAGGAGGGATCCTCGTGCACCAAGACGAGATTGCTGAGTTAGAGCGTTCCATTGCAGAGATTACCGAAATCGCATCAGGCTTCGGCCTTGATTTTTATCCCATGCGGTATGAGATCTGCCCGGCAGACATCATATACACCTTCGGCGCGTATGGCATGCCGACGCGGTTCAGCCACTGGAGCTTTGGAAAAACCTTCAATAAAATGAAGATGCAATACGATTTCGGCCTTAGTAAAATTTACGAGCTCGTGATCAATTCCAATCCGTGCTACGCTTTCCTCCTTGACGGCAATTCACTGATTCAGAACAAGCTGATCGTCGCCCATGTTCTCGCCCACTGCGATTTCTTCAAGAACAATGCCCGCTTTTCGGTCTCCAATCGGAATATGGTCGAGAGCATGTCCGCTACCGCCGAACGGATATCCCGGTATGAGCTGGAGCATGGAACGGAAGCGGTCGAGCAATTCATAGACGCGGTATTGGCAATCCAAGAGCATGTCGACCCGCAAATCCTGCGTCCCGAGAAGCTCGACAAGCAGCGCTATAACGAGCGGCGGATGCTGGAGCAGCGGGAGGAGGCCAAACGCCACAAGCCTCCCGGCCGGTACGATGATCTGTGGGAGCTGGATGAAGAAGAGGAAGATAAACCCGGCCCGGCTCCCGCGGCACCGAAGCGGTTTCCGGCTGAGCCGGAGAAGGACATCATGTGGTTTATTCAGGAGCATTCCGATATTCTTGAGGATTGGCAGCGGGACATCATGAGCATGCTTCGCGAGGAGATGCTGTATTTCTGGCCGCAGATGGAGACGAAAATCATGAACGAAGGCTGGGCTTCGTACTGGCATCAGCGCATCCTGCGGGAGATGGACCTGACCAGCGAGGAAACGGTGGAATTCGCCAAGCTGAACGCTTCCGTCGTCCAGCCGTCCCGCCACAGCCTGAACCCGTACTATCTGGGGCTAAAAATCTTCGAGGATATCGAACGGCGCTGGGACCGGGAGAAGATGTTCGACGTGAGGGAATACGACTCCGACATCTCGTTCCTTCGCAATTATTTGACCAAGGAGCTCGTTGAGGATCTGGATCTGTATGTGTTCGAGAAGAAAGGACCCGAGTGGAAAATTACCGACAAAGCGTGGGAAAACATTCGGGATCAGCTCGTCGTCTCCCGGGTCAACGGCGGCAACCCCTATCTGGTCGTCACCGACGGGGACCATCTTCGTTCCGGTGAGCTCATGATCAAGCATCTATTCGAGGGCATCGAGCTGGACCTGAAATACATGGAGCGCACAATCCCTTACGTTTACCGCCTCTGGGGTAAGCCGGTGCATCTGCACAGCATGATCGAAGGCAAGCCGATCCTGTTCTCCTATGACGGTAAAAAGCTCCATCGGCGTTTTATTTGAATATCCTTACGGCGCAGCTTCCATTCGTTTCTCCAGCTTAAATAAAAATAGAAGCAGCATCCTCCGGTGCAATGGTTCCGGTACGAGGATGCTGCTTCTTGTTCATCTGTAAGCTTTATCGCCAAGCACCGCCTTCACTATCGAATTAAACGGTGGCTTTCTCGGTCTTCATTAGAGCCGATTCAGCGTCCAGATCATGCTTGTGCACGTCATACTCATGCTTTAGCGCCTCCAGGTCATCGGCGAGCTTCTCCATCATTTTCACGAAAGCCGCCAGCTCCTGGGAGCTTGCAGCCTGATTCCGCGCGTTCACCGATGTCTTCTCGGACTCCTGCTCCACCAGGCCCAGCTTGCGTATAATGCCGCTGACTTTGCTTTGGATCTCTTCCATCGCTTTTTTGGAATGCGTTGCGAGCTTTCTCACCTCGCCCGCCACCACCTCGAAGCCTCTGCCGAGCTCTCCGGCATGCGCTGCCTCGATCGCGGCATTCAGTCCGAGCAGATGGCTCTGGTCCGAGATTTCCCGAATCAGGCTGCCCATCTGCTCGATCTGAAGAATCTCCTCGCCAAGCTCGGCGGTCAGCGCATGGGCCTTCTCTTGAGCCTCTGCGGTTTTCATGGCATTATCGGCCATCAGCGCTGCGCTTTGATCCAGCTCAACGATCATGGCGGTCAGCTCCTGCACAGCCTCTGTAATCGCTTCCAACATTTTCTGTTGATCCGTAACCAAGTTCTGAATTTTTTCTTTCTCCTTCATCTCATAAGCCTCCAGAACGAGCTGAGAGTCCAGATTGAACATTTTGCTGAGCGCATGCACGACGTGCGTCCATTGGTCAGGAAGCAGCTGCTTAAATAGATCTGCTGCAATATCCAAATAAACCATATAGCTGCCCAGATAATAATCGGTGTTCAGCCCGATTCTCGAATGGACTTGTCCAATCTTGATCCGGTTCTCAAGATAAGCCTCATCCACCCGGCCCTCTGCGAGCGACAGCCAATATACCCGCTGGGTTTCCTTAAGCCGCTCCATGGTCGACGTTCGGTTAATAATCTGCATCAGCTGCGGCTGTTCGCCGATTCTCGCGTAAAACCGGTCCACCACCTCCTCGACCACCTTGACAAACACATCGCGGTGCTGAGCAAGCAGCTCTAAATCACGTTCACGAAGTCCGATATACTCCAGCTGCTGACGTCTTTTCGGTGAAACATCCATCATGACGAAATCCTTCACTCCCAAATAGAATGATCCCTGTTACAGGTCTAAGTACTTAGGGTTCATTATAGACTATATTTACCAATCGCGGCATAATGCCAAAGTCCTAATTGGGTGTATAATATCACATCTTGAAAATACTCAAATACGCAAAATGTATAGAACTTCCATCGTCCGCGTGTTCTTTTCGATTAAACTCTCGATAAACTCCTCTGCAGACAGAAACAAGCTGCGCAGCCGGTAACGAATTACCGCCGCGCAGCTCGCTTCAAACTTCATTTGGATTACCGCTCCCAAGCATTGATCCTCTGCGTATCCCGTCGCCGACAGGGCTGGCTCCATTGAGGCTGCGCCCTCCGCCGGCTGCTCTTACCAGTCCTTCGACTTCTGCCCCGAGCCTTACTCCCTGCAATAAAGGTTTGGCAGATGACCGCCTTCAGACGAGAAAATTATCGGTTCAGCAGACTGCCTACGTACCGCAGCAGCTCATTGGCGCAGACCGGGCAGTAGCCGTGTTCCTCGATCAGTCTGGAGCTGACTTCGTTAATTCGTTTCAGCTGCACGGCATCCGGCGTTTTCGTGGAGGTGGTGATTTTGACGATGTCTTTAAGATCAGCAAACAGCTTTTTCTCGATCGCTTCGCGTAAACGCTCATGATTGTGATATTCGAACTTTTTGCCTTTGCGCGAATAAGCGGAGATTCGAATCATGATTTCCTCGCGGAAGGCCTTCTTCGCGTTCTCCGATACCCCGATCTGCTCCTCGATGGAACGCATCAATCTTTCATCCGGATCCATCTCCTCATCGGTCAGCGGGTCGCGGATCTTGGTCCAGTTGCAGAAGGCCTCAATATTATCCAGATAGTTCTCGAACAGCGTCTTGGCCGACTCTTCAAAGGAATAGACGAACGCCTTCTGCACTTCTTTCTTGGCCAGCTCATCATACTCTTTGCGCGCAGCTGCAATAAAGTTCAAATACCGCTCCCGCTCCTCCTTGGTAATGGAAGCGTGCTGATCCAGTCCATCCTTAATCGCCCGCAGCATATCCAACGCGTTAATGCACTGAAGATCCTGCTTAATAAGAGCACTTGAGATCCGGTTAATGACATACCGGGGATCCACGCCGGACATGCCTTCCTCTAAATATTCGCTCTGCATCTCTTTGAGATCGGCTTCCTTGTAGCCCTCCACTTCCTCCCCGTCGTACATGCGCATTTTCTTGATCAGGTCCATTCCCTGCTTCTTCGTTTCCTTCAAACGGGTCAGTATGGAAAATATGGCGGCGGAACGGAGTGCATGAGGCGCAATATGGATATGCTTCATGTCGCTCTGCCCGATCAGCTTAGCATAGATTTTCTCTTCATCGCTGACCCTGAGGTTATACGGGATCGGCATGACGATCATCCGGGATTGGAGCGCCTCGTTCTTCTTATTGGCGATAAAGGCTTTGTACTCCGCTTCGTTTGTATGTGCAACAATCAATTCATCCGCGCTAATCAGCGCAAAGCGTCCGGCCTTGAAGTTCCCCTCCTGCGTCAGGGACAGCAAATTCCACAGGAACTTCTCATCGCATTTGAGCATTTCCTGAAATTCCATCAGCCCCCGGTTGGCTTTATTGAGCTCCCCGTCGAACCGGTATGCCCGCGGATCCGATTCGGAGCCGTATTCCGTGATGGTAGAAAAATCAATGCTGCCGGTCAGGTCGGCAATGTCCTGCGATTTCGGGTCGGAAGGGCTGAATGTCCCGATCCCCACCCGGCCTTCTTCCGAGATGAGCACCCGTTCTACCTTCACGCTCTCAATATCGCCGCCGTATTCGGTCTTCAGCCGCAGCTGGCAGGCCGGGCACAGGTTCCCCTCGATGCGAACGCCAAGCTCCTTCTCGATCTCCGGCCGCAGCTCCAGCGGGATCAAATGAAGAGGCTCCTCCTGCATCGGGCAGCCTGAAATGGCGTACACCGCACCGCTGTCGGTTCGGGAGTACTTCTCCAGCCCTCGCTTGAGCATCGTAACGATCGTGGATTTTCCTCCGCTGACCGGCCCCATCAGCAGCAGGATCCGCTTGCGGACATCGAGCCGCCGGGCTGCGGAGTGGAAGTATTCTTCGACCAGCTTCTCAATCGCCCGGTCCAGTCCAAAGATCTCCTGCTCGAAAAACTTATATTTTTTCCGGCCGCCGCTCTCCTCGATCCCGTAGGATTCGATCATGTCATACACACGGGCGTGAGCCGTCATGGCTGGAGAGGGATCCTTCTTTAATAATTCAATATATTCCCTGAATGTGCCGCTCCACGCCAAACGGTCGCTCTCTGCCCTATATGATGCTATGCGTTCGAAAATATCCATTTTCGCTACCTCCTATGAGTCTGTTTATGGGGATTGGCTTCCATTCCACAGCGTCATTTGAAACATTCGATTTCGAAAAAGTGTACTACATACCTATGCGCCTTGCCCGGAATAGTTGACCTTATTTTCGAAGTCAAGCTTGAGCTTTTTTGCTGAATGCAGCTCGTCTTGTTTGAATCGGGAACGCCAGGATGCGGTCCTCATGCTATACTGATTTTACATGAACGTAACATTCGTGCTGGTGCAACAATCAAGGAGGGTAATCATGGCGATCAAGCATGAAGCCGAGCTGTACGCTCCGTTGAAGGCTTTTTTTGAAATAAACGGGTATGAAGTCAAAGGGGAGGTCCGGAACTGCGACCTGGTCGGAATGAAGGAGGGAGCGGACGAGCCTCTGATCGTGGAGATGAAAAAAACGTTCAATCTTGCCCTGCTGCTCCAAGGGCTCGAGCGTCTCAAGCTGACGCCCTATGTGTACCTTGCCGTCGAGAAGAGCCGGGCCAAGAAGGGGGCCGTCAATCAGCGCTGGTCCGAGCTGACCGGATTATGCGGGCAGCTGGGCCTCGGGCTCATTACCGTCACCTTCTACAAAACGAAGGCCCCGTTTGTGGAGGTGCTCTGCGAGCCGGAGATCGCCGTCACCCGGGGACGAACGGCAATCAGGCGCAAGGAGCGGCTGCTGAATGAATTCAGGGAGCGCAGCGGCGACTACAATACGGGCGGCGTCACCCGCGCCAAGCTGGTGACGGCATACCGCGAGAAGACGCTCCGCGTTGCCGCTGCCCTGTACGGCGCGGAGCATGAACAGCGGGAAGCGCTGCGGATGAGCGGCGAGGCGTCTGCTGCAGTTGAGGGCTATACTGCCGCTCCCCTGCCGGGAATCTCGCCTGCTGCTGTCCGTGACCGGAGCGGCGTCGGCTCGGCGGCGGCCATCCTGCAGCGCAATTACTACGGCTGGTTCCGGCGGGTCAGTCGGGGACGTTACCTCCTTACCCCTGCCGGTGTCCAGGCTCTCGCGGACTATGCCAACGTGCTCGAATCCGCTAATATGACAGGACTTAATGTCTTGCCATCCGAGCGTCGACGCTGATCATCCAGCAGCAGGTCATCATTACAACGCGCGCCTGGAGGCGCGCGTTACCTAATTGAGTAGAAGTGATGATTTCATGGATCAAGACGATGGTCCACGGAGACGAGCTATGTCGACGAAGCATGGAGTACCTGAAATCCCAAAAAAGGCTGCCGCTCCAACCAAACGCGGTTGAATCGGCAGCCTGTATTCTTAGAGTTTTTATTGCAGACGCATCTGTGGTGTGAGTGTAGATGCAGCCTCAAGATACAGCTGTATATGTGACTGTAACTGCAGACGCATCTGTAGATGTGACTGTGACCGTGACTGATGATGCAGCCTAAATATGTGACTGTAAGATTGTAACTACAGCTCTAGATGTATTGTATCGCAGCCGCATTTTCCCAGCTCCACCTTATTTCGCTAAGTTTGCTGATATCCTAGCACGCTGACGGTTAATTCCGCGCGGTAAATTCCATGACGGCTTCACTAATCAGGTTCATCCCCAGCAGAAGTTCATCACGGCCGGGGTGGGTAAAGTTCAGCCGGATGCACTCGGCATTCTCCCCTCCTGCCGAGCACATCGATCCCGGGAGGAAAGCCGCCCCCTTCATTAATGCAGCCCGCAGAAGGGCATCGCCATTCAGGCCGGGAGGGAGTTCAACCCACAGAAACATACCGCCGGAAGGGACCTCGTATTTCGCATCCTTCCAAGCGCTCCGCTTCAGCAGCTCCACCATGAGCTTAAGCCTCGTGGCGTACTCTCTGTTCAGCATCTCGATATGGTCCTCGAGCTTAAAATGATTCGATTCCAGCAGATGATGGAGCATCCGCTGATTCAGCATGCTGGATTGCCAATCCGCCATCTGCTTCACTGCCGTCATCATCTCAATGACCTGAGAGCTGCCTGCCGCCCAGCCCGTTCGGAGCGCCGGAGCTACCGTTTTGCTGAACGAGCCGACATAAAGCACATGCTCTCCCTGCTTCTCCTCCAGAGAAAACAGGGATGGAAGCCGCTGCTCCCGCTGCTTCCGATCCTGCCCGCCGGCTGCCCCGAAATACAAATCCCCGTACGAATCATCCTCAACGATGAGAAGCCCGTGCTGCACGCACAGCTCCAGCACCTGCGTTCGCCGTTCCAGGCTCCACATCACACCTGTGGGATTCGTGAAATTCGGAGCGGCCATCAGCAGCTTGGGCCTGTGCTTCCGAATCAGCGGCGCAAGCCGGTCCGGGAGCATGCCGCTGCTATCTCCGGGAACCGGCACGATTTCTGCCCCTTGAAGCCGGAGAACCTGCAGCAGTCCAGGTGACGTCGGATTCTCCACGAGAACGGCATCCCCGGGCTCCACGTACACTCGGACCAGCAAATCAATGGCCTGCTGGGTGCCTGTTGTCAGCAATATATTGCCGGCTTGAACGCTCAACCCTTTGCGCTTGGCAAGGTCCCGGCTCAGCCATTCACGCAGCGGGCGATAGCCTTCCGCCTCCCCGTACTGCAAGGCTTCCGGATCGGCTGTTAGGACAGAGGTAGCGGCCTCGGCCAGCGAATGCATGGGGAATAATTCCTCAGCCGGCAGCTCCTCTGCCAAGGAAATAAAAGAATCCCGCTTCGCAAGCTCACGGATATTGCGCAGCGGGGATGACAATAGGGTCTGTGCACGGGAAGCAAAGGAATACTGCATGGAAATCCCTCCTCTAACCGTTTATGGAAACCTCGGTTTTATATTATGGGGAGCCTCTTTACAACCTCTAAAAATTATTCCCGATATCTATATATTATACCTTATGTAAAATTCTAAGCATAAATTTGCCTTCCTTGACGGGTATACAGCGCATATTTCTCAATGGCCTGCGCCCGGGTCGATACGCCAAGCTTGACATAAATTTTCCGGAGATAATTGTCGATGGAACGCCGGCTGACCTGAATTTCAGATGCGATCTTATCGTATGTAATGCCCTGCACGATCCGTTCCATGATAAAGGCTTCCGTCTCGGAGAGCTGCAGCCCGCCTTCGTTCATCGCCGAGGCCGTCAGCGGCCAGATTCCCTGTCTTACCCATTCCAGCGGAAGAGAGGCTACCCCCTCCCGAAGCCCGGCGATCATATGGATAAGCTGAAAGGTCGATGCCTGCTTGGACAACAACCCGCTCGCTCCCCGGCTAACCAAGGACTGCAGCAGCGGAAGGCCGTCGTTGTCGGTCATGACCACCACATGGGTGTTCGGGGACAACTGCTTCATCTGTTCCAGGATCGCTTCCGAGGTCTGGTCCTGAAGTTGGTAATCCAATAAGACCAGTTCGGGTAACTGCTCAGCGACCATCCGCACTCCTTCCGTGCCGGAAGAAGTCATGCCTAGGACGATCAGGTCCTGCTCCTCCTCCAATATCAATTTCGTTCCCAGCATGCTTGTAGGTTGACTGCCGACGATAACTACCCGCCAAACCTGATTCATATTCCAATAGACCTCCTGTTTCGTCTGATATCTCTATTTCTAAGTAAGCGGCATCATCACGAAGCATACATCCGACATGCGAATTTACGTTGTTTACGGCATGGATCGACATTTTGGACTGTGAATCACATGCAGATCCGTAGCGAATTTAATCCTGAAGACGCAGAGAAGTCAAAATAAGCATGGCGAATGTCTTATATGTATCCTACTTGATAAACAAATCTATACAGATTGTATCCCACTCTAACTTTCTAGGCAATCTTTTTTCATAACTCAAGTGCTTTTTGTTCGTCTTTGCGAAAGTATTTCTGACATGATAGAATAGATATCTGGAAAAAATGATAGATTTTGAGGGGTGATGAAATGCCGGTGTTGGAATCAGAAAACAATACCCCCTACGAAACCCGTGAGGAAATGCAGCGCAAAGGACCTTCGGCCAGATGGTTCTGGGTATTTTGGATTGTTCTGATCGGGCTTGGCACTACCGCAGCCTATTTATACAGCAATCATTTGAAGGAACAGGTCGTTATCCAGCTTCAGGAGGATACCAATCGGCAGATGGCTTCGTTCAAGTCGGAATACGATCAGCGTTTCAATGAGCTGGTACAGGAATTGGACGAGATGCAGAGTCAGGTTCAATCCTTTAACGAGCTCTTGACCTTTACCAAGGATCAGGCGAGCGGCAAAACCGACAACAGCAACAAGCTGTACAGCCAGCTGAGCGAGGTCGAGAAACAGCTCAAGGAACTGGAACGCAAAATGGAGCTCTTAAAGTGAGCAAGCTGAAATACATCCGACCGAAGCAGGTAAACCGTTTATTTATGCTAGCCATCGCGCCTTTCATCGGCATGCTGCTGTGCATGTGGCTGCTAACCGAGCCGCCGCGCATTACGCTGCACTCCTCGGAATATGTAGCCGACAGCCATATAGCCGAGCAGTCCGCGAAGATCAAGGACGATCTGGGCCAAGCGGCGGCAGCCGCCAAGCAGACCGTATCCTCCATTGAAAAGACGGCCGTTCTCTATCAGCAGACGACCGCCAAGGTAGGGTCCCTTCTGGGGAAAGCCACGACGCAGGCCGCAAAACCGGAACAAATCTATAACCGGAGAATCACCTCGAAGCTGGGAGCCCCGATCGAGACGGTTCACAGCGACCGGATCCGGATTGAACTGTATAAAGTCAATCCTGGCCCCTATCATGGCTATGCGATGAAGGTCAAGCTGAAGGACCCTTCCGCGATGAGCATGTCCCTGGGCAGCGAAAGCGGCAAGCCCGGTACGGTGGAGACGACGATGCGGGCCGTCAGCCGGCACGGGGCCGTTGCGGGCATTAATGCCGGCGGATACGCCGATGGGAACGGGGGCCGCTTCCCGCTCGGCACGACATTTTACGAAGGGCGCTATGTATCCGGCTTTCAGCCTAGCTTTAAGGATCTGGCCTTCGTCGGGATGAGCACCTCCGGCAAACTGATCGGCGGCAAATTTTACAGTCAACAGCAGCTTGACCGGCTAAGCCCGAAATTCGGAGCCACCTTTGTGCCCGTGCTGCTGCAGAACGGAAGAAAGACGACCATACCCGAGAAGTGGAGAAGCACGCCGGCGCGTGCGCCGCGCACCGTCATCGGCAATTACAAGGACGACCAGCTGCTGATTCTCGTCACGGAAGGATATGATGAGAACGGCAGGTCTGGCGCTACGCTGCAGGAGCTGCAGAACAAGCTTCTTAAGCTTGGCGTGATCGATGCCTATAACTTGGACGGGGGCGGCTCCTCCTCCCTCGTCTTGAACGGACGGGTCGTGAACAAGCCGTCGGACGGACAGCTTCGCCCGGTGCCTACGCACTTCCTGTTTTTCAAATAAAGGGGCAGTTTTCATATTATCATTTATTTTTTCGGCTAAGATGGTTATAATATAGATTAGCTTAGCAGGAGGTGGCAGTAATGTCTTTCTCATTAACCTTTTGGATCGTCATGATCGTATTTGCCCTTTATATGGTCGGCATTTTGACCGCAGCCTACAATGATGACAAAACCAAAGGCCTGTAAGGCATGACTCCCTCTTCTTAGGAGGGGGTCTTTTATTTTTTTGGCGATAAAAAAAAGCACCGCTGTCAGCGATGCCATCAAATGAGACGATAGAACCTCATATTAGGAATCAAGCATGTCTCGGAAGCTGCTGCATCTCCGACATGCATTGTGTGCAGATATAACGCTCCTTAAACTCGCTTACGCCGTCCATCGAGCCGCAAAAGACGCATTTGGGACGGTAACGCTCCAGAATAATATGGTCCCCCTGCACAAGAATTTCTACGGGATCGCCTTCGTTCATCTGATATCTCTTACGCAGAGACTTTGGAAGAACGATTCTCCCCAGCTGATCGACCTTTCGAACTACACCAGCAGGTTTCATAACAATCGTACACCTCTTTCATCTTCAACAAGTGATTTCTGGAATTCTCAAACTGATAATAAGGGCCTAGTAGTATAGTTCGATAAAAAGCTGTCGAATCCTGCTGGTTTTAAGAATTTATTAGTTTTTTTCGATATCTTATAGGTATACTGGATGGTTTTTCCGAATCATTTCGTCAGCCCGACTCATTCCATTCCTGGAAAATCCAATTGGCGCAAAGCCTCGTATACGATAATGGCCGCCGAATTGGATAAATTGAGGGAGCGGACCTTATCGGTCATCGGCATTCGGATGCAGGACTCCGGATTCGCAGCCAGCAGCTCGGGCGGGAGTCCCTTCGTCTCTTTCCCGAACACGAGGAAATCCTCATCCTGAAATTGGACGTCCATATACCTTTTCTTGGCCTTCGTCGTCGCGTAGAAATAACGCCCTTCCGGATACTTCGCCTTCAGCTCCTCAAAGGAATCATGATATTCGATATGTACGGCATACCAATAATCCAGGCCTGCTCGCTTCAAGGTCTTGTCATCGGTATTAAAGCCGAGCGGCCGAACCAGATGCAGATGTGTGCCTGTAGCCGCACAGGTTCTGGCAATATTGCCCGTATTGGCTGGAATTTCGGGTTCAACGAGTACGATATGCAGTGCCATGCTGTATAGTCCACCTTTTCTTTAACGTTTTCTTCTATTATAACCGATCCGCCGGACTTTTCAGGCCGATTCCAGAAAAACCCTTCCGCCGAATGATCAGGGAAGGGTTGGTTCAGGTTTGTTGTTGGATTTATTCCAGATTAGCGGCTGTTCTTAAAGTGCTCCATAAAGTCCACAAGCGCTTTACAGCTTTCGTAAGGAACCGCGTTGTACACGGACGCCCGCAAGCCGCCTACGCTCCGGTGCCCCTTAAGCCCCACGAAGCCTTCCTTCTCGGAAGCCTTCACGAATTCCTTCTCAAGCTCCTCGGTTTCCAGGCGGAACGTAATATTCATATCGGAGCGGCTGTCCGGATTCACGCAGCCGCGGTAAAATCCGCCGCTGTTATCAATGGCATCATAGATGAGTGCGGCCTTCTTGCGGTTCATATCCTGAACTCCAGCAAGCCCGCCCTTCTCCTCGATCCATTTCAAAACCTCGTTAATCATATAAATGCCGAAGGACGGCGGCGTATTGTACAGGGAGTTGTTGTTCAGATACGTATTATACCTTAGCATCGTCGGCAGATGCTTCGGAGAATCCGTAACCAGGTCCTCCCGAACGATCACGACGGCCACCCCGGACGGCCCCAGATTCTTCTGTGCCCCCGCGTAGACCATGCCGAATCGGCTCAGGTCAAAAGGCCGGCTGAGAATGTCGCTCGACATATCGCAGATCAGCGGCACTGCCCCGGTATCCGGGAAGTCCTTGAACTGCGTGCCCTCGATCGTCTCGTTGGAGGTCAGATGCAGGTAAGCGGCATTGTCGGATAATTGGATGTCCGCAAGCTTCGGCAGGGACATGTATTTGCTCTCTTGG
Source organism: Paenibacillus ihbetae (assembly GCF_002741055.1). Lineage (NCBI taxonomy): Bacteria > Bacillati > Bacillota > Bacilli > Caryophanales > Paenibacillaceae > Paenibacillus > Paenibacillus ihbetae. The sequence goes on along the minus strand of NZ_CP016809.1, from coordinate 4,616,139 downwards.
GAGGAGGCGGCTACATGCGTCTCCCCGATCAGCTTCGCTTCCTTGAGCGCCTTGTCGGACCAGCTTCCCGTCATGACGTAATTGGCGGTCTGGCCCTGTCCCAAAAAGTTCATCGGAATCATCGCAAACTGCGTGCTCGCTCCGCCCTGAATGAACAGCACTTTATAGCCGGCCGGATTCCCCAGCAGTGACAGCAGGCGTTCCTGCGCTTCATTATGTACAGCTTCATAAACGGCACCGCGGTGGGACATTTCCATGATCGACATGCCGGTACTGCGGTAATCGACGAATTCCGCCTGCGCGCGCTCCAGCACTTCCAGCGGCAATGCGGCAGGTCCTGCATTAAAATTGAAGGCTCTCTTGCTCAATTGACTCTCCACCCTTTCTCTGTGTTCCCTTTATCGCTTTATTGATTTAACGCTAATCATAGCAACAATCCGATGGTCCTTCAAGTGTAATTATTCACAATTTTTTCCCATGGCCGGTGACTACCTAAAAAACGCCAAGGGCTTAGTAATAAGCCCTCGGCGCTAAATGAAGCTGATCTTTTACAGATCGTAGTACAGGGAGTACTCGTGCGGATGAACGCGGATGTTAACGGCTTTCGCCTCAGCACGCTTGAACTCGATGAAGTTATCGAGGAAGTCCTTTGTAAATACGCCGCCTTCGGTCAAAAACTCGTAGTCTGCTTGAAGCGCATCCAGCGCTTCGTCCAGAGATCCGGGAACGCTGCGGATTTCCTTCTTCTCGGCATCGGACAGCTCGTAGATGTTCTTGTCGAATGGTCCGTATCCAAGAGCCGTTGGATCGATTTTACGCTTGATTCCGTCCAGACCGGCCATCAGCATTGCCGCGAATGCCAGGTAAGGATTCGCCGTAGAGTCCGGCGTACGGAACTCGATCCGGCAGCCTTTAGGTGTTACTGCAGCAACCGGAATTCGAACCGCGGCGGAACGGTTGCCTTTGGAGAATACGAGGTTAACCGGTGCTTCGTAACCAGGAACCAGACGTTTGAACGAGTTGGTGCTTGGGTTCGTCAGAGCGATCAGTGCCGGTGCGTGGTACAGAATACCGCCGATGTAATGAAGCGCTGTTTCGCTCAGGTTAGCATACGCGCCTTTCTCGTAGAATAACGGAGTATCGCCATTGAAAATCGATTGGTGAACGTGCATGCCGCTTCCGTTGTCTCCGAACAATGGCTTCGGCATGAAGGTTGCCGTTTTGCCGTATTGACGAGCCGTGTTATGAACGATGTATTTATAAATCAGCAGATTATCTGCTGTTTTCTTCAAGGTATCGAAACGGAAATTGATTTCCGCTTGCCCTGCAGTCGCCACCTCATGGTGATGACGCTCTACGCGAAGTCCTGCTTCATTCAGCAATCTGCACATTTCACTGCGGATATCCTGCTGCGTATCCACCGGCGCCACCGGTACATAGCCGCCCTTTACGCCGACTTTAAAGCCGAGGTTGCCGCCTTCTTCTTTACGGTTCGTATTCCAGTTAGCTTCCTCGGAATCCACGAAATAGCTGGAGCTGTTCATCGTGCTTTCATAGCGTACATCGTCAAACAGAAAGAACTCGGATTCAGGCGCGAAATACGCTGCCGTGCCTACACCGGATTGCTGCAGATATTCTTCCGCACGTGTCGCAATCCCGCGCGGGTCGCGCTCATATGCTTCACCTTCCGGCGTATAGATGTTGCTCATAATATTGATGGTTGGATGTGCTGTAAACGGGTCGATATAGTAGGAATTTGGATCCGGCATCATGACCATATCCGATTCCTCAATGCCCCGGAAGCCTGGGATAGAAGATCCGTCAAAGGCTACCCCGTTCACAAACGTCTCAGCATCTACTTCTGAAGCTGGCAGGGAAATGTGATGCGCCCGTCCCGACAAGTCTACAAAACGAAAATCGACCCACTCAATGTTATTCTCTTGAATTGTATGCAATAATTTCTCTACCGACATGTCTCTTCCTCCCAATTTCCGAACATTAAGATTAAAACTGCTTAACAATGTTCCTATATTCTTCGTTTTCTTTTCGTCATTATATGCTGGCAGATAACCTCACGTCAATAGCTATGTAAGGTATTTTTAAAAACCATGTCATATATATTGACATATGAAACCAATTAAAGTAAAACCACACGAAAAAGACACCTGCAAATAACGTGCAAGTGTCTTTATAGCTATGCTGTGACTCAGCATATCCATATCCGCTATTCCTAACTTCTCCCGCGGTTTCGCGGCTCCTTCTCCAAGCATCGCATCGACATTGCAGTCGGGTAAGAAGCGTAGGATTATACGCGCACAAAATCGGATGCCGGAGCCTTGGACGTGTTAAAGCTTTTGCCCACGAGCGGAGCCAGCTGCTCCAGATCCTTGAGCAGAGCGGCAAATTGATCCGGGAACAGGGACTGTACGCCATCCCCTGTCATCGAATTGTCCGGGTCGGTATGCATTTCAATAATAAGCCCGTCAGCGCCCGCGGCCACGGAAGCCTTCGACATCGGTTCGACCAGCTCCCGGCGGCCTGTTCCATGGCTCGGATCCGAGATGACCGGAAGGTGACTGAGCTGCTGCAATACAGGGATGGCAGACAAATCCAATGTGTTCCGCGTATAAGTCTCGAATGTTCGGATTCCCCGCTCACACAGCATTACATTCGGGTTCCCTCCGGCAAGAATATATTCCGCCGCATTCAAAAATTCATCGTAGGTTGCACTGAATCCCCGCTTAAGCAGCACTGGCTTTCCGCAAGTGCCCAGCTTGCGCAGCAAATCGAAATTTTGCATATTCCGCGTACCAACCTGAAGAATATCCGCGTATTCCGCGCAAATGTCGACGTACTCCGGTGTCATAACCTCCGTGATCGTCAGGAGACCATGCTTTTGCCCGGCTTCAGCCATCATGATGAGGCCTTCCACACCGATGCCCTGAAAGCTGTACGGTCCCGTGCGCGGCTTGAAAGCTCCCCCGCGAAGCACCTGTCCGCCGGCCGCCTTAACCAGCTTGGCAATCTCGTCGATCTGCTCCGCGGATTCCACGGCACAAGGACCGCCCATGACAACTAGATTCCCGCCGCCGATTTTCGTCCCTTTAATCTCGATGACCGTGTCGTCAGGATGGAAATCACGGCTTGCAAGCTTATACGACTTAGAAATTTTAATGACGTTCTCTACGCCCTTCATCTGGCGCAGATGCTCGGCAAGCTTCGGATTGACACTGCCGATGAGCCCGATCACGGTTCGGTCCGCACCGCGCGATACATGGGCCTGCAGCCCCTCCTTCTCAATCTCGCCTACAATATGCTGAATTTGCTCTTCCGGTGTTTGATTCGAAGTGATGACGATCATTCTTAGCCCTTCTTTCCTCAATATGCTCGATAAGATAAATCTTATTGCTAGCTAATTCCACTATGGACTTTCGCACTTAAGCGCTTGTTCGCTTTTAAGCTTTTATGCTTTTAACCATTAAAGTAACTATACAAAAAATGCCCCTTTCCGTCAAGCCCAAATCCTGGACCTTTAGAAAAGGGGAGCTGTTGGTGTACTTACGGAATCGGTTTGTCGCGTCCCTCCGACACTTTACGCTTAACCAGCGGGATAACGATTCTTACCGTGGTTCCGATCCCGGCCCGGCTGAACAAGGTAACCCCGTATTGACTGCCGTAGTGCAGCTTGATTCGCTGATCCACGTTACGGATCCCGTAGCCAGCGTTCGTCAGATTCTGAGCCCCGGTGTTATCCAGCCTTCGGTCAGGAGGGAAACCAACCCCGTTATCGATAACGCGGAATTCCAGCACATTCTGAAGCACCTTGGCCGTGATGCGGATATGAATGGAGTCCCCGGTCCAGGCATGCTCGAGCACATTTTCAATGAACGGCTGAAGAATTAGCTTCACCGTCTCGTACCGGACGACTTCCGGCTCTACGTCATAGCTGACTTGCATTCGTTCATCGTATTTAATCTTCTGGATATCGACATAGGCTTGTGCCTGCTCCAATTCGTTCTTGACGGAAATAATGTTTCGGCCGTCATTGAGCGACAGGCGGTAAAACTTGGCCAGATCCAGAACCATCCGATGCAGCTTATCCAGCATGCCAAAGCGGGCCAGACGGCTGATGGAGGATAATGTATTGTACAGAAAATGCGGATTGATCTGCGCATGCAGCGATTCCAGCTCCGCTTCCTTCTTCTGCAGATCGGCCAGGTACACCTCATTAATCAGTCTGCCGATGTTGCTGCCCATCTCATTGAGCGCGGATGAGATATGCGAGAATTCATCATTGCCTTTGAAATGGGCCCGCTTATGGAATTCCCCTTCCTGGAACGAATCCAGAACTGAGACGATTTTAGACACGCGGAGGCTAAAATATCTCGAGACGATCAGGCTCACCACGAAGAACACCACGATGCAGACGAGGCAGATCAACAGAGTCAGATTGCGGATCTTGACCGTATCCTTCTCGACGATTGGCGCGGGGACCACAGCGATCAATTCCCAGCCAAGCTGCGGAATCGGTTCCCGGATGAGCAAATCGCCGTTATTGCGGAGCTCCTTCTCCCTGAAGACGGTCGTCTGCACACCGCCCGAGGAGAGGATGATTCGCCCCTGCGAGTCGGATAAATAAAGGGCCGTTCCTTCACCGATTTTTTTATAGTCCATACTCTCGAACAAATAATCCAGGCTGACGTTGATCCGCATAAATCCGATTTCCTTCAGCTTGATCGTCGTGATGTCGATCAAGCGGCGAAGGAGCGAGATGCGGCCCTGGGCAGCATCATGCTCGATCTGCTTCCATTGCAGTGTCGTTCCGTATTCTTCTTCCGGCGGATAAAGCTTGTACCAGGTTTTGTCAACCAGGCGGTCATACCGATAAATATCGAACAGCCGTTTATCCGCATCAAGCGGATCGGAATCCGAATAGTTATCATACACTTCTCCGAGGTCGTTATTCTTTAAATAGATCGACATCCATATTTTTCGATTGGCCGTGCTGATGGCCGTCTCCAGCTTGGGAATCAGAACCTTGACCATGGTATCGTAACTGACCCACTGACTCTCCGTGTAACGAAGGCGATTGTTGAATAAGGTATCGAAATACAGCATATCCGAAATCCGCACGATATCCTCGATCTTGTACGTAATGTTATTATTCATCTGATGAAGCGTGCCTTGTATGTTATTGTGCGTCTGTTCCCGGATGGACGTAACAAAAATCTGGGTGGCGATGTTCCCGACCAGCAGCACGGGAATAATGATGAACACGCAATAAGATATCATTAATTTATAGCCGAACGGCACCTTGACCCGGATTCGTTCGAATTTCCCCCTCATGACCAATCACGACCTCATTATCTACGGTATAGTATGGACGGCTAAGCGTGCTTGCGCCGATATTCCAGCGGTGTCATGCCGTACATTTCTTTGAATTGCCGGCTGAAATAGGGCAAATACTGGTAGCCGGTCTGGGAAGCAATTTCATATATTTTAAGCTTTGTTGTAACCAGCAGCTCCTTCGCCCGTTCCATACGAAGCTTGATGACATAATCGCTAAAATTGTATCCGGTTTCTTCTTTGAAGAGCACCCCTAAGTAATTCGGTGAAAACGAAAACCGGTTCGCCATATCGCGCAACGTAATGTTCTCATGCATCCGTTCGCGGATATTGCTGATGATCTCCTCGACCAGCCGGCCGTTCCTGGAATGCTGCCGGAAGTTGAGCTGCTCCGAAATTTCGAACACTTTCATGCGGAGCCAGGCGAAAATATCATTCATCGTTTCAAATTGCATAAGGACATCCAGGTTTTTCAGGTCGATCCCGAGCAGGCGGAACAGATCCTCATGCATGGTATGGAGATGCGCATCCAGCTTCATGATGATATAAATGGCAAGATTACGGATTGTAAATTTGGATCTGATGTTAGAAGCCAGGGCTTGAATCGCTTCGATCTCGTCGTGAATCCGCACAATATCGTAATTGGTCATTGCTGTGAATAGGGAATCCAGGCGGATGTCCAAAATTTTGGCGTCCTCGCGATCCTCGGTCGGAACCTCGTAATAAGGAATCCACTGCCCCTTCCCGCGGAACATTTTATAATCCAGTGCTTCCACCGCCGTCAGATAAGAAGCGTGCAGCTGCTCCAGCTCATTGGCAACCCCTCCTTCGCCAACCGTAACGGTTAAGGCGTAGTCCTGCTTCAGCTGCTCCAGCAGAGGCTGGATATCCGGCTTATCGTGCTTGCTGTCCAGCAGCACCGCCATTCGCTGGTCCGTAACCTTGCATACATGCCGGACTCCGGCCTGCTCCAGGAGCATGTGAAGCTTAGCGAAGAACTGCTCGTTGACCCCGGTCCCCTTTTTCCTCTCCTCATAGCTGCTGCGCCAGGTGCTGACATCATCGATTTCCAGGAGCGCTACACGGACCGGCCAATCGATCTCATTCAGCCTGTACTCCCGTTCGATAATCTCCAGCATCGCTCCATCATACGGCTTCTGCAGGATTTGAAGAAAGTATTGGTTTTTCAAGATCGGCACCATCTGTTGATAGGCACGCTCCGTCTCCTTCCGCTCCCGAAGGCGGTCCAGCTCCTGCTTGACCTTGGTCAGCGCTTCGATAAGCTCCTCATCCTCCATCGGCTTCAGCACATAATTGCATGCTTTGAGAGCGATCGCCTGCTTAACATAACTAAAATCCTGGTAACCGCTCACGAAAATAACCTGCAGCTCTTCATTCACCTTCTGGGCCTTCTGTGCCAGCTCAATCCCGGTCATATTGGGCATGCGAACATCGGTCACGAGAATATCCACCGGCTCCTTCTCCAGCACTTCCCATGCCGCAAATCCGTTATTAACCGCAGCCGCGACCTCCATGCCGAGGCTTTCCCATGGAATAAAGCTCCTCATGCCTTCTAGGTCCAGTATTTCATCATCTGCCAGCAGCACTTTATACATGGGCATCTACTCCCCCTAAAATTCCGATAAGGGTATACTGCATCCGCAGCATACCCTTTCGGTATTTCATATGGTATTATTGGCCGTTCATCTTGGCGAGGTTAGCTTGCCATTTCTCGGTTTTGTAAGCAAGAAGCTTCTCGTAGCCTGCTGCTTGAGCATCGGCTTCTGCCTTATCCAGCACGGCCAACACTTCGGCATCGTCCTTCGCAAACAGGGCCTTCGCTCTAGCTTCGGTATAGATATCTTCGATACGCTGACGAATAATTCCTTCTTCGCTTTCAGGTGACGGATCCAGGTTAATGAATTCCGTTGCATTCGCTTGCGTTTTCCATGTGATTTCATACTGCCAGCGAGTCGACCAGTTGCGCTGCTCTTCAGGCAGCGTGCTCTCGTACTTCGCTTTTGCGGTGTCGACGAATACGGTGTTACCGTTCCATTGGATATTCGTCGTTGTTGCTTGAAGCTTAGCCAGACCTTCGGCATCCGTTATATACTTCTCTGTGAACTTCGGTGTCTTGCCGTCTTCCTCAAATCCGTCCCAATATCCGCCTGGAGGGCCCCACATTTGGACGCTTTGTCCTTCAGGACCGGTATACCAATCCAGGAAAGCAAAAATGGCTTCCGGATCTTTCGCGCTCTTCGTAATGACGCTTACGTTCCAGCCCAGCTGCGTATAGGTACCCGGATAAATTTTGTTCTTATCCAGACCTTCCTTGGCGATCGGCCAGATCATGAAATAACCGCCGTTCGGATCCTTCTTGGCCAGCTCGGCATGAGCATTCATGGCATTTTCCGTCGGGCTCGATGCAGCGTAGACAGCAACGCGGCCCGTCATCACTTTTTCTTTAACCTGGTCGTTCGTTTGGGTCAGGGCATCCTGCGAAATCAGCTTGTCGCGGAACAGCTTCGCCGCATACTGCATCGACTCGCGATACGTCGGATCGGTGAAGATCGAGGTCAGCTTGTCGCCGTTTGGCACGCCGCGGATCGCGATCCAGCGCGTCAGCGCGTTCTCCTTGAACGCGGAGTACAGCACATCGATACCTTGGCCTTCAATGCCCGGCTCGAACGGTACGACTTCGTTGCCGTACTTCGCTTTGACGGCCGCCAAGTAATTCGCCAAATCCTCGGTCGTCTCGAGCTTCGGCTCTCCAAGCTCCTTGTAAATCTTCTTGTTCACAACGTAACCGGCGTTGCCGTTCGGCTGGCTCGTATACCAGTTAGGGAACTGATACAGCTTGCCGTCATCGGAACGAAGCATGTTGATCCCGGCTTCGCCGAGCCATTCCTTCAGATTCGGATATTTATCGAGATATTCATCGAAAGGCACGAGCATATCCGCCTCTCTAAGCTTCTCTACGTCTGGACCGCGATCGAGCCAGATCACGTCCGGAAGCTCTTTGGACGCGATCATCGTATTGAATTTTTGCTGTGCGTTGCCTTGGGAGTTAATCGCTTTAACATCGACCTTTTTGTTCTCTTTAATCCATTTGGAAGCGTCGTCCTCTCCCCAAGGAGGCATCGTATACCAATCGTAATGACCATAGAAGCTGAACTCAAGCGGCTGTTCACCCAGCACGTACTTGCTGTCGGACGCTTGCTCTGTCGGCGTGCCCGTATCGCCGCCCGTGCTAGGAGCCGGATCCGACGTCTTCGTTCCGCCGTTGCCACCGCCGCCGCCGCATGCCGACAGCATCAGCGCTGCCGCCAGCAAAGCGGTCATCGATGTGGTCAGAGATTTCTTTCTCAACCTCATTCTCTAATTCCCCTTTCGTATTTCCACTTGATATTTATGTCTAAAGCGAATGCTTCAAACAACGTGTTAGATGGGTCAGGATTATGCAAACATTCGATTCAAGCCGCTTCCAGGTCCAATAGATAGATGAACGAAACCGTTTCACCCTACATACTGCTGATTGAAAGCCGCTCTTTTGGATATTTGCATGGATCCCTCGGTTCTACTCTTTCAAAGAACCTACCAGTACACCCTTTACAAAGTGCTTCTGCACAAACGGATACACCATAATAATCGGCAGGGTTGCCACGATCATCGTTGCCATGGACAACGATTTGGTCGTTACGCTTTGCATTCTCGACAGCGCTGCCGCCGACGAGGAATCGAGCTGGCTCATCTGCTCGGACATGATGTTCGAATTCAGAATTTGACGCAGAATCGTCTGAATCGGAAGAAGCTCTTCCTTCGTAATGTAGATACTCGGCAAGAACCACTCATTCCAGTGCGCCACGGCCGTAAACAGGGACAGTGTCGCGATAACCGGACCGGACAGCGGCAGGATAATCCGGAAGTAAATCCCCCAATTGCCTGCGCCGTCAATCTTGGCAGACTCCTCCAGCCCGTTCGGAAGCCCTTGGAAGAAGGTTCGGAATATGATCATGTTCCATACGCTTACCAAGCTCGGAATGATGAACACCCAGAAGGAATCCATCAGACCCAGACTGCGGACGAGCATGAACGTCGGAATCAAGCCGCCCCCGAAGTACATGGTAATGATACACATCACCATGTAATATTTCCGTCCGATGAGCTCGCGCTTCGTCATCCCGTAAGCAAAGATCGACGTCACCAAAATCGAGCTGATCGTACCGACCACGGTCCGCGCGACGGATATGCCGAAGCCGTTCAGCAGCCGTTTGTCCTGGAAGACGATTTCATAGTTCTCCAGCGTAAAATCTCTCGGCCAGAAAGTCACTCCGCCCAGGGCGGTATCCGAACCGGAATTCAATGATATGACAAGTCCGTTCCAAAACGGATAAAAGGTCACAAAAGCCAACAATGCAAGAAAGATATAGATGATAACCTGCATGACGCGGTCACCGAATCCTAATCGTACCAAATCTACCCGCTCCCTTCATCACAATGTCGTTTACCATAGACTGTTGCCCGATCTGCGTGCAATCAGGTTGGCGATCGTCAGAAGCATCACGCTGATTACCGCTTTGAACAAGCCTACAGCCGTTGCATAGGAGAACCGGGAGTTTTCGATGCCGATCCGGTAAACATATGTATCAATAACATCGGACACCTCTCTAAGCACTGGGTTCTTCGCCAAGAGCAAGATGTCTTCAAACCCGGCAGTCAACAGGTTGCCGATCGCAAGAATCATGAAGATGACAACCACCGGCATGATCGAAGGCAGTGTAATGGTGAAAATCTGGCGGAACTTGCTGGCTCCGTCCATGTCGGCCGCTTCGTACATATGCGGATCCACACCCGCAACGGCTGCCAGATATACGATCGACGAGAATCCGATTTCTTTCCAGACGCCTGTCGTTACGAGAATGGTCCAGAAGTATTCCGGCAAGGACAGGAAGTTGATCGGCTCTTCGATCAGGTTCAGCTTCATCAACAAAATATTCACGCTGCCGTTATCCGTGGACAGCAGGGAAATGACGAACCCTGATACGATAACCCAAGATAAAAAGTGCGGCAAGTAGCTGACGGTCTGCACCAAGCGCTTGAAGAACATGTGCCGAACCTCGTTCAGCATCAGCGCCAAGATGATCGGTGCCGGGAAGCCAATCAGAAATTTAAGCAAACTGATGACAATCGTATTGCGCATGACGTTCATGAATTCAGGGGATTCAAAGAACATCCGGAAATGCTTCAGACCCGCCCAAGGGCTGTCGCCCATTCCTTTGAAAATGTTGTAGTCCTGGAACGCCATCAAAATCCCGTACATCGGGATGTAGCTGAATATAAAAATCAGCGCGAGCGCGGGAAGCACCATAAGCTGGATATCCCACTGTTTGGCAAAGCGAATAAACAAATTGTCTTTCTTCCGTTTAGGAACAGGTTCCTGCTTAACGGATATTTGTGCCATCTCCAACCCCCCGTATGTTTATGCCATGAAGTATCTCTAATGTCTATCATTCTAGTTGAAAGAGGCGATCATGAATATTTGCCTGATCAACGAAAAATGATAATATTCAATCGAAATGTATCCTAATGAAAAAAAGAGCCCCTATGGGCTCTTATGCAGGCATCGTTTCACGGTGGCTGTAACGGTAAATTGCTTCTTGCTTCCCTGCTTAACGAGAATGATATTATTCAATGAAGCTCTAGAATCCGAATGCATAGATAACGGCTTAGCATAAAAAAAGCCGCTGCGAAATTACCGCAGCGGCTTCTTCCTAAATGTTCATCAGGCATTCTTATGCTTGCGTCTTGCTTTTTGCGCGTACCGGAGGCAGCAGCTTGCTCATGTTCACCGTGCGCTTGATCTCCCAAGTTTCCGGTTTGTCATGCTCATACTGCTCCAGGTATGCAATGACCTCTTTGGTGATCGGCGTCGGCGTCGAGGCACCGGAGGTGACCGCCACCTTGCTGATGCCTTCAAGCCACTCGCGCTTCAGCTCGGTCACATCGCCGATCCGGTGCGCGGGGACCCCGGCAATTTCCTCGGAGACTTGAGCAAGCCGGTTCGAGTTGTTGCTTCGAGGATCGCCAACCACGATGACGAGGTCCGCTTGCCCTGCCTGCTCCGCTACGGCTTCCTGCCGTACCTGCGTCGCCAGGCATATTTCGTTATGAATTTCAGCGCCCGGGAATTTCTCCAGCAGACGCTTCATGATATGCTTGATATCCCACTGGCTCATCGTGGTCTGGTTCGTAATGATGATCCGGGATGCATCCACCTGAAGCTGATCAATCTCCTCTTCCTTCTCGATCAGGTGGACATGCTCAGGCGCGATGCCGATCGCCCCTTCGGGCTCCGGGTGGCCTTTTTTGCCGATATAAATAATTTCGTATCCATCCGCAACCTTATCCCGAATCAAATCATGCGTCTTCGTCACGTCCGGGCACGTCGCATCCAGCGTGGTCAGCCCTTTATCCCGGGCGAGCTTGCGAACCTCCGGCGAAACGCCGTGTGCGGTAAAGATAACCGTCCCGCTGTTCACCTGCTTCAATATTTCCATCCGGTTCGGACCGTCCAGCGTAATAATGCCTTCATCCTCAAACGATTGCGTGACATGACTGTTATGCACAATCATGCCCAATATATAAATTGGCCGGGGAAGATCCAGGTTCTGCGCGGCCTGACGTGCCAGCACCATGGCATCCACGACGCCGTAGCAGTAACCTCTCGGCGATATTTTGATGACTTCGATGATCCTCACCTGCTTTCGCGTTGTATTCCTTAGGTTCATAAACCATTATACCCTATTCCAGGGGAGGAGCAAAGACGACCGGCAGCCATACAATAAACGTACTGCCTTCCCCTCTGCGGGTAACGACCTCGACCGAGCCCTTGTGTTCATCGATGATCCACTTGGCAATCGAGAGCCCAAGGCCCGTTCCGGCGGTTACGCCTCGGGACTGGTCCGCGCGGTAGAAACGTTCGAAGATAAAAGGCACCTCGTCCTTGTCCATGCCGATTCCGGTATCCGAAATTCTCAGGCCGACCTGCCCCTTATACAGAACGGCGTCCAGGCTGACCTCGCCTTCCGGCGTATACTTGAATGCATTTTCGATAAATATGAACAGCATCTGCTGCAGATAATCTTTGTTTCCCTCAACGTAAACCCCGTTCAAAACCGACAGCCGGCCAACATGCCACTCCGCCGTCTTCTCCAGAAACTGCGCCCGCCGCGCAACCTCCTCAACGAGCGGCTGCAAAGGAATCGGCGACAGCTCGAAGGTCTGACCGGTATCTGCGCGGGCAAGGGACAGCATGTCGTTCACGAGCCGGCTCATCCGTTTGGCCTCGTCCGAGATGTCACCGACCGCCTCGATGGAAATTTGCTTGATCATTTCATCGTCCATATCCATTCGTTCGCCTTGCTCCGCCGTCCACATCTTCTGCAGCAGGTCGACATTGCCGCGAATCGTGGTCAGCGGGGTCCGGAGCTCATGGGAAGCGTCGGAAACGAAACGCCGCTGGGCGGCATAGGCATCCTCCAGCTCCTTATAGAATCCCTCGGTTCGCTCCAGCATCGCATTAAAGGTGCCGATCAACTGTCCGATTTCGTCCTGCGGACCGTCGTACTCAATCCGGACGCTAAGGTCCGTCCCCTTCTGGATATGTTCCGCGGCCTCGGTCACTTTGCCGATCGGGTTCATCGATTTACGCGCCAAGAACAGACCGAAGGTGGAAGCAATCACCAGCGTTGCAGCCGATCCCATGATCAGGATCGACTGAAGCCGGTCCAGCGTTTGGTCGATTAATCTTGTATTAGCACCAATTTGAAGCCACAAGATGGCGTGACTTGGATTTTTAAACAATGCTTTTTGGTATACAAGAAAAGAGTTTCCATTGATATTCATGCGTGTAAACTTGTTGTCGTACTTTTTAATATTGTCAGCGGGAGGAATATCAAACTGGACCTCGCTAAAAATCATATTATCCGATCGCCATGTCAGCCGTTCCGTAGTCGATGTCTGCATAAATAAATCAGCAGCTTCGAGCCGGTCGGCCGTATCACGGCTAGGAAACACTTCGAAGCCGTTGGTTCCGAGCTCCATCTCGCCTGATTGCTTGACAATCCTTTGTTTCAGCTCATCGTACGTGTACAGATGTACAAAGCCGTACACCGCTGAGCTGAATATCAGCAGCGTCACAAACAGAATTCCGGTATACCAAGCGGTCAGCCTTAAACGAATGGACATCTTTAGTTGTCACCTCTTAGAATGTAGCCAGCTCCGCGGATCGTCTGGATCAGCCGCTTCCCTCCATGTTCCTCAGTCTTCTGCCGGAGCATGGCGATGTAGACCTCCAGCACGTTGGATTCCCCGCTGTAATCGTAGCCCCATATTTTATCCATGATCAAATCGCGGGACAGCACCCGCTTCGGGTTCTGCATAAACAGATGGAGCAGCTCGAACTCCTTCGCGGTCAGTTCCAGCCGCTGTCCCGCCCGGATGACTTCCCTGGCATCGGTGTCCATAACAAGATCCTCGAAAGTCAGGCGTTGAGAGGATGAATCCTCCCCAGTTTTACGCCGCAAGAGCGCGCGCACGCGTGCGAGCAGCTCCTCCAGCGCAAACGGCTTGACCAAATAATCATCCGCGCCGGTATCGAGCCCCTTGACGCGGTTCTCTACCTCGTCTTTCGCGGTCAGCATCAGCACCGGCACCGTGCTGCCCCCTTCACGAAGCCTTCTCAGCGCTTCAAATCCATCGACTTGGGGCATCATGACATCCAGCACGACCACATCCGGATCTTCGCTCAGAATCAGTTTCAAGCCTTCGGCCCCGTTCGAGGCCGTCAGCACATCATAACCCTCGAAGGCCAATCCTCTTCGAAGCATCGAAATAATTTTCTCATCATCATCCACGATTAAAATTCGGGACCGCATCGGCGACATCTCCTCTATCTGCTAGCATCTCAATTGTTACGTCGTTTACAATCCCATTATATCGGCCGGTCCAAGCACAAGACAAGCGGAAGGGAATCGACCCTTCCGCTTGTAGCGCTTCTATGTCAATGCTTACGGCTGCCGTTGCTGCTGCTGGAGGGAAGCCTCAAACTCGTTTCTATCCCCAATCGTCAGCGGCAGGTCGATTTTCTTGCCGTTGCGGTCGACGTTAAGCGTAATTTTATCGCCGACCTTCTTCGATTGAATGAGTTCGATCAAATCGGTATGCGTCGGGTATTTCTGACCATCCACGCCAATGATGATGTCATATTGGCGAAGGTCGGCTTCATACGCCGGCGAGCGGAAAACGACACGATTGACGTAAGAGCCTTCCGTTACGCTTGATCCAAGCTGCTGTGCAATTTGCGGCGTAACGGTTGCCAGCTCCGCTCCGATAAACGGTTCCGGCTCTTTCGGAACTTCCTGGTTGTTCTTCAGGTAATCCAGCACTTCCTTAATCGTGCTGGACGGAATCGCAAAGCCGATGCCCTGCGCTTCTGCGCTGACGGCCACGTTCATCCCGATCACTTCACCCTTCAGGTTCAAGAGCGGTCCGCCCGAGTTCCCCGGGTTGATCGAGGCGTCCGTCTGCAGCAGGTGCTTATAGGAGCGGTCCTCTTCTCCATTCGTTCCTGGAATTTCGATTTCGCGCTCTTTGGAGCTTAACACGCCGGCGGTTACGGTATGATCGAACCCTCCCGGGTTGCCGATCGCCACCAGCCATTCACCGACTTTCACGGAATCGGAGTCGCCCAGCTTAACCGACGGGAAGTTATCCCCTTCAATCTTCAGCACGGCCAGGTCGAGCTCGTAGCTGGAGCCGAGCAGCTTGGCTTCATACGGCTTCTTGGTGCCTTGGACCGTAACTTGAATGACGTCGGCGCCATGAATAACGTGCTCGTTCGTCAGAATGTAACCGGACTTATCGAATATAAAGCCGGAGCCGAGACCCGAAGGCACGAGCTGCTGATTGCCGCCGTTACCGTTGTTGCCGCTATTGCCGCTGTCTTCCTGCTGACTGGACGGGCCCCCGCCGAAGAAATACCAGAACGGATCGTTCAGACTCGGATTGGAGCTTTGCCCGCTGCGGCTGTTGACCAGCGTTTCGATCAGGACAACGGCAGGGCCGGCTTCATCCACGACAGCCGAAACGTCCCCTTGGTTGGTTGGAATCATCGCGGATGCCGTTGTCGCGCCGCTGTCGTTGCCGTTACCGCTACTATCGACAGGCGCCGCCGTTTCCTGAGACGGCTGTTCGGATGAGAAGGCGGCGTCAGGCGTGAACAGATTCGTCCGGTCTGCGGCAAACATCAAGCTCGAGATGACGATAACGCCTGCGAGAAAGGACAGCAGCACCGTTTTGACTGACGTTTTCGGCTTGGAGCTGTAGTTCCAATGCGTATTCCTTGTCACGGCGTCCGACGGTCCCCCGCTGCCGCCCTGTTGTCCGGCCGATTGCGATTGGACGTAGCCGGAAGACGGAATCGGTTTTACGGGCTGCGGTGCCGTAACCTCAACCTCTTGGGATTCCCGTCTCCTATACGGGTTGTCTTCGGTTTGCTCGCTGTCCCTCTCATTGGATAGGGACTGAAAGGGTCCGTACGAATAGTAGTAGGAAGAGCTGCCCGAGGCTGGTTCCTCTTGTCTGTTCGGCTCATTGCCGGGTTCGTTGTTCGCTCGCTCATCATCTGGATAGCCATATCGCTTTCTTGGATCGTCCATGGGTGTTTACCTCCTATTTGAATCGCCTGCTTCCAAGCGGTTTCATTGATTAACTGTCTTTATTGTGTACTATAAACCTTAATAGTACCTTAAAAACAATTAAAAGGCAGATAAAAACCTTACCATTATCCGTACGACGAAATCACTCCAGACTCTTCGCTCCTGTTCGCTTTCCTTGTTCTTACAGCTTCCCTTAGCTTACGACGATTTGACCCAGCCCTTCCGGTGGGCATAGATGGCTAGCTGGGTCCGGTCCTCCAGCTCACACTTCATCAGCAGGTTGCTGACATGGGTTTTGACGGTTTTGATGCTGATATGCAGCTCCTCCCCGATCTCCTTGTTACTCTTGCCTTCGGCGATCAGCAGCAGGACTTCCCGCTCCCGCTCGGTCAGTCCGGACTCGTCTTCGTTCACCATATGCCGCCGGATTCCCCGGGTCAACGCTTCCGAAACGTCCTTCGTCATGACCGGCATACCCCGGAACGCCCCCTGAAGGGCATAGATCAGCTCGTCGGCGGATACCGTCTTCAGCACATAGCTGACCGCGCCTGCCTCAATGCATTCCACGACCAGATCATCTTCAAGGAAGCTGGTCAAGATGACGATCTTCTGCTCGGGAAACTCCGCCATCACCGCCCGCGTCGTCTCCGCTCCGTTCATGATCGGCATCATTAAATCCATCAACACCAGATCCGGTCTGGAGCTCTCATCCGCGCTGCGCAGCATGTCAATAACCTCTTGCCCGTTCGCCGCTTCGCCGATCACCTCAAAGCCGGGATCAAGCGACAAATAGGTTTTTAACCCCATCCGCACCATATCATGATCATCAGCCAGCAATACTCGAATTACCCCACTCATTATTCTCCCGCTCCCCTTTCCAATGTGCCGGCGCCTGCCGGTACTTCCCGTTCCGCCTGATCCTCGCCGCTATCTTCCTGCCCGTTCTCGTCGTCAAACAGAGGAATGTTGACTCTAACGGTCGTACCTGCTCCCTTCTTGCTGATAATCTCGACCTGCCCGCCAAGCTTCTCCGCCCTCTCCCGCATGGTTGAGAGTCCGTAGGAGCCCTGTCTTCC
This sequence comes from Paenibacillus ihbetae, assembly GCF_002741055.1. Classification (NCBI taxonomy): domain Bacteria; kingdom Bacillati; phylum Bacillota; class Bacilli; order Caryophanales; family Paenibacillaceae; genus Paenibacillus; species Paenibacillus ihbetae. The sequence continues at coordinate 4,598,999 of NZ_CP016809.1, read as the reverse complement.
GGCAATCTCGTCGAATCCGATGCCGTCATCGCTGATGCTGAGCACGACCCGCTTCTGGTCTTCCCGCAGCGACATGCTGACAAGCCCCGCACCCGCGTGCTTGACGATGTTGGCAACCGCCTCCTGTATGATCAAGAACAGCTGATGCTCGATCGCCTCGGAAACGCCGCCGTACAGTTCAACGTCCTTCATGCCCTTCAAACCATTTTGGCGGCAGTAATCCGGGAACCATTTCTCAAGCGCTTCCTCAAGCGTTCGGCCCTCCAGTTCAACCGGGCGCAGCTGTGCGATCAATGCCCGCATCTGCTTCTGTGCAATGTGTGACATCTCGATAAGCTGGCCGAGCACCTGATCCCCATGCTCGGGGTTCCGTTTCAGCACGGCCGGCAGCGAGGAGGCCGACATGTGGATGGCGAAGAGCTGCTGGCTTACCGTATCATGCAGATCCCGGGCCATCCGGCGCCGCTCTTCCAGAACGGCGGCTTCCGCCGCGATTTCCTTCTCCATCACTTCCTGTTCGCCCAGCCGCTGCAGCAGCTTCACCTTCTTCTCCAGCGCTTCGATCATGCCGTTAAATTCATCATACACTCTGGAAAACGAACCGTCCTCAATGACAGGCAGCCGCACCGTCAAGTTGCCCTTCGCTGCCTGGAGCATATTTAAGTGAAGAAGATCCAGCGGCCGCTGGATGCGCTGGCCTGCGATATACCCCGCGATGCCCGAAAACAGAATGACACCGACTGCGTAAACGAACCACAGCCGGTTATCTATAATATGTATATAGCCGGTTTGGTCCGCTGCATACAGGAATACAGCGACGCCGGCTCCAATCAGAAGGAAATTGACCATGATGATCCATTTTGTGTTTTTTAAAAATCCCATGGGCGTTACCCTACCTTGTTCACTTTAACGTCACCGATAAATACGCTGACATTGATTCGAATTTTCTTGCCCGCTTCCCTGTAATACGGGCTTTCCAGACCGGCGCTTCCCATAAAGCCGCTCCGCTTCTCCTCCAGAACCTTCATATCGCCGATGAACGAGCTGGTTGATACATGGATCCCGACATCCGAGTCATTCGGAACGAATACCTTCACATCGCCGATGAATGCCGAGATATTGATTTTGGTTTCCCCGTAAGGGATTTGGGCTTTGGTTAAATCAAGCACCGTGTCGCCGATAAACTGGGAAATATTCGTCGGCTTGAGCTGAAAATAATCCTTGCCCATATGCACATCCCCGATGAAAGAGGACTTGTTCACCGTATCATGACCGGCATAGCCGTGATGGTGTCCATAATGATCGGCATGGCCGTAATGGCTATGGTTGTGCTCGTGCTCGTTTGGACCATAGGCATCCCCGTACCGGGAATCCCGGCCGTCCATACCGATATAATCCCGGTATTTTCTGCGATCGTCCCGTTCGCCGCCACGGTCTTCATCGCGTCGGTCGGCATGATGCTTGCCCTGCCAGCGATACCCCTTCACCGATTCGCTGTGTCCAGCTCTCCGTTCTGCACCGCCGTTCATACCGCCTATACCGTTCATGCCGGTCTTGTCGGTCTTGTCCATGCTGTCCTGCTTGCCGAATCTGCGCTCGAACTCCTCATCCAGAGAAGAATCCAGCGGCTGGGCCTCCGGCGGCTCCGGAATTTCATGAAAGCCCTCTCCCCGTGCGGAGGTGAAGTCGTCAGGCTTAGGCGGGGACGGTGGCGGCGGCGCCTGATGCTTCGGAGTAAATATCACCTGCAGACCGAAGCCGATCAGCATAATCGGAATGGCGTATTTAACCAGATCACCGAAGGTAAAGTCGACGACACCCAAATTCCGGCCCAGGAAATAGAAGCCGATAATCAGCGGAACGACGGCGCCCCATAGCCCTCCTCCGCGCGCATAAATCAAACTCTGCAGTCCGAACCAAATAATGAACACCGGCCAGAAGGTTGAGAAAATATATCCGAGATCCACATCTACAAGATCCAGCTGATTGAGAAGAAACAATACACCGATCCCGATGAGCAGCAAACCGCTGCTGAGCTTGCTCCACCCTTTTCTACTCATGGTCATCCCCTTGCTTTCGTAGTTCTATTTGTAGCTTACCTACAGTGTACTACATGATGAGGGGAATCGGTTAGCGGCGGCGGGAGGAAACTGTTCTCGGTCTCGAGACCGAGGAGCTGGATATTTCTGGGCCCGCCACGCTAAAAGCCATCGGCGTGCTTTCAATGAAAACCGAACGCGTTTAGAGCCGTTCTTCCGGATATTTAGGCAGCACATCTTATTTTCTTAAATCTACAAAAATCTACAAAAAAGACCCTCGCCTAGGCGAAGGTCTTTTATTTGAAACTCGAACGATCAACCATCAAAAATGGTTAGCGGTTCGTCGGGTGGTCGCCTGGCTGGTTCAGCTCACCAAACTCGGCGTCAAACTTCTCGTTCGGTTTTTTGTAGTTCTCTTGAACTTTGGCGTTACCTTTAGGGTTGCTCTTGATTCCGCTGGTATCTTCAGCGAACTCAGCGTTGAACTTTTCGTTCGGTGTTTGGAAATTCTCCTGAACTTTAGCGTTCCCCTTCGGGTTGCTCTTGATTCCGCTGGTATCTTCAGCGAACTCGGCGTTGAACTTTTCGTTCGGAGTTTGGTAGTTCTCTTGCACTTTGTTCTTTTTAGGCACAATGTTCACCTCCCTGTTCTTATCGATACCTTCATCCTCTTCAGGGGTTCTTGCCCCCCGAAATGTAGTATGTGATGAACAGGGTGACCTTATTCTGAATTTCCGCGAGGTGAACTCCCGGCTCAAATCGATGTTTCGGAATGCTCTTTAGATCGCTTCCTCGAGCACCGAGGACGGCAGAAACCGGTACGTTTCGATCGCATTGCCGAACGTTCTCAGCATTTGCTCCGTGCATTTGCCGCTGCCCTGCTTAATGACCTGAACCTCGACGTCCTTCTTCCCCCACTCCTGGAACACCTGCTTGGTGGTGGCAAAATACAGGTCGATCTTCCGGCCTTTGATCGCCGATCCGATATCCGCAACGATGCCATAACCGTAGCCAGGAATGTACAGGATGCTTCCGAGCGGAAAAACATCAGGGTCTGCCGCGATCGTGGACAGCGTATTTTTGTCCCGCTTGACCTTAACGCCGGAATAGGTTATTCCGTACTGCGGGTGGCCCGGTTTCTTGCCGGTGGATTCATAGCCTGCCGTATAGCCGGTCGCCGTCACTTTTACCGTATGAAGCACCTGATCCTCCGGCGGTGCAAGCACCGGCATGGAGGATGCCCGTCTCTTCGCAGGCCCGGTTTTCTTCGGCGCCGTTTCGGGCAGTTCGGGCAGGGTAATATACCGGCTCAAATCGGATAAGCCGGCGGCACGCATGGCATAAAACACGGACAGATCTACGTACTCCGAGCCCCGGACTTCCCCTTTCCTTGAACCTTCGTAAATAGGACTGCTATCGATCCTGCTGTATGATTCACTTAAAATGGTATTGTAGGCTTTAGCCGAAGATGTCCATGTACTGAATAGCATAGCTGACAGAACGGAACCGCAAAGAACCCTCTGCCATGTTTTCCATTTGATCATGTGAGTACCTCCCCCTTAATAGCGAGGGTTCCCACATCCCGAATGAAATATACATCATGACAGAGGGATCTGACGGTTTACCATTTAATGGATTGCAGCCTTCAGCTGCGCAAGCGGCTCCAACGATTCAGCCCCGAAATTAGACGAGGCGCGTGTCGATCTCTTCACGAAGCTTCGAGATGATTTCGCCGAGCGGCTGGGCGCCGATGTCCCCTTCGCCCCGCTTGCGGACGGAAACGGCACCCGCATTTTTCTCGTTTTCGCCCACAATGAACATGTAAGGGATTTTCTCCAGCTGCGCTTCGCGGATTTTGTAGCCGAGCTTCTCGTTGCGGAGGTCCGCTTCGACGGAAATGCCGGCCTGCTGCAGCTTCTCGGCCACTTCCTTCGCATAGTCCTCGAACGCGCCGGATACCGGAATGACCTTCACCTGTACCGGGGACAGCCACAGCGGCAGCGCACCCGCGAAATTCTCCAGCAGGAAAGCGGTGAAGCGCTCCATGGTGCTGATAATGCCGCGATGGATCACGACAGGTCGATGCTTCTGGCCGTCGTCGCCTACGTATTCCAGCTCGAAGCGCTCCGGAAGCAGGAAGTCCAGCTGTACCGTGGACAGCGTCTCTTCCTTGCCAAGCGCCGTCTTGATCTGGACATCAAGCTTCGGACCGTAGAAGGCGGCTTCGCCTTCCGCTTCGTAGAACGGCATATCCAGGCCCTCGACAACCTCGCGCAGCATGCGCTGGGACATTTCCCACATTTCGTCGTCCTGATAGTATTTTTCCGTATCCTGCGGATCCCGGTAGGACAGGCGGAAGCGGTAGTCCCTGATGCCGAAGTCCTTGTATACCGTCATGATCAGCTGAATGACGCGTGCGAATTCGTCCTTGATCTGGTCCGGACGGCAGAAGATGTGGGAATCGTTCAGCGTCATGGCCCGTACGCGGTGAAGGCCGGTCAGCGCTCCCGACATTTCGTACCGGTGCATCATGCCCAGCTCCGCCACGCGGATCGGCAAATCCCGATAGCTGTGCATTCCGCTCTTGTATACCATCATATGGTGCGGACAGTTCATCGGACGAAGCACGAGCTCCTCGTTGTCCATAGCCATTGTCGGGAACATATCCTCCTGATAGTGGTCCCAGTGCCCGGACGTTTTGTACAGCTCCACGTTACCGAGGACCGGCGTGTAGACATGCTGATATCCAAGACGCTCCTCCATGTCGACGATGTAACGCTCCAGCGTCCGGCGGAGCTTGGCTCCGTTCGGAAGCCAAATCGGCAGTCCCTGTCCGACAAGCTGGGAGAAGGTAAACATCTCCAGCTCCTTGCCCAGCTTGCGATGATCGCGCTTCTTGGCTTCCTCCAGCAGATGCAGATGCTCATCGAGCTGCGCTTTCTTCACGAAAGCCGTTCCGTACACGCGCTGCAGCATTTTATTCTTGCTGTCTCCGCGCCAGTAAGCACCTGCAACGCTCATCAGCTTGAACACCTTGATCTTGCCGGTAGACGGAACGTGCGGCCCGCGGCAAAGATCGAAGAACTCGCCCTGCTCGTAAATGGTGATTACGCTGTCCTCCGGCAGAGCATTGATCAGCTCGAGCTTGTACGGGTCGCCCAGCTCACCGAAGATTCTCAGCGCTTCCGCACGGCTGACCTCCTTGCGAACGATCGGAAGGTTCTCCTGGGTGATGCGCTCCATTTCCTTCTCAATCTTCTGCAGGTCCTCCGGATTCAGCGGCTCCTCAAGATCCATATCGTAGTAGAAGCCGTCCTCGATCACAGGCCCCACGCCAAGCTTGACTTCCTTCGCGCCAAACAGGCGCTTCGTAGCCTGGGCCAGCAGGTGTGCGGTGCTGTGGCGGATAACCTCCAGTCCTTCGGCGGAATCTTGGGTAACGATTTCAATCAATGCTCCGTCCTCAAGCGGTGTCGATAAATCCACCAAAATCCCGTTCTGTTTGCCTGCGACGGCATTTTTCTTCAGCCCGCTGCTGATCGAAGCGGCAACATCCTCAATGCTGCTTCCCGCTTCATACTCGCGGACGGAGCCGTCAGGTAATTTGATACTGATAGCCACCTTGCATTCCTCCTCCAAAATGATGATTGTTCACGTTCATTGACAATTCTGTTTAGGACAGGTCCATCCCGTGCATTCCAGCTTTCATCCCTTATATGGCAGGCTTAAGTGAAGGCTGCCTATCGGGCCTGATAAATACAAAAAACACCCGTCCCGCAAAGGGACGAGTGTTATACCCGTGGTTCCACCCTAATTCGATCGCTCCAGCCGCATGCAATACGTTAGACTCGGAGGATCCTTCATCAGCATGAGGTAACGGTCATGATCCGGCGATGCCTACTAAGCCTGGGAGGGATGTTCGACAGCACAGCTACAAAGGGGTAAATCAATGGCATCCCGGAGGAAATCTCAGCCGATGTTTCCTCTCTCTGAAAGCGGTCTGGTCCGAATTGATTCATGTCTTTGTCAGAGCTTTTTACGTGAATTTATCAGTAATTATAATCCTGTCCCGCGTAAAACGTCAAGTCATCATCCGGCCGCTCCCGAGAAGCGCACTGCATTCCGGACAGCTGCAGCATACCTCGGCGCGATTATCAAAGATATGGGCAAGGGTCACGATAACCGGAAGTTCCGGCTGCCTTGTATGAATGATCATCCGGGCAGGAGATACGGAAATCAGCGTGCTGACGACCATATCCTCGATCTCCATCTCCTGATCCAGCCGCTCCATCACAAGCCCCTCCTCCCGGGGGCGCTCAAGCGGCCTTAAATTGCCGTCCAGCAGGAGAAAATCCTCGTCCCCCTTATGAATAACATGGACCAGCGGCATTTTAGGCTCTTGAAAATAAACAAAATATTTCAGCAGGCTCACAAATTCCTCGTACTGCTGATCCAGCATAAATTCATCAACGGCATACTCTGCCATCTCGCGGAGCTCCTCTTCATATCCCTGAAGCCGGAAGATCATGAACCCGTCCAAATTCAGCTCCGGGCTCTCGAGCAGGCATTGATAAATGCCATCGGACAGCTTTCGCCTGCGGCTCCGCCAGAAGTCGCCCGAAGGACCTTCTTCCTTGGTCAACAGCATAAGAAACCATTGCAGAATCCGATCGGCCTCTTCCTCATCGTCAAACTCGAATTCCGAGAACATTAACCGTGCAGCAATCTCCTGCTCCTTCTCCTCGAGAATATAAGCCGTGACGGCTTCGGAGACTTGACGCCGAAGGGTTTCGGCAGAGACTGTCCAGGATGACAGCGGAAGCTTGCCGGAGCAAGTCCAAATGACGCGGTCATCGGAAGCGCTGAACGTGAATTTCAGCTGCTTGCATTGTTTATGTAACTCCTTCTGCTTGTCTGACAATATACGGTGAAACGCTCTTTTCTCGTCTTCGGTCCGTGCACTGACAGAAATGCTGAACAGTTCCATGGAATCACTCCTTTCGAATCCCTTTTCAGTATATGGGGACCCGCACGGGGATATACGGAACACCTGCTTGGAAAAACAAGCAAGTCCAAGGAATATTTAAGCGCCGGAATGAATAGTGGCCTGGGCGATTAACGGCATGCAAAAAAGCGGACCGAGGCCGTTCCCCGATCCGCTTTCGCAGCGTGTACGCTATCTAAGTATTGGTATTAGTTCTGCATGACGAAATCGCGCTCTACGCTGCTGTTGTCCTCAAACACGCGGAGGATTTCGTAGCGGGTGTTCCGCTGGGCCGGAATATTGCCGGTCTCGCGGATCAGCTTCAGAATCGACTCGATGTTAACCTTGTACACGGCACCTGCAGAGGAAACCACGTTCTCCTCCATCATCGTGCTGCCGAAATCGTTGCAGCCGTAGCTAAGCGACAGCTTGCCGATCTCCGGTCCCATCGTTACCCAGGAGGACTGCAGGTTCGGCACATTATCGATGGCGAGGCGGCCGATCGCAACGGTCTTCAAGTAAGCCTCCGGCGTCTCCCGCTCACGCTTCAGGTTCGTGTTGTCAGGCTGGAAGGTAAATGGAATAAAAGCAAGGAAGCCCTTGGAATTCCAGCCGTTCTGAATGCACTCATCCTGCGCATCCCGCACGCGCAGCAAATGCAGCGCCCGCTCTTCCATCGTCTCGCCGAGACCGATGACCATCGTGGCCGTCGTGTTCATGCCGAGCCGGTGAGCCGTCTGCATGACATCCATCCATTGGCGCCAGGAGCCCTTCAAGCGGCTGACCTTCTTCCGGATCCGGTCATCCAGAATTTCGGCGCCGCCGCCGGGAAGCGAGTCCAGTCCGGCATCGCGGAGCTCGCGTACGACCTCCTCCAGCGACAAGCCCGACACCTCGACCATCTTCATGATCTCCGCAGGCGAGAAGGAGTGCATCGTAATATTCGGGAACCGCTTCTTGATGTTGCGCAGAAGATCCGTGTAATAGCTGAATGGCAGATCCGGATTGGTCCCCCCCTGCATCAGGATCTCGGTTCCGTTAACGTCCTCGGTCTCCTGAATCTTCTGAAAGATCGTCTCGTCCGGCAGCACGTATCCTTCAGACGAGCCCGGTCTCCGGTAAAAAGCACAAAAGCGGCAGTATACGTCGCAGACGTTCGTATAGTTGATGTTCCGGCCGATGACAAATGTCGTGATCGGGTCTGGGTGCAGACGCTTGGTCATCACATTCGCCGCATGCCCTATTTTCTCCACCTCATCGCTTTCAAACAGCGTAACAGTATCCTCGAGGTTTAGTCTTTCACCGCGTAAAGCTTTATCCAAAATACGGTTTACCGCACTCATTTCTTGCAGCCTCCCTTATCCGAAAAAATGACTACTCAACAAAACAATCAAAAAACTTCGTCCTTTCATCCTACCACAATCCGGCAACAAAAACGACATCCCGCTGCGGGCGGGATGCCGGATAAAAATATGGAAATATTGTGAACAGCCGTTCCGCACTGTCCCTTTTTACGGAAAGTCCCACCGGTCGCGCGCTCCTTAGCGGCTGCCGGCAAGTGCCTGATCCAGGTCGGCAATTAGATCATCCACATCCTCAAGTCCGACGGAGAAACGCAGCAGCCCGTCCGTAATGCCCCGTTCGTGACGAACCTGCTCGCCCATCGCCGCATGGGACATCATGGCCGGATAGGACAGAATGCTCTCCACCGCTCCCAGGCTGACCGCCACCAGCGGCAGCTTCACTTGGTTCAGCACCTGCTTCGCCCGCTCCCCGGAACCGACGTCAAACGAGATGACCGCCCCATAGCCGCTCGATTGCTTCTCGTGAATCTCGCGCCCCGGATGATTCAAGAGACCCGGATAGTAGACGCGCTCGATATCGCTTCTTCCTTGCAGCCATGCCGCCAGCTTGGCTGCACTCTCTTCGGAATGAGCCATCCGCGCGCCTAGCGTCTTCATCCCCCGCATGAGCAGCCATGAATCCTGAACGCCAAGCACCGTGCCAAGCCCGTTCTGGAGCTGCTTCAGCCGCCCGGCCAGCTCTTCCGTTCTGGCAACCGCGAGGCCTGCGAGAACGTCGCTGTGTCCCCCCAGAAATTTGGTGGCGCTGTGAATGACGATGTCAACGCCGAATTCGATCGGCCGCTGATAGTACGGGGTCATAAAGGTATTATCAAGAAGCGTAAGCAGATCATGCTCCTTCGCCCAATCGGTCACTGCTCCGATATCCGTAATGTTCAGCGTCGGATTGGACGGCGTCTCCATATAGACCGCCTTCGTGTTCGGCTTAAGGGCCGCCTTCACCTGTTCAAGATCGGTCATGTCCACGAAGGTGCTTTCAATGCCCATCCGGTTCAGGATGCTGGTTAACAGCCGATAGGTTCCTCCATACACGTCCTCCGTAACGATCATATGATCGCCTGCCGACAGCAGCATGAACGAGCTGGATATCGCGGCCATGCCGGAAGCGTACGCGAACCCCCGAACACCGCCTTCAAGCAATGCGATATAATCCTCGAGCGCTTGGCGGGTCGGGTTGCCGGATCGGCTGTAATCATGAAGCGGAGGCTGGTAGATATCCTCGTGGTGAAAGGTCGATGCCTGATAGATCGGCACACTGGATGCCCCGGTCGCCCGGTCGATCTCCCCGCCGAAATGAAGCAGCTTTGTCTCGAAGCGGAGCGGGTCCGCATCCCGTCCTTTCGGTCCGGAATGCGTCCGCCCCTTCTCGCCAATGCGCGCAGCTTTGTCGATGCTCATCCCCGTACGCCTCCTTCCACTTCGGCCACGGCCGCGTTCAAGGCCGCATCCAAATCAGCGATCAGATCATCCGCATGCTCGATGCCGACCGAGAAACGCAGCAGCCGGTCATCTACCCCGACGGCCTCGCGAATCTCCACCGGAATATCCGCATGCGTCTGCACCGCCGGATAGGTCATGAGCGATTCGACGCCGCCGAGGCTTTCGGCGAAGGCTATCAGCTTGATATGTCGCAGTACGGGCTCTACGTAACGGGCATCTTTCACTTTGAAGGAGAAGATGCCGGTATTTCCGCTGGACTGCCGGTTCTGAATCTCATAGCCCGGGTGCTCAGGCAGCGCAGGGTAGAACACCTCCGCGATCGCCGGATGGGTTGTCAGAAAGCGGGCGACTGCAGTCGCGTTGCTTTGGTGCCGGTCCATGCGGAGCGCCAGCGTCTTCATGCCCCTCATCAGCTGATAGGAATCGGATGGGCTTAGCACCGCGCCGATGGAATTGTGCAAAAAGGCGATTTCTTCGGACAGCTCCCTGCCTTTCGTAACGATAAGCCCGGCCAGCACGTCATTATGGCCGCCCAAATACTTGGTGGCGCTATGTATGACGATATCCGCTCCAAGCTCGATCGGACGCTGGAAGTAGGGCGTCAGCAGCGTGTTGTCCACAATCGTGATCAGACCATGATGTCTGGCCCATGTACAGACCGCTTCAATATCCGTGATCATCATCAGCGGGTTGGTCGGCGTCTCGATAAACACCGCCCTCGTATTCGGCTTGCGGGATTGCTCCAGCGCGTCCAGGTCATTCGTGTCGACATACGTTGCGCTCACGCCGAACTTGGACATGATTCGGTCCAGCAGCCGATAGGTTCCGCCATAGAGATCCAGCGATACGATCAGGTGATCGCCTTGGCTGAACATGGCAAATATCGTCTGCAAGGCCGCCATGCCCGAGCTGCAGGCAAAGCCCGCGTCGCCGGACTCCAGTTCGGCGATCGATTCCTCCAGCACTTGCCGGGTCGGATTTTTCGTGCGGATATAATCAAAGCCCGTGCTTTGCCCAAGCTTCGGATGACGGTATGCGGTGGCCTGATAGATCGGGAACGTCACGGCTCCGGTCACCGGCTCATTCACCGATCCGATTTGCGCCAGCCGGCTCTCGATATTCAGCGGTTTTCTCTCCATTACAACTTCCTCCTTGGCGGCTTCTATATTTGTGGACCGATATCATATGGAGTTTCTTGATATACATAGTAATTGAGCCAATTCGTAAACAATAAGTTAGCATGGGCCCGCCAGATCGAAGGAGGATTGCGGGTCGGATCATCATTCGGATAATAATTGCGCGGCAGCGCAATATCCAATCCCTTCGCGATATCCCGGTCATATTCCCATTTCAGGGAATCCGGATCATATTCCGAGTGACCGGTGGCGAATATTTGCTTGCCGTCCCTGCTTGCTACCAGGTAGATGCCTGCCTCCTCGGACTCCGACAGAATGACCAGGTCATCGATGCCCGCAATGTCCTCGCGCCGGACCTCGGTGTGGCGGGAATGCGGAACGAAGAACATGTCGTCGAAGCCGCGAAGCAGCTTGGTACAGGGCTCGCTGACCGTATGGGAAAACACGCCGAAGCACTTCTCTTCCAAGCTGTATTTCGGCACGCCGTAATGGTAGTACAAGCCGGCCTGGGATGCCCAGCAAATATGCATGGTCGAGGTCACATGCGTCTTGCTCCATTCGAAAATTTCGGTGAGCTCCTCCCAATAATTGACCTCTTCGAATTCGAGCTGCTCCACCGGAGCACCGGTGATAATCATGCCGTCAAAGCGGCGATTCTTCACTTGCTCGAACGTTTTGTAGAACGACTTTAAATGCTCAGCCGACGTGTTCTTCGATACATGGGAGCTTGGGTGCAGCAGGACAACATCAACCTGGAGCGGCGAGTTCCCGATCAGCCGGAGCAGCTGGGTCTCCGTCGTTTCCTTCGTCGGCATAAGATTCAGAATCGCAATCCGCAGCGGGCGGATATCCTGGTGAAAGGCATGACTTTCATCCATAACAAAAATGTTCTCTCCCGCCAGCACTTCTTTGGCCGGCAGGGCATCAGGGATCTTAATAGGCACCTTTAGCTCACTCCTTCAAAAATATGTAGTGGTACATCCGCTGCAGCTTGAGTAAGAGCGCTTCGACTGTATAAACGCAAGAAGACCTTTCTCGGTCGAGAAAGGTCGTCGTATACATTACTACAATGCTCCTCTCTCATCTGCCAGGCTATACGTTCCATCATGGATTGTCGTACAACCTGCAAGAATTAGCACCGTGCGATATTGCCGCCGGTTGCCGGGTTTCATAGGGCTAGTCCCTCCACCTGCTCTTGATAAGATTTCGCTGTATTTAGTTGTGTTGTTATATTGATACTTACTTTATATCATCCGTATATTTTCGTCAAGCATCTTTTCAAGCGAGCCGTCACATTACATCCCTTTCTCAATACCCTGTATTAACGCCTTCCGTTTGGCCCGATTACGGCTTGAAAGCTCCTAAACCCGGCGTTATACTAGACAAGTGCTATTTAGCCCCATGACGAAAGAGGTGAAACATGAAAATGGACGGTGACCCGAGCCAGAACGTGGAAGCGAAGGATGCACAACCGCATAGGACCAGGATCAGCTTACCGGCAGAGGGCAGCGTTATTTTTCATGCGCTTTTGTCATAGTTCTCACTTGGAGAAGACCAACAAAGCCCGTACACCGGCTAAGCTGATATCCTGTGCCTTGAATGTTCGAATGAAGAAGGAGTGATATCAGAATGAAAATCCGGTTGGTTGATGCGGGTGTATTTACCCCTGTTGATGATATCCAGATGACGCTGACGCCACCGGCCAGCGGCTTTTACTGGCTGGATGCGGATGTCGATGATTTAGCCGAGCTGCAGCCGCTCTTCTCCCTGCATGATCTTGCGGTGGAGGACTGCCTGAGCGAAGAGGAGCAGCGTCCGAAGATCGAAATATATGAAAACCATTATTTTATCGTTGTAAACAGCATTCGTTTTGATGATGAGGAAATTTTCCTCCGTGCCCTGAATATTTTCCTGGGCAGACATTTCATTATCACCGTGACGAAACAGAAAATTCACGAGCTGCGTACCGTCAAGCCCCTGCTATGGGAAGACGAGGTCAGCACGCCCGACCGGTTCCTCTACCTGCTGATCGACTTGGTTACGGACAATTACTTTTCGGTCGGCGACCGGATCGAAGCCCGGATTGAGAAGCTAGAGGAAGACATTCTTATTCATACCAAGAAGACGCATCTCAGCGAAATTATCGGCCTGCGAAGCGAGATCCTGTGGCTGAAGAAGGTGCTGGGACCGCAGAAGGAAGTTATCAATACGCTTAACAAAAAGGATCTTCGGCTGATCGACGACCAGCTGCAGAAATATTTCAGCGATATTTATGAGAATGCCGTGAAAATTTCGGAAACGTTCGAAACCTACCGCGATTTGATGGGCAACCTGCGGGAAGCGTATCAGTCTAGCATTGCGAATCGTGCCAACGAAATCATGCGTGTTTTTACCGCCATTACGACCATCTTCATCCCGCTGACGCTGATCACAGGCATCTACGGGATGAACTTCGACAATATGCCGGAACTGCATTGGGAATATTCGTATTACGTTGTGATCGGCGTCATGGTATTTGCCGGCCTGCTGATGTTTTATCTGTTCCGGAAAAAGGACTGGATTTAAATTACAGAGCATAGGTATAGCAGCATGTTATTAAAGAGGAGGCGTCCCTTGAGATCATTCGATCTTGCGGGGCTCCTCTTTTTCTATGCGAAGAGATGCTTCGTGCGCAGCTATCGTTCATAAAAAACTGCCCCACAGTAGATGCTCTACTCATGGGACAGCGCGATTCTGCAGTATACCTAGCCTTACCCGGCACTCGCTTGCCGGGATTCCTCTCGGCGGAAGCGGATCCGGATCAGACGCAGCCGCTCATACAGCTTCTCCGTTCCGCCAACCTCCTCTCCCCCCTTCTCCTGACCGTATACGCGCTGAAGAACCGGCTTGAGAAACGTGTCGCCAAGCTCCTCGAAAGCCTTCCATACCGCTGCCTGCTCCGCGTCCGGCACGGTGCCCAGCTCGGCTTGCACCAGCTGTTCGGTGTCGTAGCCTTCCTTCTCAAGCCCCTCCAGCTGCTCGATCAGATCGCGGCGGGACAGCGACGTACGCTCTTCCAGCTGCTCCAGCGTCGCTCCTTCAGCTATGCCAAGCAGCATCGAGCGGCGGATCCGGTACCGCTCCAGCTCCTGCTTGTATTTCTCCTCCTTCTGCTTGTACAACCAGGAGACGAACACATCCTCCGGGAGCCGGTCATAAACCCAATCCAGCGGGAAGGTTGTCGCGCGTTCCACCTTCGCCGTGATCTCAAGCCACTCCGCCCCGTGCTCGGAAGCTTTGGCAGGCCCGATTCCGGGCAGCTGCAGCAGCTCTTCCTCGGTCTGGGGCACGAACGCGCTGATCAGCCGCAGCACCCGGTTGCTGGCGATAAAGTACGGAGCCTTCCGCCCGGAAGCCGCCTTCCGGCGCCGCCAGGCGCACAGCTCGGTATACAGCTCCTCCGAGCCGTACAGCTCGCTGTAGCATTGAAGCTTCTGCACATGGAGATTCCTGCCGCCGATCTCCCCGGACTCGTTAAAAATCCCTTCGATGATCGGACGATACCCCTCCGCCAGCTTCCTGGCCAAGTGGTGGCGGTATACGCAGAGGAGCTCATTCCACGAGCCTCCTTCATACCAGTCGTCATCGGCGGCCTCGCCCTCGGGGTCGATGTCCCGCCAGCCTAGGCTCCAGACGCCCTCCTCCTCTCCGATCCATACCTGCGCGAAGCTCGAGTGCCCCTGCTCGTCCGTTTTGCTCATCTGATTCATGAACACGATTTGCATAACTCCTGTCTACCTCCCGTTATCACATTCTTTCAGTACAACCTCATGCAACGCAAAAAAGCACCCCAACTCCGCCGCAGCGTCGTTAAGGGTGCTTCCCGTTTCACTATGTTATACTGTTGGCTATATAGTACCATATTTTGTAACGGGAGCCAACAGGTTTTATAAAGATCTATCCGTTTACAGTCAGAATATCCTCCGGCTTATGGTTACTTCTCGGCAAGAGCGAGCTTGGCAAGCGCCAGCGCGCCGCACAGTCCCGCGTTATCGCCCAGCTGCGGCGGCACGATAAACTGATCGATGTTCTCGCGCAGGCTTGGATGGTGCACGTAGCCGGCCAGCAGCTCTTGAAGCTTGGTACGGATCATCGGAAACAGCTGCTCCTGCTTCATGACGCCGCCGCCCATAACGATCCGCTGCGGAGAGAGAATCAGCACATAGTTCATCAGCGCTTGAGCCAGATAGTACGCTTCCATTTCCCAAGCCGGATGGTCCGGTGTCAGTTCCGCCCCCGGAACTCCCCAGCGTTTGCCGAGCGACGGTCCTGCAGCAAGCCCTTCGAGACAGTCTGCATGGTATGGGCATGTGCCTTCATATCGATCCTCCGGATGGCGGCGGACATAGATGTGACCCATCTCCGGATGGGACAAGCCGTGGATCAGCTCGCCGGATACAACAGCGCCTGCTCCGACACCCGTGCCGATCGTAATGTACAGGCAGCTGTCCAAGCCTTGGGCTGCCCCCCAGGTATATTCGCCAAGCGCGGCTCCGTTAACGTCCGTGTCAAAGCCGATCGGAACTTCGAACCGCTCCTCCAGCGCTTTAACGATATTATAGTTGCTCCAATGCGGCTTAGGCGTCGTCGTTATGCAGCCATATGTAGGGCTGCCCTTCACCGGATCGATCGGCCCGAACGAACCTACGCCGATCGCTTCAATATCCTTGTCCGCAAAAAAGCTGAAGACGTTCGCCATCGTCTCCTCAGGGGTGGTAGTCGGGAAGCTTACCCGTTCCACGACCGTTCCGTCCGCGGTTCCAACGCCGCAAACGAACTTTGTTCCTCCTGCCTCAATAGCTCCAAGTAAACTCATGCTATTCATCCTCTCCACGTGTGCTCTCTTTCTCTTGGGTTGTTGTTAAACAAGCTCTATTCGTCAGCATATGGAAACATTCTTCTTCCGTCAAGCCTAATCGCGCTTGCGCGGACCTCGCCCCGTTCCCGAAGCTGCAAGCAGCAGCCAGGAAAAGAGGACGATCATGCCGGTCCAGGCCCAGGCGAGCCGGCTGTCACCGTTGCTTACAGCAACATAGATCGCTGTGGGCAGCGTCTGTGTCACCCCGGGAATGTTCCCTGCAACCATCCATGTCGCGCCGAATTCGCCCAGTCCCCTGGCAAACGCCAGAATATAGGCCGAAACCGCGGCCCGCCGCACGAGCGGCAGCGTAATCCAGCGGAACACCTGCCATTCGCCGGCTCCGGCCGAGCGGGCCGAATCCTCAAGCTCGTCATCCACCGATTCGAACCCGACGCGCATGCTTTGATAAACAAGGGGGAACGAAACCACGATCGCCGCGATGACGGCGGCCCCCCAGCTGAATACAACGGGCCTTGCGAACAGCCATTCCGCTGCCGTCCCTACCCAGCTATTCCTGCCCAATATAACAAGCAGAAGAAAGCCGACAACCGTCGGCGGCAGGACGAGCGGAAGCATAAGCAGCGTTTCGACCGCGGTCTTGCCGGCAAAGCGGCGCCTCGACATCCAACGCGCTGCCGCAGTACCCAGTATAAACGTAATCATGCTGGAGAGCAGTGATGTTTTTATCGACAGCCATACCGGCATCCAGAACATCTCGGCTTCCGTCACGGCGATTCCTCCACCACGTCAAAGCCTGCGTTCTTAAATATCGCCTTCACTTCCGGTGATTTCATAAAAGCCAGCAGCTCGCTTGCCTCCTCCGGATGCTTGGCCTGTACCGGCACAGCGGCGGGGTACTCGATCGGCTGATGCAGCCCCGGGTCGATTTCCAGGGACAGTACGGCTTTCGACGAATGGGTAACATCCGTTTTGTAGACGAATCCCGCATCCGCGTTACCGGACTCCACATAAGCCAGCACTTGCGACACATCCTTGCCGTACACGGCTTTGGACTCCACCTCGTTCCACAGCCCTTCATGCTGAAGCGCTTCGGCCGCATACTCGCCGGCCGGAACGGTATCCGGCTGGCCGACCGCCACAATCCGGACATCCGGCCTCAGAAGCTCGTCCAGCTGTTTAATGGAGGGCTCCGGTCCAGGCTCGATCAGCACAAGACTGTTCCGGAACATCAGCTGAACCGAGCCGGCTTTTACCATTCCCTTATCGACTAGGCGATCCATGGGCTCCACTGCGGCGGACACGAATAAATCGACGGGGGCTCCTTGCTCCAGCTGCTGGCCCAGGGAACCGGAGCCGCCGAAATTGTACCGGATCCGGATATGGGGATGCTGCTCCTCGAACAGCCTCCCTGCTTCCTCCATGCTGTCCTTAAGGCTTGCGGCTGCCGATACCAGGAGCTCCACCGGTTCTTCCCCGCTGGAGGCCTTGCCTTGAACGTCATTCCCCGAAGGACGATCGGAAGCGCAGGCTGATACAAGAAGCAGCATCGCTAACAGCGCAAGGATCATCATCCCCCGTTTCGGGAAGGTTCCGCAGCCGGCCATGTCAGGAAACCACCGCAGCGCCGATCAGATGGCTGAGGCTCTTCATCTCAAGCTCTTCGAGCTTCTGCAAGGCACGTTCAGGATCGACCGCCAAGCGGCATAAATCCAGCTCGCATTCCATCGGAACCTCGCAGTGGATCTCGGCAAGCTGGCGGGACAGATGAAGCATGTCCAGGTCGGCTTCGATCTTGCTTCGAACTCCCTTCGTCAGGGAATCCAGATTTTCAAGAATCCCTTCCACCGATTCATACTCCTGAATCAGCTTGACCGCCGTCTTCTCGCCGATCCCGCGCACGCCCGGATAGTTGTCGCTGGTGTCGCCCATAAGCCCCTTCACATCGATGACCTGCTTCGGCAGGAGGCCTTTCTCTGCATATAACGTTTCCGGAGTATATACCATATAATTGCCGTGGCCTTTTTTCATAATAATGACGGAGGTGGACTCATTGACAAGCTGCAGCAGATCATGGTCCCCCGACAAGATCATCACCTTCATGTCACCGCCGAACCTCCGGGACAACGTTCCGATGCAATCATCGGCTTCGTAGCCTTCGACTCCCAAATTCGGCATGCCGAGGCATTCGGTCACTTCACGTACGAGGGAAAACTGAGGGATCAAGTCATCCGGCGCATCCGGACGGTTGCCCTTGTACATCGCAAACTGCTCCGAACGGAACGTTTTCGATCCCATATCCCAGCAGCAGGCCACATGGGTCGGATTGAATTTATCGATTGCATCCCATAAATAACGCAGGAATCCGTAGACTGCATTCGTAGGCAGACCGGATTTCGTACGGCGAATGTATCCGCTGGATGCGGTAGCATAATAAGCTCGAAATAATAAAGCCATCCCGTCTACGAGCATTAAGGATGGTTGTTGATGGGGTATCACGTAATATCGCTCCTAACTATATGCTTCTGTCATGCATTGGTTACCATTATGATTCCTTGCCATTATACCATATCAGCCCCGGATCTTGGGGCTCCTATCAAGGCGTTTCTTTGAATTTCCTGCCTATTCCTTTCAGTCTTTGATCTAGGAAGACCAGCCTGGTTCAAAATCCCGCAAAAAAAGAAAGCATCCCCGGTCTCATGACCTTAAGATGCTTCCTCGTTGTATCCGCTGACTGGCCGGCTGGGGGCAGGGTGATTTCCGTTTGGCGGCATGATGCTCCATCAGCTCCAGCACCAACGTTCAGCTTCGAGACGATCTCGATTGATTTCCGGGTTGACCGGATTGTTCTTACACCCGCCGCTGACTTGATAGGGCTGCCATCCTACTTGCCCCAAGCCTCCTGATATTGCTCGGCCTTAAAACCAACCGTTACCCGCTTGCCGTCCGTCACGATCGGGCGCTTGATCAACCGGCCGTTGCCGGACAGCAGCTCGATCTTCTCCTCATCGGAAAGGCCCGGCAATTTATCCTTCAGGTTCATCTCCTTGTAAACCTCGCCGCTCGTATTAAAAAATTTCTTCAGCTCCAGTCCGCTCTTTGCGACCAGCTCCGTCATTTCTTCCTTCGTTGGCGCTTCTTCGAAAATATTTTGCAGCTCCAGCTCGTAGCCTTCATTCTGAAGCCATTTCACCGCATTGCGGCATGTGCCGCATTTCGGATATTGGTATACCTTCAATTTATTCATACGTTATGTGCTCCTTCTATGTCGTAAAAAATGCTAGGGTCTTGCTCTTTCAGCTTCGCAAAGCCGCTCCTTCAGCCGATTCATGTCGTCCGGCAGCGGTGCCGAGAACTTTACCGCCCGTCCATCCATCGGATGCACTAGCGTAATGCTCGAGGCATGAAGCGCCTGTCTTCCGATTGTATTGTCCAGCTTCGCCACCTTCTCATTGAGCGATGGCAGCGACGGGTCCGTAGCTGAGGCTTTGGCCCCTTCCGGCGCCGATATCTGGCTGTAGACCGGATGGCGGTACATCGGATCGCCGATCAGCGGGCAACCGATGCTTAGCATATGCACCCGAATTTGATGGGTTCTGCCGGTCTCCAGCTTCAATTCAACCAAGGAAGCGCCGCGGTATGCCGCAACCACTTTGTAGCGGGTCAATGAAGGGTAGCCGCTCGGCGTAACGATCCGCCGGTGAGGCTCGAGCGGGTCCCGATCGATCGGTCCGTCAATATCGCCCTCGGCCGGCTCAGGTTGCCCATGAACGAAGGCGACATATCTTTTATCCACGGTTCCGGCGATCATTTGCTCGGATATATGCTGATGAACATAAGGGTTCTTGGCGATCACAAGCACTCCGGATGTCTCCTGGTCCAGCCGGTGAACGGCCCGGAACCGGTAGTTCCAGCCTTTTTGCTGCCAGTAATGAACCACGCCGTTGGCCAGGGTATCCGTATAGTGCCCATGCGTCGGATGTACAATGATCCCTGCCGGCTTGTTCAGTACGAGGATAAACTCGTCCTCGTACACGATATCCAGTTCCATCGGCTGAGGCAATATATCGTCCGAACGCTCCTGCTCCATGCGGATTTCGACGACATCCCCAGCCTGAACCTTGACGCTGATATATACGCGCTCGCCGTTGAGCATGATCCCCTTATCGGTGAGCTTAAGACGGGAGAGCAGCTTCCGGGATACCCCCATCCGCTGTTGAAGGATCGTCTTCAGCAGCATGCCCTCCTCATGCTCGGATATGACATAGGTGATCGGCGGATAATACGAGTCCATCAATTATCGAAACACCTTCCCGCTGCGCTCGTACTCCACATCCGGTATTCCCGCACGGGCATTCGCCGCGCGCGCCGCCACGAAGAAATAATCCGACAGCCGGTTCAGATAACGGCGTACCTCCGGATTACTCTCGATGTCGCGCTGCAGCGTGACGGTCAGCCGTTCCGCCCGGCGGCAGACGGTCCGGCATACATGGAGGGCAGCGGCCAGAGGGCTTCCTCCCGGCAGAATAAAGCGTTCCAGCGGCGGATTGCTCTCCTCCAGCTCGTCCATCCACACTTCCAAATGATCGACGAGGCCGGCACTTACCTTGTATTTATCCTCCCGCGGCCTTGCGTAGGCGAGATCCGAGCCGCAATCAAACAGCTCATGCTGAATCTGGACAAGCTGCTGGGCCAGCTCCTCGAACCCGCTCTCCTTCGCCAGGCACACGGCCTGTCCTGTGAAGCTGTTTAATTCGTCAATCGTACCGTACGCTTCGATCCGCGGGTCATCCTTAGGAACCCGTCCGCCGATAATGGAAGTCTCACCGGCATCCCCTGTTTTCGTGTATATCTTCACTTGCACGTCTCCTCCTTATCCCGATTCCGGCAGCTTTCAGAATTTCATCTTATTATGCTCAACTATAGCACAACCTGAAGCAATTTCCCCAATCGTCTTCAAGTTACGAACGATGCCCGGATGCGAATAAGGCTGCTCTGGCGGGTAATTGGATCACCCACAGAACAGCCTTATCTTTATATATTTCATGTATCAGGATACTCGCGTTTATAATTTCTTTTTCGGGTTGGCTTTCATATACTCGTTAATCTTCAAATCCAGCAGGCTGCTGATTTCGATCACGATCTCCGAAGTGAAGGACTGTTCTTCAAGAAAGATCTGCTCCATCTTCCGGCGAAGCATGTGAATTTCGTCTTCCAAGGTGATTTCCTGAGGAGTGGATTTCGCTGATTTCATTGACCATTTACCGTGATCATTGTCTTCAGCCGTGTAATCACCACGGTAATTTGACAATTCATAATCACAAAACACTGGTGATCCCTCCTTGGAAAGTAAAATTCTGCTCCCAAAATAAAATTATAACATATTTCTAACCGATGAAAAGCAAAACTTTTGTTAATTCAAGGAAAACGTACAACGAATTCCTTGCTTATATCAATTTTTCCATAAACTTTCCTATTCGCTCCAACGCTTCGTTCAGCTGGGATATGGATGTTGCATAGGAGCAGCGTATAAAGCCTTCCCCGCCCGATCCGAAAGCCGTGCCTGGAACGGCAGCGACCTTGGCTTCTGTCAGGAGTCGCTGTGCGAAATCCTCCGACGTCATTCCCGTCCGCTTAATGCTTGGGAAGGCGTAGAAGGCCCCTTGAGGTTCATGGCAATCCAGCCCGACATCGCACAAGCCCTTGACGATGAGCCTGCGCCGCTGATTATACGACTCCACCATCCGATCCTTCTCGCCCATGCCGTTGCGGAGGGCTTCCAGCGCGGCTACCTGCCCCATCGCAGGCGCGCACATGACGGTGTACTGATGGATCTTCAGCATGGCGGCAATCAGATCGGAATGCGCGCACACATATCCCATACGCCAGCCTGTCATCGCAAATGCCTTTGAAAAGCCGCTGACGAGAATCGTGCGGTCTTTCATGCCCGGAACCTGGGCAAAGCTGACATGCTTGCCTTCATACGTCAGCTCGGCATAGATTTCATCGGAGATGACGATCAGATCATGCTTCTCGACCACTTCCGCGATCGGGAGCCAATCCTCATAGGTCATAATAGCCCCTGTCGGATTGCTTGGATAACACAGAATCAGAATTTTCGACTTCGGCGTAATCTTGGCCTCAAGTGACTCTGCCGTCAGCTTGAACTGATTCTCGGCCTTCGTCTCAATGCCAACCGGCACCCCGCCGCCCAGCGAGGTGATCGGAGAATAAGAAATATAACACGGTTCAGGTATTAGAATTTCGTCGCCGGGAACGATCAAGGCCCTCAGCGCCAGATCGATCGCTTCGCTTCCGCCGACGGTCACAATCATTTCATCCGCAGGGTCGTAAGCGACGTGGAAGCTGTCATTCAAGTATTCCGCAATCGCTTCGCGCAGCTCCGGCATGCCCGCATTGGACGTGTAGCCGGTAAAACCGCGCTCAAGGGAATAAACGCAAGCTTCGCGGACATGCCACGGAGTTACAAAATCCGGCTCGCCGACTCCGAGGGTGATGATGTCCTTGTTGCCGCTGACCAGATCGAAAAACTTCCGGATTCCCGAAGGCTGAATATTTCTAACACTCGGCGCCAGATAGGAGCTCATCGATTTCCTGTTTTGTTCTGCAAGCTGCTGTTCGTTCACAATCATAGCACACGCTTCCTTTACGGCGAGATCAGGAGACGATTGTCTTCTTCACGTTCTTCAAAGATAATCCCGTCTTGTTTATATTTTTTCAAAATAAAATTGGTCTTGGTCGACAGTACCGAATCGATCGGTGACAGCTTCTCGGACACAAAATTGGCCACTTCGCGCAAATTGGCGCCTTCCACTTCGACCAACAGATCATACGCGCCGGACATGAGATAGACCGACTTCACCTGAGGGAACAGATAAATCCGCTCCGCAATGCCTTCGAAGCCTCTTCCGCGTTCCGGCGTAATCTGTACTTCGATCAGCGCCGTGACCTTCTCGTCCTCAACCTTGCCCCAATTGACAACTGTCGCATATTTCACGATCACATGATCCCGCTCAAGCTCTGCAATGGAGGTCTTTACCTCTTCCTCATCGACACCGAGAAGGGTAGAGAGCAAAGCCGGCGATCTTCTCGCGTCCTCTTTCAGCAGGTCAAGCACCTTCAGTTTCAATTCGCTTAGCTCTTCCATATACGTATCCTCCAGCACTTGCTCCGATTCCCTTCATCAGCTGCAGGGTTCGGAAACAGAGATTAATACCTATATTACAATAACTCACATGGGATGTGCAAAACAAAAAAACCGACGGTTGTTCCCGCAAAAGCTGGGGCATGGACCATCGGTTTTTATACGGCAAGCGCATCGCTCGCATTTAGGATAGCGGCGGAACATTTGCCCCATGGGAAGCGACGTTCGGCTGGTGTGCGAACGGCCCCATCGCGGCGCTTTTTTGGCTGATGATGTCCCGCGCTTTTTGAACGGACTGCTGTGCCTGCTTATGCTGCTTGTCCACATCGACCTTCAGCGCATACGATCCCGCGGAATACATGTTTTGCTGCTTCATCAGGGCGTATAACTCTCCCTGCAGCTTCAACGTATCCGCCGTCAGGCTCTCGAACATATGCCGGACGGCGGGGCAAGATGACTCCGTTGTGGCCGTCGTGTATTCGCGAGCCGTTCGCTTCAGCTCGCCCAAAATCGTGCTGAGCAAATCCTGCTCCGGTAAGAATGAAGCATTGCCTATGGATGCCATGGATAGTCCTCCTTATGTTCATGTGCTCGATGCTAAAGTTGAGATTACTGGGGCTGTGCAGGAGCGATTCCGCTGTGTGCCTGAAGCATATTCACCAGCGTATCCATATGCTGCCCGTGACGGCTTGCGAACCCCATTAGCGCCTGCTGAATCGCAGGATGCTTGCTAGCCGCCGCAGTAGCCGCGCAGTGCTTGGCCAGCATCGCTTCATTCGATATGCAATCCGCGATATAATCCAGCTCTTTGAAAGTCAGCGGCTCCATTTGATGATTGGATATCATGTCGTTGTCATTCTCCTTTGCCATAAAGTATCGCAACCCTAGTATGCCTCGGGCAATAAAAACTATGTTGCGGGCCTCATAAATCCCCGGCGGGAATCCAAAACTAACATGGATCGCGATACGTTTTGAAGGAGGAACACGAAGGACATGATATTGACCGGCGGCACCACTCCCTGGACTTTTTTACACAACGAGCCCGTTGCGATATACCCCCGTTTAGAACATAAGGTCCATTGCGATGTTCTGGTGATCGGCGGGGGAATCAGCGGAGCGGCCATGGCCTATGTTCTGACGAAGCAGGGGGCGAACACCGTGTTATTGGAAAAAGAACGCGTGTGCAGCGGCAGCACCTCGGCTAATGCGGGACTTCTCCAATTCGCCAACGACCGGATGCTCTCCGAGCTGATCCAGCAGTTTAACGAACAGCAGGGCAAGGCCTTTTACCGGATGTGCAAAGATGCGGTGAAACGGTTATCCGTGATTGCCGGAGAGCTCTCCATCGATTCATCCTTCACGGAAAGAAACAGCCTCTATTATGCGAGCAAGCCCGAGGATGCCGGCAAGCTTCGACATGAGTATGATGTTCTGAAGCGCTGCGGGTTCGATGTGGAGTATTGGGATCGAGAGCGCATCAGGGCCGCCTTTCCTTTCGCAAAAGAAGCGGCGCTATACACCCGCGGAGACGCCGAGGTTAATCCTTACCTTCTCGGTCACGGCATGCTGAAAGACGCAAGCCTTCAGGGACTCCGGGTTTATGAGGACAGCGAAGTCCTCCATTGCATAGATGCCGGCAGCAGCGTCACCGCATATACGCAGCTGGGGGCGGTGACGGCCAAGAAAGCGGTATGGGCGGGAGGCTATGCCATGCAGGATTGGAAGCGGGACCGTCAGGTCGTGCTGACCAATACGTATGCGATCATGACCGAGCCGGTATCCGATCTATCCTCGTGGTACGAGCGGGCGTTGCTGTGGGAGTCCGGCAAGCCCTATCTCTATTTCAGAACGACGCAGGATCACCGGATCATGGCCGGCGGACTTGACGAGCCTCCCCCTTCTTCCGGCAAGCCCGATCAATTCATCGCGGAACGCGGCGGCAGGCTGCTGAAGGAAATCGGCCGCTTGTTTCCCGAGCTGGCCGAGGTAAAAATGGCTTGCGCCTGGGCCGGGATCTTCGCGTCTACGAAGGATGGCCTGCCGCTCATCGGGCCTCACCCCAAATATCCGAACAGCTATTTCATGGAAGTATACGGCGGCAACGGTACCGTGTTCAGCATGATTGCGGCGGAGCTGCTGGCCGAAGCCATTGCCGGCCGCGAGCCCGAAGAGCTGGCTTGGTTGTCCTTGACCCGTCCGGTCGAGGTACAGGAGACGAATTAAAACCGATACAATGCCGGCCAATGCAGCAAAGGGTATCCCGGGCATGAACTCCCGCGGATACCCTATTTTTGATGCTCGTCCCTTAATGTCCTCAATCTGCTTTACCGGTATAGGTCGCTTGTTTATCCCCGGCAAACAGCTTCCGCATAAAGATCCAGGAGCCGATCGGCGAAGCGCCCAAAAACAAAAGCAGCAAGGTGATCGTTAACGTATCCTGCCGTATGGACAACACCATGATAAACACCAGAAGTCCTGCGATTCTCCCTAATGTCAG
The DNA here is from genome assembly GCF_002741055.1 of Paenibacillus ihbetae. NCBI lineage: Bacteria > Bacillati > Bacillota > Bacilli > Caryophanales > Paenibacillaceae > Paenibacillus > Paenibacillus ihbetae. Next base: position 4,573,516 of record NZ_CP016809.1, on the reverse strand, counting down.
GCTGAGCTCCCGAAGCACGACAAGCTCCACCCGTTTCTCCACGTTTTCCCGGTTCAGTCCCATCAGGTCGAAGCTCACCGATACGGACGGCAGCATGTACAGCGGAATAAACAGCGAGGTGCCGATACCAAGCACTAACAGGGTCGTGTAATTGACATCCAGCAGCAGAGGCACGATGACAAGCAGCATACACGCAGCGCCAATGAGCATGCCCGTTTTGCGATACTTCGGCTTGAACCATTTTCCGCATATCCAGTAGCTCACGAGCGAGACGGCTGAGGTGATTAGCGCGAATTGGCCGAGCTTGGCCTCGCGGTCGGTAGCGACAAATACGAGCAGCGTGATGAGAAAGGAAAATACCCCTTCCCGCATCCCCTGCACGGCAAGCCCCCAGACGGCATATTTCCACACTCCGCCCTCCTTTAAACGGTGATAGGCTTCGAGCCAATGGTAGCTGCCCTGGACCGGACGCTTGTGCAGGAAAAAACTGAGCACGACCGTAACGCCGTAAATGATCATCGAGACCGTGAAAATAAACCTGTAGCCGGACTCTCCGTGCATGATCGTGATGATCCAGCCCGCTAACCACGGCCCGATAATGCCGGTAATGGAGCCGAGCAGCCCGATCCAGCCATTGAACCAGTCCCGGTTCTCCGCGCTTGACACTTCGAAATAGACAACGTTAAAGGCCAGCCAAAATAATCCCAGCGATACGCCGAACAGCAGGCCGAGGGGCCAAATGTAGTCAACGGCATGCCCTCCTGCCCACAGCACGCATAAATAAAAAATCCCGGAAACGGCAATTCCGAGGCGGAGCGCATTCATCTTGTTGTGCTCCTTCACCCATTTCCCGGCAGCCCAGAAGGTTAGCCCCAAAGCGACTTGCTGGGCGATCGTAAACCAGCCAAGCATCGTATAATCCTGCCGGCTCTTCCACAGGTACACGTTCAGGAATGTGCCTGACAGCGCGCTCGATAGAATGAAGAGGCCATGAACGGAAAGCAGTAGGATAGCCTGGGGGTCCTTTGTCCATTTCATCTGCAGTTCCTCCCTTGCCAGATACACTGAAAGTCCTCGGATATTTTACCCTTTCCGTATCCGCTTCATAACGAAAAAAAAGGAACCGCTCCTCAGCGGTTCCCTGTAAAAAGCCCCAAGTGGGGCCATATCGCCTATTCGTAAGGCTATTCCTTTTTCTGGATCAAGCTTCGAATCAAACGCAGCCGGTCGTCCTCGGCCAAATTGTACTGGACCTGGAAGCAACCGGGACACACGTAGACGTTCATGTCAAAAGGCGGCTTCAACACCGGTCCTTGCAGCAGGGAGGCGATTGCGGGCTGGAATCCCTCTTCCGTCACGCGCTGCGTGCCGGCATGGAGCATGTATTCCCGGCAATGGAAGCACTCCGGCACCTCCTCCTGCTCGTCCAGAACCGCTTCCACGGCCTCCTCAAATGCAAACAAATCATGATCCTCGCCGTATTTATCGACCGTTCGCAGCGAAGAGAGGTTCTCCGTATCGGATCCCCATATGCGCTGAAGCTCACGCTTCTCATCTTCGGAAATACCGAAGGACTCTTCGTCATGCTCCTCCAGATCCTCCTCCAGATCCTCCGGATCGGTTTCCTCATCCTCCCGGTCTATGGATATGCTGAGGGTCCGGTATCCTTTCAGCTCGTTGGAGCAGTGGGGACATGTATCCTCAGGACCGATCTCTTCGTCCCACACGATTTCACTTTGACACCATGGACATACCGTTGGCTCCATCTTTTCATTCATTCCTTTCCTAATTAAAACGGCCCGTGATAGGTCGGTTCATCTATTTTACTGCGACATCAAATAAACGATGCCCGCCACAAAGAAGATCAGGGCGGCCGCAAACAGCACCCGCGGCAAATATTTCATCGTACTTTTCCTCCCGTACTAGCAGCCCTACGTAATACTGGCGCCGATAATGTAAGATAAAGATACGGTGATCAGCAATACAATCAAGCCGACGGCGCGGTTATCCTTGCCGATTTCTTCATCAACGGAGAATACCGGTGTAAGAAACTCCAACAGCAAATACGCCGCCAACAGCAGTATAAACCCTAAGAACGACCATTTAATCATGCCGTAAATGGAGGTGTTGGCCGTAATGCTGTAGCGCATAACATTGCATATACCGAATACCTTGCCCCCCGTTGCCATGGCTGCGGCCACATTCCCCTTGCGTATTTCATCCCAGCAGTTGTACTTGGTCACGAGCTCAAAGCAATACAGGTACACGATCAGCGCCAAGATAGCCACCGAAAAATACCCGACAAGCACACCCAGTGGGTGGGTCAGCAAATGATCAATCGCTTCCATCATTCCCTATAGTTCCTCCCCGAACCTCGACGGGACTCTTAAGGCTTGTTGAAGCCAAGAATCCCGCCGGACTAATCCCTATGGTGTATTGTATACGTATGAAGGAGAAAACGGTTCCTGATTTTTGCTCTTCCTTATTTCAGCTCGGCAATCGTGACGCCCGTTCCGCCTTCACCGTAGTTGCCGAGGCGGTAGCTTTTGACATGCTTATGCTTGCGCAAATATTCCTGAATGCCTGTTCGCAATATCCCCGTACCTTTGCCATGAATGATGTAAATCTGGCCCAGATTGCCGAGGAACGCCTCGTCGATAAAGCGATCCACCTCGATTAACGCTTCCTCCAAATTTGCGCCGCGAAGATCAAGCTCATTGCGGATATTCGCATCACGCGTTCGCTTGAGCACCGTCGCATGCTGCTTCTGCACCTGTTTGGCGTTGGCAGCCGGATTGGACAGCAGTTCCAAATCGTCGAGCCCGACCTTCATCTTCATGATGCCAAGCTGCACGATCGCTTCCTTCGAACCTGCGAGCTCTACGACATGCCCCTTCTGGTTCAGGCTGTACACGCGGACCTCGTCGCCCGCTTCGATACTGCGCTGCTGCTTGCTCTGGCGCTGTGTTCCCGGCCTTTTGCCCTGCTGGGGCTCGGCTTCCTCCAGCCGCTTTCTGGCTGCGATCAGCTTATGCTCCTTCACCGAAGCCCCTTCCTCCTGTGCCAGCTTCCGCAGATCCGATATGATCTGTTCCGCCTCGGAACGAGCTTTATCGACAATCTGCTTCGCTTCCGCGCGCGCTTTATCCACCAGCTTATCCCGCTGGTCCTCCAATCGCTGGAGCTCCTCGCGATGTCGGGCGCGAAGCTCTTCCATTTCCTTCCGGACATGCTCCGCCTTCTCGCGCTCTATCTCGGCGGTATGACGATTCTCCTCAAGGGAGGCAATCATGTGCTCGACCCGCTGGTCCTCTTCCTTCACTTCACCCCGGGCAAATTCCAGAATGGAGCTTGGCAGTCCGAGCCGCTCCGCGATCGCAAAAGCGTTGCTTCGTCCCGGCACGCCGACGAGGAGCCTGTAGGTTGGGCTCAGCGTGTTAATGTCGAATTCCATGCTCGCGTTAATAATGCCCTTCCGCTCGTAAGCGTAGGCTTTAAGCTCGGAATAATGGGTCGTTGCGATCATGCGGCAGCCCATGGAATGGATATGCTCGAGGATCGCGATCGCCAGGGCGGAGCCCTCCGCCGGATCCGTGCCTGCACCTACCTCGTCCAGCAGTACAAGGCTTTTCGGCGTCATTTGGGTCAAAATGCGAATGATATTGGTCATATGGCTGGAGAAAGTACTCAGGCTCTGCTCAATGCTCTGCTCATCCCCGATATCGGCATAGATCGCATCGAATACGCACATTTGGCTGCCTTCCTCCGCCGGTATGAACAAACCGGACATCGCCATCAGATTGAGAAGCCCGATCGTTTTCAGCGTAACGGTCTTCCCCCCGGTGTTAGGACCGGTCACGATAATCGAAGTATACGAATTGCCCAGCTCGACATCAAGCGGCACGACCTGCTCCATCGGAATTAGCGGATGGCGGCCTTTCCGCAGCTTGATATATCCCCGGTCGTTCATTCGCGGCAGCGAAGCCTTCATGACATGCGCCAAGCGGGCTTTGGCAAAAATAAAGTCCAGCTGGCCGACCAGATCGACGTCAATCGCCAGCACATCGGCCTGCTCGCCGACTTGCGCTGTCAATTTTTGCAGGATGACTTCAATTTCCCGTTCTTCCCGAATCCGGGTTTCCCGAAGCTTGTTGTTCATGGCCACAATGGATTCCGGCTCGATAAACAGGGTCGCGCCGGAGCCGGATTGATCGTGGACAATGCCGCCAAAGTACGAACGGTACTCCGCCTTGACCGGAATGACAAAACGGTCGCCGCGGATCGTAATCAGCTGATCCTGTAGCATCTTCGCCACCGATTGGGAACGGATCATCGATTCCAGCTTCTCCCGGATCCGCACCTCGCCGTTTCGCAGCTCGCGCCGGATCTGGGCCAGCTCCGCGCTTGCCGTATCCAGCACTTCGGCCGAATCATCGATGCATGACCGGATCGCATCCTCCAGCGGCTTCTGCTCCGAGATCAGATCGCTCAAATGAAACAGGATGTCGACCGGCTCATCCTCATGGATGCCTGCGATGAAACGCTTAATGCGCCGCGAGCCTAAGATGGTGTTCGCCGTAGCCAGCAGCTCATGCGGATTCAGCGTCCCTCCGATCCGCGCCCGCTTCAATGCGTCACTAATATCCGTAACGCCGCTGAAGGAAGGCGATCCCTTCAGCCGATCGACGGTGTAGGCCTGGTCGGTCGCCGCGAGCAGATGCTTCACGTCCTCAAGCTCCGTTACGGGCCGAAGCTGCTCCGTTCTCTCGGCTCCCATCGAGGTCTGGGTAAAGTGGGACAATGTATTTAAAATTTTTCGATATTCCAACGTTTGCAAAATCTTGTCGTTCAAGAAGCTCACAACTCCTCTCAATCAATGCATATATTATAACGAAAGCCGTGGAAAATCGCCATGGAAACCAAAATCCTTCCACACATAACCGCAGGCTGTATTGAACAAAATAATTTCGCGTAACATTCTTAGTCCTATTTCTAAGGAGGCAAGTACCATGCAATTCCTCGGGCACGTCGTTCGATTTATCGTTGCCGCGCTTGTACTTATGGTCGTGGGATGGATTGTTCCTCAATTCACCGTCGGCGGATTCGGAAGTGCGCTCTTGCTTGCACTGGTTATCGCTCTGTTTGGCTGGGCGATTGAGGGGATCTTCGGCAAAAAGGTCACCCCGTTTGGACGCGGGATTGTAGGCTTTCTCGTGAGCGCACTTGTCATTTACCTTGCCCAATTTATTGTCGGAGGCGTCAGCGTGTCCGTATTGGGCGCTCTAATTGCCGCTCTGGTTATCGGGATTATCGATTTGTTCATCCCGATCTCCACACCGTTTGAAGCCGGCAAGAATCGCCGCAAGAATTCGTAACGCACCTGTGCTAACCGCTCCTTCTTCGACAGGACGGTCGGATTTTTCTGGAGCAAACCCCTGTTGCCATCAACAGGGGTTTGTTGTCCTGTTTCGGCTAATTTCTAGGCGCGGTGTTCACCAATTTTTCATAACAGCGATGTGCATGCCCTCTCTTTCTGCGCTATGATAACGATGATAGGTAAAGTTCACCAATATTTCATAGTCAGGAGAGATAATAGTGAAAAAAGCGATTGCACTGCTTATATCTTCTATGCTTCTGCTTGTACTGGCTGCATGCGGCGGAAATCAGAATGGATCCGCAGGAGATTCGGGCATTACCGATACAGGCGTAGCGCCGGAAGCTGAACTCGTGATCAAGGGAACGAACTTCAAGTTCGACCAAGAGGAATACCGTCTGAAGAAAGGGGTTCCCGTCAAAATTACGTACGAGAACGAGGAAGGCAATCACGGGGTTATGATCCCGGCTCTGGGCCTGCAGCTTGACCGCAAAAACAGTTCCACGGTCATCACGCCGGATGAAGCGGGCGAATTCGAAATATCCTGCTCCATTATGTGCGGGAGCGGCCATAGCGCGATGATCTCCAAGCTGATTGTTGAAGAATAAACACCAGCAAACAAAACCTCCGGATTGCTCCAGAGAGAACTTCCTCTCTTTGCAACCGGAGGTTTTTGCCGCTTGTAAGAATGGGATGATTCCGTGCCGGATCGGAATATGGAAGCAGACCCTCGGATTATCGCTGGTCCTGCTCGATCAGTTCAATCCATTCATTGTATTCGACTTGAAGCTTGGCGTACTCTTCCTTCAGCTTCTTATGTTCTTCTTCGAGCTGGGCGGTTTGCTCCGCCTTCAGCTCCTGTTCGGCCTGCAGCAGCCGGTATTGATGCATGATGACCTCATATTGCTCGCCCAGCTCGGCGTACTGCGCCTCGGCATCCTTCTTCTCGCTCTCCATCCGTTCGCAGGCTTCCTTCGCGGACGCGATTTCACGCTGCCAAGAAGTCAGCTCCTCTTCCAGCGCGTCCCGGGACTTCTTCCATTCGTCGCGTTCGGCATGAAGCCGCTCCGTCTCTTCCGCGAGCTGATCCCGCTCCGCCATCCATTGCTCGCATTGCTCCTGCCAGTGAGCCGCTCGTTCCTCTGCCTCTCTTAACCGCTTCGCCAGCTCTTGACTGTGCTCCTCGCTTGCATCAGCTTTACGGCGAAGCTCTTCCAGCTGGCCGGAAAGGGTATCGTATTCTTCCTCCAGCATCGCGTAGAGCTTATGCGTTTCTTCCTCGCGGGTCTCCGCTTCCTTGCCCAGCTTCTCAAGCTCGTCATACCGGTGCTGCAGCTCGAGCAATTCCTGCCGGGCCGCTTTCCGGTCGGCATTCGCGCGTTCGGCTTCATCCTTCAGTACGCCGATTTCATCATGGAGGCCTCTCAAGCCTTCCTCCAGGCTTTCGTTGCCTTCCATCAGCTCGACAATCCGCATCTCAAGCTCGCCGGTCTCCACTTTACGCTGATCGGCCAGCGTGCGCCACGACTGAAGCTCCTGGCTCAAGCGCTGCAGCTCCTCCTGATGCTTCCTCGAAGCCTGATTCGCATCCACGACGAGCTTCTGAAGGCGGCGCCGTTCCTCTTCCGACTTGGCGGATTCGGCTTTCAGGCTGTCCCGCTCCTCGGTCAGCTGCTGCAATTGGCTCCGAAGCTTCTGCAGCTCCTGCTCGGCGTTCTTGCCCTGCTGTCTGGCCTGAAGCAAATCCTCCTTCAGCTTCTGGGACTCGCCCTTGAGTGCGCCCAGCTCCTTCTCGGCGGCTGCCAGGCGCGACTGCAGCTGACTTCCCCGGCTTCGCTGATCCGACAGCTGCTTCTCCAGCTCCTGTACGGCGGCCGCATGCTGCCGGTCTTTCTGAAGCGCCTGCTGCTTGAAGGATTCCTCCTGCTTCTTGGCATGCTGGGCATGCTTCTCGGCTTCCTCTTTGGCGGATGCCTGATACTGCTGCTCGAGCTTCTCCAGCGCCTGCTTATGGCTTCCGTTCAATTGCTGCTGCTGGCTTTCATGACGCCGCTTCATTTCCTCCAGCGCCTGCTGGTGCCGCCGCTCCAGCTCTTCTCGCTGCTTCTTCAGCTGCTCTTCCAGCTGCTCCTTATCCCGCTGCAGCTCAGACACACGCGCAGACTCCTTCTGCAGCAGCTCCTTGGTCCGCTCGGATTCCGCCGCCAGGGTCTCTTTCGCGCTCCGGTATTCCTCGGCCAGCGCGGTCTGCTCGGCCAGCTTCCGCTCCATCAGCTCGCTCTGCTGACGATGCCTTTCCTGCTGCTCAATCTGCAGCCCCTGAACACGCGCCAGCTCGGAGCGCAGCTCGTTACGCTCCGTATTAAGCTGCTTGGCCTCATTCTGATAATGCTGCATTTGCAGCGCTTCTTCAGCCATATGTACGGCAGCAAGGACGGCAATGCGCGGGGTATCCAGCCGGTTGTGCGCCTTGGATATCGTGCGCATCCGTTCGTCCACATAGCTCGCGACCTGTTTCGTATAGTCGCTGCTGCTGCCGACAAGTTTATAGGAAGTCCCGTAGATGTCTACGGTGACGCTTTTACGATCCGGTGTTGTCACGGTTGTGCCCTCCTTCTATTATGTGTGCGTTCTATGATGTAATTGGCCTATCCCTCTTCCTTCATTATATATGAGATCACAAGTGCAGACGAATGGTAGAGACACAGACCGAAGCTTAATTTATGACAATAGCCGCTTGTGGTTATGCTTGTGGTTATCATTATCTACCGAACGGGCATCAGGATGCAACTCTTGCGCAAGGATGCCGCGAAGAACCGCTAATGATGCTTGATCCTGTACCTTGGATGGAAAGAATTCCGTCCAAACGGGCCTAGGCTCGATCACAAAAAGCCCGCATCGAATCTCTGATGTGTAAAGGATTCGATGCGGGCTTTCACAATTCCTGCTACTTTCTCAATTCTGCGCCAAAAGTTTGCTGAAGCGCGTTTACGGCTTTTTCGGTTACCTGGGCAACCTCTTCATCGGTCAATGTCCGATCCTGATGGCGGTACATGAGGGAAATCGCAACGCTCTTCTTGCCTTCGCCAAGCTTGCTTCCGGTGAAGACATCGAATACTTGAACCTGCTGAAGCAGCTCGCCGGCATTCTCACGAATGACCTGGATCAAGGAGCCTGCCTCCACCTCTTCATTCACCACGATGGCCAGATCACGCTCCATACCCGGGAATCTCGGCAAATCACGGTAAGCCACCCGGTCATTGGTCAGCTCATATAACGGAGCAAGCAATATTTCTGCAGCGTAGGTATCCTCCAGATCCAGCTCCTGCTGGAGCTTCGGATGGATTTGTCCCAGCACGCCCAGAAGCTGCTTGCTGCCTCCATGCTGGACGAATACCGATGCCGAGCGACCAGGATGGAAGCCGGCCGGCTGGTTCGCCTCATAGCTGACCTGATCCGCGGCAATGCCGAGATAATCCAGCACGGTCTCGATCGCGCCCTTCAGGTCGAAGAAATCCACCTTCGCCGGCTGCACATTCCACTGCTTCGCTCCTGTGCGGCCCGTCAGCAGCAGACCCAGCACCGGGCGTTCCTGCGGCTGCTTCGTCAGCACCTCTTCCTTCGTATGGAAAAGGTTGCCGATTTCGAACAATGCAAGATCCGGCTGCTTGCGGTTGAGGTTGTACGCGGCGATATCGAGCAGCTGCGGCAGCAGGCTGGTCCGGAGCACGCTGCGGTCCTCGCTCATCGGCATCGCCAGCTTCACCGCTTTGCCTTCTTGCTCCAATGCGGTAAACCGTTCCGCCTGCTTCGGATGAATGAAGGAGTACCCGAGCACCTCCTGGAAGCCGCCATGGGTCAGCAGCTTGCGGAGCGAGCGGCGGATCGCCTGCGCTTTCGTCAGGGAGCCCGGCGTCGTCGGCCCTTCGATCGGCGTCGTCGGAATGTTGTCGTAGCCGTACAAGCGTGCAACCTCTTCGATCAGATCCACATCCAGCGTAATGTCACCGCGGCGGGTCGGGACTTGAACGTCCACCAGCCCTTGACCGGCATCACCGCTTGCAAAATGAAGCCTGGAGAAGATCGTCTTCACCTCAAGCAGCGACAGATCGGTACCGAGGTAGCGGTTCAGCTTCTCGAGCGAGAGCGTGATCACCTTCGGCTCGGAGGCTGCAGAACCCGCTTCGGCAATGCCTTGGTACACCTTGCCGCCGGCATATTTCGCCATCAGGGATGCCGCGCGGTTCAATGCCGGAATAACCGCTGCAGGATCCACTTCCTTCTCGAAGCGCGAGCTGGCTTCGGAACGAAGTCCCAGTTGACGGGACGTCTTGCGGACGGTGCCGCCGTCAAATTTGGCCGATTCCAGGAAGATGTTCACGGTATTGTCCGTAACCTCGGAATCCAAGCCGCCCATAACGCCGGCCAGGGCTACCGGTTTGCCGCCAGACGCGATGATCAGCATATGCGGCGCAAGCGTACGCTCCTGGCCGTCAAGCGTCACCATCTTCTCGCCGTCTTCGGCCATGCGAACGTGCACGGCGCCGTTCTCCAGCCGGTCCGCATCAAACGCATGCAGCGGCTGCCCGTACTCCAGCATAACGTAGTTGGTAATGTCAACGATATTGTTGATCGGGCGAATCCCCGCCGCTATCAACCGGTTCTGCATCCACAACGGGGATGGAGCAATTGTAACTCCGCTTATATAGCGTGCCGCATAATGCGTGCACTGCTCCTCGGCGCCGATGGTCACAGCAATATGATCCGCTGCGCGCTCATGCACCTCTACCATGTCCTTCTGCGGATCTGGGAGGCTCAGCTCCCGTCCAAGGATCGCGCTTACCTCGTAGGCTGCCCCGAGCATGCTCAAGCAGTCGGAACGGTTCGGCGTAAGATCCAGCTCCATCACCTCATCGTTCAAGCCGAGCACATCGACGATCGGCTTACCGATTTCGGTATCCGTAGGCAGCACCAAAATCCCCTCCTGCAGCTCCTTCGGCAGCAGCTTATCGTTCATGCCCAGCTCCTTGGCCGAGCAGATCATCCCTTGGGACAGCACGCCCCGCAGCTTCGCTTTCTTAATGTCCAGGCCGCCCGGAAGCTTCGCGCCGACAAGAGCGACCGGCACTTTCTGTCCGGCGTCAACGTTCTTCGCCCCGCACACGATCTGCAGATCTTCCTCCTGCCCTGCATCCACTACACAGACGTTAAGCTTATCCGCGTCCGGATGCTTTTCCTTGCTCTTCACGTAGCCGACAACGACCTTGCTGATTCCCTGATTCCGTTTCTCGATGACGTCGATCTCAATGCCGGCTGACGTAATCCGACCGGCAAGCTCCTCTGTGCTGACGCCCTCGAGCGATATATAATCGGACAACCAATCCGTTGAAACTCTCATTGTATATTCACTTCCCTTATCTTGTTTAAGTTAGATCCGCGTAAACTGCTTCAAAAATGCCGTATCGTTGTTGAAGAAATGCCGGATGTCATCCACGCCGTATTTCAGCATGGCGATCCGCTCGACTCCCATGCCGAATGCAAAGCCGCTGTATTTTTCCGGATCATAGCCGCCCATCTCCAGCACTTTCGGATGAACCATGCCGCAGCCCAAAATTTCGAGCCAGCCGGTATGCTTGCACACGCGGCATCCGCTGCCGCCGCACTTCACGCAGGAGACATCCACTTCGGCGCTCGGCTCGGTGAACGGGAAGAAGCTTGGGCGCAGGCGAATCTGCGTATTTTCCCCGAACATTTCCTGTACGAATTGCAGCAGCGTTCCCTTAAGGTCGCTCATCCGGATATTCTCCCCGATGACCAGGCCTTCGATCTGGTGGAACTGGAACGAGTGGGTCGCGTCATCGTCGTCCCGGCGGAATACCCGGCCCGGGCAGATGATTTTGACCGGAACCTCCCCTTCCATCGCCAGCATCGTCCGCGCTTGCACCGGAGAAGTCTGGGTACGCATCAGCAAATCCTCCGTCAAATAGAAGGAATCCTGCATGTCGCGAGCCGGATGGTTCTTCGGCAAATTCAACGCCTCGAAGTTGAAATAATCGGTCTCCACTTCCGGTCCCTCGGCGACGCGGTAGCCCATTCCGATGAAAATGTCCTCGATATCCTGAATGACTTTGCTGAGCGGATGAATCGCGCCTTGCGCAAGCTTCCTTCCCGGAAGCGTAACATCCACCTTCTCCGCACGGAGCCGTTCTTCCGTCTCCTGCTGCAGGAACGCCTCCTGCTTGCTCACGATAACTTCCTCAATCGCCCCGCGGACATCGTTCGCCACCTGTCCGATTACCGGGCGCTCCTCGGCGCTCAACTGGCCCATGCCGCGTAAAATTTCGGTCAGTGCCCCTTTTTTGCCAAGGTATTTCACCCGCAGATCATTCAAGCGCTGCGGATCGCTCACGTCCTGCAGTTGTGCTAATGCTTCCTGCTTCAATGCTTCCAATTTCTCTTTCATTGCTGTTCGCACACCCCTTCATGAACTCGTATTTGCTTTCTTGCCTGCAAATAAAAAAGGCCTTTTCTCCCGAAAAGGGACGAAAAGACCGTGGTACCACCCTTGTTAGCATACCAGCTTCTTGAGAATGCGGCGTGCAAACACCGGCATTCCCTGATATAAGCAGACATATGCTCACTTGACCGACGTAACGAATCGGACCCGTTATCCCCTACTGTACGGCATTGTGCCGTGTTCAGGGAACTGCTCCGGAGCGAACTTCACCAGCCTGATTCCATAGAGACGCTCTCAATCTGCGGCATCTCTTCCCTGTACGGAGGCACTGACTACTCTTCTCCATCCATGCATTTAAACGCTATGGCAAATATAAATTTATAGGGTATATTATATGCAACCTTTCGACATATGGCAAGCTGCATTTACCCGAAATGCCTTATACTAGAAGGTTTGCCCGTACCGATTCGCGCTTATTCACCTTGCAGCCGGGCAAGCTCCTTCCGGAGCGTCCGGATTTCGGCGAGCCAATCCTCATCCTGCTCTGCTCCACCCTCCCCGGCCGAGAGTCCAAGCAGCTCTTGAATCCGGTACTCCAGCTCCATCCTGCGGTTCTCCTTGTCGGTATCTCCCCTGATCACCCCGACACGGGCCATTTGCTCCTCTTCCTCTGCGACGCTGCCCTCGAACCAGACCGGCGTGCCGCCTGGCTTCAGGGTCAGAAGCCGGTTGGCGACTTTGCGAACCAGGTACCTGTCATGCGATACGAGCGCTATTGCTCCCGGAAAGCGGACAAGAACCTCCTCAATCACCTCGCGCGTATCCACATCCAGATAGTTGGACGGTTCATCGAGCACCAGAAGATGGGCCCCGCTAAAATACAGCTTCAGGAAGGCCGTGCGGCATTTCTCCCCCATGCTGAGCTGGCCGATCCGTTTGAAGACGTCATCCCGGCGGAACAGGAAGCATCCGAGCAGCGTTCGGGCATGGCTCTGCGTCATTCCAGGAATGGCAAGCAGACTGTCCAGCAAGGTCATGTCATCCTCCAGCCCTTCGAGCTGCTGGGAGAAATACCCGATTTTGACGGCCGGATGCCAGGCAACGGTCCCTTCCGTCGGCGTAATTTCGCCTAGCAGAAGCTTAAGCAGCGTCGTTTTTCCGCTTCCGTTCGGCCCCCGGACCGCGAGACGGTCCCCGCGGTTCAGTTGAAAGCTGAAACGGTCAAACAGCAGACGGTCTCCGAATCCGAAGCTCATCTCCTTGACGCGCAGCAGCGTTTTGGCACCAATGGCCTCCGCATCCAGCTCCATTTTCAGCTTCGGATCGCTCCGCGGTTTATCCACACGCTCCGCTTCCAGCCTTTCGAGCGCCTTCTCCTTGGCATGGTATCTCGAAATGTTCTTCTTGGCTTTCGCCTTATAGTAGCTGGCCGTGATTCGAACATCTCCATCCCCTGCCGAATTATGCGCTTTATGGAACCATTCCTCATATCGGCGAATCGATTCTTCAAGCGCTTTGCGGGCCAACTCCTGCTTGCGGTAGAGGGTTTCCTGCTCACGGAGCTCACGCTCTTTCTCCCTCCGGTAATCGGTGTATCCCCCACGGTACCTCCGCAGCTCGTTGGCGGACAACTCGCACACTGAGGTGGCAACGCGATCGATGAATTCCCTGTCATGGGATACGAACAGTACGGTCCCTTTATACACGGAGACAAGCCACTGCTCGAGCCAGACCAGGCTCTCACTGTCCAGATGATTGGTCGGCTCATCCAGAAGCAAAAATTGAGGATTCCGTACGAGCAGTGCGGCCAGCATCACCTTCGTCTTTTGTCCGCCGCTCAGTCCTTTATAGGGAACTGGCCAGACCTCCGACCCGATGCCGAGCATCGTCATGGCCTTCTCGACTTCAGTCTCCCACTGGAAGCCTCCACCGGACTCATAGCGCTCTAACAGATTCCCGTACTGCTCAACCAGCCGATCCATAGCATCAGCATCACTTGCCTGCATCTGCTTCTCTATAGCGGCAAGCTGCTGCTTAAGCTCCCAAAGGGACGATTCGCTGCGGCTGCGAACCATTTCGAGCGCCGTCATCTCGGATTCGTCAGGCTCATCCTGCTGCCGCATCCAGCCCCATCGTTCCCTTGGCAGTACCGCCTCGACCGTTCCGTTCGTCGGCTGGCGCTCTCCTGCCAGGATCGACAACAGCGTGGATTTCCCCATTCCGTTTCGTCCATACAGGGCGATGCGCTCTCCCTCGGCCACCTCCAGGTGGATCCCCTCGAACAGCGGCTTTCCTTGCAGCTCCATTCCTATATCCTTAGCCTTTAAGATCATTGTCATATAACCTCATCCTCCCTGAAAAATCCATTAAAAAAACCGCAGGCCATGGCCTACGGCGGATCATCGAAGAAAGAGATGCGGATGTGTTTATGAAATGAACGGCATGATACGACAGCTCCCTGGCTACAGCGCACGCGCTGTTCCTTCCAACATACAGCGGTTCTGTTCGGATGCCGAACATCCCAAAACGAAGCCCGCCGATCATGGGTGGGAATTGCTGATCAAGCCGGATTGAAGTTCCCTTTGTATAGAAAATTAAAAAAGGCACCTCGAATCCCATTTTTCAGACACACCAAATCTCTTCTCCAGCACCGTAGAGAAACGCCTGCAACATCATTGCAGTTGTCAGAGAAAAGGGTATCTTACTTCATCGGACTATGGTTACCTCGCATTCCTGTAATTGATTTCACCGACATTGTAACAAATCTGGTTGTCAATGGCAAGCGGAAAATCAACAAGAGGTCGATCACTGTTCATGACATATCATGACACAAAAAAGCCCTTGATGCTCAAGGGTTCTTGTCTGCTCATTATGGAGCGGGTGATGGGAATCGAACCCACGCTACCAGCTTGGAAGGCTGGAGTTCTACCATTGAACTACACCCGCATATCAACCCACAAAAGCGGCGCTATGCTTCAGAGCATATTCGATCACTTTTGCAGGGCCTATTTCGTAAGCCAATCGGGACGACACGATTTGAACATGCGACCCCCTGGTCCCAAACCAGGTGCTCTACCAAGCTGAGCTACGTCCCGATAATTCAGTAACTGTCGTGAAGACAAAAATAAATATACCATGCCGTATTCATAATTTCAACATGTATTTTATGGAAATCGTCATTTGGGAAAATAAACAGGCAGCAGTGTCCCTACTGGGTCCTTGGCTGCCGCCTGATCCATCCAATAACCGCCGAATGTTAGCGCGATTGTTATTTCTTTTTGTCGAATGTCACTTCCGGTGTCGTCAGCTTATCGTAAAAATCTACAACTTTATCCTTGTCCTCCGATGCTCGAAGCGCCATGGCCGACCGCGGATGTTCGTCCAGCGTACCGGTGATCATGTAAGGAATGATGTAGCCCCACTCCTCTTTCTCCCGCAGCGGGATCATGAAGCGCTCAATGATATCCAGAACCGGGCGAAGCTCGTACTTGGTACCTTTCAAATGGGTGACGAGCAGCTCAGTCGGGCAGTTGCCCGCGGCCCGTCCCATTCCGTACACGGACGCATCCAGCAGCTCCACGCCCAGATCCGCTGCAACGAGTGTATTCGAGAACGCAAGCTGCATGTTGTTATGGGTATGGACGCCAAGGCGCTTATTCGGCAGATGCGTTTTAAATTTATTGACGAGGTATTCGATATCCTTATGATCCAGGCTTCCATAGGAGTCCACGATGTATACGACATCGACGACGCTTTCCTTGATCAGCTCAAAAGCCTCCAGCAGTTCATTCTCCATTACGTTGGAGAGCGCCATAATGTTAAGGGTAGTCTCGTAGCCCCGATCATGGAAGGTTTGTACGAGCGCAAGCGCCTTATCCACATCTTTGATATAGCAGGCTACCCGGATCAGATCCAGCAGGCTTTCCTCTCGCGGCAAAATATCATCCTCATCCACACGACCGATATCGACGAGAGCGGAGAGCTTGGTTTTGCCTTTATGGGGGATGACTTCCTTCAGAAAATCATCATCCAGGAAGCGCCATGGACCAGCCTGATCTGCGCCCTTCAGCAGCTTTGGCGAATTTTTATAACCGATTTCCATATAGTCCACGCCAGCCTCGTTCAGGCCCGCATATAATTGCTGTACAAATTCGACGCTAAAATCCCAGTTATTCACCAATCCGCCGTCACGAATGGTGCAGTCCACAATCTTTGTCTGACTACTCTTGATCATTCTAAGCTAAACTCCTCTCGGCAAGTTTCTCTTCATCATACTTGAATCCAATGAGAAATGTAAAGAAGAAAGTCCCTCTATATATAAGAAAGCTTTTTACTTGCACAAAAGAAAAAGACCATTCCATCGGAACAGCCGCTTTCTGCTTATGGAGCTGGGCTCCGATTGGTTTATATCCTTACGTTTGGTGCATTTGGGCCCTCAGCCGCCTCCAGCTTCGGAAATGTGATCACGAACTCGGTTCCTTCGCCGATCTCGCTGTCCACCGCAATCGAGCCGCCATGGTTGCGGATGATGCTGTAGCTGACGGACAGCCCTAACCCTGTACCGCTCTCCTTCGTCGTGAAAAACGGATTGAACAGATGGTTCAGCGTATTCTGATCCATCCCGGCCCCGTTATCCGAAATGCAGATGCTAATGTTCTTACCGTTGTCACGGGCTGAAATATCAATGATACCGGTAAAGTTCTCGACATGCTGTTCATTGATCGCATCGAGGGCGTTTTTGATAATGTTGAGGATCACCTGTTTAATCTGCTTTACATCGACAGATATAAAGGCTGGCGGCATCTCTTCCGTATGTAGGTTGATTTGGCATCCCTTCATCAGCGCCTCGCTCTCGGTAAGAAGCACGACTTCCTTGAGCAGCGAGGATACGGCTACCACCTTGGTTTCCGGAGCGGAAGGCTTGGAGGAATTCAGAAATTCATATATAATATCATTTGCCCGATCGATCTCCGTCAGTATTATCCGGGCGTATTCTTCCTTGCCGAGGTTCACCAAATGGGGGCGAAGCAGTTGGATAAAGCCCCGGATCGAGGTCAGCGGATTGCGTATTTCGTGGGCGATGGAGGCGGAGATCTTCCCGAGCATGGCAAGCTTGTCGTTCTGATAGGCTGTCTGCTCAATTCGCTTGAAATCCGAAACATCCTTGACGCTGATCAAAAAATCCCCTTCCATCTGATCCCCATAGGTCATCGTAATAAGCCATGATCGACCATACTCGTCCACGAGCTCATGGTAACGTTTACGGTGAAAAACCGTCTCCCGAAAAATGCGGAGGATTTTCTTCTTTTTAAATCTGGACAGCTGTTTATGACGCAGCAGCTGGGTTAATGTGCAACCGGTTAGCGATTTGCGGGGTACGCCAAGCAATTTTGCCATTTGAACATTGACAAAAGCAAGTACACCCTCACTATCAAAGAGGATGATCCCGCTGTCGAGATTCTCCAGTATGTTCTCATACTTGTTCCTAATTAGCTGGCTCGAATGAAATGACCGAATTGCTTGCAGCTCAGATTCACGGATTTGACTCAACAAGATGGCTCCCCCTTTTCATGAAAAGTTGAACTCACCAAACCGACAATCAATTGTTGCAAAAAAACAGTTTGTCCGTCTTTGAATCATTAGCAGCCTGAATCTGCTTCCTTTCATGATAGTCATCATGGGAAACAAACGTCAATCAGAAATCCTGTCGAAAAATGGATATCTTCATAAAAATACCAATATTCCGACTAAAGACATGCCTCTTATGTATGATTAACCCTGCTTCAAACAACAATAAGAGGCTTATACCCATTTTTCTCTCATTTGAAACATCTTAAAATCCACCAAAAATAAAAAGCCCCGAAGAACGAGGCTTACACAGGTCACTGATTACGGCTGCTTCTGTAGGCGGAGTCTTCGCTGGCTCATGACAGCCAGTCGCCGTTTCAGTTCACCCTGCCACTTTTCGTCCTGCATCCATTTCGCAACGGCGAGGAGATCCAGTGAAATATCGATCTGGCTTTGAACAACGGTAAGAGGATCCTCCGATTCCCGGTTGACCACATTTTCAAAAATCGCATCTTCATCTTCCATCACATAATCCTGAAAATCCACTTGGGAGGCACCGTCCCCGTGAGCATATTCGGCAAGGATCTCATATTCGTTCTCAACGCGATGATGTACTTCAACGCGATGGCAGACCGGACACAGCAGCAGGGGAACATTATGTACTTGAGTGCGATAATGCTTAAGTGTACCCTTTGTACCCATCATACTAGCCCCACAGCAAAAACTCATACCGTTCACCCTCCTCCATCAATTCTCCACCGTTTCCCATAGTGTATTCGCTTTCATGCCCTCTAATTCCTTCAACTCTCGGTGGCTTCATAAAATTTGGGCCTATATACCTAAACGGTTACGAAAAGTCTAGTTTTCCCTATTATATATCAACGAAATATCGGTTGTCTAAACACCAGTGTTCCCTGTTTCCGGCTTGAGCACTCTGTCAAAAAAACCCCCATCTTCTGAACAAATTGTCAGATGATGAGGGTTTTTCGGATTTCAACAAAGGCTTACAGGTTCTTGTCGCCTGGTTTCCAGTTCATTGGGCACAATCCGCCGGATTGCAGTGCTTGAAGCACGCGAAGTGTTTCTTCTACGCTGCGGCCCACGTCGTTGTGGTTAACGACTTGGTATTTCAGTTCGCCTTCCGGATCGATGATGAACAGGCCGCGAAGTGCAACACCTTCTTCTTCGATCAGAACGCCGTAGTCTCTTGCTACGTTCTTCGTGATGTCCGAAGCGAGCGGGAAGTTCAATGCTCCCAGACCGTTAGCGTCTCTGGATGTGTTGATCCAAGCTTTGTGGCTGTGGATAGAGTCAACACTTACACCCAGAATTTCAGTATCCAATGCTTTGAATTGATCGTAAGCATCGCTCAGTGCCGTGATTTCAGTCGGGCACACGAAAGTGAAATCGAGCGGATAGAAGAAGAATACGAGCCATTTACCGCGGTAGTCGGACAGGCTGACTTTTCCAAATTCTTTGCCGTCTCCCGATACGGTTTCCATCGTGAAATCAGGAGCTGCTTTACCAACCAAACGTTCTGCCATGATTGAATTCCTCCTTAACATATGTAGAACATATTAAAATGTGTAATCTATGTTCCCACGAACATTCACTAGAAATGTTATCATCGAGGCTTGGCAAAGTCAAGATTATAGAGGTTACTTTTTTATAATTATTATAAATAAGAATTTTTCTTGAACAGTGAGCGGTTTATCGAATGGCCGCTGCAATCAGGTCGCCCATCTCTGTAGTGCTGAGCGCCTTGCTCTTATCGACGGCGATGTCCGCTGTCCGGTGCCCGGCATCCAATACTTCAGCTACCGCGCGTTCGATTGCGTCCGCTGCATCGGCATAGCCGAAGGTCAGGCGGTACATGAGAGCAACCGACAAAATGGTCGCGATCGGGTTGGCCAGCCCTTGTCCCGCAATATCCGGCGCCGATCCGTGTACCGGCTCGTACAGGCCGAAGGCCCCTTCGCCCATGGATGCCGATGCCAGCATGCCGATGGACCCGGTGAGCATCGCTGCTTCGTCGCTCAGAATATCCCCGAACATGTTCTCGGTCACGATGACGTCAAAGCTGGACGGGCGGCGCAGAAGCTGCATCGCACAGTTGTCCACCAGCACATGCTCCAGCTCCACATCCGGATATTCCGGCGCGATGCGGTTGACCGTTTCACGCCACAGACGGGAGGTTTCCAGCACGTTCGCTTTATCGACCGACGCCAGCTTCTTGCGGCGCTTCTGGGCGATCTCGAACGCTTGGCGCACGATCCGCTCTACCTCGGCCGTATTGTAAACACAGGTATCCACCGCTTCTTCGCCGCCGGCACCTTCGCGTCTGAACTTCTCACCGAAGTAGATGCCGCCAGTCAGCTCGCGGACCACCATTAAGTCCGTGCCCTCGAGCACTTCGGGCTTCAACGTGGAAGCATCCTTCAAGCAGTCAAAAATGACAGCCGGGCGCAGGTTCGAAAATAATCCGAGCTCTTTGCGGATACCGAGCAATCCGGTTTCCGGGCGCAGCTCCTTCGGATTGTTGTCCCATTTCGGACCGCCTACCGCACCAAGCAGCACGGCATCGGCGCTTTTGCATACGCTCAGCGTTTCTTCCGGAAGCGGCGTCCCCTTCTCGTCAATGGCGATGCCGCCAAACAACGCGTGCTCTGTCGTGAAGGAATATCCGAAGACCTCTTCGGTCCGCTTTATAATTTTCTCCGCTTCCGCAACGACCTCAGGACCGATTCCGTCCCCGGCGATTACGGCAATTTTCTTCGTTTCTGCCATCGGTTGTCACTCCTTATTTATAATACGCTTCTCGTTTCGTCATCTAGTTACTGTTGTAACATACTTCCCTCACGGTGACCAAGATATAGAAACTATGAACTTAATTTGTTTTGCCTATAAGTGGGGGAGTGATCCGCAGGGAACGCGTTGACGATGTGGCCGGGGGCATTACTGCTTGGAGGGGGCTCCGAGGTAGTTCCATGGGTAGTTCCGTGGATAGTTCCATGGGTAGTTCCGTGGATAGTTCCATGGGTAGTTCCGTGGGTAGCTCCGTGGGTAGTTCCGTGGGTAGCTCCGTGGGTAGTTCCGTGGGTTGCTCCGAGTACGTATCGTTCCTCCAATCGCTGTTGTCGCCGACTTTCATGATTATATATTTAGCGGTGGAATTTCGGCTCCAAAGGCGAACGCTTCGCTTTTCCGGAATCGATTCGTCCTCTCCGCTGCTTCGCAGCTCTTGGCTGTCCGCGTTCCCTTCGGCTCACTTGGCGGGAAGGGGGATGGCTGCCTGCTCCGCTTGGGCAGCCACCCTTAGAATTTGAGTATCGCTTCGTCGGGTCCTGCTGCCTGGCTCCGCTTGGGTAGCCACCCTGGGACTTTGGGTATCGCTTCGTTAGGGCCTGCTGCCTGACTTCACTTCGGCAGCCCTGAAACTTTAGGTGTCGCTTGGATGTGCAGACTACTTACTGGACATAGTTGAGTACGTTTCTTGGCTGCTGGTGGATTACTTCACTGCTGCAGGGGTTACTCCGAGTACGTATCCCACTGCTTTTTGCCGGGGTTGCTCGAGTACGTATCGTTCCTCCAATCGCTGTTGTCGCCGAATTTCATGATTATATATTTAGCGGTGGAATTTCGGCTCCAAAGGCGACCGCTCCGCTTTTCCGGAATCGATTCGTCCTCTCCGCTGCTTCGCAGCTCTTCGCTGTCCGCGTTCCCTTCGGCTCACTTGGCGGGGAAAGGGGATGGCTGCCTGCTCCGCTTGGGCAGCCACCCTGAGAATTTGAGCGTCGCTTCGTCGGGTCCTGCTGCCTGACTTCACTTCGGCAGCCCTGAAAACTTTAAGGGTCGCTTGGATGTGCAGACTACTTACTGGACACAGTTGAGTACGTTTCTTGGCTGCTGGTGGATTACTTCACTGCTGCAGGGGTTACTCCGAGTACGTATCCCACTGCTTTTTGCTGGGGTTGCTCGAGTACGTATCGTTCCTCCAATCGCTGTTGTCGCCGAATTTCATGATTATATATTTAGCGGTGGAATTTCGGCTCCAAAGGCGACCGCTCCGCTTTTCCGGAATCGATTCGTCCTCTCCGCTGCTTTGCAGCTCTGGGCTGTCCGCGTTCCCTTCGGCTCACTTGGCGGGGAAAGGGGATGGCTGCCTGCTCCGCTTGGGCAGCCACCCTGGGAATATGAGTGTCGCTTCGTTGGGGCCTGCTGCCTGGCTCCGCTTGGCCAGCCACCCTGAGAATTTGAGCGTCGCTTCGTCGGGTCCTGCTGCCTGGCTTCACTTCGGCAGCCCTGAAAACCTTAAGGGTCGCTTGGATGTGTAGACTACTTACTGGACATAGTTGAGTACGTTTCTTGGCTGCTGGTGGATTACTTCACTGCTGCAGGGGTTACTCCGAGTACGTATCCCACTGCTTTTTGCCGGGGTTGCTCGAGTACGTATCGTACCTCCAATCGCTGTTGTCGCCGAAATTCATGATTATATATTTGGCGGTGGAATTTCGGCTCCAAAGGCGACCGCTCCGCTTTTCCGGAATCGATGCGTCCTCTCCGCTGCTTCGCAGTTCTTCGCTGTCCGCGTTCCCTTCGGCTCACTTGGCGGGGAAAGGGGATGGCTGCCTGCTCCGCTTGGGCAGCCACCCTGGGACTTTGGGTATCGCTTCGTTGGGGCCTGCTGCCTGGCTTCACTTCGGCAGCCCGGTTACTTTGGTGCCGCTTCGTTGGGGCCCTGCCTGGCTTCGCTTTGGCATCCATAACACAGACCGATTCCGCAGCAAGAAGCTAGCAGCTGAAGGAGCGGGCAGCCGCTTGTCCATCCGCTATACCGGGTCCAGCTCGCTTAAATCGGGCACCTGAATGCGGTGTTTTTTCCAAAAATCCGTATAAAGCTCCGCTTGAAGCGCCCTATAGCTATCCATCCCTTTCAGGTCTTCATCCGCTAGGATATGTCCCATCAGCTTATTCGTGTATATCGCTGCCTCGTACGCGCTGTACAGCTCCTCGCTATTCCAGAAATCCTCCTCGCTCAGTCCCGTGATTCGAATCCGCTGCTCCATGATGTATAAGGTCAGCTGTTCCGCGGATGTTTTGGGGCCGGTGTCCTTCATCGCACGCATCTGCATGTCGATCATATCCCTGACCTCTTCCTGTGTTACCGTGATTCCGGTTTGTTTGGCATGGTGCACGGTCAGCGCCTCGGTAATCATGTGTTGCAGCACCTCCTCGCCCGAAGGTTTCTCGTTCCACTGATTCAAGGCGTGGATCAGCTCTTTGCTTTTCATGGTGAACACGTATTCCGCAAGCGAAATACGCACTTCGTCCGTCTTGATCTTCCAAGGGGACAGCTCTTGATTCCGGATCTGATGCTGGATCGATTGGATGGAATCAAAGGTATCCCGGACCAGCCGCTTGTTGTCTTCCGTGAATGCGGCAGTTGGAATCGCGGGCATATCATCCGCGAGCTCCGGCAAAGCCCGCTGGGCGTTCTCGTCCGTCTTGGCGGCAGGGGCATGGTCACATGCGCTGATCGCAAGTAATACCGCCACTAATCCAAACAGCGAGAGCTTTCGTAAGCGGATTGCGTTTCGGTAACGAGAGCTCATGCTCGCTCGTCCCTCCTTATAAAATCCTCCGTTTCTTTTATTAACGTTACGCTCACCCCTTTGGTTACATTTCTTTGTTAATGCGCTACAATAGAAAATGAAATCGTTTTAATTACCAATACCCACCAAGGAGATGATCCCCTCATGCAGTACACCTCTCTAGGCAAATCCGGCATGAAAGTCAGCCGTCTGTGTCTCGGTACGATGAATTTCGGACCTGCCACCGATGAGAAGGAAGCCTTTCGCATCATGGATGCGGCGGTGGATGCCGGCGTGAATTTTTTCGACACCGCTAATGTTTACGGCTGGGGCGAAAACGCCGGGCTGACCGAAACGATAATCGGGCGATGGTTCAAGCAGGGCGGCGGCCGGCGGGAGAAGGTCATTTTGGCCACGAAATTTTACGGGTCGATGAGCGATCCGCTTGACGGTCCCAACGATGCGGCAGGCTTATCCGCTTATAAGCTCCGGCGCCATCTCGAAGGTTCGCTGAAGCGGCTGCAGACCGATCATATCGAGCTGTACCAGATGCATCACGTGGATTCATCCGTAACATGGGACGAGCTATGGGGAGCATTCGAGGTCGCGGTTCATCAAGGAAAAATCGGTTATGTCGGCTCGAGCAATTTCGCCGGATGGCATATCGCCGTTGCTCAGGCCGCTGCCAAAAACCGGAACTTCCTTGGTCTGGTATCCGAGCAGCATAAGTACAGCCTGACCTGCAGGCTCCCTGAGCTTGAAGTGCTGCCAGCGGCGCAAAGCCTCGGCCTCGGCGTCATTCCGTGGAGTCCGCTCGACGGCGGATTGCTGGGACGCAACGCGCTGAAGAAGATTGAGGGTTCGAGAAGCGGCGGCAATGCGGAGCGGATTGAGAAGCACCGTGCCCAGCTGGAGCAATTCGCCGCACTTTGCCAGGAGCTCGGAGAGCCCCAGGATAATGTGGCACTGGCCTGGCTTCTTAAAAATCCGGCCGTCACCGGACCGATCATCGGTCCGCGTACCTTGGAACAATTCGAAAGCTCCTTAAGATGCCTCGAGGTGGAGCTCGACGAATCCGTTATGAAGCGGCTGGATGAAATTTTCCCTGGTCCGGGAGGCCCTGCGCCGCAAGCTTACGCCTGGTAAGACGCAAATCCTGGAACACCCCGTAAAAATAATGCCACTTTGGACAAGTTGTTCACAATATGGGCCCCTCGCAGCGCTTAAACGATTTCAGTCAGAGCGAAAGTACCGGAGCACACTTGCTTACGCGCTAACGTTCTCCGGTGGAGCCATAACCGTACGCAGCTATTACAAAAAAAGGAGGATCCGCTTAAGAAGCGGCTCCTCCTTTTTATATCAGTCATTTCCAGGCTGTTCACCCGTCGCGTAGAAAAGGCTGCAGCCTGGGAATTCCCAATAATTATTACTCTTATTTCTTGATCCAATGCATCATTTCACGAAGCTGTGCGCCCACGACTTCGAGCTGATGCTCGGACTCGTTGCGGCGAGTAGCTGTCAGGAATGCACGGCCGGATTGGTTCTCGAGAATAAAGTCGCGAGCGAATTTACCCTGTTGAATATCGGACAATACTTCCTTCATCGCTTTCTTCGTTTCTTCGGTAACGATGCGAGGGCCTGTTACATAGTCGCCGTATTCCGCAGTGTTACTGATGGAGTCGCGCATGTTAGCAAGTCCGCCTTCATAGATCATGTCGACGATCAGCTTCAGTTCATGCAGACACTCGAAGTAAGCCATTTCCGGAGCATAACCGGCTTCTGTCAACGTTTCGAAACCAGCCTTGATCAGCGCGGATACGCCGCCGCACAGTACAGCCTGCTCACCGAACAGATCGGTTTCGGTTTCTTCGCGGAAGGATGTTTCGATAACGCCTGCACGGGTACAGCCGATGCCTTTAGCATAAGCAAGGCCGATTGCCTTAGCTTGTCCGGTCGCGTCCTTCTCGATCGCGATCAATCCAGGTACGCCGAAGCCCTCAACATATGTGCGGCGAACCATGTGACCCGGGGATTTCGGAGCTACGAGCAGGACGTCGTTGTCTTTAGGTGCCACGATTTGGCCAAAATGAACGTTGAAGCCATGGGAGAACATCAACGCCGCGCCCTTCTTGAGGTTCGGCTCGATATCGTTCTTGTACACCGACGCTTGCGTTTCGTCCGGCATAAGAATTTGAACGACATCCGCACGGCTTACAGCCTCCGCTACAGAAAGCACCTCGAACCCGTCGTTCTTCGCTTTGTCGAAGGATTTTCCTTCACGAAGACCGATCACCACTTGGAGACCGCTGTCGCGCAGGTTCTGTGCTTGGGCATGCCCTTGGCTGCCGTAGCCGATTACCGCGATCGTTTTGTCCTTAAGTACGCTGAGCTCTGCATCTTGTTCATAGTAAGTAGTAACTGCCATTTGGATAAGTCCTCCTTTAATTTTAAGACCCTTCATGATGAGCGGGTATTTCAATCGGCCCGGCTTAGTGGCCCGGTCTGCTGAAACACCCGCTCATGCCATGCAGGTGTCTGCTGATATTGATGGTTTGAAGCTCAAAAGCGAATTGTATCAAGAAGCGAACGGATGATTACGCATTACCGCGAATCATCGCGGTAACGCCGGTCCGGGACAGTTCTTGGATCCCGTAAGGCTTCAGCAGCTCGATCATCGCATCGATCTTCACGGTATCGCCAACAACCTGAACCATCAGGTTGGAGGTACCGATGTCGACGACCGAAGCCCGGAAGGTCTCGACGACGCCCATGATTTCAGGTCTGGCGGAAGGCTCCGCCTTGACCTTGATCAGGGCAAGCTCCCTTGCGACCATCGGCTTGGAGCTCAGGTTGATGACTTTGATGACATCGATCAGCTTGTATAGCTGCTTCTCGATCTGCTCCAGCGTCGTGTCATCTCCCGTCGTCACGATGACCATCCGCGACAGCCCCTGCTCCTCCGATTGCCCCACGGTAATGCTCTCGATGTTGAAGCCTCTGCGGCCAAACAATCCCGAAACCCGCTGCAGGACACCCGGCTGGTCGTTAACTAGTACGGCAATGGTATGTTTTGTACTCATCTTACGCATCCCCCATCAGCATTTGATCGATCGTCGACCCTTGCGGTACCATCGGATACACGTTCTCGCCTTTCTCGACCACGAACTCGACGAGCACCGGTCCCGGCGTTTCCATCGCTTCGGCCCAAGCGCGGTGCGCTTCGTCTTTCGTCGTGGCGCGAAGACCTTTCACACCGTAAGCTTCAGCAAGCTTGACGAAATCCGGGCTGCCCGCCAGATCGATGTGGCTGTAACGGTTGTCGTAGATCAGCTCCTGCCATTGGCGAACCATGCCAAGCACCTGGTTGTTGATGACCACGATTTTGACCGGAATGTTGTTGATGGCGCAGATCGCAAGCTCCTGGGAGCACATCTGCATGCCGCCGTCCCCGTTGATCGAGATGACGAGCCGGTCGGGATGGGCCATTTGGGCGCCGATGGCGGAAGGGAATCCGAAGCCCATCGTGCCGAGGCCGCCGGAGGTGATCCATGAACGCGGCTGGTTGAATTTGTAATACTGGGCCGCCCACATTTGGTGCTGTCCGACGTCCGTCGTTACGATCGCTTCGCCCTTGGTCGTCTCGTTCAGCATTTCGATAACCCACTGCGGCTTGAGTACGGTATCCGAATCCACGTAGCGGTACGGATATTCCGCCTTCCACTTGCCGATCTGGTCTCTCCAAGCATCCGCCTTGCCTGCATATCCGACGAGCGGATTCAGCATTTCAAGCACGGTTTTGACATCCCCGACAATCGGAATATCGGTTGGCACGTTCTTGCCGATCTCGGCCGGATCGATGTCAATATGAGCGATTTTGGCATTCGGTGCAAATCCATTGAGTTTGCCGGTAACGCGATCATCGAATCTGGCTCCGATGCTGATCAGCAGGTCGGATTGTTGAATGGCCTGGTTCGACGTGTACGTGCCATGCATGCCCGGCATGCCCGTCCAGAGCTCGTGTCCCGTCGGGAATCCGCCCAGCCCGAGCAGCGTCGTCGTGATCGGAATGCCCGTCTTGTTGACGAATTCCAGCAGCCCTTCATGCGCGCCGGAGTAAATGACGCCGCCGCCGGCAAGAATCATTGGACGCTCGGCATCCTCGATCGCACGGGCTAGCTTGTCGAGCTGCAGACGATTCGGTACCGTTCGCGGGTTATAGCCCCGCAGGTGAACGGTATCTTCCGGCTTGAACAGCGTGGTTGCCGCCGATACGTCCTTCGGAATATCGATCAGCACCGGCCCTTTGCGTCCCGTGGACGCGATGTGGAATGCCTCGTGGATGATCCGCGGCAGATCTTCGACATTCCGCACCAGATAGCTGTGCTTGGTGATCGGCATCGTGATACCTGTAATATCCGCTTCCTGGAAGGCATCCGTTCCGATCAGCGTAGTTGCTACGTTACCGGTAATGACAACGAGCGGAACAGAATCCATATAGGCTGTTGCAATCCCGGTTACGAGGTTCGTTGCCCCCGGTCCCGAGGTGGCGATACACACACCTACTTTACCGCTTGCCCGGGCATATCCGTCGGCTGCATGGATGGCGCCTTGCTCGTGACGAGTCAAGACATGGTTGAAATCCTCAAAACCATACATCGCATCATAGATATACAGGACGGCTCCGCCCGGATATCCGAATACGCACTCGACACCTTCGAGCAGAAGACTCCGAAGCAAGATTTCCGATCCGGTAATCACTTCAGGCTTCATCCATTTCTCACGTAATTGTTCTGTAGACCGCACTTCTGGAGTTTGCGCGCTCATCAGTCATCCTCCTCTCAAAAATTGGCTTGCTCTAATTTCCACCGATCCAAGCATCAAAAAAACCTTCCGTCTCCACACCCGGATTATCTCCGTGTGAGGGACGAAAGGTTCTGGCTTCCGTGGTACCACCCATATTTGCTCTACACCTCGCAGTGTAAAGCCTCAGCAGGTATGAAGGCTCTCGCATAACACCAGCTCTTCAATATCTGCAGTCCGTAACGTGGACTTACACGATTTTCCCTAATAAATGCTGTTACGACTTAATGCGGTAAAGTCATAGCATAGCATCTTTCAGGAAAACAGCTCCGAGGTGAGCTCGTATAAAAGGGGTTTTGGTGGTGGTTGCAGCAAATCCATCCACTCTCTGAGCAAAAGAGCCCTTTAAACTTCGTCCTCATCATTGCCGATTGGATATATTCGTTAAAATGTTTAGAAACATTATATGACCGTTCCAATCCAGAAGTCAACACATTTATTTTACTTCGGATGATAGGTTTTCATGCACTATGCGATTTATAGCTTTCGGCCTTTGCCGCAAAACACGCTCCCAAAGCCTGATACATATGATAAATCGAGCAGCAAACCTCGGCGCGTGAAGGGAGAGAAAAACGATGATCCGCTACTGGAAACCCGGGCAGGATGACGTCATGATTCTGCAGCTGATTGAATCCCAGCTCGTCCCTCTTTCCCATATGAGCCCGAAGGAGATCGATGCGATCCGTAAAGATATCCCTGCCCGATTACGTCGCGGCGTAACCCTCGTTGCAGCCGGACAGGAGGATCGAGTCCTCGCCTTCATCCATTTCCTGATGCATGGCGAGCTGCTGTATATCGATATGCTGGCCGTCGCACCCGCCGTACAGCGAAAGCAATGGGGCATCCGCTTGATGGAGCATGCCGAACGTTTCGCTATATCCCGCGGTTGCAAGCGAGCGAAAGTGATGGTAGATATCGGGAACCGGGGCGGGCTCGCCTTTTACAGCAAGCTCGGTTATACGGTAACCCGAATCATCTCAAACAGCCGGTGCTACGAGATGGAAAAAGTGTGGTATCCTTAGCCTTACCAGAAAAATCCGCCGAACGGTCCGCCAAATCCGCCGTAACCGGGGCCGTAGAATCCGCCATATCCGGAATATCCCCCGTATCCGTTCGGATATCCGGGATACCCGCCGTAAGCGTAAGGTGCGGTGCCGATTGCAAGCAAGTCGAACAGCACGAGAGGAACGATGGCTTTCGTCTTTACCTCTTTCCCGCTCGGTTCAACGTACAGACGGCTCCCCGATACCTTGACCAATTTGCCTGTCACCACGGTCCCGTCTTTCTTATACACCACGATCCGCTTGCCCACATACGACTTCACTTTCGCCTTGTTGACAGGCTTTTCCATGAAGATCCCTCCTTGAGGTAATATACATTTCAATCTATTCCGCGAGAGGGAGACTTGCTTGTTTGATGGCCCTATGCAGCAAATATAGACGATAAAATTACGAACACCCCGGGGCAAGATTAACCGGTGTTTCCGAAGCCTCTGAATATCCGATGAACGCAAAGAAACCGCCGAATAATTCGGCGGTTTCTTCATACATGTAGTATTAAGCGTTCACTTTTTCTTTAGCAACGGTTGCCAAAGAGTTGAATGCGTTCAGATCGTTCACAGCCAGATCAGCCAGCATTTTGCGGTTGATATCCACGCCAGCAAGCTTCAGGCCATGCATCATTTTGCTGTAGGACAGACCGTTTTGGCGAGCAGCCGCGTTAATACGAACGATCCACAATTTACGGAAATTGCGCTTCGTTTGACGGCGATCCCGGTAAGCGTAAACGAGGGATTTCATAACCTGCTCGTTTGCAGTTTTAAAAATACGGTGTTTGGAACCGAAATAACCTTTCGCAAGCTTCAATACTTTTTTATGTCGACGACGAACGACAAATCCGCCTTTAACTCGTGCCATATCAAAAGACCTCCCAATAAATGTTGTTTACTATTTCAAGTTAGCCAGACCTTGCTTCAAACGTTTAACATCTCCAGGCGCCATTACAGGGCTGTTGGACAGCACGCGCTTCGCACGCTTGGATTTGTGGGACAGCAAGTGGTTTTTGTAAGCTTTGTAACGTTTAACTTTACCAGTACCGGTAATCTTGAAGCGGCCTTTCAGGCTGCTGTGTGTTTTCATTTTAGGCATTGTTGTACTTCCTCCTCTAATTTCTCTTAGGCTTTAGGAGCCAAAATCATAATCATGCTGCGGCCTTCCAGCTTCGGCTGACGTTCGACGACGCAGAGGTCCGCCACTTCCGTCTTCACGCGTTCCAGAATCTTCTGGCCGATGTTCGCATGGGTGATTTCACGACCGCGGAAACGCACGGAGCATTTCACTTTGTCGCCGTCCTTCAAAAACTTAACGACATTGCGGAGCTTGGTCTGGAAATCATGCTCCTCAATGTTGGCCCGGAACCATACTTCCTTGATATCCACGATCTTCTGGTTCTTGCGCGCTTCCTTCTCTTTCTTCTGCTGCTCATAGCGGAATTTACCATAGTCCATGATGCGGCATACCGGCGGTTTCGCCTGAGGGGCCACGTTCACCAGATCCAGATTGAGATCAATTGCCATCTGCAGTGCTTCACGAATCGGCTTGATCCCGATCTGTTCACCCTCCGGGCCGACCAAGCGCACTTCCTTGGCCCGAATCTCGTCATTGATCATATGTTCCTTACTGATAGTCCTCCACCTCCAGATAACTTGTGATTCCTGCTTGCACAAAAAAATAAAGGGATGACGGTTCAACCACCGACATCCCTATTTGATAACTCATTCAAAAATGAAACTTAATCCATTCATTGATTTCGTGATCAAACCAGCCAACCTATGTCGGTCAGGTGAGAAGCGGTGCTTCTACTTGCAATCAGAATATTCTGTTACAAAGACTAGAACAGTATAACAAGTACACTGGACTATGTCAACACTGTCCGCGAAATTTTAATTAGCCTTGCTTGCTCTGCACTTCTTCAAGCCGAACGACCCGCG
Organism: Paenibacillus ihbetae; assembly: GCF_002741055.1. NCBI lineage: Bacteria > Bacillati > Bacillota > Bacilli > Caryophanales > Paenibacillaceae > Paenibacillus > Paenibacillus ihbetae. Next base: position 4,542,677 of record NZ_CP016809.1, on the reverse strand, counting down.
TATGCTCGGTATGGCTCCATGTTTTGTTATTCTGCGTGAAGAAGGCATAGACGGTAATCGGGTACCAAGACAGCAGATAGATCGGGAACAGAATGAGGTACATGTATACCTTCTTGAACTTCACCTTCTCCAGGATCATGGCGATCATGAAGGTGAACACGTTCGCCGCAATCGCCGTAAAGCTCAGCCAGATCGGCAAAAGCCCGTATAGGTTCGCGATATTCGGACCGTCAAAGAACGAGTTGTCGACCCAAATGATGGCGGTCAATACAAACGTCAGCAGGACGATATACACGTTGACCCCATACAGCGCCAAGTCGAGCTTCACGATGCTGCGCTCCTTAATAGCGCGCCACAGCAGCGGGAAGAAATAACGGCGGGCAACCGTGAAGTGGCCCTGCATCCAGCGCAGACGCTGTCTGGCCGAAGCCTTGAACGTCAGCGGCTTTTCGTCGAACACTTTGGCGTCGTAGTTGAACTTCGGATAAACGCCGCGCATCACGCTGCGCATCGTGAACTCCAAGTCCTCGACCAAGCTTGTAGCTCCCCAGCCAATCTCCTTCAGGAGATTGGTCTCGAAGCACATGCCGGTGCCGCCGAGGAAGTTGGCCATATTCAAATTGTGGCGGGACAGCTGCCACAGACGGTTGATATACCAGTAGGATACGCCGTAAGCGGCTGTGATCCAGGAATCCTCAGGGTTCTTGGTATCGATATATCCCTGGATGACCTTCGCTCCCGAGCAAAGATCGTTATTCATTTCGATCAGGAAATTCGGGTCCGCCAAATTGTCGGCGTCAAACATGACGACCGCATCGTACTGGCGAGGCATCGCCCAGAGCTCTTTGAGCATCCACTCGATGGCATACCCTTTTCCGCGGAGATTCTGATTCGTGCGCACGCACGCATTCATCCCATGCGAACGGACGATTTCGGCTGTGCGGTCTGTACAGTTGTCGCAGATAACGAATACATCGTACAGCTCCTTCGGATAATTGAGCTGCTTCAGGTTCTCCATGAGAGCCCCGACAACCTGCTCTTCGTTGTGCGCAGCCACAAGGACTGCAAAGGATTTATTCGGTGCAAAGTGCTTTTTCTTTTTTCTCTTGATCAGACCAAACAAAGAGAATACGAACTGGTACACACCCACCGCGGCCAAAAATAATTGGAGCGCGATAAAGATGGCGTCTGTCATGATTCTCCGTTACCCCCTTTTTTATAACCCGAGAATGTGTTGTGTTTTTTTCTCTCTACATTTTTTTCTTGCTCTAATGACCCTGTTGACTATTGTCTTGTGTCTTTTCTAGATCTTAGCCTCGGTGCCGCGGGGCTGCTTTTCGCACGTCATACACGATTTTCCACACTTTCGTATCTTTTGTCAAAAGCGTGGAATGCTCTAATTTACCGAAAAACTTCGCAAAAGAGCTCAGCTTGCATTCCAGCGTGGCAGCAAACTTCGTTTCAAACGGCTTTAGTTCTTATTTTCATCTGTTTTCTTGCTTTTTATTTCTTTTGGCCGCCTAATTTTTTTACAGCAAACTTGTCCGCCAATGAATAAACGTAACAGACAACCAAAAAGTTTTGATTCATCACACTCTTTTCTTTAAATAAACTTTTTGCTGTCCGTTTGAATCATTGTAGCGGCTCCTTATACCGAAGTCAAAAGTCCGCAGACCCTTCTTTTCTACAAATTCCGCATCGCCCGCAAGTGGCTTAAGTAGCAAGCAGGATGGGACAGCGCATGTCAGCATTGATTTCTTGATCCGGGACCATAGTCCCTCCCCATAGCAGCCGGAAACAGTTGCATTCTCTTCCTAAAGCCGATATGTTAAAGTTAAAGAATAACGCTGCAGAACGGGTGAAAAGTAGTGGCTAAAAAAAGAGTCTTGCTGTTATCTGAAGGGTTCGGTGCAGGTCATACGCAGGCCGCCCACGCACTCTCCAGCAGCCTGCGCCAATTGTCCCCTAGCGTACAAACGAAGGTACTAGAGCTCGGAAGCTTCCTGAACCCCAAGATCGCTCCGTTGATCATCTCGGCGTACAGGAAGACGATCACGACACGCCCGAGACTCGTAGGGTACATGTACCGCCATCAGAAATCCTTTAACCGGTTCACCGCTTTAGCGCTCCACCGGATCTTCTATACAAGCACCAAGAACGTGGTCAGGGCGCTTCGGCCCGATATCATCGTATGCACGCACTTTATTCCGAGCGCGGTTATATCCCGTTTGAAGCGGCTGGGCACCGATGTGCCTCTGTGTACCGTTATTACCGATTACGATGCCCATGATACGTGGATCAGTCCCGAAGTCGACCGCTACTTCGTCTCGACGCCGGAAGTGAAGCGGAAGCTGCTGAACCGCGGCGTCTCCCAGGCAAAAATCCAGGTGACCGGCATTCCGATCCACCCCGATTTCTGGACCCATCCAAGCAAGGATGAAATCCGCGAGCGCTTCAATCTGTCCGATATGCCGACCGTTCTCGTTATGGGCGGCGGCTGGGGCATTATGAACGACGAGGTCGTTAACGAATATTTGACCCGGTGGAGCAAGCAGGTCCAGATTATCTTCTGCCTTGGAAACAATGACAAGGCCCGGGAGGAGATGGAAGCCAACCCGCGCTTCCAGCACCCGAATATCCGGCTGCTGGGCTTTACCCGCGAAATTGACAAGCTGATGGAAGTATCCGATCTGCTCGTCACGAAGCCGGGCGGAATGACCTGTACGGAAGGGCTGGCCAAAGGCATTCCGATGCTGTTTCATCAGCCGCTTCCCGGGCAGGAGGAAGAGAACTGCCAATACTTTACGGCTCAAGGCCTGGGGGAGCCCATCACCTCGCTGGAGGTCATCGGCAAATGGATGAACATGCTGCTACACCAATACGACCGCATCCAGGAGCAGCGTGAGCGGAATTTGAAGGACATCGAGCGGTTTCATCCCATGCAAAGCGCGAAAAGCATTATCGACATGCTTGAAAATGAAAAGGTGTACTCCTAGAAATTGGAGTACACCTTTTTGGATTAACCAGCGTTCCCATCCCATCCGCACGAAGCTGCATCAATCGACCATGTTCCCGAGGATCCGGATGTAAATCGGTGCAAGTTCGATCTTTTTCTTCTATTATAATTATCCTTGTAACCGTTATCATAGGAAGTGCACGGTGCTGGCATTGTGCAATCTACTATTTTCCGTATTTCTCCAGCCGGTTCGGGCGATAGCTTTCGAGCGCGGCTTCCCCGATAAGGACCTCGCAGCGATGAATCTTCATCCCCTGCCCGACAAACTTCGTCTCGTATTCGGTCATCACATGCTCTTCGTTCAGCCCGTCACGATGTAAATCCAGGGAAATATTAGTCATCTGCAAACCGTAATCCGCGAAAGCATTCAACGAAAATTCAAACAGCGTGACCGAGTCCGTCTTAAAGTGAATCTGGCCTCTGTCGTTCAAAATCGCCTTATATTTATCCAGGAACCGCGGATGCGTCAAACGGCGGCGCGCATGTCTTGATTTGGGCCACGGATCGCTGAAATTCAAATAAATTCGTTCGATCTCTCCCGGAGCGAAGGCCTGCTCGACGTTCTCGATATTGAGCAGAGCCAGCTTCAAATTCGGCGGGGTATCCACTCCCTCCGAAGCCCATACGCCCCGTCCCTTCTCGCTTGCACGACGAATCAGCTCATCGTACATATCCACGCCGATAAAATTGACATCCCGGTGCTTGTAGCTCATCTGACTGATGAACTGGCCTTTGCCCATACCGAATTCGACATGGATCGGAAGATCGTTGCCGAACAGCTCGGCCCACTTTCCTCTATATTGACCGGGGTCCAAAACGACCAGATCTTCCTGCTGCTCCAGATTTTCCCGAATACCTTTTCTCCCGCGTAAACGCATCACATACCTCCACAAGCTTGTCCAATGAATTGGGACGTCATATCCCGATACTGCAATATTGTGACGAAGTTACGGCCAAAAGTAAAGAGCCAATAGAAAAAGGAACCTTATCTTTCCCTCCCGGAAAAGAAACAGGTTCCTCTTTCTTATATTGGAATTGGGGTTCCGCGGTAGTTAAACTGTGAAATATTTACCTTTCTTGTGTTTGGAAATCAAATGTCTTCTCAAAGGCGGCCCGAATTTTACGTTGTGCCGAAGCCTTCACATCATGATCGGCATTAAATTCCACGCCGGTCAGAGCCAAAGCTTCATTCGGGGTAAGTTCCACAGCGATCTTATCTCTGTCAGACTTCACTGTCGATGAATTCATTCGCAATCACCTCACGGTATTATTGTATCCATGACGTCTTACAAATATGAATCCTCTCCGTATATATACCCGTATCAATACAGCCTGAAACAGATATTTATTTTTCTAATTTAAATATACCAACTAAGGGAGGCCCATTCAAGTAACAATGAAGAATTAGGCTGTAAGACCCCCATATGACGATAACGGCTGTTTTTTGCTACAATAGACGTAAGCCGCGATCAAAGTCCAAGCAGTCGCAAAGCCGTATCCTTTTCGAGGAATCCGGGGCTTGGCCTTAGCTTGCTTACAACGTATTCAGCCCACCTGTGTGCTGTAAAGGAGAAGCGATGAGTACAACAGTGATGCAGACCCCACGATTATGGGGGGATAAACGTTTTCATACATGGAATTACGAGATGCGCAGCCAATTCCAGGATAAAGTGTTCAAAGTCATGCTGGATGCCGGTTTTACCTGTCCCAACCGCGACGGAACGATTGCCAAGGGCGGCTGCACCTTCTGCAGCGCCCGCGGATCCGGCGATTTTGCCGGGAGCCGGCGCGATGACCTGGTCACCCAGTTCAACACAATCCGGGACAGACAGCATTTGAAATGGCCGAACGCGAAATACATCGGGTACTTTCAGGCCTATACCAACACCTATGCGCCGGTAGAAGTGCTTCGCGAATACTATGAAGTGATACTTAAACAGCCCGGTGTCGTCGGATTGTCGATTGCAACGCGGCCGGACTGCCTGCCTGATGACGTGATCGAATATTTGGCCGAGCTGAACGAGCGAACGTACCTATGGGTGGAGATGGGGCTGCAGACCATTCACGACTCAACTTCCGAGCTCATCAACCGCGCCCATGACACCGAATGCTACCTCAGGGCTGTTGAGAAGCTCCGCAGCCATAACATCCGTGTGTGCACCCATATTATCTATGGCCTTCCGCAAGAGGACCATGAAATGATGCTTGCTACCGGCAAGGCGGTCTCGAGGATGGATGTCCAGGGCGTCAAGATCCACCTGCTGCACCTGATGCGCAAAACCCCGATGGTGAAGCAGTATGAAGCGGGATTGCTCCGATTTCTGGAACGAGATGAGTACGTGAATTTGATCGTCGATACCCTGGAATTCCTGCCGCCGGAGATGATCATCCACCGCCTGACCGGGGATGCGCCGCGGGAGCTGCTCATCGGACCGAAGTGGAGCCTCGACAAATGGCCGGTTCTCAACGGCATCGATGCCGAGCTGAGACGCCGGGATACTTGGCAGGGCAAGCTGTGGAGGGATTCGTAATGGGTTTCCTTTCCGTTCTAAGCTTTGCGCATAAGCTCGTGTCCGAACGGCTTCGGGCCGGGGAGGCTGCGCTTGACGCGACAGCGGGTACGGGGGCGGACACCCTGTTCCTGGCACGCTGCGTCGGCCCGAAAGGCAAAGTATTCGCCTTCGATATTCAAGAAGAAGCTCTGGAGCTGACGCGCCGCCGGCTTGCCAAGGAGCCGCCGGCGTCCCTTGGCGAGGTCTCATTACACCTTGAAAGCCATGCCCGCATGAATGACTGCGTGCCCGAGCTGCTTCACGGCCGGATCGGAGCGGTCATGTTTAACCTGGGCTACCTCCCGGCAGACACGGCTGATAAGCAGATTATGACCGAGCCTGAAAGCACGATTGCGGCTCTTGAGTCTTCCTTGCAGCTGCTGCGGCCCGGCGGCATCATCACCACCGTGCTGTATACCGGCCACCGGGGCGGCGACACGGAGGCCGCCGCCGTTGAGGCCTGGGCCGCAAGTCTGCCTTGGAGCACGGCGCAGACGATTGTGTACCGGGGACTGCAGCGGCCCGATGCGCCATATCTTATTGCGCTGGAGCGAAAAAAGCCGTTATGATAAGAGTTCAATGAGGCACAACCATTTTATCAACCACTACTACCATCATGATGAAAGGCAGTTGATTTACAATGACGAAACCTTATCCACTGTTGTTTCAACCCGAATTTAAAGAGCGTGTATGGGGCGGCCGCGCGCTGGAGCAGTTCGGCCTGGAGCTTCCCGAAGGGCATATCGGCGAAGGCTGGATGATCGCGGATCATCCGAACGGCACGACTACGATCGTAAACGGTGAGCTGGCAGGCCGCGGCCTTGACCAGATCCGCGAAGAGCTCGGACGCGAATGGTTCGGCACGAAAGGCTTTTCCGAAGTGAACGGACGCTTTCCACTCTTGATCAAGCTGCTTGACTGCAACGACAATCTGTCCGTACAGGTGCATCCGACCGATGATTATGAAGGCCTTCCGAAGGGAGAGCTCGGCAAGACGGAAATGTGGTATGTGCTTGATGCGAAGCCGGACGCCAAAATCATTTACGGTCTGAAGGAAGGCGTTACCCGCGACGTTCTGAAGGAAGCGATGGAAAACGGCACCGTCATGGAGCAGCTTCAGGAGATGCCCGTGAAAGCAGGCGATACATTCTACATACCGGCAGGCACCGTTCATGCCCTGTGCGCAGGGGTTGTCGTCGCGGAGATCCAGCAAAATTCGGATACCACCTACCGGATTTACGACTACAACCGTCCTGGGCTTGACGGCAAGCCGCGCGAGCTTCACATTGAGGATTCCCTCAATGTCACGGCCTATGAAGGCTCGGGGGCCACGAAGATGAGCACGGAAGGGGCTGTTCCTGGAGAATGGCTTCAGCTCGCGCAATCGCCGTACTTCATTGTGGAGAAAGGCATCGTTAACGGGGCATGGGAGCTCTCTACATCCGAGGATAGCTTTACCATTATCGTCGTCTGTGACGGAAAGGGAACACTGCGTTGGGACGGAGGCTCGATCGACTATACGTCCGGCCAATGCTTCCTGCTCCCTGCTAACCTGGGAACTTACACCCTGGACGGGGAATCCACGGTTCTTCGTTCCTATCTTCCTTAAGCTTAAGCAGCACGGCTCCACTCATCAGAGACATACGAGGCAATGCAGGGTAAATATTGTCTGTATGGAGGTGCAAGTCCTAGATGCAAAGCGAAACGTTTACCATGTTGAATGCTGAAGCCATGCCGATCCATGTTTATAAATGGCTTCCGGACGCAGAAACCCGGATACGGGCTGTCGTCCAGATCGCCCACGGCATGTGCGAAACCGGCAAGCGCTATGAGGAGCTATCTGCTTTACTTACCGGTCACGGATTTGCGGTATACGCGAACGACCACCGGGGGCACGGGCTGACCGCCGGAAACATCGAGCGTCTCGGCGACGCCGGAGAGAATGGATTCGAAGGCATGATTGAGGATCAGCTGCTGCTCGCTTCCGAGCTTCGGAAGGCTCATCCGGGCCTGCCTCTATTTTTAATGGGGCACAGCATGGGCTCCTTCCTCACCCAGAAAATCATGTGCATTCACGGCAAGCGTTTCGACGGCTTCGTCCTCTCCGGCACGAACGGGCCCCAGAAGATGCTGCGGCTCGGGATTCAGCTTGCATCGGCGCAGATGCGCCTTCAGGGCAGCACCCACCGCAGCTTAATGCTGAATGCCATCGTGTTCGGGCCCTACAACAAGGGCTTTGGCGTTATCCGCACCCCGTTTGACTGGCTGTCCCGGGACGAGGCCGAGGTCGACAAATACATTGACGACCCCTATTGCGGGCAAGTATGCAGCGCCCGCTTCTTCCGGGATTTCTTCCGGCTGCTGTTGGAGCTCCACAAACCGCAGCTGATGAAAGGGCTGCGCAAGGATAAGCCGGTCTATGTCTTCTCCGGCGAGGAGGACCCGGTCGGGCAGCGCGGCAAGGGCGTCCGGCAGCTTATCGAGCTGTATCAAGGATACGGCATAGCAGACCTGGAATACCGGCTGTATCCCGGCGGTCGTCACGAAATGCTGCATGAGATCAACCGGGATGAAGTCGCCTCGCACCTGCTGGACTGGTTGGAGCGGCATACGCCTGCAGCCACCATTGAGGATGCTGCAAGCATGGAAGACGCCAATGTGAGGGACGCGAGTGAGGAAAACGCCCTTGCCATAGACGTGAGTGCAGCAGACACGAGTGCCGAAGATGAGCTTGCCAAAGACAAGAGTGGCGAAAACGCGCTTACGAAGGACGCGAGTGCCGAAGACAAGCGTACCGAGAACGCGAGTGTCAATGATGCGAGTACCGATGCGAGCGCAGCCGACGCGAGTGCCAAAGACGCTTAATTAGGTCAAGGGAAGCGATGACTTGTCATGGATCGTTGAAAATGAATGTGAAAAAGGGATGCCCCTTGGTCGATAAGAACAAGGCATCCCTTTTGCTGTAACGCGAAATAAGGCTTCACGCGTCTATTCAGTAACCTCGCAAATGCAATTTAGACTATATTTACTCGTCATCCGGCGTTCGGTCAATCACGAACTGGGTGACTTCCGTATAATCGCCTCTTTGGATTTCCTCGTCGGTAGCCTCTTCGCGCAAATCATCATTCGTCTCCATCCCCGGGGCGATGGTCGGTTCCTCATGGTTGCTTTGCTCAGGCCCGTGCTCGCGCTTCTCGTTCATCCGAGTCCCCTCCTTCTTGATCGTTCTATGCCTCTAGCGTACCGATTAACGGGACGAATTATACCGCAGCAGCATCGCCTTTTCTACCTATTCATCTTACCTTCGAATGCCAGCCATGTACCTAGTCCAATCAGTGTGATTCCGCTAATGGTTTGCTGCCACCAAAGAGCAATTTTGTTTCTCGATAAAAAATTACCAAATAAGCTTGCAATCAACGCTACCGAAATATCGACGGTCAGCCCAATCAGCCCTAATATTAACCCTAGAATAATAAATTGGCTGTTAATACTAGATGTGTCCGGATTTATAAATTGAGGGATGAATGTCAAGAAAAACAAAGCCACTTTAGGATTAAAAATATCCGTGATCGCTCCCTCCCAAAATGCTTTATACACACTAACCCTTTTTTTATTGGAGGAGACGCTAAGCCCCTTTCTATTTCTTAGTGTTTGAATCCCCAAATATAGCAAATAAATCGCACCAATGTATTTAATGATTAAAAAGGCCCAAACCGATGTCATTAAAATCGCCGATAAGCCAAGAACCGCTAAAAGGATATGTACTAACGTTCCCATTTGAATACCAATGGCTGTTGCAATCCCATGCCTTCGCCCCTGTGAAATACTGCGGCTGATCACGAATGCCATATCCGGACCCGGGGTAATACAAATGATAAATGCCGCCAATATAAATGCCGGCAAAAGCGTAAAGTCTAGAAAGTTAAACATACTTTGTACTTTGTCCTCCTTTAAAAAAATCGCTTGAATTCTTCCATCGCGATCGCGACTAATCTGCACCCTTATCAGGATCACATCCAGCCCGTCCTTATCATCTGGGACTGCTTTCGGGGAAATCTTCCCTCGGACCGAAATTGAGTAACCGCTCGCATCACAGTCCAACAAAAACAAGCCCGAAATCGATCCAGGCTTGTTTGCCACGGTTATTCTTCATAACCACTTCGTCATCTGTACGAAATAGGCGTGTGCTGGCAGCTCCTGCTTCGGCTTTTTACGCTCAAATATTCATGTAGTCGTCCCTCTCGACCCTACTCACCCGCAGCCCGAACCGGGCATACCACTCGCTCTTTCCTTTCTCTTGCGCCGTCTTGTGCAGGGCATTCTCCTTCCAGGCCTTGATCGCTTCGAGCGAATCCCAATAGGAGACGGTAATTCCGACGCCGTCGGCTCCCCGAACGCTTTCGACGCCAAGAAAACCCGGCTGCTTCGAAGCCAGCTCGACCATCTTATCTCCCATCTTCTCATACCCTCTATTCTCGCCTTCGGACATTTCTGAAGTGAAAATGACCGCATAGTACGGCGGTGCCGGCGTCTTTGCAATAGCTCCCATTTTGCTCCCCCTTTTTGCGATTTTCTACTTGCATTATATCGAGCCTCTTACAATAAATAAAATGAATGTTTAAAATGGTATTAATGATTATTTCTCATGGCAGGAGTGCTTAACATGACCTTAGCGAAATACGAAATTCTCGGTAAAGTGGTCGAGACCGGAAATCTGACCAAAGCGGCGGAGCAGCTAAACTTAACCCAGTCGGCGGTGAGCCGTGCCATCCTCAGCCTGGAGCAGGAAATGGGCATTCAGCTCCTTGTCCGGGGCCGGTCAGGCGTACGGCTGTCCCATGACGGAGAACGGTTGTGGGGATATATGAAGGAAATGCTTCATCTACAGAAAAAAATGATGCAGGAAGCGGATCAAATCAAGGGACTGATTAGCGGTACGGTCACGATCGGCACGTTTACGAGCATATCCATTCATTGGCTGCCGGATATTCTTCACCGTTTTCAAGAGAAATACCCGTTAATCGAGATCAGGCTGCTCGACGGGCATTATCACGATATCGAGCGATGGATCGCGGATGGGACTGCAGATTTTGGATTCGTGAATATGCCTTCTTCCCATGGCCTGGAAACTGCAATGCTCATCCGGGATCAGATGATGTGCGTACTGCCGGCTGGCCACGAACACGCCATGAAATCCGAGATCTCGCTGCAGGATATTGCGGACGAACCGTTTATTATGCCCGCTAAGGGATGCGATACGGATGTGAGAGCTTGGTTTGACGGACAACGCGCGGTGCCCCGCACCCGGTTCGAGCTTGAGGACGATCACGCCATCATGGCGATGGTGCGCAGCGGACTCGGCGTCAGCATCCTGCCGGAGACGATTCTTGCCTCCGCTCATGCAGGTCTGGCAGCCCGGCCGTTGGCCCCGAAAGCTTCGAGGTCGATCGCGCTGGCCGCGGTTTCTTTTAAGAAATGCTCCCCGGCAGCGGCCAAGGCGATAGCTTGTATTATGGAGATGATGGGGACGCATCAGCGTCTTAGCTATAAATCAAAAAATCCGTGCGCTGTGATGCAGGCTAAGCAGGTTAACGAATGAAACGGATCCGGCAATCAAGGACAAGTCGTGCGATGATATTAACCGCTCGAACGAGTCCTTCTCTATACACAAAAAGCGTTCCGATGCTCTCGCACCGGAACGCTCGCTTTTTTATTTATTAACCGCAGGCGATCATGATCGCTCTCGATCCATTGATATGGAGCATGGTACCCCTATCAATGGTTTGAAATTCCCGCGGTCGACCCGGCCAGCGGCATCGTGAAATAGCGCGGCTGGCCGCGATCATCCTGCTGGTACAGCACGAGCAGCAGCGTAGCTGCACGTCCTTGCTCCGGGTTGTCAACCGGGATTCCGTTACTGCCGCCATGGATAACCTCGTGCAGGTCGAACGGCAGCAGCTCGATCATCGCATGCTTCTGCAGCTCTCTCTCCGTGATGCCGAGCCCGGCGAAGCCGTCAGACAGCGCCTTCGGCTGCTCCAGGATCCGCCGTACGTTGGCCGACCACTCCGCTTTGTTTTGCGTGTGCTCCCACCAAATTTTACGCGGCTTATACTTATGGCCCAGGAAATAATCGAATTTCATCAGCCCTGTAATGATATCCATGTTCGGCGTTTGGCGGTCTTCCAAAAAAGCCGTCAACCGGGTAAACAGGTCCTCGAGCTGGTGGCCGATTTTTTGCCAGCCCCGCCCCTCCCAGTAGTCACCGAACTCCTGGAAGAAATCAAATGGCGACGCAAATTCGTGCCGGATTAAGTAGTTGACCGTATGATCCATCCGGTGTGCATTCCAGTACTTCTCCAGCACATCCTCCAGACGCTTCAACCGTACGATATCCGAGAAGGGCAGCACATCGCTGCTCAATATTTCGTAAGGCGCATGATCCATGTACGTGTAGTTATATTTCTCGGCATCGATGCGGAGTCCCGTCCCTCGAAGCATTTTCAAAAAGCCCAGCTGCAGCTCCTCCGGCCCCAAGGCGAACACGTCATTAAACGTTTTGCGGAAGGTAGCATAGTCCTCCAGCGGCAGACCTGCAATCAGATCCAGGTGCTGGTCGATCTTGCCGCTCTCCTTGATCATCGTTACCGTCCGGGACAGCTTCGCAAAGTTCTGCCGCCGCTTCACCAGCTCGTTCGTCGGATCGTTCGTGGATTGAACGCCGATCTCGAAGCGGAATATGCCTGGCGGCGCATTCTTCGACAAGTAGTCGAGCACCTCCGGCCTCATAATATCGGCCGTAATCTCGAACTGGAACACGCAGCCGCCGTGGTTCTTGATGAGAAACTCGAACATTTCCAGCGCATAATCCCGCTTAATGTTAAAGGTCCGGTCCACGAACTTGATAAGCTTCGCGCCGTTCTCGATCAGATACAGGATGTCGGCCTTCGTCCGCTCAATATCATAATAACGCACGCCGACCTCGATGCTCGAAAGACAGAACTGGCAGCTGAAAGGGCAGCCGCGGCTCGTCTCAAAATACACCACGCGCTTGCCGAGATGCGGGATGTCCTCCGGAAAGCGGTGCGGCGAAGGCAGCTCGGCCAGTATGCTCTTCGGCCTGCCCGGATTGATGATGACCTCATCCTGCTTGCGGTAAGCGATGCCGTACACAAAATGGAATTTGCGGTCCCCTTCGATCGTCTGAAGCAAATGGTGAAACGTCTCCTCCCCTTCGCCCATGACGATAAAATCGACGTTAACAAGCCGCTTCATCCAATAATCCGTATCGTAGGAAACCTCCGGCCCGCCGAGAACAATCGTAACCTCAGGCATGATCTTCTTGATAATATCAATCACTTTGACGGTCTCTTCGATGTTCCAGATATAGCAGGAAAATCCGATCACGTCCGGTTTGCGCTGAAACAGGTCGGAGACGATGTTCATGACCGGGTCCTTGATGGTGTATTCCGCCAGTTCGATATCAAAATCCTTCTCGCTGTAAGCCTTCAAGCAGCGTATGGCAAGAGAGGTGTGTATATATTTTGCGTTCAAGGTAGATAAAATGACTTTCATGATTCACGATCCTTCTCTTCAAATTCCGTACATGCAGCTTAGCGATCCGTTAGGCCAATGCCTATTCATCGCAAGGTCAGCCATTGCCCCTCACTCATAATCATACAAGTCATCGCTCTCCGCCGTAACCCCCGGGCCATTCTGGAAAAACTCCAGAAACGGCCGCCCATACTTGCGGAACTTCACTTCCCCTACACCTTTGACTTGCAGCATTTCGTCCTCGGTCTGCGGGCAGACCACGCTCATTTCGCGCAGCGTTGCATCATTGAAAATGATGTACGAAGGCACATGCTCCTTGCTCGCCAGCTCTCGCCGGATGAGGCGAAGCTGCTCGAACACCGTCTCGTTGACCGCCGACGGCGATGAATCGCGGCGGCTGGCGCTGCGCGTTCCGCCAGCGGTGCGCGCAGGCCTCGGCACGCGCTGCATGACCTCGCGCTGGCCCTTCAGCACTTCCGCGGCCCCGCTCTGCAGCTTCACGACCGGATATTGCCCCTCTGTCAAGGCCAAATAGCCCTCCGAGATAAGCACATTGATCGTCTCGGATATTTCCTTCTCGGTTCGGTTCGACATGACGCCATAAGTGGGTAGGCGGTCAAAGCCGTATTCCAGAACTTTTTTGGCGCGCGAGCCCTTCAAGACCGCTGCCACCATGGACACGCCAAACCGCTCGCGCATCCGGTGAATGCAGGAGAAAATCTTCTGCGCATCCACGGTAATATCGATCAGCTCCCGGTCGTCCGTGCAGGAGCTGCACGTGCCGCAGGGCTTGTCGTCATGCTCCTCCCCGAAATAATCCAGCATTGCGCTGCGCAGGCAGCGCGTCGTATAGCAATAATCGATCATTTGCTGAAGCTTGCGGTATTCGTTATGCTTGCGCTCCGAATCCTGCGGGTTCTGTTCGATCAGAAACTTCTGGGTCATGATGTCCTGCGCGCTGAACAGCAGGATGCACTGGCTCGGCTCGCCGTCCCTTCCCGCACGGCCCGCCTCCTGCACGTAGGACTCCATATTTTTCGGCATATTGTAATGGATGACGTAACGCACATTCGATTTGTCGATCCCCATGCCGAACGCATTCGTGGCGACGATCACCCGAATATCGTCATAGAGGAACGCTTCCTGGCTCTCGGCCCGCTCGGCATCGCTCATCCCGGCATGATACCGGCCTGCGGGCAATCCATGGGCCTGCAGCCGTTGACACAGATCATCGACCTCTTTGCGGGTGGCAGCGTAGATGATGCCCGATTGGTGGGCGTGCGAAGCCGCGTAATTCAGAACGAACTCCCGCTTGTTCTCCCCGCGCAGCACCGACATTTCCAGATTGTCGCGGCCCAGCCCCGTAACGAATACCTGCGGGTCATCAAGGCGGAGAAGACGCTGCATATCCTCCATGACCTCGGGGGTGGCCGTTGCCGTGAATGCCGCAACAATCGGCCTTCCGGGCAGCTCCGCGACAAAAGGCGCGACCGAAAGATAGCTTGTCCGGAAGTCATGCCCCCACTGAGACACACAGTGCGCCTCGTCTACGGCGACGATGGAGATATCCAGGCCGGCCATTTCCTCCCGGAACCAATCCAGCTCAAGCCGCTCCGGGGCAACGTACAGCAGCTTCAAATCCCCACGCTTGGCCGCGCGTATGCGCTCGTTCACCTCTTTGCCGCTGAGCGTGCTGTTGATGTAAGCGGCGTTGATGCCCGCCGTCGTCAATGCATCCACCTGGTCCTTCATCAAGGATATTAGGGGGGATATGACAAGCGTCAGCCCCGGATGCATGAGCGCAGGAATTTGGTAGCAGATGGATTTCCCGCCGCCAGTCGGCATAATGCCGAGCGTGTCCCTTCCGTGCAGCAGGCTGTCCACGATCTTCTTCTGGCCTTCCCGAAAATCCGGATAACCGTAATATCGCTGCAGGTATTCCCGCGCGGCCTCCATATTCATGGATTCTCTATCATTCGTTTCCACATTCATGGATAAAAACTCCTTATATCACTTGACTTTGCAACTAAAAATTCGTTCTGCCCCTCGAAAGAGCCGGACCGGCTGCCATCAGGCTTGCCCCGGACCACCCATGGTGCACACAGGTAAAGGTGCACACTGTGCAACGTGAAGCCGCATGATCGCGTCTTCTTACGAGCACATATTCGAGCGGCTGCCGATCGTTAACAAATCTACCATCCTTTAAGTTTAACGGTGTTTCAATGAATGGGCAACCGGATCAGGCAGGAAAAAGCTTGGTGCGTAAAGAAGTAAATCAATCAGAAGGCATGACAGCGGGCCTGACATAACGGGCCTGACGGATCGATATTTATCCAAAGTTGGTGATTGTTCAAAAATGAATGAAGAGCATGGCGAAATCATTGCCAAGGCGATCCAATATATGAAGGAGCATCTGGACGAGCCCTTGACCACAAAGCGGCTGGCAGATCAGGCCGGGTACAGCCCGTTTCATTTTTCAAGGATATTCAAAAAAACCACGGGGATTTCGGTAAGGCAATATCTATCCGCCCTCCGGGTGGAATCGGGGAAATCGGAGCTGCTGAAAGCCCCCTCCCTGCTGGTCAAGATCGGGATGCACGTCGGACTTACAAGCCCGGGCACCTTCAATTCGCGGTTCAAGCAGTTCGTCGGACTATCTCCGCGCAAATTCCGGTCCGTCTCCGAGTCCCTTCACCAGTATGTCAACCAATATAGGCATAAGCCGCTAAGCTTCACAGAAGAACGTTCGGGCCAACTGCCGCGGGTTCATTGCCGGATCGAGGCCCCTTCCGGTTTTCACGGCATTATCTACGTCGGGCTCTTCCCACGACCTGTACCCGATCAAAGACCCGCCGCCGGCACCGCCGTCAACCTGAAGAGGAGAACCTGCGTCATCACGGGGATGCCTCCAGGCACATATTACGTTCTGGCCGCCGGCATTCCGTGGAGCCTGAACCCGAAAGACTATTATCTGCTCAACCATTCGCTGCGGGGCAAGCTGGACGAGCCTGTTCACGTCAATGAAACGACGGATATCAGCGTTGTCATCACGCTCAGGGAGCCGCAGCCGTACGATCCGCCCATCGTCGTGAATCTGCCGCTGCTGCTGTTTGAAAAGGAACGGGGCAACTCAGCAAAGTAGAAGAATTTCGGGCCGATTTTCCCCGTTATAATGGGAAAAGGAATGGATTAATGGAGGAGAAAGATATGATTATCACACAAGAAACACAGATCCAGGCAGACATCGCGCTTGTATGGCGCGCGTGGACGGAAACTGCGCGCATTACGGAATGGTTCGCACCAGCTGCAGATATTGAAGCCAGGGAGGGAGGGAAATTCGAGCTGTACTTCAACCCCGCGGATAAACGCAGCATGAGCACAGCCGGGTGCACCATTCTGAAGTACGAGGAGCCGCATGTGCTCGCTTTTGAATGGAAAGGACCCGATCCGTTCGCGGACACGATGAACCGCAGTGGCGAGCTTACCTGGGTTGAGGTCATCCTCGCGCCGGAGCCTGAAGGGACCCGGGTTACGCTGAAGCATCATGGCTGGAAGGACTCTGCCGACTGGCAAGCTGCGAGGTCGTGGCATGTCAAAGCATGGGAGGATATGCTCGCAAGCCTGAAATCCCGCATGGAATCGGGCCAGGGCGTTCTCTGCTGCCAATAAGCATCAAGCGCGAATATTTTGGGGAGATCACGATTTCCCGTAGTACAACGAAAGATTGTTTCACGCGTTGCTTAACGCCCCTGCCATAGAAGGGTTCTTTGCGCTCGCAAGGGACCCTTCTTTACGTATTGACGGGGATTCTCTTGTTATTCGGTGTCCCGATTCGGGTAAAGAACATAATAATAATTCGGCTGCCCATTTCCCAGTCGACTAGGAATCATCATTATGGGAAAGAATAACTCGAACCTGATATATCAATCACAAGGGGAAATTTCATATGGATATTACACCGGAACAGCGCGTCACCTTACACGGCTTCAACAACCTGACCAAATCTCTAAGCTTCAATATGTACGATGTGTGCTATACCAAAACAAGGGAAGAGCGGGAGGCTTACCTTGAATACATTGACGAGCAGTACAATGCCGACCGGCTGACAAAAATTCTAAGTCATGTCGCCGATATCATCGGGGCGCATGTCCTGAATATCGCCAAGCAGGATTATGTTCCGCAGGGGGCCAGCGTAACCGTCCTTGTATCGGAAGGACCGGTCGTCGAGGTCCCTGAGGAATCATATGATGAATCACCGGGTCCGCTGCCGGACAATGTGATGCTCCAGCTTGATAAAAGTCATATTACCGTGCATACGTACCCGGAATTCCACCCGGACGAAGGCATCAGCACCTTCCGCGCCGATATCGACGTATCCACCTGCGGCGAAATATCGCCGCTGAAAGCGCTGAATTATTTAATTCACTCCTTCGATACGGATATCATGACCATCGACTACAAAATCCGGGGCTTCACGCGCGATATTCACGGTCACAAGCTGTTTATCGACCATGAGATCAGCTCCATCCAGAACTATATTCCTGACGAGGTCAAGGAAATGTTCGACATGATCGACGTTAACGTCTATCAGGAGAACCTGTTCCACACCAAGTGCAAGCTCAAACAATTCGACCTGGATAACTACTTGTTCGGATACACGAAAGACAAGCTGTCCCCTCAAGAGCAACAGGAAATTACCGAGCGGTTGACGCTGGAAATGAACGAAATTTACTACGGCAAAAACATGGATTGAGAACCTCTCTTCACCTAAAAAAGCCTCCGGCAGGATGAACCGATATCTGCCGGAGGCTTTTTGCGCTGCATTGACCAGGCGATTGGCCCCGGCCAGACATGCTGATCTGGCTGCCAACCTTATCCGTTAGAATTGTACTGAAAATCCATCAAAGCGGTGAATGCCTGTCCCGAAACGGATCAGATCCTTCTCCCTAAGCTCCCTGGCGGCCTCCCGTACAACCCTCAGCAGCTCCGGAGGCAGCCCGATCCGGTTATGCCCCCCGTAAATTTGGGTCACGCCTTCGATGGCGGCAATCCGCTCCAACGAGCGGACGAGATCCTCCGGACTTGTCGTCGGATAAAACGCGTAGACGGGGGTTTCGTCATACAGCAGATCCCCGGTGAACAGATACCCCCTGCTCGTATCGAGAACAGCGATATGTCCGGGAGAATGGCCCGGGGTGTGGTAGATCACCAGCCTTCGATTCCCCAGCTCAATCACGTCCCCGTCACGCAGCAGGCCGGCAGGGCGCCCCTGGTACGGGGTGTACGTTGCCGGATTAAATGATGGCGGTACCGGTCGCGTAATGTCACGCGAAATATCCTTCCGGATCTGTTCTATCGACAGCTTTTTGATTCCGCTGACAAGCCAGTCCTCCTCGGCCTCATGCACGTAAATTTCATCGTACTGGCCGTGGCTTCCGATGTGGTCGGCGTGAACGTGAGTCGTCAGCACCATAATGGGAAGGTCGGTCAGCTGATCGGTCATCCTTCTCATATTATCGATGCCGAGTCCCGTATCGATAAGCGCTGCCCGTTCACTGCCCAGCAGCAAGTAGGAGTGGACCTTTTCCCAATGGCCGAATTCACTGATTGCATAAGTCGCCTCGTCCAGCTCGGAAACCGTAAACCAGGCGTCGTCGATGACAATGTTATGGTGTTTGTTTTTCATATGCATACTATCCTCCATCCTGCTTCTCTTCTTGACTGTCCGTCCCCTCGGCTCCATCAGGAAACGCGATCAAGGACATGCGGTAGCTTTTCTCATCTTCCGATCGCGAAGCCTCGCTTGCTTCCGTATTCCGCATGGAGAAATGCTTGTGCATCAGCTGCTTAAATTCTTCAATAAACGCGTGGAAGCTCTCCTCCGTGGCATAGAAGCTGTAGGTCGAGGCAATGTTCTTTCGTTTGCTCTCATGGGTGTGATCCAGGGCAAAGGAGGATGCTGGCGCATGCTCGACTTGGGATCGCGCAGCATCGAGCGTCTCCAGGAATACCTGCCTTGAGGTTTCGACCAAATCCAGGCTGGGCAGCAGATGCTCCTCGGGAATAAACCGGCTTGCTGCAGCCCGGTAATATTTCTGAACGATGCCGTTCTTCTCCTCTTTCCGGACAATCCGGATAACGCCGTGCTTCTCCAGCTCCCTAAGATGAAAATATATATTATTCCGTGTAATCCCCAGCATTTCCGCCAGCTGCTGGCCGGTATATTCCTTCTTCACAAGATTCATCAGCATTTTCGTCCGCAACGGGTCGGCAATCGCTTTAAGCTGCTCATGCGTTGAAATTTTGTAAACCCCCGTAATATCCATTTAGTCACCTCCGTATTTTTTTATCGGTAAAATTATTTTTACTGTTATGGATAGATCATATCCGGTTTTCTCTCCCTGGTCAATACTTCCAGTCACTGAATCAAGGCCATCACTTAAATCTACAAGTCGCTTTCAGTCCTCTCGAATCCTTCAAATCGCCATGGAACTGCCGGCCGAACAGAAAAGATCTTAAAGCCGATGTCGTCCGCCTTATCTATCGCGCACCGAATTTTCGATTGCATAATGAAGTATGGTATATTAACCACAACGGAAGGATGTTCAATGAATCGCAAAAAGGATGTGCACGATGTTTGACCCGACTGTATTTGAAAATTTAAAAGTAGGCATTGAGAACGTAGTCTACGACTTGGACAATCTGGACGAGCTCATCCTCGTTACCGGACGGGAGGATCTGCTGGACATGGCCGTCATGTCGAGGAGCTTCAGCCTGAGGTTTGAGCTAAGGGGGCTGGAGGAGGCAGCTGCGGAAATTCGCCTTGATGCCGGACTTCAAGAGCTCGCGGCCGAAATATTGGAAACGCCGGGAAAGCAGCCTGGCTGCAAGCTGAATGTCCGCTTTTATAAAAACGTGAAGAGCATTGAAGAAGAATGCGCAGCTATTTCCCGAATCGTCGCCGCCATATGGGAACCCGAGATTCCCCCGGTGCAGACCGTGACATACATCGTTGGAGAAGAAGCACGCGGATACCGCATCATGACCGAGGTACGTTTCCCGCGCACCATTAACGAGGAGCAGATGGAGGACCTTCCGAATTTGGCGGATCATATGCTCCAGACGCTGGAACAGTTGAACCGAACCTAAGTGTTATTAAATTGTGAGAAGGAGGCGAGACTCGTTCTTGTCTCCCAAGCAAATAAAGCCTGACGGATGATCGTATCCGTCAGGCTTTATATTTATGCGGCCAGCAGCCGGATCCATATATCCGAAGGGTCCTGAACGAACCAAGCGCCCTCCCGTTGTACAGTGGCGAGGCCTGCCTCGCGGATTCGTCCGGTTACGGCTTGAAGCTCCTCCTCGCTTGGAAGCACGATGGTAAAGCTTTCGATACCGGCTGCATGCGGCGGCGTATTCGGGATGCCGGTACCGGCCCATGTGTTTAACCCGATATGATGGTGATATCCCCCCGCGGAAATAAACAGGGCGGCTCCGCCGTAATGGGCGGTCAGTTCAAACCCAAGCGTATCGCAATAGAACGCACGGGCTTGGCGAAGATCCGATACATGGAAATGCACATGTCCGATGACGGTGTCCTCGGGAAGTCCGTTCCATTCCTTATCCGCGGACAGAGCAAGCAATCCATCGATATCAACCGGATCGGTTGTCATAATGTATTCCCCTTGAGCATCCCGCTTCCAGGTTTCACGAGGCCGATCGGCGTAAATCTCGATGCCGTTGCCGTCCGGATCGTTAATGTAGAGGGCTTCGCTTACCAGATGGTCCCCTTGACCGACCGAGATATGATGAGCGAGCAAGTTCCGCAGCGCAAGCCCCAGACTCGCCCGGTCCGGTACCAGAATGGCGAAATGATACAATCCGGCTGTACGTGCCCTGGACTCCTCGAAGCCTTCAATTTCCTCAAGCGTTAACAGCGTCTCTCTTCCGCCTGCCGTAAGCTCGGCAACTCTGCCGTGCTGTCGCAGCATTCTCAAACCTACCACTTCCGTATAAAAACGAACCGATTGCCCCAAATCGCTAATGCGCAGCGAGACGGCGCCCAGTCTCGTCGCTGGATGCAAAATAGCCGACATTCCCTCACTCCTGACTCTTCAAATATTTTAAATGGAGAACGCGCTCCGTGTTAAAACAAGCTATTGCCAAACCTTTCAAGCGAAAGCTTCAGGCAGAATGGAACCTCATCGGTTACAGCGTGCCCTTTTTGCGAAATAATAACGAAATTTATAATTATGTAATTATTATAGTTACTAAATTTTATAAAGTCAATCCATCCGGTACCCGAACATCTGGCTCCTTATTGACCATAACCATCCAGCGAGCTCCGGATCAGGCTACATGCCGCAACGTATGCCACCCTATCGATGACCGGACATTATGCCTCCTAAGTTAGCGCTTAACAATGCCTGTCTATGACAAAAGAAGCCTCCTCAGCAATTACGCTAAGAGAAGGCTCCTTCGTGAATCCTGGCGTTTAGAACATCGGGAATACATATTTAATCAGGAAGTACAAAAATCCAAAAAAGATAATCAGATATGCCACATACTTGATTAACGTAGACGCTACCCTGCTGGAGTCATTCCGCTCCTCCACGTTACGGGTTTCGATTTCTACATCGCGATCAACGCGCCTGCTCATCATCTCCACCTCCATCCGTTCTACGCATGCGTAAGATGTTGGAATGCTCTCGAATCTTACTACTCATTACACGCGGGTGAACGGCTTGAACCAGGTGGATAAAGGCCTCTTTAAGCGTCTACAGAATCCCGATCAATAGCGGCAGCAAGATGAACGAAGCCAGGGTGGTCCATAGGATGCAGCGCGATACGAGCTTTGGCGCGGCATCATACTCCTCCGCCAGGATGACGGCATTCACCGCTGCGGGCATAGCCGACAGGATGAGGATGACGGCGAACAGCGTCCCCTTGATCGACAAAGCAGCCAGCAGTCCCCACGCCACCAGCGGAGCGACGAGCATCCGCATGCCCATGCCGGACCAGAATCCGATCCTTGATACCGAAAGGGCTGCATCGCTGTCGCGCACGCCGACCATCTGCGCCCCCAGGATCACCAGCGCCAGCGGCGCATAAGCGGCTGACAGCATCGAAATGCCCGTATCCAGTCCTTGAGGAAGCTCGAATCCGGTCACCCGCATGAGCACTGCCAGCATCGCAGCATAAACCGAGGGGAGCGTAAAAACGGATTTTACGGCCTTGGCTGCCGAGAAATGGGATCTCGCCGCCAAATAGACGCCTAGCGTATTCATGATAATAATCTGTACGATGACGTAGACGGAGGCTTTATCTAGACCTGCCTGTCCGAAAGCGAGAAGAACGAGCGGCAGACCGTAATTTACGCTGTTGGTAAAAATCGTAGTCAGGGCAAGCCCGGACCGTTCCGTCTGGGGCAGACCGAGCATTCTTCCGGCTAACGAGCTGAGAAGCCACAGTACGATTACATTCAAAAGACAGAAAATGATCGTGACATTCACTTCGCCAGAGGTTATGGAGGCATTCGCCAAGGTTTCGAAGATGAGCGCAGGACTCATGACATAGAGAGACAGGGCCGAGAGGGCCTTCGTCTCAAGTCCCTTGAACCGTTTCAGCAGCGCGCCGCCGATAACGGGCAAAGAGATCGGCAGGAACACGCCGACCAATGTAGTTAAGAAAGAAGAAATCACAAAGCTCACCCTTATCCAAAAACTGTCGCTGTTCCCTCCATCCTACTCCATCCTGAAGCTCCCGTCCAAGACCCAATGGCTATAGATCTAATAGGCAAGGGTTATACATTCTCTTTCCCTGGGCTTTTTGGATTGGCGCTTGAAATCGCCACAATTCCTAGTATAATACTTGGTAAAACGCAAGGCGTACACTACATTAAGGGGGACGTTCAACATGCATCATCATAATATGAAGGACGCCTCATTATCCCTCGATGACTACCTCGATCTTCTGAATCTGGCAATTCGCTTGGGTGATGAGCATTGGCAAGCCGAAATTATCAGTACGCTGAAGCAGATGCAGGAGCAGCCGGAAATCTGCTCGGAGAAGAAGGAATATTCCGAACAGGAGCTCTGGCAATGCATCGACCAAATCAACCGCAAGATGCATGAGCTGTATGCGGAATTGAAGGCAACCCGGGATGAGAGCAAGCAGCGCAAACTGCTCGACCAGATGTGGGAGCTGAAGATCGCGCGTATCGAAGTTTACCGGAAAATACGATCGATTTATCAATAATTGCAGGCGTACTAAAAAACGGCGGCGTCCATGATTCAGGACACCGCCGTCGTTTCTTGCCCGAATGAGCACCTTGCCTGCCTGTACGCTACAGCGAGAGGTTGTAGTATAGAAACTCGCTGTCCAGCACGTACCCCGCCGATTCGTAAAGTCGGCGGGCAGCCAGGTTATCAGGGTGGGTCGACAGCGTAATGCCTGAAGCCCCTGATCGCGCAGCGTGCTCCTTGGCTTGGTGAAGCAGCCTTCGTCCAATCCCATGTCCCCGGAATTCCTTCGCGACATAGAGATCGTTCAATATCCATAACCGGGACATCGAAAGGGAAGAGAAAGACGGATACAGCTGCACAAAGCCTGCAGCTTCCCAAAGGGCTTCTCGCCCCTCCCGGCATGCAGCCGCAACGAAAATGACGGAATCCTGCAGCGTCAGCCGTTCCCCGATAAACCGGGCCGCTCCGGCCGCATCATTCTGCTTGCCGTAAAATATGCGGTATTGGTTAAACAAACCCGCTACAGCGTTCAAATCGCTGCCGTCAGCCTGACGGATCTGAATCTCCGCTCCCATGAGCCCTCATCCTTTCCTTCGCATGGCGTGGGTTAACCCTAGTTTAGCGAACACGGCACCTGTAAGGGTATGGAGAGATCAGGCGAAGATTTGCATTTCGGCACTATCGTTCTTAATGCCTGCCGATTTCGATTACCTTTTCCTGCGTTCTCTTACGCCCCCATGTCATTCTACGCCGTACCGCTCTCGAAATTCTTCCTCCAGCATGCTCATCCAGATCGAATCATGGTAACGGTGGTTATAATACAGCGCACCCCGCTGCACGCCTTCACGCTTAAAGCCCACCTTCTCATAGGCCTTGATCGCCCGCTCGTTATAATCGAATACTTGAAGCTCAATCCGGTGAAGATTCAGAATGCCGAAGCCATATTCCAGCAGCAGCTTGATCGATTCCGGTCCGTAGCCCTTGCCGAGGTGCCGCTCCGAATCAATCGCAATTCGCAAGTTGGCATTCCGGTTAACCTGATCGATGTCCTGCAGCGCAATATCGCCGATGACCGTGTCGTCATCCCGAAGCGCAATCAGAAGCAGCACGGTCGTACGGTCCCCGGATTTCGCCTCGATATACCGGCGGACCTCCTCAAGCGTGAACGCCTGACGGGTCCCTGTCAGCCGCCGGATTTCCGGATTGAACAGCATTTGATAATATCCTTCGGCATCCTCAGCCGATACGGGTCTCAAATACACCCGTTCCCCCTCCAGCAAACGTACCGGCCGAGGGTTCCATAACGCGGATGGTATGCTCATATTGAATTTGCCCTCCTGTTTTGTTTCCTGCTCGGATCCCTTATACTATAGCAATGAATTGACCATAGCTGAATATACAGATTTCAACCTATAAAAAGGACAGATTTGTCATGAAACAGATTCAGGTTCCGATTCACCAAACGGAGATGACGTCCGCTCTTGCGGGCTACTCCGCTCCGCTGTACGTCCAGGCGTATCAGTACATGAAACGGGAGATCACCGCCGGCCGATGGCCTAATCAAGCCCGTCTGCCTTCCGTGCGCAAGCTGGCTGACCTTCTTGGAATCAGCACGACGCCGGTGGAAATGGCTTATCAACAGCTGCTCGCCGAAGGGTTTATCGTCAGCAGACCCCGGAGCGGGTATTTTGTGCACACGCCGGATGAACTCTTTCCGATCCCGGCGGCACCGCCTTCGCCAAGCGGACCGAAGCTAAAGCGCCATCATCATTTTCCGTTTGATTTTCATATGTCCAAAAATGAGTATCGGCATTTTCCCATCGCAGCCTGGAGGAAAGCCTACAGCCGGTGCCTGCAAGAGGAGAACGGAGCGGAGATGCTGTTTTACGGCGACCCCCAGGGAGAAGAGGGCCTTCGACGTGAAATTGCAGCATACGCAAGAAGCGTGCGCGGGGTTCAATGTACCCCCGAGCAGGTCATTATCGGTTCGGACCCTTATCCTTTGCTGGATATCGTCTGCCGCCTGCTTCGCCCATACGGAGACCGGGTTGGCGTTGAAAATCCGGGCTACCCACAGTATCCCGAAGCGTTCAGGCAAAACGGCTTCCAGGTCATCCCGCTGGCCGTGCATGAGGACGGCATCCGCCAAGATGACCTTCGGGGAAGCGGGGTCAGGCTGGTAACCGTGTCGCCATCGCATCAATTCCCGACCGGCGTCACCATGCCGATCTCGCGGCGGCTGGCTCTGCTGCAATGGGCTCATGAAAACCGAAGGGTTCATTATCGAGGATGACTACGACGGAGCATTCCGGTATTACGGCCGGCCCATTCCTTGCCTGCAGGGTCTCCGGTCCGACGGCCGGGTCATCTATATGAGCGGGTTCTCGCAGGTTCTGTCTCCCGCGATCGGGGTCCACTATATGATACTGCCCGCAGTCCTGCTGCCGGCGTACCATCATTTGAAATTCCACCTGTTCCTGGAATGCACCGCCTCCAGATTGCAGCAGCTGGCCCTCGAACGCTTTATGAAAGAAGGGTATGTTGACAGGCATCTCCGCAAAATGAGAATGCTGCTCAGAAAGAAGCATGATTGCCTGGTTGCCTCGATCCAACGGTATTTCGGAGAACGGGCCGTCATTAGCGGGTGCGGCGCAGGATTTCATCTCATGCTGTCCATCCTGCATCCGCTCTCCGCCCACGAGCTCCAGACCCGCGCGGAGCATGCGGGGATCCGCGTAAGCGCTGCAGACTATACGCGGCTTCAGGAAACCCGCAGCTTGACAGCAACGGAGCTCAGAACGTTCATCGTCGGGTTCGGCGGTCTCTTGGAGGAAGAGATCGATGAAGGAATAAAGCGGCTTGCATCCTGCTGGCTGTCAACGTGGTGAGCTTCATCAACATAAACGGCAACAAAAAAGGACTGCCCATGACTCGCATGGAACAGTCCTGCCTTTAAAGTATCGTATGGATGACACAGCTGGGATCGCCGGGCAAGTGCCTCGTTGCTCGTGTGCAAGAAGGCTTTAAAACGCCCGGCCAATATCGATGCCGGTTATACCGCACGGCCCACGATGACAAGATCCCGCTTAACCCCATCCAGCTCGGCTACACCCGGGAGAAGCCCCCACTGCTCGAATCCGAACTTCCGCAGCAGCTTAAGCGAGGGCTCATTGTGACCGAATACGAATCCGACCAGATTGCTGACGCGCAGCCGCGGACATTCCTCCAGCGCCTTGGCGATCAGGATGCTCCCAGCGCCGATCCCTCGAAACTTCTCATTCACGTAGATGCTGATTTCGGCAGTTCCGTTATAGGCGGGGCGTCCGTAAAAGGATTGAAAGCTCATCCAGGCGACGATTTCGCTCCCAAGACGCATAACCCACAGCGGACGGTGGTCCTCGCTGTGCTCTTCGAACCATCGAATACGGCTCTCGACCGTCACCGGCTCCAGATCGGCCGTTACCTTTCGGCTTTGAATCGTAGAATTGTAAATATCGACAATAGCCGGCAAATCCTCCATTACGGCGTATTCGATTCGATACTGATGCGCTGTCATTTGCTACCTCCGAGTCGTTGAATGATGATTGTCAGATTGTGATGACGATGAGTGTTATGAGGTCTATTGTACAGGAGGAAGCGGGATTACGCCTTATTTTTCTGACCGGGAATTAATTTACAAAAGTGTTGCGCACCCGCTCGGAACGGATAAAATACGGGATCCAGATGCAGGCATAGATCGTGGAGCGGACAATTTGGGTTAAGGATTGGCCGTCGTCGGTCTCGGCCAGCAGTTCGATTTGGCTGGCAACGGCGAAATCTACAATGCCGAACAAAAGGCTTGCGATAATATAGCCGATCATCAATTTCGGAAATGCCCTTTTCTTGTTGTACATCATCACCAATGCAATCAGGAGGCCAATCACAAATATAATATTCATTACCGTCTCGAACAGAATTAGCGGGACCAGCATGGCGTCATAATAAGGAGATGACGGATCTGTGAGCACATCCCATATCTCGGGCTCATAAATCGGGAGCACATTTGTAATAAGCAGGGCAGTAATCGCAATCAAAGAAAAATAGATGGAGATCTGGACGAGGATCAGCCAGCCTCCAAGTCCTTCAACCGGGGGCTTCAGCAAATAGCCCTTCTGCTTTCCCGGCTCTAGCGGCGGCATATGCCCGTTCTCTTGAACCTGATTTGAATCCATGAATAAGAAACTCCTTCCAGCATTATACAATTTTTTTTAACTATGGTACATTATATAGAAAGGACCAGCTCTCATAAAGGGAAACTTTACTTCGGGAACCGAACGGTATACCCTTACATTAATAGCTGTACCACCGTTCTAACCATGAAAGGAATGAAACTTGATGCATGAACGTTTAAACACGCTGCTGCAATCCATGAATGCGCAAGGCTGGGATCATGCGCTGATTACGGATCCGAAGCACGTATACTACTTAACCGGATTTGCCAGCGATCCCCATGAGCGTTTTCTCGGCCTGCTCCTCTCCACAGCGAGCGAGCCGGTCCTGATCGTCCCCGCCCTGGATGCGGCCGCTGCCGAAGCGGCATCATCCGTCAAGCACATCGTAACGCATCAGGATACCGATAATCCGTACGTTGTGCTCCAGCACGCTCTTCGCGGTTCTGCCGGCACGGTGGCTGTGGAGAAGGACCAGTTGACCGTCTCCCGCTTCGAGCAGCTTCAGCAGCATGTGAAGGCCTCAGCCTTCAAGGATGCCGGACCCGTTCTTCGCGAGCTGCGGGTACGGAAATCGGCGGAGGAAGTATCGCTGATCAAGCATGCCGTCAAGCTGGTGGAGGATGTGCTGCGGCAAGGATTGAAAAAGGCGGGCATCGGCGTTAGCGAGTTGGAGCTTGTGGCCGAGCTCGAATATTTGATGAAGAAGCTCGGAGCCGATGCGCCTTCGTTCGCGACGATGGTGCTGTCAGGGCCAAACACCGCGCTTCCTCACGGCGTGCCGGGGAGCAGACGGATCGAAGCGGGAGATCTGCTCATGTTTGATCTCGGCGTATACGCCGGCGGCTATGCCTCGGATATTACCCGTACCTTTGCTGTCGGCGACTTGAAGCCGGAAGCCGTTCGCATTTACGATACCGTTCTGGCCGCGAATCAAGCCGCCATTCAGGCGGTGAAGCCCGGAGTTACGTACGGATCGATCGACCGGGCGGCAAGAACCGTCATCGAGCATGCGGGTTACGGCCCCGCCTTCGTTCATCGCCTCGGTCACGGCCTCGGGATGGATGTCCATGAATACCCGTCCGTGCATGGTCTGAATGAGGATGTGCTGCAGGCCGGAGCTGTGTTTACCATCGAACCCGGCGTATATGTACAGGATGTCGGCGGCGTACGCATCGAGGACGATGTGCTTGTCACCGAGACCGGCGTCGAAGTGCTGACATCGTTTCCGAAGGAGCTGACCGTCATCGGTTAGTCCAGATTGCATGCAGGCTATAGGATTGTCATTCATACGACAAAAAGGCCCTCCGGCAAGGCATTAGATTCGCCTTGCCGGAGGGCCTTCTTCTTTTACTTTAGATACCAGGATGGCTGTCGAAGCCCAAGCGTTACTCCTGGACCATATCAAGCTGAATGTTCTTGTCGTTATATACATCCTTATCCACTTCATTCATCACTTTCCCTGTAATGACGCCTGCCGTCATGGAATCGTTGACGTTCAGTGCCGTCCGGCCCATATCGATGAGCGGCTCGACAGAAATGAGCAGTCCGGCCAGCGCTACGGGCAGGTTCATCGTGGACAGAACGATAAGGGATGCGAACGTCGCCCCGCCGCCGACGCCGGCGACACCGAACGAGCTGATCATAACCACGACGATCAAGGTCAGGATGAAGGACCATGAGGTCGGATCAACGCCGGCGGTCGGCGCGATCATAACGGCCAGCATGGCAGGATAAATGCCGGCACAGCCGTTCTGTCCGATCGTGGCCCCGAGCGATGCGGACAGATTCGAGATCCCCTCCGATACGCCGAGCTTCTTGCTCTGCGTCTGGACATTAAGCGGGATCGTCGCCGCGCTGGAACGCGACGTGAACGCAAAGGTCAGCGTCGGGAATACCTTTTTCACATACGTAAACGGATTGAAGCCGAACAAGGCGAGCAGCACTAGATGAACAATGAACATGACGATCAATGCCACGTAGGAAGCTAGCACAAAATCAATCAGATTCAAAATAACCTGCAGATTCGTCGTTGCGATCGTCTTGGCCATCAACGCAAGAATACCGTATGGCGTCAGACGAAGCACAAGCGTCACGATGCGCATGACAACTCCGTAGACCGCGGAGATTATGCCCCGGAACGTATCGGCCTGCTCTTTATTTTTCCGGTCCAGACCGAGTACGGCAATCCCGACAAAGGCAGAGAATATAACGACGGCGATCGTGGACGTTCTTCGCGCCCCCGTCATATCCTCGAACGGATTGCTCGGAATGAAATCAAGGATCTGCTGCGGCAGCGTACGATCCTCGATGTCTCCAAGCCGCTCCTGCAGCAGCGCGCCCTGCTCCTCCTCTGCCGCTCCGCCCTGAATGTTGACCGCAGACAGATCGAAGGACAGCGCGGTCGTGATCCCGACGGTCGCGGCCACCGCGGTCGTCAGCATAAGCACGGCGATGATAAGCCCGCTCATTTTGCCGAGATTGCGCCCACCCTTCAGCTTGGTGATAGCCGAGATGATCGATACCATGATCAGTGGAATGACCATCATCTGCAGCAAACGGACGTAGCCGTATCCGACCAAATTGAACCAATCCGCTGAATCGGCCACGATATCGGAGTCAGAAGTGTAAACGAGCTGCAGAACGACGCCGAACAGTACGCCCAGCCCCAGGCCCGCAAAGACACGCTTGGTGAACGAGAAATGCTTTTTCTGCATCCAGTACAAGACACCGACCAGCAGAAATAAAACAAGGACATTGATAACGACCCAAAGCGTTTCCATCCTTTGCTTCCTCCATTCTCTAATTCGGATTTAAAGTTGTACCATCCTTGTGGGGATAAGTGCGCTAGTATGTATTCATTTCCAACTCACCGCCCACTCTAAACATTACATTACCCGTTCTTCCCGAATCTTATCGGAAATCGGCGCTTCCCGGCATCGAATCAATTCGATTATACAGATCGGAATACCAAGATAAACTCTTTTACCTCTATCCTATCACCAATCCTGAAGGAGCAGAACCACAAATAACAGAATGGCCGCCTCAAGCAGTTCATTCAGTGCGCCGTACGTGTCTCCCGTGAGGCCGCCAAGGCGCCGGTTCATACGTCCAGCCACTGCCGAGCCGATCAGCCAAGCCAGGAACGGGGCAAGCACGAGCGACGATAATCCGGTGCTCCAAGCATGCGCCGAATCCGTGACCAGCCAGAACGTGATGAGAACCCCGATCGTGAGCAGAACCGCCGTCAAGCCGGCCTGCAGCCTCCGCAAGCTGGATAATCCGCTGAACAATGCAGCCAGCCCTTCACTGCCTCGTGCCATAGGCCAGCGGTACATCGCGTGCACCATAAACCAACGGCTCCAGACGGGAGCAAGCACAAGCAGTAGCGCTTCCTGCTTCCAGTCGCTGCCCGACAGTTCAAAGATCGATTGAATCAGCGAGACCTTCAGCAGCAGGAGCAGCATACAGGCGATCACCCCCATTGCACCTACCCGGCTGTCTTTCATAATCTCGAGCATCCGCTCACGAGACCGATGGCTGAGGAGGGCATCCGCGCTGTCCATCCACCCGTCCAGATGAAGACCGCCCGTCAGCCCCACCCACACGGCCAATGTGATAACCGAGGCCGGAAAGGTCGGGAGAGCATAGCTTAATCCCCACCCCAGCAGCGCCACTGTCAGGCCGATCACGCCTCCTACCAGCGGATAAAAGACAACGCTTCGCTGCTGAACCTCCGGGGTAAAGGGAATCTCCCGCCGGATCGGAAACCTTGATAAAAATTGAAAAGCGGCCGCGGCCGCTTCCATCATCCTGTTCA
This sequence comes from Paenibacillus ihbetae, assembly GCF_002741055.1. Classification (NCBI taxonomy): domain Bacteria; kingdom Bacillati; phylum Bacillota; class Bacilli; order Caryophanales; family Paenibacillaceae; genus Paenibacillus; species Paenibacillus ihbetae. The sequence goes on along the minus strand of NZ_CP016809.1, from coordinate 4,511,283 downwards.
TATCCGATACTCCCTGCTCTTGATTTCCATCGGAATCCCTGCGGTTACGAGAAATACTTCATGGCAGACCCGGGCAAGCCGCTGGTTCATCAGCCCGGCCCAATCGCGAAATATTCGGCCCAGCGGATACTCCGGGACGATCCCCGAGCCCACTTCGTTCGTTACCAGGATTACCGTTCCGGGATACGTCTCAACGGCACGGGCCAGCCTCCCGATATCCAGCTGCAGCCGTTCCTCCATGGCCGCGGCTCCCTCCGGCTCGACCTGGAGCAGCACGTTCGTGAGCCACAGCGTCAGGCAATCCACGACGAGCGCCGGCGCATCCGATGCCGATTGGCCGAGCGTTTCGAGCAGCTCCGGCAAGGCGACGGGCTCTTCGACCGTCTCCCAGCGATAATCCGCATCGCTGCGCCTGTCCTGATGAATCCGAATCCGTTCCTTCATTTCATCGTCATACGCCTGAGCCGTCGCTATATAAAGGCCCGAGGACGACCGTTTCATGCAGAGCTTCTCGGCGAACGAGCTCTTGCCGCTTCGGGCGCCTCCCGTTACGAGCGAGCTTAATGGGTTCATCGTTCCCCTCCGCTTATTCCCGCGCTTTCGAAGGTTGCCATCTCGCTCATGATCCGGCACGCGGCTTCTATCATATGAAGGCATAACACGCCTCCGGTTCCTTCGCCAAGACGCATGTCCATATGCAGCATCGGAGACAGTCCCAGCGCTTGCAGCAGCAGGGCATGTCCACGCTCCTTCGAATTGTGGGATGCGATCATATACGAAAGCGATTCAGGACAAATTGCCGCAGCGATTAGGGCGGCTGCGCTGGATATGAAGCCGTCGATAACGACAGGGCAGCCCTTGGCCGCCGCGCCGAGAATGAGTCCGGCCAGGCCGCCGAGCTCATACCCGCCGACCTTGGCAAGCACATCCACCGGATCCTCCGCCAGGGGGCGATTGACCGAGATCGCCTGCTCGACAACGCGGATCTTATGCAGCAGCTGCTCGTCGCTAACGCCGGTTCCCCGCCCAACGACCTCAGCCGGCGGCTTGCCGGACAGAACCGCGAAGACGGCGGCGCTCGGTGTCGTGTTGCCGATGCCCATTTCCCCGGTCACGAACACCCGGGTTCCATGAGAATAGAGCTCGGCGGCTACCTCGGCACCGGTCATGATCGCCTGCTCGGCCTCCGCCCTCGTCATCGCAGGCCCTTTTGCAATATTATTCGTTCCCTTATTAATTTTACGGGAAAGGAGACGTTTATGGGACAGGTCCGCCGCAACGCCGATATCCACGCACAGCACGTCCGCGCCCGCTTGACGGGCCAATACGTTGACGGCGGCGCCGCCGTTCAGGAAATTCATGACCATCTGGGGCGTTACCTCTGACGGGAAAGCGCTGACGCCCTCCTCGCACACCCCATGGTCGCCGGCCATGACCACGACGGCCTTTTTCTCGAAGGAGGGCTTGATCGTCCCCGTGATTCCCGCGAGCTGAATCGCCAGCGATTCCAGCTTGCCGAGGCTCCCGGGAGGTTTCGTCAGCTTGTCCAAATAGGCGGCGGCTTCCGCCTGCGCCCGGGCATTGGGCGCGGTGATTGTACCAACCGATCGCGTCAATCGGTCCATGAGCTCCTTCATGCAACAAGCCTCCCTTTTTTGCTTATGTCGCTTGTACTTACTTTATCCGAATCCATGCGCCCTGGGCAAGCCATAGGCTTGCAGGCCCTTATTTCCTTGACCGCTTCGCCGTGAGCAGCACCTGCGGCGCCCCGTTCTCGGGGTGCTTGACGACGGAAGGCATGACCCGGAAAATCCGGCTGATATACGCCTCGGTCAGCACTTCCTCCGGTGATCCCATTCCTGCAACGCGCCCCTCGTGCAGCACGAGCAGCTTATCGCAAAACTGCGCGGCCAGATTCAAATCGTGCAGGACACTGATTACGGTAATTTCCGACGTCTGTCTCCAAGCATCCACCATCTCCATGAATTGAAGCTGGTAATGAATATCGAGATAGGTCGTCGGTTCATCCAGCATCAGGAGCGACGGCTCCTGCACCATCACCTTGCCGAGCGCAACCCGCTGCCGCTGGCCGCCGCTCAGCTCCGTAAGACGCCGCTCCTGAATATCGCGAAGCTCCAGCTTCTCCATGATGCTGTCAATCAGGGGTGCCGCATCCTGCTCCTCCCGGCCCAGCCAGTTCAGGAACGGATAGCGCCCCATCTCAAGCACCTCCCGTACCGTAAAATCAGTCGGGTCCAGCCCCTCCTGCTGAAGCACGGCAACAATTCGGGCGAGCGCTTTGCGGCTGTAGCTTCCGATATCGCGGTCCAAAAGCCGCACGCTGCCCTTGGAAGGACGCTCCACGCCAGACAGCAGCTGCATCAGTGTGGACTTGCCGCTGCCGTTCGGTCCGATGATGCCCCACCACTCGCCTTTCCCGACCTGAAGCCCGACCTCCGACAATACCGTTGTGCGGCCATAGGCCTTTGTCAGCCCTTGGGCAACGATCATCATGAGAATCCCTCCCTGCGCCGCTTCTTGTTCCGGTAGAGCAAATACGCAAAGAACGGAGCGCCGATAAACGCAGTGACCACTCCGAGCGGAATTTCAGTCGGAGCAAGCACCGATCGCGCCGCCGTATCGCACCATACCATGAAAATAGCGCCTCCCAAGGCGGAAATCGGAATAATGACACGATAATCCGAGCCCGTCATCAGCCGGATCATATGCGGCACCACCAGCCCCACAAATCCGATTACGCCCGAGACCGACACGGCCGCCGCCGCAAGAAGCGTAGCAACGACCAAGACGCTGGTCTTCAGCCGATCCACGTTCAGCCCCATATGGGCAGCCTGCCTTTCGCCAAGCGACAGCAGATTCAATGCCCGCGAACGGCTCCACAAATAAATAAGCCCTACCCCGAAATACGGGAAAAGGATGGCCACATAGGACCATCCGCGCATGCTCAAGCTTCCCATCGTCCAGAACAGGATCTGGTTCACCGTGTCTTTTGACATCACCGTCAGGAAGGAAACGACGGCGCCGAGAAAGGATTGCATAACGACACCGGACAAAATGAGTCCGTGCACCGGCAGCTTCCCCTGATCCCGTGCCAGCAGCAGAACGACCCATAGCGTACCCGCTCCGGTCAGAAATGCAACCAGCGGCAGCGTGTAGCCCCCGGCGAAGGAATACTCCATCCCGAAAAAAATGAGGGACGCCGCCCCGAGAGCGGCCCCGGACGAAACGCCCAGCGTAAACGGATCAGCCAGCGGATTGCGCAGCACGCCTTGAAACGCCGCTCCTGCCACCGCAAGCGAGGCGCCGACCAGCATTCCCAGCAGAATCCGCGGGAGCCTCACCTTCATCAAAATCTGCTCGGAGGATACCTCCCAGCCCGGGACGATCGCATCGCCGACCCAAGGCAGCCGATGCAGCAGCATCGCTCCGATCTCGCTAACAGGCAGGTGGACCGAGCCGATTCCGAGGCTGACGATCAAAGTCAACAGCAGCAGGACAATGCCGGCCGATCCGTAACCCGCCAGTTTTTGTCTCATGGTGTCATCAGTTCCGGATAAACGGCTTTGGCCACTTCAATCAAACCTTGCGTGACGCGCGGTCCCGGACGGCTCAGCAGATTATCGTCCATCGCAATGACCCGGTCGTTCTTGATCGCCTCGATCTGATCCCAGCCGTCGCGCTCTTTAATCATCTGATCCAGCGTTTTCTTGGTGGCTTCGTCGACAACATTGCTCGAATACAGGATGACATCCGGATTCGCCGCAATGATGTTCTCCTCGCTAATTTCGAACCAGCCCTCTGTATCCCCGGCTGCGTTGACGCCGCCAGCCAGCGTGATCATCTCATCCATGAACTCGCCTTTGCCGACAGTCCAGCCCGGCGAGAACTCGACGTACACTTTCTTCTTGTCCTCTTCCTTCACGGATTTCACCGCTTCTGTAACGCTTGCCAGCTCCTGCTGCATCTGCTCGACCACAGTCTGCGCTTCTTCCTGACGGTCGGTAATTTGTCCGACCAGCGTAATGGAAGACATGACTTCTTCAATCGTGGACGGATCGTTAACGAACAATTTCATGCCCATCCCGCGGAGCTTCTCCGCGTTTTCCGCATTCATCGACGCGCTGAACACGACATCAGCCTCGGCTGCGATTACAGCCTCTTCATTCACTTGGAAGCCTCCCATTTTCGGCTTGGATTTCGCGGCTTCCGGATAATCATCCAGATCGGACACGCCTACGATTTCCTCGTCCAGCCCGAGGGCAAACAGCTTTTCCGTCTCGGACGGAGCCAGGGATACGATACGGGTCGGCGCCTTCTCGAAGGTGATCTCTGTTCCGGTCGCATCCTTAACGGTGAGGGGATACTGCGTCTTCAGCGCACCCTGATCCTCCGCAGGCTGTTCAGCCGGCTTCTCCTGCTGGGCAGGCGTTTCCGAAGGCGTGCTTTTCGGCGCGGCATCCTCGGCGTTTCCGCAGGCGATCAGCGACAGCGCCATCAGCATCGCCACGATCAATACGGACCATGATTTCAACATTGCTTTCATTTTCTTGTTTCCCCCTACGTCATCATTGAGAACCCTAGCCTGCATATTTCACAACTTCAATTCCGATCCTTACCGGGTATGAAAACGACTGTCCTCGCATGTATAAGGAGAACCGGCTCGACCCTCCTGTCCTGTTCCCCGCAATCCGGCCGGAAGCGGTTTACCGAGCTGCCCCGGCAGCGGGATCGGGAATCAGGAGGCCGGCATTGCTTCTCGTTCTCCAGCAAAAATCCCCGACTCCTTGAGCATTAAGGAATCGGGGATTACGTTTCAGCTTCAGGACACCTGCAAACATATAGCATTGATCATCAAGAAAGCAGCTTCTTGCCGAAAAACTGTGCCATGACAGCTCCTGCCGCTCCCGCGATCAAAACGGGTCCAAGTGAACGTAATCCTCTCCTCGAAGGACCGTCATTCATTGCCGAGGGCAGGTCTCCTGACTTACAGGCCTAACGACTTCTCCGCCTTCCCAAGCGCATCAGCGCTCAGTGGCATTAAGGGGAAGTCTCCTGCTTCACAGTGGCGGGACCGTGCCGGATTTGCACCGGCTTCCCTATTAACCCGAAAGGCATGCCGTCATGCCGGCTGCCTGTCCAGGACCCTCGCAAATCATATGAATCATGCTTATATAGCCAAGCTGGATTTCTCTGAACAAGATTATAGGGGATAACCCCCGGCCTTACAACTTAAGGATTAACCCATTCTTCGAGTATAATGGTACTGAAAGTTCTTGTTATCGTTCATTATTCGCCTGAAATCACATCTTTTTGAAACGGAGGGTGAAATCCGTGATGAATATGCCTTCAAACGATAAGCCGGAGAGACTTCGTCTGAGCGCCCTCGAACCCGGACATCTTCCGGTGCTGAGCCAATTCTCCCTCCCGGAGCACCAGCGAAGATTCACTTCGCTTCCGAACGAAGTGCTGAAGAAGCTCGGCGATCCTCCCGCAGAGAAGCTGCCGGTCGTTCTGCTCGCGGCGGATAAGCCCGTCGCCTTCTTCGTCCTGGATCGCGGGGAACGGATCGCGCGTTATACGCCGAATCAAAACGCCGTGCTCCTCCGCGCCCTGTCCGTGGATCACAAGGAGCAGGGGCGGGGCTACGGCCAGGCTGCCATGCGGCTGCTGCCCGAATTTATTCGCTCCCGCCTGCCGGGGGTGAACGAGATTGCCCTGGCGGTAAACGCCCGCAATGAGCATGCCCGTCACGTCTATCTTCGAGCCGGCTTTCGTGACAGGGGATACCGGGTTATGGGCGTGCAAGGCATCCAGCATATTTTGCATCTCGATCTGGAGATCCGTTGATGCTTTCTTGTGGATTGCCCAAGGTCCTTGCCAACGGGTATGGCAGGGCTGTCAGCTCATGATCTCGCCTTGCCAGCCCAGTCCGTTCCAAGCCAGCTTCAGCCTAAGCTCCTCACCCGGCAGGATACGCAAGCTCCAAAAAGGGGTGTCCGGAACCGTAGCCGCCGCAATCTGGCGAATCACGCCGCCATGCGTGACGGCCAGCAGGTCGGGCGTTTTTTGGGAACTCCGTCCTCCGGCTTCCCCGTTCTCATCCTTCCCACAGCTGCGGCTTAGATCTTGATGCATCCCCGCCAAAAAATGCTGAATCCGGGACGAGAAGGCTTCCCAGCTCTCTCCGCCCGGCGGAGTGACAGCTGCCGGGTCCTCAATCCAGCGTCGATATAAAGGATCGCCCTTCAAATCCTCGTAGGTTTTCCCCTCCCATTCGCCGAAATGGAGCTCGCGCAGCCTGCGGTCATACACGGTTCCCGGAAGGGGCAATGCTTCCGTATTGCCAGATAAAGCGGCACTTTGAACCTCGTTACCGGTCAGCAAATAGCGAAGAGTCTGCCTGCATCTGAGCAGGTCGCTGCAGTAAACGCGTCCCCAGTGCATGCCTTGAAGCCGCCGTGCCAGCGGGGCCAGCCGTTCCAGCTCCCCGGATATCACGCCCTGATCCTCATGGCCGAGGTACCGCCGTTCCTGATTCCACCGGGTAACGCCGTGGCGGACCAGGTGCAGGACAACCTGCAGCGGATTCGTATCTTTTTCAAGCAGCTGGTTATTCCGGTCGCCCCCCGCGGGATGTGCAGGCTGTGTACCTTCTGCGTTCTGTTCGTTTTTTGCCTCTTTCGCATCGATCGCTTCCTGTTTGGCGTTTGCATCAATTGCCTCGCTCATGTCGATCGCTTCCATTCCTGCATCCTCATCGTTTGCATTTACGATATCCTTCGGCTCCCTCATGCCCATCCTCCCCCGCCTGCGGCAATCACGATTGCCAATGCTGCGGTGCCGATCACGGCAAAAATCACCGAAGACGCAAGGAGCAGCCGGGTCGAGGTTCGAATGTCTTCCGCATTCAGCGTCCGCTCCGGATCGCCCATATACGCCCGGAACGAAACGATGCCTTGATATGAATTTTCCCCGCCAAGGCGAATGCCGAGCGCGCCGGCCACCGCCGATTCGGGAAATCCGCTGTTCGGGCTCGGGTGCTTCCTCGCATCTCTTCGAACGGTTGCGATGGACTTCCGCCATGGCAAAGAGAGCATCGCGGCCGAGATCGCCACCAGTCCCGCCGTCAGCCGGGCGGGAATCCAGTTCGCGATATCATCCAGCCGGGCCGATGCCCAGCCAAGATGCTCGTATTTCTCATTCTTGTACCCCACCATCGAATCAAGCGTGTTCACCGCCCGGTAAGCCATCGCCAAGGGCGCCCCGCCGATGAGGGCATACAGCAGCGGGGAGATGACCGCATCGACGATATTTTCCGCCACCGTCTCCACCGTACCCCGTACGATTTCCGGCTCATCCAAATGGGCCGTGTCCCTTCCTACGATCATGCCCAGCGAGCGGCGGGCAGCCGGTAGATCGCCGGCACGAAGGTGGCCGTAAACCTCAAGGCCGGCATCGCGCAGCCCTTTTACCGCGATGGTTGTCGCAATGAGCACCGCTTCTGCGCCTGCAGCCAGCCAAGGATGAATAAAGGCACACAGCATCAGGAGCAGCAGCGTGATTGCATAAGAACCGCCTGCAACGATCAGCGGGAGCAGAATGCCGGCCCGCTTCAAACCAGCCGGCGATTGGGTCCGGGCGCGAATCAGCTTCTCCACTGCGCGGATCGCTTTACCCATGCCGATAACCGGGTGCGGAAGCCATCTGGGGTCACCGATCAGCAGATCGATCACAACGGCCGCCCAAATAATCCAGACCGCGGTCATGACCGATCATCTCTTTCTGTCCGGACGCTTTCCGTAATGCTGTTATACACGAGGCGTCCAATCATACCGCCAAGGTCGGTTGCGGTTCCGGCATATCGATGCTCCACTCCGTAGGCCTCATTTCCGCTGACGGCGACGATGATCGCATCGGTCGTCGTCCCGGTAGCAGCGGCCCCGGTTTCATGATCTGCAATACCCAAGTCCCCGAGCGCTGCCGCTTTCGCTTCCGTAGCGGTCAAGATCGCGTTCACCATGCAGGCCGGCGTCAACCGTCCGTCGATCATCAGCATGATATTGATCGTCCCCGGCTGATATGCGGCGAAGGTGGTCCGGTTGATGCCTGCCCGCGCGGCATTGCCTGTTCCGGCCGTTGTGCAGCACAGTATGGAAGCCTGGGAGCCGCCTTCCTCCCAGATTGAAGCATATTTCAGCCGCACGGCGGTTAATAACCCGGCCGTCGCATCCTCCGGGTATCCGCAGCCGCGAATGAAGCTATGCATATCCTTTACGGGATCACTGCAATCGTAGCGCCGGTCCACATACCGGTTAACGATATGGTTCAATCTTGCATAACCTCCGCCGTATACCGCGCTGCCCAAGGCATCCGCCGGCTGCGGCAGCGATATGCGGATATGCGGGTGCTCCGGGGAAACCTCGAATGAAACGATCAGGCCCGGCCATACGGCGGACGAATAACTGCGCGGCTCCTTCACGCGCAAAAAAGGTACTGGCACGTCTCTCTCTCCCTGCTCTAAACATTTGAAATGGCTCCCCGTTCAAAGTCACTGCGAAGTGACGGGGGAGTTTAAATATCGTGCATACTTCTCCCTGTATGCACGATGCTTGGTGGGGCATGCTTGGAGGGCTGGTTGCCCATCTTCCCCAAAGCGCCTGGCTCGTTCCTCGCCATAACTGCAGTATTCAAGGGAGACTGGTGAATGCGAGATGCATATCTGTTCTTCGAACCCGATTGTCCCCTCAGGTAACGCAAGCTTAGGCTTGCTGCCTCGACACTATGGAACGTAGGGCGCCGCCCTTTACACCTCCGGCCGAGCCGATCCCTGAAGCACTTCCGCAGCGGTTTGCAGCAGCCTAATGTTGGATTCCGCATCCTTTACGGCCAGGCGGAAATGGCGTTCTCCGAGTCCCGGATACATGGCACAGCTGCGAATCAGGACACCTCGCCTGCCCATTTCCGCTTGAAATGCCGCGGCCGTCCAACCGGCCGGCAGCTCTCCCAGCAAATAGTTGACCTCGCCAGGGGTCACATCCACACTGAGCGCCTGCAGCCCCTCGATCAGCCTCAAACGCTCGCCATGGATCAGCTCCAGGGTTCGCCGCTCATACTCGCTGCCGCTTCTTAGACAGGCTTCGCCGGCCATCAGCGCCAGACCGTTGACGCTCCATGTCACTTGCTTGGCGGACATGGAGCGGATGACGTCCGGATGGCCGACCGCATAACCGAGACGCAGTCCCGGTATCGCGTAGAACTTGGTCATCGATCTTATAATGACGGTCCTTGAATAAGAGGACAGCTCCGGCAGCAGCGTCTGCCTCTCCGCTAACGGAATGAAATCCATGAACGCTTCATCCAGCACGAGCCACGTCCCCTGCCGCTGCGCCTCCCCTGCGATTGCCCGAATGTCTTCCAGGCTGTACTGCATGCCGTTCGGGTTGTTGGGCTGTCCCAGGAACACCAGGTCGCAGCCGGAGAACAGCTCCATGATCCGCCGAGGGGAGGCGCGCCATGCCCGCTCCTTCTCGCCGGTTACAGAGCGAATGTCCGCTCCGAATTTTAGTGCCAGTTCGCGGTATTCCGAGAAACAGGGATCCACGACGCCGACAATCCCCGGCTTTAGTGCCAGCAAGAGCAGGGCCATGCATTCGGCGGCACCGTTTCCGACCAGAATATTGTCTGGCCGGGTTCCCAGGTGCTCGGCAAGCATCGCCTTGAATCCGCGATGCCCCGGGTCGGGGTAACGAATGACGGCTCCCAGTCCATCCTGCAATGCGGCGATAACTTCGGCCGGAGGGCCTAACGGATTAATGTTGGCGCTGTAGTCGAGAATAGCCTCCGCCCTTTGTCCAAACCTCGCCGCGGCCGTCTCGATATCGCCTCCGTGACCGTATACTTCGATCCAAGGCAAATTGGTTTCCGTCATTTTCTCACGCTCCTGTACTAGCTGCTCGCAATGCCATCATTATGTGGGTACCTTCACCCAAACGTCAATACGGAATGCTTTGTCTTTCGCACTGCAATTGGTTTACAATAAGTGAATAAGAAGCAATCCAATTTTAAATACATGTGACGACGGAGGATGTTATGCTGTTTATCGATAATCAGGGAATCCACGATCCCGCCATCAATCTGGCGATTGAAGAATATGCCTTGAAGCACTTGTCCATGGACGAGAGCTACCTTCTCTTTTACATTAATAAGCCTTCCATCATTATCGGGAAGCATCAGAATACGATTGAGGAAATCAATCAGGAATATGTCCGCAACAACAACATTCAGGTCGTTCGCCGGCTGTCCGGCGGAGGGGCGGTGTATCATGACCTCGGCAACCTCAATTTCAGCTTTATTACGAAGGATGACGGCCAATCCTTCCACAATTTCCTGAAGTTTACGCAGCCAGTCATCGATTTTCTGCGGAAAATGGGCGTGCCCGCTGAATTAAGCGGCCGCAATGACCTTCAGGTCGGCGAGAAGAAAATATCGGGCAATGCCCAATTCTCCACCCGCGGACGCATGTTCAGCCACGGAACGCTCATGTTCGATTTGAACCTGGATGATGTACAGGCCTCCTTGAACGCTAATCCGGAAAAATTCAAATCCAAGAGCACCAAATCGGTGCGCAGCCGCGTAGCCAACATCAAAGAACTGCTCGGCACCGACATGACGATCGAGGAGTTCCGCGCAGAGCTGCTGCGTTCCATTTTTGGCATGGAGCCGGATCAGGTGCCGCAGTATGTGCTGCAGGACAAGGATTGGGAGATCATCAACCAAATCTCCAAAGAGCGTTATCAGAATTGGGATTGGAACTACGGCCTGTCGCCGGAGAGCAACGTGAAGCATGCCAAGAAATTTCCGGTCGGTATTATTGATATCCGGATGGATATTCGTGAGGGGCATATCGGAGAAATTAAAATTTACGGGGATTTCTTCGGTGTAGGCGATGTCGCCGATATCGAAAACCTCCTCCGCGGCAAAAAATACGAGGAGCAAACCGTTCGCGCCGCCTTGTCCGGCATTGACGTCAAGCACTATTTCGGCAATCTCGAACTGGACGAGCTGGTAGGACTCATCTTCCTTGAGGAATAGTATCCTCCTAAGTGGACAAACAGACCCGCCCTTTAGCGAAAGCGCGTTAGCTCGCTGCGATGGGCGGGTCTTCTTGTTGTCTGTTTCATTCGCACGCATCTATCGGATTCGATTGTTCAATAGGGAATCCAGCGAACGGGATTAGCCCGATGCCATGAACACGTACCACACCAGTACCAGCGTCAGCAGAATGCAGATATTCTCCACCGTGCGGCCCCAGCGGCTCCCCGTGCTCATGATCTTCAGCTTGATTCGCCATTTCAGCGGCGGCAGCGGCCGAATGCCTCGATTCGTCAAGGCGTCGGAGAGCAAATGGATGAAATACGACAAGCCTCCGGCAAACCACAAGCTTTCCGCTCCCTCCTTGCCCTGTGAGGCAAAATACAGGAGCGCGCACCAGCCGCAAGCGGCGTAAATCGTGTGCGTGAACCCGCGATGAGTGACAAGCGAGGCCACGATCAGTACGCTGCCTGCAATCAGGTTCCATGGACTGAAGCCTTGACCGAAGGCGATGAGGCCAAGCCCGATCAGAAACATGACGACATGCCGAAGCGTCCTGCTTGGCAGAAAGGATACAACCCCGATTAATCCGGCCAAGGCGAAATTCCATGGCGCATAGTCGCGGCCATAGAACAATACGAATAGAGCCGCCCCGATCATGGCCAGCTGCAGCAGGCGCAGTATTTCGGAAGGAATGGCCTTGCGAACCAGCAGGGAGTTCGGCTCGTCAATATCGGGAAGCAGCGAGCTGACTAAGGCCACCGCGGCGGCGGGCAGCGTCACCTGAACCCCGCTCATGCCCATTACCGATAACGTGACCCCTGTGCTGATAATTAAATGTGCTCTTCCCATCATGATGCAATTCTTCCTTTCTCAGCTCTTTCCATGCGTCTTGGAGTCCTATAATAGCGCTGTATACCGCTTCACAATCACCCCGAAGCGAATATACGTTCGGTTTAATAGTATAGCAAAATCATCCTCTTTTTGTCCAGACCTTCCATCTGAGGACCCCTTGAAACGGTTGTTCGATTCTTCATTTTGGGATACAATTTGATCACTTGCCTACTCCGCGATGCCAGACCCAGCCAAGAAATGACGGCTGATCCCGAGCGCTTGGGGGCAGCAGATTTACCGACTAGCCGCTCGGGTCGAATCCGGGCTTTGATTATGCTAGATAACATTTACATAGTAATTTGAAAGGATGACACCATCGTGAACCGATCTCGCGCTGCCGATCTCAGCCTGCTTCTGGTCGCCATGATGTGGGGATGTACGTTTCTCATCGTTCAGCATGCGGTACGCGTGCTTCCGCCCATGGCTTTCAACAGCGTCCGTTTTCTCGGCGCTGCCTTGCTGCTGGCCATCATCATTACCGTCTTCTATCGGAGCCAATGGAAGGAAATGACCCTTAAAATGCTCCTGCACTCGTGTGTGCTGGGCCTTTTTTTGTTCATAGGCTATGCCTTTCAAACCGCAGGATTGCTGTACACAACGACCTCGAATGCGGGGTTCATCACCGGACTATCCGTTGTGCTGGTCCCCTTCCTGTCCTTTGCCCTGCTTCGGCATTCGATTTCCAGGTATACCTGGTTCAGCGCGCTGCTCGCTGCGGCAGGGCTGTACTTGCTGACCTTCTCCGGATCGGGCATGAGCCTGAACCGCGGTGACCTCCTTATCTTTGTATGCGCAATCGGTTTTGCGCTGCATATCGGTTATACGGGGATCTACGCCGGACGCTATCCTGCCCTGCCGCTCGCGGCGCTGCAAATGGCGGTCGTCGGACTGCTTAGCCTCGCCGCTTCTGCCTTAACGGAGCCTATTTCGGATCCCGCTGCCCTCTTTGATCAGCTGACCCGGCCCCAGGTGCTGTGGGCACTGGCCGTATCGATCGGGCCCACAAGCGCTTTTGCCTTCTGGATCCAAACGGTGTGCCAGAAGTATACTACGCCGTCCAGGGTCGCGATCATTTTCGCGACTGAGCCTGTTTTTGCAGCGATGACCGGCATTTTGTTCGCGGGTGAGCGGCTTACATTCATCGGCGGTATCGGCTGTATATGCATTTTGGCCGGGATGGTGGTTGCGGAATTGAAATCCGTGCCGCCAAAGGTACAATCGGAGGCCGTTTAGAGGTACAATAGAAGGCAGATACAGATAAAGATACAGATACAGATAGAGACCAGAGACAGTCCAAAGGAGAGAAGACCATGACAACCTACAAACTGATGGCCATCGATATCGACGACACGCTGATCAATGATGACAAGGAGGTTACGCCCGGGGTCCAGCAAGCACTGGAGGAGGCCGTTTCGAAGGGCGTCGTTGTTACGCTCGCCACGGGGCGGGCCTATGCATCAGCCCAAGCGATAGCCAGACAAACCGGACTTAACGTCCCGATCATTACCTATCAAGGTGCCCTCATCAAAAACCTTCTCGACGAAAAAGTGCTCTACGAGCGCTATTTTCCGGTCGATGCCGCCGTTAAGCTCTATGAATACTGCGTGGAGCACAATCTTCATCTGCAGACCTATATCGACGACAAGCTCTACGCCCGTGAGGAAAACCAAAAGCTGATCGACTACTGTGCACTGAACCGGACCCCTTATTATATAGAACCGGACTTTATGAAGATGGTGAAGCAGCCAACCCCGAAAATGCTTATTATCGATGATCCGGACGTGTTGGACGAGCTCATTCCTATCTTCCGCGAGCTGCTGGGCGAAGACGTGCATATTACGAAATCGAAGCCGCATTTTCTGGAGTTCATGCATAAAGAGGGGACGAAAGGCCATGCCCTTACGTTCCTGGCCAATCATTTCGGCTGCGATCTGAAAGAAACCATCGCGATTGGGGACTCCTGGAATGACCATGAAATGCTCGAAGCGGCAGGACTTGGCGTTGCGATGGGAAATGCCATTGAGCCGCTGAAGGCAATCGCCGATTTTGTGACGAAGAGCAATAACGAGGACGGCGTCAAGCACGTCATTGATACCTTTGTCCTCAACCCGCGCTAAGATTCGCCATTTATTCTAAACAAAGATACAGCAAAGCAAGCCTCCATTTCTGATGGGGGCTTGTTCTATGTTCAATGAACCTGTATCCAGCTTTACTTCTCCCACCCCTAGACTCAGCTAACGGTCCCCCTCCGGATCAAATGTATGGATCGGTTTGTGCTCCGAGGACTCGCCCGCCTCCATGAGTCCTACCTCCAAACACAGCTCCATCAATTTCTGGATCCCGATGTATTGCTGACGATTCCGCTGATGAATGCCGGCCAGCGCTTGCTTCAGCAGCTTTCTGGCATGGTCGATGCTCTGATTCTCCACCACCTGGACAATCTCTTTGATTTTATCGAGAAAAAATACGGTCGTTCGCAGCGAGCGGATCAGCAAAACTTGACGAACATGCTTTGGCGTATACAGCCGGTATCCGTTCTCGGGGTTCCGATCGGGTGTCAGCACACCCTCCTTCTCCCAATGGCGGATGGCTGACGGCTCCACATGCGTTGCCTCGGCCACCTCGCCGATGGTCATGACCGGCTTCAGCTTCTTCTGATTCTCAATGGGCAGCTCCGGATTTTCCAGCATCGCCAGCGTTTCGTCAGCGGTTTTCTTCTCCTGCATAAGCTTGGCCTGCTCCGCATTGACCAGCCATAACGCTGCATCCAGCTCTCCATCCTGTACATTACGAAGCACCTCGTAGGTAACTGCGTATCCGAATCCGGGAAACATGGCCCGGAGGCAGCGGAAATAAGCGAGGTGGACCTGCGTATACAGACGATACCCATTCCCGCCTCGTTCCGGTGCTGGCACGACGCCCCAGGATTCATAATGCCTTAACGCGCTTGTGCTGATCCCGAGCTCATCGGCAATTTCCTTCGGCTTGTAATACGGCATGCGATTTCCCTCCCATTCCCGATTGAGAACCTAATGTACCAGAAACATAAGGCGCTGGCAAACCTTCCGCATTAACCTTATCGAGGTTGCATTCTCTCTATAAGGCTTTGGAGGGAAGTGGGGGTCTGCATCATAGCCACGAAAACAACGTGCTTCATTGGGTCCCTAGACAAGGGCTTTGGTGAAGGTTGCGCTGGCGAATTGTCCTTGGGAGCTCAGATCCGTTCCTGCAACCATTTTTCGTACCAGTGGCTACGGAGCCTTACAGGAGTTGCAAGTCGCAGGGTCACAATTTATCAGAAGGAAGGCATTGTGAATCGCTTCGGATCCTTTAATGAGGTGAAACGGTTGGCGCAACAGGCCCTTGCAGATCCGCATGGATTAATCAGCACTTACCTTAAATGCAGGAATATGACCTACGTCTAACGGAGTTCACATAATAATTATTCGAACGATTGTTTATCAAAAACATTGATTACGAGTATATTAAGGTTACACATTTTACCACTTATTAGTGTCTCTGATTGCCCGTTAACGCAATGAAGCTGCTCGATCATGCCGGCAGCTTCGTCCATGTTGTTTGATGGAACTAACGTACCCGTTAGCTCAACGACGGCAGTTCGTATTCTGCCCGGTTGACTTTAGGGTCTAGAATTCGTAGCTAAAGTTAGACTTTTTCTAATTCACGTTATTTGATATACCTCAGTGATACAACGTAGTTGATTCCGATTTTCTTTGCTCGTTTAACGGGTATTTGCCTACGTTTGTATTCTTCAAAACCTAATTTATAATAAAGTTTCATGGCTGGAATATTGCTGTCGGCGACTTCTTCAATCAAATAAACCTTATGAGGTGTAAGCTCAAAGATCTTTCGAATCAGCTGTGAAGCAACGCCCTGTCCCCTGAATTTGGATGCCGTCCCTACAAATTCAATGGAGCCGACACCAGGTGAAGGACGAACGGAGTTAGTTTCAAATTCTTTTTTCAAGAAAATACCGGCCAGAGTGCCTTTATAAAGACCTAAATGTTTGCGAAGTTCCTTTTTATCCAATTTAACCGAGAGTGAAGTTCCATCTGTACAAGCAGCCATTCCGACCACTTGCCCTTTGTATAAGGCCACATAGAATTGGTTCAAAACGAATATATGGGAGAACGCTGCAGCAATCCTTTTCGGATCCTTAGAGAAAAATCCAAGCCACTGTGTGAATCCCTCAGCGAATATTTCAGCTATCCCTTGCCTAACATCAGCTTCGGCTTGGTCAGCTCTAACCACATTAATCATGAAATGGTCACTTCCTTTCCACTAATAGAAATGCGATAAGGGTAGATGATGAGGGCATAGTAAAATTATTCTTTAGTAGTACTTTCATCTGAGCCAATCCTTGAATCGATGCAAAAAATAAGGTGGCCATCTCCTGTGCATCACCCGTGTAAAATTCTCCAAGCTGCTGACCCTTACAAATGAGCTGTGCTGTAGCATCAAGCAACCTGGCATTTACCTGGAGGATCTCGTCATATTGTATTGAGGCTGCGGCAGCTCCAGCTATCAGCGATTGATTGATAAGGATCAGTAAATGGGCCAGTTGCTCCCCGTTGATCATGTCGCTGTAGACTTCGTCGACAAACTGTTCCATTAACGTTTTAGGGGATTGGGTTGATTCGAAGAAAGTAATAATACGTTTCAATCCTTCAACCGCGTATGTAACCAATTCATTAAATAACTGATCCTTCGTTTTGTAATGACGATATAGTAGTCCAATACTAATTCCAGCTGTATCCGCAATCTCTTGAACATTCGTCGAGCCGTAACCTTGACGAACAAATAACTGCATCGCTGCTGAATGGATTTTTTCCCTAGTTGCATTGCGCATTTCTTCAAACTGTTCCTTGCTGCGCGGCAAAGTGTCCACCTCTTTTGATGAGTGAGTTTTTTTTCATTATAAAACACTGAGCTTGGAATAACAATACTTAATCTAAATATTGAAATATTCCCGTTACTTCATCAGCATGTAGGTTAGATCTTTGAGCCGAGGATTACAACGAAAAGAAGCGGCGTTGATCGAAACCGCTGCCTTTACCGAACCCGCCCATTCCCAAGATACGAAAATTGCCGATTGATTCCGTTTAACCTATAATGTTGCTTAGAACGGAGGAAATCACATGACCGATAACAAACCGTTGGAGCATAAGGAATTTACCATTGATGACGGTATCCCCTATCGAATATATAGATCGTGGCGATTGATCCGGTTTATGTTCTTTAAGATCGCTCAACACAACGGGATAGATGTAACACCAGAACAACTATTTGTCCTTGTCAAGCTTGCAGAAAGGGAAGGGCAATCTCAAGTTGAATTAGGTGACAGCGTGTTTAATGACCGTCCGAATATGAAACGAATTCTTGATTCGATGGAAGAGAAACAATATGTCGAACGAAGGCCTCATCCGGTGGATAAACGAAAACACCGTGTATTTACGACCGAGAAAGGAAAGCAACTGTTGGCGGAGGCGATTCCTCATGTCCTTCATACACGGGACCAAATCTATGAAGGCCTGAGTCATGATGACGTCGTTCATGCATTAAAAGTGTTCGACGTTATCGAGAGCAATATCATGAAGAAATTTTTCGATTAAAAACAAATGTTGCTAAGGCAACATTTTTTTAATACAATTATTTTAGTTGCCTAAGCAACATATTTCCGAGGAGGAACCCAAATGGTCAAAAATGTAGGCGGTATGGAACGTGTTTTAAGATTCGTTCTTGGAGTCGTATTATGTTCGTTGGTATTCATCCTAGATGGTAATTGGAGATGGGTCGGGTTGATCGGGCTATGGCCTCTGTTGACCTCCGCTGTCAGTTGGTGTTTGTTCAACAAGTTGATCGGCAGAAATAGCTGCAAAATCCCGATTAGCAAATAACGCAGACGATGATTGCAATATGATAGGCAAACAACGCAGACAACTTAGCTGCGTTGTTTAATGTGTGCAAGCGGAACCGATCCGGGAACGAAACAGGAAACGCTGGCGAGCGTCAGTACTGAACTCTGGATTACGTATGAATTAAGCAGCGCTTCTCTCTATTATCGAACCATATGCTGTGCTATCTTATCGTAATCCTCAATCCTCAGACATATCGAACTTACTTAGGTTAAGCCGGGTCTGTCCTTCAAAAAGCGAGCAGCGGATCATAGCTTATGCATCCGGGCTTGTGCGGATTGGTGCCCTTGGCCGCGCCGGACTGACGACAAAAACGGAAAATCTGTTCACAGCCGAGTATCCGGCCACGAGATAGAGCAGGATACGGTGAACGGGAAAGAGCGAGTTGCGCGCTTTGCCACCGGAGAGGTTGCGCATGGCGTCAGCTAGCTTGATTTTTCAAGAAAGGCCAGAAAGATTTTGACTTCCTCCGAAGCTGGTCGCGTTTTGCGTGCGGGGGCGCGGGTCATACGCTTGTTTTCTCGGGCTGTCGCAACTAAAGTGGTCGCGCCGGAATGCCCACGCCCGTCCTTAATCAATTAGCCCTCGGCTTTCTTTCCGAATATCCCGTAAAAATATAGCTTCTTTATACTATTTTTATACTCTTGGCTGCTTTCCAAGAAATTAGGATCTTTGAAAATTGCCATTAATGCACCAATATACGCCATTAATGCTTCGGTCGTTATATCTTCATCAATTTCCCCTTCGGCTTTTCCTTGCCTAAATATTGATGCAATAGCAGGCAAAGCTCGCTCTGAAGCGATTTTACTATATTCATGCTGAATCATAGGGTCATTCCAAATGGTGGAATTAAAAAAATAGCTGCCTATCGCATCTGTGCCAGTGTCACTAGCGGCCAAAACTTTAGAGATTTTCTCTTTTGCCGACAAATCTGAAGCAATAAGTTCTTCAAATTCATCCATCATGTTATTCATATATGACGAAAAAACCGATAAAACAAGATTCTCTTTGCTGGAAAAATGCTTGAAAACGGTAACCTTAGAAACTTGTGCTTTTTTCGCAATGGATTCTATGGTAGTTCCCGCCACCCCATTTTTGAGAATTAATTCCAAAGTTGCATTCACAATTGTAGCCTTTTTCATTTCCTTTCTTTTTTCGTATCCGTTCAACGATGTCACCTTCCTCATTTTCAAATACGAATCATATTATACCACAGAAAATGAACTATTTATAATTAAATAGTTCATTTTCTATTGACACAACAATCGACTCTAAATATAATGTACTCAAAACAGTTATTTGAGTTCATTATGTAGAGGAGTGGTTTTATGAGCTTAACGAGTAAAATACTGAGCATATCCGCAAAGCTTCCACCTGCGGAAACACATTCGATAGGTAAGGAACGAGACCTGGAAATAGCGATGTCCGATGGCGCAGTTTTACTTGCAGATCATTACTACCCTCTGGACTTGAATAACAGACCAACGATATTAACACAATCCGTTTATAATAATAGAAAAATGGGCATCTCAAGTATCGAAATACTGGTAGAACAGGGGTTCCAGGTACTTGTTGTGAGCAGTCGGGGTACCGGCGGTTCATCGGGGAGCTTACAACCTTTTCTTCAGGAACGTTCGGATTGCGCCGCTGTAATACAGTGGTTGAAACAGCAGTCATGGTTTAATGGTGTTTTAGGGGTACATGGTGCAAGTTATCTAGGATACACACAATGGGCCTTTGCGGCTGCTGGCGATGAATGTTTAAAAGCAATGAGCACTTGTTTGGTAGGAGCTAACGCTTATGATTTTATTTATGATGGAGGTGCTTTTAATTTTGAAATATTCTACGGATGGATAGGAATGGTAGAAGCTATTAACAAATCTTTCTTGGCCCATTTGAAAAACAGCATTTTGGGAACAAAAAAGATGTCTGAACAATTAAAAAAATTGCCTTTGGAGAGCCTTGATGTTCCACGAACGGGTAAGGTCCAAGGCTATTGGAGAGAGTTGCTTGCCCATCCATCTAAAGATGATAAATACTGGATTCCTGCCAATTTTCAAAAGGATATAAGTAAAATAGATGTCCCTAATCATATGGTGTCCGGCTGGTATGACGTTATGCTCCCTGGACTTATGAAAGATTATAATGTATCGTGTTCGTCCGGAAAAAAACCGTTTTTGACAATTGGTCCATGGTCGCATTTTGAAGGCGAAGCTTCGTTTCAATCTCTGCATCACTCTATCCTATGGATGCGTGCCATACTCCTGGGCGACAAAAAAATATTAAGAAAACAACCTGTAAAAATATACGTTATGGGCGCAAATGAATGGCGCGAATACGATTCGTTTCCCCCTGCAGGAATAGCAATTCAAACTCTGTTTCTGCATCCTGGCAAGAAGTTAAAGAAGCAAAAAGCACCCGAATCTCAACCTGACACTTATACCTATGACCCTTCTAACCCAACACCAAGTGTCGGAGGCGCATATCGTACAGCTGGAACCGGGAAATCGGTAGTTGATAATCGCAAGCTGGAAGCTAGAAGTGATGTTCTTACTTATGAAACAGAAACATTTATAGATGATTTGGAAATTATTGGCCGATGTGAAGTTACATTATTTTTCTTATCAAGCGCTTCGTATTTGGATTTCTTTGTCAGAGTCTGCGATGTGCATCCTAACGGTGCTTCTTACAATGTGTGCGATGGGATTTTGCGTGTAACTCCCGAAAACAAACAGTATCAAGCAGAAGAGGTATACAAAGTCACTATAGAACTAGCCCCTACCGCATATCGTTTTTTAAAAGGGCATAAGATACGCTTACAGGTTTCAAGCGGTTCTTTCCCACGTTTTAATCGCAATTTAGGAACAAACGACTCCGCAGGCACGGATACAACATTTGTAAAAGCTAAACAACAAATATTTCATGACCAACTGCATTCGTCATGTGTTAGCCTGCCCGTCATGAATGGCACGTTATTATAATTAGCGAATGTTAGCGCATTGAGAGTTGTGATAATGCCGATTATCGCTCTGCGAAAGTTGAGATAATTAGAAGCCGGCGACGACCCGCGTCCGCGTCTTCGCGCCAATGTTTGTATTCCTCATCGTATTCGAGGTCATCCTTATCTGATTGAGTGAGAATAACCCACGAATGGACTCCAAATATACGAGCCTTGCGGAGTCGCTACCTGTCCGCTCATTGACTTTTTCAAATAACCTTTCACTCTCCGATGTGTCCACGGTTGCCCTCGCGGGTAGCTACGAGTACGTATCATTCCTCCAATCGCTGTTGTCGCCGAATTTCTGGATCAATCCATAAGCGGTGGAAATTCGGCAACAAAGGCGAACGCTGCGCTTTTCCGGAATCGATTCGTCCTCTCCGCTCCTTCGTCGCCTGCTCCCGCGCTCCCTTCGGTTCGCTTGGGGGGATGGGGGTGGCTGCCCGGCTTCGTTTGGGCAGCCACCCCTGGTGCTTTTCGGGTCGGGATGGGCTGTAAGACGGCATTTACTGTTGCAAATATTTCCGAGTGCGCTTTGTGGTCTAACTTTGACGGAGTCTTTGACGGAATAAAAACAAGAGATGGTGCACACGTAAAAATATCCCGAGCGCCTCCATCTCATCGTAAGGTATATAAGTTGGGCGAAGCCAACAGATTTGTTGTTCGCACCCGTCTATTTGTGCAAGGGTACCGTCATGCCCGCCTTCGCTATGCGCACCCCTTCGGGCAGCGGGAGGGCCTCCCGCACGTCCACGTCATGGGACATATGGGTATAGATCGTCTGGCGCGGCTTCACCTCGGACAGCAGCTCCGCGGCCTCCCTCATGTCATAGACGGAGCGCGTCTCAAACGGCGCCGTTTCGTGCACGAAGCTGGTCCCCAGCACAAGCAGATCGAGGCCTTGCAGGGGCTCCTTTTCCCCGGGGCTCAGGTTAATGGAATCGGAATTATATGCCCAATGATAATTGCCCTTGCGGAATCGGTACGCATAACTGAAGCCGTTCTTGCCATGGTTTACTTTCCAGCAGGTTATGGCCCAGCCGCATAGCGCAGCTCCATCATCGACAGCGGTCATCTCCATCTGCCGCGGCAGCCACGGGTATTGCCGGACAATCTGCTCCAGCACCTCGGCCGGCGCGTATAACCGCCCTTTCTCGCCTAGCCACCGGCACGCATCGCTCCATTCCGGAAGTCCGCCAATGTGGTCGAAATGGGCATGGGTAATCAGCATATCCCTCACCTTTCGCTTGCCGAGGCGCTCCATCATGAAGCGCCAATCCGGTCCGCAATCGATGATGAATTCCTCGCCGTCGCCCTCCACCAGCACCGAGGAACGAAGCCGGCGATTCATCCCCGTCTCCCGTGCCTCTGTACAGACCAGGCAATCACAATACACCCGAGGTACTCCCATCGCATCCCCTGTACCCAAAAAAGTAAGCCGATCCTCCATCTGCCTCTCCTCCGTTCTAACCGCATCTGTCGATATAGGCATTTCTAGTTTCTTGGTGAACGCTTGTCCCGTCGATTTCGTTCCCGGGGACGGATCGCTCCAAGCCTCCTTGTCAAAGCAAAGCAGCCTTCAAATGAACAAAAAACCGCCCCGGCCCATGCCTAGCGGTCTTGTCTTCTATTTAGCGATCCTAAGCAATCCATTTAGCATCCTTATTATCTAAGCAAATGAGGGCTTATTATCATCAACAGCTCCGCTGATGACCTTGACATATTTCTTATCTACACCTTCAACCGAAGGGCCGACATACACGCTATTCTTGCTCTGGCGCCTTACCTTGCGGTTTCGCGATTTCAGCGTACTCAGCATCGGCACCGGTCCCCGAACCACCCAGCTCCCATTGGCGGACTCTTGCGGCTGACTTGATGAAGTTGTTTTTTTTCTCTCATTCCTGCTCATGGCGAATCCCCTCCAACTAAATGCCTGATGGTACGAAGCAGCTCACGGTTCTGTTCCACAATCTCCGCGAGTTCGTCCTCCGAAAGAACGTCATGTCCTGTAAAATGCACCGACAGCACATGATTCTCCCCTAAAGGATAGCAGAACACATACACCTGCGCAACTTCCTCTTCGTGATAAAATGCCCATTTTCCACTATTATAGACATCCATCACGTAAATCGACTGGTTGCTCGGGGAACGACTCTCGCCAAACGGGAAAAATCTCCCTCTTCCTACATTACCCCCAATATGCCCGATTCCCTCATCTCCTTTTCGAGCCCAGAAGGCAGCCCCCGTTACCCGGTAATCGCCTTTGCCGGGCGGCAGCAGGGAATTGCGCACGGCTTCACTCAGCGCATGATACTTCTCCGCCTCGTCGGTTACATGCACATTCCGGTTATATTCCCAGAAAAAATGCAGCACGCTCTGCTTGCGCCTAAGCTCCAATTCCTTCTGCTCAATCACGTCGTTCGGGCTGATATAAGCCCCTTCCGCCTCGATTGCATGCATAATATGCCCGCATGCGACATCCACCGCCGATTTATAATCGTTGTCGCTTCGCAGCTCATATTCCAGCAGCGTAATGCCCTGCAGATCGGAGAGCAGATGATATTCCTTAACCGTCACGTCCTGCACGGACTCATCATCCGGCTCCACGTGATCGGGGATGATGCAGAACACCCTTCGCCTTCCGAGCCTTCCCCAGAACAGGCCCATTTCAAACAGGGTATTGTCGCGGGTTACAAAGACATGCTTGCCTCGAATCAACGCCACATCGTCTGGAGCAAATACGAACACACCAAAGTCACTGGACGCAAGCTGCTTCTCCAAAGCCTCCATCGTATACATGTTCGCCCCGAACGTACCGCCATACCAAGGTGTCACCTGTGCCGTCCGTTTGAGCTGTTCGTGGATCGCTCGGGCATACTTGATGGACTCTCTGGAGGAGCCGATGAATAATTTCGGTTTCGGCATGGACATAGGCAATCCGAGTCTCCCTTTGTTATACATTTTAGTCTTATTCGATCATTATAACAAAGTTGCCTATTTTTGGGTAAAAATAATGGGGCAGAATCGTTATTGTATCTTATGCCCGGGGATCAAATACAGACCCCATGAATACCCATGCCCCCGTGTCCCGATCCTCGATCGCAAAGAAAAACGGGCGGTTGACGTCCATCTCGATCGGCTTGGGCGAAGGCTCCGCGCTCGCAGCAATCCCAACCGAAGTAACGGCAGCGGCTTTCGTCCCGGTTTCGCTGACGTCCACGATCGCTTTGTGCTTCACTTCGTCGATGTAGAAGCCGTTTCCTCCTTCGGCCATGGCGGAAAAATCCTCCCACAGCTCCTGATGCAGTGTGGCAAGCGAAGAGGACGCCTTCGGCAGGATGACCAGCATATGCATCTGCCCTTCTGCATACGGGATGCGAATGGCCTGCCAATCCTCCCCTTCCTTATATTCGTATTTACCTTCCCGCTTCATCATCGGAATTTGCTTACTGTTGCCGTTGGCCAAGGTAAACGACTCGTCCACGGTATTCGCCGGATCGAATTCATCCTTCCAGCCCCCGTTGAAATAGATCGCATTGATCAATACAGCAACGCCGCCCGGCGGCTCGCTAAAGATGGAGGGAATCATCCCTTCCGTCTTCTTGTTCACCCAGTCGTTGATCTGATTCATAGCCGTGTCTTCTCCTAAATTGGTCCCTTTGGCCTCTGCCCCATAGCTGTCTTGAAGTGTGTTCAGATAGTCCTTCTTCATAGCCACTCCCTGCTGATACCAGACGGAATTGGCCACGTTCAGGACTACCCCGTTTCCACGCTCCAGAAGCGTTGATAGCTGGTGGTTCCCTTCATTGACGTCTGCCAGGGGCTGGTCCTTCCAGCCGAGCATGGCGGACATCTCGGCCGCCGTATCCCCTGCTGCGCCGTTATACGCCAGCGCAAGCGCTTGGGTAATGCTGTAAGGCGATAGAATCAAGTTCTCTTGTTCCAGCTCCGTTGCGAGCGATTGATGCAGTCGCAGCGCAAAATCACGCCCGGCTTGCGTCATGTCTTGATCGACCTTGGCCAATACGTTTTTCCGTTCCGCTTCCGACAACACCTTGATTTTTTTCTGCTGCTCCGCCTTTTTCCCGCCCTCGGTTGGCAGCTTGTCCCCCTGACCGCAGGCAGTGAGCCATATGAGCAAGCAAGCACAGGTAAAGACCGTCATCCATGTCCGCATGATATACGCCCCTTTTTATGGATTATTCGCTGTTAATCTATAGAGACGCGTCAGGTTATCCTAATGTTGCATCCAATGGCGCAATTATCCATTTATATTAGTAATTCGCCCCAGGCAGAGGTACAATGGATGTGCAATCGAACGCCAGTTTATGGTCTTTTCAAGAAATCGGAGGAATGATCTACATATGCAAAATATCGTTATTCAAGGCAATCTAGTCACGCTTCGAACCCGTCGTCAGGAGGATACGCCTGTTCTCTACGAGCTTATATACGGTACCGACAACCCAGAGTGGAAACAATACGACGCACCCTACTTTCCCTTGAAGCATGTTTCCTATGAGGTATTTGAAACACAGTGGAACTCCGATTTGGAATCCGGTCGTTTTCCCAGCGATTTGCTCATCGAAGTCCAAGGTCAAACGATCGGACTGGTGACCTTCTACTGGGAGCATGAGCCGTCGAGGTGGCTGGAGGCGGGCATTATCATTTATGACCCGCTCCATTGGAGCGGAGGCTATGGAACCGAGGCGCTGTCCCTGTGGGTGGATTGCCTGTTTCGCCATCTAGATATCGCCCGGGTCGGCATTACGACCTGGTCCGGAAATCCGCGGATGATGCGCTGTGCGGAGAAGATCGGGATGCGCCTGGAAGGACGCATGAGAAAATGCAGATACTATAATGGGGTTTACTATGATTCCATTCGGATGGGCGTGCTGAGGGAAGAGTGGGAGGAACGAACAGCTTCAAGCGAACCAAGCTGCGTAGGCCAATCTATCAAATAGCATGCTGCTGCATTCAAAAGCTTGACGCACCGAAATGAGCCGGCCGGGGAATTCCCCCAGCCGGCTCGTTTTATATGCAGCGGGGATGCCGCCGCATATAGGCTATCGCTTCCTGGCGTCCAAATCGCCGGGACATCGAATCATGATCTCCTGCATGCTTCATTGTCGAGATATCCCATTCCGTGACATACCATACCCGGATGAAATTCGTATCGTCCGGCAGGGCAACGGTGGCGCGTTTGTCGGTTTGCCCTGGTAATGAAAGCCGGGCTTTCCGTCATATCGGCAGTTACAAGCCGGCCAGCACCTGATACCAGATGCCGCGCTTCGAATACAGCGTCTCGCGGACGGTATCCCAGCCCCCCAAATATTCGATGTCGAACAGCCCCGGCGGGTTCGGGAAGGCGTCCTTCGTCTCGGCATAGACCGTTTCCTCCACCGGGCGGAAGCCATGCTTGACGAAGATGCGCTGCGCATCCGGAGAATACAGGTATTGAACGAAGGCTTCAGCCACGTCGGATGTTCCGTGCTCCTGGGCATACTTCTCGACCACGACGGCCGGATTCTCGATCAGCATCGTATGCTCCGGGACCACAATATCGTAAGGCACCCCTTGTGCAATGCGTGCCAGCAGTTCATTTTCATACGTGACAATGACGTCGCCGACCCCGTACTCAAAGGCAGCCATGGACGCTCTGCCGCTCTTGTCGAGCGACTCCACGTTCCGATGCACCGCTTCAAGGAACGCCTTCGCTGCCGCAGGATCCCGCTGGCCCTTCGCTTCCGATTGCTTCAGCCCTGCGCCGTAAATGGCGTTGATATCCCACTGGGCGCCGCCCGACGTCTTCGGGTTCGGATACAGAACCTTCACACCCGGTTTCGTGAGGTCGTCAAAATCCCGAATCCCCTTCGGATTTCCTTCCCTCGTGCCCAGCACGACGATCGAGCGCGTCACCATGCCGCCATAGGCTTGGTTCTTCCACTCCTTCGGCACCAGGCCCGATCTCACCAGCTTGTCGACGTCACCCTCCATGGCGAGCAGTGTCACATCCGCTTCGAAACCGCCTGTAATCGCGCGTGCCTGGGTTCCGGATGCCTCGTACGATTCCTGAAACCGGATCGTTTCGCCCGTCTCCTCCTTCCACTTCTTCTGGAAGGCCGGAATAATTTCGTTCATGGCGTCTCTGGCGACACTGTATGCGCCAAGAACCAGCGTCCTTTCGCCAGGCTGGACGGCTACCTCTTGAGATTGCTCCTCCGCGGCGCATCCGGCGATCAGGAAGCCGAAGAGAAGCGCCATGCCGATCAGCAGGAACTTGGCATGGTGATTTCTCAAGATTCGCATGATACCACTTCCCTCCGTATAGTTAGAACGGTCAGATCATGATCGGCATCGGATCGACCTTCAGTCGATTCTCTTCAATCCAACTGTGCTCCTCATTGAACAGATAAGCCCGGTGTACGAGCACCCGTACTTGCTGCCCCGGATGCAGCGTCTCCTTCTCCAAGGAGCGATACGTAATTAATTTGTGGCCTTTGACCTCGACCTCAACGAGCCATTCACTTCCGCGGAAATGCAGATGGCGAACGATCCCCGTCTCCGTCGCGGACAGCACCGGGAAATCATGCTCGCTGCCAAGTTCGATATATTCCGGCCGAATGAGCGCGCGGGTGGCGTGCTTGTTCACGGCCGCTTCGAAGCCCTTCAGCTCGCCAGCGCTGGCAATGACCGTGGACTCGCCGATAAAGGACGCGACAAACGGCGTCTTCGGCTCCTTATAAATATCCCAAGGCGTTCCCTTCTGCTCGACCCGCCCCTGATTAATGATCATGATTTCATCCGCGACCTCGATCGCCTCATCCTGGTCATGGGTAACGAAGATGGACGTAATGCCCACCCGCTCGATCAGCTCCCGCAGCCAAGAGCGGAGCTCCTGGCGAATCTTGGCGTCGATCGCCGCGAACGGCTCATCCAGGAGCAGCAGCTGCGGCTCGGGAGCGAGCGCCCTTGCAAAGGCGACGCGCTGCCGCTGGCCGCCTGACAATTGATGCGGGTATCTGTGCTCGAACCCTTTGAGCCCGGTAAGCTCCACCAATTCCGTCACCTTGTCTTTGATTCTTGCTTTCGGCTCTTTCTTGATCTTCAAGCCGAACGCAATGTTGTCAAACACGGTCATGTGCTTGAACAATGCATAATTCTGAAAGACGAATCCGATCCCCCGCTCCTGGGGCGGCAGGTCGTTGACCGCCTGGCCGTGAAAGGAAATTTGGCCCGAGTCCGGGGTCTCAAGCCCTGCCAGCATGCGCAGAATCGAGGTTTTACCGCCGCCGCTCGGACCGAGAAGCCCGATCAGATGCCCCTTCTCGATTTCGAAGCTGACATCCTTTACCGCGTGAAACGTACCGAAATGCTTATTCAGATCGCGAACTTCAACATGCATGTCAATGCACTTCCTTTCTTTTCTTGGCCCACTCCATCATCAGCAGCAGCGCCACGGAAAAAGCCGCGAGCACGAGAGCCACTCCGTTGGCGGCAGCCACGTTAAAATTCTCGACATCCTGGTACACAAGCGTAGTCGCCGTTTGCGTCTTGTTCATGATATTGCCCGATACCACCAGTACAGCACCGAACTCTCCGAGGGAACGGGCCACCGTAAGCACAAGGCCGTATACGACAGCCCAGCGAATGGAGGGCCAGGTCACCTTGCGGAACGTGGTCCAGCTATAGGCTCCCAGCGTGGCGGCAGCCTGCTCCTGATCATGTCCGATCTCCTGCAGAACCGGCATCACCTCGCGCACCATCAGCGGAAACGTTACAAAAAGGGTGGCAATGACCATGCCCGGGAAGGCATAAACTACCTTAAAGCCGATTCCTTCAAAAAATCCGCCGATGATGCTGTCGGGGCCCAGCAGCAATACAATCATAAGGCCGCCGATGACCGGGGATACGGCGTAGGGAAGATCGACGATGCTGTTCAGGATGCCTTTGATTTTTTGGCTCAACCAATTCGCCCGGACCAAATAGAGCGCCATCATAATGCCGAACAAAGCATTAAGTATAGTAACAACGATTACGATAAGTCCTGTCATCATCAAAGCATGCAGCGCCTCGGGGCGAAAGAGCCCCTTGGCAAATCCCTCAAGCCCGTTCTCAAATGCCCCAATGGCGATGCGGGACAATGGAATAATGAGAAGAACGATAAATACCGCATAGGTTAATCCGATCCACAGCCTTCTCATGCCCTTCTCCCCCTCTGCTGAACCATGTTGATGATCCATAGGATAAGGAACGAGAGCGTAAGGAGCACGACGGATACGGCTGCGGCCCCTGCCGGGTTGTCACTTTCGATCTCCCCAAAAATGAATACGGAGGCAATCAGGGTTCGTCCGGGGATGTTTCCGGCTACCAACACGACGGCGCCGAACTCGGCAAGCGCCCGGGAAAATGCCAGCATCCCCCCGCTGATAATGCCCGGCAGCATAGACGGAAGAATGACCTTGAAAAATGTGGTTGTCTTGGATGCTCCCAGCGTATAGGCCGCTTCTTCCTCAAGCGGATCCAGCTCCTCCAGCAGCGGCTGGACCGCCCGAATGACGAACGGAAACGTGACGAACAGCATAGCAATCACGATGGCCGGCTGATGAAACACGATCTCGAATCCGAGCTTCTCCGCCGCCTCGCCGATCAGGCTTCCTGGTCCCAATAAGAGCAATATCATAAGCCCTCCGACCGCGGTAGGAAGGGCAAAGGGCAAATCCACCAGACTATTGAGCAGCGTTCTTCCCGGAAAGCGGTATTTTGTCAGCACCCAGGCGATCATCGTTCCGATAAGCACGTTGATCAAGGTAGAGATCAAGCCAAGCTTGATCGTAAGCAGCACAGCCTTCCAGGCGATCGGCTCCGCGATGCTCTCGGCGAAATGGCTCCAACCGGCAGAAAAAGACTGTACATATACGCCAAAAATCGGCAGCACGATCAGGGCAACAAAATAAAGCAGGACCGTGCTCCGAAATCCCCAAGTCCATCCTTTATGGCGTATCCATGTTGTCACAATGCACCCCTCCCGCCTCCGGATCTTCTTCCGGTCGACTCGTACACAGAATTCATCTTTATATTTCCTATTTGTATACTTGGTTTTTTACTTAAACATACTTTACCAAATGCGGAATCCGATCGTCAATCCATCTTTTGCAGTTTATAGGGTAAAATAATAATAATTATGGAAAAAGTTGAGGAGGTTTCACTTTATGCTGTTTACAGGGGAATTACGCACACAGGGACGGGACGAGTTGAGGGATATAACCCGTGAGGTTGCTTCCTACGTGAAGCAAAGCGGAGTCCAGCATGGGACCGCGCTGATCTACTGCCCTCATACGACGGCAGGCATTGCCATCAACGAGAATGCCGATCCGGATGTGAGACGGGATGTGCTGATGGCACTTGATGAGGTTTATCCGTGGGAGCATCCCAAGTACCGTCATGCCGAAGGGAACACGGCTTCCCATCTGAAATCCATCACATGCGGCCCTTCCCAGACCGTCATTATTCATAACGGACATTTGCTAATGGGACGGTGGCAGGGCATTTATTTCTGCGAGTTTGACGGACCGCGGCAGCGGCAGTACCATGTGAAGATCATGGAAGGCTGAATAAAGCGTGGGGATACCATGAGAAAAAAGACAGGCATCATGCTATAGGCGTGATGTCTGTCTTGATGTTACACCAGGTGATTGACGTTTCAACGCAACATCGTTGTAATCCATTGAAGCATCAAGCGAAAACGGTATGGAAAAAACGGGAACTAGACCCGGCTGTACAAGCTTCGGCATAGTACCTTGATATGGGTGAGTGCGGCGGGTTTGATCTCTTCAAAACCGATCCGGTCCTGAATGTAATACGATATAAAGCCATGCAGCGACAAAAACAAGGTCAGCGGAACGGTGCGCCGCTCCTCCTCGCTATAGTTCTCCTCAAGCAAATATTGACGGACAAGCATAGCGAACATTTCAAAACAGCGCCCCTGCTCAGAGCGACAGTAGGATAGCAGCTCCTCGTCCCGGATCATGAACATAATCTCGTATTGGTACGGATTGTCCAGACCGAAACGTACGAACTCCAGCATCAGCTGCTCCAGCTTCGAAACTCCGTCACAGGGAGGCTTTCCCGACACTTCCAACAGCAAATCATTCAGATCATTGAAATCCTTCACGACAATGGCGTAGAATAGCTCCGCCTTTTCCTTAAAATGATAGTACAAGGAGCCGTGGCTATAACCCAGATGCTGCCCGATGCTGCGCATCGAAATGGCCCTGTAGCCCTTTGTTATAAACAAATGCCTGGCTGCTTCCAATATCCGCTCCCTGGACAACTCGCGTTCAACTGCTCTTCTTGCCATATTATTTTATTCCCCTTCAATAAAATAAAGCCGCTCTCCCTCCGTGATCAAGGACTGCCCCTGCGTCAAATCAACCATCCAGGCGATAAAGCCCTCCGCCTCGCCGTCCAGCGGCAAGCAGGTCAATGTCACTGTATCGGCAAAGCTCGTCTCTCCCATGCGTACACCGCGGTTGCGGAGCTCGTTCTCTACCTTGCCAAGCCAAGTATAATCCAGTTCCACGAAAACCTCCCGATGGAGTACCCTCGTAATCGGATCTCCCGACTCAATAGCGGCCACCGCTCCGTCTGTATAAGCCCGAATGAGTCCGCCCGCACCCAGCATGATGCCGCCGAAATACCGGGTGACGACGATCGCTATATTTTTCCGCCCCTGGCTGCGGATGACTTCCAGAATCGGCTTGCCGGCCGTACCGCTCGGCTCCCCGTCATCGGACTGCTTCTGGATTTCGTCCCGCTCGCCGATCATGTAGGCGGAGCAGTTATGCGTCGCGTTCCAATGCTTCTTCTTGATGTCTTCAATAAATACGATGGCTTCCTCCTCGGTCTCAACCGGCATCACATGACCGATGAATCGGGATTTTTTGATGACGATTTCCTTGGAGCCTGCCTGACGCACCGTCTTGTAACGATCCAACATGAATCAATAACCACCCCTTACTGCCGGGCCCTTCATCCCCGAAGCGGCATAACAATCCATGCCCGTATGGATGCATGCTTCGCGGGTAAGCCCGAGAACGAACAAATTACCAAGAAAGCAGTTCCCGGCACAAAAAATATGCCGGCGAACTGCTTTCTTCAGCGTCTTGCGTTAAAATTCCATGATGTGTCAGGTTTATTCGGAAAGTCTTGCTTCCAATTCGGCTTTTTCCTTCTCATATCCCGGTTTGCCAAGCAGGGCGAACATGTTCTTCTTGTAAGCCTCTACGCCCGGTTGGTCAAACGGGTTCACACCCAACAAGTAGCCGCTGATACCGCATGCCTTTTCGAAAAAGTATACCAGATATCCGAACGAATAGGGAGTGAAATCTGGAATTGTCACAATCAAGTTCGGAACTTGTCCGTCCGTATGGGCCAGCATCGTGCCCTGGAATGCCTTTTTGTTGACGAAATCCAGCGTTTTACCGGTCAGGAAGTTAAGACCGTCCAGATCTTCCGGATCCGATTCGATCGTAATGTGCTCGGATACGTTCTCCACCTGAATGACGGTTTCGAAGATATTGCGGCTGCCTTCCTGGATGAATTGGCCCATGGAGTGCAGATCGGTCGAGAAATCCACCGATGCCGGATAAATGCCCTTGAAGTCCTTGCCTTCGCTCTCGCCGTACAGCTGCTTCCACCATTCGGACACGAAATGCAGCGATGGCTCGTAGTTAACCAGAATCTCAATGGCCTTGCCTTTGCGGTACAACGCGTTACGAACAGCGGCATACTGGTACGCTTCGTTCTCGGCAACGTTCGGGCTGCTGTATTCCTTCGCAGCATCCGCCGCGCCTTGCATCATCTCTTCGATGTTGATGCCGGCCGTTGCGATCGGAAGAAGTCCCACGGCCGTCAAGACCGAGTAGCGTCCGCCAACGTCGTCAGGAATAACGAAGGACTCGTAGCCTTCCTCGTTGGCAAGCTTCTTGAGCGCGCCTTTCGCTTGGTCCGTTGTCGCATAGATCCGTTTGCGCGCTTCCTCCTTGCCGTATTTCTTCTCGAGCTCGGCGCGGAAGATCCGGAATGCGATGGCCGGCTCCGTCGTTGTTCCCGATTTGGAGATTACGTTGACGGAGAAGTCCTTGCCTTCAATCAGATCAAGCAGATGCTTCACATAGGTGGAGCTGATGTTGTTGCCTGCAAAATAAATTTCCGGCGTCTTGCGCTTGTCCTTCGGCAGTTCATTATAGAACGAATGGGACAGCATCTCGATCGCCGCGCGGGCGCCGAGGTAGGAGCCGCCGATGCCGATGACGATCAGCACGTCGGAATCGCTTTGAATTTTAGCTGCCGCTTTCTGGATTCGTGCAAATTCTTCTTTATCATAATTCGTTGGAAGGTCGATCCAGCCCAAATAGTCGGAGCCGGCGCCTGTGCCTTTATGTAACTGTTCGTGAGCGGTGCGGATCGGCTCCGCGAAATAATCCACCTCGTGTTGATTGACGAAAGTTAGTGCTTTACTATAATCAAATTTGATTTTTTTAGACATGCCTCTAAACCTCCTGTGAATTTAGGAATAGGATACTGTAATTTGATAGGGACCGCAAGGTCCGCAGGCGAACCGTCATGCATTCTTCATCGTTCCCTATGCATCCGGCTTCCTCCGGCAAAGACTGGCTTCGGTTCGGAAACCCGTGCTAAGATAGAATGGATCAGGAATCCAAAAGCGAAGGTGATAGCATGAAGAAAATCGGCTTTATCGGGCTCGGCACCATGGGCGCACCCATGGCAGCCAACCTGCTTAAACAGAATTATGACGTTACCGTGTACAACCGGACCAGTGAAAAATGCCGTCCGCTCGCCGAGCAGGGCGCTTCCGTAGCGGATACGCCGCGCGAAGCCGCAGAAGGACAAGATGTCGTTATCACGATGGTAAGCAACGACGATTCCATCCGGGACGTCTTCTACGGCGAGAACGGTCTGCTGGGCTCGCTAAGGGGCGGCATGACCGTCATTGATTGCAGCACGATCTCCCCAAGCCTCGTCAAGGAGATTGCATCCGCCGTTTCCGGACTCGGCGCCTTCTTCCTTGACGCGCCCGTAACCGGCAGCAAGCCTGCCGCGATGGACGGAACGCTGGTCTTCATGGTCGGCGGCGATGCCGAGGTTATAGCAGCTCAGTCGGACGTGTTCGATACGCTTGGCAAAAAGGTTATCCACATGGGCGCGAACGGAAGCGGCGCGGTGGCCAAGCTCGCGCATAATACCATCGTCGGCATCAACAATCTGGCGCTTGCCGAAGGATTCGCCATTGCCGCCAAATCCGGCATTCCGGCGGATAACTTCCTCGAGCTGGTTCAGCTAGGCTCGGCGGGCAGCAAAGCGGCGGAGCTGAAAGGCCGCAAAATTATCGACGGCGACTTCAGCAATCAATTCTCCCTGGCGCTCATGCTCAAGGACTTGAAGCTGGCATCCTCGCTCGCCGACAGTGCCGGCATGCCGTCCCCGATGCTCAATCTGGCGAAGACCCTGTTCCAGGCCGGAGCCAGCGAAGGCTACGGCGAGGAGGACCTGTCCGCTGTCGTGAAATGCTACGAGGCATGGATCGGCCAGAAAATCGGAGGCCAGGAACTGTAGTAAGCTCAAAGCCGAGCTCTAAGTGCTCAAGTCAAGCTCAAGTCAAGCTATCAGCAAGCTCTAAAAGTAAGCTTTAAGACAAGCTCTGAAGCAAGCTAATGCAAGCTCAAAGCCAAATGAGACAAGCTGAGGCAAGCTCACATAAAACGTATGGCTGGCATCCACATGATACGGCTCGTTCCCTAAGTATCCGTCATTGACACCCGGATCGGGGGACGGGTCTTTTTTTTGTGTGTCGATCCACTAGCAATGATCGGTGATCCCCTGCTGACTGACCGAGTACGGCAGTCGAAGCTTCGCACCTTGGATCAGGACGCCGGATAAGAGCAGCAGTAATCGGTAACGGTGCGGATCTCCAGCTTAAAGCTCGAGTTACCCGGCACGTCGAAGGTGGCGCTCCCCTGAATCTCCCGCCATTCCTGCTCACCCGGAAGAAGAACCCGCAGATCGCCCGACAAGATCTCCATAATTTCCGGGCCGTCCGTGCCAAATTCGTAGCTGCCCGGCAGCATGATGCCCAGCGTTACCTTTTGGCCATCCTCCAAGACCACCGTGCGGCTCGTCACGTTCCCCTCATAATAAATGTTGGCTGCCTTCGTAATCGTAGCATTCTTGAATTGCGACATCGTTTTGCTCCCCTCCAAAATATGTAAAGCAAGATATATGACGACACCCGCATGAAGCGGGTGCCGGTTGATCCTATGGAGTTCGTTCTAAATGGATTACAGCAGCGCTTTGACGCGGCTGACGACATTTTCAACGGTGAAGCCATACTCCGCAATGACACGGTCGCCAGGTGCGGAAGCACCGAAGATGGAGATGCCGAGAATGTCGCCTTTTTCGCCGACGTAACGCTCCCAGCCGAACGGATGGGCCATTTCAACGGCAAGGCGGGCTTTCACGTCCGGAAGCAGGACGGAATCTTTGTAAGCCTGATCCTGGCTGTCGAACAGATCCCAGCTCGGCATGCTGATGACGCGGACATGGATGCCCTCTTCAGCGAGCGCCTCTTGGGCTTTCACCGCAAGCTGCACCTCGGAGCCGGTCGCAATGATTTGCGCCTGCACCTGGCCGCCTTTGGCATCGGATACGACATACGCGCCGCGTTTGATGCCTTCGCGTGCGTTGTCTGCAGTGCCTGCAAGAATCGGCAGGTTCTGACGGGTCAGCACGAGCGCAACCGGACGGTCCGTATTTTCAACCGCATAAGCCCATGCCGCCGACGTTTCGTTGGCATCCGCCGGACGGATCACGGTCAGGCCTGGGATAATGCGCAGCGAAGCAAGCTGTTCAATCGGCTCGTGGGTTGGGCCGTCTTCGCCAACCGCGATGCTGTCGTGCGTCAGTACGTAAGTTACCGGCAGCTTCATCAGCGCAGCCAGACGAATGGCCGGACGCAGATAATCCGTAAACACGAAGAAAGTACCGCCGAAAATTTTCAGTCCGCCATGAAGCGCAATCCCGTTCATCGCGCCGGCCATCGCAAATTCGCGCACGCCGTAGTAAACGTTGCGGCCTTCGTAGCTTTCAGGCGTAAAGGACGGCAGGTCGTTAAGATGCGTCATCGTGGAGCTCTCCAGATCCGCAGAGCCGCCAAGCAGATGAGGCACGCCGGATGTCAGGCCGTTCAGCGCTTTGCCGGATGCAACGCGGGTGGAAACGGCTTTGTCCTCAGCGCTGTACTTCGGAAGATCCTTATCCCAGCCTTCAGCAAGCTTGCCCGATTCGCCGCGCTCGAACTGCGCTGCCAGTTCAGGGTAAGCTTCCTTGTACTTCGCGAATTGATCGACCCAAGCTTGGTATGCGGCAATTCCGCGTTCCTTCACTTTGCCGAAATGCTCGCGCACTTCTTCAGGAACATAGAAATCCTCTTCGTATACCCATTTGTAGAATTCCTTGGTCAGCTTCGCTTCCTCGGTGCCGAGCGGGGAGCCGTGCGTACCGCCATGGCCGCCCTTGCCTTGCTTGTTCGGGCTTCCGTAGCCGATGATCGTCTTCACTTCGATCAGCGTCGGACGACCGGTTTCGGCTTTCGCTTCCTCGATCGCTTTCTCAATGGCAGGCAGATCGTTGCCGTCTTCGACGCGCAGCACTTGCCAGCCGTATGCTTCGAAACGCTTCGCTACATTTTCGGAGAAGGCCAGGCTCAGCTCGCCGTCCAGGGAGATATCGTTGGAATCATACAGCATGATGAGCTTGCCAAGCTTCAGATGACCGGCCAGGGAAGCCGCTTCGGAAGCAACGCCCTCCATCAGGTCGCCGTCGCCGCAGATCGCGTACGTATAGTGGTCGACAACTTTGAAATCGTCCTTGTTGTATGTCGCGCTCAGATGCGCTTCCGCCATCGCCATGCCGACTGCCATCGCCACGCCTTGTCCAAGCGGTCCTGTCGTAGCGTCAACACCTGCCGTATGACCGTATTCCGGATGGCCCGGCGTCTTGCTGCCCCATTGACGGAACTGCTTCAGATCCTCCAGCGAGAGATCATAGCCGCTCAGGTGAAGCAAGCTGTA
The DNA here is from genome assembly GCF_002741055.1 of Paenibacillus ihbetae. Lineage (NCBI taxonomy): Bacteria > Bacillati > Bacillota > Bacilli > Caryophanales > Paenibacillaceae > Paenibacillus > Paenibacillus ihbetae. Next base: position 4,474,195 of record NZ_CP016809.1, on the reverse strand, counting down.
CAGCAGCATGGAACCGTGTCCTGCCGACAGTACGAAGCGGTCGCGGTTAATCCAGTTCGGCTGATCCGGGTTATGGACCATGGTCTTCGCGAACAATTGATAGCCCATTGGCGCAGAGCCCATCGGCATGCCCGGGTGACCGGATTTCGCCTTCTCGATCGCATCGATCGCCAGCGTCCGAATCGTCGCGATGGACAGGTTGTCGATCGTTTGATTATGTTCAGTTGTCATGATTCGTCCTCCTCAAATCTTCTCCGTCGTAAGCTTCGAATTTGAAGTCATCTTACGCCCCTTCGGCCCTGTTATGTAGCAATGAGGGCAGTTAGGAATGTTGAGAATATCATTTTGACTCTTATTGTATCACCAGACGTGATTCATTTCCATAACGTAATTTTCGTTGTTTTCCAAATTGACACAAAAGCCGCGAATGTCCCTCCTGCATTATTTCCTTTATTAGACGGGTTATAACCGCCGGGAGCGAATCTTAAACCAACCGCTGGAAATGAGGCCCGGGAATCGGCTCTCCGGGAAAACATCATGACATTCCAAAATCCGAATGTGCCTGTCGTTTTAGGCTTCCGTCCACCCCCCGGCTTCTCCCAAGCTGGCTTCCCCGTACGAAAAAAAGCCCCGGTCCCAGACACAAATGGTCTGGCCGGAGCCTTCGGGTCGGCATTCAAGCTCATCGGCGGGTTCCCCGCTTCTTGGCCTGGAGGAGGCGATCCATGGAGGAGCCTCCTCCCGCAGCCGGCCCGGTTCCCTCGGGCCGGCGCTCTCCGCCCCCCGGTGCCTTCGGCGGCGGGGGCGGCGCGCTTCCGCGGCGCGCGCCCTCCCCTGCGGCCGGCTTCGCCTTCGCCGGCCGCTCTTCCCGCAGCGGGGCGGCCCCCCGCTGCGGAGCGCGTGCCTCCGGCTGGGCCTTGCGGCCCCCAGCCGGAGCCGCGCCGGGCGCCGGGGCGGGGTTCCCGCCCCCGGCGGATGCGCCTGCGCCGCTGCGCTGCTGCGCGGGCGGCGCCTTGGTCGGCGGCGATGCCTGGCCGCCGCCGTAAAAGGTGGCGGCGCGGGCTTTGCGCGCCGCCAGCCGCTCGAGGCCGGTGCGCTGCCCGGCCTCGCCGGCGGGAGCCGGCCGCCTGCGGAGCAGGGCGGCCAGGCGGGCGCCGATGGCGGCCCATGGCAGCGCCAGGCGCCGCACGGCGATGTCGGCGACCCAGAGCAGCAGGGCCGCAACCAGCAGCGGGTAGCTCCAGTCATGCAGCTGCGTCCGGGAAGTCGCCTTCCCGGCGAATACCTCGGCGGGATTATCCCAGGACAGCACGCGTCCGCCCGTAAGCTCTGCAAGACGGGTCAGTCCTTCCTCGCCCTCCCCGGACGAGATCCGGTATTCCGGCGAATAAGGGACGACAAAGCCCGTTCCCGGCGCTGCCGCTTTCGATCCGTCTCCGCTCGCATCCTCGAGCGAGAGGAGGAAGGCGCCCGGCTTCGTCACATCCACCAGCCCTGTATAGCGGCCCGGCGCTTCCTGGACCAGCTCTACCTTCTGCTCGCCGGCTTCTTCATCGCCTATGACCGCATTCAGCTTCTCCGGCGGATTCTCCCCGTCGGTCGTTACCTGCAGCTTTACCTGGTTTCCGGCCGTTACCGTCGTAACCTCATAAGGCGAGGAGGTAAACTGCGGGAACGTCCATTTCACGATCTCCGTCAGCGTATCCGCAAAGGCGTTCCAGGACACCCATTCCTTCGACCATTTCCCGTTCAAATCGCTCGTCCACGCCACGCTTCGGCCCGATCCGTACTGCCAGCGGGCAAGCACCGGATCCGGCTCGGGGCTGACCAGCACCGTCTGAGCCGTCGATTTCGGCGTTGCCGCCACATACCCGTACAGCCCCGGGACGCCCTCCTGAAACAAGCTTCCCCAGTCCCCCGCCTGCTGAAGCGCAGGGACGAACGGCTTATCGACAATATAGGACTTGGCCAGCATGACGGCTTCACGGCTGAATATCGCCGGCAGCGTCGTTTCGTCCTCCACGAAGTAGAAACGTCCCTTGGCGGCTTCCGCCAGGGTTTGCAGCAGGTTGACGTCCGCATCCATCCCCACCGCTACCGAGGACATCGTGATTTTATTCTTCACCATCGTATCGGTCAGATCCTGATACCCCGAATTGAAGGCCGACTGGCCGTCGGTCATCAGAATGATATGCCTGCGCTGCGATTTGATTTTCAGCATCTCATCCAAGGCGGACGAAACCGCCGGATAAATATTCGTGCCGCCGTTGCTCGGGATCGACTGGATGCTGCTGATGATCTCTTCCTTATTTTCCAGTGTCTGCGGGGGCACCACCCACCAAGGCGCATCGTCGAAAGCGACCACCCCGACCGTATCTTTCGGCCTGAGGAGCTCCACCGTACGCATCGCGGATTCCTTCGCAAGCTCGATCTTTTCCCCGCTCATGCTTCCCGAACGGTCAATGACCAGGATCAGCCCGAGCGATGGGATTTCCCGCTTGCCCTCCAGCTCCATGGACACAGGCAGCGCCTTCTCGATCGGCGTCTTGAAATATCCGCCCATCCCGAAGCTGTCCTCGCCGCCGGCCATCATGAACCCGATGCCGAAGCTGCGGACCGCCTGTTCGATCAGCTCCATTTGTTTGCCGCCGACACGGCTGCCTGAAACATTGTTGAAAATGATGCTGTCATAAGCGGCGTACTTGGCGGCATCGAGCGGCAGCAGCTCCGGCGGGATGACCTCGGTACCGATCATGCCGGATTCTAGAGCAGCCGTAATGTTGCCGGAGGTACCGGGGGCGCCCTCAACGATCAGCACCCTCGGCGCTCCGTCGACCCGGGTAAAATCATACGCGGCATTGTTGGCCGCTGATTCATCCCCGTCCATGAATATTTCGGCCCGGTACCGGTGAAGCCCCGGATTCTTGGCGAGTCCCTTGATCGCAAAACGGTTCTCCCCTGGCGATACTTCCACGCGCTCCCGGCCGATTTCCCGGTTGTCCTCATAAATGCGCAGCTCGCCGGCGGTTTTGAAGGTGCTGCGGATGAGCGCCTCCACATAAAAGGATTCCGCTTGGTAAAGCTTCTCCGGCACCTTCAGCTCCTCGACGGCGACATCCCGAATCTCTTGCTTCGGAGCCGGGAGGACATCCACCGCGATGCCGCGATCCTTCAGCAGCCTTGCGGCGGCCGTCATGCTTCCGACATTCTCTTCCCCGTCGGAGATCAGCACGATTCGGGAATCGCCGTTTCCGTCCAAAAGGCTTCCGGCAAGCTGCAAGCCCGACTCCAATCCCGTGAACCGCCCTTCGAGCAGCGCATTCAAAGACGCACCGGCCGACTCGTCCGCCGAGAGACGCCGCTCCACTGCGCCTTCGAGGCCCGTGGAGACGACCGCGGTTGTATCATCTTCCCCTTTCGCTGCCATGGACTCGCTGATCCAGCTTGTGATCCGTGACGAGTCTCCCATGCTGTCCGATCGGTCCGCCAAAAAGACGACCTGTTTATCCCGCAGCACGGTGAACCCGTGCAGGCCCGACAGCATGAAGACGAGCAGCAAAATGACCAAGGTTCTGAGACCCAGCGCCAGCTTCCGCCGAAAGCCGCTTAACCGGAAATCCGACCGGTATGCATAATACAGAAAGATCGCTGCCGGGATCAGCAGCAGCAGCAACCATGGATGACTAAATTGAACGCCCACGCTGGTACACCCCCCATTCTGCAGCGATCACGGCCAGCGCGAGTGCCGCGAGCCAAGGCATAAGCGAACCGGCCTGACTGGCCGCTCTGCGCTGCTCTGCAGCCGAAGCGCCGCTGCCTTGATCTTCTCCGCCGGACTCTGCGTCAGAGCCGGTCTGACTCACCGTCGGACCTTGCTCCGTGCTCCAGTCCGCTTCGTACGGATCGGCCGTCACCGCGAGCCAATACGACGTTGTCTCTCCCGCTTCGTTCCGCTGTTCAAACGCATACAGTCCCGGAACCTCCGGTACCGCCTGCACCGAGGAAATGCCGCTCTCGCTCCGCTGCACCTCCGCGGAGGCCGGGCCGTCCGCAAGGGCAAGCCCGCTCTTGGGTACCCACTTCGCGGATACCGTATCGGCCGCTACCGGAATATCCGCCTGCGCGCCGGCCATGAATCGGCCAAGCCCGGTCCCCGAGCCGGAAGTCATCCAATCCAGCGCATTGTTTACAAGCACCGGGAACTCCGGCGACAAGGGGAGGTCGCTGTCCTGCAGCAGGAACTGGAAGGACAGCCGCGGGCGGCCTTCGGCCACACCGGCGTATACAAGCGGCTGCTCCCCCAGCCGGATAACCGGCTCTCCCCAAGCCGGCTGCTGATCGATCAGCTTGCCGAAATAAACGCCGGACATGGTCAGATACGAAGTGAGCGGATGCCGGGCCAGGACAGGCCGCCCGCCCTCGCTCCCGACCTTCGGTCCATCTCCGCCGATAGTCCACAGCGGCGTTTGCCGGGCCAGTTCTGCCCATTTCCCCTGCGTGAAGCCCTCTGGAATGCTTCCGTCCATAACAAGCAGATCGAATTCGCCGTCCGGAACAGGTGGAATATCCGGTTCTGTACGGTCATTCTTGTTTTCTGCGCCTTGACCGCCTTCGTCCTGACCGCCTTCCCCTTGTTTTCCTGAAGCTTGGTCGCCTTGACCGCCGGCCGACCCATTCACGGCGATCCGGGTCACTTCCGCTCCGCTTAGCTGCAGCGCCTTCTCCAGAAACAGATTGCCTGAGGTTAACAGCAGCACCCTTGCGGAGCTGCGGCCGGTTCCGAAGGCAAATGATTCATTATCGGCCGCATAACCGTCCTCGGATGCCAGCTCGAGCCGGTACACCTCTGCAAACGGGAGATCGGAAAAAGACGCAGTCGCCTTTTTCTTGGGCTCAAGCTCAACGACTCTGCTCGCGAGCAGCTGGCTGTCTCCGTACAGATTTACCTCGACGGAGGAGGCCCCCTCCGCGTTCGAGCTGACCACCGCCACGCCCTCGTACGAGGATCCCGTCGCCCCCTTGGGAGAAACGCCGAACTGCTCGATCGATACGTTGTGTTTCGCCGCTCCCGGTATCGTCTCCACCGATACCGGCACCTCGAAAGCGATCGGGACCGAATCCTGCCGCCAGTGGCTGTCCGTGAATACGACAACCTCGGCGTCGGGCTCCTCCCTTGTCAATGCCGCTGCGAGCGAAAGTGTCTCCCGGTACGATGCCGTTCCGTAATAAGGATGCAGCTCTTCAATCGCTCGGTCGATCGCGCCACGCTCGCTTTCATGGGATACATGCGTTACAGGACTGGGTCCGGTCGACAGCAGCGTAATCTCGCTCCGTCTCCCGTGATCCCGGATGTACGCCTTCAAGCGCTCCTTCAGCTGCTCCATTCGGGAGGAGGCTTCCGCTTCCCCGCTGCCTTCTGGCTGCATCTGCGCGCTCATGCTGCCCGAGGTATCGGCAACGATAACGATATGGGCGCTGCCGCCGGACACCTGCATAAAGGGCTGCATCAGGGCGAAGACCATCAGCGCGGCAGCCAAAAGCTGCAGCCATAGCAGAAGCCGGTTCTGCAGCTTCTGCCATGGCCTGTTGGCCTCCAGGTTTTTAAGTACTCGCTCCCATAACAGGTGGCTGGGAACCGTTGTATCCACATATTTTCGTTTGAACATATACATCAGCATGATGGCCGGCAGCGTTAGACCGAACCACAGGCTCATCCATGATTGAATCCCCACAAACACGTTCCCTCCTTACTCCCATACCGCAATCTGGTTACGCGGCGCGGCCCGCGGGACAACTCACCTTGCTCGCACTCGCCACTGGTGGCATTTCATGGGCACAGCTTGCTAACTCGCACTCGCCACTGGCGGCACGCCATGGGCACAACTTGCTAACTCGCACTCGCAACCTTGTGGTATACCACTGGGCACACTCACCTTGCTCGGACTTGCCACTGGTGGCATTTCATGAGCACACCCTGCCTGCCCGCACTTGCTCCTGGCGGCGGTCCGCTTAGGACCCTATGCGTTACTCCCCGCGCGCACTATGCATAATTCAATGCCTGCCTGGATCGCTGTTGAGGCTTGCCCGAAACCTGCTGCCTCCTTACCATCGCCCCGACTGCCGCGGTCCGGCAAGCCGTTCCGGGAAAGTGCGGACGGTCCGTAGTTAAGACGGTGCTGCCCGCTCTGGCTCCACTGGTTGGATCCTAGGTCGATGCAGCAGATGCTAGCTTGAAACCACTCCCGCACCCGCCAGCACGCCAAACATGGCATCCCGCAGCGGCATATCGGCCGGAATGAGCACGTAGGTCATCCCGCGCTCCGCACATACGCCGGACAGCATATGACGGTAACGCTCGAGCTCGGCTTTGTACGCATCCAGCACCTTGCCCGTCAATGCGACTTCCTTCCCGTTCTTGGTCTCGCTGTCAATCAGGCGAAGATCGCCGGCCAGCTTGGGATCGAGCTCCTCCCGGGACAAAATATGGACCAGCACAACCTCCTGCCCGCTTCCGGCAAGCAGGGACAGCGCCCTGAGCAGCTCCTCCTCGCCGCCTTCGAGCCAAAAATCCGAAAACACCCAGGTCATGCCCGGATGCCTTGGAAGCGCACCGGGCTGTCCGAGGGCAGCGGCAAGGCTCCCTTCACCGCCGGTCTGCGCTCCCTGCAGGAATGAGAACAGGCGGTGCGCCGAGCCTTTGCCCCGCATCACGGGCAGACGGGCCGAGACGGTGCGGCTGTAACAGGCAATCTGAAGCCGATCGTAGGAGGAGAGCGCCATGTATCCGACGCTTGCCGCCAGCTGGCGGGCAAGCCGCCATTTCGGGCTGCCGTGGACCTCATGATCCTCCGCCCCTACCGGACGCTCCCCTTCCGCAGACGTTATCACCGCTCCCATCGATGCGGAGCAATCGACGAAGATGCTGACCGTCAGCTCCTGCTCATCCATGAACCGGCGGACAAACGCTTTACCGGTACGGGAATACACGCCCCAGTCGAACCGGCGCACATCGTCGCCGGGCGTATACAGACGATAGTCCGCAAATTCGAGAGAGGAGCCGAGACGGCGGGATCGCCGCTTCCCCTGCTGGGTTCCCGCCACCCGGCGCTTCGCGGACAGCGTCAGCCGCTCAAGCCGCGGAAGCCATTCCGGCGGAAGCAAGTGACCGGCGCCGCTCACGCGGAGGCCTCCAGCGCCTGAAGCACCTCTTGGATGACCTGATCGGTCGTTATTCCGATCGCCTGTCCCTCAAAATTGAGGAACAGCCTGTGGCGCAGCGCCGGCAGTGCGACAGCCCGGATATCCCCGGTGGATACATGCATCCGCCCGCTGCACAACGCCCGGACCTTGCTGACCGAGATGATGGACTGAATGCCGCGGGGACCGGAGCCGAATTGGACGTATTTTTGGACTGCCTCCGGTGCGGACGCCTCCTCGGGATGCGTCATCATGAGCAGCCGGACCGCATAATCCAATATTTCATCGGCGACCAGCACTTCCTTCGCCCCCCGCTGGATCTCCAGCAGGTCTTCGCCCGTCATTTGGCGCTCGACCTGGAACGTATGCGACGACGTTGTCCGCTTTACGATTTCCTTCAATTCGTCGGCGCTCGGATAAGACACTTCAATCTTCAGCAGGAACCGGTCCAGCTGCGCCTCCGGCAGGGGATAAGTTCCCTCGTTCTCGAGGGGGTTTTGGGTAGCGAGCACGAAGAAGGGGTTTGGCAAACGATGCGTTTCCCCGCCCACCGTCACCGTCTTCTCCTGCATCGCCTCGAGCAGGGCGGACTGTGTTTTCGGCGTCGCCCGGTTAATTTCATCTGCCAGCACGATGCTGCTGAAGAGGGGCCCCTTTTGAAAGGTCATCCCCGTGCTTCCATGCTGCCCGAACGACAGAATATTCGTGCCCGTAATGTCGCTCGGCATTAAGTCCGGCGTGAATTGGATCCGGGAAAACGAAAGGTCCAGCGCATCGGAGACGGTGCGGACGAGCATCGTTTTTCCAAGTCCCGGTATCCCCTCCAGAAGGGCGTGACCTCCGGCAAAGATACACCAGAGCATTTGCTCCACGACCTCCTGCTGTCCGACAATGACCTTGCCGATATGTTCCCTCAGCCCAGAAATGCTCTCCATCCATTCCTGGGGTCTCACTGCTATATCCGACATGGATTAAACCTCCGTCTTCTAAATAAATTCAACGTTCGCTGCAGATGGTCCTAGCCGCTAATGCCTCACGGATTCGGATTGATCTGGATGAAATATTCCTCCACCAACCCCTGCATTTGATCAGGGAGCTGATTCCGGTCTAGCGTGTTTCTGGCTTTGGTCTCATAATCCCGGTAGACTTCCTCGTACGGACGCGACGTGCCGGGGATGGTCGGCGATATGCCGCCTTTCTGGATATCGCCGCCGGAGCCGTTAAGCTCTCCCGAATCGTTCTGGACGTTGCCGCCGCCCTTGAAGTTTCGAGGAATCGTGACAAGCTCGCGCCCTCCGCTGCCGAGCCCGGCACCGCTTCCTACCCCGCTGCCCGAACCGGAGCCAGAGCCTGCTCCTGAACCGGAGCCGCTGCCGGACCCCTGACCGCTGCCAGAACCGGAACCGGAGCCACTGCCTGCGCCTTGGCCGCTCCCCGAGCCCTGCTGGTCCGAGCCCGCGCCGGAACCGGAGCCGCCGTTCTCACTCTGCTCTCCCGAGCTTTCCCCAAGGCCAGCCTGCGCCAGCGCCTCCGCGCTTCCGCCGTTTGCCCAGGCGTCGGATACCGACAAGCCTGCTGCCTTCATCTGATCCGCCATGGCCAATCCCTGTGAAGCGAGGGATGAGGCCAAAGCCGCTGCCGCTTCCGACTGGCTCTCGGAAGCAGCCTTTGCCAGCGCCGTTTCGGCCAGCTCTTCAGCCAGCTTCTGCAGCTCCTCTTCGAGCTCTTTCGGCAGCTTGCCTTCTTTTAGCGCCTCGGCCGCTTTGGACAGCGCCTTTTCCAGTTCTTCATTTCCCTGCTGCTTGGCCGCTTCCTCCGCAAGCTTTTTCAGGGCATCCGATAAACGGTCTTTCTCTTCCTGCGGCATTTTCTTGACTTGCTCGGATACCTTCTTCATCTCCTGCTTGACCTCTTCGGACTTTCCTTCTTCAAGCTTCTTGCCCGCTTCGGAAAGCGCCTTCTGCTGCTGCATTTGCTTGGCGAGCTCGGATAACGCCTTGGCCTTCTCCTCCTGCTGCTTCGCCAGCTTCTCCAGCTCCTCCATCGCCTTTTCAATCTTCTCCAGCGCCTGCTCGGGCTGCTTTTCTTTAGCCAGCGCTTGCCTCAGTTCGTCCAGCTTCTCTTTCAGCTTCTGCCGATCGACCGGGTCCAGCGTCTCCTTCTCCAGCTGCTCGGCGAGCTTTTCCGTTTTGGCCGCCTGCTCCTGAATCCAGTTCTTCTGTTCCTTGGCCGCCTCCACCTTCTTATCCATCGGGTTCGGAATCAGCGCCAGGACCACGACGGCAACCAGACCCACGGCGCAGATCAGCAGCTGACGGTTACGGCGAGGAGAGGGAAGACGCTCGGCCAATTGCTCCGTGAATCGCTTGCCGTAAGCTTCCGCCTGCTCCCGCTGCCAGCGGGCGGCCGCTGAATCTTCCTCCCGGAAGGACAAAGCGGTCACCATCATATCGCTTCGCTCGGCGCCCCCGGATGCCTGGTCCATGGCCGCCGCCGCGTCCGCAGCCGGAATCCGGCGAAGCCATCCCCAGAGAAGGCCGGCAAGGAGGCCGGCCGCCGGAATGGCAGCCGCCGCGATGTTCATCCACGATATCGGCACGAAACGCCCGATGATCAGCAGCAGCAGCGATAGAACAAAGCCTGCCGCGAGTCCGTACAGCGCATAAGCGATGACCCGGAAGCGCTGCAGCCGCCGGCGTGCCGCCTCGATTGCGCGCATGATGTTGTCCACTTGTTTCTCCTCCTTCAGATCCTTCAAATGCTTTCAGATCAGATCCGTTGCATAGCCTTCATTACACACCATTTTCGGACGGACGGTGATCCTGCGGAAGCTGTTCGGCAGGCTCCTCACCCTTTCTTCGCCGAGCGACAGGCCGGATGTTCCGAATGGCAATCCAGAGCGCCAGCACGATGACGACAGAGTAAACAATGACAAACTCGAGCCACAGCTCAATCGGCGCTTTGCTGTTCAGATTGCCGCCATAGAGCAGAAATGCCTCCTTCGAGAACGAAGAGTCGAACAGGCTCATCATCGCTCCGGCCGGATTCAAGCCCAGCAGATAGCCGACCCAGGAGTGGGAGCCCGCGGCAGGAGGCTGTCCTGTCACATACATATTCCGCTGCTCGATTCCCATGAAGAACAAATAGAGAAGACCCGTTACCAAGAAAATGATAAGTCCCACGCCATATGTCACGATGATGGCCACGATCGTCCGCTTGAACAGCGTCGAGAACATGACGCCGAGCGCGCCAAGCAGCAGCATCACGAACAGATAGAATAAAAACACCGATATCAGCTGCTTCGGCGATATGCCGCCATACAGAAACACAATGCTGTACACCGGCAGCGTCGCCAGCACGATCAGCGCCATGAAGCTGAGCGCGGACACCAGCTTGCTGAGCACGATCGTTGACGAGCTTTGCTGAGTCGTCAGCAGCATGCTAAGCGTCTGCTTCTCGCGCTCGCTGCTGATGACGCCGGCCGTCAATGCCGGGGCCATGAAGGCAATCAGCACCAGCTGGGCAAAACTCAGCACATAGAACATCATCTGGCTTACCTGCGGATCGAATCGCTGCGGTCCCCGGTTGCCCAAATACAGAAACAAATAAATGAAACCCATCGCAATCGTGCCGAGCGCCAGTATATAAAACAACACCGACAGCATGGAACGGGTCGAACGCATCCGCAGCCGGAATTCCTTGTCGATCACCGGATTGATCAATCTTCTGCTCCAATTCATTCGCGCGGGCCTCCTTTCGTAATTTCGAGAAATACGTCCTCCAGATTGCTCTGCGCTTCCTGGAACGAGACAATCGGGATTTCCCAGGAGATCACCTTCCGCAGAAGCTCGCTCTGCTGTACATCGTCGCCGCTGTAATGAACGTGAACCCCGGTGTTGTCCGTCAAGACGGACGTCACCAACGGCTCATCCCGCAGCTTTTCGGCCAGCTCCTCACCTCGCTCGAGCGTGCGGATATGGATGACTTTTTTAACCCGCAGACGGTTCTGGATATCGGATACCTTGCCCTGTGCCACCATTTCGCCGTGCTCAATGACGCCGATTTCATCCACCATTTCCGCCAGCTCCGGCAAAATATGCGACGAGATGATAATCGTCTTGCCCATCAGCTTCAATTCCTTCAGAATTTCCCGCATTTCGATTCGCGCCCGCGGGTCAAGCCCCGACGCCGGCTCATCCAGAATGAGGACCTCCGGATCATGCACAAGACAGCGGGCAAGGCATAATCGCTGCTTCATCCCCCGCGAGAGACTGTCTACGTACGTATCCGCCTTATCGGTCAGGTTCACCAGCTCCAGCAGCTGCGGAATGAGCTGCTCGCGCTCGGCACGGGGAATCCCGTAGCTCGCTCCGTAAAAATGCAAATACTCCGTAGCTTTCAGCTGATCATATACGCCGAAGAAATCCGGCATATAGCCGATTCGTTTGCGTACTTCCTTCGGATGCCGGGTAACGTCGTAGCCGCCTACCTTGGCGACACCGGAGGTTGGCAGCATCAGCGTTGCCAAAATCGACATCGTCGTCGATTTGCCTGCCCCGTTCGGTCCGACGAATCCGAATACGGTCCCCTTCTCAATGTAGAGACTGATATCCTTCAATGCATGGAATGTTCCGTATCGTTTGCTCAGATTCCGAATCTCGATCATGGCTTAACCTCCCCCTTTACAGACAGCTCCGGCATTTGGAAATTGGTTTGGTCGGCAGCATTCAGCATGAACCGGATGCGGTTGTTCAAAATATACCGTTCAGGGTTCTCCGTGACCTTCAGCTCATTTCCGGAACCATTGACCTGCTCCCACTCATTTTTCTGCGCATTCCAGATTTCCATCTTCACATTGTTGTTTGGCTTGATGCCCTTAATGGAGAATTCCGAATAGGCGACCTCCTGGTCGGAAATCAGCGGGAATTCAGCAATGAGGGAACCTTGCCCAAGCTCGATGCCGTTTCCATATGAACTGAAAATCGGTGCGTTCACCTGTGAAATTTCCGGTGCGAGGAAGCCGTAAGGAACGTTAATCGTCCCGCTTGTTCCCCATGTCATGGCCACCGGCTGCACCCAGAAATTGAGCTGGTCGCTGCTTACCTCTTGCTTCTTGAGCGAGTAATTCGTCAGGTGATCGGTGCTCCATCCGAGAACAAACGCTTTGTCCGTATTGACCGTTCGATTCGAATAAGCATAGTTGGATATAATGTCCCGCTGTCTATATTTATCATCGTTCTGCGAGTACGGGTACAGCATTCCGGCAATATCCCCGCCCATGAAGTTCAAAATCTGCTTCGGATCCTGAGGGATCTGGGCGGATCCTCCTTTCGGAATATCGCCAAGCTTATAGCCTTTGCCCCCGATCACCAGCACCACTTCAGTAAGATCGCCGGCCGTATTGTTTATGACCGTTCCGCTCAGCTGCCCCTTGGCATCCAGCTTCAAATCCGTCTCCATCCGTCCGAGCTCCTCCGGCCTCTCGGATTCGGCCCACACCTTGGCGAGCGACCACTGGGACATATCGCGCAGCTCCACCGTCGTCGAGTCCGGGTTCTTTCGGACAAAGCTCTTGCTCTCGTCCATTCCACCGCCGAAGGAGGAACGGGAGCCTGATGTTCTCAAATACATACCGCTCGGAAATTCCAGCTCATAATTGCCGCTGCGCGGGGTAAAGAACGCGGTGGCCGTCGTTTTAACCGCACTGCCTCGGCCATTCATCTCAATAATATTGATCGTATGCGCCAATTCCTTGGTCTTGTCTGCGGAACCGGCCATATACACCGCGCCGCTTGCGATGATCGCGATGACCGGGATCAGGAACCAGGCCCATTCCCGTTTGTCGAACTTTTTCAAGATAAAATAGAGCACCGGCGCCACGACGACGGCATAAATGATCAGCATCCACAGCAGCAGTGTAAACGAAGGCATCGATAAGGACGGGAAATAGTCCAGTACATAGTTCAGATTGTCGATCAACGGATTGTAGTACGTATTTTGCGATCCGACCGGCAAACTGCCTTGCAAGACGGATGTCCATACCACCGGATGACCGGCCCATGAGCTGACCGGCTCCATGGCGAGATCGTACGCGGCATACTGCACCTTGCCCTGTCCATAGTCGTGGGATGCAAACAACGGTTCATTTGCGGCTTGGGTACCGGTTTTCGCATCCTTTACCGGGGTGGCAGTTGAGATCGTAAAGTCCCCGTCCAGCTTCAACGGCTTGCCGCCAAGCTTCTCCAGCTCGGGCAGCTCATTGACTGCCGTCGTGCCGTCAGCCGTTACCGGCGCAATCTCGGCAAAAGGCGCTGCCGTCTTAGCGTATCCTGCTCCGCCTGCGAGAACGAGCGTGCCACCGCCGTTCACCCAGCCGACAATCGCTTGTCGCTGCGGCTCTGACAGCGTATCGGATGCAAAATTGTTGATAACCAGCACATCAAGCCCGCTCAGCAGCATGGCATCAACCGGGATGCTTGCCGCCTTCAACGGCAAAATGTTGATGCTCGTGCCCTTGCCGTTGAGCACATTCATGAAATTCATGGTGTCCGGATCATCCGACAGCACACCGATCAGGGCGCCGTTATAAGGATTCGCCTGCACGTAATTTTTTCCGGATGCAAATGGGATCGGCTTTCCCTTCTTATAAGACTCCTCATAGAACAAGATCTGGTTGTTATCTTTGTTAAGCATCGTACCCGGCAGCCCAAGGAGGACTTCCTTTGGCGTATCCTTCGGCAGCTCGACGTGCTGCACGTAGGAGGTGTGAAAGCCCGCGCCGTTCTGGCTCAGCACTTGTACGACGATATCGCCGGAGATGTCCTGATCGCTCGTAAGCGTCAGCTTGAGCGGGTTCCATTTATCAAACTTTACTTTACCTTCATAACCGACTTCGCTCTTGATCGAAATGCCGGGCCCGTCGGCAAAGGCCAGCTGCGCCGGCAGGGCCAAAGACAGCATGGCCGTGATCAGCAGCGCAGCAAGCGGCAGCATCATCCGCATTCTTCGTGTATAAAACGACAACTGATGATTCCCCTCTCCCTAATGTTTAGTGTTAATTGGATGTAATCCCCGTGTTCCCCTTAACCTCCAACTGCGAATATGCAGCACTCCGGAGCAGCCTAGAAGCAACCGATCTCGCGGTTCGAATATAATGACGAGTCCATATTGGAAAAAGTTTGACCTTTTTTCCCGTTACCGGGCACAAAAAATCGCGCTCCGCTCCACCCATACCATCAAACGATCCCATTTATGTAAAAAATCCCGCCCCAAAAAGGAGCGGGATCTTCAGTCAATCCATTGCAGCGTTAAAGTGTCGGGCTGCTCCATTGTAGTACTGTTGGGACTATATGGATGACTTCGCTAACCTGAGTTTGTTTTGTACGTTTAGTTAAATACAACCGTCTTGTTGTTATGCACCAGAATCCGATCCTCGACATGCCATTTCACGGCTCTTGCCAGCACAACGCGTTCAATCGTACGGCCGATGCGTTTGAGCTCGTTAACGTCGTCGCGATGGCTCACCCGCTGAACGTCCTGCTCGATGATCGGACCGCCGTCAAGCTCTTCGGTTACATAGTGGGCAGTGGCACCGATAATTTTGACACCCCGGTTATAGGCCTGGGCATAAGGCTTGCCGCCGACAAATGCAGGCAGGAAGGAATGATGGATGTTGATGATCCGGTTGCGGTAATGCTCGATGAACATCGGCGAAATGATCTGCATGTAGCGCGCCAAAATGATGACGTCGATATCGTCGCCGATCGTCTCCAGCTGCCGCTTCTCGGCCTCCTGCTTCGTCTCCGGCGTAACCGGAATATGGTGGTACGGAATACCGAAGGATTCCACATACTCCCTCATATCCGGGTGATTGCTGACGACCAGGGCGATATCGGCATCGAGGTCTCCCGCCTGCCATTGCCAGAGAAGCTCTACGAGGCAGTGGTCCTCTTTGGAAACGAATATCGCAAGGCGCTTTTTGCGCGCGGCATGGTAAATTTTCCATTCCATCCTGAATTGGTCCGCAATCGGGCGGAACGATTCCTCCAGCTGCGGCAGCTTGGCCGTAAGATCCTCCAGGTCAAACTCGACGCGGATAAAGAACATGCCGCCGTCAGGATCCATGGTGTACTGGTCCGACTGCACGATGTTCGCGCCATGCTGATACAAAAACTGGGAGACCGCCGCTACAATCCCTGGTCCGTCCGGGCAGGAGATGAGCATGCGGGCTCGGTTAGGATATTGATCCGCCGGGGATGGCCGGTCTTTCTTGATGTGAATTTCCATAAGTCTTGGTGATCCTCCTCTATATCTAATACATCATTATAAAATAAGGGTAATACAACTGCATTCGGTTGATACATGCTCTTTTTTATGAGAAATGCATCATTGCTATCGTTAGTACATTCTCATTCTTACTGGAAATGGCGCGATCGCTTCCGTTAGTGCATTCTCATTTTTACGGAGATGCTTGATCGCTTCCGTTAGTGCATTCTTGTTCTTACGGGGAATGCTTGATCGCTTCCGTTAGTGCAATCTTATTCTGATGCTTCAATACCATCTCTCACTTACAGAAGTGCATCGTCGCACCATGCCATCTATCACTTAAAGAGATGCGCAACCTTCGGCATACGTGGAATTCATATTATAATTCCCGGATTCATTATCTCCGTACGCTAATACATCCGTGAGGTCCGGAAGCTCTTCCAGCGGAGGCTGTGTGTTATCCACTGTGTTGGCGCTCCCGGACGCAACGGATGTTAGTGTTAAGCCTGGCTCCCGTACATGCCGGAAGCAGCACTGCTGCTTTCTGACATTCCGGTTTCAAGCGATGGAATTAAGCCGTAAGGGAAGCACCGGACAAGTAGGCGATCAGCCGCTGGTTGACCTGCTCTTCCGAAAGCTCAGGGAACAGCTCGGCGGACATCACCATATCGTATAAGCGTTCCATCGGCTCGCGAGGGTCGGCTTTCTTGGCCTTAGCATCGTTTTTCAACAGATTCCATGTATCCAGTACGAACGAACGGGATTCAATGCCTTCCTTCGCGAAAAATTCATGCAGCTGTTCGACCTGCTGAATGAACGCTTGTCCAAAGCGTTGCTCCACATCACCGCGCAGCAGCGCGATTTCGATCTCATACATAGGACGCTGTGTCTTCGGATCTTTCCCGATCCACGGCGTCTCAAGGATGAACGGACGGCCTTGGAGCTTCTCATGATGGACGATCCGGTGAATCGCATCGTATCCGATCCAGCCTGTTCCGATCGGAGTATGGCGGTCTTTGGCCGCGCCGCGCGGGTTTTTACTGTCGTTAATATGAACGACCGTCAACCGGTCGAGACCAATCACTTGATCAAACTTCTCCAGGACACCGTCCAGATCATCGACGATATCATAGCCTGCATCGTGAATGTGGCATGTATCCAGGCAGATCGCCAGCCGGTCGTTATATTTTACCTTATCGATAATGGAAGCAATCTCCTCGAAGGAGCGCCCCATCTCAGTGCCTTTGCCGGCCATCGTTTCCAAAGCGATATGCACTTCCGTCTCATCGGTACCGCCAAGAACCTCATTCAGGCCTTCGGCGATCCGGTCAATGCCGTATTCCGCATCCTTATCAGTGTATGCCCCTGGGTGAAGCACGATATTCTTCACGCCGACGGCATGGGTACGCCGGATTTCCTCTTGAAGGAAGCTCACCGCAAGCTCATACGTATTCGGCTTGTACGAGCCGAGATTGATAATATAAGGCGCATGCACCACAATCTCCTCAATCCCGCATTCCTGCATGGCCAGCTTGCCTTCCTCGATAAACATCGATTCAATCGGCTTGCGCCGTGTATTTTGCGGAGCGCCGGTATATATCATGAACGAGCTGGAGCCGTAAGATTTAGCCTCTGTCGCTGCAGTCAGCAGCCCCTTGTCCGAGAAGGACACATGGGACCCGATTTTCAACATAAAACTTCCCCCTTTGTGACACACAATTACACCTATTTTAGCTTGTATATCGAAATAAATAAAGAAATGCGTTATAATTCTCATGAAACTGTCATGTGACAAAAATCGTTCGAGGTGATATACAAGATGAAGAGCACAGGGGCCGTCTTGGGGTATTTGTCGTCCAGCGCGCCGCCGTCATGGTTCATGAATACCATCGCGTTCTGGGGATGGGTCATGCTCGGACTGATGGGCATCGGTGGATTTTTCATGTTCCGCAAGTTCCTGAAGGTGCTGCCGAAGGCCGACGGCAAGTCCAAGCTGGATTGGCAAAATTACTGGGTGGAACGGAGCCGCCCGCTGTGGACGGATGAATCCAAGGCCTTTTTGGACGAGCTGGTTCAACCGGTTCCCGGTCCATTCCGCGATATCGCCAAGCACTCGATTGCAGCCGAGATCGGCAAGATCGCCGTCGAATCCGGCGCAACCGAAGTTACCCGCGACCACTGCATTAAAGGCTACATCGTAGCCACGCCGAAGCGGGACTACAAATTCTTGATGAATTTCCTCCAGAAGAAAAATATCGATTATACACCGTATCAGCATCTCATTAATAAGTAACGCATAAGAAAAAAACGGCTCGGGCATCCATCCTCGATGAATGCGCTCGAGCCGTTTTGATGTTAGACGGTATTTTCAAATGGATTCTCTCATGCTTTTTAGATTGCTGTGTACCCGAAATAAATTCAAAGTTGGCCCGTTTT
This sequence comes from Paenibacillus ihbetae, assembly GCF_002741055.1. Classification (NCBI taxonomy): domain Bacteria; kingdom Bacillati; phylum Bacillota; class Bacilli; order Caryophanales; family Paenibacillaceae; genus Paenibacillus; species Paenibacillus ihbetae. The sequence continues at coordinate 4,456,297 of NZ_CP016809.1, read as the reverse complement.
ATTAAAGACATCCCTTACATTCACTTAGGCCTGTCGTTTGATTGACTTTTTAATTCCATTCCTCTTGTAAAAAATACAACACCAAGGGCAGCAAATGTAACGTAATTGCTTATTCTTGCTATAACTGCCTCATCATCCTCATCATTAATCCAATACAACAGCGCAAACGGCGAAACGAACAATAATATCTTCATAGCTAGCATAAAAACATAGCGGACTTTTTCTTTTCGCGGATTCCCTTCTGCTGCAGCTATCGTCAGGGCAACCTTCGAAGAGTCATAGATGGTTATAAATAATGCGATGATACTTGTGTATGCTGTAATTTTTACGCCAATTTCAATCCACGGAATAAAGGATACGATTGCAATACCTATATAGATTCCAGCAGCCAAATAAAATAAGTTGATCTTGATCTTTCTGCGCAAAATTCCCGTTCCTCTCATGATGGTCCTTTTTAAAAGCGAATAGGTGTATTTTACCATAATTACGAAGAAATCAAAGATCATAAATCCGCAGCGTTAGCGAGGATGAAATTTAGTGACGGAATGGTGTTCCCCCAAGTGTCTAAGCAATCTAATTTCTTAGTGCTGATTTTGTACGCATGAGTTAAAAAACTTTTACGATTAAAACATATATTATTTTCACCAATATTAGACCATCGATTTCACCTGTTTGCCCTATTTATATGACCCGTTTATGAACAATGCTCCTATCGCAACAAAAATCCAGCTCTTATCTATAAAAAACATCCATTCTTGGGACACTCTTCATATATAAATCATCGTTATGAACAATAATATCAAGCAGCCTCTCGTCTTAAGTTCATTCTCATTTTAACTAACAATGAAATTCAAACATAACCTGCTTAGCCATACAAATACACCACCTAAACGAGTTCATACTACAATTTCATTATTAATTAAATAACAAATTACAATCTAAACGATGAACAGCAAAAAATTTTAATTTGTTGTATTCAATCAGAGACAAAAAATAGAACAATCCAAAATGAACTTGGAATATCTATTGGATATTTTTTAAATTTATGGAAGCGCCATCAAAAATATTATGAAGAAAAGTTTAGTATCAGAGCTAATAATTTAAGCATGAGGTTGATGAAACCAATTCATGACTATGGTCTCTTATGCTCATTTGAAAGATTGCCAACTATAGAGTATAACCGCTCAAACACGACGCTCGCGTTATTTTTTATCTTATATTTATGCCGGTCAACCAGCAGTTCTCCTTTCTCATTGATCTCTAATGTATAATCATCCAATGAACCATTTTTATCATAGAAAATATAAAGACTCATGTATCTCGTATCATTCTTAATATTCTTACTTCCATTGGAATGAGTAAATTTAACTTGATCAAAAATGTCAATTATTTCACTAATCTTCTCAGGATCAGAAACATCTAAGTCTATTGGAGTAATTCCTTCTTTGTCAATGTAATTGGATATATATACTTTTTCTATTTTATTCTTATATTTTATTATAGTATCAGCTGATAACGGAACATTATGATAGGTTATTAATAATCCAGCTATAATAAGTAAGACAATAGTAGTTAAAATAAATATCTTTTTCATGCACACCTCTCATATAAAGAGAGAACTGATGGATTGACTCAGTTCCCTCAAAGTTTATTCTCTAAGTAAAAATATTAATCTATGGCACTTTTAAAGACCAAGCCATAATATTCATGTTGAGTAATCAATTCATTCCAATAATTGAGGCTCCCCTTTTGCTCATAGGCTTTTTGATCAAGCCATTGGTAATTTTCCCCTTTGTAAGTAGCAGTTTCAGTTTTACTTGTAATTTTTCCTGAAACAATTTTATCTGAGTGAACTTCGTAATTAGGAACCCAATCACTAATTGCACCTAATTTATAATCTGTAGATGGAAACATAACACTAGTATATTTACGATATTTATTTACCTCAGAAACAAATACTTTAATCTTGTCTTTCGTGTCTCCACCAATTGCCGGATCTTGACCAAACATACTCACAAATGAATAAGATATTCCAACTGCAGGTACTTTCTTAAATTGATTTAACCCTTCTCCTACAAGTACTTGGATGAGTTGACTAAAAACTTTTTTATACTCTGCCTGCGCTTGATCCTTAGAATTCCATTTTCTTTCCCCTGTTAATGAAGAGTAATTCTGAATGTGTAATACCTCATCTTTATATTTGAGGGATCCTTTCCCTGTATAGTATACAGTCGGTAAATACCCGTAAGGAGTAACTGAGTTACTGTTTGCTTCGAATGTTTGGAGATTCTCAACAAGCGCTGGAGAATATACATTGATGGAGAAATCATCATTACTCGCATTTTCAATAACTTTATTAATATCATCTTTAATATAATCTGAAATACGATTATCTTGTTGAATGCTATTCAAATTTCGAGGATCAACTTCTTTTTTTCCTACAAGCTGATATTGATTATTAGCTGTTTCAATTAGATAATTTGTAACATCGTTGTTTTCACTATGTAGCTCGTAAATAGCATCATTTTGTTTATAAATGCTGTAAGCCTTCTCACTATTTTTGTTGAAATTTAAGGTGTTATTACTTTCAACAAATACGCCATGTCCTTTATACACTACAGTTTTGACGCTATCGTCATTTTCATACGTATCGGCTGAAGCTACTAAACCAAAGGAAGTGAACATAATACTAAACGCCAACAATCCAGTAAATATTTTCCTTTTCCTCATTTAACAAACCTCTCCTTTTAAATTTTTTATTCACTCAAGTACTTCTATTTTTTCCATAGCATCCCTCCACAGTTCAATAATACCTTTAAAATACAAATATATCCAGCCATTTTATGGTAAATAAGGTTTTTTAACTCATAGTAGTGGCCTTTGTGAAATTTAGTTAAAATTTTTTAGTATACTTACCAACTATTTTATAAATCCATGGAAGTCTATTTTGTAAATCAACTTTCATCCATTTTTTAATAATCTTCGATCATTAAAATCAATTTACCAGAGTTTAACCAAGCATAATCAGTACTAGTTGATTCTCTAAGGTCGTCCCATGCTTCATCAAACTTTTAAAGCCAAAAAGCGACGCAGAAGAAACTGACAACCTAATGCCCAATTTTCTCTTCTTACGTCGCAAGATTAAGAAGCGTACCGTTAAAGTCCGTTATAATAATGAAGAATCTGCTATTTAAAATTAGTTATATAATTTTTAGCTTCAAAATCTAACCACCATGCAACAAATAGTGGTTTGGGAGTCCTTATTTTTGCTCAAGTGATATCAAGGTAATCATTAACTTCTACAATCCTCCAACCGAACCTTTCTATATCTTGAATATTTTGAATCGAAAGATTTTCTTCATGCATCGCCACGCCTACAAAATAACGCGGTCGGCTTAAAGCAACATAAGCCAGTTTTAATGAATCTTTTACAAGCGATTCTTCAACCAATTCAGGCTGGTATGTACCTGTGAGAAAGCTGATAATTTTCTGCATGTCTGAGACCCCATCTCTTACTGATTCTAATAGAAGAGTGGCGAAATGGGTCTCACCTTTAACACCATGTATGGTGTTTAATTCGACAGCCAATCCTACAGGAATAGTGTTAGTTGCCGTTTCAGTGGGTTCAGTTCGGGTATTCTTTTGAAGAATCTTTACTAAGCGGGGCCTCAAATCATGAATTTTTGTAACGTCGATATCGTCATTATTGTCTTTATTCAAAGTAGTTGTAATCAATTCTCTGTATTTAACCTCTAGGTCAACTAAGATCATTGATTCATCAGTTTCTTCACTTATAGCTTTTATCCACCTAGCCCAAAGCGCTTTTATTTCAATATAGTTTGATGGATATTTATCTCTTAAGAATTGAGAGATATTCTTCAGGTACTCACTTCGTCCGTTCTCTTCTCTTCGATCGTTCTTTCTTAATGCGTACACTAATGATTGATGACATTCATGTAGGCAAGCCTGCATTTCTGACAGTAATGGCTTGCTAATTTTTGAGCGTTGATATGTTTTTGAATACCCTTCGAGCGAATCATGATGATGACAGACAGCCGCTATCTTTCCCTTGATTTGGACAGTTTCGAGAGAAGCAGCCTTAAAATCAGATACAATTCGAGAATAAACACTCAATAATTGCTCTTTGTTCTCATCATTATATATAAAAAAGTGCGGAACGGCCGAACTGATCGTGTTATTCGCTTCTAAACGGCTATATTCCTCGATACATGTGGTTCTAAGAATTCTGGCTATGTTTTCTCCAAAGCGATTACTAAAATTAATTTGTAGACTCTCTTCGAGATCTGGCTTCCAGGCATCATCTTTACCATAGAGACTATAGAGTGCTTGATAAGAATCCCCAAACCACTGCACAATAGTTTCATTGTTATTTTCGATCAACATGCTGAGATTCTCGTATTGCTCAATGCTGGTGTCCTGCGCTTCATCTATAAAGAAGTATTGAAATCGATTTTGAAATGCTTTTTGAATAGCCGCTTTATGGTTTCGGATATACCAATTAGCAAGCGCCACAGTATCGGAATGCCTTATAAATCCTTTGCAAAACATGTCCTGAATCGTATTTAGAACAGGAGCGCTATAATCCTTACCTTCTCTCTTGGAAATAATATGGAGCTGGTTATTTTCATCAATGTGTATATCTGTTTTATCAACAGCATTAACGGGAGTTGGGTAAGTCCAATACCCTGGTTTGTTATACTCAAAGAATCTTTCGAAATATTTCTTATACTCTTCATTATCTAGTAAATAAAAAGCATCTTTCTTCGTATAAAAACCATACGCTTTCATAGAAAAAAAAGTATTAAAAAACTCATGAATGGTGCCTACGAAGTGAGGGTACATAATATTACTTATCCCTAATTTTTCAAGACTACTGACTATCTCTTCAACGGCGACGTTTGTGTGAGTAATTACACAGATCCCTTTTCTCGAGCCTTCTTTTTTAATTTTATCTAAGAGCAAAGCAATCTTAGCAATCAATACAGTAGTCTTCCCACTTCCCGGACAAGCCATGATGTTCGTTGAATGAGTCGAATTTATTACCGCGATTTGTTCTGGTTGAAATTGCCGGCTGCCGCCAAGCAGCAAGGATTCTATACTTCCTCGATTTGCATTATTAATTAGCATCGCTCGGCGCTCCTCCAGTTACATGGTATATGGCATCTCTTAAATAGCTCAATGTTCCATCATTCAATAAACTTATTCTTGTTACTTCTGAATTCTTTTGCAAAATTACCGCTAAGTATTGAGCTGCAGTTGCTTTTGATACGTTCTTCTTGAGCAATGGTCTGTAAATCTGATATGCTCTTGCTTCCGGAGGGAGCTCTTCGAGTAATTGTTTATATGCTTTAAATTTTTCTTCTCGTTCAGTGGAACTTAAATTTTTATGTTGAATGGTATGAATAGCTTCCGCCAACATCATTCCTAAGCCACTTAATGCAATTTCATACTCTAAAGTCCAGTTTTTCGCATAGTTAAGACCTATATTCCCTTGCAAAGAACCATAGGTGTCAGTGAGGCTTTTAGCTTTATGCGTTCTTAAAGATTCAATTGTTTCTGCAGAAAGCGGCTCCCTAATCAGTTCAATAATTCTTGCAAATGCGGATCCACCGACTTTAACATAGCTCTGAATTTCTTCTTTAAAGCTAGACTGCGTGCCGAATGCTTGGTTCAACAAATGATTGATCTGTTCTGTTTCTATCCCCATTTCATCAGCGACTTGATCAATGTTATCCTCGTTTAAAATATAGATATCTCGCAGGGCAGGAGATTCATCACTTTTGCTCTTCTTATCTAAATAATATGCTAATGGCCGCACATCAAGATCCGTCACTATAGAAACTGGCATCATCAGATTCGCCTCAGGATATTTTTCCAACCAAGCTTCTGATCTGGAATAAATTTTCACATATCTTTTAAATGCCGTATTACCAATATTGACGATGGATACTCCGAATTTATGTAATGGCCGACCCATTAGATTGGCAATTGTCGGTAGGAGGAGATTTTCAGCATCTCCTTCTACAAAGATAACACCCTTCGCAAAAAAGAGATTCGATTTTGTTGCATCCAAGAAACGTTCAAGAAATTCGTAATCTTCTGGATCAAACGCAGTATATTCCGGCCCCATGGGGTAGGCAACTCCATCGTACAGCAGAATGATATGCTTTAATTGGGTTGACGCTGCAAGGGTAGGACTATGAGTACTCAAAATGAACTGACTTCCCACGTTTCCGGATTCATCATCTACTTTGTCTTGCAAATACTTAATAAGACGTAGTTGAGCTTGGGGATGAAGATGGGCTTCTATTTCCTCGATTAAAGTCAAGTTGGGGCCGATGGCCAAATCGTCATCGTGGAGCAGTAACTCGGCAGCGATAAAAAGTAAGTTTAAGCTGCCTAATCCGGAGGGTACTTCTTCAAGAAGCAAGCTTAGTTTCCTTAGAATTTCATTCAATTTCACTGACGTGATTTTGAACTTAGATTTAGTCTCAGGTTCGTCCCCGACAGGCGTGTTGAAAAATTCCGACAAGTATTGTTTGAGTTGTAGCTGGATCGTCTTTTTTTGGTCTTCACCGTAAGGCTTGAGAAAAAACGCTTCCACCTGTTTATTGGCTTCTTCGAAAGTCAGCTCCAACTCATGCTTTGTTGAACGATCTTTATTAATAAAAGCAGGGTGGCTTTTAAGAATTTGCGCCAATCGTGAGCGAATTCCTGGCTGGAGTTCAATTTCAGCATTTCGCAAAGGTTTCAGGTAAGTTGTACGAAGAATTTCTCTAGCCAATCCCTCAAGCCGGGAAGAGGAGATCTCCGGACCTGCTTTTATGTATTTATCGATCCGTTCAGCTACTCGAGCTTCTGCTGCTTGCTTTTTGGCGATTAATCTTACCTGCAGCTCATAGTTACCGTTAATATCGAAAGACAGCCATTCAAAAAAAACCCCCGCTTCTTCATCGGTTAGCCCTGCTAGGATGCATTCGATTTTCAATTCGGTCGAACTTACTCCGTCTTTAGAGACAAAAAAATCTTCATCCGTAATCCATAGACTATCATCACTCGTTGTACCCAAAGTAAGCTTGATTGCATCAATTATTGCCGTTTTACCGGAGTCATTTTCTCCAATCAGCAGGTTAAAAGTCGGATGGAAATGTACAGTTGTACCAGGCAAATTATTATCAACACCACTAATCCCATATTTCCTAAAGTTCCAGATTCTCAGTTCTTTCAAATACATGTTGACCCCTCAATTTCTATATATTTTATACACATAGATAATTATTTAATATGATGACAGGATCACTTCTGCCATGATGTACACGAGTTCTAACTTTTCTCCGTCTTTATCCGTATGGCAATCCCCTTTTTCCGCGCATTTTCAACAGCCACTGTTGCCATCCTTTTAAGTTTAAAGGTAAACTAGCACGACTTATCTAGTCCGCAGCGCATTCGCCATTCTCCGTTAACTTCTCAAGCCTTTTAATCTCCGCCTTGGATAACCCGATCACAGCCGGAAGCCGGATTCTGCTCGCAAAAGGCTCAATTAATATAGCGTGACTCCCCCCCTCATCCTCAACAATGCCATAGGTTGTATGTACTAATTCAACAAAATCTGACAATATCCTCCTACTTCCCCAGCTGGTCATTCTTCTGCCGAGGACGTTGTACAGTTTTTGGCTTGAAAACCAACTTGTATCAAGCTGACATATAAAGAAACTTACTTTTCAAAAAGATCTTTATTTTGCCCTCCGCGAAACACCCTAACAGCTTTTGGCCTATAACGAATTTCTTACTCCATCCTGCAAAAGCACGCCACTAATCCCGTCGTCCTCCGGCTATACATCCTAATAACGATCCGAAAAGTCTGACCTCAGAACAGATAACGTTTCGCTACTCGGCGGTACACTCTCTATTGGAGCAGATAGTACATAGGCATACGTATCACGTTGTTGAGCAAACTGACTTTACCAGCAATTTGTATCTGCATAGAAACTATAAAAGGATTTAATACATTGCCTAATGAATACATTCATGCAAGTAGATTGCCTAGATATAAACAAACAGCACATGCCAAATTAACTCGGCACGTGCTGTTTATTTGTCCCCTTGGCTTTATTTTCGTGTCTTACTGATTTTGTGCAATGAGAGCGGATTATGGATTATAATACCTTACCTCTTTAACCCCATTAATCTCAACAAACCTGATTTCTTCTTTCATACCGCTATCCGTCCTAATTGGAGATCTTTCATACATTAGAAAACATTTCATATCTTCAACATATTCGACGAAAACAAACTTAACGAATATTCCCAAATCAAATGTATTATCATCGTACTCTACAACAATTGCATCTCCCTTTATGAGATTCCTATTTTCCATGAATATAAACTCCTTACTATATGAATATTCTAATAGTCATTCCTCTCATAACACATTCCATAAAATGATTATTCCCAGCTCTATCAATTTTCCTTTTTTGATACTAAGGATAGTTCTAACTACACCTGACTCTTATATCTCTATTCTAATTTCCTCGATTACAACTTTCTCATCCATATATTCTCGATCCTATTTTACAATCATCCAACAAACTATAAGTTCATGAAATAAACAATTCTATTTACATAAAAACTATAAGCCACCGATGAAGATGTTGTACTTGCCCCTGACTAGGATTCGAAGCAGTTCTGCCGCCTCCGGGGATAGTGCGTCCCGTCCCACCAAATCCTCCATCGTCATCGGCGCTTCCGGAAACTTTCGGATCGTCATGGTCGGCCCCTTGAGCGCGATGGGCGGAAGGACGATATTCACCCTGGACCCATCCTTCAGCCTGGCGTCCACGATGGGCACAGACTCGTTCACGACCCGATTGACACTCCCTACGATACCCTGAATAATGTCCTCCAGCCTTCCCTGCGATTCGAACTGCAGCGGCACCTGCTTCACCTCTCCGTCCTGCTCGATGAAGATCTCCCGGTGGCTGTTAATCATAATCTCCGTAATTCGGGGATTGTCGACGAGCGGCTGCAGCACATCCAGCCCGCGAAAGGAATCGTACACTCTGCGGACCAGATTCCGCTTCTCCATGGCCGTCAGTCCTGCAAGCTCCTGCCTCCTCCACACCAGATCCTCTATGCGCGCCATGAATTCGGAATTATGGACGCTGCCGGTCATGTCCAGCTCCGACCGAATCTGATCCCGAACAGAACGGAATTGCTCCTCATGCATAGAGTTCCCCCCTGTTTACGTCGGACAGCCCGGAATCTCCACCTCCAAGGAGCTGTCGGCACAGCTTCAGAACTTCCCTTTGGTATATCGGTGACATCAGCAGCAGCTCCTGCTGTTGAAGCTGCTTCCATGAGGGGATATATGGCAGCATGCAATCGATCAGGATGTCTTTCCGAGGAGGTCTGTTTACAAGCTGTCCGGTGTAACGGTTGACAACAAACCTGCTCCGCTTCATCAAGCCGCCCGAGAAGCTCTCGTCCTGCTGCAGCAGCTGGTCGATCCGAATTCCGCTCTTAAACATGCTGATCGGATCGTCCAGCAGGACCCAGATCAACGCACCGGCATGCTCAAGCACCGCTTGCAGCCTCTCCTCCCGGACCCCCGACGCTCCATCCGTATCCACAACGATGACATCATACTGGCCGGTGGATCCAAGAGATCGAAGCAGCAGCTCCGTATCGGATCTCGTCATCTCCATTATCTCTTTCACGTGCAGACTCGGCTCGAACGTGTCGCATTTCAGCCCCTGATGCCTGAGGCGGTACGGCATAACCTGAAGAACATTCTCTGATCCGCCTTCCTGAGCGGCCTTAATATCGTACAGAAGCCGGGAGAAGCTTCCCTCCATTCCGTCGCAGCCTGAAGGAAACTGCACGCTGCTGTTGACGCTCTCCAGATTGAGGTAAAACACCCGCAGTCCCAATACGGCAAACTGCTTGGCCATATTCATCGCCAGCGTGCTCTTCCCGCACCCGCTCAAGGGAGAAACAACTCCGATAACGGCAGCCATTCCGGTCTGGAGTCCCGTGCCGATGCTGTTTCCATTGCCGCTGACGGTTAAAATGCGACTTTCATGGCAGCATGCGGATATCGCTTCCAGCAGCCTCGGCAGCGGCTGGTACTTGGCTGTATGGGATCCTCCCGCCGGACATGCAGCAGGCAACTCAGCGCCCTCGTTAAGCAGCAGCCAAGGCACAGGAGGTTCGCCAAGCCGGAACCAAGCCATCAGCATCTCTGCATCTCCAACCACGAGAGCCGGGAGTTCCCCTGACTGCATATATTGAAGAAACGCATCCGGCCGTGTAAAAGCGGTCACCTGCATCGACGAGCCATAGGAGCTTCCGTTTACATAGTTCAGGAGCGGCTCTACATACCTGGCGTCCTGTACGGCCATCACGAATCGGACCGGTAGCATTGCATATCCCCTCTTCCTTTCTCAGCAACGCAAAAAAAGCACCATTCATGCCGCAGACCTGCGGTTCATGAACGGTGCTTCCGTTGACTTGTTATATTTTGACATTAGAATAGCACAGCCGCCAGCAGACGGCAAGCATTATTTTTCTGCAGGATATATGCCTTTACCGCTATTGCCAAAACAAGGATATATGCAATACTATAAAAGCTTGGAGCAAATATTTTGTATATAGAACTTCCTTATATAGGATGGGTTAATAGAGTCTCCTAATCCCTACCCATACATATCATACAGCCTAGTCAGGAGAGTGACATCACGTGAAGAAACGAATCTTAACCGCACTGTTAACCGGTCTGCTGCTGTTGTCCGGCTGCAGCCAGCCGCTAGCGCCACCTGCTTCGAACGAGAAGACAGCTGCTGCCCCCCAAACGGAACAGACAACGTCCACGAAGGCGGCACAAAGCCAAAGTCCGAATGGGAAGCAAGCCTCTTATCCTACTGACGACCTGAATCTGCCCCGGGTACCCGTCGAGCTCGTCAAGGCGGTGGACGGGGACACGATCAGCGTTATGTTTGAAGGCAAGAAGGAGAGCGTCCGGATGCTGCTGGTCGATACGCCGGAGACAAGCCACCCCAAGCTGGGAGTCCAGCCTTTTGGACCGGAGGCCAAAGCTTTCACGAAGGACCTCGTCGAGCAAGCCGGCAAGCTCGAATTGGAATTTGATATCGGTCCGAACCGGGATAAATACAACCGGCTGCTTGCGTACGTGTATGCCGACGGAAAAATGGTCCAGGAAGCACTGCTCGAGCAGGGCCTGGCGCGCGTAGCCTATATTTATCCACCGAACGTCCGTTATGTCGATAAATTCAATGATCTGCAGCGCATCAGCAGGGAGAAGGCGCTCGGCATTTGGAGCGTGGAGAATTACGCGCAGGAGGACGGTTTCCACCCTGAAGAGCAGGACGGGGATACGCAATCCAGCTCCGCCGCCGCATCCGGGGAATCCAAGAAAACGGCAGATTCAGGCGCTGCGGCGGGCAGCCCCAAGACCGGCTGCAGCATCAAAGGGAACATCAACTCGAAAGGCGAGAAGATCTATCACACACCCGAATCCCCTTACTATGAGCGGACGAAGGAGGAGCAGTGGTTCTGCACCGAGGAGGAGGCCGTCGCGGCCGGGTTCAGGGCCCCACGCTCATAGGGACCATAGGGAACTCCTGGTTATGAAAGGAACCGGCGCCGGATATCCGGCGTCGGTATCATGCATGCTTCGGAGCGGCCGAACCAGCGGTAACGGTTCTTGGCCACGATGCGGTACGCACGGTCCCGGATCGGACGAGGCACGATGATCATCGCATAGGCGAGAGGCCACGGGAAGCGGAGCCGCCGGGCAATGCGCAGCGCCCCCTGCGACCGGGTATAATATCTCCCTTTTTCGATCAGAACCATCGTATCCCCGCCGTCCGGGGTCAGTCCTCCCTGCTCCAGCAGTGACTGCCCGAGCTCCGATTGGAGCGACGCGAACCGGAAATGGCAGGCTGGATCCCGCTGGATTATGAATCGGGTCAAGCCCTGGCATAAGTGACACACCCCGTCGATCAGCACGATGGCGTATTCTTCGTTATCCTTGCCCGTCTTCTTCATATTCAATCTGCCCCCCTTCGGCAAATGCGACACGCGAAACTCGCCCAATAAGAAAAAACGCAGGAATTCTCCCGCGCTTCATCATAAGTCGCCTTATTCAGATTCGACCGCTTTGTTCAGCCACTCGCCGTCTCTCATCTGCTGATCGAAATCATCCGAAAATCTATCCATGCATTTACAAATGAAATCCTTGCGGCATACCGGGCATGGCACTTTACCAAGCCGGCTCAGGGCCGTCATCTTCCATTCAGGAAACCGGTTGTAGAACACGCGGCAATCCGTTCCGTCAGCCAAATGGATAATGAATTCGTACAACCCTTCCTTCTCATTGCTCCCAGCTTTGGTTACATCTGTAATCTGCGGTTTGTATGGCATGTCATCACCCGTTTATATTGATTTGTAATTGCTTATGACTGGTTGTACTTTCTGGTACTTAGTCATATTAAAGAATTTTAAAGGCGATGTCAACCGAAGAACACATCGAGGATCGAGCCGATTTGGCCGCGCTTTTTCCCCTCCAAAATATCCGGATTAAACACTTCCACATACCCGCAGTGGGTGCAGGATACAAATAGGAAATGATTGTGCTGAATATCGAACAGCTTGCTGAGCCCCGCTCCCGACATGGATACTTCCTTCGTCTCACACTGAGTTCCGCGGCATTTGCTGCAGACGAACCGTTCAGCGATCATCTCTTCAATACGCATAGTATGCGCTCCTTTCAAGCTGCCTTTTAATAACGGAATACGGCGAAGTATGGAAAAAGTTCCATATTGTTATGCAATAAAAAGGGGATTATCCCGCATGGAGGACAATCCCCTTCTATAACAATCGTCAGATTACGTTGAGCTCCACATCGATGTTGCCTCGCGTCGCTTTGGAATACGGACAGAAGTCATGCGCCTTTTTCGCAAGCTCCTCGGCCTGGCTCCGTTCGATCCCCGGCATCTCAATCCTCAGCTTCACGGCCAGCTTAAAGCCGTCGTCCGTTTCATCCTTGCCGATCATGACCTGGGAATGGATCGTCACGTCCTTCAGCGTTACCCCTTCCTTGCGGGCGATATTCGCCAGCGCGCTTTCGTAGCAAGCCCCGTATCCCGCCGCGAACAATTGCTCCGGATTGGTTCCTTCTCCTCCGGGTCCGCCAAGCTCCTTCGGCATGCTAAGCTTATGATCAAGAGCCCCGTCGGACGACCGGATCGAGCCCTCGCGTCCACCAACAACCTTCACATCTGCCGTGTACAGTGGTTTCATAAATTGCCTCACTCCTTCATGCCCTAGTATGAACGCTATATTAAGTCTTTAAACTTGTGGCATAAATTGAAACGGTATGAACAGGCATTGTGAGCTCAGCATCGAATTAACCCGGGGTTTCCGAGACAACAAAAAAAGCTGATGCTCAAGCTTACGCTTGAACAACAGCTTCTTATGCTGATTCTTCATAATGCGGTAGAGAGGACTCGAACCTCCACGGGTATACACCCACTACCCCCTCAAGATAGCGTGTCTGCCATTCCACCACTACCGCATATAATAAAGAAGTTCTTTAGCAGAACATTCCCTATTATATAGCCATGAACGCCAATTGTAAAGCTCCAATTATTACCTGCTTATTACCTGCAATCCATGCCTTGGCAAGGCTAGGTCTTCTCGTTTCGCTTATCCCTTCGGTAAGCCGAAAACTCAAGGTACTCCCGTATGAACTCCTTCTCGCTTTCTTCGAGACCCGACAGCGCGGACAGCGCCGTTTCTGCCTCATATTCCTCTCGCGTTTCGTTCACTCGGGTGGTGGGCTTGCCCTTCCCGATAATCAACCAGTCCAGGCTAACGGAGAAAAATGCGGCAATTTCAATTAATTTATTCGTACTCGGCGTTGTTTTCCCTCGCTTCCAGTCACCAAAATTCCCTGTGCTGATCCCGAGGGTTTCACAGAACGCCTTCTTCGTCATACCCCGGCTTTCTATCAGATGTTCGATTCGTTGGTAAATAGACTGCATCAAACAACCGCCTTCCTGATTCTCTTTCCAAAGAAAATATCTTAAATACGTATTTTCTTCTTGCATAAGCACTTAAAAACGTGTATAATCTATCTATGTTGCCTAAATTATACCATAGGACCCATGGATCGTTGTACCTTTTACCCATGAGTCTATTTCGTAAGAGGAGCGAACCCTTTTGCCCTACGATACCATGAGCACAGCTTGGAACTATGCCGTCCATGCCTTGAACAGGGGCCTGATGATTATCACGCCCGACGGTATGATCGATAAGATAAACGACCCGCTTGTGACGATGTCCGTAAGATATGGTGTCTCGCCTGATTTTCAATGGCAGGGGGCATCATTTTTTGATATTATGCCCGGGTGCTTTGGGAAGGTCGATTTCGGCAGCTTGGACGGTGAACATTATTTATCCTCGGTCAGAGCCGTTCTCGAAGGAAGCCAGCCGGATTGCGTCCTGGAGTATTCGGTCTCCCGGAACCGCAAAGTATTCTGGGTGCTGTGCGAGGTCCAGCCGCTGTCCGTAAGCAGCGACAATTTCATTCACGGCGCCGTCCTCTCCTTTACCGACATTACGAAATATAAACAGCGGCAAATCCTGCTCGAGCAGACGCTTGCCCGCAGCCTCCCCCTACCGGAACACATCCCCATCTGCGCCGTATGCAAGCATGTCAGCCAGGAAGAGACATGGGAACCGGTTGAAAGCTATCTTGAGAGCCGCCTTCCCATCGAATTTACGCACGATATTTGTCCCGACTGCATCCGCAGGCTCTATCCGAAATATTCCTCCGCTCTGGACGATGACCGTACCGGGGAGATTGAGTAACATTCGCGTTCATCTTTCATTTCGCCTTTCGCACATTCGCATAGCCCGGAATACTTCGCCTCACCCTTCGCACATTCGCATAACCCGGAATACGCCCCTCTGGCGGCACCAGCCTGTGCAGGCGTGTTCCCATACGAGCACATTAATAAAACAAAGCAGTACAGGATCCCGCATCGGGTCCCATACTGCTTTGTTTGTTATTATCTGGTTTGGTTGTATCCGGAATGCTTCCTAATATGAACTGATCAGACGAAGAAGCGGGCTTACCAGCGACGGCAGCACGGATACATGGCCTTCCCCTTCGATTTCATGAAGCTCGGCTTGCAGCAAATCCTTATGCTCCCGCAGCTTCGCATACAAATCCCTTGCGTCTTGAACCATGGAGGGCTTTTCTTCGGTGCCGACAAAAATGCTCAGCTTCCGCTGGAAATCCAGCGGCCGGAAAAATAGTTTGGTGACCTCCCATGTCTTGTACAGCACATGCTGCTTCCACCAGACCGATGGGCTCGCAGCAATATACCGCCGGAAGACGTGGGGCCTGGTGAACAGCGCATAGAGCACGAAGAAGCCGCCCAACGAATGGCCGAATACCGACTGCTTCCCGGGATTCACCGGGTATTGCGACGCAACGCGGGGGATCAGCTGCAGCTCGATAAAATCCAGGAAGTCATCGGCGCCGCCGGTTTCCGGCCACGGCATTCCGTTCGGACGGACGGGGAGCTCGTGTGCCGCCGCAGGCACGGTATAATCGTAAAACCGCTCATCCGTCACGATCGGGCTGTCGCTTTCGTAGCCGATCCCGACGATGATGGAGGGCGTTATGCCGCGCGGCGTACGGGATTGCAGCCTCACAGCCTCCGCCAGCGTCCCGAAAGATGCATTGGCATCAAGCGAATACAGCACAGGGTAACCGCCCTCAGGCGGCGGTCCCATCGGCTCGGCAACGGAAATCCGGTATGCGCGTCCATTCGATTCGGACCGCATGCTCCATGTAACCGTGCCTGATATGCGATAAGCGGGCCCAACCGTCTCCGGGATGCCGCGTATTCCTTCCGCCGCAACGGCTTGTCCCGCTGTGCTTGCATCATGCTCCGCTGCTGCTCGGGGCTTCACAGCGCCGCTGCCATTTTCGTCAAACAGCCACGATACCGCATCCGGGAATCTCCTGGACATAAAGATCGGATCATGGGTTCCATCCGGATCCATGTGGAGCTTAACCCTGGATTCCGCTCCTTCTTCCCCCGACCAAATGCGGAATGCCTCCAGATTGCTCGGCGTCATGTGCTTCTGGATTCCTTGCTTATACGCCCCTTCGTATTGACCGACCGACATATAGACGCGAAGGCCCGGCGGCAGCTTCCCATGCTCACGGATGAATTCCATGACGCCTTCATACCATAGAGAAGCCGAAAGCATGCCGATACGGCCGAACGTATCCGGCCGCCAATATCCTGCGAGCATGGAGATCAGCCCGCCGAACGAGGCGCCGATGATCCCCGTATGTTCCGGCTCGGGCCGCGTCCGGTAACAACTGTCAATATAAGGCTTGATGCGATCGGCGACTTCGTCGACGTACTCCCTTCCCCGCCCCCCAAAGGGAGGACGGCCTTCAAGCAGCGGCTTTGCCGGCCATGGCGTATATTCATCGTTCCGGTTCTCCGTCGCGATCCCGACCAGGATCAGCTCTCTGAGCCTTCCGTCTTTGAACAGATGCTCTAAATAGTTCAGGCAATCCATGAAGGAATCGCCGCCGTCCTGAACATAAGCCACCGGATAACAGCGGTCCGATTCATCGTAAGATGGGGGCAAATACAAGGTTAGTTCCCGGTCCAATGCCGAAAGCTTCTGATATCGGTTCATAGGTCCTCCCCGGATGATCAAGATTTTCTCATGCGAAACAATAAATAAACGAAGTAAGGGACGCCGATCACCGATACGACGATGCCTGCGGGAAGCTCTGCGGGAGCAAAAACCGTTCGTCCGATGAGATCCCCGATCATGACGATCGCCATGCCGGCGAGGCCGCTGACCGGAAGCATATACAGATGCTTCAGCCCCACAAGCTGCCTGGCCAAATGCGGAGCGATCAGGCCGACGAAGCCGATGCTGCCCGATACGGCGACGCTTGCGCTAACCAATCCGATGCTGCACAGCAGAAGGAGCCTTTTCTCGCGTTCCACCGATACGCCAACGCTTTTCACGCTCTCCTCGCTGAGCTGGAACAGATCAAGCACGTGGGCACGGCTCCAAATAATGACCGGCAGAATAAGCAGCCAGGGAATTATCGTCGCCACGAACTTCCAGTTGGCGCTGTGAAGGCTTCCAGCCAGCCAGGCAACCGCCATCTCGTAATCCTTGGGATTCATTTTGAGTGAAAAATACATCGTCACCGCCCCGAAACCGGAAGCTATTGCAATCCCGACCAGAATGAGCCGCTGCGGATCGAGCCTCCCGCCTTCCTTTGCAAACATATAAATGGCTCCGGTAGCGGCCAAACCGCCCGCCACGCCAAACATCGGCATCATCATGACGCCGGCCCAGCCTGTCATCGTCAGCTGTCCCTGGAAAAGGAACATGAACAGCACAACCGCCATGCCTGCTCCGGCATTGATGCCGAGGATGCCCGGATCCGCAAGCCCGTTGCGGGTAACGCCCTGTATCACTCCTCCTGCCGTTCCGAGCGCGAAGCCGACCAGCGCGCCAAGGACGATTCGCGGCAGCCGGAATTCGAAGACGACGAGATCAAATTCGTGGCTTGAATCGATGCGCAGCAGCGTGCGGACGACTTCTGCAACGGACATATCAAACGTTCCGCTCGTCAAGCTGAAATAAAAGGCGGCCAGCACCAATACAATCCCTGCGCCGAACACGAGGCCGAAACGGCCGGCAGCATTACGCACGCTGAGCCCCTCCCCTCGTTTTGATTAAGTACAGGAAGAAGGGGACGCCGATGATGGACGTGATCACGCCGACCGGCGTCTCGAACGGGTAATTGACGAAGCGCGCCAGAATATCGCACAGAGCCAGGAGCAGGCCGCCAAGCACCCCGGAGACGGGAACGATCCAGCGATAATCCGACCCTGACAAATATCTCGCAATATGAGGGATGATCAACCCGACAAAAGCCACTTTCCCCGCAAGCGCAACCGACACGCCAGTCAGAATGACAACTGCAAGCATCGCCAAGGCTTTAATGATCCATGGCCGCACGCCGAGACCTTTAGCCGTATCGTCTCCGAGCGAAAGGAGCGTTACCGATTTGGAAAGCGTTAAGGCAAGCGCCAAGCCGGCCACAGCGAAAGGGATGCTCAGCTTGATCAGCTCCGGATCCATCGCATGCAGACGGGCATTGTACCAGAAGCTGACCGTCTGCGAGATTTGAAAATAAGCCGCGATCGCCTCCGCCGTACCGCTGAGAAACGTCCCGATGACGGTGCCGAGAATGGCAAGCTGAACCGGACGCATGCCGCCCGGTATAAGCCAAGCCAAGCCGAATACGACGGCGGCCCCGATCGCGGAGCCGACTAGCGAGCTGACAATATACAGGCCGGAGGAGGCATTCGGCATCAGCACCATAAACAGCGTGACCGCGAACACCGAGCCGTCCGACACCCCCATAATCGAAGGGGACGCAAGATAGTTCCTCGTCATGCCCTGCATCAGCGCTCCCGAAACCGCAAGAAAAGCGCCGATCAGCATGGCCCCGATGACCCGGGGGAGCCGGGAGCTCCGAATGATCTGATGATCCACGCTGTTCGGATCGAAGGCAACGATGGCATCCCAGACGGTATTCATCGTAATATTTTTGGCCCCATACAGGATGGAAGCCCCCATCAGCAATAAGCATACTGCCGGAGCCATCACCAGGATGACAGCCGGCAGCGATTTCTTGAATCCCATGAACAACAATCCTTATCCGTTTATGCCGTGATTTTTATTTCGCCAGATGCTCCACAGCCGCCTTCAGAAACTCGATCTTGCTGTACGCCGTTCCGCCCTGAGCAAGCGGATCCACGACGTTCACGAATGCCTTGCCGTTCTTGAAGGCGTTCAAATTGCTCATGATCGGATCGTTCTGCAGCTCCTCCAGTGCATTCGGTGTATCCTTGTTCTCGTCAGGAGAGAACTGGATAAATACATAATCCGGGTTCATTTCGGCGAATTTCTCTTTCGAGATCAGCTCCTGCGCCTCGGCAGCAGCCACCTCTTCCGGTACCGCTATCCCCAATTCCTCATACAACACCGGATTGAAAAATACGCCAGCCGGATAAATGTACATCTCTCCCGCACGGACCCGGAGCGCAACGACCTTCTTGTCCTTCAGGCTATCGCCCAAGGTCGCCTTGGCCGCCTCCAAATCCGCTTTATATTGGCTGATGGCCTGCTCCGCCTGCTCCTCTTTCCCGCTCAGCTCCCCAAGCAATCTCAGATTCGCTTCCCAGTTGGTCGACACATGGGAATACGGAATTGTCGGCGCGATTTTATTCAGCTGCTCGACGACCTCCGGCTTGAATTTGGTCGAACCGAGGATCACGTCCGGTTTCAGGGACAATATGGTCTCGAAGTTCGGCTCCGTTTTCTCGCCGATTGACTGCGCGTTTTTCGTTATCGATTGAAACATTGGCGGAAACTCGCCGGAGAACGAGATAGCCCCGACCGGATTCACATCCAGCACGATGGAATCCTCCATTGCCTCGACCGCACCTGTAATCACGATCCGCTCGGTGCTTGCCGGAAGGGTATACTCCTGATCCAAGTATTTGACAACCTTCGTTTCGGACGGTGCCGGAGCCGTTTCTTCTTTCTCTTTTGTCGCGGTGTCCGTATTTGCTGCTCCCGCAGCTTCCGAAGCGCCGGTTGCCGCCGTGCCGGCGTCCTCCGATTGATTCGCTCCGCCGCCGCAAGCGGACAGCACCAGGGCTATCGTAAGCATCAGCCCCAAGATCCATTTCGTTCTGCTCATCTCTCTCCTGCTTCCCCTTTCACATCTCATTCATTGATAATGATTATCATTATTGATTATGGTAAAGGAAAGCGATTCGTTTCGCCATGGACGAAATACCGATTGCGCATGGATCATTTCCGGATACGGCCATTTTCCGTAAAGAGCCTGCCGGCCTCCTCCGCCATTCGTTCCATCGCGACAGGAGAATACTCCCGCCATGGGAAAGAAGGCAGCTGGTGCACACGCCCCTCCCTTACGGCAGGAATCATCAGCCACTCCGGCGACGCCTGCAGCTGCTTCCAAAAAGCGAGCGTTTCCGAATCCTGTCGAACAAGGAGCAGGATATGATCCGCTCCGCATTCCTTGATCGCCGTTACGCTCAAATCCTCAAGACCATGACGGTCAGCTTCAAGGAGGGACCCTAGCGCCGGCTGTAATTTCAGGCGGTCGAACAACAATTCCTTCATACCAGGATGACTGTACGCCGTAAGCTCGCGCTGGTGTACACGAAGCGTGAGAACCGTCTTCTCTTCATTCTCACGATTCTCAAGTGCGCTGCAGCAAGCGGCCGTCTTCTCCTGATACGATTCGATCCAGCTGTCCGCTTCCGGCCTCCTGCCCAGCTTGTCCGCTAAAGCAAGCAGTTGAGCCCGCCATCCCTCCCGGTCCTCCGGCATCACGTATACAGGCGCGATTTTCTCCAGCAGCTCCCGTTCCCAAAGCTCGACCTCCTGTGCGCATATAATCAGCTCCGGGCTTGCTGCAGCGAGCCTTTCCAGGTTCGCGGATTTGTTATGGTTCTGTCTGTAAGCGTCAAGATGCACGGGGATCTCGGATCCGAGGGCATGATAATAGTAAGGGGACCACTTGGGATGGACCGGTGCGGCATAAGGGACGAACTGCAGCGGCATCGCATAGCCGAGAAGCGAGGTCGAGCCGTACAAGGCGATTTTGTTTTTCCGCTTCTTTCTGTATTCGGATGGAGAGAGGCCAAAGCTTTTCTTGAATTTGCGGCTAAAATAGAACTCATCCTTATATCCCACCTGATGCGCAACTTCCCGAAGCAAAGGCTCGGACCGCAATAGCAGCAGCTTCGCCTTATTCATGCGGATGCCTGAAAGATAATCCATCGGGGTGTGGCCATACGTGTTTTTGAACACTTCCGCAAAATATTTCGGGCTAAAGCCCGCCAAATCGGCCAATTGATCCAGCGTCAGATCCTCATCATAATGCTCATGCATGTAGTCTTTGGCCCGCTCCAGCGCCTGCCGTTTGCCCTCGGATTGACCGGAAACAGCTTCCGAAATCATCGTGTACAGCAGCTCCTGAAAGTCAAGCTGTGCCCGCCACTCCTTCATTCGGTCTCCGCTGTGAAAATATTCATACAGCGAGCTGCAGGAGCTGTACAGCGATTCCGGCAGGCCGGCTTCGCAAGGAATCAAGGCGGAGGCATCCGCCTCTCGAAGGCGCCCGCTCCCCGGCAGCCCTTCATAGAAGGCGAAATAAAGAACGGCAATGACGGCATGCGCCTGCTTCTTCTTCCCTGCATGGCCGACCTTGGTCAGACCGAAGGTAGAACCCGCCCGGCAGATTTTAACGCTCCCTTTGCGCATATGCAGGCTCTGCTCTCCCGTTTGGAGGAACGCTTCCCCTCCCATCTGGAGGATCAGCGCCGAATGCATTGTAAGCTGATATTCGAGCGGCAAATCCTGCTCCCGGAATATTTCGATATTCCACAACCGGGCCGTCACCCCCCCAATTTCCTTTTGCCCGTTCAGTGCCTTGCTGCTCCTTGCCAAATCCATATGTGAAAAACCCCTATCATAAATGAGAATGGTTATCATTATCATATTATCACATCCGGATCCTTGTCCAGCGGATTTCTCTAAAATATATGCGGATTTCAAACTAGGCCGCTTTATTTTATTTCCGCATCATAAGGCTGCATGAACGAGCGAGAGCTGGAAACGAGCTGCCTCATTCTATAGACACAAAAAAGCAGCTGCGGATCCCTAAGGATTCACAGCTGCTTCGGTGGTTGAACGTCGAAGTGCAGGTTGATCTACGCAGTCCCGCATGCTTGTCGCATTGGGCGGGTCTTTGGAATGGGACTCCGTGCCCATCCTAACCGCTAAGCCTGCCTTTTACGAACGATTCGTCGATAATGTTATTCCCCGCGGCGCTGACGGGCTCTTGCCTCGCCGCCTTTGCGTCCAGCTTCCTCACGGCTCATCTTGCCGTCATTGCCGTCGCTGTCATTCCGGGCTTGTCCACCCTTCTGGCCGATCTCCTGATAGAATTCTCGGTCATGGGAATCAGAGGTCGCTTCGCCGCCTTTACGTCCGATCTCCTCATAGAATTCGCGTCCATGAGATTCCGCCGTGGCTTCGCCGCCCTTCTGGCCAATCTCTTGGTAGAACTCCTTGTCATGGGACTCGGCAGTAGCTTCGCCGCCCTTCTTCCCGATCTCCTGATAGAATTCCTTATCATGAGACTCGGCAGTGGCTTCGCCGCCTTTGCGACCAATCTCTTGATAGAACTCTTTGTCATGATTATTTGCTGTAGCTTCCCCACCTAAACGTCCTGCTTCTTCACGGCTCATCTTACCATTATTGTTGTTAGCCATTCTGAATCACTCCTTATAGGTTTTTTAGAAGTTGTACTCGTCTACGGTATGATATTAACCTCTTCTGCGATTATGAAACATCCTTCTTGCGTATCCGTGTAACGATGGGCAGGTTTTAGCCGCTTGAAGTTCATAAAAACGAAAAAACCCCGCACCGTTCAGTGCAGGGTTTCTTATCGTTCGATCATGTATGCGGTAGAGAGGACTCGAACCTCCACGGGTATACACCCACTACCCCCTCAAGATAGCGTGTCTGCCATTCCACCACTACCGCATAATATAAGGATGAAGCAAATCGACCACTTTATCAAAAAACTGGTGAGCCATGAAGGACTCGAACCTTCGACACCCTGATTAAAAGTCAGGTGCTCTACCAACTGAGCTAATGGCTCTCGATGACAATCATGCAGCTGCCATAAAGACTTCCCAACATCCGGATTAGGATCCGCAGTGATATTAAGAAAGTTGGTGACCCGTAGGGGATTCGAACCCCTGTTACCTCCGTGAAAGGGAGGTGTCTTAACCCCTTGACCAACGGGCCACTTTAACCACGTCGCCGTGACGACAAGATTGAGTATAGCATAAATCCAAAAAAGATGACAAGCACTTTTTTTAAATTTTTTATATTTTTTTCGCAGGCACGATCAAAGGTCATGAACCCAGCCATTTGACCCGGAGCTCCTGCTCTTCCACCATATCCCCTGCCCGCTCTACGCGGTATGCTTTCGCATGGGGCCTCGAGCTGACGACCCCGTGCAGATGCCCGTCAATAAAATGCAATGCGGCTCCGTCGTCTGCGGCATAACCAGGCTGAACCTCTCCTTGAAGGATCAGGTCATGGTATGCGGGCCTCCGCTTGCTCTCTCCGTCATAATGCGGGCAATGGCTCCCCGCAAGCAAACCAAGTCCGTTCAGTTTATATAACGGGCCGTTTAACGGATCGGTAACGCCTTCTTCAAACCAGCAGATCGACCCTGCGCTGAGTCCGGTCAAAACCGCTCCACGCACATAGGCTTCCCGGAGAATGCGATCAAGGCCCCACTCTTTCCACAGGATCAGCATATTTCGGGTATTGCCGCCCCCAACATAAAGGATGTCCTGCTCAAGCACATAGGATCTCAGATCCGCGAAATCGGGCTGAAACAAGGATAAGTGGCATGGCGTGCAGGACAGCGGACGAAAGGCAGTATAGAACCGCTCTACATAGTTGTCCGCATCCCCGCTCGCCGTCGGTATAAAGCATATCTTAGGTGTTTCCTTCGGAACTTGGGCCAGTACATACCGGTCAAGCAGCAGGTTGTCCGGCTCCATGGAAAAGCCCCCGCCGCCCATGGCAATAATTTGTTTCATCTCTTCTCCCTCCAGAAGTTCAATTCCCCGAAACTGCGGATGATGTTACCCTATAGAGCTGTTGTTCGCTATCCATAAAAAAGCTTGATGTCCTAATCATCCCTATGCAAGTATGCAAGAAAGCCCCCGGTCACTGATGTGACGGGAGCTTCCCATGGTGTGTATCAAACGGAGAGAGAGGGATTCGAACCCTCGCACCGCTTACGCAGTCTAACCCCTTAGCAGAGGGTCCCCTTATAGCCACTTGGGTATCTCTCCATGATGGCTCCCCGAACAGGACTCGAACCTGTGACAACTCGATTAACAGTCGAGTGCTCTACCAACTGAGCTATCGGGGAACGTCAAGTCGATTAGCTAGTAATAATTTATCATGACTTCTTGGGGGAGTCAAGCTGTAGAAGCGTCAGGCGCCCGCTGCAGCGACCGCATCGGTAACGCGCCGGATTCATTTTGCGCTTGCGTAAATACTCGGTGCCGCATGCCCCGCATCTTAGCATATATCGATAGGGCTCCGGCTTCCTGCCCGCAGGCTTAGTAGCAGGCAGCGATTTGCAAAACCGGCTGCCTCCGACCGCCTGCAGCAGCTGCTTAAAATCGGGATCGCGGTGCCGGTAGCCTTTTCCCGCGATATGAAGATGGTAGTGGCACAGCTCGTGCTTAATGATCTTCTCCACCTCTTCCGGCCCGTTCGCGGCCAGCTGGTGCGGGTTAATCTCGATATGATGTGCCTTCAAAAAATACCGGCCTCCGGTGGACGATAAACGCCGGTTAAACGTTGCTTTATGCCTGAAGGGTACCCCAAAGCTCTTCAACGAGACGCTTTCAACCCAGGCCTGCAGTTCCTCGTTGCTCATTTCCTTCATGGTCCCTGCTGTTCCTTTCCTATGCTTGTAAATGCTACTTGAATTTTAACTTCCCTCTGGGCTACACTGTCAAGTAGAAAGTCATGGAGGGAGAACCTGCGAACATGCCAACGATGCGTTACGTAATCCTACAGCGGCAGCATGAGCTGGAATTTGTGGAAATGCCCAGCGATTATGCGTATCAGCTCAGCGCACTGAACCTGCGCCTGAATAAAGAGATCGACAAACTGACCGCTCCCGGCAAGCCTCGGCTGCCGATTGCCATAGCCGAATGCGACAGCCTGGATTTGCTTCAGGAATCGATGAGCATTCGAAACGGACTGGAGTACATAAATGAACTTGAGCAATCCTTTGCTTCCTTGAACGAAAGCGAATATCCGCTCATTGCTTTGCTGACCGAAATTCGGGCGCTTCAAGCCCAGCTAGAGCAGTGGTATGAGGAAGAAGGGCAATAAATCCATGTAGACCTGCACGCTTTGGGCCTTTTCCCCATATGCTATCCATACAGATGGAATTAGCAAGAGGAGGAGATACCCTTGCCGCAATGGCTCTGCAATCAATTGACGCGCGCCTTCCGCAAAAAGGACAGACGTCAGATCAAGCTGCTGAACGAATGCTGGTTCTTTTACCGGAACTCCCCGGGCGAGAAATCGAATGTCAGATAAGACGCGCCGCTCATTATCAATAGCCAAGTAGGTATGAACGACAAGCCGGACATCTTTCGTCCGGCTTGTTTTTGCATGCATGGATCGCTGCGCTTGCGTTTCTTCAACAGGCTACGAGAAATGACGCTTGGCCGGCCAGGAGCCCTGCATCTTCCGCAGCATAATCATCTGTCCGATATGGTAGGCGTCATGGGTAATCAAGCTAAAGAACCGCTGCGGCGACTCCTGAAGCTCCTCCTCCGGCAGCTGCTCGATCTTACGCCTTAATGCTGCATGAACGTCCTTCAGCTGTTCTTGGGCCAACCGCCATGCCTCCTCGCTCCGATCATGAACGATAAAGGTCTCGTCATTATCCGCTGCCTCATGGCGCAGCGTCGTCCCTTCAAGCCGGGCAAGCAGCCGCTGTTTGTAATACAGCAGATGCAGCACGTTCTCCCAGATGGAGTTAACCGGGCTCCCCTCTGGCTTCCACAGCGCTTGCTCCATCGTTACATCCTTTAAAGCATCGAGCGCAGGCGGGTACCAATCCTCCTGGTCCATCACATAATCCCAATTCTGAAGCAGCACATCCCGTAAACGCATCCTCATCGCCCTCCCCATGAAATTTGCGATCAAATGTTGTAACCATCAAATATTGTTTAGACCATTACACCCAACTTATCACACCTTCACTTTATTTTCAAGTAACTGGCAAATCCAATGTTTGATTGTTACAATAAGAAGCAGCTTAGAAAGGATGTATCACCATGCTATGGGATGATTTTTTGAACAGTGAGTGGCGCGACTGGCGGGGCACCGGCCGCTCTGAAGATCGGCTTGAGCGCAAGGATTGGGTCGAGGAGCTGATCCGCACTCACCGCCTTCGCGTGTCTGCGCTGCCAACCGCGCAGGAGATGGATAAGCTTCGAGCGTTCCGCTCCTTTCTTCTGAGTGTTGTGCGGCACATCGCCGCCGGAGAAGCCCTGCTGGGGAGCCAGGTCAAGGAACTGAACCGCTGGATGGAAGGCGGTCCGCTCGCCCGGCAGCTTCATACCGGCATGGACGGTCGGATGGCGATCAGCTACACGCCGCTCGAATCCGGGTGGCAGGGCGCCATCGCCGAAATTGCAGGCTCCTTCGCCATTACGCTGGCGGAAGGCGAAGCCTCCCGGATCCGGATCTGCACCAATCCGGACTGCCTGTGGGTCTATTACGACGATACCCGCAACCGCTCCAAGCGGTACTGTGACGAGAAGGCCTGCGGCAATCTGATGAAGGTTCGGCGTTTCCGGGCGAAAAAGAGACAGAACGGCTCGAACGACAGGCAGGACGAGCCGATGTGACACGAAGCATAAGCCTCACCGGAGCACCAAGGATGCATAGAACGGCTCGAGGTACAAGTTTATCCGGTATACCAAGGTTACCCTTAACAGTTCAATACACCAGCTTATCCAGAGCATCGTGCCGACCCAGCCACAACAGCTCAAAACACAAGTTTATCCGGATTACTAAGGCTACCAGAGCGACTCGATGCACAAACTTATCCGGTAGACCAAGGCCAGCGTGCCGATTAATACTTATGCTGCGTAGGCACAACCTGATGCTCTTTCGGCCCGGGATTCGCTGGATTAGAACGATTGACCCCGGGTATAAGCTTCCTTATTGGACTGATAAACGGGAAGGCTGACCGGCTGAGAACAACACCATTAGTTTTCGCCCGATATCGATTAGGACCGGAATTTAAGCATCAAAAAAAGAGGCGCATCCCCATACAGGAGATGCGCCTTTTGCTCCGACGGCACTTCCATTACCGCCGTATTAATTACTGATCCTTCGGCTTTCGCATCGTCAATCCGACGCGGCCTTTCTTCAAATCCACGTTCAGCACCCAGACTGTCACGTTGTCACCAACCGAAACGACATCCATCGGATGCTTGACATATCCATCGCTAAGCTGGGAAATATGGACGAGGCCGTCGCTCTTGATGCCGATATCGACAAAGGCGCCGAAATCGATCACGTTGCGGACCGTTCCCTGAAGCTCCATTCCCGGCACCAGATCCTCGATCTTCAGCACATCGTGCCGGAAGATCGGCTGAGGCAGCTCCTCCCGCGGATCCCGTCCCGGGCGCTGCAAGCTGTCCAGGATATCGCGCAGGGTCGGCACGCCGACATCCAGCTTCACCGCGAGCTGTTCAGGCTGCTGGGCATCCAGCAGCTCGGCCAGCTCCTTGCTGCCGAGCTTGTCGAGCCCTACCTGGAGCTCCTGGAACAGCCGGTCCACCACCGGATACGATTCCGGATGGATCGGCGTCCGGTCCAGGATGTTCTCGCCGTCGGAAATCCGCATGAAGCCCACGCACTGCTCGAACGTCTTCGCTCCAAGGCGAGGCACCTTCTGCAGCTGCTTGCGGCTGACGAATTTCCCGTTCTCCTCGCGGTATTTGACGATATTCTTCGCAATTGTGGCGTTGATGCCCGATACATAAGAGAGCAGCGAAGGCGAGGCCGTATTCACGTCCACGCCGACATGGTTAACCGCCGACTCGACGACCGCCTTCAAGCTTTCCTCTAGATGCTTCTGCGTCACGTCATGCTGATACTGTCCGACGCCGATCGATTTCGGATCGATCTTCACCAGCTCGGCCAGCGGGTCCTGAACCCGTCTTGCAATCGAAGCCGCGCTGCGTTCCGCCACATCCAGATCCGGGAATTCCTCCTGTGCCAGCTTGGAGGCGGAATATACGCTGGCTCCCGCCTCGTTCACGATCAGGTAAGCAAGCTCGGGATCTCCGATATCCGCGATCACATCTTCGGCGACGAACTGCTCCGTCTCGCGCGAAGCCGTGCCGTTGCCGATGACGATGAGCTTAATGCCGTACTTGGCAATCAGCTCCTTGAATTTGGCGGCAGCCTCCCGCTTCTTGTTGTTCGGCGGCGTCGGATACGTAACCGCCACCTCCAGCAGCTTGCCGGTCTCGTCAACGACGGCCAGCTTGCAGCCCGTCCGGTAGGCGGGATCCACGCCGAGTACGCAGCGTCCCTTCACCGGCGGCTGCAGCAGCAGGCTGCGCAGGTTGCCGGCGAAGATCGAAATGGCCTGGTTCTCCCCCTTCTCGGTGAGCTCTCCGCGCACCTCGCGCTCGATCGACGGCGCGATCAGGCGCTTGTAGGAATCCTCAATGACAGCCGTCAGGATATCCGTGACGACAGATGTGCCCTTCAGCACCTGCTTGCCGATATAGGCATGAATGGACTCATAAGGAACCTCGAGTCCAACCTTCAGTATATTCTCACGCT
Source organism: Paenibacillus ihbetae (assembly GCF_002741055.1). Classification (NCBI taxonomy): domain Bacteria; kingdom Bacillati; phylum Bacillota; class Bacilli; order Caryophanales; family Paenibacillaceae; genus Paenibacillus; species Paenibacillus ihbetae. Next base: position 4,427,656 of record NZ_CP016809.1, on the reverse strand, counting down.
CGCCCCGATTAATGGCCAGAATCCGGTGCGGCGGCATTTTCTTCGCCAATTCCCGGTAGCTGTAATAATTCTCGTACACCGATTCCGCTTCCGCATCCTTGGCTTCCGAGGTCAGAATGCCGTGGTCCAAGCTGAAGCGCCGCACCCAGGCGCGAATCTTGGCATCGTCCGCGATGTTTTCGGCCAAAATATCCATGGCGCCTTGAAGCGCCTCCTCCGGCGAAGCCACTCCTTTTTCCTCGTTAACATATTTCGAAGCTTCAGCCAGGGCATCGCCCTGCTTCGGCTGCGACCAGATCCATTCCGATAACGGCTCAAGACCTTTTTCCTTCGCAACGCTGGCCCGGGTCTTGCGCTTTTGCTTATAAGGACGGTACAGATCCTCTACTTCCTGAAGCTTGACTGCCGCTGTAATCGATGCCCTCAGCTCATCCGTCAGCTTGCCCTGCTCCTCAATGATGCGAATAACCTCGCGCTTTCGGATCTCGAGATTGCGCAAATAGCCCGTCCGTTCCTCGATGCTGCGCAGTTGGTTCTCATCCAGCTCGCCCGTCATTTCCTTACGGTATCGCGCAATAAACGGTATCGTATTGCCTTCATCCAGAAGCTCTACGGTCGTACGCACCTGTTTCTCGGACAATTGCAGCTCCTTCGAAATCTGCTTAATGATCCGTTTCAGCTCTTCCTTTCGAATTTGTTCCTCATTCGCTTCCATTACGGCTTCCAAATCAGACAATGATATCCCTCTTTCTTTCTTCAACGTAACTTGTACAGCTATTATCCCAAATCTCCGCTGGCATTTCCACTTTACGTCCGTGAAGCCGGCGGCTTTAAGCTTCGTTTCATGTCTTTTTCATCTGTTTTTAAGATTCACTTTATATTCTATTAAATAAATACGCTAACGATCGTTTTGCATTTAAGACAGCCGAGCGAACCTCTTGCGAGCGCTGCAGCTGCCAAATCGCTGCCAAAAGCATGGTGCGGGTCATGCCAAGACAGCCCAGAGAGGGGCCGTGGTTTCCCCCCTTTATCGGACGGGCCCAACTTCAGCCACTCAACCACATATTAGGAGGACATCATAATGAAAATCAATCAAGCATGGACATGGTCCTTAATATGCCTGTTGTTTATTGCTGCCGCTGTTACCACCGCCTATTTTCTTATACCGGCGCCTGGGGCATAAGCTTTAAGCCTTGCCCTGCCAAAGGCCATGCGCTAAAAAGCGGAGCTGCTTGTCTTTGGCTCCCGTTAAGGCGTCTGGCCCGCCGCCGACATCGAGCCCCCCGCTTTTGGCTGGCTCTGACGTCGGGCCCTGAGCATCCGCACGTCAACAATACGATACATACGCTGCTTCCGGTGAACTAACGCACCGCAAAAAACCTCAAGGACGCTCTCCTTGAGGTTTTTTGCACATACCTATATGATCTAAACGCATATACGCTTGTTCGGTTCGCTAGAAATCGATCAAGCCCAGACTGATCTGCAGGGAATCATCCACCTTGCTCATCATTTCGTCGTCAAGATGGGTGATTTTATCGGTTAGCCGTTGCTTGTCAATCGTACGAATCTGCTCTAGCAAGATAACGGAATCCCGGTCAAATCCATGCGACGCCGCGTCGATTTCGACATGGGTCGGCAGCTTGGCTTTTTGAATTTGTGCCGTAATGGCTGCAACAATTACCGTCGGACTAAACCGATTGCCGATATCGTTCTGAATGACAAGGACCGGCCTTACGCCTCCCTGCTCCGAACCGACAACGGGTGATAAATCCGCAAAAAATACGTCGCCCCGTTTAACGATCACTGTCTACACCCCGCTTACTAAGCGGTCTAGAGTGTTGTCTGCATCTTCCTCCGCGTGAAACGCCTCGGAAGCCATGGTTAGGTTAATTTTGGCCATCTCCATATAACCCCGTTGCATGGATTCGCGAATATATCGCTTCTTCCGTTCATTCAGGTACAACTTCATGGCTTGCCTAATAAGCTCACTGCGGTTGGAATTCTCCAGCTGCGCGATCCCGTCCACTTCCTGCAAAAGATGATCCGGTAAACTGATCATGATTCGTTTGGTGTTCTGCATATTGGCCACCTTCTATTACACCCCCACAACCTTCTCGCCCTGTGCACCAGTATTACATTATTCAAGGAAATTTATACAAAAGAATATATATGCCGAAGGTATATCATGTATGCTGCATATCATTATAAACTACAATCGACACATTCGTACAGACTTTAGCGACATATTCATCATTCGCCAAAGACCGTCCAATTTCCTCCTGCTGTCTTCCTTGATTTAAAATACACATGCGGCGTCTTTTATTCAAGGGGTGGTCCAAAGCGGGTTCAGCGTCTTTTCGGGTATATCATCCCGTATATACCGGCGCGGCACCCGATGGGCAATCATGCAGACGACTTCATAGTGGATCGTTCCCAGCTTGGCAGCCAGCTCATCTGCCGTAATGCGCTCGCCAGACTGCTGGCCGATGAGTACAACCTCTTCACCAGCTTGAATTTGTGCCGACTCTTCGGCAAATGGTTTGAGCGATACCATGCATTGGTCCATACAGATATTTCCGACAACAGGGACGCGGCGGCCGCGTATCAGCACCTCTGCCTTACCGCTCAGCATCCGGGAAAAGCCGTCTGCGTAGCCGATCGGAAGCGTACCGATCGTCTCCGTTTGCTCGGTGACATATTTCGAGCCATAGCTGATTCCGGAATGCGGAGGGAGATTTTTGACAAAGACCAGCTTGGTCTTTAACGTCATGACAGGGTGAAGGCTCACCGCTCTTCGATTCACTTCCTCCGAGGGATACAGTCCATACAAGCTGATGCCGACACGCACCATATTATAGGACAGCTCGGGTGTATCGATGGCGGCGGCGCTATTACCCGTATGTATGATCGGGATATGTCTGCCTCTATCCCGCAGCGCGTCCGCTACGCCCTTGAAACGGCGGTACTGTTCCAATGTATAGTCTTTGTTGTTTTCATCTGCTCTTGCAAAATGAGTAAACATTCCTTCGACAATGACCTGCGGCAGCGAGAATGCCTCTTCGATAAAAGCAAGGGCATGCTCGCCGGGAAGCAGGCCCAGACGACCCATCCCGCTGTCGATCTTGATGTGTACCTTAAGCGGCTTATCCGGCTCCGCAGGCAGCGCTTGGATCGCCTGGAGCACTTCCGTGCTGAACAGGGTGATCGTGACGTCATGCCGGCGCGCCACCTCCACGCCTTCCGGCGGCGTATAGCCGAGCACGAGGATCGGCAGCGTGATGCCGGCTTGACGCAGCTCGAGCGCCTCATCGAGAAACGCAACGCTCAAATAATCCGCACCCAGCTGCTGAAGCTCGCGCGCCACTTCCACCGCGCCATGTCCGTACGCGTTCGCCTTCACGCATGCAAGCAGCAGCATGTCTTCAGGCAGCGCTTCACGAAAAGCGTTGTAGTTGGCGCGCAGATGATCCAAGTTGATGTCCGCCAGGGTAGGTCGATATATCGCTTGCAATTCCAGTCACCTTCTTACCATTTTGAAAAAGCTGTGGGCTAATAATAGATTAATGGTAATGTTCCCGAAGGCAACTGTCAATTGACACCTGCTGCCCATTTTTCGTGCATGACCGGTACCACGAACCGGGAAAGCATGGACATCTCCCGATAAATCGGCAGCAAAAAAGCTCGCAGCCCGCCTCAAATGTCCTTTATTTGGAAAAAGAGGCGAATGGCCTCATTGTCGGAACGTTTCTTCCGCCAAGCTTGGTATCCGCCTTCATCGTATTATTTACCCGATTGTCCCTGCATGGAAGCAGCGATTTTCTTCATCTCCTCGACAGGGAGATTGGCGCTCGTCAGTCGATATTCGACCCCATCCGTGCTCCACGTCAGCGTGCGCTGCTGGTCGCCGGTCAGCAGTCCAACCGTCGTAAAATCAATGTAAACCGCTTCGCCCGGCACAAGCGATACGACACGGTCCTTCGGTCTGGATTCCATAATCGTGTACTGGTATACCCCGTCATATTTCAGAATCACCGCATGGTCTTCGCTATTCGGCACTTCCATCGTATCCTTTTCCGTTACACCGGCCGGCACATATTCTGGATAGACGATGCCGAAAGATCCCATATCCTTACCCGCGGCCGTCTCTGTCAAACCCTCGGGTGCATTCGCACTGCCATTCTCGGTGCCGGAAGCGACCGGGAGCCCGTTCTCGTCCACTTCGGCCAGCATGCCCTGGGTTTCGCCCATCGCGGAGAGGTTCCGGCTCGTGTCAAACGATTCTTTCGTCAAGTTGGTATCGAACGTGAAATTATTGAATTTCACTTCAACAACGACATTCGCTTCCGAATCGGAAACTTGAACCTGCTTCGGCGAATAATTGTCCTTGGCAAGCCAGATCTTCTGCCGGATTAGCGAATGGCTGTGATAGTTCGCCGCGACGTCAAATACATAGCTGTCCTTGTCCTCGGCAAACTGGCGCGTGTTATCGTTCAGGATACTGCTGAGCAGCGTCTGGTACAGATATACCTGACCCTGGTTATCCGGCCAATCGCTCTTGAAGCGGAAGCTTTTGTTCAAGCTTGGCGTCAGAATAAATACGCCGTCATCGTTGCGGAGCACGATCTGCTTAATGTCCTTCTCCCCATTGGCCAAGCTGATCCGATAATAAGATGGAGACTGGTACCATACCTCAACTTGATACTCCTGCGGCGTCGTACCGGTATGTATGGTCATGACGCCCGCTCCCTGGTAAGCGCCTTTCGCACTTTCCAGCTTATCTGCCACCTTGTTCAGATCCTTCACAACGCTGTCCGCATTTTTCTTCCCGCATCCCGCCAGTATCGTTGCCATGCATAATACGACAGCGAGCAGCACCCATGAAATCCGGCGCATGTCATCATCCCCTTCAACACATGTTTTGACTTGATTAGTACATGTCTATGAGGGACTTGTTCACATTATGCAGACTAGCCTGACAAGCAGGAATGCTCATTCTACATGAGCTCAACCCTGCAATCGCGAATGCTCCGGACAACCGAAGAAGAGGCTGCGGGTATGTGTCTACCGCATTGCCCCTCCGGGATTCGGTCTTGCAGAACCGAAAAAAACTGATACATTATGCTTCCGTTGAAACGACACCTGCCGGAGATTTCTTCGCCGCCGGTGCGAAGCTGCTCTCATCCATATCATTAGGAGCCGGCAGCCCCCGCGTTACCGGGTCGAAGATCCAGTACAGCCCGACAAGCAGCACGACCAGACCGGAGCCGGCAATGATGGAGGAGCTGGCCAGAATTATGCCTAAGCTTCCGCCGATCAGGCTGCCGAGCGGCATCGCAATCCCGCTTAATCCGTTGGCAGCGGCAAACACCGTACCCATATTTTTCTCAGGGATCGACTTCTGGATGACCGTATTGATGATGACGTTCGTAATACCGCCAGGAAACCAGGCCAGGCCGTAGATCAGGACCACCATCCAAGTCCAAGGCGTGAGTACGCTCAGGCACCACAGGGCTCCCGACACGCAGAATGCCATCGCATAAATCATTCCGAGGCGGTATTTCTCCAGCTTCAAATACGGGGCGGCCAGCGCGCCCAGCAGGCTGCCGCATGCTTGCGCCATAAGCAGAATGCCGTAGACGCCGGGGCCGCCGAGATTGTCGGCAAAGGCCGGCATGACCGTAAAGGTTGCGCCTCCGACAGCGTTGATCGCAATGACGCCGAACAGAATCCGCGCCAGCGGTGTGCCTATGAAAAATCGCATTCCTGCTTTCATATCCTCAATGTACAGATGGAAGGAGCCTTTCCTTTTGGCTGCCGATGTACCGTCCGTAGGAACCATTTTACTCGAACTCGATTCTACGTTGTTAGACGAAGTCGAACTTGATGCCTTGATGCGAAGCTGGGCAAACAGAATCGCCCCGATGAAAAAACCGACCGAATTCCACACGTACAGCGATACGGCACCTAGCAGAATGATGAGCCCTCCCGAAACCGCGTTGCACGCAACGTCAATGCCTTGGTAAGCCAGAGTAAACAATGAATTGCCCTGCGTTAGCTGCTTCTTGTCAATGATTCTTGGCAGCGCCGACATTTGAGCCGGATACACCCACATATTGAGCGTCGACATGATCGGCGTAATGGTCAGTACCAGCCCCACCGTCAGAAAATCGAAATAATAGGCAGCAGGCACGATGAGCAGCAATCCGGCCTGGATGAGCTGCGTATATACCAGAATTCCGCGCAGTGGAAAGCGGTCGATGAGCGGTCCGGAGAAAATCTGGATGACGCGGGGCAGAATGGACAGAAACCCGGCCAGACCCGTGTAGAGCGTCGAGCCTCCCAAATCATAAACGAGCCACATGGCGGCAACAGCGTATAAGCTGTCGCCGATATTCGTCAAGATGCGGCCGATAAAGAGGAGCAGGAAGTTGCGGTTCTTAAAAATTTCCATCGTTTAACACTCCATTTCAGTTCGTTTTTTGGAGGAGGCTCGGAAGCAAGCTCCTTATTTCTTAGACGCCTCTTCGGTAGAGACTAAATTGACGCCGATCGCATACTCTTTGGAATCGTCTTTGGCGGCGATGGTTTTCTTGACCCATTTTTCTAGCAGCGATCTAAAATCCTTCGCCAGCTCTTCCCGCTCCTCTTCCGTCAGCTGCAGCCGCAGCTGGATCTTCGTGCTGGAAACCGCATTGTAATCATCGGCCAGCGCAGGATCCAGCGATTGCGGGCCTGTCGTGTTAAACCATTTGGCCTTGGATTTGTAGTATTTCTCCACAATCCCCCCCACCGTACGGGTCTCTACCAGATCGATCAGGCCTCCATCATACAGCTTTTGGATATGGTAGTGGATGCTTCCGGGAGATTCCCCCAGCTCATCGGCTACTTGCTTGGCGGTTTTCGGCGTATCGGTCAAGCTCCCGATGATCTTGACTCGCTGTGAGCTCCCGAGCAGCTTCGCCTGTTCCACCGTAATGTCGAACATGCCCTGTTGATTTTGATTCGAATCCATATGAATCACTCCGTTCCAATAATTATTATTCATTCTAACTACATAATTTGATCTGATTTAATCGTTTGTTCTAATGTTTCTATTCATTCTAATTTTTTAGATCGTCCTGGATCAATAATAAACCACCTATTACCAATTGTAAATAGGCGGTTTAAAATTTTTCTGGATTACTTTTTTACAAACTCTTTTTATAAAAGCTTGACCATATGACGGTAAACATGTCCGTTAATCATGATTTCTTTATCCGTGGCGTAGCCCCGTCTTTCATAGAGAGCATAGGCCCGTTCATTCCCTTGTACGACGGCGAGCGCAATTTTACGATATTGCAGCTCCTTTGCCCGCTCCTCCATATAGCTGATTAGTGCAGAACCTATGCCTTGCCCGCCGAATGCCGGGGATACGGACAATGTATCGATATAATACTCGTCGATATCGGCTTCCTTATCCAACGTCAATGTATCGTCATGCTTGAGACGGCGCAAACGCTCGATGATCGGGCGGTCCAGTTCCGGCGCTTGGTCCCCTCCGTAGGCGACGATAATACCGGCTGCGGTGCCTTCGATCTCTTTGACGGCTGCCTGCTTATAGCTAAGCCTGCCTTCATGCTCCCGGAAAAACTGCTCCAGAACACGAACAGCCCCTTCCTCGCTTTCTTCCCCCGTCAGCTGGTGCGCAATGTCGTGCAGGGCGTCATAAAGCAATCTTGAAGCAGCTGCTGCATCCTCCGGTCTTGCCGATCTAATCGTCATGATGTTATAACCTCCGATTTTGTTCCAAAAATTCTAAGTCTCCCAACCTTCTACCTCATAATACAGCTCCTGATCGGAAGACGCCACAAACGACCGCCGCGTGATTCCCGAATCCGGCTTCAGCCGCTCATGTCGGCCGAACCCATGTGATACCTTGAACGTAAAAGTAAGACCGTGAGGGATCATCGCGCTCCCCTTGTAGAGCCCGTCTCCAGCCGGCTTGACCTCAATCCCCGCATACAGCGAAGGATATGGCGGCGTTGATGCCGGGACCTTTACCGTGACCGTTACGTTAACCCGTTCCGGCAAAGCGTCGACAATGGTGATTTCCTTGTCCGCCGTGCAGCCTCCATATTGGACGATCACCCTAGTCGTTCCGGGCGATTTGGCGATCAGCGTACCGTCAGGCTTGACTTCAAGCAGCTGCGGGTCAAGAACCGTATATGTCGCTCGCATGGCGCTCTGCATGAAACCGCTCGTATACGTCACCACCGGATTGATCCGCTTGTCGGGCCCCTTCACCCCCACGATCTCGTCCCCGCAAATCTGGAGAGCTTCAGCCTCCCCGATTCGTCCGAAAAAGTACAGCAGCGGGGCGTGGGCTCTAGCCGCCCAATCACTCTGGCTGTGACCAGCACCAGGATGCAGGTACAGCATAAGGTCTTCTCCGGGCACGAACCCGTCGGCGACCAGCCGTTCGGCTTCTTCTCGGGCGTACTTCTCCATGAACGTCCCTTCGGCTCCGCCCATATCCAGCCACACCCGAAGCTTCGGGTGCGTGCCGTATCTGTGGTAGAACGGAATTTCGCGAAGCTCGCCCTCTTCATCGAAATCGGCCTTTACGAAGTAAGGCGACATCACCGCAATCTGGCCGAACACATCCGGACGCCTAAAGCCGATATTGTACGTGACGATTCCGCCTGCGGAGGAGCCCATCATCGCCGTATGCCCGGGACCGGTCAACGTTCTGAAGGACCGGTTGATGTACGGCATCACTTCATCAATGACAAACGCCTCATACCGATCGCCATCAAAAGGCGGTTTGAATGCAAGGTGCATGTTTGGATGCTCGTGAAAATACTCGTTCAGCCTCTGATCCGGCACGGTCGCGATGCCAACGATCAAGATCCCGTCCATCCGTCCTTCGGCGACAAGCCGGTCTGCGGTAACATGCATGTCCCAGGATTCCCCCGACGCATCCGCGGAGAAGACGTGCTGTCCGTCATGCATATAGAGTACGGCGTAACGACGCTCCGTATTCTCGTGATAGTCGGGTGGAAGATAGACGAACAAGCTGCGGGTGTTGCCCAGGATTTCGGATGCAAAATGCGGAATTTCCACCAGTCTTTCATCATGCCGGGATTTCGAATGTACCATATGTAACCCTCCCACTTTATTCTTTGGGAGCAAGGGTGAAGCTTTGACGCGCGATTTCGGATCCTTGATGCCGGCTTCCTCCCCGCCCCTGACCCAACAAAAAAAGGCACAACCCGATGAACAGGTTGTACCTTGTTAGGTAAGCATTGCCTTACTCGTATTATAAAAGGAATTTCAGCTGCTTACAAGATCAGGAACCGCCCTCCGGCGGCTCTTTCGGAACATATTTAAAAATATCTCCGTCAACAAAGGCATCAATCAGCCGCTCCAGCCACCGGTAATACGCCACGGCTTCGCGCATCTTGGTCCGATCGGCCTCAAGCACGGCTACCATGACCGGATCATCCTCATATTCTTTAAGAAGCTTCTCGGTTTCTTGCAGCGCCTTGCGAAGGACGAGGATGTTGCTCTCCACCGACTTCCTCCACTTAATGTCGAAAAAGTCCACGAAGGTCTGGTACCAATCATACTCCACTTCATACAGGTCTTTGCGGGAGCCCTTCTCCCACACTTTGTTTACCATCTTATGATCGAGCAAGGTTCGCACCCCGGTGCTCATGCTGGTCTTGCTCATCTTCATTTCCTGTCCCATCTCATCCAGGTTCATCGGTTTATCGGCAAAATACAACAGGCCATACAAATGACCTGTCGAGAGCGGAATGCCGTACAAGTCCATATTTCGTCCAATATTTTCAATGACACGCTTACGAATCTTTTGCACAGCAGCCTGCCGTTCCTCATCCAACTGGTACAAGCTCATGCTTGCAGCCTCCTCTTTCTGTAACCATCCAAGAAGTCATGCCATACAACAAAACTGATTGGACTCGAGTTGTAGTGTGAACGATCTGGAGCGAATCTAAACAAGCCCAATCCACACACATTCTCTCGTCTATTGTAGGGAAAGCTATTTTAAAAGTAAAGAACAGCGATGACTAAGCATATGGGAGCATCCGAAAGGATTCGGGAGGATAACTTTGTACAGTTTTTACTGTACGTACTTTACGTACGGATATAACGTTTGATACTTTACGTAGCCATTGTTACAATGATGAACATGGGTTTACGAGACGGCAGTGACGGACCGGGTTAGCACTGAGGTTAGCTCGGACGCGTCTCTACACATTAAAAGGAGGAGTCACTCTTGGCTATTCTGCAAGTGAAGAACGTCAGCAAGCTGTTCGGCCCGGGTGCCGAGCAAGGGCTTCAGCTGCTGGAGCAAGGCTGGTCCAAAGCGCGAATCGCAAAAGAGAAAAATATAACGGTTGGCGTTAACCGTGTCAGCTTTGATATTCAGGAAGGCGAAATCTTCGTCATCATGGGGCTGTCCGGCAGCGGTAAGTCTACATTAGTCCGTTTGCTAAATCGGTTGATTGAACCGACTTCAGGAGAAATTCTGATCCATGGCAAGGATTTGAGAAAAATGAATAAGGAACAGCTGCGCGAGGTACGCCGCAAAACGATCAGCATGGTATTCCAAAAGTTCGCATTGTTCCCGCACCGTACCGTGCTCGACAATGTCGAATACGGCCTGGAAATTCAGAAGGTCAATAAATCCAAGCGGCGCGATGCCGCCATGAAGGCGCTCGAGCTTGTAGGGCTCAAGGGCTGGGAGGACAAAATGCCGGATGAACTCAGCGGCGGCATGCAGCAGCGTGTCGGGCTGGCCCGGGCGCTTGCCAACGATCCCGAAATTCTGCTCATGGACGAAGCGTTCAGCGCGCTCGATCCGCTGATCCGTCGGGATATGCAGGATGAGCTCATCGAGCTTCAGGACAAAATGAAAAAAACCATCGTGTTCATTACCCACGACCTGGATGAGGCGCTCCGGATCGGAGACCGCATCGCCCTGATGAAGGACGGCGCCGTCGTGCAGATCGGTACGCCTGAGGAAATACTGACACAGCCGGCCAACGATTACGTTGAGCGGTTCGTGGAGGACGTCGATCTGTCGAAGGTACTGACGGCGTCACACGTTATGCGCCGGCCCGAAGCGATTACGATGGACCGCGGTCCGCGTGTTGCGCTGGAGCTGATGCGCGAACGGGGAATATCCAACCTGTTCGTGATAGACCGCGCCAAGAAGCTGCTCGGAGTCATCACCGCCGAGGATGCTTCCGATGCGATGAAGAATCATCGCAAGCTTGAGGATATTTTGATTACGGACGGTCCTAGAGTCGGTCCGGACACTTTGCTCAACGAGCTGTTCGAAATTACGAGCATGTCCAAAGTACCGCTTGCCGTTGTCGACGACAATGGCCGCCTGATGGGCGTTATCGTCCGCGGGGCCGTGCTCGGCGCGTTGGCCGGGGAAACCAAGAATGAGGGGGTGACGCAAGATGCCTAAGATTCCTCTCGCAAGCTGGATCGATTCCTTGGTGGATTGGATGGGAGAAACGTTCTCGGGCTTTTTCAATGCCATCTCCTTTGTTATTGAAGGAATTGTCGAGTTTTTTACAGATGTATTTATGCTGCCCCATCCGTACCTGTTCATCGTCATATTGGCTGTCCTTGCGTATTTGCTTGGTCGCTTGCCGCTGACGTTTTTTACGGTCATCGGTTTTCTCATCATCGAAAATCTCGGGTATTGGCCGCAAACGATGAGCACGCTAAGCCTGGTCATTACGGCAGGGTTGATCTCGATCGTGCTCGGAGTGCCGCTCGGCATCTGGGCAGCCTACAGCAAGACCGCTTCCAGAATCATCATTCCGATCCTGGACTTTATGCAGACTATGCCCGCTTTCGTCTATCTGCTGCCTGCGGTTACGTTCTTTAGCCTCGGGGTCGTTCCGGGCGTGATCGCTTCCGTGATCTTTGCGATTCCGCCGACGATCCGCCTGACGCGGCTGGGCATTATGCAGGTATCCGGCGAGCTGACCGAAGCCGCCGATGCATTCGGCTCGACTTCCGGACAGAAGCTGTTCAAGGTACAGCTGCCACTGGCTATGCCGACCTTGATGGCCGGGATTAACCAAACGATCATGCTGTGCTTGTCGATGGTTGTTATCGCTTCGATGATCGGTGCCCAGGGTATCGGTGCCGAGGTCTACCGTGCAGTAACCCAGCTGCAGATCGGTAAAGGGTTTGAGGCGGGTCTGGCTGTCGTCATCCTGGCGATTGTCCTGGACCGCTTTACTCAAAATATATTTAAAACGAAAAAGAGGGGTGCTTAACTTGAAGAACAAGAAATGGTGGTTGATGCTTAGCTTGGCGGCTGTCCTCCTTCTGTCCGCATGCGGACAAGGCGGGAACGGCGGCACGAACGGAGCCCAGGGCGGCGAAGGCGCAAACGGCGGAGCCGCCGGCTCGATCGGCGAACAGGTAAACCATGAAATCATCGGTATTGATCCAGGCGCTGGTATTATGAAAGCCACAGCTGCCGCGATCGAGGAATATGGCTTGACGGATTGGAAGCTGATCGAAGGCTCCGGTGCAGCGATGACAGCTACGCTCGATAAGGCGATCAAGAAAAAGGAGCCGATCATCATTACCGGCTGGACGCCGCACTGGATGTTCTCCAAGTATGATCTGAAGTATCTGGAGGATCCGAAGAAGGTTTATGGCGAAGCCGAAGAAATTCACACGGTCGTCCGTAAAGGCCTGAAAGAGGATCAGCCGGAGGCTTATCAGTTCTTGAGCAACTTCAAATGGACCTCGGACGATATGGGTCAAATCATGACCGCCATCCAGGAAGGGCAGAATCCTGAAGCTGCTGCCAAGGAATGGATGGAAGCGAACAGCGAGAAAGTGAACGAATGGACGCAAGGCGTTCAGCCCGTTGACGGCAAAAGCTTCAAATTCAGCTATGTTGCTTGGGATTCCGAAATCGCCAGCACCAACCTGCTGAAGGTCATTATGGAAGAGAAGCTTGGCTTTAAGGTCGAGGCGCTTCAGGTCGAAGCCGGCCCAATGTGGACCGGGGTCGCTAACGGCGACGTCGACGCTACGGTTGCTGCATGGCTCCCGCTGACGCATGCCGACTACTGGGATAAGTTCAAGGATCAGGTCGAAGACCTTGGCGCTAACATGGAAGGCGTTAAAACCGGTCTCGTCGTTCCTTCATATGTCGACGTGAACTCGATTGAAGATTTGAAGAAGTAAATATTGAGCCTTAGATGAAAGCCACCCGCAAAGGGTGGCTTTTTGGGCTATAGTGGGGATGTATAGTCCGGGGGCACGTCCGTTTTGGGGACTTGTTGGCTCGACAATCTACCCCCAGCCACGTGCTACCCAAGTAAACCAATCCACTCCCTTCCGTACAACGCAAACGAGCCGCGCTCTAATGTGAGCGCGGCTCGCTTTTTTACATGGATAGCAGCTATTCCTTGATGGTTACCGTAACCGGGGAGTACTCGGCTATGACGGTTTGGCCATGGACCGACACGCTGCCCTGCGGTGTCAGATCCTTCTCCGTCATGATGCCAAGGGCAATCGTGAACTTGTTGAATTTGATTGGGATGTTGTTCTCCCGACGGACTTCCTGTCCGTTCACGTAGAATACTGCCTCGTCCTCGCTGCGGTTATAGGTGATTTTGTACGTGTTGAATTCCTGCGGTTTGAAGTGCGTGTCTTCCTCTTTAAAAATGCAGAAAAAGCGGGTTTTATCCGATTCCGGCACCTGCACGCCAGGGAAAGGCAGCACCGCATACACGCTGGCATACTTATCGTTCGAAGCGAAGAAGTCGAGGGCGGCTCCGGTGGAGAAATCCAGCAGATTCAAAGATACATAGCCGTCGTACAAATCGCCGGGAACGGTGCCTTGCGTACGGGCACGGATCTGGAGCTCGAAGGTCACTTCGCCCGATTCCGGCACCTCAACCTCTTCCACGGAATAATACATATGCTTGGCATTGTCGAGAATCTGAATCTGATCGTTCTGACGGCTCAGCGGCGCGCGCACATACAGGATGCCATTGCGTACGATAACGACGGCGTTGGGCTCCCGGTATTCCCAGAACGAACCGTCCGGCAGCGGAAAGCCGCCGATCTTCCACACCTTGCCCTCGGACAGGATGGTATGAAAATCACCAAAAACGCGTTGTTGTTCCATTCTCAAGTCTCCTTCTTTCTCACAAAAATAGGTGTTTAGAATGCCTGGATTATGCCTTGGACAAGCAACGACAGGATCAACACGCCGCCGCAGCGCATCGTTGTCATCGTTGACGCGCCCATCAGCGGCAAGTAAGCTTCGGAACGGTTGCTATCCTTCAGTCTTCCATACACAAGATAGAGCGGAATAACGGTCAGCAGAGCGATAATCGCATAAGGCGGAAGCGCCCCGGCAAGGACGCATGCAACCAAGGACAGACAGGCCAGCAGCAGCAGTGCACGCGAGAACGTCAGTGCCCGCTTCTCCCCCCATACGACCACGAGCGTTCTCTTTCCGGCCTGACGATCCGCCTGCCAATGCAGGAAGTGATGATTGAACAGAATCAAGGTCGTGAGCAGCCCGATCGGCAGCGACAACAGCAGCGCACGAAGATCCATGGTTGAAGTCTGGACATAGAACGCTCCCATTACAGGCAAAATACCGAAGGACAATAGGATCGCAATTTCGCTGTAGCCCTTGCCCCGGTATCCGAACCGAACGGGCGGCGCCACGTAAAAATAAGCGATGAGCCCGCCGAGCGCGCCGAACAGAAGCGCCCACCAGCCGCTGATCAAGCTCAGAATAATCCCGCATAATGCGGCAATTCCGAACAGCGTCCAGGTAACGATCTCGAATTTGCGGATGGACCAGATCCCCTTGGTCAGAAAACCGGAATTCGTGGAGATCGCATCGACGTGCTCCTGGGCCTCCGTATCGGTCCCGTTCTTATAGTCCCACAAATCGTTCACCATATTGGAGAACAAATGGGCAGCCCCGCTTCCGAACAAGGTCAATAAAAAAAGCCCGATATGGAAACGGCTTGTCCATACGTAAGCTCCGAGCGCCCCCAAAGCAACCGGAATGAGCATGACCGGAATGACTTGGATACGGGAAGCTTTTTTGAACTGATTCAGGACATCCACTAGCGTAGGCTCCTTTCTTTCTTAAATACAGAATAGAACGCCTGCAAAACGCTTGCAGACGTTAATGAATGTTGTGAAACAAAGAACTTGCTCCACTAAGGATATCACAATTGTCGAACTTTGTAATCTATCTGTAAGAACTTGGCTTACAGTCCCTATACCGACGAGCGTTCAATCAATTCGAATGGCAGCTCCTTTCGCACCGGGTCTTTCCGCTCCCCTTGAATATGGGCATACACGATTTTGAAAGCCTCGGCACCCATATCGAGCAATCGGTTGTCGATCGTCGTGAGCCCCAGCATTTTGCCGATGGGTTGATTGTCGAATCCAATGACCGCAAGCTCCCGCGGGATGGATAAACCCCGCTTCTCCGCTTCGTAGATCAAGCCGGCCGCCACATGGTCCCCCGTCACGAGCAGGGCGCTTGGCCGCTCTTCCATTTCCGTTAGCCGGTCCATAATGGCCGCGCCATCCTCAAGATCAATGCAGCCATCCAGTATCCATTCCTCACGGGAAGGCTCTCCGATTTCTTCCAGCACCTCTTCATAGGCTGCTTTACGGGCTCTCGTGCTCGGGCTGTCCAGCCTCCCTACCGTAAACCCGATTCGGCGGTGGCCCCGGTCAATCAGATAATGCATAGCACGCCGGAAAGCCTCCGCATGATTAATATATATAGAAGAAAATAATCGTTCACCGGCATCCAGACAGCACACAATCGGGCCATATGGACAGTAGGCTTCGATCTGCTCCGGGGTAACGGCGGACGATAGAATAATGATTCCGTCAATTTCCCGGTTTCGCAGCATCTCCAGCACTTCCACTTCTTTATCCTGCGCATAACCCGTCTGACAAAGAATAAGCCGGTAGCTTGCCGCCAGCGCTTCTTGTCCGGCCCCCTCCATCAGCAAGGAGAAGTACGCATGATTAATGAACGGCAGCATGATGGCGATATTCATCGTTCTGCCCGTAATGAGGTGAACAGCGTTCATATTGCGCGCATACTTCAGCTGCTTCATCGTCGCCAGGACCCGCGCACGCTTTTCCTCGCTGACATAGGGATGATTATTGAGCACCCGGGATACCGTGGATACCGACACGCCCGCAAGCTTCGCGATTTCTTTGATATTGGCCATGCTCTTGCCCTCCTCGATTCTAGCCTGCCGTCTATCTATTCTCGATACTATCATGATCCGGCAGTTGATTCAAAAGAAGGCTGGATATCGCCAAAAGAGGTCAACCAGAACGTTCTGGCTGACCTAATTATGCGAAGCGGAAGGATTCGACCACGAAATATGCGGGGATCACCGAATGTAAAAGTCCATGCCTGTAGATTTCGTTGATGATTGCCCAGGCATTTATGCAGCCTTATGTGAGAGCAGCTGTATTCGGCTGACCATGGATCGCGCGGTGTAATGATGGCCGCTGCACCATGATCAGCGTCGACTACAAGCGATAAGTCCAGTCCCCTAATGGTTTACTTACGCTAACTGGCGTTTAAATGCTTTAATAGCGAAAAAGTAAGCGATGACCATGATCCCCACGCACCAGGCAAGCGCGATCCAGATATCGTTGCCGACGGATCCTTCATACAGGAGGGCGCGAATCGCATTCACGATGGAGGTTACGGGCTGGTTCTCAGCGAAAGCACGGACAACTTTAGGCATGGTTTCGGTAGGGACAAAGGCCGAACTGATAAACGGCAAGAAGATTAGCGGGTACGAGAAGGCCGTCGCCCCTTCCATAGTCTTTGCTGTCAAGCCGGGAATGACCGCCAGCCACGTCAGCGCCAGCGTAAACAATCCGAGTATCCCGGCTACCGCGAGCCAATCCAGGATATGAGCGCTAGAACGGAAGCCCATCAGAAGCGCGACGAGGAAAACCACCACCACCGTAAGCGCATTGGAAACAAGCGACGTCAACACATGCGCCCATAATACCGACGAGCGCTTGATCGGCATGGTTATGAAACGCGCCATCAGCCCGCTCTTTACATCCCCAAACAGCCGGAAGGCTGTATAAGAGACGCCGGACGCGATCGCCATCAGCAGAATTCCCGGCAATAAATAATTAACGTAGTTGGCCGTGCCTGTCTCGATCGCGCCGCCAAATACGTAGACAAACAACAGCATCATCATAATCGGCGTAATCGCCACCGTAATAATCGTATCGGGGCTGCGCATGATATTGCGCATTAATCGTCCCAGTAATGCTCCTGTTCTGCTTTTCATTTACATCTCCTCCTTTTTGCCGATGATCGCCAGGAAAATTTCCTCCAAGGTCGGCTGCTTCTCAATGTACTCCACTTTCGCTGGCGGGAACATCTCTTTGAGTTCGGCAAGGGTGCCGGACTTGATGATTTTTCCGCCATGCAGGATGGCGATACGGTCCGCCAGTTGTTCCGCTTCCTCCAGATACTGGGTCGTCAGCAAGATGGTCGTGCCGCTGCCAGCAAGCTCCTTGACGGTATTCCAAACCTCAATCCGTGCCTCAGGGTCAAGTCCTGTGGTCGGTTCGTCGAGGAAAATGACGGCTGGACTCCCGATTAAGCTCATGGCGATGTCAAGCCGGCGCTTCATCCCGCCGGAATACTGGTCCGCCCGGCGGCCTGCGGCTTCGGTCAGGCTGAATTTGGCAAGCAGATGGTCGGCTACCTGCGCGGGATTGGAAACGCCCCTCAGCTTGGCGATCATGATGAGGTTTTCCCTTCCTGTATGCATGCCGTCCAAAGCCGCAAACTGTCCTGTCAGGCTGATGCTCTGGCGAACCTGATCCGGTTGTCGCTGGACGTCAGAGCCGCAAATACGCGCTTCGC
Source organism: Paenibacillus ihbetae (assembly GCF_002741055.1). Classification (NCBI taxonomy): domain Bacteria; kingdom Bacillati; phylum Bacillota; class Bacilli; order Caryophanales; family Paenibacillaceae; genus Paenibacillus; species Paenibacillus ihbetae. The sequence continues at coordinate 4,409,697 of NZ_CP016809.1, read as the reverse complement.
CGCCATCGGGCTTCATCAGCGTCGAGAGGATGTTGACCGTCGTCGTTTTGCCCGCTCCATTGGAGCCCAGCAGCGCGAAAATTTCGCCACGCCGCACCTCGAAATCCACACCTTTTAAGACCTCCTTGCCTTTAAAGGATTTCTTCAACCCTTTTACAGAAATCGCTGCATTTGTCATCATGTTTTCCTCCTTATATAAATTCGCAGCATGGCCGCCTCAAAGAACCGGAATTACGGTCGATGCGCCTTGCTGTGGGAAATCGCCTGCACCCTCTATTCAGTAAGACTGATAATCTGTATTACTTACTAGTAAGCCAAAAATATAACTGAATAGCGAAGGCGCCCATTCACCTTGTAATTAGCTAATCAGTCGGTAATTCATTAGGATTTTACTTTTTTCCCAAACGCTGCATGATGCTCTGATTCATATCTTCCCGATACTTGGCGACATAGGTTTTAGCATTTGTGACCAGCTCATCAGCAAAGGAAGCCACGTCGTCACCCGTGATGTCCAGCACATGCCTGCCTTCTGCCGCACCGGCTTCGAACAAGTCGATCAATTCATACTGCATTTGCAGCATATCCATCCCATTGCCTGATGCGAAATTCCACATGTAGCTTTGAATTTTCTTAAACACAAACTGATAGTCCTCGGGCAGGGCTTCAACCCGTGCCATCATCATCTTGTACTCCTTTTTATCGCCAATCATTTTTTTGAACATTTCCATCAAGATCTATCTCCTCCTTTTTAATAAAGCTCAGTATTTCGCTCCAAAATATCAGACAGAATATCTTATGACGCTAGGTTGACTTCAAGACGTTGATTTTGGATGATACGAACCCCCATTTTTGCCAAAACAATGCAAGCTCCTGGCGCCCGGCCTCATTAAGGGAGTAGAATTTGCGGGGCGGCCCCATATCTGACGGCTTCTTTTCGATGTTCACCAGTTGTTTCTTCTCCAATCGCACGAGGATGGTATAGACCGTCCCCTCAACAACCTCAGTAAACCCAAGCTCGTTCAGTCGTCGGGTGATCTCGTAGCCATAGGTTTCATGGCGGCTGATGATTTCAAGCACGCAGCCTTCAAGCACACCCTTCAGCATTTCGGTTAAATTCTCCATGTTCAATAAGCCTCCTCTGTGTCGTCCCTCCTCTTTTTGGCCTGATCCTATTCAGTACAGCACAGCACCAAGGGAAATTTTCATTTATCGATTTACGGGAAGGTAAGCTATTCAGTATTACTTATTACATGTACATTGTATTACTGAGTAGCAGATGTGTCAACTACCTTTTCGAAAAAAATTCTTTCATCCTCACGTTTTCAGTATCGTTCAAACAACAATCAACGCCTGCTTGCGGACTCAGGAAGTCCGCAAGCAGGCGCCATCAGATCAATGCCAGTAATGCGCAAAGCGCAAACGAATGCGGCATTCCTGTCTATATGCTGTTCGGCGAGGTTTCCCGTGAAGGAGCAGGCTTATTGTCAGGATTTCACTCCAAGCCTGCTTGCAAGACGTGCGGCGGTATCCTCGGCCTGCTCCATATTCGCCCAAAACAGCTTCAGCTCCTGCCGCAGCCGATGCAGCTCCTCCATCGTGATGCCCAAGTCCGCATAGCTGCTGTAGGTCGGGACGATCTCGCGGTACAGGTTAAAGCGCGACGGTCGATACATCGTTTCCGGGCCTTCCCATTCGGCCGACGATTTCCGGGCCGGAATGCTCAGCGTCTGCTTGCGGATATGCAGCTGGGCCGCGGCCGAGCTTAGAAAATCAACCAACAGGCCCGCCGCTTCCTTCTGCTTCGATTGCCGATTGACAGCCAGACCCGTCACAAGCAGCAGCGTTTTCGCGCTATGCTCATAAGGCAGCGGAGCAAGATCATATTCGAAATCGGCTTGCTTCAGCATTTTTAAGCCATAGTACGTCGTCATCACCATAGCAGTCTTCTGCTGCAAAAACAGCTTCTCGGCATCCCCGTCGGATTCGGACAGGAACGAAGCCGACAAGCCTTGTCCGTAGATGATATCCCGGAACATGCCGAGGCTCTGCCACAGCTGCGGATCATCATAGCGATATCCGCCTTGCTCTTGCGCGAACCGAAAGTGCTTCTGCAGCAATAGAATCGGGAAACGGTTCGTGGAGGCGATATGCGCGTAGAAGCCGAACAACCGATGCTCTCTCCGGATGTGACTCGCCGTCTCCGCCAGCTGCTTCCATGACCAGCTGCTATCCGGCTCCGGCATGCCCCATTTCCGGAACAGGGTTTTGTTATAGCACAGCACTACCGGCGAAAACGTGATCGGCCGGGCGTACAGCCGCCCGTCTTGCCCCAGATAATCCTCCAGAAACGAATACGCCTCCGGGTCCGGGTCCTGCGGAAGAAACCGATCCAGTTCGCCGTGCTCCAGCATTTCACGGAAATTCCACGTATTTAGCGAAAGCACATCCACCCATCCGTTTTCCAAATACCCCTGAATCGCTTCAGGATAGTTCGTGTAGGGCAGCGTAACGGTATCCACCGAGATGTGGGGATACGACGCGTGGAACTGCTCAAGCAATCCTTTCAGGTCGATCTCATCCTCCAGGGAAGGATAGCAGCCGAGCTTTAACGACACCCTCGGCACAGGGGCAGGGGCGTTGATCCGGTTGCCCACGCGCGGCTCTTTCGTTATCAATCCTTCCTCCACAAGCAGCTCGAGTCCCTTGCGGACGGATTTTTTGCTAAGCATATATTGCTCTGCCAACGCCAGCTCGGAAGGCAGATAGTCCCCAGGCGGGCGGACCGAGGTAAGAATGTCGCGCCGAAGCGTGGTTACCATCTCATCCAACCGCTTCTGAAACGTGACACGATCAGGTTTGTTGCTCATCGTCAAGACTCCCCATTCACCAACAAGGCAATGTTCATGTAGGGATAGTATACCATATCCAGCATTTTCTACACAGATCATGCACCACATTTACACCAATTTATTCCCTATTTAAGGACATTGACAGTAATTTTGAATGATATTATCATTTTTGTATACCTCATGGATACCAGAGTAAATAAAGTGATTTCTAAAAAATGAATGCGAAGGGAAGGAGGTCGTGCCCGGTCAGCAAGCATGCTTTGATTCAACAAAACAACATTCAAAATCACTGGAGGTGTATCATATTGAGAAAGCAATACGGTTTGGCTGTCATGATCGTCCTTCTACTCGTCAGTCTGTTCGCCCCCTACCCTGCATCCGCGGCAGGCGGACAACTGGAGCTGGTGAGAGTGCCTAATGCCCTCAAGCCGGGATCCAAGGTCAAAATTCGCATAAACGCCTCGCAAGTACAGGATTTATATGGATTGCAGTTCAATCTAAAATTCAATTCCAGCCAACTTCGATATGAAGGGATGACGATTTCGAATCAGTATATCAACTACCCATCTAGTTCGCAGACCAAGGAGGGCCAAGTTTCCGCTGCGCTGATCCGCAAGGATAGCAAGGATACGTCCTATAAGAAGAAGCTGCAAGTCGCAGAAGTGACGTTTACTGCTTTAAAGCCGGGGGCAGCCACTCTTCAATTACAAGAGGTGAAAGCGGTTACAACAGAAACCTATATAAATGAACATGGCAGGAACGATCTTCGGACACTGCCCCTTGAGACGATGAAGGAGCTGTCGTTCCAAATCTCTCCCCACCCAGGCAAAAAGTCCAATTCTCCAAGCTAGCCTGTACCGAGTCAGCCTGCTTGCAAGTCACCATAAACCATTAGCTGTCATGCGGCAGCAATATGAATAACCGATTCCTTATATCCATTCAGATATTTCTAATCTTATTACCGGGAGGGATTTCATTGAATACCAGCCTTCGAAAAATGAAGAAAAGCCTCGCTTCCCTGCTGTCCGTCACGCTGGCCGTTTCGCTATTTCTATCCATGTCTCCCGCTGCTGCAGCTTCTGAGCTTGCACCCGCGGGCGTTACGGCGGCGGCTTCCAAATCCGTCAGCATGCCTTTAACCAATCCTGGTTTTGAGGATAGCGCTTCTGGAGCCGCCATCCCGGGCTGGAGCAGCATGTTTGCTGTGAAGGAGGGTGAATATACCTATGCCGTTTCCACGGAGAACAGCCATAGCGGCAATCAGAGCCTGAAAATCACCGATACGTCGCAAAGCAATTCCGTCGCTCTCATGAGCGGCAAGCTTGATATTACGAGCGGTGTCACTTATACCGTGACCGCCTCGGTGTACATGGAGGAAAGCGGGACGGCAAGTCTGAACCTCCGCTACTTCGATGCGGCCGATAAATCCATTGCCGAAAAGCCGCTTCATAACGACACCTCGAAGGGCTTTCCCGTAAAGCAGTGGACCTCGGCATCTACAAGCCTGGAAGCGCCGGCGAATGCGGCATATGCCAGAATTATTTTATACACGACCGCTTACAGCCGGGCAACCGCTTATTATGACGACATTACGATGTCTTACGAACAACTGGTCCAGCTTCCGGGAAAGCTGGCGCTGTCCGCTCCAGCTAGCGCAGAACAAGGGGATACCCTCAGCACGGTGCTGAGCTTGACGGAAGGCGCGGACATTTCCAGCGTTACCGCCTCCATTTATTACGACCCCTCCATGCTGGAGATCGCCGAGGTGAAGCCTGCCGGTGCGTTTGGAGATTCGAAGGCCTCCTTCTCGTCTGATAAAGAGAATGGCAGCATTCGTCTGGAGGGGAGCCTGCCGGATGCCATCGATGGAGACAGCGAGATTGCCGTGATGACGTTCAACGTTATTGCGGATAGCGGAAGCACATGGCTCATCCTCGCCAAGGGAGCCCGGCTGAACGGCATGGATTCCGTCTCCGAAAATGTAGTGAAGCTGATTACGATCGGAGAAGATTCAGGGCAGCCTGGAGCAAGCCTCGACGACTTCCAATTCGGCGAGCCTGAGTTCAGAACGCTTCCGATTTCCGGCGTTGTCGGATTAATGGACGGCGAGGCCGGCATTGAGGACGGCAAGAACGTAATGTACACAACCGTAAAAGGCATCCCTCCGATGTTCCACGTCGTCGATCTCGATGACTACCGTGTCATCCGCAGCTTACCGCTTGAAGGCGGCGGCGAAGTGTGGAACCATGAAATCGCGCCGGACGGCACGGTGTATATCACTTCGGCCGGGCAGCTGTGGGCTTACTCCCCGGTTACGAAGGACGTCAAGAAAGTGTATACCCATCCGACCGAGAGCGTCTTCTGGTGTCTCGCCATCGATGAGGCAGGCGCTGTCTACATCGGCGCAGGACCCGGCGGACGGGTATTGAAGTATGATCCGGTCACCAAGGAGAGCCGCGACTACGGCATTATGGTTGATGGCGCCGGACAGCAGTACGTTCGATCCATCGATTACAGCAACGGGTATATTTACGCGGGGACATCCCACAGCAAAGTCTATAAAGTGAATGTCGAGACCGGGGAAAAGGTCGAAATCGCTTCCTCCCTGAACGAAACCGGGTATGTGTATGACTTGAGCATTGTTGACGACAAGTTCCTCGTCATCCGGTACGATACGCCGCAAAAACGCTACATTTATGATCTTGAAGCCGGGGAATGGCTCGATGTCGTGATCGAGAAGAGTTCGTCAGGCCTTCACCTGCCGAAGGAATCTCTGAACGGCAAAATTTACTTTCCGGCCGACAAAAAAATCAAAACCTTTGATATCGTAACACATGAAGTCGCCGATTCCGGAATGGAATACGAAACGGCGTTCCGGGGCGCGAATTGGGTGCAGGTCGCTGATCCCGATCTGCCGGGCACAAGCCTGGTTACGATGAATTTCAGCGGCATTATCGTGTTCTTCAATCCGCAGACGAATACCGTCAAGCGATATGAAAATATTTTACCGCCTTCAGCAACCATTACCCACAAATTCGTGAATGGCCCTGACGGCAAAATTTATGTTACCGGCATGCAGGCTTCCAAGGCCGCCGCCTATGATATTGCGACGAATACGGCCAAGACGTTCAGTATGGGGCAGGCCGGGGCGGTCGAGTCTTACGGCAACCGGATGTACTTCGGCGTTTACCCTGGCGGGGATATCTATGAATACGATCTGGGTCAACCGGACGGAACCGGCAATCCGAAGAAGCTGTTCACCCTGGGCAACGGGCAGGACCGAATCGGTGCAAGCACCCTTGCAGGCGACAAAATTTACTTTGGCTCCGTTTCAACCTACGGCGAGCTTGGAGGAGCCATCTCGGTATTTGATCCGACCGCAGCGGACCCTTCCGCAGCTTACCGCGTGTTCCGCAATGTGGTGCAGGACCAGAGCGTCGTTTCCCTAGCTTACAAAGACGGCAAGCTGTACGGGTCCACCAGCATTAACGGCGGTATGGCCGTTGATCCGAAGGCCGCGGAAGCTAAGCTGTTCGTGTGGGATACCGTTAAGGAGGAGAAGATTCTGGAGACGACGCTGGACATTCCCGGACTGTCCAACCCTCCTGCCATCGGCGGCCTCACCTTCGGTCCGGACGGACTGCTGTGGGGCGGCGCAAACGGTTATGTATTTGCGCTTGAGCCAAATACGCTGCAGGTCATCAAGTACTTTAACATTAATCCAGCCGACAGCGGCACCGCTCTTCGCTGGGGCAACTATGATCTGGCTTGGAGCAAGGAAGGCATTCTGCTTGCCAATCTGACAAAGAAGCTGTATGCAATCGATCCGGCTACGTTCGAGTTCATCGAGCTGGCCGATACCGAATCGTTCACGCTCGGGCCGGACGGCCATCTGTACTATGCCCCGTCCTTTAACCGGACTCAAATGTATCGGATTACGATGAATATGGCGAAGGAACCGGAAACCCCGGGGAACGATCGGATCCGGTTCGATCTCGCGGCACCTGCGGAAACCAAAACCGGTGAAACGTTTGAGGTGACCGTTAAAGCAGCGGATGCCGATCTTTTGTACAGCGTGCATTCGCGGATCAGCTACGATGCCTCCAAGCTGGAATTGGTCGACGTAGCACAAGCGGGCCAATTTGCAGGCGAAGGCACGTACATGAACACCGCCCTGGAGCCCGGCAAAGCCGTCGTTACATCCAGTCTGACCGGAGACCGGAGCGTCATCGGCGATACCGATGTGCTCACGCTCAGCTTCAAGGCGCTGAATCTGATAGGAAACGCCTCCGTTACGCTGGCTGCAGGCTCCTCCTGGACGTTGGCGAATGCGGACGAGACAGGCGAG